>NZ_WWSY01000023.1 GCF_009876115.1 Collinsella aerofaciens | reverse complement strand
GCGGTGTCCCCTCCCTTTCAAGAAAGAGAAGAGGCGGGGCATGCCCCGCCTCTTACACCACATCTCTGCGCGCTACCTTGAAACTTCCTAATCACCGTCAGCTAGCGCCAAATTGGAAGTCGATGGTCACTCATTAACGTACAGTTCTTATAACTTTGTTCATTATTTTCCGCACCTAAAATGATACGCCGTTTGTGACAGTACTCACAAACGGCGTTTTTTGACCACTGGCGTGTCTGGCAGGCGGCAAGCACCGCCCGAATCCGCATTTTGAACGCGCCCGAATCGGTTCTGGAGCCGGTTTTCGCGCTCTTACTCGTCTTTGGGCGCGGGATGCTTGCAGACCACGCTCATGTAGATCATGCCCAGCACGGCCGCGGTAACAGAGCCGGCAAGAATGGCGGCCTTTGCGGCCAGAACCTCAAACTGGGCCGTCGGGAAGGCAAGGCCGCTAATGAGGATCGACATGGTAAAGCCGATACCGCCCAGAATACCCACACCGGCAATCATGTGCCAGTTGACATTGCGCGGCAGCTCGCAGGCCCTAAGCTTAACCAGGGCAAACGTCATACCAAAGATACCAATCGGCTTGCCCAGCAGCATGCCAAAGTACACGCCGAGCGTCACCGGGTCGGTGAGCAGCGTGCTCATGTCCACGCCCACTAGGCGAACCTGTGCGTTCACGAACGCAAAGATCGGCAGGATCACAAAGTTGACCGGCGTGGAGATCAGACGCTCCATGCGGATGAGCGGCGGGGTCACGCGGTGCATGACGCGCTCGACCTTGGTGGTCGAGACGGTAAAGTCGTGCTGGCCCAGGATGTGTGCCTCGTCGTCGTAGCGGTCGTCGAGCAACGGCAGGCACTCGCCCAGCCAATCGGTGAGGCTATCGAGCTTGACGCCGCACTTGGCCGGGATGGTAAAGGCCAAGATGACGCCAGCAAGCGTGGCATGTACGCCGCTCTTGAACATACAGAACCACAACAGCAGACCCAGTACTGAATACGGGGCAAGGCGGTAATGCTGCGTCTTGTTGAGCCACACGAGCGCGCAGGTCACAAGCGCGGCGGCGCCCAACCAAAACGGATTGGGACTCTGTCCATAGAAGATGGCGATAGCGGCGATGGAGATGAGGTCGTCGGCGATGGCGAGCGTCGAGAAGAACACGCGCACGCCGTTGGGCACGCGATTGCCCAAAAGCGACAGCACGCCCAGCGCAAAGGCAATATCGGTTGCCATGGGGATGGCCCAGCCGTTGTGCGCGCCGGCATGGTTAAAGATCAGGTAGATGCAGGCGGGAACGACGACGCCGCCCACGGCCGCCAGCATGGGAAGCATGGCCTGACGCGGATTCTTGAGCTCGCCGACCGTCATCTCGTACTTAAGCTCAATGCCCACCAACAAAAAGAAAATCGCCATGAGGAAGTCGTTGACGAAAAGCTCAACGGTGAGACCGGCCGTAAGGTTGCCAAGACCCACATACAGCGGGGTCTCCAAAAAGTGATGGATGGCCTCGTAGGCATCGGTATTGGCGCAAATGACGGCGGCGATGGCGGCGAAGACCATAACCGCGGCGGAAATCGTGCCGTTCTCGGCAATACGCTCCCAAATGTCGTGGCGCTCAAAACGCTTGCGCTCACGGACGTTGAACAGCTGCTCGGGTGCTGCCATGGGCGGCTCCTTTCACGGGAAGGCTCCCGTCTTAAAAAAGCACGGCCCGCCCAAATGGCGGCGCCGCGCTCTAACGTATTACGCATGCATCTAGCCTACCCTGCACGATAAGCGCGCAGGCGTGGCCGAAAAGCGGAACCACAGGTTGAACATTATTTGCTCAACGGCACGGGCACGCCTGTCCAATAGACAACACGGCCCCGCGCACAAAAAACGACCGGAGCGCGGGGCGTCCGCGGTCCGGTCGTCGGTGTTAGGTCAAAAGAACCTAGCAGGCGGCCATGATGGGGGCAGCGACCTGCTTCTTACGGGAGAGGACGCCCGGCATCCAGACGCCGTCGTGCTCGTTGGCAATGCCCAGGCCCTTCTGGGCAGCCTCGGTCTCGCCCTCGAGCAGGACCTGCGAGCCCTCCTCCATGATGTCGGTGATGCACAGGACGATGCCGTCGGCACCCTTCTCGGCGGCGTAGGCGCGCATGGCCTCGCGAATCTCGTCGATCATGCCGAGCGCGCGGCTCTTGTCGACGGTCTCGTACTGGCCGATGAGCAGCTTCTTGCCGGCGGGCTCGAACATCTTGATGTCGTTGCCGACCATCTCGGCTGCGGTGAAGGAGCCGGACGGACGGGTGAGGAAGACCTCCATGCCAAACTTGACCGGGTCGACGCCCACCTGCTCGCCGAGCTTGGCGGCGACGGCGCGGTCGACATCGGTGGTAGTGGGGCTCTTGAGCATGAGCGTATCGGTCATCATAGCCGAGAGCAGCAGCTTGGCCTGGACGTCGGAAAGCTCAACGCCGAGCACGCCGGCGAGCTTGGTGACGATGGTGCAGCTGGAGCCCCAGGGCAGGCAGATGTAGTGCAGCGGGCCGGCGGTCTCGAAGTCGCCAATGCGGTGATGGTCGACGACGCCAAAGACCGTGGCGTCCTTAAGGCCGGCGACGGACTGGGCGGACTCGTTGTGGTCGGTGAGGACGACGAGCTGACCGGCCTCGACGGACTCGATCACGCGAGGCTCGGCAATGCCGGCGTCGGCGAGCAGCTTGGCGGACTCTGCCGGAAGCTGGCCCAGAGCGCAAGCCTCGTAGGTGTTGCCGGCATACTCAACCTGGTTGAGCAGCTGGGACAGGACGACGGCGCTCATGATGGCGTCGTTATCGGGGTTCTGGTGACCAAAGACAAGAACGTTTGCCATGGATATCCTCCACTTGATATGTGTACTTAGACGTAGCTATGGTAGCACGCCGATGCCGAGCCTTCGCAGACGGAAGGGCCACGGCATATTTTGGGGCAGGCATGGGGGCCAAGACCGTCCCTTTTGCACCGTGTTGGTGCAAAGTAACCTGACCCCCTTGCACCAGCTATTTACCGGCGGCGCGCAGGGCTACGTAGGCGGCGCCGATGATGCCGGCGTCGTTGCCGAGCGAAGCGACCTTGATGGGCGTCTCGCGCGAAGCGGAAAGCGCATAGTGCTGGAAGTGCTCGCGAACCGCATCAAGGTAGACGTCGGCCGAGGCGGAGGCGCCGCCGCCGATCAGGAACATCTCGGGGTCGACCACGTTGGCGATAAGCGCCAGAGCGCGACCGAGATAATCGGCCATGGTATCGGCCGCGGCCAGCGCAAGCTTGTCACCCTCGCGGCAGGCCTGGAACACATCCTTGGAATCGGAGGGGCCGGTGAGCTCGATGGGCTCGACGCCCGCCTTCTTGCACTCGGCAAGGTAGTTGCTCACCACACCGGTGGCGCTGGAATACTGCTCCAGGTGGCCATGGCCGCCGCAGCCGCAGGTGCGCTCCTCAGCCGGGTTCAGGCACATGTGGCCAATCTCGCCGCCAGCGCCCACAACGCCCGACACCACGTCGCCGTTGACGATAACGCCGCCGCCCACGCCGGTACCGATGGTAACCATCACCACGTTCTGTACGTCCTTGGCAGAACCGAGCCAGGCCTCGCCCATGGCAGCAGCGTTGGCATCGTTTTCGTACTTAACGACCGCGTCAGGGCAGTGCTGCTGGATGGCAATCTTAAGCTCGGGCAGGTTAATGGCAATGTTGGCCTTGACCTTGGCATCGCCCGACGCCGGGATGGGGCATGGGACGGCCAGGCCAATGCCCGCCACAAAGGCACGCGGAATCTGCGCCTTGGCGACCACCTGGTCGATAGCCTCGGTCACCGCGGCAAAGCCCGCGGCGTCAACGATAGGCGGCGTGGGCACGCTGGCCTTGGCCAGCAGGTTACCGTCCTCGTCGAACAGGCCCTCCTTAACCGAAGTGCCGCCGACGTCGATGCCGATGTAGTACTGCTTAGGTTCCATGGGAGCCCGCCTTTCTCGTTTAAACATTATGAGTATGGTACCGCTCCCCAGCCCAAAAGCCGCCAGAAAGAAACAGGTTTGTTTTGGCAGGTTTTATCTGGGAAAACGCGAAGCCCGCCAACAGGTCGTGCAAGATCCCAGCCAAATATAAAAGCGCCGGGAGGCGGAGGCTCCCGGCGCCCATGAAAGGGACTGTCTTGTCTGTTGGACCGCACGGTCCGTCGCGGCGATAACGCCGGCTAGGCCTTAAACGCCTGCAGCTGCTTGTGGACCTCGATGAGCTCCGTTGCCATGACGCGCATGGTCTCGGTGCCGGCCATCTGGTCCTCGGCATGCAGCAGAATCAGCGGGGCCTCGCCGTTACGCTCGCCATTGGCCTCCTTTTTAAGGAGCCCCATGTGGACATCGTGACCACCGTTGTAAGCCTCGTCGCCCTGCTTAATAAGCTCCTCGGCGGCGTCAAAATCGCCCTCCTTGGCCTTTTGTACGGCATTGACGTACATGCTCTTGGCGGTGCCGACATAACTGATGATCTCGAAACAGGTCATCTGCAGATCGTTCATATCCTCCATGTGCCGTACCTAGCCCATCACGCTGATGCAGTGGTCGATGATGCCGGCGGCGTTCATACGGCCGTAATCGACCATGTTGATGACCTCGACCGGAAAACGACCGGCGGCCTCCTTCTCAAAATCGCCCTTGGTGTAGCCAATCTGCGGGCCGAGCAGCAAGATATCGCACTCGTCCAGGTGATCGTGGGCCTCGTTCATGGGGCGAGCCTCGACCTCAATGTCCAGACCGCGGTTCGCGACCTCGGACTGCATCTTCTGGACCAGCAGGCTCGTGGACATGCCGGCATTGCAGCAAAGCATGATCTTCTTCATGGTTTCCTCCTTATAACTGCGCGGCGCGCAGACGACAACTGGTTTTATTCCTTGCGGCTACTGTACCCACCCCCTGTGTCTTTACGCAGGAGGAGAGCCGCGGGTACCGGCGCCGCGTGCCGGCACCCGCAACGATGGAAGAGAAAGCTACGTTTAGGCGTTCTGCTCGGCAAGCGCTTCCTGTTTGGCGACGGCCTTCTCAGAAATCCTCATAAAGGGCAGGTAGACAGCCATGCCGATGACAAGCTCGAGAGCCTGCCACACGCCAGCGCGCCAGTCAAAGCCCGTGGCAAGCAGGGCGTTGATGACGGGAGGCATGGTCCAAGGCACCTGGGCAATGCAGGGGCTGATGATACCCGCGCAGGTCAAGCCATAGGTGATGCCGATGAACAGGTCGGGAAGAAGCACGAACGGAATCATGAGCGGCAGATTGTACACGATGGGGTAACCGTAGATGACCGGCTCGTTAATGTTGAACAGACCAGGCAGGATAGCCATCTTGGAAACGGTCTTGGAGGCCTTGTTCTTGGAGAACAGGAGGGTATCAAGCAGGAGCATGAGGGTGCAGCCCGAGCCGCCGATAAGGGCGAAGCTGTTGACGATCTGCATATTCATGTAGTGGTCGGGCTGGATGGTGCCACCGGCGGCAAAGGTAGCCATGTTGTCGACGATGAGCATGGTCAGGATCGGCTCGACGGTAGCGCCAGAGATGGTGGACTGGTGAATACCGACGCAGAACAGCAGATTTGCAAGAGTGTAGATGAGGATAACAGCCCAGGGACCGGCGTTCATGATGCTCTTGAGCGGGTTGGAAATGCACGTGGAGATGATGGTGCACAGATCGGTACCGGCGCACACGGCGAGCAAGGCCGCGGCAAAAGCGAAGATCGAGAGGTTGAGCAGCATCGGGATCATGACGTTAAAGGAGTTGGAGACCGCAGGAGGTACACCCTCGCCCAGCTTGACCTTAAGCTTCTCGACGCCCGAGATCTTGATGAAGAGCGTAACGGAGAGCAGGGCGATGATAATAGCCGAGAACAGACCGTTGGTGCCGGTGTTGGCAGTCGAAAGGGCGCCCGTGACCTCGGCAGAAGTGATCTTGTCGGTGAGCAGCGGGCTCGTGGCGGCAAGCGTGGCAGTGATCTGCTGCGGCATCATGATGACGAAAGCGGAGATGGCGACGACCACGCAGGCAAGCGGGTTATCGAAGCGCTCGTTCTTAGCAAGGCTGTAGCCAATCAATCCGGCCAAGATAATGGCAGAGACGTTGAGGGTGCCCAGCGTAATTGCCGAACCCCAGGTCTGAAGGTTAGCAAGGCCCGCCGCATCGAGCGGGAACAGAGGGAACACGACGTTGTTAATAAGAACCGCGATACCCGCAAGGATATAGAGCGGCGTGATGGTTGCGAAGGCATCGCGCAGGGAACGCAGGTGAACCTGGTTTCCCACCTTCGCAGAGACCTCGGCAAACTTGTCGAGGAAGCTCTTTCCGTTGTCACTGGCCATGATTGCTCCTAACTATCAAATCCGGCCTTTTCCTATGCGCACGGTGGTCTGTCGCCCTCTGCCACCAGATGTGCCATGTTTTGCGCGCGGCGGCGCGCGGTCTGGGCGTTCGCCTGGTCGCTAGTCAACCACGTGGGTCGTTGCGACCTGCTTGAGCCAAGCTGCCGACTTCTTAAGGCGGCGCTTGTAGCCGTCCATGAGATCGACCTCGACAAAGCCGTAACGGTTCTTAAAGGCATTGGCCCAAGACCAGTTATCGATGACGGCCCAATAGTGGTATCCGCGGCATTTAGCGCCCTCGGCGATTGCCTTGGCGACCCACTCAAGGTGCTGACGCACAAAGTCGACGCGGTAGTCGTCCTGGATGGTCCCCTCGGCGTCACGGTTCTTGTACTCATCCATGATGCCGATACCGTTCTCGGATACAAACCACTCAAGATCGGGGTAATTCTTAGCACAGTCCATGCCAAAGTCGTAGAGGCCCTGCGGGTAGATCTCCCAGCCGCGGGACTCGTTCATAACGGCGTCGGGCCACACGTACTCGTCGGCAAAGTGCGGCAGGCCGTACTGGTCAACCTTGATCGCCGGCGCCTGAACGCGCGTGGGGTGGTAGTAGTTGCAACCGAGCCAGTCGACAACACCCTGCTTGAGAATCTCTTGGTCGCCGGCACGGAACGGGAGCTTGACGCCGCCCTCGGCCAGGCTGTCGAGCACGTCGGCAGGAAGCTCGCCCTTGGTAATAAGGTCGAGCCACCAGCGATTGTTGATCCCGCTGGTCATACGCACGGCCTCGAGATCCGCCTCGCTGGGGTTCTGCTTGGTGTAGACCGGGGTAAAGCAGTTAATCATGCCGATCTTGGCATCGGTGCGAACAGCGCCCTCGTCATAGGCGCGACGGTAGTTGGCTACGGCCAGCGCGTGCGCCAGCGAGATGTGATACTGCACGGTGCGAGCGCGATTGTAGTCATGGAGCAGCGGGAACCACACGCCCTCCTGATAGCGCTGCTCGGGCTCGACGATGGGCTCGTTAAAGGTGAACCAGTACTTGATCTCCTGGCCAAACTCGCGGAAGGCAACGTCGGCGTAATGAGCGTAAGCTTCAACAACCTCACGGCTCTCCCAGCCGCCACGATTAAAGAGGTAGGTGGGCATGTCAAAGTGGTACAGGTTGACGAACGGCTCCAGGCCGGCCTCGCGGGAGGCGCGGAACAGCTCGTGATACCACGCGGCGCCCTCCTCATTAAGGTTGCCGTCAGCATCGAGCAGACGACTCCACTGAATGGAAGTGCGATAGGTGTCCAGGCCCAAGTCCTTCAAGATGCGAAGGTCCTCCCGGTACTTTGCCATAAAGTCATTGCCGGCATAAGAGCCAACGCGGTTGTAGAACGAACCCAGATCCTGGATGGACCAGGTGTCCCACAGGTTCTCGAGCTTACCGCCCTGGTTCCACTGACCCTCAGTCTGCGGGCCGGACATAGCGGCGCCAAAGAAGAAGTCACGGGGCAGCTGATACTGTGCCATCAAAGTCCTCGCTTTCGCGTTCTAGAGCTTCCGGTTGAAGACGGGTTTGCCTTGGCGGGTTATCCGGCGCGGGCGCGCACCGGTTATCCAGATTTCCAGCCCGCCAAAACAAATCCGTCCCCAAACGGTCGGTCCCGCCGTGCGGCAGGATTCCGTTCGTTGCCTACAACTATAGCGCTCTAATTTTATAAGTAAAGCGTCTTTTCCTTTTTTCTTTCTCGAACTTCTTAGGTAAAAGTAATATGGACGCCTTGTTGGGGGTTATACTTACTTATGCATTCATATATATCGGAAAGGAGGTTCCATGATTCCCAAATACGAGGCGATAGCTGCAGATATCCGCCGCAGCATCGAGGACGGCGCACTAAAACCGGGCGACAAGCTGCCCACCGTCGTTGAGTTCTGTGACCTGTACGGCGTTTCCAAAATCACCGTCAAACGAGCTATTGAGCAGATCACCGAGGAAGGCCTTATTACCAGCCGCCGCGGATCGGGCACCTACGTTAAGGACACCGCGGGGCTTCCTGGCCAGGCGTTTTTCCAGGGGAAGAACGACCGCGCCCAGGGCTTTTCGTACGAGCACCGCGGGGAGAAGGTGACCTCGGTGGTCTACGATTTCTCGATTGTTAATCCACCAGCGGACATCTCAGCCCAGCTGGGAATTGCCGAGGATGACTTTGCCTATCACATCGTGCGCGTGCGTCAGGCCGATGAGAAGCCCATCGTTATCGAGTACACCTACATGCCCCTCGAGCTGATTCCAGGCCTTAAAAAGAAGGACCTGTACGGATCGGTCTACCACTTCATCCGCGAGCAATGTGGGCTGAAGATTTCGAGCTTCCACCGTACCATTCGCGCCGTGGCAGCAACCGAGGAAGAAGCCGAGCGCTTGGACACCAAGCCTGGCTCTCCCCTGCTCGAGCTCACCCAGATTGGCTTTTTGGACAGCGGCGCCGCCTTTGAGTATTCGGTCTCGCGCAACGTTGGCGACCGCTTTGAGTTGCACAACGTAACGTTGGCATAGGTTTTTGTAGTCATCCGGGCGCTCGCTTTGAGCTGTTTTGTGCAGCGCCCGCGCAACACAATGGGGGTATGAACATGTCCGATTTGATTAAGCTGACGCCGATCTTCCACGAGAAGATCTGGGGCGGTCGCCAGCTCGAAACCGTATTTGGCTACGACATTCCCGATGGCCCCATCGGTGAGTGCTGGGCCATCTCGGCCCACCCCAACGGCGACTGCCAGATTGCGGAGGGCCCGTATGCCGGCCACACGCTGTCGTGGCTGTGGGCCGAGCATCGCGAGCTCTTTGGCAACTGCGAGGGCAAGGAGTTCCCGCTGCTCATTAAGATTCTGGACGCCAAGGACGACCTTTCGATCCAGATTCATCCCAACGACGAGTACGCTGCCGAGCACGAGAACGGTAGCCTGGGCAAAACCGAGTGTTGGTATGTGCTGGACTGCGAGCCCGACGCCACGATCATCGTCGGCCAGCGTGCCAAGGACCGCGCCGAGGCCGCACAAATGATCGAGGAAGGACGTTGGGACGACATGCTCAACGTGTTGCCGATTCACAAGGGCGACTTTTTCCAGATTGATTCCGGTACCGTGCACGCCATCAAGACCGGCACGCTCATTTTGGAGACGCAGCAGTCGAGCGACGTGACGTATCGTCTGTACGACTACGACCGTCCCGGCACTGACGGCAACCTGCGCCCGCTGCACATTGAGCAGAGCCTCGACTGCATCGACTTTGATGCTCAGGCTCCGACCGACGGCACGGTGACCGCGCCCGAGGTGGACGGCGTGACCGAGCTCGAGTCTAACTCCTGCTACACCGTCAATCGCGTGCGCGTCGACGGCAGCAAGACCCTCGACCAGCGTTGGCCCTTCATGTGCCTATCGGTCATCGACGGCGAAGGCACCGTCTGCGGCGACCCCGTCCACAAGGGAAGCCACCTGCTGGCCCCGAGCACCGTCAGCTCCATCGACCTCGAAGGCAAGATGGAACTGATCATCAGCCACCTGTAGGCCACCGGTCCCCAAGTGCTCGCCGGGATGGGACGCGGGGTTTGGTCGCCTGCTCGGACAGTCCTGCTCGCACGGAGAGCACATTAAGTGCTCTCCGGCTCGTGCGGAACTCGCGATCGACCAAACCCCGCGTCCCATCCCGGCGAGCCTCTGGCTAGTTACGACAATCAAAAAGCAACAAGGGGCTCCCCCGCTCATCAAACGGGAGAGCCCCTCGCCATACATAACGAATCAAGGTGCCTATAGGTAGACCTTTTCGAGAAACGATAATGTGTCCTGAAGACGCGCTCTCTCTTTACGATCGGTCTGCCGATTTACATAAGAAGAAAAGTCCGCAAAGAAGTCTCCGGCATCAGCCCTCATTTGCTCTATTAGCTCCAAGCGAGCCGAAGGCGGCAACAAACCCGCAAGTCGAACAATATCCGAGCGATGCTTTCGTCGATCTTTATCGTTGCAATGGCGCCCTTCTTCATAGCTCCTATTGATATCAATGTGTGCACGCATCTTGAGGGGAATGATATGGAGCGCATCGAGCAACGTAATGCCCTCTACGTTCGTTGCGTTGTCGCGGATAAATTCGTAGTAGCCATCGTCGAGAATAATTGCCGAAAGACTTGATACGGCCCCGTCAAAGGAAAGAGGTGCCACTTCGCTCGTTTCATCTTCGAGCACAAAATCAGGATGTCGGGCAAATAGCTCAATTTGGCCGGGATAGTCTAGGACTTGCCTTGATCCTTCGGGCAAACAGAACCGATAGTAAGTGCACCTTCCATCGCCGACCTTTCCAGTCTCATATCCGGCAGCTTTGATAAATGCCCACAATGCAGTGGCGAATTCAACGCCTTTCCCATCAACAATTACGACGACATCCAAGTCTTCAGTAGCTCTAAACGAATCGCCCTCATTGTCAAATAGAACGCTGCAGGCCCCTCCACCAATAAGGACGTAACCGCCTTTACAGCCGCTCATGGCATCGGCAAATCGCTCTATTCCCCTCACTTTTGACATATCGTCCTCCTGAGCTGTTCGACCGCGTCGAGCAGACGATCTTCTTTGTAATCTGCTTTTGCGCAAGCAACGTATAAGGAAAACGGGTCGACACACTGCAAACCCGTCGCGTCAAAACTAATATCGGACGGCGCGTCCACGGGATACGACCAGACCTCAATCACAACTGCCGCCGGTTCGTACCACTGAGCCTCCAGCCATCTGTCGCCCATATGCTCTTTCAAGGCCTCTAGCTGATATTTTTCGAGAGCAATGGTTGGAGCAGAGTCTTCATGGGCAAGGTCGGACATATAGCTAAGGGCAGACACACCGGAAAGCAGCGCATCAACGGCACGTAGCTCTGTTCTCTCGATAACCTTCTTGAGCCGGATTCGCTCTAAAACTGGCGTGCGAAGATAGTCCTCAAACCCATCTAGCAACGTCTCGGTCGACAGCCCGGCGTCACACAATATACGCTTTTTGCCGTCCCGCATAATCAACCCAGGAGCTATAGCGGCGATTTCCGAAAGATAGCCGCTGACGCTTGCCGCGCTTTTGCCACACAGACGCGCTAGGTCGCCGGCGGAGCAGTCAACCCATCGTCCCGCAATGAGATTTAGGACGATTCGTTGAGATTGGGACGAAAGCGGAGCAGCGGGAGAAGCACCCAGCACTTCATCGGAAATAACGGCTCCGATAAACGGCAGGAACGCATTTCGCTCATCTCGGATATATGCGATTCCCTCCGAAGAAAGCGCGCGCATAAAACCTAAATCCATAGCATCCCAGCAAATTGCCACCGGACGAGCATCTAACGTAAGCACTGCATTGACGAGATTTCGCGCCGAAATGACACTGGGCGGTTCTTTAGGTTCCGCAACAATAAAACGGCCCTGCTCAGACATGCCAAGCCGTGCCAAGCGAAGCGAATACCGCTCAAGATACATGCGAGGAATCTGCATCTCAACTGGCTCCGGGTCGATGGCGAGCTCTAAAGAGAAGAGTCTTTTTGGGAGACAATTTAGCAGCATGTCCAATCACCCTTTTCATTTCAGTTACATTTTAGTATCTATCTGAAATTATACTGAATCGTATAAAACGCTCAATCCCTAAAGTCATAAGAAACAATCCAAACGCAATAAAGAGGCTCCCCCGCTCATCAAATGGGAGAGCCCCTACTCACATCTATTTTTCTATCAGCCCACCCGGCTCTCCAGATCAAAAAGCGGACGAGCAAGGCGACGCCAGCAAGCAACGTTATTTAAGGACCTGGGCGGGCGTATGGGGCAACATCGATCGCGAGTTCCGCACGCAAAGGAGGCCACTTAATGTGGCCTCCGTCTTGCGCAGGACTGCCCGAGCAGGCGATGTTGCCCCATACGCCCGCCCAGGTCCGCCGAGATTACGACAGCTTGACGATCGGAGCGAATCCCTTCATAAGCTTTTTGGTCTGGCCGGTCTTCTCGAATTGAACCTCGATCATGTCTCCAGCGACCGAGAGCACGGTACCCGTGCCAAAGGTCTTATGGCTCACGGTATCGCCTGCGGCAAAGTCCTGCGATGCGCTGGCGCGATCGACCTTGCGCTCCACCGTCGGGGACACCTTGGACGAGGGCTTTTTGGCTCGCGGCGCGCCCGAGCCAAAGGTCGAGGCAACACGGCCGGCGTCGGGCGAGACCCCACGATGGCGCTCGGTCCCGTAGCTGCTGCCGCCAAAGAAATCGTCAAAGCTCGATCCACCGCGCGAACCGGAACCGCCGGTCGAGCGCGTATGCGAGCCAAACACCTTGCCGCCATACATATCCGAACCCATGCCCGAGCCAAAGGTGCCG
Organism: Collinsella aerofaciens; assembly: GCF_009876115.1. Taxonomy (GTDB): domain Bacteria; phylum Actinomycetota; class Coriobacteriia; order Coriobacteriales; family Coriobacteriaceae; genus Collinsella; species Collinsella aerofaciens_N. The sequence goes on along the minus strand of NZ_WWSY01000023.1, from coordinate 17,468 downwards.
TGACGGTCGCCGCGCTTCTCCCAGCCCGTGCCTTCAAAACCGGCAGAACCGATACCGCTAAACTCGATATCCTCAAACGGAATCTCATTGAGAAAGCGCGAGCGTGGGTTGGCAGAGGTCGAGCCGTAGGTGCGACGCGTGGCCGCATAGGTCAGGAACAGGCGCTTGCGGGCGCGCGTGATGGCAACGTAGGCCAGGCGACGCTCCTCCTCGAGCTTGCCCGGGTCATCGCTGCCGCCAAAGTCGTGCACGTGCGGGAAGATGCCCTCCTCCATGCCGGCCACGAACACCGCCGGGAACTCCAGACCCTTGGCGGAGTGGATGGTCATCATGGTGATGGCATGCGTCTCGCCGGCCAGGGAATCCAAGTCGGAGCGCAGGGCCAGCCACTCCATGAGTGCCGGCAATGCCTTACAGGTGAGCGGACCGTAGGTGCGCTCGATCTCGTCGGCATGCACGGCACCCGCCGGCAGCTCAGTCGGCGCGGCATACGCGTTGCCCGCGATGGCGGCGGCCAGGGCATCCTGCGGCGAGAGCGCCGGGGCGGCTAGGCTATCGAGCGGATTGGAACCTGCGGCATCGCGCGCGCCGACGAGTGCCTCAAACGAGGATGCCGGTGCGGACGGCCCCGGTTCGGGCGCGGGCGCGCTCACCACGACGGGCTCGGCGCCGGCAGGCACGTCGGCAACACCGGCTGCGCGCAGCTCTTCCAAGCTCTCGAGCGTGCCCTCGATATCCTCGTGCGTTTCCTCAAATTCGGCGGCGACGCCCAGGAATTCCTGGATGTTCTCGGCGCGGCTCTCGGACTCCATGGTGCCCTCGGCGCGGAAAGCCTGCAGCAGGCCCGTCTTATCGACGATCATCTCGACGACGTCCTTGAGCTCGCCGTCCATGCGGCGACCCTCGCGCACCAGCGACACAAAGCTCGACAGGCCGTTGCGCACCTTGGCGCTAAACATGCCGGTTTCGGCGCACGCGATCTCGCAAGCCTGGAAGAACGAGCAACGGTTGTCGCGTGCCAGCTGCTCGATCTTTTGGATCGAGGTGGAGCCGATGCCGCGGCGCGGTGTGTTGATGACGCGCTTGACGCTCATCTCGTCGGCCGGGTTCACGATCATCTTGAGGTAGGCCATGACATCGCGGATCTCGGCACGGTCGAAGAATCGCGTGCCGCCCACGATCTTGTAGGGCACGCCCGCGCGCAGGAACATATCTTCGAGGATACGCGACTGGGCGTTGGTGCGATAGAACACGGCGATATCGTCATAGCTCGTGCCTTTGGCATGCAACTTCTCGATCTCGCCGGCAATCCAGCGGCCCTCGTCGCGCTCGTCGCTCGCTTGGAAGGCCTGGATCTTCTCGCCATCGCCCTCGGCCGTAAACAGGCGCTTGTCCTTGCGCTGCGAGTTGTGGCGCACCACGGCATTGGCGGCGCTCAGGATGTGACCCGTGGAACGATAGTTCTGCTCCAGCTTGACGGTCTTGCAGTTTTTAAAGTCCTTCTCAAAGTCCAGGATGTTGGTGATGTCGGCGCCGCGCCAGCTGTAAATGGACTGGTCATCGTCGCCTACGACCATGAGGTTTTGGTACTTGGCGGCCAGCAGGTTAGCGATCTCGTACTGGACGTGGTTGGTGTCCTGATACTCGTCGACGCTAATGTAGCGGAAGCGCTCCTGGTACTTGTCGAGCACCTCGGGGCGGGTGCGCAGCAGCTCGAGCGCGCGCACGAGCAGGTCGTCAAAGTCCATCGCATTGGCGGCGCGCAGGCGGCGCTCCAGCTCTAGGTAGACCTGCGCGGCCTTTTTGTCGTTGGGGCTATCGGCACTCTTGAGCATGTCCTCGGGGCCGATCATGGCGTTTTTGGCCGAGCTAATCTTGCTGCGGATCATGTTGATGGGGAACTGCTTTTGCTCGATGCCGAGCGCCTGCATAATGTCGCGCACCATGCGCTTTGAGTCATCGTCATCGTAGATGGTGAACTGGCCGGTGTAGCCCAACAGGTCGGCGTCCTCGCGCAGCATGCGCACGCACATAGCATGGAAGGTGCACACCCACATGCCACGGGTGCCGCTGGGAATGAGTGCCGCCAGACGCTCGCGCATCTCTGCCGCGGCCTTGTTGGTAAACGTAATGGCAAGAACCTGCCAAGGCTTAACACCCAGGTCGCCGAGCATATGTGCGATGCGGAAGGTCAAGACGCGGGTCTTGCCCGAGCCGGCGCCGGCGAGCACCAGCAACGGGCCCTCGGTGGACAGGACCGCCTCGCGCTGGGCGGGATTAAGGCTGTCGATGTCGACGAGCGGTTTGGCGGGCTTGGGCGCCGGCGCGGGAGCGTCGTAGATGTCGAGCGGAACGAGCTCGGGCTCCGGCGCAGCGGGGGCGGTGTATGCATCGAGCGGCACGGGTTCCGGCGCGGGCGGTACGGGTACCGCGGCGTTCTTTTCCCAGGGCAAGGGCTGGGTCATGGGCGACTCCTCATCTGACGGACGGCGCGCCTGCGGGCAGCGCCATAGTTTGAGCCGTACCAGTATACCGAGCCGCGCGGACACCGACGCAAATCACACCACGACTCCGTGCGCCACCGTCAGGCCCGCCCCAGCGAATTTGGTGCATTGGGGTCAGGTTGCTTTGCACCAATCTATTGACAATCACGAAACCGCCGATGTCATGGCAGCAGCAGCGAGCGGCGGCCAGGGCGAACAAATTGGCATGAAAAGAGGGCGGCATAGACCTTTTGGTCATGCCACCCTCTTTGAATAACAAGTTGTCGCCCTGGCCGCCGCGCAGCGTCAACCAAGTTACAAGCCGAGCATAGGCTCCAGGACAAAGAAGTACGCGAGCACCACGATGCCCAGGATGATGCGGTAGACGCCGAAGCACTTGAAGTCGTGACGGCGCACGAAGCCCATAAGCCACTTGATGGCAATGAGCGACACCACAAAGGCGACGACGCAGCCCACGCCCAGGATGGCGATTTCGTTGGTGCCGAACGTGCCGCCCTTAATAAAGTACTTGACCAGCTTGAGCGCACTCGCACCAAACATGACGGGAATGGCTAGGAAGAACGTGAACTTAGACGCCACCGAGCGCGTGCAGCCCAGTAGCAGGCCGCCGATGATGGTGGAGCCGGAGCGCGATGTGCCCGGAATCAGCGAAAGCACCTGGAAGCAACCGATACCCAGCGCGGTCTTCCAGCTCAGATCCTCGAGCGTAGTGATGGAGCCAAAGTCAAGGTTATCGTCATCGTCTGAAGCGGCAGCCGCAGCGGGCGCGGCAAAATGCGCACCGGCGGGGCGTCCGCCCACCACCACGGCACGCGAACCAAACGAACCGGCAAGAGCAGCCTGGTCGCGCTTGTTCGCGCGCCAGTTCTCGATCACGATAAACAGCACGCCGTACACAATGAGCGCCAGCGCCACGACGGGAGCATTGTAGAAATGCTCCTCCATCCAGTCGTTGAGCGGCAGACCGATCGCCGCGGCGGGAATGCAGCCGAGCACAATCTTGCCCCATAGCACCCAGGTGTCGCGACGGCCCTCCTTGCCCTTGCTGGGAGAAAACGGGTTGAGGTCGTAGAAGAACAAAACGCAGACGGCCAAAATGGCGCCAAGCTGAATCACGACCAGGAACATATTCCAGAACGTCTCGCTCACGTTCATCTTGACGAACTCGTCCACCAAGATCATGTGACCGGTCGACGAAACAGGCAGCCATTCGGTGATGCCCTCGACCAGGCCCATGAAGGCAGATTTTAGAAGCTCAATGATATCCAAAGGGACCCCCTCGTTAGACACCCGCCGATATTGTTCTGCGGACGGTGCGGGCGATGTCCCATTATCAACCGTTGGCGGCGCGCCTGCGCCTACCCTTACCAAAAAACTCGCCCGTTCACAGAATTGCGAGCGGTCAAACCCAAATCCTTGGGTATAACTGCAACAAGATAAAGTGTCCGGCGGCCACGCATCCGCGCCCGCCCGATGCACGAGCCCCACGCCCGTGCGATAGACCAAGGAGGAAACCATGAACGAGGGCTACACCAAGGTATTTGTTTCACTCGACGGTACTGAGCAGCAGGATTTTGTGCTCGCACGCGCCATCAAGGTCGCCGCGAACAACGGCGCCAAGCTGATTATCGGCCACGTTATCGATTCCACGGCACTCGAGAGCGCCGGTTCCTATCCGGTCGATCTGGTCAACGGCCTAGAGGAGGCATTTAAGAACTCCATCGCCAAGCAGCTCGAAGAGGCCAAGGCCAATCCCGACATTCCCGAGGTCGAGGTCATGATTCGCGCCGGCCGTATTCGCGAGACGCTCAAAGACGAGATGCTCGACGTGGTCAAGCCCGACCTGGTACTCTGCGGCGCACGCGGCCTGTCCTCGATCAAGTATGCGCTCCTGGGTTCGATTTCGACGTTCCTGCTACGCAACACCGACTGCGACATCCTGGTCGTGAAGTAGGTTCCTTCCCGCCGGGGCAAGGCCTGCGGGGTTATCACGCCGACGTCCTCGCCGCTTCGCGGCTGCGGGATGTCGGCTTTGATAACCCCTCCCGGCCTTGCGCCTTCGTCACCGTACTTCAGCGAGTTATCTGATAGAAAAATGGCGTGCCGCCCCGTTTGGGGCGGCACGTTTTGTTTGGGCGGCACGTTTTTTATGGCACGTTTTTGTTATGGGAGATTCATTTGAGCCTCATGGCTATGTTCACGTTCGGAAACATAGCGCCAGTTGCCTTAGCTAAGTTCACGTTCGGGAACATAGCCGTCCGCACCGCAAGACGGCCCGGCTACTCAAAGTATTGGAATTTGTTGGTTGAGAAGGCAAACGTGACGACAAAGCCTTCGCCGGAGTCGGATGCTGCGGTGACGTCGATGCCCATCTTGGAGCACAGGCGCGCCACCAGGTAGAGGCCAATACCTGTTGCACGCTTGGTGGTGCGGCCGTTATCGCCGGTAAAGCCCTTCTCGAACACGCGCGGCAGGTCGGCCGCGCTCACGCCGCAGCCGTTGTCCGCGACGGTAAGCTCGATGCGCTCGCTTGCCAGGCCCTCGTCCAGCAACGCGCCCGAAAACATGATCTTCGCGCCGTCCTCACGCGCGTATTTAATGCTGTTCTGAATGAGCTGGCCCAGAATAAACTCGAGCCACTTCTCGTCGGTAAACACCTCAAAGTCGAGGTTCTCGCACACCGGCGCCACGTGCGCCGCGATGAGCTCGCGCGCGTTGGCCTTAATCGCGCCCGTCACCAAGGTCTTGAGATCCCAGCGGCGAATTAGATAGTCGCGCTCCACGACTTCCGAGCGCGCATAGTAGAGCGCTTGGTCGATATAGCGCTCCACGCGAGCCAGCTCGCGGCCCAGGTCATCCACGCGCGACAGGTCGTCTTCGCTGCCGTCCAGGTTTTCCAAAATCAGGTGAGCCGCCGCCAGAGGCAGCTTGGCCTCGTGGACCCAACTCTCGATATAGTCGCGATAGTCATCGGTCTGACGCCGGCCTTCGGCAACCTCGTCGCAAGCGGCTTTGCCCACCCGGCGCAAGACCTCGTACTCGAGCTCGCCCTCGGCATAGGTCGGGCATTGCACCATCTCCTGCACCCATGCGGGACTCTCGAGCTCCTCTGCTGCACGCTCCAGCTGGCGCAGAAAACGACGACGGCGTGCGTACTCGATCACGATGCCCAGCATGCCAAAGATAAAGGACACGCCAACCGCCACGACCACAATAGATGTCGAAGCACCGGCGACCGTCAGCACAAAGCAGCTCAGCAGCACGCCGCACGTCCACACGGCGACGGGAAGCAGCGAGTCTTTAAAGAACTTGCCAAACGACATAGCCGGCCCCTAGACCGAATAGCCTTGGCCGCGATGCGTCGTCAAATACCCCTTGATGCCGATTTTTTCGAGCGTGGTGCGCAGGCGGTTGATGTTGACGGTGAGCGTATTGTCGTCCACGAAGGCGTCGGAGTCCCACAGGTCCTGCATGATGGCCGAGCGCGAAACAATCTTGCCCGCGCGACTCAGAAGCAGTGAGAGGATACGCAGTTCGTTTTTGGTGAGCTCGGTGCTAGTGCCGGTTTGCGTGTTGGTGACCATTGAGCGGGCGAGGTCGAGCTCCAGCCCCTTGTGGACAAGTGTACTGCGCTCGCCTGCCGCCGCGGTGCGACGCAGCAGTGCGTTGATGCGCGCCACAAGCACGCGCGCGCTGTAGGGCTTGGGAACAAAGTCGTCCGCGCCGAGCGTCATGGCCATGACCTCGTCGATCTCGGTCGTGCGCGACGTGAGAACGATGATGGGGACCTCGGATTCGCGACGGACCTCATGGCAGATGTGCTGGCCGTCTTTGACAGGGAGCGTGAGATCGAGCAGCACCAGGTCGGGCGCGGCGGCGAGAATATCGCGCGAGGTATGTTCAAACGATTCGCAGGCCTCGACCTCAAAACCGGCACGAGCAAGGATGTCGGCAAGTTCACGACGAATGGGCTCGTCGTCCTCAACGACATAAATCAGCGCCATGGATTTCGCTCCCCTCTTGGTTGTCTTGCCACCATTATGGCTGCGAAACTGCAGGTGTGCACCGCGCGCGGTGCCAAGGTGACAGAACTGTTCGCGAGCGGGGGCGTTTTGTCCGCCTCGCACTCGCAGCGGCGGCGGGGACCAAAATGATTCTTTAATCCCCGTCCCAGAAAAATCATTTAGCGGCGGGCACGGAGCTTTTCGTAGCCTTCGGCGAAGAAGGCGACCGTGGCGGCGTCGGCCTCGGCGGCGTCCGTCTCGGTCGCGGGGACCACGCCGTGCTCGTCGCTCACTAGGAACAGCGCACCCTTGAGCTGCGCGGGAATGTCTACGCGCGTGACCGGGATTCCCTTGGTCTGGGCCAGCTGCTCGATGAGCGTCGCCGTGCCACACAGACACTCGTCCGCTGGCACCACAAAGGCGAGCTCGCCGTTGTTGACGGCGGCGAGCAGCTCGGGCGCCACGCCGGTTTCGTCGGCCTCGGAGCGGGCCTCTGCGGAGCGGGCGCGCAGCGCCTTGGCCGACGTATCGGCGAGCGGCTCGTACTCCCCCACCGTCATGGCGGCGTTGCCGTTGACGTCGATCACCAGCATGAGCACGCCGTCATGTGCGGTGTAATCGCCCTCGGCAAGCGACCACTCAACGTGCTGTTTGGCCCAGCTGAGCATGTTATGGGTAAGCGGCTCGCCCTGCACCAGGCGCTCGGACAGTGCGCGGATGTGGCGGTTGAGCATGGGCACCTTTTTGTTGGACATGCGCCAACGGCAGACAAGCGCGGGCTTGTCGAGCGTGAACTTCTCGACCGCCTCCTGATTGGCGCAAAAGTCCTCGTACGCACGCTGATCCTCGGCATTGCCAAACAGCTCGGCATCATCAATCTGGGGCATGGTCATACCTTTCGTGTTAGTCATTCCGTCCTCTTATACCAAAAAGACGGCCCTCCAAACGGAGCAGCCGTCTTTTGCAGAGATTATTTTGTCCCGTGGCGAAACTTAGTGCCTAAAATGCCTGGCCCCCGTGAAGACCATCGCAATACCATGCTCGTTGCAGGCCTGGACGCTCTCGTCGTCGCGCTTGGAGCCGCCGGGCTGGATGATGCAGGTCACGCCGTGCGCGGCAAGCACGTCGACGTTGTCGCGGAACGGGAAGAACGCATCGCTTGCACAGGCAAAGCCGCCCTTCTCCACGCCCTCGCGCTCGCAGAAGTCCTCGGCGCGCTCGCAGGCAAGCAGTGCAGAGTCAACGCGGTTGGGCTGACCCGGGCCCATGCCAATGCCGGCCTTACCCTTGGAAACCAGGATGGCGTTGGACTTGACGCCCTTGCAGACCTTCCAGGCAAACTCGAGCTCGGCCATCTCAGCGTCGGTGGGCTTACGGTCGGTGGGGAACGTGAAGGTCGCGGGATCCTCGGTCACGTGGTCGACTTCCTGCACCAGCATGCCGCCGTCGACGGAGCGCAGCTCCACCTGGGCGCCGTGGTCCACGCCGCCGGTAGCCAGCACGCGCAGGTTGGGGCGCTTGGCCATGCGCTCGAGTGCCTCGGCAGTGTAGCTCGGGGCGATGATAACCTCGACGAACTGCTTGTTCTGGTCGGCGAAGTGCTCAACCAGCTCAAAGGGGACCTCGCGGTTGCAGGCGATAATGCCGCCGAAGGCGCTCTTGGGATCGCAGGCGAAAGCGCGGTCGTAGGCGGCCGTGATGTCCTCGGCCACGGCGGAGCCGCAGGGGTTCTGGTGCTTGAGGATCACGCAGGCCGGCTCGTCGAACTCGCGGACCAGGTTCCAAGCGGCGTCGGCATCCAGATAGTTGTTGTAGCTGAGCGGCTTGCCCTGGATCTGCTCGGAGCCCACGAGCGGGAACTGCGAGCTCGCGGTGTTCTCGCAGCCCTCGGCAAAGCGATAGACCGTGGCCTTTTGCTGCGGGTTCTCGCCATAGCGCAGGTCGTCGACCTTCTCCAACGAAATCTCGAGCTTGGCAGAGGTGTCCGCCACGTCGCTTGCCTGGGCGGCGAGCCAACGGGAGATAGCCGTGTCGTAGGCGGCGGTGGTCTGGTAGACCTTCACCTGCAGGCGACGACGGGTGGAAAGCGTGGTGCAGCCACCGGTCTCGTGCATCTCGGCCAGGACGACATCATAGTCGGCCGGGTCGGAGATGACGGTAACGCTCGCGGCGTTCTTGGCGGCAGAGCGCAGCATGGAGGGGCCACCGATGTCAATGTGCTCGATGGCATCCGCGAAGGTGACCTCGGGGTTGGCGACGGTCTTCTCGAACTCGTACAGGTTGACGACGACCAGGTCGATCAGCTTAATGCCGTGCTGAGCGGCCTCCTGCATGTGCTGCTCGGAATCGCGGCGGGCCAGCAGCGCGCCGTGAACCTTGGGGTGCAGGGTCTTAACGCGGCCGTCCATCATCTCGGGATAGCCCGTGAACTCCTCGATGGGGGTTACGGGAACGCCCGCGTCCTCGATGGCACGAGCCGTGCCGCCCGTAGAGATGATCTCGACGCCAAAGTCATCGACCAGCGTCCGTGCGAAATCGACGACACCCGTCTTATCGGTAACCGAGATCAACGCGCGTGCGATCTTCACATCAGATCCCATGCAGTCCTCCTATCTGGTACGCCGCCGTGCTCTGTGAGCCGGTGATACGTCGATCTGCAGCGCTCGCGCAGCGGCATTGAAAATACTGATTCAATGTAGCGCATCGAGCGCATCGATGCACCCCGCAACGGGCGCATGTGCAGAAAAAGCTTGCGAGCGGAGGGGATGGGCACGGTGAGTTCATGGAACACAGGGGCACCATAATTAGATGCCAATGGCGTGGTAGAACTGTGCTCGATATGCATCCGCAAAAGAAAGAGGCGCCATGGTCTCGCGGGTTCTCTACCGACCGTTTGATACCGAAGACTTCGACGCCATCGCGCTGATTCTGCAGCAGCTTTGGCATAACAATTCGGATAACGATGAGTACAACCGTCTCGAGGCCGCGTGCGACCTTGCCTACTGCCTTTCGTCTTCGACGTTTTCGCAAGTTTCCGTAATCGACGGTCAGGCGCGCGGCATTGCGCTCGCGCGTGCGGGACAGAGCTCCGGCGCCACCGTTAAGGAACATTGGCTGGATACCGAACGCGCACTGCTATCGCAAATGCGCGAGCTGGAGCCCGATGCCTGCGCCGAGTATCTCTCGTTTGTGCGCGCAACCATCCGAACCAACAACCGCCTGCTCGAAAGCAGCCCGTTGCCACACGACAACGAGGTCACGCTGCTTGCCGTAGATCGCGACGTCCATGGCCTGGGCGTTGGCTCGGTGTTGCTCGACGCCGCAGTCTCGTACCTATCCTCGCGCGGGGCGACGAGGGCGCACCTGTACACCGACTCCAACTGCTCGTGGAAGTTCTACGAACTGCACGGCTTTAAGCGCACGGCCACGCACCGCGCCAACCGCGAAGAGCGCCGTCACGACATGCCGCGCGAAAGCTTCCTCTACGAACTCGACCTAACAGCCTAAACTTGGCAGCCATACCTGGTCATTTAGGAACGTTCCCAGTGACCAGTCGTTGGGGACAGCCTTCGTAGGTAGCGCATAAAAATGGGATGGATCCGTCGGCAGTCGCCGGAGAAGATCCATCCCAAAAATCAGAGCGCGCTAGAACGTTCCGCCGCCGCCTCCGCCGACGCCGCCGCCTCCGCCGCCCGAGAAGCCGCCGCCGCTACCGCCGCTCGAGCTATCGGAACTCGAAGCCAGCTCGCGGATGGTCTCGTGATACACATCGTTAAACGAATCGAGCGGAGACTCGTTGCCGTAGTGATGGTAATACCACCAGTAGCAGGGGTAGTTGTCGTAGAAATCGTCGCTGTTGCGCAGGTCCGCAGGCACGGCCTCGGCCAGCTGTCGCAGCACTTCTTTCGAAACGCCCAGGGCAACGCCCATCACCAGCAGCTTGTTCCACAAGATCAGATCGCTGGGGATGGCCTCCTTCAGGCGCGTGAAGTCCTCGAGCCAATGCTTGAGCGCCTTACAGCGAGCCGCCACCTCGGCGCCCTCCGGCGTGTAACGGCGGAAGGTGCAGCTCAGGACAAAGCCCACGATCGTGACGGGGATCGAGATCGTAGCGGCACCGACGTTGGCGTCCGCAAAGTCGGTATAGAACAGAGAGCCCAGAATGCCAAAGACAATGATGATGCCGAGAACCAGGCCGGCCACCATCGCGATAGTGCCATCCGATGCAATAAGCTCGCGCGCCTCCAGCTTGCCCTTAACTGTGCTCTGATAGTCCTCGAGCTTGTCGCCAACAGATGTGGTGCGCTCGCTAGCGTACTCCTCCAGCTCGCTAAACGTGCGCGAACGGACTCCGTCCTTATCGGGCTTAACGCCGGCGAAGAAGACCTTGAGCACATCGCGATCGATGCCGTCCTTCTTGGCAGCCTTCCAGGCCTCGTCGGTCACTGTGATGCGATACGTCTGCTCCTCTTTTTCGCGACGGAGCAGACCCTTCTTCTTGGTCTCGGTCGCTTCTTCCAGCTTGATCACACGGTCGTCGGTGAGCTTCATGAGCGTGGCGATATATGCCTGATCGGGCACGTCGTTCCAGCTCATAAGAGCTGCAAGCACCGCGGGATGGTCGGCGGAGGGCACATCGCGGAAGTACTCGTCCTGGAAGAGCGGCTTGGGCTTGGGCCTGCGCAGCTTGAGCATCACGATCACACCGGTATAGGCAACCGCCACGACAACACACACCACGGCAATCGCGCCGGCAACCGCACGCGCGTGCTCACGGCGAGCGTTGGCCTCGTCGGCCCATTCCTTCTCTTCGCTCAGAATCGTCGACATGCGCTTTTCACCCGAGACGGCAAGCTGCGGCACCCAGTCGCTGGGGAAGGCGATGCGCGCCTCGGCGAATTCGCCCTGATGCACGCAGGGAATGGTATAGGTGACCATGGGTTCATCCGCATCGAGCGATACGTCGCCCGTCAGCGGGCCGTGGCCCCATGCGCGGAAGTTATCGCCCTTGACGGCCGCCGTCCCGGCGGCGGCATTTGCGAAGTACACTTCCATCTCGACGTCATCGGAATCCGCGGACCAGCCGTCGCCCACGAATTTCCAATAGAGCTCGGCGGTATCGGCCCAGTTCATAACCGCACCGGTCATGGTGTAGCTCACGTAGTAGATTGCGCTGTCGCCGCTCTCGTGAGGGCTGAACACCTTGATTCTTACGCCGCTGTCGGACTGCTCAACCGTATAGACGCCGTTGTCGCCTTTGTTTGCGCTGTCGACCTTGTTAAACGCGGTGTCGTCTTCCTCGACGCTCAGCACATTGACGCCCGCCGCGCCGCCCTGCTGGTTAGAGCCTGTATTGATCTCCCAAAACACGCCGTTGATGTCGTCATCGAAATCAAACTGGCGTCCCTCGACAACGGTCAGCGAGCCGTCGGCCTCGACCGTGGCACCGATATAGGTTTGGGTCATGGAGTAGCCGTCGGCACGTGCAACGGCGGGCAACAGCAGCAGTGCGCACGCGACGAGCGCGCAAATGGAAACAAATCGCGCAAACGGGCGGCGCTGCCGGCTGACTTTGGCGGCGAGGGTGTTCATAGGCACATCCTTTGTCTGTAAAACCAACAGCGCCATTGTCCCACGTTTGCGGGTACGCATGACGAATATCTAGGCGACCGGAGCGCCAAACGGGATGAAAGTCACGCCCACACCTCGGCACTTGGAAAATGATCTATTGGGGACGGAGGAAAACGGATCATTGGGCTGAACCGACAGACAACAACTAATTTGTCGTTTGAGACGCTCTTGGGCTGAGTCCCGCGCCAACGATAGATAACACTTCACAGCTCCGTCACAGGTGTAGCGGCTTTGTGTGGGCGCGGCATGCGCTGATTGAGCCGCCAGTCGAGGGGCATAAAGCAATTGAGCGAAAACGGTTTGCCCCTTTGCCGTTCGCTCGAGGATCATGTCCCCCTTTTCCGCGGAAACCCCGGCAGTTGCGAAGAGCTGCCGGGGTTTCTGTCGTTTGTGAGGCCGAGTCGGCGTACTGCGATCGAGACGTTGGGCCGCAGACCCACCGTGCGCAATGCGCAGCGCCGCCAACTTGCGAGCCACGGAAACGCCTTCCCTACCGTGCCCCGCGCTATACTCGTCCGCATGGATATCAAAACACGCAACATAGTAACGCCCGCCGCGGATGCACCAACATCGCAACCCGCCTCCGTTCCCGCACCTGTCGTGGGCCGTTTTGCCCCGTCGCCCTCGGGCCGCATGCACCTGGGCAACGTGTTCAGTTGCCTGTGCTCGTGGCTTTCGGCCCGCAGCCAGGGCGGCAACATCGTGCTGCGCATCGAGGACCTGGACGATCGCTGCAAGCGCCCGGAACTTGCCGCTCAACTGATTGACGACCTGGCCTGGCTGGGACTCGAGTGGGACGAAGGCCCCTACTACCAGCACGATCGCCTCGACCTGTACGAGAGCGCCTTGCGCCAGCTGCAAGACGCCGGCCTCACCTACCCCTGCTTTTGCACGCGCGCCGAGCTCCACGCCGCGAGCGCGCCGCATGCCAGCGACGGCACGCCCATCTACCGCGGCGCCTGCCGAGGCCTTTCTGCCGAAGAGGTCGCCCGCCGCAGTGCCCTGCGCGCCCCGGCCACGCGCCTGCGCGTGCCCGACATCGACGACCTCGCGGGCGACGTGATCGAATTCGTGGACCGCACGTACGGGGCCCAATGCGAGGCGCTCGCCACCGAGTGCGGCGATTTTTTGGTGCGCCGCAGCGACGGCGTTTTTGCCTATCAGCTGGCCGTGGTGGTCGACGACGCTGCCATGGGCGTCACCGAGATCGTGCGCGGATGCGACCTGCTGGGCTCCACGCCACGCCAAATCTACCTGCAGCATCTGCTGGGACTTCCAACGCCGCACTACGCACATATTCCGCTGCTCATGTCGCCGGACGGCCGCCGCCTTTCCAAGCGCGATCGCGACCTGGACCTGGGCGAGCTACGCGCACGCTTTGGCACGCCCGAGGCACTGCTGGGCTGGCTCGCCGGGCAAACGGGCATCGCGCCGGACACCACACCGCGTACCGCCGAGCAGCTGGTCGAGCACTTTAGCTGGAATGTCATCCGCGCGCACCGGGAGAACATCACCGTAACGGCCGAGTAGCCGCTCACTCCACCCCTACGCAACATCCCAGGGCTGGAGCTCGTCGCCCAGGCGGACGATACAGTCGTAGAGCACGGTGTGGCGCTCGGCCGGGTTGGCATCCCGATGAAAATGCCCGTAATACCAACGTTTGTAGTCCAAGCGGTCTTCCAGCTCATCGAAAAATGCCGTAAGCCGATCAACGGCGGGGTAATTCCAGCCGGGTGCCGGATAGAGCGTGGGCGAAAGCATGCGCGTAGAGCAGGTGTGGGTGATCACGTAGTCGACCTTCCAGCCCACGCTGTCGAGCTTTGTCCGCGCCTCCTCAAAGTTACGCTCGTCCGGCAGCTCCTGTGGCCACCAGCTGGAATAAGGAATGCGGTATTCCTTATCCACACTCGTGGCGCCGCCCATGGTAAAGATCGTTGAGCCGTCAAACTCAAAAACCTCGCCACGCGTCAGGCGCCGTATGGGAGAGGTATCCGACAGGCGCTGCGTCAGCCCACCGTGCCACAACTCCATGGGTCGCTCCGCCCAGTGATCGAAACGCTCGTGGTTGCCGTCGACGAACAGCACGGTATAGGGACGCGATTCCAGCCAGGCGATATCGGTGCATTCCTCGGCAGAGAAATCCCAGGGAAAGCCAAAGTCGCCCGCGACAATCAGATAGTCATCGCTCGTCAGACTATCCCCAAGATCCCAGTCGCGCAGCTTTTGCATGTCGACCCCACCGTGAACATCGCCCGTCACATAGACCGTCATCGGATCACCACTTCCCTGTAAGTCGCCAGCCCGCATTCTGCACGATCGCTAAGCCAACCGTTCCAGCCCTTCCATCCCTTAGGGCTTACCCCTCGTTCTTCCAACCAAACGGATCAAACACCCAAAAGATCAGATCGAGCACGCCGCCGGTCATCATGGCGCCGGCAAGGGCCATACAAACGTGCAGAGAGCTGGCACTTCGGAGCACGTCGAACGGCCCCAGAACAGCCAGCAGCGCGACCGCTGCGCCGGCCACGCACAGCGCGAGGCATGGCCCCGCGTCCTTAACGCATTTCTTTGCGAGATGCTTGGTGTTGTCGCCCATCAATATCGAACTCCTTAGAGGGTCGTTGTTCAGATGCATGCCGCCGCGGCAGAGCAGGGCGGCAGGGTAAGTGTCACATGTCGTGCGGACATGCTTGAGTTACCCTACAAATTATTTAATTTGCTAGAATGTAGGGTAACTACTCGGAAGGGAGGCTCCATGTCCGTCTTAGAAGATGTCCTAGAAGAGGAATATGCACGCTCTAGTCGCCTTTTGGACCTCATGGAACAGGAAATCGGTCTCCTTCCAAAGGGCAGCATCCGCATGCGAAACATAAAAGGCCACGAATACTGCTACCTCAACTATCGAGTCGGCGACAAGGTTAAAAGCGACTATGTCCCCACTGCAGAGGTTGATGAGCTGCAAGCCAAAATCGAACGCCGAAGAGCTCTCGCGGCTGCCATTAGAGAGCAGAAGCGTTCTCAAAAGCAGATCATAAGAGCGTTGGGAAGGGTGCCAGATGTTGACTGAGCAGCAGCAAGCTTTCTTAAAAGTGCTTGACCTGGTTGAAGAAGCAGGGTGTATGGATCATGTCGTTCTCATCGGGTCCTGGGCGGAATTTGCCTATAGAGAAGCCGAGGTGCTGCCGGGTTTTTGTCCAAATATCAAAACAATGGATGTTGACTTCCTTGTCCGAAACCTACGACGACCCAGCCCGGCGGCACGCTTGACCGTCCTCGCAAAAGAACGAGGCTTCTTTGTCGAATCTGACCGCATGAACGGAACAACAAAGTTGCTAGATATCACCGGTCTTGAAGTTGAGTTTCTCATTGGAAAAATGGGCGCAGGAAAAGAACCTGCACTCAAAACGAACATCGGCGTGACGGCTCAGGCACTATGGCATATGGACATTATTTTGAAAAACACCGTCGAAGTTCGCTGTTTCAACCATATCGTAACTGTTCCAACCCCTGAGGCATATGTAATTCACAAGATGATAATTAACGGCGAACGGGGCAAAAAGGCCGAAAAAGATGCCCGCGCCGTGAATAATTTGCTCCCGCTGTTGAACGAGGAAAAGCTGACAAAGATGTTCGGTTCACTTTCCAAAAAAGAGAAAGCGCGAGTCCGTACGTTTGCAGAAGCTCATGGCGTTGCGGAGCGTATCTTGGGAAACATCTAAGCCGTTGGCGGGCAGCATACTGGGCAGGGCGTTTTGCCTCGTTTGAGTGCGGATACCAGTGGCACACTTGTTCTGACGGCGGTTCGTGGAAGGCCTTTGCATCCCATGGCGTTGTGATAACGCTTGCCACTTTTGGTGACGATCACATTGACCGTTGAGACGTCCATGCCACGGGACTCGCTAGGCATCGCCATCTTTTGGCACTCCGAAACTTGTTCATTGGATTTTCCGCTCGAAAAACCAGGGTCGCGGAATCGATTGATGTAACTGTCGAAACATCCATCGAACAGCAGTCCCGTTGCCAAGCCCGCCATGAACCCACAGGCAATCGCAGCTTCTCCTCTAATTTGCATATGCCCCTCCTTAATTAAGCTTGAGATAAAAGCGGCGCGCGCCGCAGGACCCATGCCCTTGCGGCGCGCGCCGAAAATGATCCGTTTTCCTCCGTCCCTAACGGATCAGTTGGCGGCGCTTGTCGGAGAGGAAGACGCCGGCGGCAACCAGGACCGTGCCGCCGATTACGAAGGTCTCGCCCAGCAGGTCGGACGCATCGCCCGTGGCGGGCATCGTCGTCTGCGGCGTGGTGACCCCTGACGCCGAGGTCATGTGCTTGGCCTGGTACGTCACCTGCGTCGCAGGCTGAGTCTGCTCGCCATTCCCGCGCTCGGCGGCCTCTTGGCGAGCGATCTCGGCGTTGAGCTCGGCAATAGCCTGGTCGAGCTCGGCCTTGGCGGCGGTGTAGTTGGCAAGCGCCTCCAAGTAGGCAGGTGCCACAGCATCCGTCGCAGCAACGGCAGCGTCGAGCTCAATCTTGGCGGCTGCAGCGCGCTCGGCGGCATCGTGAGCCGCGGCAATCTTAGCGTTGAGTGCCTCATCCGCATCGTTGGCACGGCCGCTAGCGATGGCGTCGGCAAGGTTGATCCTGCGCAGGCGGGCAACCGCGGCGGCAGAAGCATCGCGATCAGCGGTCGCATCTGTTACGGCGTCGTCCGCCGCAGTCACGCAAGACTCGGCATCGGTCTTCGCCGAAGCCGCGGCCTCAACAGCAACATCGGCAGCGGCCTTGTCCTCCGTCGCCTGAGCAAGCGCCGCGGCGGCATCGCGCAGCTGAGCCGCACGAGCAGCAGCCGCAACGGACGTGGCCTGCGCCGCGGTCACAGCTGCACCGGCGTCGGTCGCGGCGGCCTGAGCGACAGCAAGCTCGTCCTGAGCGGCAGCAACGTCGGAATCCGCCTGATCGGCCACGCCCTGGGCGGCGTCCAGCGCAGCCTGCGCGTCAACTTGGAAAGCACGCGCTCCCTCGAGCGCCGCCGAAGCCGCATCAAACGCGCGCTGAGCAGCGGCAACATCGGCCGAGTACGCGGCCAGCTCGTCCTGAGCGGCGGCAAGCGCGCCTTCCTTGTCGCCAACGCCGGCGCGAGCGGCATCCAGCGCACGCTGGGCAGCGGCTGCCTTGCCCTTGGCGACATCGAGTTCATCAGATTTGGCAGCCACGACACTCTGCGCCGCGGTAACCGCAGCGTTGGCAGCGTCGGTCGCGCGCGCAGACGTGGTGTAAGAGTGTCCTGAGGTCCGTCGCTGCAAGTCCCGATGTTACTCCTTCTTGAGAC
>NZ_WWSY01000022.1 GCF_009876115.1 Collinsella aerofaciens | reverse complement strand
CGGATTCGCGCCTCAGGACTCAGCGCAACGCGTTGCGCTGAGTCCTGAGGCTGTTGCAATGAAGATGAGAATCAAGGGGGAGTTGTGGAGTTGTGCAGGCAGACGAGGTTTTTCTGGAAATACGCACCCAATGCGCGTATAGTACCGATTGTTTTGTCGGCTCCTGCTGCGTCGAGTCCAAACCGCGAAATGCCATGAGCGGCGCGGATGCAGCCAGGAGGCACGAGGACAACCCACCGTGGCCACGCCCCGTGCTTAAAACCCCAAGAAGGAGTGAACAATGGCAGAAGAGAAGTATGTGCCGCGTCTGAAGACCAAGTACAACAACGAGGTCAAGCAGCAGCTTCAGGACAAGTTCCAGTACGAGAACGTCATGATGATCCCCAAGTTTGAGAAGATCGTCGTGAACATGGGTGTCGGCGAGGCCGCTACCGATTCCAAGGCCATCGACGGTGCCGTGCGCGACCTGCGCGCCATCACCGGCCAGCAGCCGATGATCACCCGTGCCCGCAAGTCCATCGCTACCTTCCGCCTGCGCGCTGGTATGCCGATCGGCTGCAAGGTTACCCTGCGTGGCGACCGTATGTGGGAGTTCTTCGATCGTCTGACCTCCGTCGCGATCCCCCGTATCCGCGACTTCCGCGGCATCTCCGCCAAGAGCTTCGACGGCCGTGGTAACTTCTCCATGGGCGTCACCGAGCAGCTCATCTTCCCCGAGATCGACTTCGACTCCGTCGATCACCAGCGTGGTATGGACATCACTTTCGTGACCACCGCCAACACCGATGAGGAGGCCAAGGCCCTTCTGGACGCCTTCGGTTTCCCGTTCAAGAAATAGGTTCACCTGCCCTATAAGCGCCGTTCCCACAAGGGGGGCGGCGCTTGGGGCGAACAATACTCTATGTGAGGAGGATATAAGTGGCTAAGACATCGATGATCGTCAAGTGCAATCGCAAGCAGAAGTTCTCTACTCGTGAGTACACGCGCTGCCAGCGCTGCGGCCGTCCGCACTCTGTGTACCGCAAGTTCGGCCTGTGCCGTGTCTGCTTCCGTGAGCTTGCACTCAAGGGCGAGCTTCCCGGCGTTAAGAAGGCCAGCTGGTAAGTCACTACCAGCGTTTCAAGCTTCAGTTTGGAACAGGGAAAACGCGCTAAATAGGCTTTGCCGTTAAGGGCGGCGAAGAACCAAGAGCACGTGTTCATCAAGAACGAAGGAGAATCTGTATGAACCTTACAGACCCGATCGCAGATATGCTTACGCGCATCCGTAACGCTAACTCTGTGAACAAGGCCACGGTCTCCATGCCGAGCAGCAAGAAGCTCGTCGAGATCGCTCGTGTTCTGCACGAGGAGGGCTACATCGAGGGCTACGATGTCGAGGACACCGTGCCCCAGAAGACTCTGCACATCACGCTTAAGTATGGTCCCAAGAAGGCTAAGGTCATCAACGGCATCCGCCGCATTTCCAAGCCGGGCCTGCGTAAGTACACCGGCGTTGCCGACATGCCCCGCGTCCGCGGTGGCCTTGGTACCGCCATTATTTCCACCAGCCATGGCGTTATGACCGACCGCGATGCTCGCAAGCACAACGTCGGCGGCGAGATCATCGCTTACGTCTGGTAATTCGGTCGGTAGGTAGAAGGAAAGGAGATCACCGTGTCTCGTATCGGTAATAAGCCTGTCCAGATTCCCGCCGGAGTCGAAGTGGCAGTCAATGGCAACAACGTTGCCGTCAAGGGCCCCAAGGGCCAGCTCGAGCTCGATGTTTTTGAGAAGCTCACCGTCAACGTCGAGGACAACGTCCTCACCGTTTCCCGTCCCGACGACGAGCGTGAGACCCGTGCCCGCCACGGCCTCACCCGCGCCCTCATCCACAACATGGTTGTTGGCGTTTCCGAGGGCTTCGAGAAGAAGCTCGAGCTCGCCGGCGTCGGTTACCGCGTGCAGCAGAAGGGCAAGAACCTCGAGTTCTCCCTGGGCTTCTCGCACCCCGTGATCGTCGAGGCTCCCGAGGGCATCACCTTCGAGGTTCCCGACAACACCCACGTGAACGTCAAGGGTATCAACAAGCAGCAGGTCGGTCAGGTCGCCGCTGAGATTCGCGGTCATCGTCCTCCCGAGCCTTACAAGGGCAAGGGTATCCACTATGTTGGCGAGCACATCCGCCGCAAGCTGGGTAAGGCCGCCAAGTAGTCGTAACCGACTTACTCGCATAAGACCAGCACCCCGTTAGGTGCTGGCAAGTTCAACCTTTTTAGGAGTTTACGTATGAACAAGCATAAGGCGAAGCTGGAAGGCCTCAAGCGTCGTCAGCGTCGTGTTCGCGGCAAGGTCTCGGGTACCGCCGAGCGTCCGCGTCTTCGCGTGACCCGTACCAACGCCAACATCTATGCCCAGATCATCGACGACAGCAAGGGCTCCAGCCTGACGCTCGTCTCCGCCTCGACCCTCGAGGCCGAGTTCAAGGGCACCCACACCTCGAACAAGGAGGCTGCGGAGAAGGTCGGTCAGCTCGTTGGCAAGCGTGCCATCGAGGCCGGCATCACCAAGGTCGCTTTCGATCGTGGTGGCCGTATCTACCATGGCCGCGTCAAGGCCCTCGCCGACGGTGCTCGTGCCGCCGGTCTCGAGTTCTAGGAGGTATGTAGCACATGGCTCGTAATCAGAAGCAGCAGCGCGAGGCCTCCGAGTTCGAGGAGCGCGTCGTTTACATCAACCGCGTGTCGAAGACCGTCAAGGGTGGTCGTCGCATGAGCCTCGTCGCTCTCGTCGTCGTTGGCGACGGCAAGGGCAACGTTGGCGTTGGCATGGGCAAGTCCGCTGAGGTGCCCATGGCCATCTCCAAGGCGTCTCTCGATGCCAAGAAGAACATGTTCCACGTGCCGGTGACCGATCAGGGCACCATTCCGCACGAGGTTCTCGGCCACTTTGGTGCCGGCCGTATCATCATCAAGCCCGCTGTCGAGGGTACCGGCGTTATCGCCGGCGGCGCTGTGCGTCCCCTCTTCGAGCTTGCTGGCATCAAGAACGTCCTGTCCAAGTCCCTCGGTACCGACAACGGCCTCAACATCATCAAGGCTGCCGTCGAGGGCCTCAAGGAGCTCTCCAGCCCTGAGGACGTCGCGGCTCGCCGTGGCCTGACGGTCTCCGAGATGTTCGTCGGTAAGGAGAACTAAGCATGGCTGACACCATCAAGATCAAGCAGGTCCGCAGCACCAACGGTTGCAAGCAGGACCAGGTCCGTACTGTCCGTGCCCTCGGTCTCCACAGGATCCGCGAGGTTCGCGAGATTGCTGACAACGAGTCCGTCCGCGGCATGATCTTCAAGGTCAAGCACCTTGTCGAGATTGTAGAGGAGTAGCAAATGCAGCTTCACGATCTTACTCCCGCGCCCGGTTCCACCAAGAACCGCAAGCGCGTCGGCCGTGGCAATTCTTCGGGTCACGGCACCACTTCTGGCCGCGGTCAGAAGGGCCAGGGTTCCCGCTCTGGCGGCACCAAGGGTGCCGGCTTCGAGGGTGGCCAGACTCCGCTGGCTATGCGCCTGCCCAAGCTTCCGGGCTTCCGCAACCCCCGTCGTATCGAGTACACCGCTGTTAACGTCGAGCGTCTCGAGCGCAAGTTCGAGGATGGCGCTGTGATCGACGGTGCCGCTCTTAAGGCCGCTCGCATCACCAAGAGCGAGTTCGAGCCCGTCAAGGTGCTCGGCAATGGTGAGCTCACCAAGAAGTTCACGGTCAAGGTCGACAAGGTCAGCGCTTCTGCGCAGGCCAAGATCGAGGCCGCCGGCGGAAAGGTCGAGCTGCCGTGCTAAATGGTCTTAAGAATGCTTTCCGCATCAAAGAATTGCGCGAAAAGATTCTTTTTACCATAGCTATGCTCGTCGTGTACCGCATTGGTGCGCACGTTCCTGTGCCCGGCATTCCCTTCCAGGGGATGCTGGGCCTTTTCTCGACCGATAACAATTCGGTCGCCGCAGGTGCTATGGCCCTCCTGAATCTTTTCTCTGGCGGCGCGTTGAGCTATGTGTCGGTGTTTTCGCTGGGCATCATGCCTTACATCACCAGCTCGATCATCCTCCAGATGCTCCAGGCCGTCGTGCCTTCCCTGCATGAGCTTGCCCGCGAGGGCGAGGTCGGTCAGACCAAGATTACGCAGTATTCGCGTTACCTCACCCTTGCTCTGGCAATCCTCAACTCCGTGGGTTACCTCTTCCTCTTTAAGAGCTTCGGCATCAGCTTCAATGGCGCCGGCGCTCCCGAGATCATCTTCGACCTCATGATCGTCGGTACGCTCACCGCGGGCGCCATGCTGATCATGTGGATTGGTGAGCTCATCACCCAGCGCGGTATCGGCAATGGCATGTCGCTGATCATCTTCGCGAACATCATGGCCGGTCTGCCGCAGGCTATCTTCTCCAGCACCGAGGGCAATGCCGGTGGCATCATCACCATGGTGATCATCTGCGCCATCATCCTGCTGGTTATCCCGCTGATTGTTTTCCTTGAGCGCGGCCAGCGCCGCATCCCGGTCTCCTACGCTAAGCGCGTCGTGGGCCGTCGCATGATGGGTGGCCAGACCACCTACCTGCCCATCAAGGTCAACACCGCGGGTGTCGTGCCGATCATCTTCGCTTCGGCGCTGCTGTACTTCCCGGCTCAGATTGCCGTGTTCTTCCCCGGCATCGGCTGGATTCAGGCAGTTGCCTCCGCGCTTTCGACCGGTTGGCTCAACTGGGTGCTTAACGTTGTCCTCATCGTGTTCTTCGCGTACTTCTACACCTCCATGGTGTTCAACCCCGATGACACGGCCGATAACCTTAAGAAGCAGGGCGGCTTTATTCCGGGCGTCCGTCCGGGTAGGGCTACCGCGGCCTACATCAAGAACGCGCTCAACAAGATCACGCTTCCCAGCGCTGTCTTTTTGGCGCTCATCGCCATCGTGCCTTCGATCATCTTCTCCTTCACGGGTAACCATCTGATTCAGGCATTTGGCGGCACGTCCATCCTCATCATGGTCGGCGTCGTGCTCGACACGGTCGATAAGCTCGAAGGCCAGATCAAGATGTATGATTACGATGGATTCTTTAAATAGGCTAGAGGAGGATTGCTCATGAACCTCGTATTGCTCGGAGCTCCGGGTGCCGGTAAGGGCACCGTCGCACAGGAGCTCGTCGCCGAGTTTGGCGTCGCCCATATTTCCACGGGCGACCTGCTGCGTGCTGCCGTCAAGAGTGGCACCGAGCTTGGTATTCAGGCTAAGAAGTACATGGACGCTGGCGAGCTCGTTCCCGACCAGCTCGTGATCGACCTTGTCAAGGAGCGCCTTGCCGCCGATGACGCCCAGCAGGGCTTCATCCTCGACGGCTTCCCGCGCAACACCGCCCAGGCTGTGACGCTCGATTCCGAGCTCTCCGCCATGGGTCGCGAGATCGACTGCGCCCTTCTGGTCGACGTGGCCCCCGAGGTCATCATCGACCGTCTGTCTTCGCGTCGCACCTGCCGCGCCTGCGGTTACACCGGCACCGCTGCCGATGCTACCTGCCCCAAGTGTGGTGGCGAGATGTATCAGCGCGACGACGACAAGCCCGATACCATTAAGAACCGTCTCGACGTCTACGAGAAGTCCACGAGCCCGCTCGTTGACTACTATCGTGGCCAGGGTCTGCTCAAGTCGGTCAACGGTGACCAGGCTCGCGAGACCGTGTACGGGGATGTCAAAGAGGCTCTCGGTCTATGATCAAGATTAAGTCTGCAACGCAAATCGAGCAGATGAAGAAGGCAGGAGCGCTATCTAAGATGGCGCTCCGCCACGTTGGAGCCATGGTGCGCCCCGGCGTTTCGACTTTTGAGCTCGATCAGCTCGCGGAGCAGATTATCCGCATGCATGGCGGCACCCCGGCCTTTAAGGGTTATGGCGGGTTCCCGGGGACCATTTGCGCATCGATCAACGATGCCGTGGTCCACGGTATTCCCAACCCCGACATGATCCTGCGCGATGGCGATATCATCTCCATCGATACGGGAGCCGTTGTCGACGGTTGGGTCGGCGATAACGCTTGGACGTTTTTCGTCGGCACCCCCACGCCCGAAGCCAAGGCTTTGTGCGAGGTCACGCGTGATTGCCTTAAGGCTGCCATCGAGCAGGCTGTTCCCGGTAACCATATCGGGGACGTCGGTTATGCCGTTCAGTTCCTCGCCGAGTCTCACGGTTACGGCGTGCTTCGTGATTATGTGGGCCATGGCATTGGCCGCGTGATGCACGAGGACCCCAATGTTCCTAACTATGGAAAGAAGGGGAGGGGCGTTCGCCTCCAGGCCGGCATGGTCATTGCCATCGAGCCGATGGTTACGATGGGTTCCAACCATGTGAGCACGGGCTCCGACGGTTGGATTGTTACGACCAACGATCACCTGCCCGCCGCGCACTACGAGAACACCGTCGCCATTACCAATGACGGTCCGGTGATTCTCACCACGGATGCCCAAGGTGCTTGGTGTTCCTTGCAAGGCGGTGAAATGTAAAAGTCGCCGCCCCCTGATGCCCAACCTCGCCTTTCAATTTCGAAGGCATGACCCCAAGGTCTATGCCTTCTCATTTCAAGGCGATCTTGGGCATCAGGGAACGGCTTTGTTTTACATTTCAAATGTAACAAGTTCCACTTAGTTGTGGAGCCATTACGAAGTTATTACGATGCGTGCATACGTGTTGTAGAATACTCAATCGCTGTCGTTTTCTAGAGAAAGATGATTGCTTGTGAAGAAGGAAGACGCAATTGAGCTCGAGGGTACGGTAAAGGAACCGTTGCCCAACGCCATGTTTAAGGTCGAGCTCGAGAACGGTCATTCGGTTCTGTGCAACATTTCTGGCAAGATCCGAATGAATTACATCCGTATTCTCCCCGGTGACAGGGTTGTCGTGGAGCTTTCCCCGTACGACCTGACCCGCGGCCGCATCACCTATCGCTACAAATAGCGGCACGCATACACGCACTCCATTTCCGACTGCAGGCTTAGCTCAACCTACGGTCGGATTGTGTGTGAAGACCAGCCATAGTTTTAAACGCCTGCGGCTGGGCGAGTAGATAGTAGGGAAGTAGTTTGAGCGCTACCGAAAGGAAGAACGATGAAGGTACGTCCTTCGGTCAAGAAGATGTGCGATAAGTGCAAAATCATTAGGCGCCATGGCAAGGTCCTCGTCATTTGCGAGAACCCCCGTCATAAGCAGCGTCAGGGTTAAGAGAGGAGACTACGTTGGCCCGTATTAATGGTGTCGACCTCCCGCGTGAGAAGCGCGTTGAGATCGGTCTGACCTACATTTACGGCATCGGCCGCACCACTGCGACGAAGATTTGCGTCGAGTGCAACGTTAACGTGGATACGCGCGTTAAGGACCTCACCGAGGATGAGGTTAACGCCATCCGCGATTATATCGATAAGAACCAGATCATGGTTGAGGGCGACCTCCGCCGTGAGCGCAACCAGAACGTCAAGCGCCTTATGGACATCGGCTGCAACCGCGGCCTTCGTCACCGCAAGGGCCTCCCGGTCCGCGGCCAGCGCACCCACACTAACGCTCGTACCCGCAAGGGCCCGAAGCGTCAGATCGGTGCTAAGAAGAAGAAATAAGGAGCGCTAGATAGATGGCTACTGCTAAGAAGAACGTTCGCGCTGCCCGTCTGAAGCGCGCGGACCGTAAGAACATTTCCGTGGGCCAGGCTCACATTCGTTCTACGTTCAACAACACGATCGTTTCGATCACCGATCCCCAGGGCAACGTCATTTCCTGGAAGTCGGCTGGCCAGGTGGGCTTCAAGGGCTCCCGTAAGTCCACGCCGTTCGCTGCCCAGATGGCTGCCGAGGCTGCTGCCAAGCAGGCCATGGAGCACGGTATGAAGAAGGTTTCCGTCTTCGTCAAGGGCCCCGGCTCCGGTCGTGAGACCGCCATCCGCTCCCTCCAGGCTGCTGGCCTCGAGGTCTCGAGCATCCAGGACAAGACCCCCATCCCGCACAACGGCTGCCGCCCCAAGAAGCGTCGCCGCGTGTAACTGAAAGGATCGTATCAATATGGCAATCGACAGGACTCCTGTTCTTAAGCGCTGCCGTCAGCTCGGGATCGATCCCGCTGAGCTCGGTTACAGCAGCAAGAAGGAATCTATCCGTCAGCCCAAGCGCCGTCGCAAGGAATCTGAGTACGGCATGCAGCTGCGTGAGAAGCAGAAGGTCAAGTTCATCTATGGCGTTCTGGAGAAGCAGTTCCACGGCTACTTCAATAAGGCCCGCAAGATGAACGGCGTCACCGGTGAGAACCTCATGATTATCCTTGAGTCTCGCCTCGACAACGTCGTCTTCCGTCTTGGCTTCGCCCGCACCCGCAAAGAGGCTCGTCAGTCCGTCCGTCACGGTCACTTCACCGTGAACGGCAAGCGCGTGGACATCCCGTCCTATCGCGTCAAGGCCGGCGACGTCGTCGCTGTCGGCGAGAAGTTCCGTGACCTCCTCCCCATCAAGGAGGCTCTGATTTCCTCCGAGCGCTTTGAGGTCCCTGGCTGGCTCGAGGTCGATATCGAGAAGCTGTCTGGTAACGTGCTCGCTCTGCCGACGCGTGAGCAGATCAGCGGTGATATCAACGAGCAGCTCATCGTCGAGCTCTACTCTAAGTAGTCCATCCGGGCTGCTGAGGCTGGAGGTAATACATGTCAGAATTCATTAGGCCTCAGGTTCAGGTCGAAGAGATCAACGAGACGTCTGCTCGTGTCTCCGTCGAGCCGCTCGAGCGTGGCTACGGCGATACGCTGGGTAACTCCCTTCGTCGCGTACTTCTGTCCTCGCTCGAGGGTGCCGCCGTCGAGGCTATTCAGATCGATGGTGCGCAGCACGAGTTCATGACCATCCCTAACATGGTCGAGGATGTCACCGACATCGTCCTGAATGTCAAGGGTCTTGTCTTCAGGGCTCTCGGCACGACCGACGAGGCGACCGCCACCATCTCGGTTGACGGCCCCTGCGAGGTCACCGGTGCGGACTTCTTTATTCCGTCCGAGTTTGAGCTGGTCAACCCCGAGCAGCACATTGCTACGCTCACCGAGGGTGGCCATCTCACCATGAGCATGCGCATCGGCTATGGCCGCGGCTATGTTTCTGGCGAGGCCAACAAGCGCGACAACGATCCCATCGGTGTGATCCACGTCGACTCGCTGTACTCGCCGGTTTCCCGTTGCGCCAAGCTCGTTGAGGCTTGCCGTGTCGGTCAGCACACCGACTACGACCGCCTTGTCCTCGAGATCGAGACCAACGGCTCCATCGCCCCGCGCGACGCCGTGGTCCAGGCTGCCAATATCATCAACCAGCATATGGCCGCCTTTATGAACCTTGCCGAGACCCCCGAGGTCGAGGAGGAGGCTTCGATCTTCGCTCCCGAGGTCACCAACGACAACGCCGAGCTGGACAAGCAAATCGAGGATTTGGACCTTTCCGTCCGTTCCTACAACTGCCTTAAGCGCGCCAGCATTCACTCGGTCCGTCAGCTCGTTGAGTTCTCGGAGAACGATCTGCTCAACATCCGTAACTTCGGTGTTAAGTCGATCGAGGAAGTGAAGGACAAGCTTGAGTCCATGGGCCTGAGCCTGAAGGCTTAATGCTTCGCATATTTGAGGAGAAACTAGACCATGCGTCACAACGTTAAGAAGGGCCTGAAGCTCGGCACCGATGCGAGCCACACCAAGGCCATGAAGAAGAGCCTTGCTAAGGCCCTCTTCGAGAACGACCGCATCAAGACCACCGAGACCCGCGCTAAGGCGCTGCGTTCGGTCGTCGATCCGATCATCACCTGGGCCAAGAAGGGCGACCTGCACTCTCGTCGTCTGGCTATCGCCAAGCTCGGCGATAAGCAGCTCGTTGCCGAGATTTTCGACAAGGCTGCCCAGGGTATGTGGCAGGACCGCAACGGCGGTTACACCCGCATCATGAAGCTCGGTAACCGCAAGGGCGACAACGCTCCCATCGTT
The DNA here is from genome assembly GCF_009876115.1 of Collinsella aerofaciens. Classification (GTDB taxonomy): domain Bacteria; phylum Actinomycetota; class Coriobacteriia; order Coriobacteriales; family Coriobacteriaceae; genus Collinsella; species Collinsella aerofaciens_N. The sequence goes on along the minus strand of NZ_WWSY01000022.1, from coordinate 20,296 downwards.
ATCATGGAGCTCGTCACCGAGCCTTGCACGCCTAAGGCCAAGAAGGCTGCTCCGGCCCCCAAGAAGGCCGCTGCTCCCAAGAAGGTCGAGGCTGCCGAGGAGGCTCCTGCTGAGGAGACCGCTGAGTAGACAATCCGTCTGCATAGGCTATATTCGAGGGGTACGTTCGCGTACCCCTCTTTTTTTTATCGAAATGCCATTGCCTGTTTGTTGGGAGCGCCCATGACCGCGCCGTCTGATTTCAATTCGATTCCTGAGCTCGATGCCACGCTCGTTTTCCGCGTGGCCTACGATGGCTCGTCCTACAGCGGCTTTGCCGAGCAGCCCGGTCAGACGACGGTTGCGGGCGAGTTGCGCCGCGCTATCGAGACGCTCCTGCGCCGCCCGATCGACCTGACGTGTGCGGGGCGTACCGATGCCGGCGTGCATGCGGTGGCACAGTTCATCAGCGTGCCCGTAACGGACGCTGAGTTGGCTTTGACGCGCCGTAGGTGGCTGAGGGCTATGGATGCCCTCCTGCCCAAAGATATCGCCATAAACGAGGTCTACAAGGCCCGTAAAGGCTTTTCTGCACGCTTTGATGCGCGTTCCCGTACGTATACGTACCGTATTGCCGATCGCGACGCGCGCCCTGTGCTTTCGCGCGGTGCGGTGTGGTGGCACCGCTACCCATTGGATGTTGAGGCGATGTCTGCGGCCTGTCCCGCGCTGCTGGGCGAGCAGGACTTCAAGAGCTTTTGCAAGGTGGCGTCTGCCGTTGGCAAGCCCACGCATCGCTGCGTGATGCGTGCCGAGTTTGGCCATGAGGTTGCGTTTGGCGAGGACATCCTGACGTTTACCATCGAGGGCAATGCGTTTCTGCATTCGATGGTCCGCACGATCGTGGGCACGCTTGTCGAGATTGGCATGCATCGCCGTGAACCCGAGTGGATGCGCGAGGTCATCGATGCTTGCGACCGTACCGCTGCGGGCCCCACGGCTCCTGCCTGCGGCCTTACGTTTATGGGCGTGGATTACGATCCCGCCGAGCTTATCGTGCTCGACTAGGGGAGGGCTCGACGCGTCGTGCGTCGACACCTGTCATCTGTGGGCTGCGCGTGTGCAACATCTGTTCTTGGCGTGCAATACAACCGGTGTCTCATTGCTTTTATTGCCGGGGTGTACCATGAACGACAGTTTGATTCACTGCTGTCGAGAGGACGGATAACTTGGTTCGACGTGGCTCGCATCCGCGACTTTCGGTGATCCTTGTGGTAGAAGGTTCGCCCAGCTATGCGATGCGTGCGCTCGAGAGTATCCAGAACCAAGACCTCTACGATTTGCAGATTGTCGTTGTCTGCCGCGATGCTGCGCCCGGTGTGCGACATTCGCTTCAAGTTGCTGCCGACAGGGACATCCATATTGATTTGATTGACGTCGAGGACGCGAAGCGCGGCGCTTGTCTTCGTGCCGGTTTTGCTGCCTCGCGCGGCTCTCAAATCATCGCTATGAACGCCGATGAGTGGTTTGCTCCGCAGTCCCTTTCCAAGATGGTCGATATCGCGTGCGATACTACGGCAGACATAGTGCTCCCCACGGTGTCGCTCGACCGCTATGATGCACATCGAGAGCGCCATTCGCGCGTCTTGGATGCTGCTCATATTTCCATTGATAGCAAATCTTCGATGGTGGCCGGGCTGCCTCAGTTGATTTTAGGCGGCCTAGTCGTTCAGACCTCTGGCGTGATGTACAGCCGCTCGCTGTTTGAGGCATGCTTTTTGTGCGACAAGGTGTTTCGCACAGTTGGGTTTATGGCATACGCGCTTTCGCAGACACGATGCGTGTCCGGCTGCGGCGATGCTTGTTTCCACACGGCGGCACCTAAACTTACAGATGCCTTTGATCCCACCATGTATGCCAAGGTATCCGATGACACTCGAGCGCTCGACGAGCTTGCGGACTCACTCTCGGAAGCAGACAGCGGTGGTCGGCTCAAGCTGGCAAGCCAAAAGTTCTACTTTGCCGGACTGGTCGCCTGCATCGAGAATTTGTGTCTGAGCCCGCATGGGGTGTCGTCAATCGAGCGTTCCGCCCGCATGCGTGATATGCTCGATGCGCCTCGAACCCGTCAGATGGTCGCCGCGCTCAAGGATAACCATCGGGGGCTCGGTCTGTTGTTTGGGCCGATCGCCAGCGCCAAGCCCGCGCGCTGCGTGATGTGTACGCATCTGGCAGCTTTTCTTAACCGGACGGGCGCAAAAACCGCCTAAACGGCTCATTTCGAAACAAACTTGCATAGAATTGTTTCGAAATGCGTTCTTATACACAAAAGCCTTCAAATAGCGTTAAACTATTCAATCACTGATTGATTGTCTCCGCCATCTTTTGGAGAGAGGGTTTGTATGGCTAAAAAACGCAATGGGCGCCAGGATGCCATTAGAGATATTGTGCGCAATAAGGACGTCCGTACGCAGCGCGTGCTGGTCGATGAGCTCCGCGCTATGGGCTTTGATTGCACGCAGGCGACTGTCTCTCGCGATATTGCCGATATGGGGCTGCGTAAGCTCCCTGAGGGCATCTATGTTCTGGCAGAGGACCTGCACCTGCAGCGTATGGTTTCCGAGCTCGTAACGGGCGTTCTGCGCACCGATAATCTGGTTATGATCAAGGCTCAGCCTGGCACGGCTTCCGGTATCGCCGCCGCCGTTGATGCGGCAGAGCTGCCCGATGTGCTTGGCTCGCTTGCCGGCAACGATACGATTTTGGTTATTGCCCAGACGGCCGAGGACGGCGAGCGTCTTGAGGCACTGATCAATAAGCTGAGCAATTCTCGCAAGTAGGCGTGCGGGTCGTGCGCTCGGCACCGTGCGCGCTGACATAGTGGCTTGTAAGGGGTATCGACGTTGGTCGGTACCCCCCTTTTTTTGTTCGCCGGTATAAAGACCGCCCACCAGGTCGCTTCAAACTAAAAGGCCCCCGAGCAGTTCAATAGGCTGCTCGGGGGCCTTGTTGCTTATGGCCGGATGATTTCTAGCCGACCGTATCGTCAGGCGTGGGCGAGGGGTCGGGAGTGGGCGTAGGCGTAGGCGTAGGCGTAGGCGTAGGCGTAGGCGTAGGCGTAGGCGTGCCGCCATCGCCGCCGGTCGAACCACCAGTGGAGCCGCCCGTCGAGCCACCGGTCGTACCGGTGCCGCCGGTGGTGTCGCCGCCCGTGGTCTCGGTGGTCGTGGTCGTCGTGGTAGTCGTTGTGGTGGTTTCCTCTTCGTCCTCGTTCTCGTCCTTGTCGTCGTTCTCCGTCTTCTTGGAGTTGTTGGTGCCGTAGAACTTCCAGACGCTGTTGTTCTTGTAGGTGGGCGCCGTTCCGGTCGCAAACTCCTCGCGCTCGGTACCGGTCAGAACGGTGTTCATAAACCGCTTAAAGACAGGCAGGTTGGTGCTGTCGCCCAGCAGGTCTGTGCCGTATTTTTGGATGGGGATCTCGCCCGCGGAATAGCCGGTCCACAGGGCGCACGCCAGCTGCGGGGTATAGCCGCAGAACCACAGGTTGGTGGTGTTGTCGGTGGTGCCCGTCTTGCCGGCATAGGGCTGGTTGACGCTCAGGGCACCGGCAGCACCCGTACCGCCGCCCTGCATGACGCCGGACAGAACATCGGTGACCGCGGCGGCCTCGCCCTCGGTAAGCACCTGTGAGGGATTGTCGGTGTGCTGGTACAGCACCGAACCGGTACGAGAGTCAATCTCGGTGATGGCGATCGGCTGGCGATAGTAGCCGCCGTTGGCAAACGTCGCGTAGGCGGCGGCCATCTCGAGCGGCGAGATCGAGCCGGTGCCGAGCGTCATGACGGGAACGTCCTCGATGTTGTCCTTGGCGGGGTCGATGCCGAGCTTTTTGACGAGCGAGATGATCTTGCTGTTGCCGACGGCTTCCGCCACCTGGATGTAGCCGGTGTTGGAGGAGTATGCCGTCGCCTGCTTAAGCGTGATGTTGCCATAGCTATGGTTGGCGTAGTTTTGGACCTCGGTCGTGGTGCCCTTGGCCTTGAGCGGCGAGTTGCAGTTGAGGGTGACGTTGGGGTTCATGCCGTTTTGGATGGCAGTTGCCAGTGTAAAGGCCTTAAAGGTGGAGCCGACGGGACGCTTGGCCGTGGCATGGTTTACGTGGTTCTCGTCGGCGTTGTAGTCGTAGCCGCCCACCATGCACTTGATGTAGCCGGTCTTGGGATCGACGACGACCATGCCCATGTCCAGGCCGTCGAGCGAGAGCGTGTCGAGCTGCTCGCGAACGGCATTCTCTGCCACCTGCTGCATCGTGGGGTCGATGGTGGTCTTGACGGTCAGACCGCCCTTAAAGAGCACGTCGGTCGAGAACTCCTGCTCCAGCAGCTGCTTAACATAGGCGACAAAGTAGGGCTGCGAGTATACGTCGACGCCGCTGCCCGAAATCTCGGTCACGTTGAGGGTGATGGGCTCGGCCTGTGCGGCATCGTGCTCCTCCTGCGTGATGTGGCCCAGGCGCAACATGTTGTCAAGGACCTTGTTGCGACGGGACAGCGCCAGGTCGGGGTTGACCGTGGGGTCGTACTGCGAGGGCGAGTTGGGAAGGCCGATGAGCAGCGCGGCCTCGCTCAGGGTGAGGTCGGCGGCGCTCTTGGACAGGTAGGTCTCGGCGGCGGCCTCAATACCGTAGGCGCCGTGACCGTAATAGATGGTGTTGAGGTACATCATGAGGATCTCGTCTTTGGAGTACATGTCCTCCATCTTGACGGCGATGTAGGCCTCGCGCACCTTACGCTCGATGGTCGAGTCGAACTGCTCCTCCTGCAGGATGGTGTTGCGCACCAGCTGCTGGGTGATAGTCGAGGCGCCTTCGTGCCCGCCGCCGAGGGTTGCCACCGCAGCACGCGCGATACCCCACAGGTCGATACCGCCGTGCTCGTAGAAGCGCTCGTCCTCGACGTCAACGGTGCCCTGCAGCACGTAGGGGGAGACCTCGTCCTTGGTGATGGACTTGCGGTTTTGCGTGTAGAAGCTCGCGATCTTGTTGCCGTTGCAGTCGACGATCTCGGTGGGCTCGCTCACCAGATACGCGTTGGCGTCGGTGTAGTCGGGCAGATCGGACAGCCAGCGGTTGACGTTGCCGACCATGCCGATGCCAAATGCCACGCCCGCGATAAGCAAAAAGCCCAAAAACGAGAGCAGGATTATGGGCAGGGCGTGCGTCTTTGAACGGCTGCGTCCCTGTCGTTGGCGAGGACCCATATATTGACCTCCAGGTATGTCGTGCCGGACGGCGGATGTGCCGTCGGGGCAGGATGGACATAAGTTATTACACGATAAACCAAACGGGGCGCGCGAGGCCTCGTGTATGCTGGAAGACGGCATTTTTCAGAGTGAATGCATACCTTGGTAAGGAGTTTGTCGATGGCGATTCGGACGATGGAGCCGAGCGGACAATACAAGACTGGATTGGATGCTGCCGGTGCGGCGCTGCCCGAGCTGCTGGCGCCGGCGGGCGGGCTCGACCAGATGCTTGCGGCCATCGCCGCGGGCGCCGATGCCATCTATGCGGGGTTGGGCGGCTTTAACGCCCGTGTGAGCGCCCATGGCTTTACGGATGACGAGTTTGCGCGCGGTTGTGCCGTGGCGCATGCCCATGGCGTGCGTGTGTACGCGACGCTCAACGTGTTCGTGTTTGACGATGAGCTGTCCGACGCGGTGGTGTTGGGAGCTCATGCACTGGAGCTGGGTGCCGATGCTCTGATTGTCGCCGATGCCGGGCTGGCTTGTGTACTGCGCACGGCGATTCCCGGGGTCGAGATTCACCTGTCCACGCAGGCGGGCGTTCATAGCGAAGGCGCCGTGCGGCTTGCCGCCGATGAGCTGGGGGTCGAGCGCGTGACGACGGCACGCGAGCTGACGGTCGACGAGATTGCGGCGCTATGTGCCACGGGTGTGCCCATCGAGGTATTCTGCCACGGTGCGATTTGCATCGGCTATTCGGGGGCGTGCGAGTTCTCTGCCCTTCGACGTGGCCGCTCTGCGATGCGCGGTGATTGCACGCAGCCGTGCCGTCTATCCTATGACTTGGTGGACGAGGCTGGGCAGAGCGTTGTCGCCGTCGAAGGGGATCGCCTGTTGTGCCCGCGCGACTATCTGGGTATTGCGCATCTGCCCGAGCTTGTAGATGCCGGCGTGGCGTCGCTCAAAATCGAGGGGCGCATGAAGAACCCCGATTACGTATTCAACGTGGTGCGGGCGTGGCGCCGGGCACTCGATATGCTGTGCGACGGCGCGTGGGACCCCGATGCCGTGGAAGAGCTTGAGCGCGAGCTGGGAAGGTCGTTTAACCGTGGGTTTACCGATGCGTACCTGCGAGGGCGTTCGGGTGCCGAGCTGATGAGCTTTGAGCGCGCAATTAACCAGGGCGTGCGCGTGGGGCGCTTGGTCGCTGTGGGCCACGAAGAGGTGACCGTTGAGCTCGACGCCGCCGCGGCGGCGGGTGACACGCTCGAGATTCGGTTTTATCCGGGTGTCGACGCGCGTCCCGATGTGCCCAAGCGCTGGCCGCAGGTGCCCTGCCCGGTGGATACCGCAGCGGGGAAGCGCGTCGTCGTGCATTGCAAGCGTAAGGTGGACACGGGCTGCGAGGTGTACCTGATTCGCAGCGCCGGCGTGTTGGATCAGACGGCGGCGGTGTTGGAGCGCATGCGGGCCGAGGCGGATGCGATTGCGCCCGTTGCGCGTGCCGTTGAGGTGCTGCCCTTTGAGGGCGTTGCGGTGGATGGCGGTGCGTCCACGGAGTTGGTGGAGTGCGCGGTTCCCACTCGCATGGTTTTTGCTTGGCAGCTGATGGATGCCGACCCGCGCGGAGAACTTGATTTGTCCGACGCCGTTGTGGTGCTTGACGAGGTGTGCCGCACGGGTGACGCTGACTGGACCCGCTCACTGATACAGCGTGCCGGGCGCGTCGTCTGCCGCAACCTGGGACAGGTGGTGATCGCTCGCGAGCTGGGCGTGACGTTTGACGTGGCGGCGCCGGTGTTCTGCGCGAATCGGGCCACGCTTACCTGGCTGCGCGGACTCGGTGCGGGGCGGGTGTGCTTGCCGGCGGAGTTGCTCGGCAATGATGCGGAGCGTATTGCCGAACTGGCCGCTGAACCCGGCGTCTTGGGTCCGGTCGACGCCGACCGTCCCGAGCTTATGGTGTGCGAGCACTGCCTGCTGACCGCCGAGGGCGTCTGCGCCACCGATGCGACGGGACAGGTTCGTTGCCGCGACTGCTTGCGTCGTCGGCAGGTACGCTATCTGGTCGAGCGTGACGGTACACGTCTGCCAGTTGCCATTGACGCATGCGGCAGGACGAGGATTTTCCTGTCGTAGGTGCTGCGTCGCGTCAGTTTGTTATCATAAGAGAGTTTATGGACTTCCAGCACCGCCGTTTTCGGCGAGGGTGCTATAGCAAAAGGAGGATACCCAATGCTGTCTGTTGACGAGCAAATGCGTATCATCACCTCGGGCGCCGCGCAGATCGTTCCCGAGGCCGACCTTCGCAAGAAGCTTGAGAAGGGCGAGCCCCTCAACATCAAGCTCGGCGTCGACCCCACCAGCCCCGACCTGCACCTGGGCCACGCCGTGCCGCTGCGCAAGATGCGTCAGTTCCAGGACCTGGGCCACAACGTCACCCTCATCATCGGCAACGGTACCGCGTTGATTGGCGACCCTTCGGGCAAGAATTCCACCCGTCCGCAGCTTTCGCAGGAGCAGATCGAGGCCAATGCCGAGACCTACGTGAGCCAGGCCATGAAGATCCTGGATCCCGAGAAGACCACCATCGTGCACAACGGTGACTGGATTCTTTCGATGGATCTGGCCGGTCTGCTGCAGGTGTGCTCCAAGTTCACCGTCGCCCGCATTCTTGAGCGCGACGACTTTACCAAGCGCTACCAGTCTCAGACGCCGATCGCCCTGCATGAGTTCCTGTATCCCGTGATGCAGGCTTTCGACTCCGTGCAGATCAAGGCCGACGTGGAGATGGGCGGCACCGATCAGCTCTTCAACCTGCTCGCCGGCCGTGAGCTCATGGAGAAGATGGGCATGGAGCCCCAGATCGCGCTCACCATGCCGCTGCTCGAGGGCACCGATGGCGTTCGTAAGATGTCCAAGTCCTACGGTAACTACATCGGCCTGACCGACGCGCCCAAGGACATGTTCGGCAAGACCATGTCCATTCCCGACGAGATGATCGGCAAGTACTATCGTCTGGCCAGCTCGCTCACCCCGGCCGAGGTCGACAAGATCGATGCCGCCCTGGCCGATGGTTCTGCCGACCCCTACGAGCTCAAGCGCGCTCTGGGCCGCGACCTGTGCGACACCTACCACGGCGCCGGTGCCGGCGACGAGGCTCAGGCCGAGTTCGACCGCGTGTTCAAGGAGGGTCAGCTTGCCGACTTCCCCGAGAAGCACGTTGAGCTGACTGTTAACGACGAGGGCCAGATCTACCTCGCCGGCCTGCTCAAGGACCTGGGTCTTTCGACGAGCGCCGGCCAGGCTCGTCGCGATATCGACGGCGGCGGCGTCAAGATCAACGGCAAGGCCGTGGCTCCCAAGAGCTATAACATCGATCCCAGCGCCCTCAAGCTGGGCGACACCCTCTCCGTAGGCAAGCGCAAGGGCTTCAAGTTGATTTAGTTCCGCCGTTCTAACGAACGGCGGACCGGCCGACGCTGCGCGGGCCGCATTTGGACAATCTGACGTTCAACTTCAAGGGCGCGACCAGAAGGTCAGCGCCCTTTCGTTTCACGTCACCTTGTCTCAAATGCGGCCCGCTCGCTGTCGTTGCCAAAACATCGGCGCTTCCGTTGTTGGCACTTTGGGACGTTCCTTCTGTGCCGGCACTTTGGGACAATCCTTGCCATTAATGCAAAGCAACCTGTCCCCATTGCGTCAAGCGGCGTGTGCCGTTAAGCGGAGAGGCGCATTGTTGACCCATCGTTTGGGCATACAATGGCTATTGGCTTGCTGCGGTGAAGGCTTGTCCGCTCCGCAGCTTTTTTCTACGGTTAAAGGAGTATGTATGTCCGTTGAGGTCATGAGGTCTGTGATCGAGGCCGCCGAGGGCCGCGTGCCCGTCGACACGCTGTTTGCCAATGCGCAGATTGTCGACGTGTACGGTCAGCGCGTGGCGCCCGGTAGCGTTGCCGTCAAGGACGGTGTGATCGTCGGCGTGCTCTACGACGGTCGCGACGATGCCGCCGGTACCTATGAGGCTGCCGAGGTTATCGACTGCCAGGGTCGCTATCTCGCCCCCGGCTTTATCGACGGACATCTGCACATTGAGTCCTCGAACATCCGGCCCGCCGAGTATGCGCGCATGGCGGCGACGCGCGGTACCACCACTGCCATTGCCGACAGCCACGAGATCGCCAATGTTGCCGGTCTCGACGGCCTGCGCTTTATGATCGAGGATGGTCGTCGTGCGCCCATCTCCATCAAGTACATGATGCCTTCGTGCGTGCCCGCACTGCCCGACGAGCAAGCGGGCGCTGTGATTACCGCCGCTGACATGCAGGCGTTTTTTGCCGAGCATCCGGGCGATGTCTTTGGTCTGGGCGAAATGATGAACCTGCCGGGCGTCTTTATGGCCGACCCTGAGACCTGTGCCCGCATCGATGCTGCCAACCAGACGCCGTCCAAGCAGGTCGACGGCCATGCACCGCTCGTTGCCGGCAAGGACCTTAATGCCTATGCCGCGGCGGGCATTATCGCCGATCACGAGTCGACGATTCCCGAGGAGGCGCTCGATAAACTGTCTCGTGGCATGTACGTGATGCTGCGCGAGGGCACGTGCAGCCATGACCTGGCCAATCTGTCGCCGATGCTGCTGGAGAACCCCGCGCGCGCCCGCCGCTGCTGCTTTGCGACTGACGACCGCGCCCCTTCCGATGCGCTTGCGACTGGCATGATCGACAATGCCTGCCGTGTGGCGATTGAGGCCGGTATCGACCCCGTGGTCGCTATCTCTATGGCGTCCCTCTCCACGGCCGAGGCGTTTGGCCTGGATCACGGCTGCCGCGACCCGCACGAGTTGCGTGGTGCGATTGCCCCGGGCAAGCGTGCCGACCTGCTGGTGCTCAATGACCTGACGTTTGCTACGGCTCCGCATCGAGTATATGCCGCCGGTGCTCTGGTGGCGCAGGACGGCACCTTTGTGGGCGAGATCTCACCCGAGATGGCCGAGGTTGCGGCCCTTGCCGATGAGCTGCGCGCCTCCGTTAAGCTGCCGAAGCTTTCGCTCGACGTGTTTGACTATGCCTTTAAGCCGGGCGAGGCCGTTATCGATGTCATCCCGGGTATGGCTATCACGGGTATGGTTCGCCCCGAGAGTGCCGAGGGCCTGCGCCGCATTATGCTGATCGAGCGCCACGGCCGCGGCGTGTCGCTGCAGGCCGAGGGCGCCGACGGTGACGGCCCCGCGGGTCTGGGCTTGGTTGGCAAGCATATCGGTCGCGGCTGGGTGCGCGGCTTTACCATCACGGGTGGCGCCATTGCCTCCACGATTGGCCACGACTCGCACAACGTGTGCGTGGTGGGCGACAATGCGGCGGATATGATGGCTGCCGTTGAGGCCGTGGGCCAGGGCGGCCACGTGCTGGTGCGCAACGGCGAGGTCGTGGCGCGCATTCCGCTGGCGCTCGGTGGCCTTATGAGCGAGGGCACGGCCGAGGATGTCGCCGCGCAGCACGACGACTTTATGGTCAAGGCGCGCGCCATGGGTATCGAGCCGCCGCTCGACCCCATCATGGGCATCATCTTCCTGCCCCTGCCGGTGATCCCGACGCTCCGTATCCGCCCCGAGGGCATGTTCGACGTCACGACCTTCACCTACGCCGACTAGTCATCGGGGACGTTCTTAAACGACTATCCGTCGGGGTGGCGTGTCGCCTGACGCCGCGACCGTGAGACCTCTGGCATGTGTGAGCTATTTGCTAGGTCCTTGTAACGTTTACGCCCGCGGAGTCTTATTTGAGCTCCCTTTGGGTACGTTGGAATCGGATACACGTTCGATTCCAACAAGCCCGAAGGGAGCTTTTCTATGTTTAAACTGATTGCATCCGATATGGACGGCACATTGCTTGACGAAAACGGCCAGGTGCCTCCCGAGACCTACGAACTGATTCTGGCGCTACACGAGCATGGCGTGCATTTCGCCGCATCGTCAGGTCGTCGCTACGATCGCCTGTGCGAGTTCTTTGCGCCCGTTCGCGACAAGATGGACTTTGTCGCAGCTAACGGTGCCCAGGTCTTCGCCGACGGCAAAATGGTAGACCGCGAGGTGTATTCGCACCTGGCGATTCGAAGGCTCGCCCAGGCCGTCGCGACGTTTCCCAATTTGCATCTTGCGCTCTTTGACCGAACCAAGTCCTTCCTGCTCGATGACGAGTGCAAATTCGTGCGTGAGGTCGATAAGGACCTTCCCAATGCCGAGCGTATTTGGGAGCTGCCCGATCCCAGCGTAAATATCATCAAAGCGAGTATCTTTTGCGACGACAGTGCGGTTATGGACAGTGCGTACGTGCTACAGCGCGAACTTGGTCAGCTCTTTACTTTTGCGCCTTCGGGCAACGCGTGGATCGATGCCATGCAGCCTGGTGTGTCGAAGGCCTCGGGTATCGCGCAGCTCGCGGAGCATTACGGCATTGGTCGCGACGAGGTCATGGCGTTTGGCGACTCGATGAACGACTACGAGATCATTCGCTTTGTCGGCACGGGCTGCGCGATGGAAAACGCGCGCCCCGCGCTTAAGGCGGTGGCCGATCGCGTGGTGGGTTGTAACCGCGACCACGCCGTCCAGCAGGAGCTCCGTCGCGTGCTGGAGAGTCTCTCCTAATCCGGCAGATGGGGACGTTCCTTTTCTGCCGACAGTGGGGGACGGTCCTTGCAGCTTTTTGCGAAGAGTGTCCCCAGTGACTAGTCGTTTAAGAACGTCCCCAATGACTGACCAATGACTAGGCGAGGGCGGCCATGATGGTGCGGGCGACGCCGTCGTGGTCGTTGTCGTATTCGGTGATGGCGTCGGCGGCCTCGCGATCTTCGGGCTCGGCGTTGATCATGGCCATGCCGTGGCCCGCTGCCTGCAGCATGGGGATGTCGTTGATGTTGTCGCCGAACGCCCAGGCGTTGGCGAGGCGCTCGCCCAGGTGCTCACACAGCCACGTGAGGGCCGTTCCCTTGGTGGCGCCTTCGCCCATAACCTCGATATTCATGGCGTACGAACGCGTGACCTCAATGCCTCCGAGCGTGTCGAGCGCCGCCGCGATGGCGTCGCGATCGGCGGGGTCGTGCCAGTACATAGCGATGCGTTCGAGCGCCTCGACCTCGTCGATTTTGCTGTCGATATTCATGTCGATCGGCGTTCGTGTGCGCTTGAGCGAAGCCGCGATGTGGGGGTCGCCGCCACAGAACTCATCCAGACGCCCGTATAGCGAACGGGGGAGGAAGCACTGCCCATCCGCGAAGATATCGAAGGTCACATCGTGGCCGGCGGCAATGCGATGGATGCGGTGGGCAATGCCACGGTCGAGCGGACGGCTCAAGATGCACGTGGCGCGCGAGGCGTCGGTGGGCGTATCCTCGTCGAGCTGCCAGACGCTGGCGCCGTTGGCACAGACCGCGTAATGCACGGCGGGATGGGCGAGAATGGGCTCAAAGATGCCCGACAGCGGACGTCCCGTGCAGGGAACAAACTCGATGTCACGACGTGCGAGCTCGTCGAGCATTGCCCAGGTGGCATCGCTCATTTGCTTATCGCTCGTCAGCAGCGTCCCATCCATATCGGAAAACACAATCATTTGATGCAGCCCTTTCCACTGGCATAAAAAGCGTGGCCGAGGGCTTGGGTCCCTGGCCACGCTCGAGTTCTATAACGGTCCGCGTCCTAGCGGTCGGCGAGCGGCTTGTACTCCAGCGGCTCGATCACCGGACGATAGGCGGGGCGGATGATACGGTGCGCGCAGAAGAGCTCTTCCATGCGGTGTGCCGACCAGCCGGCCATGCGGGCGACGGCGAATAGCGGCGTAAAGAGCGTCTCGGGCACGCCGAGCATCTTGTAGATAAAGCCCGTGTACAGGTCGATGTTGGCGCAGATGGGCTTGGTCATGCCGTGGTCGCGCATGACCTGGGGTGCCAGGCGCTCGATGCGCTCGATGAGTGCGAACTCTTCGCCCAAGTTCTTCTTGGCTGCCAGCGAGCGCGCGTAACGGCGGCACACCTCGGCGCGTGGGTCGCTCAGCGTGTAGACGGCGTGGCCCATGCCGTAGATGAGGCCGGTGCCGTCGAAGGCCTGCTTGTCGAGGATCTTGCCCAGGTAGGCCGCGACCTCGTCCTCGTTTTCCCAGTTGGAAACATGCGCGCGGATGTCCTCGTGCATAGACACGACCTTGGCATTGGCACCGCCGTGGCGCGGGCCCTTGAGCGAGCCGATAGCCGCAGCGTAGGCGGAATACGGGTCGGTGGCCGAAGACGACAGCACGCGGCAAGCGAAGGTGGAGTTGTTGCCGCCGCCGTGCTCGGCATGCAGCATGAGCATAACGTCGAGCAGCATGGCCTCATCGCGGGTGAACGCCATGCCACCGCGCAAGACCTGTAGGATGGTCTCGGCGGTGGAGAGGCCGGGCGTGGGGTGCGGCACGTGAACCTCGGAGCCGCGAAGCTTGGCGATCGAGGCCATGTGTGCGAAGGCGGCGATGCGCGGGAGACGTGCGAGCATGGAAATGGCGACGTCGATTTCGTGCTCGGGCGTGATCACGTCTGGTTCGGCATCGAAGGCGTAGAGCAGCAGCACAGCGCGCTGGAGCACGTTCATGATGCTCGACGACACCGTGGTCATGGGGAACTCTTTGACGTACTCGTCGCTCAGATGCCTAAAGGCGCCCAAGCGCTCGCAAAAGCCGTCCAGCTCTTCCTTATTGGGCAGCGAACCCGTGATAAGCAGGTAGGCGACTTCTTCGTAGCCATAGCGATTCTCGGCCTGGGCATTGTTGACCAGATCCTCGATGCTATAGCCGCGCAGCGTGAGCTTGCCCTGGTCGGGCACAACCTTGCCGTCGACCTTGTTGTAGCCGTGCACGTCCGAGATGCGGGTAAGGCCCGCAACCACACCCGAGCCGTCGGCGTTGCGCAGGCCGCGCTTGACGTTATGCTCGACGAACAGACCCTCGTCATACGGATCAGTCGGCATGCCGTGGTAGAGGTTTTCGCTTTCGGGCGAAATCTGGCGGCTCGCCTCATAATCCAAGACCAGGCGGCTCAGATGGTCATCGAAGCGGTAGTAGATTTTCTTGGCGTCGTAAGCCATGCGCGCTCCTCTCGGGGCCGTGTGGGGGCGGCGTGCTTGGGTGCAGATGCGCCGGCCTGTTCCCGTACGGCCTGTTCGCTACAGGCGGTACATAAAGTTGAAGACGTCCTCGCGCTGGATGGACACGTTGACGCCCGAAAGCTCGCCGGCCTCGGCCAGCGCCTTCTGCAGCTCGGCGAAGTCGAGCTTGGACTCGGCGGTATCGGCCAGCATGGTCATGGTGAAGATGTCCTCGATAATGGACTGCGTGATGTCGCGGATGTCGACGTTGGCCTCGCCTAGGACACGGGTGACGCCGGCGACGATGCCGGGGCGGTTCTTGCCAAGGACGGTGATGACGATACGGGAGGACGAGATCTCGGCCATGGGAAACCCTTTCGCGTGATTGCGGCGCGCGCGGGGCGCTCCGCTACGGTACAGTGTTCATCATTGTACCTGTCTGGCGCAAAAAAGGCGCGCTCGCTGCGGCGTTACATGCCTGCAACATGAGCGTAAGGGGGAAGGCCGCACGGGGAAGAGCCGTCTGGCGCGTGTCCGGCTCGTGTTGGGTTGATTTCCGATCTCAGCCGAACACATTGAGCGGACAGGCCGTTCCCGCAGTCAGCCGAACGCCTCCGACGGCTGATTCCGAACTGGAAGCGGAGGGCATCCCCGCCCTTCGGTAGGGGATACCGCTCCGCGGCGCATGCCGCGGGCGGCGCCCCTATCGGACCACCGTGACCTCAGTTGGGATGGGCCCAGCACTGCCGCGTACTCGGTGAGCTAGAGCCAACTGTTCGTCTTCACGTCGCGTATGGCGATATTTCGGTCGTCCGGCTCGGTGATGCCGTAGCCGAACGCCTGGAGCGTCTCGATGGACTCCTGGATCCTCTGTTGGAACATGGGACCCGGATCGACCCTCGGCCCGAGGTGCCCGCGCCAAAGGCACGGCGTGGCGCGCAGCATGTTATGGATTTTGGAGATGGGCTCGATGTCGGCGTAGACGTTGAGCGTCGCCATGGCGTCCTTGTGGCCGAGGATCGATTGGAGCGCCTTGATATCGCCGCCTTGGCGGATCCACTGCGTTGCGAACGTGTGGCGAAGGCCGTGGAACGTGATCAGCTCGTCGTTGGTGCCCATGAGGCCGTTGGTCTCCGAGAACGTCTTGAACGCCCTGCGGATATAGCTTGTCGTCGCGAAGGTCGCGCCCGGCTCCGACAGGATGTAGCAGTCCCCGATCTCGACCGCCCCGGTAAGGCCGCGCAAGCGCGGCTTTCCGCAGTCGATCTCGTGGGTCTCCTTCAGGAAGGGGAGTAGGCCGACCGGGTCGATGGGGATACCCCTGGCGTCATGGGTCTTGGTGTCCTTGATGAACGAACCCATTCCCTTCGCGTACGCCACCGAGTGTCTGATCGAGATCAGGCCCGTCTCGAAATCCACATCGCACCACCGAAGGCCGCAGACCTCGCCGATTCGCATCCCCGTGTGCAGGGCGAGTACGACCGCCCTCTAATCCTCGGCGGACCAATCGAGTCCGAACTCCTTTCGGGCATCCTCTTCGCTCATGACTTCGAGAAGGTCTCCGGGTTGGCAACGAAGGGCGAGGCATAGCTGCTCGAGTGTGTTGAAGCGAATGCCGCGAATATGCCCTTTTTTAATACGGGACAGGTTCACGGGCGTGGTTCCAATCCTTTCGGCAAGTTCGTTCGAGGAAATCTTTCGCTCGGCCATGATCTTGTCGAGGCGAACAATTACGGGCATGGCGTTTCCTTACGCAATCTCGTCGGAGTCGAGGTACAGCTCTCGGGCGTACAAGAAGAGCTGGGAAAGCATGAACAGGACGATGCCGAGAACCAGAGAGGTCCAATCGAATGATGAAGCGATCTCTTGGGCGCCGACGGCCCCCTCGCCGCCAAACATCGAAACGGAGGTTTTGAGTGAGCCGGCGTAGAGGCTGGTGGCAGCTTGAACAACGAAGAGAATGCCGAGCACCTTCAAGCATGTCGCAGACCCTTTCTTGAAGGGGTCTCCGCTCTTGATCGTCCACACGAGAACGGCGCTGAGGATGGTCGTAGCGATACCGATGACGGCAGGGACCAATGTCGAGATCGCAAGGGCTGGATACGCGGGGGAGTCTGCAATTACAGGGTTGTCGAGCACTTCGATTGCTGGCTTTAAGGAGAACGCCACTTGTGCGATGGCGGTGGCGCAAAGGGTCGCAGAGGCTATCGCACATGCGATGCGGAAGGAATGAAGCCGGGGAGTGCGATTGTCGGAACTCATAATAACCTCCGAAGAATTTAAAAAACTCAGGTTACTTTTTAACAGTTTATGTTAAATTGACTTTGCCGACAAGTAATCACAGCATGCTGCAACCGAAACCCCTCTAGATTGGAGAGGATTATGTTCAGTACTGTTAAGTCGTGTAAGCTCTTGGTTTTCCTCGGCCTCGCTCTTTGTTTGTTGCTGCCGGGAGCCCCCGCTTTTGCGGATACCCCGATGCCTCCTTCCCAGGAGAGCAGCCAGTGTGCCCTCGTTGAGCCCCTCGGGTATACGGACGACGTCGTCGATACCTACTGGAGCTACAGCTGTCCTCGCGGCGTAAGCGGGCACAGCATCTCGATGTTCAACATCTCTTACAAGACGATCTCCTACCGAAATGGCTATCGCCGATCCGCGCATCATAGGGAATCCCGCCTCGCTGCAATGTGCTCCTGTGGTGTTCTTGGCACAACTGATAAATGGCAATTTGTCTATAGCACCTACTAGATGCGAGGAAGGGCCGAGCATTTTGTTCGGCCCCTCTGTTCCGACTGGATGAGGTTAAGGTTGGCGATGAATATGCTCAAAATCTCGAAGGCGATCTTTAGGTCGCTTCTCTCCTCCAGGTCGCTCTGTGTTGTCGTTGTTGCGTTGATGGTTCTTTGTGCTCTGCCCGTCTTCAGGAGCGCGGCTGGCATCGACGGACGGGTCGAATACCTCGAGTCGGGAATAACCCGTGTTGAGCAGGAATTGTCAGCATCCTATGCGGATGCGCTTGTGAATGCGGGGGAGGACGGTGTCTATACCTCTTCATCAAGCATGCCCGCGCTTCTGTACCCTCTTGCCGCGGGACGTCTTATCTTGGCACCGCTCTCTCCCCTACTTCCGTTTCTGCAGATATCGGATGGAGAGTACACCTATTATGACGGATCGAAGGAGTACTTGCTATGGGTCGCAACGGCCGTTGCCGTCTCGTTCCTTGCCGCGCGTCTTAACAAACGTGAAAAGCTCATCATCCAGGCACCGATGGGCGAGCTGGGTAGACTTGTTGCATCGAGCGTATGGGCGAGTGTTTTTGCAATGCTTGCCGTCCTCGCCATCAATCTTCCAGGGATAATCGCCGCGCTTGTGAAGAATGGCCCGGGCTCGCCGTTCTATCCGATAGGCTACATTCAATATGCGACTCCGGTTATCAAACCGGCTTGGCTGGTGTTCGCGCAGACGGCCATCTTGCAATTCTTGGTGGCAGCGTTCATCTCGCTTGTCGTTCACCTTGCCGTGAAGATTGCCAATAACCCTACGCTTGGAATCGTGTTCGTATGTGCCCTGATGGGGGTGACGATGGTTCCCGGGTATTACGGAAGATCCATCGCTTTACGTGAGTTCGCCCTGTTGAATCCCCTTACGTATGCGAACACTGAGTTGACCGTCGGCGCCTATAGCCCGTACCCGACAACGCAGATAGTGAATCTGCCTGAACTTTGCTTCGAGCGTGGCGCGATTGCCCTCGTATGCGCAATCGGGATCGAGGTGCTGGCAATTAGCCTGCTTTGCGTTGCTGGAAAGAGCGGCTGCGCGTGCCCGATATCCCCGATTTGTCTTGAGAGAGGTTCCTTCACTGCATCGAGAACGGCAACTCGTTCGAGCGCTTGTGCCTCCGCCGTTGCATACGTAAGAACGATGGGGAAACTGCTCCTGCGTTCTCCTACCCTCGCCGTATGCGCGATTGCAATGTCGACGACGATGCTGGCCCCGGCTCTGGTCGAGATGTTTCCTGACGCTGATAACGTTTCCGCTGTTCGGTATAGGGATGGGGAGCTCCGTTCAATAGATCGGTATCTAGAGCAGAACGCTGCGAATATGGACGTCGAGGGCAAAGCGGCCCTGGAAGACATGCGGGATGCTCTTTCGGGTTTCGTGTACGCGCCTATGCCTGCGGAGGGGTTTCGAAGCCTTGCGACGTACGAGCGCGCTCGAGGTGAGCTGGGCGCGGCAGATGCGACTCTCCTGCAATCGATCGGAATCGAGCCGGAGACTCCTTCTCGTGCGGAGGCGCGCGCCCTTCTGCTTGAGTCGATCGCGAGCTTGCCGGACCCCAAGGTTTACGAGTTAAGTACGAAGATGCCCCCATTAATCCTCCTTTCGTATCTCCAGGCAGCGCTTCCCTCCTTATTTTTGCTGTTGCCCGTGGTTGTCACATCGCTCGCGTGCACCCACCTGCAGTGTCGTTCCCTGCTGGTTCTCCAGATCCCCGCAACAGCGCATGTGCGTTTTCTGACGGCTGTTGCGCTGGCTCTCCTGCTTGGCTTGGTGCTGCTTTTGGTGTCGATGGTTCCCGCTGTCGTTGTGTCCGTGATTAAGAACGGTGCGGGTGGATCGGAGTATCCCGTCGCTCTCATTCGGGCGGGAGCTTCGACAACGTCCATGGTGGGGGAGGCGGTGTTGTGCAGTATTCCGTTGCTGGTCATGGCATACGGCGTGATTTCCGTCGTCGCTGCGTTGACAGCAGCGATTAGCCGCAACCCCGTTGTCACCGGAATGGTTTGCGCGGTTCTCTTGGTGTTGGGTTCGTTGAGCGCTCATGTTGAAAGCGTGGACATGGGCGTCGCGCTGCTGGCTCCATTCGCCTCGTTTGATCCCGCTTCCCAGGTGGGGACGATTGGGTTCCTTGGGCGAGGGACGAACGCGATGCCTTTTGGAGAGGTCGTCGGCGCATCGGGCGCTCTGCTGGTGGTCTTGGGCGCCGTATCTCCGTTGATGGTGCGCCTGAGTGTTCCAAAGATCGAAAGGGGATGATCTCGATGATTGACCTTCAAACGCTGACGATCTCTTATGGAAAGAAGGTGCTCGTAGATTCGGTGAACGCTGAGTTTGCCCCGGGTACGGTCTACGGTCTCGTCGCTCCGAACGGGCATGGAAAGACGACGTTGCTGCGTGCGATGGCAGGTTTGCCGGGTCCTCGCGTGGACGGGAGCATCGTTCTGGATGAGGTGCAGGGTACGGGTGCGAGAGAGGTCCGTTCTATGATCTTCTATGCACCTGGTGAGGGGACGCTGCTGTATCCCGGATTGCGTGCGGAAGATCACCTCAAGATGGTTTGCGATATGTGGCCGCATGCTCGCGATATCGAAGAGATAGTGGAACAAACGCAGATAGGCGAGTTCGCGAAGATGAGGATCCGCACTCTGAGCCAGGGCATGAAGCAGCAGCTTACCCTGGCGATTGCGTATGCGACGGGCGCGCGGTACCTTCTATTAGATGAGCCCATGAACGCGCTCGACCCCAGCAGGGTGGACTTGCATTCCGAGATTCTCAGGAAGCTGGCCGATTCTGGTACGTGCATCATCATGTCATCCCACATCTTGGATTCGGTCGATAGGCTGTGCGATGAGATTCTGTTTTTGAAGGATGGGAGGCTCATTAGAAGCATTCCGCAAGATGATGCTGCGCCGAAGTCTCCTGGATCCCATTTCGCAAAGCCTGCCGGACGCGCCGAGGGTGCGCTAAGCACGTATCGGCGACTCTACGAAAAGGGCGGGTAGAAATGCAAGTTAAAAATCTATGTGGCCAATGTGATACCGTTGAACCCGCATATCGATACCGCTCAGCCATTCGCCTCGCCCCCGTCGCACGTATCTTCATCCGGTCTGTTACTTTTAATCTAACAATTCTTTGAGGAACGTAGGTGCTTCTAAATGTACTGTCGACTTCTTCTCAAACTAA
>NZ_WWSY01000021.1 GCF_009876115.1 Collinsella aerofaciens | reverse complement strand
ATGTCGTGCTTCACCCTCAAGTCGACACGCATAAAAAGCCTCCCATTTCTCGTGTCCAAGAAATGGGAGGCAGTTCATGTGCTCGACGGGGACTTTGCCGTTTGGTGGCTAGCGCTGTAGGTGATTACTCGCCCAGCAGGCTCTTGGTGATGGAAGCGGCGGCCTTCTTGCCAGCGCCCATCGCCAGAATGACCGTAGCGGCACCGGTGACGATGTCGCCGCCGGCCCAGATGCGGGGATCGGTGGTCTGGCCGGTCTCCTCGTCAGCGACGATGTAGCCCCACTTGTTGAGCTCCATCTTGCCGCCGATTTTCTTTGCGAAGGGGTTGGCGTTGGTGCCGATAGCCGAGATCGCGACGTCGCAGGGAATCTCCTCGATGGCGCCCTCGATGGGCACCGGGCGACGACGGCCGGACTCGTCAGGCTCGCCGAGCTCCATCTTCTGGACCTTGACGGCGCACACGGAGCCGTCCTCGCCAGCGACGAACTCGAGCGGGGAGACGAGCGGCAGAACCTCGACGCCCTCGGCCTTAGCATGGTGCAGCTCGGCCCGACGGCAGGGCATCTCGTCCTCGGTACGACGGTAGGCGATGATGGCGTGCTCGGCGCCCAGGCGCTTGGCGGTACGGACGGCGTCCATAGCCACGTTGCCGCCGCCAAAGACGACGACGTTCTTGCCGTGCTTGGTGGGGGTGTCGTACTCGGGGAACTTGTTGGCCTTCATCAGGTTCACGCGGGTGAGGTACTCGTTAGCGAAGAAGACGTTGGGCAGGTTCTCGCCGGGGACGTTGAGGAACTTGGGCAGGCCAGCGCCGGTCGCCACGTAGATGGCGTCGAAGCCCTGCTCGAACAGCTCCTCGGCCGTGGCCATGTTGCCCACGACGGAGTTGTACTCAAACTTGACGCCCATGTCCTCCAGGCCGTCAATCTCGCGCTTGACGACTGCCTTGGGCAGACGGAACTCGGGGATGCCGTAGACCAGCACGCCGCCGCCGGTGAAGAAGGCCTCGAAGACGGTGACGTCAAAGCCGTTACGGGCGAGCTCGCCGGCGCAGGTGATGCCGGACGGGCCGGAGCCGACGACGGCGACCTTCTTGCCGTTCTTGGGGGCCATCTTGGGCGTGGAGGCGAGCTCGGGGCGGTCACCTAGGAAGCGCTCGAGCTGACCGATGGCCACGGGCTCGGACTTCTTGCCACGGATGCACTTGCCCTCGCACTGGTTCTCCTGCGGGCAGACGCGACCGCAGATAGCGGGAAGCATAGAGTCCTCGCGGATGGTATCGAGAGCGCCGCCGAAGTCCTTCGCGCGGATCTGCTCGATAAAGCGGGGGATGTTGATGTTGACGGGGCAGCCCTCAACACAGAACGGCTTTTTGCAGTTGAGGCAGCGCTCGGCCTCGGCCAGCGCCATCTCCTCGGTGAAGCCCTTGTCGACGGGGCGGAAGTCGCAGGCGCGCTCGGCAGCCGGCTCCTCGTTATCGGGGGTGCGGGGCGACTTCATATCGGCAACGAAACGACCGTTAACTAGTGGCATGCGCAGCTCTTTTCCTCATAGGCCTTGAGGGACTCGCCCTCTTCGGAACGGTAAGCGGCCTGGCGGGCACGAAGGTCATCCCAGTCGACCAGGGTGGCATCGAAGTCGGGGCCGTCGACGCAAGCGAACTTGGTCACGCCGCCCACCTCGACGCGGCAGCAGCCGCACATGCCGGTGCCGTCAACCATGATGGGGTTGAGCGACGCGGTGATGGGGGTGTCGTACTTCTGGGCGGTGAGGGTCGAGAACTTCATCATCGGAACGGGGCCGACGCAGAAGACCTGGCTCACGGCCTTGTCCTGCAGCAGGCGCTCCAGCGGAGCGGTGACAACGCCCTGCTCGCCGTAGGAGCCGTCGTCGGTGGTGATGTGGATGTGGTCCTCGTCGAGGAGCTCGCGGAACTGGTCCTCCATGAGCAGGAGGTCCTTGGTGCGGGCGCCCATGATGGCGTGTACCTCGTGACCGGTCTCGACCAGGTGCTTGGCGACCGGGAAGGCAATTGCCAGGCCGACGCCGCCGCCAATGACGGCGCAGGGGCCCTCGGCCATCTCGGTAGGAACGCCCAGCGGGCCCACGACGTCGCGCAGCGACTCGCCGGCCTCGTAGGTGGACAGCATCTCGGTGGTCTTGCCGATCACCATGAAGATGAACTCGACCCAGCCCTCGTCGCCGTTCCAGCCAGCTAGGGTAAACGGGACGCGCTCGCCCGTCTCGTTGGCGCGAACCATGAGGAACTGTCCAGCGTGCGCATGTTTGGCGATTGCAGGCGCCTCGATGCGGAACTTGAACACCTTCTCCGAGAACTGCGTCTTCTCCAGGATCTTATACATAGAACCCCTCTCTTGTTAGGGCTGCCGAACCGTGCCTCCACGGAAATGGACGGTAGCCCGAATAAAACCGTACGCGCACAGGCGTTGTGCAGACATACGATGCAAATTATACCCTCATGGCAATGTCGCTTACGTGTTTCTTTGGCAGGTGGGAAAAGGGTTTCTCCGCTCCGGCCTACCAAAAGGGACGGGTTTCTCATGGTCGGTTTTATCAGGCAAAACAGCGAAGGAGGTCGGCCTTGCGCATAGGTGAGGCCGACCTCCTTTGGAGCGTTGCATATGTATGGCGGCACAGGGTTTATTGCGTCGCGGCCGCTGCGGCGTTTCCGCAGATAAAACCTGCCAAAATAAACCTGTCCCTTTTTGGTGGGTTTTAGTGCTTGCCGTTGGCAGAGGCGGAGCCGTTGACATGGTCGCGGGCATAGATCGCGCCGTGCACGATTGCCAGGCCGGCGGCATCCGCGGCGCGGGCGCAGGTGTCCTGGAAGTCCTCGGCCTCGCGGGCGCGCAGCTGCTTGAGCACGTAGTCGGCGACGGCCATCTTGCCGGGAGGGTTGCCGATGCCGGTGCGGATGCGGCTGAAGTCGCGACTGCCCATCTTGTCGATGATGGAGCGCAGGCCGTTGTGGCCAGCGTGGCCGCCGCCCACCTTAACACGTACGTCGCCGGCGGGAATGTCGAGTTCATCGTGGATCACGAGCAGCTCCTCGGCCTTGATCTTGTACTCGCGGCAGAGCTTGGAGATGGGGCCACCCGAGGTATTCATATACGACTGCGGCTTGACCAGCACGATCTGGCGCTTGCCGCCCTCTTCCTCGGCATCGTTGATATTGATGAGCGCGACCTCGGCGCCTGCCTGGTTTTTCCAGTACGTGACACCGGCCTGACGGGCCAACTCGTCGATTGCCTTAAAGCCTGCGTTGTGGCGGGTCTCGGCATATTCCTCGCCAGGGTTGCCAAGTCCGGCAACCATGCGAATCTTAAGCGGCTGTGCAGCTGCCATAGGTTTCCTTTCGTTACATAAGTAGTTCGTTCAACGACAAAGGCTACCACGCTCGCCGAAGGCGAGACTTCGTTTCAGCGAAATCCCACCAGACAAAAGCGTGGCCGCGGCAGAGCGAGCCGTCGGAACAGAAGAAACCCCCGCGCGACCTTTGCGAAGCAAGGGGGAGCGCGGGGGTTTCTTCTGTTCCGACGGCGATGCGCCGGGTTGCAAGGACGATGCGACTACAGCGCGAAGTCGCCGCCGACGAGCGTGGAGACGGGCTCCTCGTGGTAAACGGCGGAGATGGCCTGAGCGAACTCCTCGGCGACCGAGATGGTCTTGATCTTGCCGCCGACCTCGACGGGAATGGCGTCGGTGACGAGGCACTCGACGATCGGGGCGTCGTTCAGACGCTCGATGGCCGGACCGGAGAAGATGCCGTGGGTGGCGCAGACGTAGATGTCGCCAGCGCCCATAGCCTTGAGCTCCTTGACGTTGGCGCACAGGGTGCCAGCGGTGTCGATCATGTCGTCGTTGATGATGCAGGTCTTGCCCTTGATGTCACCGATTATGCCCATGACCTCGGCGGCGTTGTGGCGCGGACGGCCCTTGTGGGCGATGGCCAGGTCGCAGCCGAGCATGTCGGACAGCTTTTTGGCGGCCTTGGCGCGACCCACGTCGGGGGAGACGACAACCAGGTTGTCGGTGTCGAAGTGCATGTCGTTGTAGTACTGGCCAAACAGCGGCAGTGCGGACAGGTGGTTGACCGGGATATCGAAGAAGCCCTGGATCTGGCCTTGGTGCAGGTCGAGGGTGATGATGCGGTTGACGCCGGCGCGCTCGAGCAGGTTGGCGACGAGGCGGGCGGTGATGGGCTCACGCGGGCCGGCCTTGCGGTCCTGGCGGGCATAGCCGTAGTGGGTGATAACGGCGGTGATGGAGCGGGCGGATGCGCGCTTGGCAGCGTCGGTGGCGATGAGCAGCTCCATGAGCATGTCGTTGACGTTGCCGCCGGCCACGGACTGAATCAGGAAGACGTCGGCGCCGCGGACGGTCTCGTCGTAGCGGGCGTAAATCTCACCATTGGCGAACTGCTTTAGCGTAAGGCCCGAAAGCTCGACCCCAAGGTACTCAGCAATCTTCTGAGCGAGGGGACGGTTGGAGGAACCGGAATACACGCGGATGGACTTGCGCATATTCTCCGACTTCTCGGGATCATTAATCGGCATTACCCTTCTCCTTTATATCGAATGCCATATAGATGCCTTGTTGCATTGTAACCGCGCGGCGGGGTTTATCGAGTCTTGATAACGTCTTTACCGCCAACGGACACGAACCGACCACTCATCCGGTTGCGCAGGTCACAATAGAAAAAGGAGCCGCCCCCATGGAACAGCTCCTTTTGTGCTTGGTAAAACGTTATACCTCGTCGCTCTCGTGCAGACGGCGGCGATAATCGGCGGCCCAGCCCTCAATATTTACCTGACGGGCGCGACCCAGACCGAGTGCGTCGGCCGGGACCGGCTCGGTGATGACGGAGCCGGCGGCCACGAGTGCGCCGTCGCCAATCTGGGCGGGCGCGACCATCATGGTGTCGGAACCGATGAAGGCATTTTTGCCGATGACGGTCTTGTGCTTGTGGACGCCGTCGTAGTTGCAGGTGATGGAGCCCGCGCCCACGTTGACGCCGGAGCCCATGGTGGTGTCGCCGATGTAGGACAGGTGCGGCACCTTGGAGCCCTCGCCGATCGTGGACTTCTTGATCTCCACGTGCGTGCCGGCCTTGGAGCCGTCGAGCATGTGGGTGCCCGGGCGCAGGTAGGCGCGCGGGCCGCAGTCGACGCCGTTCTCGATGACGGCCTCGATGGCGATGGTCTCATCGATGGTGCAGCCGCTGCCGACGGTAGTGTCGGTGAGGCGGCTGTTGGGGCCGAGCTGGCACTCCTCGCCCACGGTGACGTGGCCGATCAGGTGCGTCTGCGGCCACACGACGGTGTCGCGGCCGATGGTGGCGTCGGGACCGATCCAGGCCTGCGTGGGGTCGATGAACGTGACGCCCTCGGCCATCCAGTGCTCGTTGATGCGGTCGCGCGCGATAGCGGTGAGCTGCGCGAGCTGGATGCGGCTGTTGACGCCCAGGCCGTCGCGGTAGTCGTCGCAGTGGAAGATGGAGACCGCCTGGCCGTGGCCCTTGAGGATCTCGAGCATGTCGGGCAGGTAGTACTCGGACTGCGCGTTGTCGTTGCCGATCTCGTTAATGTGGGCGGCGAGCTGCGCGCCGTCGAAGGCGTAGCAGCCGGCGTTGCACTCCAGCAGCGTGGCGGCCTGCTCGGGCGTGCAGTCCTTCTGCTCGATGATGCGCTCGATCTGACCGTCGGCGCCCAGCTTGATGCGGCCGTAGCCGAAAGGATCGGGCGGGGTCATGGTCATGACGGTGCAGGCGAGCTCGCCGGTGGCGACGGTCTGCGCGAACTTGGCGACGGTGTCGGCGGTGATGAGCGGCAAGTCGCCGTTGAGCACGACGACCGGGCCTTGCGTGATGCCGCAGGCCTCGAGTGCGACCTTCACGGCGTGGCCGGTGCCCAGGCGCTCGGTCTGCTCAACGCACTCGACCTTGGTGGCGCTGTTGGCGTAGGCGCCGTCGATGAGGGCGCGCATCTCGTCGGCGTGGCTGCCGATGACAACCACGACGCGGCTGCAGCCGGCCTTGATGGTAGCGTCGACGATCCACTGGACCATGGGCTTACCCAGGATCTTGTGCGAAACCTTGCAGTGGTTCGACTTCATGCGGGTGCCCTCGCCGGCAGCGAGGATAATTGCGGTTGCGTCCATGTGATCTCCTGTTACGTTATAGAGACGTGTGTTTGGAAACGATACACGGCGCAATATGATACCGCAGGCATATGATGAGCGCGTAACGATTGGTTTGCGTCGGTTGAGGCTTGCGCCGCCGGCGTGGCATTTGCACTGCTTGCGGGCGGCGTTGGCGGTGCTGCGGAGCTGTCGTTTGAGCGAGGGGACGGGGGTGCCCGTGGACAACATACGAGAGGAGTTTGGCGGCGAGCCCGTCGCGGCATTCTCGATGTCGCATCCGGCTGTGCCGGCGCTCTATATTGTGCTGACGCTGGGGCTCACCATGTTCTCGATGCAGCCGGTGCTGATTGCGCTGTCACTTGCGGGCGGGCTGGCGTACGGGCTTGCGACGCGCGGTGCTGCGCGCACGTTGGGGGCGCTTCGCTGGCAGCTGCCGGTGATTTTGATTATCGCGGTGCTCAATCCGCTGTTTAGTGCATCGGGCTCGACGGAGCTGTTCCGTATTAGTATGCGCGCGGTGTATCTGGAGAGCATGGTATACGGCCTGTGCATGGGCGGGCTGTTTGTGGCGAGCGTGCTGTGGTTTGAGGCCGCGGCGTCGATGCTCGAATACGACAAGGTGCTCGCGCTGCTGGGTAATGCCGCACCGGTGATTGCGCTCATGATCTCGATGTGCATGAGGCTTATCCCGCAGTTTTTGCGCCGCGGCCGCACGGTGCTGGCGGTGCAAGATGCGATTGACATGCCGGGCCGCGCGCCGGCCGACCCCGTGCGCTCGCGCCTGCGGGCATCGAGCGTGTTGATGGGCTGGGGTATGGAAGATTCGCTGGAGCGCGCGGACGCGATGCGCTCGCGCGGGTGGGGTGCCGCGACGCGTCGTACGACGTATGCGCGGTATCGGCTGGGGCGCAGCGACGTTGCCGCGCTGGTTGGGCTTGCGCTGTTTGGTGCCGCCGCGGTGGCGGTGGCATGGACCGCGACAACGCAGTATTCGTTTTATCCGCAGCTCTCGGTGCCGGCGCCGTGGCTGGGCTATGTCGTGTACGCTGCCTGGATGATGCTGCCTTGCGCGTCGCACGCGATTGATGAGAAGAGGTTTGGCTGATGGCTCGGTTGGATAGGGGCCCGGTGTCGGGCGCGGCGTGCGGCCCGGATATTCCGGCGATTGAGGTGCAGGGCCTTAGTTTTGCCTATCCCGGGGCCGGGGCACCGGTGCTTGAGGGGCTTGATTGGCGTGTTCCCCAAGGTGCATTTGCGCTGCTTGTTGGCGGTACCGGTTCGGGCAAGTCGACGCTGCTGTCGCTGCTCAAGCCCGAGATCGCGCCGGCGGGCGAGCGCACTGGTGATGCGCGCGTGCTGGGCGAGAACGTTGCCGACATGGACGTGCGGGCATCGGCGGAGCGCGTGGGCTATGTGTTCCAGGATCCCGAGAACCAGATCGTGTGCGAAACCGTGTGGCACGAGATGGCGTTTGGCCTGGAAAACTTGGGGCTAGCACGTGATGAGATGCGCCGTCGCGTAGCTGAGACCAGCTATTTCTTTGGTCTGGAGGACTGGCTTCATCGCGATACCGATACGCTTTCGGGCGGCCGCAAGCAGCTGCTGTCGCTTGCCGCCGTCCTGGCGCTGCGTCCGCGTGTGCTGCTACTCGACGAGCCCACGTCTCAGCTCGATCCCGTTGCCGAGAAGAATTTTCTGCACGCGCTGTTTCGCGTGAACCGTGAGTTGGGCTGCACGGTTGTTGTGGCTACGCATCAACCGCGCCCAATGCTCGAGTATGCGACGTGTGCGTACCGGATTGAGGACGGTCGCGTGCGCGAGGTGGCGGATATGGCTTCTTTGGGACGCCGAGAATCGTTGTTTTCCGACGACATGTTGGGGTGGGGTGCCGTCCGATGTGCAAAAAACGGAGTATTCAGCAGGCGTGAGGACAATTTGGGCTCTCTGGAGCCGCCCGGGGACGTATCGAGCGCGAAAAAAAGTTCGGAATTGGACAAATCGTCCGAATTTGTGGCGCAAACGTCGCTCGAGAACGGCTCGGAAGCCTTCCCGCGCACGGATGGGAGCAGAATACTCCAAAAAATGCACGGCGGGTCGGCTACCACCCTGGCAGGGAGCTGGTTTCGCTACGATCGCGCGGGCGGCTGGGTGCTGCGCGGGCTCGACGTGGCTTTTTCGGCCGGTGCGGTGCATGCGGTCGTGGGCGGCAACGGATGCGGTAAGTCGACGATGCTCTCGGTGCTGGCGAAGACCGCCAAGCTGCAGCGCGGCCGCATGGTGCGCGGAGCGGCCTCGGCGGCGCTGCTGCCTCAGAACCCCAAAGCATTGCTGGTTGCCGAGACGGTTCACGATGAGCTGATGGAATGGGCCTCGACCTGCGGATATGACGAGAACTTGGCGCGGGAGCGTGCGGCGAGCTTGGGGCTGTCGGGTCTGGATGGGCGCCATCCGTACGATCTTTCGGGCGGGCAGCGTCAACTGCTTGCATTGGCAAAACTGCTGCTAATCGGCCCCGAACTGCTATTGCTCGATGAGCCCACCAAGGGTCTAGACCTGTTCAGCCGCCGCATCATCGCCCGCGCCCTGCGTGACCATGCGAAGGTTGGTGGCACCGTCATCATGGCCACGCACGATCTGGATTTTGCCGAGCAGGTTGCCGATGACGTTGCCATGATGTTTGACGGTGAGATTGCCTGCATGGAGCCGCCGGCCGACTTCTTTGCCGACAACGTGTTTTATAGGGCGTGATGGGATGGCGGATTATCGCATCGTGCGCCTACTCGCAAAACTGGAGATACCGCTGCTGCTGGCGGTGCCAGCCGTGATGGCTGCGGCGTTGCTGGCGGGCGTTGAGCAGGCGGCGCTTGCCATGCTTGTCGTGGTGGCGTTGGTGCTTGTGCTGTTCTTTGCGGGTTACGAGGCGTCGCGCCCGGGCCTGCGCCAGATTATGCCCACGCTGGTGTTGGCGGCGTTGGCCGCGGCGGGGCGCATCTTGTTTGGCCCCATTCCCGACTTTAAACCGGTGAGCGCCATCGCCATTATCGCGGGGGCGACGCTTGGTCGCCGCAATGGTTTTATGGTTGGCGCGTTGGCAGCGCTGACCAGCAATTTCTTTTTTGGGCAGGGCATGTGGACGCCATGGCAGATGTATGCCTGGGGTCTGGTGGGCTATATCGGTGGCGCACTGGCGCATGCGGGCGCGTTTGACCGCGCCGATGGCACCGTGCGAATGCCGTCACTGTTGGCGTATGGCTTTGCGTCGGGCCTGCTCTATGGCGTCGTGATCAACGCGTATGACATCATTGGTTTTGTACAGCCGCTTACTTGGGCGGGTGCCGTGGCGCGTCTTGCCACGGCAGTGCCGTTCGATATTACGCACGGCCTTGCGACCTGCGTGTTTTTGGCCGCCTTGTACAAGCCTTGGTGCCGTCGCATTAACCGTGCCGTCGTGAAATACGGGCTGTAGGGCTGGTTGCGCCGGGGCGGGAATCAATACTGCCGAAGTGCCATTTCAAAACTATGCCGGTTTACGGGGCTAGATTGGCGCGGGTCGACCATACCAGCATTTTTCGAAATAGGGCACACCGTCTACCTGCGGTTTTATTATCTCGGAATTGCATATGGTTGGGGGTTCGCGATTCAGCCCCGTAAACCGGCATAGTTTTGAAATGGCCGGCTGATATGACGGGCATCGTGGCCCTCAGAGAGCCAAATTGATCCATTTTCTTCCGTCCCCAGATGTCCCCAGGGAATCAGTTGACGGCGCTTGCCACGAAACTGGCCCATCTACTACGTTTAGCTTGATACCCCCGACCATGACCACGTTTTATGAAAAACCGCAGGCTTTCTACCTGCGGTTTTCTTTTGGCGTTGTTCGCTGTGGTTGAGGGTGGTGGCTTAAACGTAGTAGATGGGCGTGTTTCGTGGCGGATGGGTCACGCGGATACCCTCACGAGGCCCAAAATGATCCGTTTTCCTCCGTCCCCAGGGGATCAGTTGGGGCTAGAGCTCTAGCGTGAGGGTGACGGGGCAGTGGTCGCTGCCAAAGATGTCGCTGCGGATGCCGGTGTCGCGTACGTTGTCGGCGATTGCGTCGCTTACCAGGAAGTAGTCGATGCGCCAGCCGGCGTTGTTCTTGCGGGCATTAAAGCGATAGCTCCACCAGCTGTAGACGCCCTCGACGTCGGGGTTTGCCGCGCGCCAGGTATCGGTAAAACCGGCGTCGAGCAGCTCGGTAAACTTGCCGCGCTCTTCGTCCGAAAAGCCCGCGTTGCCGCGGTTGGACTTGGGGTTCTTAAGGTCGATCTCCTCGTGCGCCACGTTAAAGTCGCCGCAGGTCACGACGGGTTTGCCGGTCTCGCGCTCGAGTGCGTTCAAAAAGCCGCGGTAAGCATCGTCCCAGGCCATGCGCACATCGATGCGCGCGAGCTCATTTTGGGCGTTGGGCGTATAGACGTCGACAAACCAGAATTTGTCGAACTCCAGCGCGCAGACACGGCCCTCGGTCGCGGCTTGGGCAACGAGCTCAGCTGCCTCACCCTCGCCGGCGTAGGGCAGCAGCGCATCGGCGTGCAGCACGCGCAGCGGTTCCTGGCGGCTAAAGACCGCAGTGCCCGAATAGCCTTTACGCTCGGCGTAGCTCCAGGTTTGGTGATAGCCGGGCAGGTCAATATCGACCTGGCCTTCTTGCAGCTTGGTCTCTTGCAGCGCCAGGATATCGACGTCGAGTTCTTGCGTGATCTGGATAAAGCTCGGGTCCTTTTTGAGCACGGCGCGCAGGCCGTTGACGTTCCACGAGGCGAAAGTGTAAGTCTGAGGCATGGTGTCCTTTCGACGGGGTTGGCAGGCTTAAGATTAGCGCAACAGAGGCGGGGCGGGCCCCGCGGACGACGGCGCAATCGCAGTCGCCCCGACCAACATGGACGGAGGACTCATATGACGCAGGCAATATCGGACCCCAAGCAGGCCTCCGCCGCACTGGCGGAGCTGTTCGGTACCCACAAGCGTGTGGTGTTCTTTGGCGGCGCGGGTGTTTCCACGGCGAGTGGCATTCCCGATTTTCGCAGCGTGGACGGCCTGTATCACCAGCAGTTTGCCTATCCGCCCGAGACCATGCTCTCGCACAGCTTTTACGAGACACATCCGGCGGAGTTCTTCGACTTTTACCGCACCAAGATGATCGCGCTTAACGCTAAGCCCAACCGCTGCCACACCAAGCTGGCCGAGCTGGAGCGAGCTGGCAAGCTCGATGCCGTGGTGACGCAAAACATCGACGGCTTGCATCAGATGGCGGGCTCGCAGCGCGTGTTTGAGCTGCACGGATCGGTCCATCGCAACATTTGCCAGTCGTGCGGCGCGGTCTATAGCGCCGAGTGGATTTGCTCGCGCGAGCACGAGGACGCCGCGGGCGTGCCCGTGTGCCCCGCGTGCGGTGGTCGCATCAAGCCCGATGTGGTGCTCTACGAAGAGCCGCTCGACGAGCGTGTGTTGACTGGTGCCGTTGCCGCCATCGCCGCGGCCGATGCCCTCATTGTGGGCGGGACCTCGCTCGTGGTGTATCCGGCGGCAGGCCTTACGCGTTACTTTACTGGCGATACGCTGGCCATTTGCAATTTGGCGCCTACCGATCAGGATGCAAATGCCGACCTGCTGATTTCTTGCGACATCGCGGCCGCGTTTGCGTTCTAGCCCGTGTGCGCGGATACAATAGAAAGACTGAGTGCAAAGCGACCCCGCCGCCAGCTCCCCAAGCTCGGCGGCGTGGGCATTTTAGGAGGATGTTCATGGCGAACGACAGCAAGACATGGCGGTGCGGAAAGTATGAGCTCAGCTTTGACCGTCCGCGCATCATGGGCGTCCTCAACGTGACGCCCGATTCGTTTAGCGATGGCGGGGAGCACTTCGACCCGGATGCCGCCATCGAGTACGGTCTGGCGATGCTCGAC
The DNA here is from genome assembly GCF_009876115.1 of Collinsella aerofaciens. Taxonomy (GTDB): domain Bacteria; phylum Actinomycetota; class Coriobacteriia; order Coriobacteriales; family Coriobacteriaceae; genus Collinsella; species Collinsella aerofaciens_N. The sequence continues at coordinate 59,073 of NZ_WWSY01000021.1, read as the reverse complement.
GCCGGCGCCGACATCATCGACGTAGGCGGCGAGTCCACGCGCCCTGGTTTTACCCCGGTCAACCCCGACGAGGAGGCTCGCCGCGTGCTGCCCGTGGTGCGCGCGCTGGCCAAGGAGGGCGCCATCGTCTCGATCGACACGCGCCACGTGGCGGTTGCCAAGGCGGCCGTGCGCTGCGGCGCCTCGATCGTCAACGACGTGACCGGCTTCACCGACCCCAAGATGGTCGAGTTTGTTAAGACGAGCACCTGCGGCGTCATCGTGATGCATGCCGGCGAGGTCGCCGCGCCCGCACGCACGCACGCAACGGTGCAGCTCGATACCTCGGCTGCGGCGTTTGTTGCCGAGAAGGCGCGCGAGGCGGCTGCTGAGGCCGCGCGTGAGGCTGAGAAGCCGGCTCGCCGCCGTCGCGGCAAGTTACTGGGCGAGCCTAAGCCGGAGGCCAAGCTTCCGGGCGGCGTGGTGCAGCCCTCGTTGCCGTTTGGCGAACCTGAGCCCGCGACCGAGCCTGCAAGCGAGCAGGAGACGCCGGCCGCCGAGCAGGCTGCTGCCGCCGAGACCGTCGCGCCCGCGCCCGAGGCCACCGAGGCCGCATCGGAGTCCAATGACCGTCTGGCCGCCATGATGCGCCGAAGCGCCCGCCGCGAGGAGGCCTACGTGCCCACCTCGCAGCTCCGCCGCTTCACCCTGCCCGATTCGGCGCCCATCATGCGCCGCGTCATGGGCTTTCTGTCCGACCAGGCCCGCGCGCTCATCCACGCCGGCGTGTCGCGCGACCGCATCTGCATCGATCCTGGCCCGGGCTTTGGTAAGTCGGCTAACGAGGACATCGTCATCCAGCGCGAGACTGCCAAGATGGCGTCACTGGGCTATCCGCTCATGTGCGCTGTATCGCGCAAGCGCTTTGTGGGCGCCGTCTCGGGCGTGACCGAGGCCGCCGAGCGCGATGCCGCTACGTTTGGCGTGTGCCTGGGCGCCATCCAGGCCGGCGCCAACATCGTGCGCGTGCACGACGCCGCGGGCTTTGCGCAGTTCCTGAACGGCTACTGGGCGGTTGCCAAGCCGCAGCCGCGCCGCGCGTTTGTGGCCGTGGGCTCCAACCTGGGGCATCGCTGTGACAACATCCGCGCCGCACGCGACATGATCGCCGAGATTCCACTCACCTGCGTGTCCAACTCCTCCAAGATCTACGAGAGCGAGCCGGCCTACGAGACGCGCCAGGACGCGTTTGCCAACGCCGTCATCGAGATTAAGACCGAGCTGGCGCCGTTGGTGCTGCTCGACGAGCTCATGAAGATCGAGGCCGAGCTGGGTCGCGACCGCTCCAAAAAGGCCAAGGCCAACGGTCCGCGCACCATCGACTTGGACCTGCTGTGGATGGACGGCGAGACCCACGGCGGCAAAAAGCTGCGCCTGCCGCATCCGCTGATCGGCGAGCGTGACTTTGTGCTGGTGCCGCTCGAGGATCTGATGCACGACCCGGCGCGGTTCTTCCGCTACAACGGCGTCGAGGTCAAGGAGCCCGAGGACCGCGTGGGCCATATCGTGGGCGAATTGGGGCGTATGTAGATGATTGAGATGAATGCTGTAGCCGTCGGTACCGAGCTTGACGCCGCGCGTGACGCGGGCCGCGAGGGCGTGTCCGCGGGCTGGTGCGCGTGGAGCGCGGGCGATGCTTCGCTGACGTTTTCGCTGGTTGTGCGCCCCGATGTGAACATGCACGCCTTCCACGGCCTGCCGTTTGTAGCGGCGATGGGCATGATGGACGCGCTCGTGGGCACGGCGTCGACGCCGGGCCTGGGCCTTGCCGGCAAGGTGGGTATCCAGTGGCCGAGCGATATCGTGTGCGGTGCGCCTGCGTTTGAGACGTCGCTCGCGCGTGTTGCCGTGAACGGCGGTGCCGGTGCTGCGGGCATCTTCGGTGCCGTGACGGTGGATATTGAGCGTTCGGCGCTGAGCGAGCTTGGTGTGGACGTGGCTGACGAAGCGCTGGTCGAGGCATTGGCCGCCGCCGTGCTGGTCCGCGTGGACACCTGGGCAGTTGCCGCCAACACGCCGCAGGGCGCCGCCGGCCCGCTGGCTCCGGTGCTGGGCGAGTACTTTGACATGGTGCCACTGCTGGGTCGTCAGGTCGCGGCGGTGTCGCCCAACGGCCTGCCGCTCGCGGTGGGCGTGTTTGCGGGCCTGGACATCTGGGGTCGCGCGACCATCAAGACCGACGCCGGCGAGCAGGAGTTTCCGCCCGAGGCCGTACGGATTCGCGGTCTGTAGCGTCTCGGCTTCGCCAGAGCCTACGCTAGCTTCTGCATGCGGCGGTAGATTTCGCAGATGCCCTTGATGGTGAGTTGGCCGTCTACCACGTCGAAGGCGTCGGTCGAATCGGCGACGATGCTGGCGAGGCCGCCCGTGGCGATAACGGTGGCATCCTCGCGGCCCAGCTCGCGCTTCATGCGCGCGACCAGGCCCTCGGCCATGGCGGCGGCGCCCATCACGGCGCCCACCTTGATGCACTCCTCGGTATCGCGGCCGATGGCATGCTCGGGCGCCTCGAGCGGCACGCTGGCGAGCTTGGCGGCACGGGCAGCAAGCGCGTCCATGGAGATGCGGATGCCCGGCGCGATCGCTCCGCCAATGTAATAGCCGTCCTCGTCGATGACGTCGATATTGGTTGCGGTGCCAAAGTCCACCACAATCGCCGGCGCGCCGTAGAAGGTCTCTGCCGCAACGGCGTTGGCGACGCGGTCGGCGCCCACGGCCTGGGGACGCGCCGCCCGCAGCTTGGTCACCGCGGCCGTCTGCGGCCCGATGACGATGGCGTCCGCGGCAATGCGGTCGGCCACGGCGTGCCACTCGCGCGAGAGCTGCGGCACCACGCCGGCAAAGGCGATCGCGTCGACCGCATCGAGCGAAAGGCCGTACATCTTAAAGAAACCCATCAGGCGCACATGAATCTCGTCGGCGGTATAAGAGCGGTCGGTGGGCATGCGCCACGACTGCACCAGCTCGTCTCCGTCAAACAGGCCCATGGCCGTCTGCGTATTTCCCATATCGATAGCGAGCAGCATGTCTACTCCCGGTGTTGGCATAAAAGGACGCGCACCATTGTATACGTGCCGTCGACGGCGCTCGGCTGCGATTCGTTTACGGTGATAGGGGCTGAGGGGTTTTAAATATGAAGGAATTATGCTCTACGAGATTTTCCTTGCCGCTTACCGAACTCCCGCGTAATATTCTTTTTTGCGCACATGAGGCGCCCAGACATTGCGGGGTGGAGCAGTCTGGTAGCTCGCCGGGCTCATAACCCGGAGGTCGTAGGTTCAAATCCTGCCCCCGCGACCAAGAACTTGCAGCTCGTCGGCCTGGCCGGCGAGCTTTTTTGTTATTTCGGGACCGTGTTTTCGGTCCAATTCTCAGCCTCTCAAACAAAATCTCGATCTGTAACATCTAGACCCGATTTGGGCGGCTAGGTGTTACAGATCGAGATATACCGGTGGGTTGGATCCCGTTTGTCTCAATCTGTAACATCTGGGGCCCATTTTGCCGAGTAACCGTTACAGATCGAGATCTTTCGGCAGGCTAGATTGGTTTGTCTCGATCTGTAACAGGCAGGGGCCAACAGTGGGTCTAGATGTTACAGATTTAGATTGTTGAGGATGGGTTGAGAGGAATGTCTCGATCTGTAACATCTAGGGTCGTTTTTGGCCTGTAGGTGTTACAGATCGAGATTTTCCGACGGAACGCTCTCGTTTATCTCGATCTGTAACAGTAAGACCCGGTTTTGCTGAGTAACTGTTACAGATCGAGACAAACCGACGGGCCGCCCCGCCCCATCCACCTGCCGCTACCTGCTATCCGCCGATTTCCGTTGTGCTGCTGCACTTCCATGTCATATCCTCTAGACAACTACGCGGCAACATCGCCGCCGCGCCTATAAGAGAGGAATGTCCATGACCGCACCTGCATCCAAGCTGCTCCAGCCCATTACGGTTGGCCCCCTTGAGCTCAAGAACCGCATTATGTTCCCGCCGCTAACCACCGGCTATGAGGAGCGCGACGGCTCCATCGGCGAGCGCAGCCTGGCCTTTTACGAGCGTCTGGCCCGTGGCGGCGTGAGCTACATCGTCATCGGCGACGTTGCTCCCGTTATGACCGCAAGCCCCACGCCCAAGTTGGCGACCGACGCCCAGATCCCCACGTTTAAGGCGCTGGCCGACGCCGTTCACAAGCACGGCGCCAAGGTCGCGCTGCAGCTGTTCCACCCCGAGTACGACGTGCCCGGTGTCGGCCGCATGGTCATGGGTTCCATGGCCGCCGCCAAGGCCGCGCAGGAGGCCAAGGCCGCCGGCGACGAGGAGACCTTCGCCGCCAAGATGGCCGAGTCCAACGAGATCCGCAAGCAGGCATATGCCAAGCTGCACCACGATATGCAGCACTTTGTGAACGAGGCGAGCGTAGAGCAGCTCACCCAGATCAAGGAGGCCATCGCCGCCTCGGCCGCTCGCGCGCAGCAGGCCGGCATTGACGCCATCGAGGTCCACGGCGACCGCTTGGTGGGTTCGCTATGTTCGGCCATCCTCAACAAGCGTACCGACGAGTACGGCGGTTCGTTCGAGAACCGCGTTCGCTATGCGCTCGAGGTCGTCGCCGCCATTAGGGAGGCCGCGCCGCAGCTGATGGTGGAGTACAAACTGCCCGTGATCATGGAGAACCCCGACGGCACGCCGCGCGGCAAGGGCGGCCTGCAGCCCGATGAGGCCTGCGAGTTTGCCAAGCTGCTCGAGGGCGCCGGCATCGACATGATCCAGGTCGCACAGGCAAACCACACCGGCAACATGGGCGACACCATTCCGCCCATGGGCGCCATGCCCTACAACTGGACGCTGCCCGTGGCCGAGCGCGTCAAGGCCCTGGTCTCCGTGCCGGTGGCAACCGTCGGCCGCGTGGTTTCGGTCGAGGCCGGCGAGAAGATTCTGGAAGACGGTTCGGCCGATATCATCGCGTACGGCCGCTCGCTCATGTGCGACCCCGACATTGCGCTGAAGGCCGCCACGGGTGAGCCCATTCGCGAGTGCCTCAATTGCAACAAGGGCTGCGTCGACGCGATTCAAAACCGCAAGTACATCTCGTGCGTGCTCAATGCCGAGAACGGCGACGAGGCGACCATCGCCATCAAGCCGGGCGAGGGCGACAAGAAGGTCGCCGTGGTGGGCGGCGGTATTGCCGGCTTGGAGGCCGCGCGCGTGGCGGCCAAGCGCGGCTACGACGTGACCGTCTATGAGGCGAGCGATCACTTGGGCGGCCAGATTGTGCTGGCAGCCGCGCCCCCGCGCAAGGACGAGATCATGCGTTCGGTCGAGTATTACGAGAAGATTCTGCCCGGCCTGGGCGTGAAGGTCGAGCTCAACCATGCCGCTACGGCCGAGGATCTCAACGCCGCCGACGCCGCGATTGTGGCCGTGGGCGCACACGACGTGGTCATCCCCGTTCCGGGTGCCGACTCGGACAAGGTCGTCTCGAGCTGGGACGTGCTGGCCGGCAAGGTGGAGCTCAGCGGGCGCGTCGCCGTCATTGGCGGTGGCCTGGTGGGCACCGAGACTGCCGAGTACCTGCTGCAGCACGGCTGCGAGGTGGCGATCGTCGAGATGCTCGACAAGATTGCCGCGGGCGAGTCCGAGACCATTCTGCCGCTGATCATGAGCGACTTCGCCGCCCACAACGTGGAACAGCACGTTAAGACCCGCCTGACCGCCATTACCGACGAGGGCGTGGAGGCCGTGCACACCACCGAGGACGGCCCCGAGGAGCCGGTGAAGATCGCCTGCGATTACGTGGTGATGGCCGTGGGATCCAAGGCCAACGCGTTTGACCTGGATGGCGTGACGGTGCCCGTGACCTGCGTGGGCGACTGCTCGGGCGAGCGCACCGCCGACATTGCGAGCGCCATTCGCACGGCGTATCACGCGGCCAACGAGCTGTAGTTGAACATCGCGGCCAGGCAGGGCGGTAGCACGGATCCGCCTCGCCCGGCTGTGTCCCGTCGGGTGTCAACCGGTGCGGGGCCTGCAAGCGCAGCAGGCCCCGCCCTTTTTGTTTTGCTCCGGTGGATGGCAATGCGCGGTAATCATGAGGAGTAAGGACGTCTACTGCCTTGCCGATTACTCAAAATTATTGGGGGAGGGGTTAATAATCATATCAGCTATAGCAAAGGACATAAAGAGGTGTCAATTTTGTTGACAGGCGAATGACGATTGGCTGCGAGCTAGCTACCAGCGTAAATAATCGATAAAGAAATGTCGTAAATTGGTACCAAATGCCCAGATAACGCCGCATCTTTTTTAATTAACTGTTACGCGGGAACAGCAAAATGCTACTATCTAACATGCACGTAAGAAAGCAGGTTAACGGTTAAGGCTAAGAAGTGGCAGGTATGTCGGAAGCAACAAGGACTCGCGCGCATGCGCCCGAGGTTAGGCAGCGCGCTGTCGAGGTCCTCCAAGAGGGGGTCGGTCATCGCGCCCTCGCCGCGGAGCTTGGCATTCCCCAGGCCACGGCTCGTCAGTGGGCCCGCGCGTATGCCGTGGGCGGTGCCGACGCCGTTCTCAATGCCGGTTCGCATCATCACACCTATTCGTACGACGTAAAGCTCGCCGTGGTTAAGGACCGCTTGGAAAACGGCCTGACGGTTCGCGAGGCCATGATCAAGCACAAGATTCCTAGCGAGTCTTCGGTCAAGGCTTGGTGCCGCCAGTATCGCGAGAGCGGTGAGTCCGCACTGGTCGATAAGCCGTGCGGTCGCAAGCCGCGCGTTAAAAAGGCGGAATAGCGAACGGGATGGTGCGCCCACGGGGGCGCATTTTTCTTGCCGCCCCTCTGCTCCAATGCGGGCGTGCCCTTACCCCGTACGCCTAAAACTCCCCAGTTGACCGAAAACCTGCCGCCGCTACTCCTCAATTGAGCTATAACGTTAAACAATTGCAGCGTTTTTGCATGGGGGAGTGATGATATGACGCTACTGTATTTCCTTACCCTGTTTCCGCTGGTACCGGCACTGGGCATGCTGGTCGCGCGCGGCGACCGCGCCCGCGATGCGGTGGGGCTCATAGGTTCCGGCATTATTATGGCGGTGACAGCTGTAGTCGCCGTCATGTTTTTTGGCACGGGTCCGCAGAGCTTTGAGGTTGCCCCCGGCACCTCGCATGTGCTCTCGATCATCAGCTCCGCCATCGACGTCGTCCTGTGCGCCGTCATCCTGTACAACGCGTACAAATATAGGAACGCGCTCACCACGGTGCTCGGCATAGTCCAGCTGGTGGGCTCGCTCGCCTTTGCAGCCATGACGCTGCCCGCGGCCGAAGCCGTCACGGCGACGCCGCTCTACCTGGACTACATGAGTGTGATCATGGTCCTCGCCGTCGGCATTGTCGGCAGCCTAATCTGCGTGTATGCCCTGGGCTACATGAAGGACTTCCAGGCGCACGATGAGCGCGAGGCAGCGCTGCGCGGGCAGACCGCGCCCGACCGACGTCCGCAGTTCCTGGCGCTCATGTTCCTGTTCCTCTCGGCCATGTTCGTCATCGTGACGAGCGACAACCTTGAGTGGCTGTTCTGCGGCTGGGAAATCACCACCGTGTGCTCGTTCCTTATGATTGGCTACACGCGCACGCCCGAGGCTATCAAGAACGCCTTCACCCAGATCATCCTCAACATGCTGGGCGGCATCGCGTTTTTGGCCGAACTCATGTACCTGCACGTTAACGGCATGCCGCTGACCATCTCGGGCATGATCGAGCTTTCCGGCGCCGGAACCGCGCAATCCGCGCTGCTGGTGATGCCGGTCGTTCTGCTGTCGCTCGCCGCACTCACCAAGGCCGCACAGATGCCGTTCCACACTTGGCTGTTGGGTGCCATGGTTGCCCCCACGCCCACGAGCGCCCTGCTGCACTCGTCCACCATGGTCAAAGCCGGCGTGTTCCTGATGGTCAAGCTCAGCCCACTCTATGCCATCTATCCCGTGACCGGCTTTATGGTCACGAGTGTGGGTGCCATCACGTTTTTGCTCGCTGCCCTCATGGCCATCTCGCAGAGCAACGCCAAACGCGTGCTCGCGTACTCCACCATTTCCAACTTGGGCCTTATCAGCGCCTGCCTGGGCGTCGGCGCGCCCGAGGCCGTGTGGGCCGCGATCTTCCTGATCCTGTTCCATACGGTGGCAAAGTCGCTGCTGTTCCTGTGCGTGGGCACGGCCGAGCATCATATCGGCAGCCGCAATATCGAGGACATGGACGGTATGTTCAGCCGCATGCCGCACCTGACGCGCCTGATGATGCTGGGCATTATGGGCATGTTCGTGGCCCCGTTTGGCATGCTCGTGTCCAAGTGGGGCGCCCTGGTGGCGTTTGCCCAGACCGGCAACGTGCTCATGATCATGGTGCTTGCCTTTGGCTCGGCCGCGACGTTCTTCTTCTGGGGCAAGTGGCTTGCCAAGCTTTCGGGCGTCGACCCCACGGCTCAAAACGTTGAGGTCAATGTCCATAAGACCGAATGGATGGCCCTCAACACCATCGCCGCGCTGCTGATTCTGTGCTGCGTGGCGTTCCCGGTTATCTCGAGCGGTCTGGTGTCGCCTTACTTGGCCATGGTGTTTGGCCGCGTGCCGTACGTTATTGGCAAGGATGCCATGTATCTGATGGTGGTTATCGTGGCTTTTATCGCCGTGGTGCTGCTGACTTCATTCCGCGTGAGCAACAAACCGCACGTAAACGTATATCTTTCGGGTGTGGGAACCGACAATTACCGCCATTTCCGCGGCTCGATGGGACGCGAGGTGAAGGCCGAAAAGCGCAATTGGTACTCGGTGGACGCCCTTGGCGAGAAGCGTATTGGTCCCGCGGGTAGCGTCGTGTGCTGCAGCATTATCTTGTTTGCGCTGCTGTGTTGCGCGTGGATTGGGCCCGAGAGACTTGCCATGAGCGCGCCCTCGGTGCTGCGCGGTAAGTATTTCGAAGGCTCGGGTGTCGTGGGCATTTTTATAGGTACCGTGGTGTTTGCCCTGCTGGCGCCGCTTGTGGGTGGCCTGATCGACGGAGTCGACCGCAAGCTGTCCGCTCGCATGCAGGGCCGCGTGGGCCCGCGCCTGCTGCAACCGTTCTACGACGTTGCCAAGCTGCTGCGCAAGGCCCCTGCCAGCGTAAACACCATGGACGATACCTATATGGCATGTGCGCTCATCTTTACCGTGGTAGGCGGCGGCATCTTTGTGTCGGGTTCCAACACGCTGCTGTGCGCTTTTATGGTGACGCTCGCCGCGATCTTTGTGGTGCTGGCGTCCGCCTCGACGCAAAGCCCGTTTGCGCAGGTCGGCGCCGATCGCGAGCTGCTGCAGGTTATGAGCTACGAGCCCGCCGTTCTGCTGATGAGCGTGGGCCTGTACCTTGCCACCGACAGCTTCGATTCCATTGCCGTGACGGGGCAGTCGGCCCCCATCATCGTGTACAGCGCGCCCATTTTCCTTGCGCTGCTCGCGGTGCTTACCATCAAGCTACGCAAGTCGCCGTTCGACCTTTCGTACTCGCATCACGCGCATCAGGAGATTGTCCAGGGCGTCGCCACCGAGATGAGCGGCAGCACGCTGGCCAAGATGACCCTTATGCACTGGTGCGAGACCGTGCTGTTTTTGATGTGGGTGGGCATGTTCTTTGTCTGGGACAACCCGGTGAGCTGGGTGGTCGCCCTGGTCGTGATGGTCGCGACGTATTTTGTCGAGGTACTGATCGACAACACCTTTGCCCGCAGCACCTGGCGCAGCTGCTTTAAGCTCGGCTGGGGCGTGGCGCTGGTGTTTGGCCTGCTCAACCTTATGCCCATCCTCGTCGACGTGTTTATTTAGGAGGCAGCATCCATGGATCATAAAATGTCGCGCTCGCCGTGGGTTATTCATTACGACGGCTCGAGCTGCAACGGATGCGATATCGAGGTGCTGGCCTCGCTCACGCCGCTGTTCGATGCGGAGCGCTTTGGCGTGGTCAACACCGGCAACCCCAAGCATGCGGATATCTTTTTGGTGACGGGGTCGGTCAATGCCCAGAACCTGCCCGTCGTGCGCCAGATCTACAACCAGATGCTCGAGCCCAAGTGCGTTGTGGCGTGCGGCATTTGCGCGTGCTCGGGCGGCGTGTTCCGCGATGCCTACAACGTGATCGGCGGCGTGGACCGCGCGATTCCCGTGGACGTGTACGCGCCCGGGTGCGCCATTCGTCCCGAGACCGTGATCGATGCCATCGTGGAGGCGTGCGGCATCCTGGACCAGAAGGAGGCCGTGATGCGTGCTGGCGGTGACCCGCTTACCGTGGGCGGCGCCGCAACCTGGGACGGTGGCGTTGGGCTGGGCGAGGACGGGTTTGTGGCCGCGGGGGCCGGGGCCGGTGTCGACGCAGGCACGGCTGACGGTGCGCCCGCCGCTGCAAAGGAGGCCGAGTAATGCAAAAGGCTATCTATACTACCGTCGGGATCGACGAGCTCCTGTCGCATGTCCAGGCGCTCAAGGGCGTCGGCGCGCGCTTTGTGCAGATGCACGCCGAGCGCTGTGTGGACGACGGATCGTATCGCCTGGTCTATACGTTTATCAACGTCCGCGCCGCGCAAGAGCAGATCGCGCGGGACGGAAACTATGCGATCGAGAACCTGGTGGTCGAGGGTATCGACCAGTACCAGGAGATTCCGTCCATCAGCTCGTACTATCCGGCGGTGTTTCCGTTTGAGAACGAGGCCCACGACCTGTTTGGTCTTGCCATTACCGACATGCAGATTGACTTTAAGGGCTTTTTCTACCAGGTCTCGACTGCCGAACCCATGAGCGTCATCACGCCCGAGGTGAAGACTGCTCGCGAGAAGGCCATGAAAGTCCGCGCGGCCGCCGAGGCCAAGGCGCGCAAGGCCGCGGCCGAGAAGGCTGCCGCTACCGCGGCCGCCGCGGGGAAGGGCGCTGTGGGCGCTGGCGATGCTGCGGGTGCTGCCGTCGCTCAGCCCGCTGCGGCTGCCGGCTCCGATGCTCAACACGATGAGGCTGCTGCGAAGGCCGCGCTCAAGGCCGCCGAGATGGAGGCAAAGCTCGCCGCCATGGATCCCGAGAAAGCGGCCAAGGTCCGCGCGGCGCTTGCCGCCAAGGCCGCCCGCGATAAGCAGAAAAAGGAGGCGTAAGGTCCATGGCACATCGCTCTGTTATTCCGTTTGGCCCGCAGCACCCAGTACTGCCCGAGCCGCTTCATCTGGACCTGGTGATCGAGGACGACCGCGTCATCGAGGCAATTCCGCAGATCGGCTTTGTGCACCGCGGACTCGAGAAGCTCACCGAAAAGCGCGATATGTATCAGTTTGGCTACATCGCCGAGCGCATCTGCGGCATCTGCGCCGTGGGCCACAGTTGCGGCTATGCCAGCGCCTGCGAGCGTATGCTCGACATCGAGGTGCCCGGCCGCGTGCGGTATATCCGCACCATCTTGCATGAGCTTTCGCGCATCCACTCGCATCTGCTGTGGCTCGGACTGCTCGCCGACGCCTTTGGTTTCGAGGCGCTGTTCTATCGGTCATGGACCCTGCGCGAGCAGATTCTCAAGATCTTTGAGAGCACGTGCGGCGGTCGCGTGATCCTGTCGATCAACGAGATCGGCGGCCTTAAGCACGACATCGAGGACTCCGAGCTGGCGGGTATTGTCCAGACACTCGATGCCATGCGTCCCGACTACGAGGCCCTGGTGCATACGTTTTTGGACGACGCCAGCTGTGGTGAGCGTCTGCATGGCGTGGGCGTGATCAGCAAGAAAGACGCGCTGGAGCTTTCGATGGTCGGACCGTTTGGGCGCGCCTCGGGTGTGGATTACGACGTGCGCATGTTTGGCGACGGCGCCTATGCGGATCTGGCCGCGTTTGAGCCCATCGTGGCAACCGACGGCGACTGCTATGCCCGCTGCCAGGTGCGTTGCGCCGAGGTCACGCAGGCCATGGATATCATCAAGGAGCTTGTCGGTAAGATTCCACACGACGGCATCGGCGGGCGCACCAAGCTTACGCCGGCCGACGGCGCGCGCGGCGAAGTTGTGATTGAGCAGCCGCGCGGCGAGGCGTACTACTATGTACGCGGCAACGGCACCAAGAACCTGGACCGTTTTCGCGTGCGAACGCCGACGTCGCAAAACCTGGCGGGTCTGACACATGCGCTGCAGGGCGTGCTCCTTGCCAACGTGCCCATGATTATCCTGACCATCGACCCCTGCATTAGCTGCACGGAAAGGTAGGCGCGGCATGAGTTTGCTGACATTTGCCAAGACGGCCTTGGGTTCTATGGTCAAGCAGCCGGTCACGGTGTGCTATCCGCAGGAGAAACTGACGGCGCCCGAGCGCCTGCGCGGGCATATTGTCAATGACATGGACGTGTGCATCTGCTGCGGCATGTGCGCTCGGCGTTGTCCGGCGGGCGCACTCGCGGTCGATCGCAAAGGCGGCACCTGGTCGATTGACCCGTACGCCTGCGTGGTGTGCGGCGAGTGCATCGAAAGCTGCCCCAAACACTGCCTGACTATGGATACCGCCCGTACCCCAGTCGCAGCGGATAAGACTCCCACGGTAGAAACCAAGCCGGAATAGCTCTGGAATAGAGCTGGAATAGGGGCCGGTGGGGCAAAAATGCCCCACCGGCCCCGCGCGTGAACTCGCGGTTGGGCCGCCCGAACAAAACTATGTCGGTTTACTACGATGAATTCGATATTCCCGACCATGACTGCATTTTTCTAAATATTGCAAACGTTCTACCTGCGGTTTTGCAAGCGCGCAATTTGTCGTGGTCGAAGGTGGGCGATTCATCGTAGTAATCCGGCATAGTTTTGAAATGACATCAAATCGATAACAGCCATTTTGCTCTGCCCGAGCGGTTGACCGTTGGGTAATTACCCTCGCAGGTAGGCGATGGCGATTTGGGTGCGGTTGCGCAGGCCCATTTTGGCCAGGATCGAACTGATGTGGTTGCGCACGGTGCCTTCGCCCATGTATGCCGTGGCGGCGATCTCCTTGTTGTCGAGGCCGCGGGCGATGAGCTCGGCGACTTCGAACTCGCGGTCGGTTAGGCTGGCGAAGGCCGCGGGCCGGCGGGGCGTGCCCGCCTCGATGCCCGTTCCGTCAAAATCGATGTCCTCGATTGCCTTGCCCTCGAGCACGCGTTTGCCGTCCATGACCTGCGTCAATGCCGGCGGAATGGTAGCGACATCGGTTTTGATCAGGTAGCCGCGGGCGCCCAGTTTGAGCGCCGACACAATGTACTCGTCATCCGAGAATGTCGTCAGAAACACCACTCGTGCCGCAGGGTCGCGCTCAAGGATCTCGCGTGCCGCCGAAAGTCCGTCGCGCCCCGGCATCTGAATGTCGAGCAGCGCGATATCGGGCGCGTGCTCAGCGTAGAGCGCGACCGCGTCGTCGCCATTGGCGCCGGTGCCCACTACCTCGATTTGCGGCTGGGCGCCCAGGATAATCTTGAGCGAATCGACTACCAAACGGTCGTCGTCGACAACGATGAGCCTCATCGGCCCTCATCTCCTTGCTGTTTGGGAACGGTGGCGAACACGCGCCAGCCGCCGGCGCCGGCGCGCGGGCCGGCGGTGAAGGTGCCGCCAAGCGCCTCGATGCGCTCGCGCATGGAGGCGAGCCCCATGCCCTCCGCGGCGCCGCGATCGTTTGCTTGGACCCCGCCCGCGCCATCGTCGGTAACGATGAGCTGGTAAAACGACGGATGCTCCATGCATCGTACGGTGACAGCATGGGCGCAAGCGTGGCGCATGGTGTTGGAGAGCGCCTCGCGCAGGACCGCCGCAAAGCAGTTGGCGACGTTTGCGGGCGCATGTTCGGCCAAAACTTCAAGCTCAATCTGCGGGCCGCCGTCCGAGCGCGCGCCTTCAACAATGCGTTCGAGTTGCACGGAAAGGTCGACGGCATTGTCGTTGAGCGCGTGGACGCTGGTGCGCACAAGCTGGAGTGCCTCGTCAACCGTGCGTTTAACGTCGGCGAAATCGGCGGCGACGCTGGGCTCGTCGGCGTGGACCACGCGCAGGGCTTCGGCCTGCAGTGAGGCGCGCGTGAGCTGGTGCCCGACGTTATCGTGGATCTCGCGCGCGATGCGGGCGCGTTCGGCGAGTGTCGCAAGCTCGACTTCGTAGTCCTGGCGATCGGCAAGATCGCGATTGCGCGCCTCGAGCACGAGGGCTCGTTCCTGCAGCTCGTCGCGGGTGCGGCGCATGCGCTGCTGCTCGCGCTCCAACTGGGCGGTGCGTAGCGATAGCAAGGTGGCGGCAACCGAAAGGATGGCGGTCAGCAGGAGCGTTCGGGCGGTGAGCGCGTCGGCGCGAAGGTCCGCGACGAGCGCAAAGGCAAGGGCGGAGCCAATGCCCAGCGCGACCCAGGCGTGCTCACGGCGCACGCGCCGCGCGATGTCATAGAGGGCGAGAGGCACAAACGGCACAAACGGCGGCACGAAGACAGCCGCGATGATGTAAGCGTAGCTCGCGGCCTCGCTTGTGCGCCGGGCGCGTTCTTCCTGTGCGACCTCGGCCAGCGAGGTGGCAATAACACCAAGGCAAAACGCCGCGACCAGGCGAGCGTCCACAGCAAGGCCCATAGCGGCCGCAATGCAGCACGCCAGCACGATCGATTTGTCGAAAAGCCTGTTCATGCGGGTATTGTACGCGATGCTGCGCGCGGGGGAGGCGCCGCCTACGCAACCGTGACATTCCTCCCGCGCGGCAAAGCGGGGCGCCGGCGGGCCACGCGACCAAGCCCCGCACTTGTGACAAAGCTCACTGGCGCGCGCCGGCGGCTCCTGCGATGATGCAATCGTACCGGGCCGCAAGCAACAGAAGGGCCGCCTCATGACAGACATCGCCCACGTCGAAAACCTCGTCAAGCGCTACGACGACCTTATTGCGCTCGACCACTTTAACCTGAGCATCGCCCCCGGCGAGATCTTTGGCCTGCTGGGCCCCAACGGCTCGGGCAAGACCACGTCCATCAACTGTATTCTGCAGCTGCTTGCCTACGACAAAGGCGCCATTGAGCTGTTCGGCGAGCCCATGACACCCACCCGCTACGACCTCAAGCGCCGCATCGGTGTAGTGCCGCAGCAGGTGGCGGTGTTCGACGAGCTTACGGTGCGCGAGAACATCGACTATTTCTGCAGCCTTTACGTTAGCGACCGCAAGCGCCGCCGTGCGCTGGTGGACGAGGCGATCGACTTTGTCGGCCTGGGCGACTTTGCCAAGTTCCGCCCCGGTAAGCTCTCGGGCGGCCTGGCCCGCCGCCTCAACATTGCCTGCGGCATCGCGCACAAGCCCGAGCTCATCTTTTTTGACGAGCCCACGGTGGCGGTCGACCCACAGAGCCGCAACGCCATCCTGAAGGGCATCTGCCGCCTGCGCGACGAGGGCGCCACGGTGGTGTATACCAGCCATTACATGGAGGAAGTCGAGCAGATTTGCAGCCGCATCATGATCATGGACGGCGGCCGCGTGCTGGCGCAGGGCACCAACGACGAGCTCAAGCGCATGATTCAGATGGGCGAGCGCGTGACCGTCGAGGTCGGCGCCGTCGAGCCCGCTACGGTCGAGCGACTGCGCGCCCTCGAGCACGTGCTTTCGGTCGAGCTGTCCGGCGGCGAGCTCGTCTGCACCTGCGAAGCGAGCCCGCACAACCTGGTCGACATCCTCGACACGCTGCGCGCCGCCGACGTGGCGCTCGGCCGCGTGTGGAGCGAGCCGCCGACCCTCAACGACGTGTTTCTCGAGATCACCGGCCGCGAGCTGCGCGACTAGGGGGCGGCCATGTTCAACACCATCATCACCACGGTCAAGGCGCTGCTGCGCCGGCCGAGCACGTGGGTCTGGGGTGCTCTCTTTCCCATCGCGCTTTCCACGATGTTCATGTTTATGTTTGCGAATCTGAGCTCCGACGGCACGGTCGATCCGGTGCCGGTGGCCGTTGTCGCTGACGAAGCCTGGGACGCTTCGACCTTTAAGGACGTGGCGACGTCGCTCGGCGAGGAGGGCGACGATCAGCTGCTCGAGATTCACGAGTGCGACGACGCAGCCGATGCGAACCGTGCGCTTAAGGCTGGCGAGGTCGCGGGCATCTATACGGTCGACGACGCAGGCGTACCCAAGCTCACACTGCTATCGAGCTACGACAGCTCGCGCGCATCATCGGTGCTCACCGATCGCAGCATCCTGGAGACGGTGGCAAGCTCGTATACACAAAATGCCGAGCTCATGTCCCAGATTGCCCAGGACAACCCGGCGGCACTTGCCGACCCCGAGGCGGTTGCGCGCGCCCTGTCGCTCGAGGGCGGCACCCGTCGCGTGAGCCTTACGCGCACCACGCCCGACGGCACGGTCATCTACTATTACGCGCTTTTTGGCCTGGTCGCGATGATGTCTGCCGAGTTTGCCGCCTTGAGCGTCGTCGATTTGCAGCCCAATCTGTCGGGCCTTGGCGCGCGTCGCTGCGTGGGCGGTCTTTCCAAGACGGCGTCGCTGGCCGGCATCTTTGTCGGCTCGTGGCTGGTTTCCTTCGCCTCGATGGCGATCGCAATCGGCTACGTGCGCCTGGTCGTGGGCGTCGACTTTGGCGGGCGCGAGGGGCTGTGTCTGGTGGGCGGCGCCGCTTCCGCGCTTGCCGCCACGGGCCTGGGGCTCTTTGTGGGTACGCTTCCCGTTAAGGGCGGCAAGGCGTCCAAGTCCGGCATCCTTACGGGCTTTGCTACCACGTGCGCCCTGTTCGCCGGCCTCTACGGCGAGCCGGCGATGGCGCTTGCCGACGACGTCGCCCGCGCCTGCCCGGCCGAGTGCTGGCTCAACCCCGTCAAGCTTATCTGCGACATGTTCAACCGCCTGTATTTCTTTGAGGACCTGGGCCCCTTTGCCGTTCGCGCCGGCGCACTGGTCCTTATGGCGCTGCTGTTCGTTGCCGCCGCCACGCTGATCTTTGGAAGGAGCCGCTATGAGCACCTTTAAGACCGCGCTTCGCATGGCGCTCGCGCACCCGTTCTACCTGCTTATCTACACGGTGTTCATTTCGCTGATGGGCGTATTCATCGCGGCATCGGTGAGCTGGAACTCGTCGCAGCTCACCGAGTACAAGCCCTACGATGCCAACGTGATTGTGGTCGACCGCGACGACAGCGACCTTTCGCGTGCGCTTACCAAGCATCTGGGTTCGCGCTTTGAGCTGGTCACGGGCGTCGGCGACGACACCTACGACCTTGCGGACGCGCTCTCCAAGAGCAACAGCGCCAAAGGTAGCGCCGACTGCGTGTTCTTTATCCCGGAGGGGTTTGAGGGCGATCTTGTTGCAGCCGCCCGCGCGGGGGAGTCCCTGCCCAAGCTCGATGTGACCTACGGTGCTGGCACCATGGCGGCGGCGCTTTCGTCTGCCGAGGCCTCGCGCTGGATCTCGCTCGCGGGCGCTGCGGCGGCGCTTGAGCCCGCTGCTTCTAACGGCGACGTTGCCAAGGCCGCTGAACATGCGGCCGCGAAGCGCGCCAAGGTCGAGATCGAGCAGGTCAAGGTCGACTCGACTGCCGCCGCCACGCTCGAGTCGTACTTTAACTTTGGCGCGTACGCGATCATCTCGTCGGTCATCGTGTCGGTGGGACTGGTGTTCTCGGGCATGAACGAGCCCGAGCGTGTGCGCCGCATGGAGGCCGGCCCGGTCTCCGAGCGCCAGCGCTCGCTTGCCGTGTTTGCGGCCGCCGCCGTGCTCACCGTCTGCATCTGGTTCGTGTCGAGCATGATGGGCGTCGTGGGCTTTGCCGGCGCGGTTGCCGAGGTCGGCGTGGGTCGTGTGTGCCTGGCGCTGGCGGCGACGTTTGCCCTGGCGTGCACGCCTCTGGCCGTTGGCTTTGCGCTGTCGAGCCTGGGTGCGCGCGAGGAGCTGCTTAACGGTGTGGGCAACCTGCTTGGCATGCTCATGACGTTTTTGGGCGGCGCTTGGATGCCGCTGTCGCTGATGGGCTCGGCCGTGCAGACGGTGGCGCACTTTGTGCCGACGTATTGGGTGAACGACGCGATTGGCAAGGCGCTCGCTTCGGATCTGACGTCCACCGTGTTGGGTGACATCGCTTGCGACCTGGGCGTCACCGTGCTCTTCGCCGCCGCCATTGCCGCCGTAGGCCTGGCCCTCTCACGCGCCAAATCCCGCGCTTAGTCTGAAATAAATCCTAGGCCTCGCCCCAAAATAGTTCGCCAAGGTTTACTATTACGTTCATAAAGTAGTACGAGGCTAACAACGGGGGATACCATGGCAACGCAGGAAGCCTATGTCCAGGTCAAGGATCTCAAAAAGCACTACGGCGACGGTGATGCGCGCCTGACGGTACTCGATGGCATCGACACGTCCATCAATCGCGGCGAGATCTGCGTCATGCTGGGACCCTCGGGCTCGGGCAAGTCGACCTTTCTCAACCTGATCGGCGGCCTGGAGGATGCCGACGGCGGCTCCATCATGGTGGACGGCTGCGACCTCACGGTGCTCAAGCCTGCCGACCTGGGCGAGTATCGCCGCCGTGAGCTGGGCTTTGTCTTCCAGTTCTACAACCTGGTGCCCGACCTCACCATCAAGGAGAACATCGAGGTCACGGCGCACCTGTCCAAAAACCCGCTCAATGTCGACAACCTGCTGCGTTCGCTGGGCCTTTACGAGCACCGCAACAAGTTCCCGCGCCAGGTCTCGGGCGGCCAACAGCAGCGCTGCGCCATCGGCCGTGCGCTCGTCAAAAACCCGGGCCTGCTGCTGTGCGACGAGCCCACGGGCGCGCTTGACTATAAGACGTCCAAGGAAATCTTGCAGCTCATGGAGGATGTCAACCGCACCTACGGCTGTACCATCATCATTGTCACCCACAATGCCGCCATCGCGCGCATGGCCAATCGCGTGCTGCGCCTGCGCGACGGGCACATCGTCGAGGATGAGCTCAACGAGTCGCCCGTCGCGGCCGCCGAACTCGATTGGTAGGCGGCGCCATGACACCTCTCGCAAAACGTCTCCCGCGCGAGCTGCGCCGCAATATCGGCAAGTACCTGGGCATCTTTTTGCTTATGTGCGGAAGCATCGCTCTCACCTCGGGCTTTTTGCTCGCAGCGCATTCCATCGGCTGCCTTATCGACGACATGCGCGATGCGTACACGATTGAGGACGGCCGCGTGACCACCTCCTTCGAGGTCACCAAAGACCAGCTCAAGGCCGCCGAGGACGCGGCCGACGACGTCGGCGGCGTCACGCTCTACAAGAATTTTTCCATCGACGCCATCATCAAAAAGACCGCCGGCGACGACGGCACCAAGCGCACGCTGCGCACCTATGCGCACCGCACCAAGGTCGATATCGCGTCCTACTGTGAGGGCAGGGAGCCCAAGGCGGACGACGAGGTGGCCATCGACCGTGTCTTTGCCACCAATAACAACCTGTCCGTGGGCGATAAAGTCGAGCTCGAGGGTCGCACCTACACCATCTGCGGCATCATGACCCAGCCCGATAGCCAGGCGCTGTTCCTCAACAATTCGGACTTTACGGTGAACACCATCACCTATGGCGTGGCCGAGGTCACCGACGCCGGCTTTGCCGCGCTCGAGGATGCCGGCGGCGCGCCTGCCTACACGTACTCCTTTACCTTTACCGATCGCGACCTCCCCACCGCGGATCGCATCGATGCGGAGCAGGATATGGTCGAGGTACTGACCGATGCCGATGCGCGCGTGGACGATCTGATCGATGCTGATTCCAATCAGGGCATTGGCTATGCGCGCGATGACGTGGACGGCGACTCCATGATGTGGATGACGCTGCTCGACATCATCATCGTGATCATGGCGTTCGTCTTTGTGGTCCTTACCGACGCCACCATCGAGGAGGAGAGCGCCATCATCGGCACACTGCTCGCCAGCGGCTATCGCCGTCGCGAGATCGTACTGCACTACCTCGCGCTTCCCGCCATCGTGGGCATGCTCGCGGCGCTGTTGGGCACCGCGCTCGGCGTTGCGTTCTTTACCGAGCCCATGCGCGGCCTCTATTACGGCTCGTACAGCCTGCCGCCCTTCCAGGTGTACTGGAGCTGGGAGATCTTTGTGAAGTGCGCCGTGGTTCCCGTCGCCGCGCTCATCCTCATCACGCTGGTGGGTCTGCTTCGCAAAATGGGCAAGACGCCGTTGCAGTTCCTTCGTCACGAAGCGAGCGGCAAGTCGGGAACCAAGCGTGGCCTGCAGCTGCCGGAGCGCATGGGCTTTGTTTCCCGCTTCCGCCTGCGTATCTTCCTGCGCAACCTGGGCAACTTCGCCACGCTTTTCGTGGGCATTGCGTTTGCCTCGCTGCTGCTGCTCTTTGGCCTGGCGATTCTGCCCACGATGACGCACTACGCGGACAACCTCGAGACAAGCCTGGTCGCCGAGCACCAGTACACGCTCAAGGCCCCGCTGGAACTCGAGGGCACCGCCGAGGAGCGCGAGCAGTGGTCGGCACTCGAGCGTTTGCAGTCGGTTGACGGCGCACTGCTTTCTGCCGCTCAGGATGCCGATGACGAGCTTGACGACGCGGCCGATGCAGCGCAGGCGGCAGCCGATGCCGCGACCAGCGCTCCGTCTGCCGAGAGCCTGGCCGCGGCGCAGGGTGCGCTTGCAAACGTCCAGGACAAGAAGGATGCGCTTTATGCGCGCCTCGATGACCTTGCCGATGCCCTCGGCTGCGACCGCGACGAGGCTATCGACCTGATCGACAAGGCCTCTAAGATCGACACTGACAACGACGACATTCACCCGGTTAACACGACCGATAACGGTGCAGACAAGATTGCGCAGACCGAGAAATACGCCGTTTACCAGCTGCAATACGACCGCGGCGATGGTAATGGGCAGGAGACGATTTCCGTCTACGGCATCTCGCCCAACTCGCGCTATTGGAAAGATCTCAACGTCGGCGATGGGCGCGTTGTCTTTGGCGGTGGCTTGCTCGACAAGTTTGGCTGGAGCGAGGGGCAGAAGGTCACGCTCGGCGACAAGTGCGAGGGCAAGGACTATTCGCTGGAGTACACGGGCAAGGACGCCACCTGGGGCTCTAAGTCGGATATGAATGTCTATATGAGCATCGACGACTTTAACGAGCTGTTCGGCAACGATGCCGCCTACTTTAACGGCTATGTGAGCGACGAGAAGCTCGACCTCGATGCCCGTTACTTTGCCGGCGACACCACGCCCGACGACATGCGCGCCGTGGGTGACCAGTTCATCGGCATGATGAGCAAAATGATCGGCATGATGGTCGGGCTCGCGGTGTTTATCTTCCTGCTGTTTATGTACCTGCTGACCAAGGCTGTGATCGACCACAGTGCCCGTTCGATCAGCTACATGAAAGTCTTTGGCTATCGCGATAGCGAGATCTCGCATCTGTACATCCGCTCGATCACGTTGTGCGTGGCGGTGTCGCTCGTGCTGAGCCTGCCCGTGATCATCGGCTCGCTCACGGCTGTCTTCCGATCGATGCTGCTTGCCTACAACGGCAATATCGAGATCTACGTGCCCGCTTGGTCCATGGCGGCATGTGTTGGCATCGGCTTTGCAACCTACCTGGTCGTGGCACTGCTGCACACGCGCTCCATCAAGCGTGTGAGCCTGGCCGAGGCCCTCAAAGTGCAGGAGTAACCCCTTATTGGTCATTGGGTGTTCCTATAGTTTTGTCAACCGTCGGGGCTACTCCCGGTAGGGCACCCGGTCGCGCATCACGGCGTATATCGCCCTGAGCCGCTTCCTCGCGACGGCCTTGAGCGCCCGCCCGTGCCCCATGCCCCGCGCCCTGCAGGCCCGGTAGTACTCGCCGTAGCGCCCCGAGGACCTCACCAGGCTGTTGCACGAGAAGATCAGCAGGGACTTGAGCCTCGCGTCGCCGCGCCTGGACGCCCTGACCGACCTCACCGACGTGCCGGAGCTCCTCACCCTCGGGGCTATGCCGCAGTACGAGGCCAGGTGGTCGTGGTCCGGGAACCTCCCGATGTGGATTGGCTACACTGATGTGGACAGTTCCGGGAGGGGCGCAGGAGACGGGAGGGCCGTATATGAGGGACCCCAGGCACCCGAGGCATTTCACCGACGAGTTCAAGAGGCAGATAGTCGACCTCTACAACGCCGGCAAGCCCAAGCGCGAGATCATGGACGAGTACGACCTCGGCAAGAGCACCGTGGAGAGGTGGATCAAGTCGATAAACGCGACCGGCTCGCCGCGCGCCGCGGACAACCGCACGCCCGAGCAGAACCGGATCCTGGAGCTCGAGCGCGAGAACCGCAGGCTCCGGATGGAGGTCGACGTCTTAAAACAAGCGGCGCTGATATACGCTCGAAAGTGAGGGCCATAGCGGCCAACGAGGGCCGCTACCCCATATCAGCGCAGTGCAGGCTCCTCGGCGTCGCGAGGTCGACGTACTACTCCATGCGCTCGCGGGCCGACCGGCCCGCCGCGCCGGACCCCGCCGCGCCGGCCGTGGTCGCGGCCCACGCCGCCAGCAAGGGCCGGTACGGCTCGCGCAAGATAAAGGCGTCGCTCGAGAGGTCGGGCGTCACCGTCAGCCGGCGCCGGGTCTGCCGCATCATGAGGGAGAACGGCCTGGTCAGCGCATACGGCAGGAAGAGGTTCAAGGTGCACCCCGGGGCGGTCAACGAGGCCGACGTGCCCAACGTCGTCGCGCGCGGCTTCGGCGGCAGGGCGCCGCGCACCCATATATGCAGCGACCTGACCTACGTGCGCGTCGGGGCCTCGTGGAACTACGTCTGCCTGCTCGTCGACCTCTACAACAGGGAGATCGTCGGCCACTCCGCCGGGCCCAGGAAGGACGCCCGGCTGGTCAAGTCGGCGTTCGCGACGCTCTCCTTCCCCATCTCGGACATCGAGGTCTTCCACACGGACCGCGGCAGCGAGTTCGACAACGCCGAGATCGACCTGATGCTCGAGGCCTTCGGCATTGAGAGGTCGCTGTCGGCCAAGGGCTGCCCCTACGACAACGCCGTCGACGAGTCGACCAACAGGATACTGAAGGCCGAGCTCGTCCACCGCGAGACGTTCGGCACGACGCGCGAGCTCCGGGCCAAGCTCTCGGACTACGTGCACTGGTACAACAACTTCAGGATCCACTCGACGCTGGGCTACATGTCTCCGGTCGAGTTCAGGGAGGCGGGGCTGTCCCTCCCGGAATCGTCCAAATAGGTGTTGCCAATCCACTCAAGGCCGTCGCGAGGAAGCGGCTCAGGGCGATATACGCCGTGATGCGCGACCGGGTGCCCTACCGGGAGTAGCCCCGACGGTTGACAAAACTATAGGAACACCCAATGACTATGTCACGGATGCGTCAGCGTTTGGTATGCCTGCAATGTGCAGCGCATAAATTCGATGCCGCAGGGCGATGCTGATGCTATAGTTACTGCGGTTAATGAGGGTCAAGAGAAAGGTTACAGGTGAAATCCAAACCTCGACCATACAGTCGATGACCCCATGCAGGTGCTTTTTGCGCATGCACGGGGTGTAAGCGTCGAGCGGCGTGCCGCCCGCGCATGCGTATACATATCCAGAAGCCCCCAGACGCCGCACGCGCGGCCGCGTCCGGAGGAATAATGATGGGGAGCACCATTGAATTATCTGAGTGAGATGCTCAAATTGCCGGTCTTGGACGTCGACGGCGAAAAGCTCGGCGTGGTCAACGATTTTGGTATTGCTACCGGCGAAGTTTTTCCGCACGTGACGTCGCTCGCGTTCCGCGGACCCGGCAAGACGCCGTTTATGATCAGCTGGCGCAAATGGGTCGACCGTATCGACGAGACGGGTGTACACCTTAAGACGTCGGCCACCGAAATCCGTTTTTCGTACCTGCAGCCGACCGAACTCTTGCTTGCCCGCGACGTGCTCAACAAGCAGATTGTCGACACGCAGGGCATGAAGGTTGTGCGCGTAAACGACATCAAGTTTTCCATGTCGGGCGAAAACCAGCTGCGCCTGCTGGGTGCCGAGGTCGGTGCTCGCGGTCTGCTACGCGCCATCAGCCCCGCGCTCGAGCATATCGTCGAAGGCTTTATGAAGCACCTGGGCAAGCCGCTCAGTGAGGACATCATCGCTTGGTCCTACATGGACCTGCTCGACCGCTCGACCAAGAACATTCAACTCTCGGTGTCGCACAAGACGCTCGGCGAGCTGCACCCTGCCGACATCGCCGACATTATCGAGCAGCTCGACCCGCGCCTGCGTGCGCAGGTGTTTGCGCAGCTCGATACTGCCCAGGCCGCCGAGGCCATCTCGGAGTTCGATGACGACGAGCTTATGACCGAGATGCTCGAGGGCCTGTCCGACACGGACGCATCGTCGATGCTGGCCATGATGGACCCGGACGACGCTGCCGACCTGATCGACGAACTCGATTATGAGAAGGCCGAGAAGCTCCTGCGCCTGATGGGCGTCAAGGAGGAGAAGGCGATTCGTAATCTGCTGGGCTACGAGGACAACACCGCCGGCCGCATCATGACCTCGGAGTTTGTCTCGCTGCCCGCCACGGCGACGGTCGGCGACGCCATCGAGGCGATTCGCAAGCTCGACGAGGACTTTGAGAGCGTCTATTACGTCTATACCGAGGACCCGAGCGGCATGCTGACGGGCGTGCTTTCGCTGCGCACGCTGATCGTGGCCGACCGCGACGCCACGCTGGGCCAGCTCGCCTATCGCGATCTGGTCTACGTGTCACCCGACGAGGACCAGGAAGACGTGACG
The DNA here is from genome assembly GCF_009876115.1 of Collinsella aerofaciens. Classification (GTDB taxonomy): domain Bacteria; phylum Actinomycetota; class Coriobacteriia; order Coriobacteriales; family Coriobacteriaceae; genus Collinsella; species Collinsella aerofaciens_N. The sequence goes on along the minus strand of NZ_WWSY01000021.1, from coordinate 34,257 downwards.
GACGAGATGACCAAGTACGACCTGGTTGCCATCCCTGTCTGCGACGAGAACCGTCATATCCTGGGCATCGTGACCTTCGACGACGCCATGGACGTTATTGCCGAGGAGCATCAGGAGGACCTGCAGATCGCCGGTGTCGGCTCGGGCGATAGCGCGTCGGACGACTCGACGAACGTGCTCAGCTGGTTCGTGCATCGTCAGTACTGGGTCGTCGTGTGGGGCATCGCCTCGTGCATCATGGCAACGGTGCTGGGGACGGCGCTGGGCTCCGCGCATTTGGTGGTGTTCCCCATGTGCGCCATGCCGCTCGTGTTGCTGGCTGCCTCGCGTATGGTGTCGTTCGTCAAGAACTACTTCCTGGAGTATGACGGTCACGACGACGAGCCCAAGCCGTATCTGGGGTTCTTCTTCCAGAGCACGGGCATGGGCCTGATTCTGTCACTCGTGACCTATCTGTGCGCCCAGCTGGTGCGCACCGCTGCGTTCCCCGATGCGCCCATGTTTGAGGAGCAACTCTTTACCGGGTGCTTTAATATCGCTGCCATCATTTGCCTGGTTGGCAACATGAGCGCCGTGATTTACCTGATGGTGCTGTTCTGGCGTGACGAGCATGACCTCAACACGTCGGGCACCGCCATGAACGTTATTGCCGTCATGATCTCGTGCGTAGCGTACTGCGCCGCTGCGGTGCTGCTCACCATGTCGGTCATGGGGTAGGTGGTCGCGTGCAAAATACGAAGCAAAAGCCGAGCACCAAGCAAAAGCTGACCATCGCGGCCATCTTTGGCGCCATGGGCCCCGGTCTTCTGGCGGCGCTTTCGGGCAATGACGCTGGCGGCATCGCCACGTATTCCAGCGCGGGCGCCAGCTATGGCTATAAGATGCTCTGGATGCTTCCCGTCATGACCGTGCTGCTTATCGTGACGCAGGAGACCGCGGCGCGCTGCGGATGCGTCACGGGTAAGGGCCTGGCGTCGCTCATTCGCGAGCGCTTTGGCGTGCGCAAGAGCGTGCTGGCCATGGCAGCGCTGTTGATCGCCAACACGGCGGTGACCATCTCGGAGTTCGCGGGTATCGCGAGCGGCCTTGCTCTGTTTGGCGTTCCGGCGAGCATCTCGGTGCCGCTCGTGGCGCTGCTGGTGTGGATGCTTACCATGTCGGGCAGTTTCCAGCGCATCGAGAAGATTCTGCTGCTGGTAAGCTGCGTGTTCGTGACCTACATCGTCGCCGCGTTTATGGCCGGCCCCAACTGGGGCGAGGTCGCGGTCGACCTGGTCGTGCCTAACATTCAAAATGATCCCAGCTACGTGTCGCTCGTGGTCGCAACGATCGGTACCACCATCGCGCCGTGGATGATTTTCTTGGCGCAGAACAACGTGGTCGATAAGAACGCGGGCGAGGACGATATCGTGCTGCAGCGCATCGATACCGTGAGCGGCTCGCTTGCTGCCGATGTCATTGCCGGCTTTATTATCATCACGACCGGTACGGTGTTGTTCCCGGCGGGCATTCAGATTAGCGATGCTGCCGATGCTGCCCGCGCGCTGGAGCCTATTGCGGGTCAGTGGTCCACGGTACTGTTTGCCTCGGGCCTGGTCGCGGCGAGCTTCTTGGCTGCCTGCGTGCTGCCGGGCGTTACGTCGAGCGCTATCTGCGAGGCATTTGGCTGGGAGCGCGGTGCCGACCGCAGCTGGGACGAGGCCCCGGTCTATCGCGGCATCATTACGGCCATCATCGGCATTTCTGCCGTGTTGGTGCTCATGCCTGGCGTCGATTTGTTCCAGATTATGATGACCTCGCAGGTCATCAACGGCGTGCTGCTGCCCGTAGTCTTGGTATTCCAGGTGGTTATCGCGGCGGATCGCCACATTATGGGCGCCAATCGCAACGGCCGCGTATGGAACGTGCTCACTTGGGCGACTATCGGCGTGATTACGGTGCTGACGGTCGTCATGTTTGTGCTGCAAGCGATGGGCTACAGCGCGTAGCGTCTACTTTTGCTTCCGAACAGGCCGCAGCGATGGGCTGCGGCCTGTTTTTTGTCTGCTATAGGGCGTTAGTTATATGTCAGTGGGCAAAAAATACCAAATATGAGTACTGTTGCTAAGTGAACAGCATTTACATCCAAGAAGATAATGAACATAACATATATTATGTTCATTAAAATTGGTTCCGATACGCCTTAAACCAGTCAGGTTGGCTGCTTTAGGGGGCTGTAGGGGTCGCCCGAACGTCATTTTGGATGGTTTTGCCTGCGACTAAAATGGTAACAGTACTCATATTTGCCCTTTTTTGCCCACAGACCTTTGAGGTTGCGGCGAAAAGGGCTTGTTTTGATTGTTTGGGGCAGGTGCGAGGCACGGAAACGATGTCTGGAGCGGCGGAGCGGCTTGGAATTCATCCGGAGAGGTCTTCATTGGCTACGCCAGGAGTGCCTCCAAGTGGCGGTACAAAAGGAGCGCCCCTAACTGCCGCAGGGGGCGTCGGCCACGGCCGACGCCCCCTGCGGGTGTACGCAGATTTTGCTGCGCGTTACTTGTCGGTGCCCAGCTTGTGTGGCTTGTAGGCGAGGGCATTGACGAGTGCGTCGGCGGCGGACTTGACGGCTGCCGGCTGCGGATCGTTGACGTGGTCCTCGGGGTGCACGGGCAGGTCTTTCTTGACTGCATCGTGGATCAGGTTGAGGTACTCGGTCACGCCGGTAGTCGACAGGTGCGTGCCGTCGCCATCGAATAGGTCGTTGCGGTTGGCGCTGTGCCCGTACCAGTCGATAACGCGTACATTCTTGTAGCGCGTGGCGGCGTTGGCGATAGCCTGGTTGGTGGAACCCACCCACGGCTGCGGACTGCGTGTGTTCACAAACGCGACGATGCGCTTGTCGCCGGCATCGGCCATGATGGCATCGATCTGGTCATCAGTTACCAAACCATTGGTGCCCAGGGCAAAGACCACGATCTTGCCGGCAAGGTTCTGCTGGATATAGCCCTCAAATGTCGCGCGGCCCGCATCAAACTGGCGGCCCTTTTCGGCATCGATATGGCTGTGCGGGAACACGCCGTCAAAGGTGTCCACGGCACGCAGCGACACGGAGTCACCGATCATCAGCAGGTCGTAGGATCCATCGGGGAAGCCGTCGTTGTCCTTGTCGGTGTCGTCGGCCGCCTGCTGGTCGGTGGGCGCGGTGTTCTTGGCTTCCTTGTTGAGGACTTCGGCGCCCTCGCCGCTCAGCGCAGACGTCTCGGGCACAAAGATCAGGCCACCCAGTGCAACGACCAACACGACAGCGCAGGCTGCGCAGACAGGGACGTGCGCGCGCACCCAGTTGGCGGGCGTGGTGGTGCCATCGCGGAATTCGGATACGGTGCGCCCAAAGGCACCCTTTCTAAACGGCGTCTCGATAAAGCGATATGAGCATTCGGCTACGGCGACCACCAACAACACCTGCAAAATGTACTGCCACCACGGCGTATCGTTGATGTTGGCGACCGGGTTCATGAGCAACAGTAGCGGATAGTGCCACAGGTAGATGCTGTACGAGCGCTTGCCAACCCACACGAGCGGCTCGGCGGACAGCGCGCGGGCAACCATTCCCTGGGGCTGCACGCAGGCCGCGATGACCATGAGCGTGAGGATGGAGCATAACAGCGTGCCGCCGCGATACTGGAACGCGGTGTAGCCGTTGGTGAGCGCGACCATGGCGGCAAGGCCAACCAGACCCACGACGCCCAACACATCGATGGATGCGGGCGAGGACCAAAAGCGCACGAGGGCGCTCGGCTGTGCCGGGACGTTCTCGGCTGCGTCGTCGGTCGTAGCGTCATGCTTGCCCTCGGCGTTCTTGCCGTGCTTGGCGGCGCCAGCCAGGCGATTGAGCCCCAAACGATGAGCGAGACGCACCGGCGCCAGGTCGCGATCGGGGATAAAGGCCATCCAGGCACCCAGCAGCAGCGAGAACACGCGGGTGTCGGTGCCGTAGTACACGCGGCTGGGGTCGGCGGCAGGGTTGTAAAGCACCATCATGGCGAGGGCAGATACCGCGGCAAGGCCCAGAACCACGCGGCGCGTGTTGGGTTTGCTCACATGCATGGATACCATGGCAAACAGCAGTGGCGGCCAAATCAGGTAGAACTGTTCCTCGATGGCAAGCGACCAAAAGTGCGTGAGCGGCGAGGGGTCGCCCAGAGCATTGAAGTACGAGGCGTTTTGGGCAATCTGCCACCAGTTGTTGAAGAACAGCAGCGACGGCAGGATGTCGGGGCGCATCTTGGTGAGCATCACGTGGTTAAAGATGGTGCACAGCGCGCAGGTCACGAACACTACCGTTACCACGGCGGGGACCAGGCGACGGATGCGGCGAATCCAGAAGCTCTTGAGGTCGATGCGGCCGGTCTTAGCGACTTCGTTGAGTAGCAGGCGTGTGATCAGATAGCCCGAAAGCACAAAGAAGATCGTGACGCCGAGCAGACCGCCCTGCGCCCACGTGAGGTTGAGGTGATAGAGCACCACCGCGACGACGGCAAGCGTGCGCAGGCCGTCGAGCGCGGGGATGTAGCGGGACTTGGGGCGAGCAGGCGTCTGCTCCGCGGCGGGAGTGTTGGCGCGGCCCGCGTTGTTGGCAGAAGCGCGATGGGGGCTCGCGGTGCGTCGCGGCTCGTTGGCGCGGCGCCCGCCCTTCACGCGTTCGTGCGGCGCCGGCTCGTTGCCCGTGCGGCGTCGACCGCGCGAGCCCGATTGCGAGAGTTGTTCCATAAAACATCATCCAATGACGAGAATAATCAGCACGCCTTCATTGTAGCTGCCTGCTCCTGTGAATGCTTGCTGCTGGCGCAAGCTCAAGCGCGCGTCCACATCAAAGTGAACTAAAGTTATAGGGGGTGCGAGAGTGCACGATCGACGGCCGACGGTGGGCATAAGGCCCGCAGATGAGGAGGTTTCCATGGCAGATCGCGGCATCGTTGCGGTGTTCGGCAGTATGAACATGGACCTTTCGGTGGCGTGCGAGCGCATACCGCGTGCGGGCGAGACCGTCGGCGGCAGCGGGTTTATCACCAACGCCGGTGGCAAGGGCGCTAACCAGGCCGTCGCCGCCGCGCGCATGGGTGCGCACACGTGCATGATCGGCGCGGTCGGTCGCGACGCGTTCGGCGCGTCGCTCGTGACGGGGCTCCAAGACGCCGGCGTGGACTGTGACTTTGTAGTGCATCGCGATGACGTGGAGACGGGAACCGCGACTATCATTCGCTGTGAGAGCGACAACCGCATCGTGCTGTCGCCGGGCGCCAACCATGCGCTTGCGGGCGAGGACGTTGCCCGCGCACTGAGGCGCTTGGTGGCCGACGAGCTCGACGGCGATGCCAGCGAGATTGCCCCGGCTGTCGGAAGCGTCTTTATTGCCCAGGGCGAATGTGACCTTGCGGCGACGGCCGAGGCGCTTGCTTGTGCTCACGAGCTGGGGTTCTATACGATCTTTAACCCGGCGCCCGCCTGCGACCTGTCGGCAGGAGCGTGGCCTGCGGTCGACCTGGTCTGCCCCAACGAGACCGAGTGCCAGATGCTGACGGGCATTCTGCCCACAGATGATGCGAGTTGCGTCGCCGCGCTCAATGCGCTGCTCGACAAGGGCGCCGGGGCTGCGGTCATCACGCTGGGCGGCGCCGGCTCGGTTACGCTCGGCGATGGCGGTGAGCCGCTGCGCATGCCGGCGCTTTCGAGTACGGTAGTCGATACCACGGCCGCGGGCGATACGTTTATCGGCGCGTTGGCGGCGGCTCGCCTAGAGGGCCTGCCGCTCTTTGAGTGCATGGCGGCGGGCGCTCGCGCCTCGGCGGTGACGGTATCGCGCCTGGGCGCTCAGCAATCGATTCCCACGCGCGCCGAAGTTGAACATTGGTTTGGTTAAACGATAAAGACGGAGAAGCGGAGTAGAACAATGGCAATCAAGAAGCTGATCCTTGATCTGGATATGGGCGTTGACGATGCGATGGCGCTGGCCTATGCCATCGCGAGCCCCGAGGTGGAGCTCGTGGGCATCACCACGTGCTTTGGCAACGTGCGCGTCGAGCAGTCGGCGCACAATTGCTTGGCGGTGCTCGATCTGCTGGGTCGCCCCGAGGTTCCGGTGTACCTGGGTGCCGACCGTCCTCTGCAGGCGACTGAGCCCTATACGCCGCCGGCGTCCACCGCGCTCATTCACGGCAAGAACGGCATCGGCGGCGCGAGCGTGCCCGCGTCGCCCTACGAGCCGGTGGGGGCGACCTCGGCCGACGGCAACGCTGCGGTCGATTATCTGATCGATGCCGCGCGCACCTATGGTCCCGATCTGGTCTACGTAGCGACTGGCCCGCTCTCCAACCTGGCGCTCGCCCTGGAGCGCGATGCGGCGGCGATGATGTCCATCGGCCGCGTGGTCGTGATGGGCGGCGCCCTTACCGTGCCCGGCAACGTGAGCGCGGGCGCCGAGGCCAACATGGCGAGCGACCCCGAGGCAGCCGACGCGGTGCTGCGCTCGGGCCGTAAGCTCACCATGGTGGGTCTGGACGTGACGCATCGCGTGGTGCTCACGCGCCGCGACATTGCCGGCTGGACGGGTTCGGGAACCATGGCCGGCTGCGCATTTGCGAGCATGGTCGAGCACTACATTGGTTCGTACGAGATGAACGCGCCCTACCTGGGCGGCTGCGCGCTGCACGATCCGCTGGCGGTTGCCGTGGCGATCGATCCAACGCTCGTGGGTGCGCTCGGCTGTAACCTGCGTGTTGACTTGCTGGGTGAGTATCGCGGCCGCACCATCTGCGATGAGCGCCGCCTGTCCGATCCGGACAAGAGCGCGCTTGTGGCACTGACCGTGGACGCCTCACGTTTCCTCGTGGAGTTTAAGGCACGCATGGCTCGCATCCTTGGCTAAACGGTTTCTGTGCCCCGTTCCAGATTAGCTACCGAGTAAAAACGCCCGTTGGGGGAATAGTCGCGTCGCTTTGCTTGACAACAGGCTAAACTAGCTATTAAACATTTACTATTCTGTTTAGATTGAATTTGCGGTCGTTTAGTTGTCGAGTCACGGGGCGGTCAGGCCACGATGCTCGACCGCGACCGTTGCTGGGGGGAACAATGGCTAAAGCAAGTGTTCGCGAGATCAGCCGCATCACCGGTTTTTCGCCTGCGACCGTGTCCAACGCGCTCAACCGCAAGCGCAGCGTGAGCGAGGAGACCGCCAAGGTCATCCTGGAGTGCGCACAGTCGCTCGGCTACCAGCAGTCGACGCAGCTCGAGAGCATCCAGTTTGTGCTCGCGCGCAAGACGGGCGCCATCCTGGACGAGAGCACCTTCCATCCCGCGGTTATTGAGGGCGTGGAGCGCCAGGCGCGTCGCCACGGCATGAGCACGAGCTTTGTCTCGCTCGACTTTAGCGACCTGGACGCCGTGCGTCCGCAGGTCGAGGGCCTGATCGCCGACCCGTCTGCCGCCATCGTGCTGATGGGTACCGAGCTGGGTGAGGAAGATTACGCCCTGTTCGCCAACGCTGCCGCCCACCTGATCGTGCTCGACGGCTGGAGCGACCGCCAGTACTTTGATGCCGTAGTCATTGCCAATACCGATTCGGTGCTGCGCGCCGTGGACTACCTTATCGAGAAGGGTCACAGGCAAATCGGCTATCTGGCAGGCGATCTTCGTATCCGCAACTTTAAGGATCGCGAGCGCGGCTATCGCCAAGCACTTGAGGATGCGGGCCTCGAGGCAAACCCGGCATGGCGCGTCACGCTGGGCACCACGCTCGAAGGTGCCTATCGCGATATGGGTGCATGGCTCGACAGCGTCTCACGCGACGACCTGCCGACGGCTTTCTTTGCCGAGAACGACGTGCTCGCCGTGGGTGCCATGCGCGCGTTCAACGAGCACGGCATTCGCGTGCCCGAGGATGTCTCGATCATCGGCTTTGACGACCTATCTCTGGGCGCCTTCTCCAACCCGCCACTCACCACGGTGCATGTTCCCAAACACGAGGTGGGCGAGATCGCGGTGCGCCGCCTGGTGGGCAACATCCGCAATCCCAAGAGCTATACCTGCAAAACGGCCGTGTCGACCTATTTTGTCGAGCGCCAGAGCGTGCGCGAAATCTAGGCGGAGACGGCATTGCCTGCAGCGTGCCAAAGCTCGCTAGGGCAGTTAACATAGTGCCATTCAGAAGAGGATCCTTCGGGGTCCTCTTTTTGTTTCCCTTGTATGTTCAGTTTGTTTACATACCGTTTAGGCTGATTTCTCTACCGTCTACGGGTATTTCGCGCTAAACTTCTAAACAGAAGAGTAAAACATTTAGTAAACAGAACAAAACGAAACATGCGTCTGTTTACTGAACATGTGACTAGGGGAGGACGTACATGGACAAGATCAAGCTCGGCTTTGTGCCCACGCGCCGCAGTATCTTTAGCGCGCCGGACGCGATCAAGTATCGCGGTCTGACGGCTGATCGCCTGCGCGAGATCGGCGTCGACATCGTGGATATCGACGACATCAACGACGAGGGCCTGCTGTTCGACGACAGCCATATCGCGCCTATCGTCGAGAAGTTCCGCGCCGAGGGCGTCGACGGCATCATGCTCTGCCACGCCAACTTTGGCACCGAGTACGTTTGCGCTCGCCTTGCCCGCGAGCTCGGCTTGCCCGTGCTGCTGTGGGGCCCGCGCGATGAGCGCCCCGAGCCCGACGGCACCCGCCTGCGTGACAGCCAGTGCGGCCTGTTCGCCACCGGCAAGGTCCTGCGTCGCTTCCAGGTCCCCTTCACCTATATGACCAACTGCCGCCTGACCGATCCCGAGTTCGAGCGCGGCGTCTGGGACTTCCTCGCCGTGTGCAACGTGGTCAAGACCTTCAAGCACACCCGCATCCTGCAGATGGCCACCCGTCCGTTCGATTTCTGGTCGACCATGTGCAACGAGGGCGAGCTGCTCGAGAAGTTCAACATTCAGCTTTCGCCCATCCCCATGACCGAGCTTGTCCAGGCCGTGCGCGACGCCCAGGCCGACGAGCAGGCCATGGCAGCCATGCTCGCCCACATTGCCGACAGCTTTGAGATCTGCATCCCCGAGGATAAGGTCCCCGCTGTGGCCGGTCTTGCCATTGCCATGAAGCGTCTGGTCGAGAAGTACGGCTGCAACGCCGGTGCCATCCAGTGCTGGAACGCCCTGCAGGACGAGCTGGGCATTATGCCCTGCGCCGCCAACGCCATCCTCAACGAGATGGGTATCCCTGTCGTCTGCGAGACCGACATCCATGGCGCCATCACAGCGCTGATGGTCGAGGCCGCCGACCTGGGCCGTCACCGCGGCATGTTTGCCGACTGGACCGTGCGTCATCCCGACAACGAGAACGGCGAGCTGCTGCAGCACTGCGGCCCCTGGCCCTGCAGCTGCGCGGCCGTCAAGCCCAAGCTCACTTACCCGCTGGCTTTCGATCACCCCGGCGCGCTGACGGCCGAGGCCAAGCACGGCGACCTCACCCTTGCCCGCTTTGACGGCGACAATGGCGAGTACTCGCTGCTGCTGGGCAACGCCCGCGGCATCGACGGCCCGGCCGGTATGGGCACCTACCTGTGGGTCGAGGTCGACAACCTCAAGCGCCTCGAGGCCAAGATCGTCGAGGGTCCCTACATCCACCACTGCGTCGCCATTCACGCCAACGTGGTGCCGGTGCTCTACGAGGCGTGCAAGTACATCGGCATTGTCCCCGACCTGTACGACCCCATCGAAGAAGACGTCAAAGCTTACCTGCGAGGAGAGTAGAAATGGCAACTATCGAAGAGCTTGAATCCCTGCGTTGGGACCTTCGCCGCGATTGCGTCGATATCATCATGGCTGGCGCCGGCGGGCACATCGGCGGCGACATGTCGGTCATCGACGCCCTCATGACCCTCTACGCCAACCACCTCAACATTTCGCCCGAGACCGTCGACGATCCCAACCGCGATCGCTTCGTGCTCTCCAAGGGCCACGCCATGGAGGCCTACTACGCGGTGCTCTGCCACGAGGGCTATCTGGACCTCGACGACGTCAAGGCCCGCTTCTCTAAGTTCGGCAGCCCCTACATCGGCCACCCCAACAACAAGCTCAAGGGCATCGAGATGAACTCGGGCTCGCTGGGTCACGGCCTGCCCGTGGCCGTCGGGATGGCGCTTGCCGGCAAGATGGATGGCCGCGACTACCGCGTCTACACCATCATGGGCGACGGCGAGCTTGCCGAGGGCTCGGTCTGGGAGGGCGCCATGAGCGGCGGCAACTACCAGCTCGATAACCTGTGCGCGCTCGTGGACCGCAACCGCCTGCAGATCAGCGGCAGCACCGAGGACGTCATGAAGCAGGACTCGCAGGAGGAGCGCTGGGCCGCCTTCGGTTGGAACGTGCTGTCCATTCCGGGCAACGACATTCAGGCCATCGACGCCGCGCTGACGCTTACGGCCGAGACCAAGGGAAAGCCCACGGTTATCATCCTCAACACGGTGAAGGGCTACGGCTCGCCGGTTATGGAGGACAAGGCCGCCTGGCACCATCACCTGCCCAACGATGAGGAATATGCCCAGATCATCGCCGATTTCGCTGCCCATAAGGAGGCTATCAATGGCTAACAAGATCGCCAACCGCAAGGCTATCTGCGACACGCTGCTCGAGGCCGCCGCAACCGATAAAGACATCGTCGTCCTGTGCTCCGACTCCCGCGGCTCCGCATCGCTCACGCCGTTCTTCGATCAGTATCCCCAGCAGTCCATTGAGGTCGGCATCGCCGAGCAGGACCTGGTGAGTATCGCCGCCGGTATGGCCTCGTGCGGCAAGAAGGCCTGGGCCGCCTCGCCGGCGTCCTTTGTGACCACGCGCTCGTATGAGCAGTGCAAGGTCGACGTTTCGTACTCCAACACCAACGTCAAGCTCATCGGCATCTCGGGCGGCGTGTCCTATGGCGCCCTGGGTATGAGCCACCATTCTGCGCAGGATATCGCCGCTATGAGCGCGATTCCCAACATGCGCGTGTATCTGCCGAGCGACCGCTTCCAGACCGCCGAGCTTGTGCGCGCCCTGGTAGCCGACAACAAGCCGGCCTACATCCGCGTGGGGCGCAACCCGGTCGAGGACGTGTACACCGAGGACGAGTGTCCGTTCCAGATGGATCGCGCCACCTGGGTGCGTCGCGGCACCGATGTGACGCTCGTCGCCACCGGCGAGATGGTCCACCACGCCGTGGACGCCGCCGATCTGCTGGCCGAGCAGGGAATCTCGGCAACGGTGCTCGACATGTACTGCGTCAAGCCGCTCGACGCCGAGGCCGTGATCGAGGCCGCCGGCGCCACGCGCGCCGTCGTGACCGTCGAGGAGCACAGCCCCTTCGGCGGCCTGGGTTCCATGGTCGCGCAGGTCGTGGGCGAGCATTGCCCGCGTCCGGTCAAGTGCCTCTCCCTGCCCGACGCGCCGGTCATCACCGGTACGAGCCCCGAGGTCTTTGCGCACTACGGCCTGACGGGTGCCGGAATCGCGCAGACCGTCGCCGAGTTCTTGCCCGCAGAGTAACTGGAATGTGACAAAGGGACCGCCCCTTTGTCACATTCGTTTTGAAAGGGGTGGCCATGGGCCGCTACATCATCGGAATCGATCAATCCACGCAGGGCACCAAGGCGCTGCTGGTGGACGAGGGCGGCCATTTGATTCATCGTGCCGATCGCTCGCATCGCCAGATTGTCAACGAGGCCGGCTGGGTGAGCCATGATCCAGCCGAGATCGCCGCCAACGTGCTGGCCGTGGCGCGCGCCGTGGTGGAGGAGACCGGGGTCGATCCGGCCGACGTCGCCGGCATCGGCATCTCCAACCAGCGCGAGACTACCGTTGCCTGGAACCGCACGACGGGCGAGCCGCTGTGCGACGCCGTGGTGTGGCAGTGCGCCCGCGCCCGCGAGCTGTGCGACGAGCTGGCCGCGCGCGAGGGCGTGGCCGAGCTGGTGCGCGACACGACGGGTCTAGTGCTCTCGCCCTACTACCCGGCGGGCAAGATGGCCTGGATCCTCGCGAACGTTCCCACGGCTGCCGAGGCCACTGCAGCGGGCGAGCTGTGCCTGGGCACCATCGATGCCTGGGTGGTCTGGACGCTCACGGGCGGCGCGGAGTTCCGCTGCGACTGGTCCAACGCCAGCCGCACGCAACTCTTTGACCTGCGCCGTGGCTGCTGGAGCGAGCCGGTGTGCGAGGCCTTTGGCGTTGACGTGGCCTGCCTGCCACAGGTGACCGATTCCGATGGCCTGTTCGGCATGACGGACCTGGGCGGCTTTTTGCCGGCACCCGTGCCCATTCACGGCGTGCTCGGCGACAGCCATGCCGCCTTGTTTGCGCAGGGCTGCCATAGCCGCGGCATGGCCAAGGCGACCTATGGCACCGGCAGCTCGGTCATGATGAACGTCGGCGACGAGTTCGTCGCCAGCTCGCACGGGCTTTCGAGCTCGCTCGCATGGCGCATGGACGGCGTGACCGAGTACGTGCTCGAGGGCAACGTGAGCTACGCCGGCGCCGTCAAGACGTGGCTGCGCGACGACCTGGAGCTCATCAACAATCCCGAGGAAGTCACCGACCTGTGCTATGCCGCCAATCCGGCGAGCCGCGTTTACTTTGTGCCGGCGTTTACCGGCTTGGGCGCGCCGCACTGGGCGAGTGACGCCGAGGGCTGCGTTTTTGGCATGACACGCACCACGGGCCGCGCGGAGTTCGTAAAGGCCGCCGATGAGTCGATTGCCTATCAGATCTTCGACGTCATCGATGCGATGGTCGAGGATTCGGGCGCGGCGCTGGCCGAGCTTCGTGTTGACGGCGGCCCCACGCGTGACGCGTACCTGATGCAGTTTGAGAGCGACCTGGTTGGCTCGCCCATCCGCATCGCGAGCAACGACGAGATGAGCGGCCTGGGTGCGGCCTGGGCCTGCGGCATTGCGCTGGACATGTACACGCGCGATGTCGTCGACGTCTACGGCGCCCGCGGCATCGTGGAGCCGTCGATGCCCGCCGACGAGCGAGCCAAAAAGATAGCCGGCTGGCGCCATGCCGTAGCCGCCACCATCTCGTACACTGCCTAGCATGATTTTTCTGGGACGGGGATTAAAAACCCATCGATCCCCGTCCCAGGTAGCTTATTTGGGACGGGGCTTTTTTGACTGGTATGATTGGTGCGACCATTCGAACCAGCTAAAAGAGCCCCGTCCCAAATTGACTATCGAGAGGATCTGCCATGGAGCGCATCGCGAGCTTTTCCGTTGACCATCTGCTGCTTGAGCCCGGCGTGTATGTGAGCCGCATCGACCGCGATTCGACGACTGGCGCCGCCGTCACCACCTTTGACCTGCGCCTGACCACGCCCAATAAGGAGCCGGTCATGAACACCGCCGAGTGCCACACCATCGAGCACCTGGGCGCGACGTTCCTTCGCAACCATGCCGAGTGGTCGAGCCGCATTGTCTACTTTGGCCCCATGGGCTGCCGCACGGGCTTTTACCTCGTCGTATTTGGCGAAGTGACGAGCGAGGAGATCCTGCCGCTCGTGCGCGAGCTGTTTGAGTTTGTTGCCGACTTTGAGGGCGATGTCCCCGGAGCCGCTCCCGAGGAGTGCGGTAACTATCTGGACCAGAACCTCCCCATGGCAAACTGGCTCGCGCGCCGCTACCTCGACCGCGACTTGGCCGATATCGACGAGAAGCACCTGCATTATCAGCAGGCATAAGGGCTTTATCGTCCAAAACGCGCGCATTGGGCGCCTTCGCTTATGCGGGGGCGCCTTTTTGTTGAGTGGTCGGGATGAGCGTTCAAAATCGCTCATGATTGTTCTAGAATGTTCGTATAGTCACATTTACGAACAGGAGTGAACATGCATATCTACTCTGTCAGCGATCCCGAGTTCAAATCCTATGGCAACGTTTGGGATGACGTTCCGTCCGAGCTCACATCGCCCGTGCTCGAGGCGCTCTCTGCCACGCCCATTCCCGAGGGCAGCAAATACGTAGCAAGTGCGCCGGAGCTCGAGGGCGTCAAGGATGCCGATAAACTGGGCTTTCTCATGTTTGGCGGCCGTCCCTTCCAGCTCGGTTGGTGCAACGGCCACAACACGTGTCTCAACTGCCTGGAGTACCACCGTGCGAGCGAGTTCAACCTGGGGGCGCGCGACTTTATCCTGCTCGTGGCGCATCGCTGGGAGATCGAGGATGGCAAGCTCGATACCGCGTGCGTCAAGGCGTTCCGCGTGCCGGCGGGCAAGGTCGTCGAGGTCTTCAACACCACGCTCCACTACACGCCCTGCATGGTCGACGACGGCGGCTTCCAGGTGATGGTGGCGCTGCCGGCGGGCACCAACGGTCCGCGCCCCGAGGCTGCGGCCGACATGCCCATGGCCGGCGACGCTTACTGCTATTGGAAGGCCGACAAGTGGGTCCTCTGCCACGCCGACAGCCCCAAGGCAGCCGAAGGCGGCTACGTAGGCCTCATCGGCAAGAACCTCGACATCGCCTGCGACTAGCATCTTCCGTCTCGATTTGTAACATCTAGCGGGCTAAATCGTCTCTACCTGTTACAGATTTAGACAAACTGCGGGGGCTGCCCGAAAATCTCGATCTGTAACACCAAGCCCGGTTTTGGCTGCCTACCTGTTACAGATCGAGACAAACCGCCCCAAACCACCACAAAGGTGCCTGTCCCCTTTGTGGTGGTTTGGGGCGACGGTATCAGAAAGTGTCAGGCAGGGGCGGCTGCCGGGTCGCCGTGTGCGAAAAGAAGTGTCGGCCTGCGTCGTTGCCGTTGAGTAGCGCGCTGTTTACGGGGATACTGAAACCACGACAAACAGCGTGTGAAAGGATTGATGCATGGCTTTCCGTAAAGACTTCCTGTGGGGCGGCGCGACGGCTGCCAACCAGTGCGAGGGCGCCTACAACGTGGACGGCCGCGGCCTTGCCAACGTGGACGTGGCTCCGCACGGCCCCGAGCGCTATGCGGTGGTCTCCGGCCAGCGCAAGATGCTCGACTTCGAGGACGGCTATTACTATCCCGCGCAGACCGGCATCGATTTTTATCACCATTACAAGGAGGACATCGCCCTCTTTGCCGAGATGGGCTTTAAGACCTTCCGTATGAGCCTGGCTTGGACCCGCATCTTCCCCAATGGCGACGAGACCGAGCCCAACGAGGCCGGCCTGGCATTTTACGAGGACGTATTCCGCGAGTGTCAGGCGCACGGCATCGAGCCGCTCGTGACCATCACGCACTTCGACTGCCCGATTCACCTCATCAAGGAGTACGGCGGTTGGCGCAACCGCAAGCTCATCGACTTCTACAAGAACCTCGCGACCACGATCTTTACCCGCTACAAGGGTCTGGTGAAATATTGGCTCACCTTCAACGAGATCAATATGATCCTGCACCTGCCGTTTATGGGTGCCGGTTTGGTCTTTGAGGAGGGCGAGAACAAGGAGGCCGTCGAGTACCTGGCCGCCCACAACGAGCTCGTCGCCAGCGCTTGGGCAACCAAGATCGCTCACGAGATCGACCCTGAGGTCAAGATCGGTTGCATGCTTGCCGCAGGTAGCTACTACCCCTACAGCTGCCGTCCGGGCGATGTGCGCCAGGCGCAGATTGACAACCAGAGCAACTATTTCTTCGTCGACGTCCAGAGCCGCGGCTACTATCCGGCCTATGCCGTCAAGAAGCTCGAGCGTCTAGGCATCGATGTGGGTATGACGGACGAGGACCGCGAAATCCTGGCCGCCAACACCGTCGACTTTATCAGCTTTAGCTATTACAGCACCCGTTGCTCCGCCGGTGCCGATAACCCCGATGTCGAGCGCACCCAGGGCAACGCCTTCGCCGGCGCCAAGAACCCCTACCTGCAGGAGAGCCAGTGGGGCTGGGCCATCGATCCGCTGGGCTTCCGCATCACCCTCAACGACCTGTACGACCGTTATCAGAAGCCGCTGTTTGTAGTCGAGAACGGTCTGGGCGCCAAGGATGTTGTCGAGGAGGATGGCTCCATCAACGACGACTACCGTATCGACTACCTGCGCCAGCATATCGCCGCGATGCGCGATGCGGTGACCGTGGACGGCGTTGACCTGCTGGGTTACACCACCTGGGGTCCGATCGACCTGGTGAGCGCCAGTACGGGCGAGATGTCCAAGCGCTACGGCTTTATCTACGTCGACCGCGACGACGCTGGCAACGGCACCCTCAAGCGTTCCAAGAAGAAGAGCTTCGACTGGTACAAACACGTCATCGAGACGAACGGCGAGGACCTGGCCTAAGGCTTTCCCAACAACCAGAGCCTCCTAACCAAGGCGCCCGGCGAGCAGTTAATGCCCGCCGGGCGTTTTGCCGTCTGCGCAAGGTGGTCATTGGGTGTTCTTAAACGACTAGTCGCTGGGGACACTCCTTGCCGAATGTGGGGTCTGCCACTCGCTACGCCACGGTTACGGCGACCTGGGCGTAGCGGCTGCAGGGGCGCTCGGCGCGCGTCTGCACGGTGAGGGTAAGCACAAAGCGGTCGCCGGGTCGTGCGTCGGAGGGCACGATAAAAGCGGTGCTCACCGTGCATTCCTGCCACAGCGAAAGATCCTGCGCGCCTGCATAGCTCGATGGGTCTACGGCCACATCCCAATGTGCATCGAAGCCCTTGCCGTCGGGGTCGACGATGGTCGCTGTAAGGTTGACGCGCTCGCCGGCTGTGGCGCTGCGGTCGGCAGTGACCTCGACAACATGCGCCGGATGCGAGCAGATGGCCGGATCATGGGCACACCATTGCGCGCGGGCGGCAAAGTCTTCCTGATAGGCACGCAGATAGGGATTGAGATTGTCGTCTGCGGGCGTGCCGATGGAGGCAAAACCGGCGGGCGCGTTCGCATCGGGATGCCCATCAAAAAACATGCGTCCCAGCAGCGTATCGAAGCCGCGGTCGTCGATACCGCGCAGGCCAAACGGCAGCAGCGGAATATAGGTCATGCTGTCGCCTTCGGCCATAAAATCGCCGCGCTCAAACTGCATCGCGGGCATGCCTTCCAGGCCCCAATCCAGACGGGCATGCTTGCCAAACTGAAAGCGCTCAGGCTCGTTTTCGTAGACCTTACCATCGCCATAGAGCATATAGCGTGCCATGAGGGGGCCGTTGCCCTGCGTGAGATTCTGCTCGGGCCAGGGAGCCTTAAACAGCGGCAGCGTATCGGGCTGAGCTGTTTTGGCGTCGAAATAGTTGCCATACATATAGGGCGTACGCCAAAAGATGAGCTCGGGAAAGAGCTCGCGCCCATGGTCGAGCCACGAGTTGTCCTGTCCCACGCCATCGGCAACGCCCATCACGCGCACCTTCTGATAGACCTGCTGCTGCACGGCGGGCCACTCGGGCGTGGCGCGATAGCGCTCGGCAATACTCATGAGGGCGCGAACGATCGTATTCATGCCACCCCAGCTGAGCAACCATAACGTACGCGGATCATCATCCAGAATCGCCTGCGCAATTACGCGAGACCCCTCAGTTTCCTCAGTCACATCACCCTCAAAGGCAACATTTCCCACAAAGGTGCGCTCGATCATCTGGGCGGGCGTGGGAAACGGCGGCTCACCGGCAGCGGCCGCATTTGCCTGCAACTGCGGCCAAGCCTGGGCATATTCATTACTCCAGAGACTCTCAATCCAATGCTCGGGAAACGGCCGATACTCACGAAGCTCGCCGGCTAGCGGATCGGGCTCATGAGGCACAACAGCCCACTCATAAGAGCGCCGCCCTTTGGTCCGCCAATGCGAATTCACCTCGCCGAGTGTATGAACCCCATCCCCAAGAAAGTGATACTGCGAAGCCGTATACACCACAGCCTGAACATCAAGCAAGTTGAGATACAGAGCCAAATGAACAAGCGAGTTCATATCATCGACTTCCATATCAGTGGTAACAATCACCCGAGTCAACTTCTGGGACATAGGAACAGCTCCAATCAAAATCAATTCAGCCAGTTACGCGCAAGACAAGACGGGACCCACGCCCCCATCGCCCGCGACCCGGCGGCCCGCCGGAAGCGGCCGACCAGCGTTTCGAACAACGTTAACTTAGGGGGCTCTGACCTTTAGTTTTGTAAACATTCCGCAGCGCGAGCCCCGCTTATCCGATGCTCCGAAGGAGCAGGATAAGCGGGGCTCATGCGCGAGGACGTTTACAAAACTAAAGGTCAGAGCCCCCGATGGGATGGTTACCTCGAAACCCTGGCCGACCACTCCCAGCAGCCCACCGGCTCGCCGTCGATGAGTACGTTGCCCCCGTCGAAGTCTTGATAACACAGGTCGTTGAATTGGTGGATCCACACGCCGTGGTTGAACGTCTTCTTGGCCGAGCCGTCGGCCTCGCGATACACGCCGGTCAGGTCCTCGACATGGCTAAAGTAGGTGAGATGCACGTTGGCGCCGGCATCGCGCAGGCGCGCGAACAGCGGCAGCACGGTCTGTTGCGGGTGCACGAGCTCGTCGCCCTTGGAGTGCGTAAACCACAGCGGCGTCTTGGCGAGCGCGGCTACGTCCTCGTCCGTGGCGTTGTACCACGGGGCGCAGCAGGGAAGGCCCGCGGCGAAGAAATCGGGGTAGTCGGCGCACAGGCGCAGGGTCATAAAGCCGCCGTTGGAAAGACCGGCGACCACGATGCGGTCGGTGTCGATGCGGTCGGCATGCTCGGCGACAAACTCATCGATAAGTGCCTTGAGCACGGGGGAGTAGATGCTCTGGTTGGAGTGACCAAGCTGCTCGACGCCGTTGTCCATCCAAAACGTGGGCGACTGCGGCACGAGCACCCAGGCAAAGCCGCCAAAGTAGCGCTGGATCTGCGCCTGGCTGATGGCCGTCACGCGGTTGCCGATATAGGCGCGCGTGGCGCCTTCGCCCTGCGTGGCGCCCTTGCCCTCGCCGGCGCCGTGCAGATACACCACGAGCGGTGCCTTTTGGGGCATGGCCGTGGCCTCGGGCGCAAAGGGGTTGAAGCATGCCGAGTCCTCGGCCTTAAAGCTGGGCTCAAAGAAGCCGTATGCGAGCGCGATACCGTCGACGGCGGTCTTTTGCGTGGCGTTGCTCCAGCCTTTGAGCGCGGGGCAGATATCGCCACGGCAGGTGTCGAAGACCAGGCCGCAGGTGGGATCGTCGCCGTCGTTGCCGGGAAGAGCTGTGAGCTGCGTGATGCGCAGCTGGTCATCGAGCATGCGCGAGCCCATGACGCCGCCTTCGATGGTCTTGGTCAGGCGCTGCTCGGCGACCTCGAGTGCCACATGGGTGCCCACGGCGAGCTTACGTCCGTTCTCGTCGCACGGATATGCGGCGAGAATGTCGATGTAACCCACGGAGGGCGCGGCATGGTCGGCGCCGCGCTCCTTGCGCATCAGAACCTCGCCCGAGCGCTCGTGACGCTCTACATATATATGGAAGGTGTTCGTGTCGATGTCGTTGGCGCGCACGGTGCAGGGCAGGTCGAGTACGACCTTGCTGATCCAGGGGCCAAAGTCGCCCAAGGTGGTGACGGTTGCGTAGGTACACAATTTGAGTTCCATGAGCTGCCTCCCTTGCGCCGCTAGTGGGAAACAAAAGCGGCAATACAATCTAAACATGTTTAGTTTAATCCAGAATTGCAGAACAAGCTGATAAACTCGGTAAACGGCAAAATTGAACACGCCATGAACTACTAAACATATGTTTACTAGCTTCTAGCAGGGCTTCTGTTGATGAGTTAACAGGTCATAGAGGTGTTTATCAAAATAAAAGCCCACGTAAAGAGCCATATATCAATAGACAGCCAAAGAGACCATCTCCCGCCATTGGAATACGTTCACCCCCGATTTCCTACCGTTCGCCGGACTCTGCACGGTAAAATTGCCACAAATGAGGCGCTCCGTGTAAACTAAAGCCCGTAAACGTTCAGTAAACACTTTGTTTACGACAGCGTATCCAAGGGTCCGGCAACCGTAAGGGGTTATAGTCGCCGGGCCAAAGGCGTGCCTAAGCCCAAGGGGGCTGGCACACGAAGATATGGGGAGGGGTCCCATGGCAGTAGATAACAAGCAGATTGCCACCGATGTCCTCGAGCTCGTGGGCGGTGCGGAGAATGTCACCGTCGCCACCAACTGCATGACGCGCCTGCGTCTGACGCTCAAGGATAACAACAAGGTTGACGTGGAGAAGATCAAGAAGGTCAAGGGTGTTCTGGGTTGCCAGTTCGCCGGCAGCCAGCTCCAGGTCATCATCGGCCAGAACGTGCCCAAGGTGCTCGCCGAGTTCGTCGCCATCTCCGGCGTCAAGCAGGGTGAGGCCGTCAACGAGAACCTCGATGCTCCCAAGGAGAAGTTCGAGCTCAAGAACCTGCCGAACATCATCCTCGACTATCTGTCCGGCTCCATGACCCAGCTCATCCCGCTGCTCATGGCCGGCGGTCTGTTCCGTACCATCGCGGCCGTCCTCGGCCCCACCATGCTCGGTGTGCTCTCGGCCGACGACCCGACCTATACGTTCCTCTACACCACGCTGTACGAGGCCACGTTCACCTTTATCCCCATCTACCTGGGTTATGCCGCGGCTAAGAAGCTCGGCGCCAGCCCCGTGCTCGGCATGCTGCTCGGTGGCGCCCTCATGGCTCCGTCCGTTGTGACGGCTGCCACGCAGGAGGGTGGCGGCATCATCTCCGTCTACGGCATCCAGATCGCTGCTGCCAACTATCAGCAGTCCGTCCTGCCGATCATCCTTTCGGTGCCTGTCCTCTACTTCGTCGAGAAGTTCTTTAAGAAGGTCATGCCCGACGTGCTCTCCACGGTCTTCACGCCGTTTTGCACCATGATCGTTACCATCCCCATCGCCTTCATCGTCCTCGCCCCCATCGGCAACGAGATCGGTACGCTGATCGCTAACGCGCTCTTCGGCCTTGCTGATCTTGGCGGCATCGGTATTCTGATCGTCATGGCCGTCCTCGGCGCCTTCTGGCAGCTCTTCGTGGTCTGCGGCATGCACATGCCCGTCATCCTGCTCGCCCAGGTTCAGATCATCGCTGCCGGTTACGATCCCTTCGTCTTCGTTTCCACCAACTGCGCTATGGCCGCTGTCTGGGGCTGCGCCTTCGGTGCCTTCCTCAAGATGAAGAACCCCGACGAGAAGTCTCTCGCCATCGGTTACGTCATCTCCGCCATCGCCGGCGGCGTCACCGAGCCCGCGCTCTTCGGCATCCTCATGCGCTTCCGTCGCACCATGTTTGGCATGTTCATCGGCGGTGCTATCGGCGCTGTGTTCTCCGGCCTCATGGGGGTTACCTACTACCTCGCAGGCGGTGCCTCCAACTTCCTGGTCTTCACCAACTACCTGCAGGGTGGCCAGATGAACACCGTCTGGGCTATCGTCGGTATGGCAATCTCCTTTGTCATCGCCGCTGCCGTCGTCTTTGTCTCCGGCTTCTCCAAGGAGGAGCTCGCCGAGATGGAGGCCTAAGGCCAAGCCATTCGGTCGCATAAGACCTCACCTACACGACAGGGCCCCGTCAGGCGTAAGCCCGGCGGGGCCCTTCTTGCAAGGTAGACTGATGGAGGCGGGTGAGATTCGCCCGCGAGGGTTTGCCAAGCGGCGGGGGCTTTCGCGCGGGGTTATCGCGAAAGCCCCCGGCGGTTCGCAAATCCTTTATCAAACGAAAGGACATGCAGATGAGTTTGGGAAAGCTGACCGTCAACGGTCGCCAGGACGGCTTTTTGTGCGAGGGCAAACCGTTCTTCTGGTTTGCCGATACGTGCTGGAGCGCATTTACGAGCATCGCCGAGGACGACTGGGATTACTACCTGACCCGCCGTGCCGAGCAGGGCATGAACGTGCTGCAGATCAACACGCTGCCGCAGTGGGATCGCTGCTGTCCCGATCTGGGCATTTGGCCCTATGCCAGCGAGGACGGCGTGCACTTTGATTGGTCCTGCCCCAACCAGGCGTATTGGGATCGTGCCGCCGCCATGTGCCGCGCGGCCGTCGAGCACGGCATTCGTCCGGCGCTCGTGCTCATGTGGTGCAACTACGTGCCCGGTACCTGGGGTGCCAAGATCGCCGAGCGTTGCGGTGCCGAGATTATGCCGCGTGAGGAGGTTCGCGCCCACGTTGCCCGCGTTGTCGAGAACCTGGGCGAGTTCGACCCTGTCTACGTGGTGACGGGTGATACCGACTTTGCCGGTGACGAGGCGATCGCCTATTACGAGGACGCGCTCGACGAGGTCGTCAAGCGCGCGCCCGAGGCACTGCACACCATGCATATCAACCGCGGTAACCGCACCATTCCGGCGCAGTATCTGGACCGTCTGGACTTTTATATGTTCCAGCCCGGCCACAACTACGAGGGCCAGCCCGAGGCATGGCGTCTGCCGCAGGACTTTATCGCCAGCTATCCCAAAAAGCCGATGGTCAACTCCGAGCCTTGTTACGAGCAGATGGGTGCGTCGCGCAATGTGTACTGGCGCTTCACCGCGCAGGATTGCCGCGCGAGCGTATGGTCGTCGATTCTTGCCGGCGCCAGTGCCGGCGTAACTTACGGCGCACACGGCGTTTGGAACTGGCAGACATCGCGCAGCCAAGGTTCGGTGCTGGGCGAGGGCTTTGACATGCCGTTCCGCTGGCAAGAGTGCCTGCAGTTTGCGGGTGTGTGGGACTTTGGCGCGATCGAGCACGTGCTTGCCGCCCTGGGCGCTACGGCTGCCGACGATGCACTTGCCGTGGTTCCGGCGCAGGAGCTCCTCGACGACGCGCGCGAGGCCATCCGTGTGGCGCGCGTTGGCGATCGCGTCGTCACGTACCTGCCGCGCACCACGGCGCTCAAGTTTAAGCTCGACGGCGCGCGTAGCTGGACGGCGACGGTCCTCGACATGGAGGACAAGCGCATCGCAAAGCTGCCCGTCCGTGACAACGGTGACGGCACCGTGCGCGTGGCGCAGCATCCCTTTGAGCACGACGCGCTGGTGATCCTGGCCCCCGGGCGCTAACGGCTCTTCTCCAACATTTACAACCCAGTCCCTTTCATTAGGCTGCGACGGAATGGTTCCTGCATGACGGCTTTAAGCTGCCAAGGGGAGCCATTCCGTCGCACCCTTTGTTTACTCATTGGGGACGTACTTAAATGAGTGCTTAAATGAGTGGCAGTTGGGGACACTCTTTGTCGAGCTAGAGACCGCGCGCCCCTTCTGGGTCATGCGGCTCAAAATCGCGGCGTCATGCGGACGGCTGGGGTCGAATTTGCAACATTTCGAACTTGGCTTCGATATTGAGATTGGTTCTTTATTAAAATGGTGTTCCGGACAACAAAGCGGGTGGGGGTTACCATGAGGGACCTGGGAGACACAACCGCATATTTGCGCCGGGGCATGCGGGAGATTCTGTGCCTAGCGCTGTTCTTCTTCACGTTTTTGGCGTGCGAGTATTTCTTTGATGCGCGCATGGCCGAGTTCGTGCCATCGAGTGAGGTCGTCATCTACGAGAGCATCGTTGTCGGCGCGAGCGTGATTGGCTTTTTCGTGCGCCCATTTCTGTACTATCGCCGTCCCCAGACGATCGATGCGACGAGCGATATTACGGGCGTGCTGTTGGTATCGGCGTTGCTGCTGATGATTATGGCAGTGCGGTTTGAGGTAGTAATTGCCGGCGGCCTGGTGGCGTGCTGCGCCCTGGGCTATTGCGGATCGACCGCCCATGCCAATCTTGCGCGGCGTTTTGCGCAGACGCCCTGCCTGGCGCGCGCCGTGGCGGTTTCCTATGCTGCGGGCATTTTGGTGCAGGTGCTCAACCATATGGTGATGCCTGCGGGCATTCCCCAGCAGTCTGTTCTCATTGCCTGTGCGATCGCGCTGGTGGGGCTGCTTCACGGTGCCCGCCGCGCTAAATTGCGTGATGAGCCTGCGCCCGAGTTCGAGGTCGGGATTGCCGAGCTATCGGTCGATGCGTCGGAGCGTGGCGCCAGGTGGCACGATGACCCCGAGGCAAAGGCGGCCTTTCAGGGCGCCGTGGTGCGTCTGACGGTGGCGACCGCTTGCCTCACCGGCGTGTTCGCGGCCCTCAATGCCGGCCTTACGACCTCGCATGCCGCTGGCGCTATCGATCTGGGCGACTGGCCGCGCTTGCTGCTGGTTGTGAGCGCCCTTGCCGCCGGCGTCCTGTATGACCTGCGTGGGCGTTCGTATATGAATATCATCATGACGTGCGCCGCCATGCTGTCCACGCTCTCGTTCTTTGTGCTTATCACCGATGGCAACGGTGGCAACACGCTTGCCGCCACGATTATCTTTTACCTTGGCACGGGCTTTTTCGTGGTGTTCTTCACCGCGAAGTTCGCCGCGATTTCGATGTATGCCCGCTGGGCGTATCTGTGGCCGTGCATGGGCCGTGTTATCAACAACGTTTGCTCGATACTCGTGACGGCTCCGGCGGTGGCGATTATCTCGAGTCAAAACGTGCTGGCGGCAGTGAGCGTCGTGCTCGTGCTGTTTGTCGGCATCGCGATTTCGCTGTTAGGGCAGTTTAGACAAGACGGTGAGGGCGAGGCGACGCACGGCGGGCTGGCGCTTGCCACCGACGATCTTGGCGTGAGCTGTGAGCCCGGCCAGGCCGACACGGTGCCCCTGGAGGCGCCGGAACTTTCGTTTGACGATCGGATCGATGGCTTCGTTGCCGCCTTTGGGCTCACCAAGCGCGAGCGCGATGTTCTGGAGGCGCTGGTCGTTTCGGACGACAGCGTGCAGGACGTGGCGGCGGCACTCTTCCTTTCGCGCTCCACGCTCTATCGCCACATCGCTTCGATCAACAAAAAGACCGGTGCCTCCTCGCGCGTAGCCCTCATCAACTTCTTCTGGTCCTGGACACCCCAAGACTAGCTAACCACCACAAAGGGGACAGTGAACTGCCTCCCATTTCTTGGACATCGGGAAATGGGAGGTTTTCCATGAGTATAGACCTCAGGGTGAAGCACGACCTGGAGTCCAGGAGGCGGGCCGTCGAGCTCTTCGACGCCGGCGTCGGCTGCAAACCGGCGGCAGAGGCCCTGTCCGTCCCCCGCGAGACCGTGAGAGAATGGCAGTGGGTATACCGGGCGTTCGGAAGCGAGGCGCTGCTGTCCATGGGCGGGAAACAATCCAGGTACACATTCGAGCAGAGGGTCGCCGCGGCATCGGCCGTGGTCGACGGCGGGATGGCGAAGACCGACGCCATGGCCGAGTTCGGGATCAGGTCGAAGTCCCCGCTGGAGCGCTGGTGCAGGCTCTACCGCGAGGGCGGCGCCGAGGCGCTGCGGCCCGGACCGAAGGGCAGGCCGAGGGGGTCGAGGTCGAAACCCCGGGCCCGCACCCGCGAGCAGGAGCTCGAGGAGCGCTGCCGCAGGCTCGAGGCCGAGGTCGCCTACCTAAAAAAATTGCGCGCCCTGGTCGAGCGGGACGGGCTCTGACCAGGGCGGCGGCCGAGGCGGTGGGGGCGCTGAGGGCGGAGGGGCACTCCCTGCGCCACCTGCTGGAGTGCTCGGGGCTCAGGAGGTCGACCTACTACTACGCGCTGGCGCACCCGCGGAGGCCGACCAGGCCCGAGCTGCGCGACGCCGCGGCCGAGATATTCTCGCGCACCGCCAACGGCTGCGGGCACCGGCAGATAGCCATGTGCCTGCGCGCCGAGCTGGGCGCGGTCGTGGCCGACAAGACCGTGCTCAAGATGATGCGCGAGATGGGCATCCGGTGCGGGATACGCCGCCGGGGCTCCCGCCGCCGGTACAGCTCCTACAGGGGGCTCGTGGGGAGCACGTTCGAGAACGTCATCGCGAGGGACTTCGGCGCCGAGGGGCCGTGGCAGAAGCTCGGCACCGACGTCACCGAGTTCAAGGTCGCCGGCGCCAAGGCCTACTGGGCCCCGGTGCTCGACTTCTGCACGAAGGAGATCGTGGCGAGCGACATATCGACCTCGCCGGACCTCGCCCAGCAGCACAGGATGCTCGACCGGCTCCTCGAGGCCCTGCCCGACGGGGCGGCACCGACCATGCACTCGGACATGGGCTGGCAGTACCAGCACGAGTCCTACACCTCCAGGCTGGAGGGGGCGGGCATCACCCAGAGCATGTCGCGCAAGGGGAACTGCGTCGACAACGCCGCCACCGAGCAGCTCTTCGGCCACGTGAAGGACGAGTTCTACCGCGGCAGGGAGTGGGGCAGCTTCGAGGACTTCAAGCGCGACCTGGAGGAGTACATAGTCCATTGGAACACGCGGCGCAGGCAGGTAAGATTGAAGGGCCTGACGCCGGAGGAGTTCCGGGACCGGGCCCTTGCGGCGTAGTCGCTATTTATTCAGTCCAAGTTTCGGGGCGCAGTTCACAGGCACCTTTGTGGTGGTTTTTTACCTGCAAAAATATGAATATGAGACATTTGTCACCTGCCGTTTTGGTGCTCAAAGGCATATGAATGTGATGCTGAGCAGAGCAGAACGGAGGGGGTGCACCTATGGCGTCTCGGGGTTGCGCGTCTAATAAAATTGCGGGCGCGCTTATCGCCGTGGTGGTCTTTGCCGCGGCGGTGACACTCATGCGAGTTTACGTTGCCGGCGAACATGGCGCTCAGGGAAAGACTGCCGCGCAAGTGTCGCTCAACGATTGCGCTGCCGTTCCGGTGGCGGTCAAGCTTATCGAGGACGGGGAGGCGCGGACGGCCTATGAGACCGACGATGACGAACTGGTCGCATCGACTTTTGCCGCGCTCGATGGCTGCACCGTGGGGGATGCGGTGGATGAGCGGACGAGCGATGCCGGCCGAACGCTCGTCTTTGTCTATACGGATGGCTCGGAGCAATCGGTAGAACTTGAGGGCAAAAACATCGTGCTCGATAAGACGGCGTATCGACTTAACGGTGCCGATGAGTTATGGCGGCAGCTTGCCGCAATCAAAAACAGCTAACGAAATTAGGGATGTACGGGATGAGTGACTTGAGATTCTGCCCGGCGTGCGGGGCGCAGCTGCCTCGGGTCGCCGGCGTGCCGGTGCGATTTTGCCCGGGGTGCGGCGTCCGACTTGAGGGCGTTGTGGGCTACTCGGGCGCCGTGGGGGCTACAGATGGGGCGACTGCCGATGACGATGCGGACGAAGGCGGCGACCCGAGTGTGGACGCGCCGGCGGATGCGCCGGTGGAGACTGCCGGCGTCGCGTCGTCTCGTGGCGCAGCCACGACGGATGCGCCTCACATCGGTGACCTTGAGCTTCATGCCGCATGCGATACCTCTGGCGGCCAGGCGCTCGCGCAGGTGACGCTGCCGCGGGGCTGGCATATCGAAGAAGCGCATCTTGAGCGCAGCGGCAGTTTCGACTGCCCGATTTCGGTTGGCGTGACGGCGGCGGGTCCGATGGGTGAGCGGATTATGTACCGCTCCGAGCTCTGCTACGTGGATGCGGGCGCCGTTGCCAAGCGTATCCCCACGCAAACCGAACGCAAGGTGTTTGTGCACGTGGAGGCAGCTTGCGACGAGCTGGCTCAGGCCTGTGCAGCACGGCTGGGCGCGCGGGCAGAGGTTGTTGCCGAGCAACCGTACCCATCGAGCGCGGCGGTCGATATCGAGCGCGAGCGTGCCCGCGTAAAGCGCGAGGCGGCAAACGACTTTGCAATCCAGGGCTTTTCGATGGAACCGAGTGATGTGGTCTATGAGTGCCGCATGCGTCGATATCGGCTCACGGGCGCTCCGGTGCCCACCGAGCTCGCGGTGGCGGCCAAAGTCGAGGGCTATATGTTTTCAATCGGCGGCGTCGCGGGTTCTATGGGTAAAGGTGTTGCCGCTGGGGCCGAGGCGCTGCTGGGCGCGGGCCTTTCGAGTGGGCTGATCGGCGGTGTTTTGGGCAAGCGCCTGCGCGAGCGCCAGGCGGCGGCAGCGGCGGGACAGGGCGTCGCGCAAGAACAGCCCACGGGTCGAGACGGTTGCCCGGACGGAGCGTCGTTCGAGCTGGGCGCGGCCGACCTGCTGCAGTGGCGTATCAGGGACAGCTTCTGTTTGGTTGCGCCAGAAGGTCGCCTGGACGAGGCAGCCACCACGGCGCTTGCATCAATGGCGTCGACTCTGCGGCTCAATCCGGCGATTGCACGCGAAGCGTCAGCTCAAAAGCAACAGATGGTGCTTGAGCAGCGCCAACGCACGCAGATGAACATTGCCCAGCAGCAACAGCAGTTTGCAGCCTGGCAACAGATGCATGCCTCGCAACAGGCGGCGTTCGACAGCTACCAGCAGGCGTGGTTCGATCGCAGCGACCGTCAGCACGCCGCGAATATGGCTGCCAGCGCCGCCAATTTTTCCAGCGCGGGCGTAGGCACGGGTGCGGCCTCGTATTCCGATGCCATTCGCGGGGTCAACCATTACGTCAGACCCGACGGCACCGATGTCGAGGTCTCGGTGATGGCCGACCAGGCCTGGGTCAACGGTTCGGGCGATGTGATCGGTACACGCGATGGCTTTGAACCCGGTTTTGGCTGGACGGAGCTGCCTCGTCAATAGCGTGAGGCGGCTTATGTGTGAATCGATGCCAGGTGTGTTTCTCGGCATTGTGATAAAGAACGGGAAAGGAACAATGATGAGGGAGACGGTACTTTCGCGCACGGCATTTGTCGCGGCGGCGGGAACGGCGCTGCTGACGCTTGTGGGGTGCGGCGGACAGCGGACGCAGGATGCGACGGGTTTTAACGACGACCGCCCGGTAAAGGACAAGATGGACGCGGGTGCGACGTCGGGCGATTCCGGCGACGCGGACCGCGGCCCGGGCGCGGACAGCGGCTCGGCGGATGCGTTCGATACGTGGTCGGATGATTGCTGGGATGCGCACCGCAACATCAGCATCGCGGCGCTCCTCGAGCTTAAGGGCTGGCAGTTGCAGGAGTTTGCCTCGCAGCAGGGCTATACCTGGCAAGACGCGCTCGAGATGTACGAGGACGAGGCGGGACACGTGCTCAGCGTCTGCAATATCAGCAAGGACGGCGCGACCGAATGGCTCGGCGAGGACGAAATCGGAAAGCTCGACAAGGGCGGCACCGGAAGCACCGTGATGTTCACGCTGCAACTTTCGGGCTATTCGAGCTGCGAGGATGTTATCGCGGGCTTTTCCGTGCCGGTCGAGGACCGGGCGCAGATTACTTCGGGCTCATGGATCGCGTGCGTATACGGTTCCAACATGGCGCGGCACGTTGCCATGGCGAGTCCGATGGAAAACGGTGACTACCGCTTGGATCTCATTACCGAGGAGGCTATCAAGACCGGTAGGTTTACCCAGGGCGGCGGTGCTCCGACGATAGACGAGTTTTGGCAGGAAAAGACTGGACGCGCGCTCGGCTAGGTGCGACGTGGCCAATACCATAGCGAGGAACGAACATGATGAATGAAGTGACGATGAACCGTGCGGCCTTTGTGGCAGGCGCGGGTGCGCTGGCTTGTGCGCTGGCTGGCTGCTCGGGCGGATTGGGCGGCGCGGGCGGTGCCAAGAAGGCGACCACGGCGGACGCCGCCTGTGTAGACGACAACGCCAACGTGACGGTCTATGCTGCGATCAACTTGGACGGCGCCGACCTGGTGCGCCTGCTCAAGCATCAAAACTATGAGTGGCAAGGCGAGAGCGTGGGCTACGGTGCCGCCGATGACGCGGGACTTTTCGCTTTTACCTTTTCTAAGATTTCGGATGACGTGGACGAACTTGCGAACAGCGCGATACCGCTTTCGGAGTCCGAGTACGAGGAACTTGAGCCGGGCGGCGGAGACGATAGCGTGGCGATTTTGCTCTCGGTGGGCGGCTATACGACGGGCAATCGTGCGCTCACCGGCGCAATCGGCGATGCGGCGATAGTGCAGGAGAAGTGCACAATCGACGATTCCGTGTATTGGCTGGTCAAGGCGCTCGACGGCAGCCGTTACGTGATTTCGGCCTACGACACCGAAGATGATGGCGACAGCGCGCATGACATCTATATCTATAGTGAGTCTTTTATTCACACCGGTTATCTGAGCGGCGGCGACCAAATCGATATTGACGAACTCTGGAGCCGCCTGACCAATGCCTCGTAGCGCACCAAAACCACCACAAAGGGGACAGTGAGGCGGGACTTTTTGACCGCCTGATGGGTCGAGCGTCACAACTCGTGCGTTACAGCAGCTCGCCGTGGCGGGCGATGTAGCGGCGCTTGGCCAGTTGGGTGAGCGCGATGTAGGCGGCGACAATGCCGATGAGCAGCGCGAAGAAGATTGGCGGCAGCGGCATGAGACCCAGCGCATCGGCGATGGGGCTTGCCGGTAGCCAGGTGACGAGCACCAGGCCCAGCACGGTGAGGAGGCACAGCGCGGGCGCGGCGTGGTCGCGCGGGCGTGGCAGGCGCGGGGAGCGCAGCATGTGGACCACGAGCGTCTGCGACCACATGGACTCGACAAACCAACCGCTCTGGAAGAGCGCCGTAAAGGCCGCCATGCCTGCGACGTCGCCTATAGCGGCAAGCTCTGCCCAGCTTGCGCCCACGGCGGCGGGGCACACCACAAAGAAGAGCGCGGCGAAAGTCACGATATCAAACAGTGAGCTCACGGGACCCAACTCGAGCATAAAGCCCTTAATGGACGCGGCATCCCAGGCACGCGGACGGGCAGTCCAGGCGTCATCGACGGTGTCCCACGGCAGCGCGATGCACACGATCTCGTAGACCAGCGACAGCAGCACCAACTGCAGAGCGCTCATGGGCAAGAATGGCAAGAACAGGCTCGCGACGGTCACGGATAGCACGTTGCCAAAGTTGGAGCTCACCGTGGTCTTGAGGTACTTGAGCAGGTTGCCGTAGGTGCGGCGGCCTTCGATGATGCCGCGCTCGAGCACGCCCAGGTCTTTCTGGAGCAAGATGATGTCGGCGGATTCCTTGGCGATGTCGACGGCGGAGTCGACCGAGATGCCGCAGTCGCTCGCGCGCATGGCGGCGGCGTCGTTGATGCCGTCACCCATAAAGCCCACGGTGTGACCGAGCAGCTCGCGCATGACGCGCACCAGGCGCGCCTTCTGCAGAGGCGAGAGCTTGGCGAAGAGGTGGGTGTTCTCGGCGCGCTCGGCAAGTTCGGCGTCATCGAGCGCATCGATCTCGGAGCCGAGCAAGACGTTGCTCGCGTCGATACCGATCTGTTCGCAGACGGTGGCGGCGACGCGGTCGTTGTCGCCGGTCAGGACCTTGACCGCCACACCCTTGGCCTCGAGCGTGGCGACGGCGCCCGCGGCACTCGCCTTGGGCGGATCGAGGAAGGCCAAAAAGCCCATCAACACCATGTCGCATTCGTCGGCAATGCCAAACTCGCCCACGCAGCGCGGATTGGTTTTCTGCGCCACGGCAATCACGCGCAGGCCCTCGGCGTTGAGCCCGGCGACCTGCTTGCGAATCTGGGCGAGCTTATCTTCGGTAAGCGGCTGGGCGGCGCCATCGACCTCGACAAAGGAGCAGATCTCGAGCATTTCCTCGGCAGCTCCCTTGGTGACCATCTGGGTTTTGCCCTGGGCGTCGGCGACAACTACGCTCAGGCGGCGGCGCGAGAAATCGAAGGGCACCTCGTCGACCTTGGTATAGCGGTCGCGCAGGCTCTGGCCCAGCATAGAATCGGGCACGACGGTCGAGGGCGTCACATCGGCACGGTCGATGACGGCCAGGTCGATAAGGTTTTTGAGGCCGGTCTGGAAGAAGCTGTTCAAAAACGCATGGCGCAGCACGCGCGCATCCTCGTTGCCGTCGGTGTTGAGGTAGCGCTCGAGCACGATGCGGTCTTCGGTGAGGGTGCCGGTCTTGTCGCAGCACAGGACGTCCATCGCGCCGAGGTTTTGGATCGCCGGCAGCTCCTTGACGATAACCTGGCGGCGGGCGAGGTCCTTGGCGCCCTGCGACAGGCTCGTGGTCACGATGACGGGAAGCATCTGCGGCGTGATGCCCACGGCCACGCTCGTGGCGAACAGCAGCGCGTCGATGACGTTGCCCTTGGTGGCGGCGTTGATGGCAAAGACGGCCGGCGCCATAACGAGCATGAGGCGTACGAGCAACATGGAGACGCTCGAGACGCCGCGGTCAAACGCGCTCTTCTCGCCGCGCCCGTTGAGTATCTTGGCGATGCCGCCCAGGTAGGTGTCCGAGCCGGTGGCAACGACAAGCGCCATGGCGGTGCCGTTTTGCACGGAGGTGCCGGTAAAGACGATGTTCTTGCAGGCAGAGAGTGGTAGCGCGGAGCCGTCGGCACCCTCGACGACGGTGATGGCAGCGGTCTTCTCGACGGCCTCGCTCTCGCCGGTGAGTGCGGACTCGATCACAAACAGGTCGCGCGCGGTGATGATGCGGGCATCTGCCGGCACCATGTCGCCGGCAGAGAGGCGGATTACATCGCCGGGGACGAGCTCGTCGAAGGGGATCTCGACGCGCTCGCCGTCGCGCAGGGCACAGCAGGTGCTGGAGACCAGGTCCTTAAGGGCCTCGGCCGCATTGCCGCTGCGGGCTTCCTGGATAAACTTCATGCCGCCCGATACCAGCAGCATGATGCCGATGACGATGACCGTGGAGGGGTCACGCTGCAGCTCGGGCACGGCGAGCACGTCGATGTAGAGCGAGACCAGTGCGAGGGCGGCGAGGATGCCAGCGAAGGGATCGACGAACGCGTCGGCGATGCGGCGGGCGAGCGTCTTGGTCGGCGCTTCGATGGTGTTGGGGCCGACGGCGCTCAGGCGCTCGGCGGCGTGCTCGGCGGTGAGGCCGTCGGCTGTGGCGTCGAGCAGCACGAGGGCATCCTCGGCGCTATGGGTGGCGGCGAATATGGTGTTCTTGGACATGCCGGTATGAGCGGCGGGGCGCGCCGTGCGGCGGCGCTTGGAGATGGCTTCGAGTACCGTGGCGGTTTTGAGCATCAGCATAGGGTCCTCCTTGTTGAAGGGAGTTAGCGTACGTGTCGTATGTGCTTCAAAAAACCTAGATGTCGCTCACGTCATGCTTTCGAACCACCACAAAGGGACAGGCACCTTTGTGGTGGTTTTGACGATCGGCTGTTGGCGCTTATGCGTGCGCGGAAT
Organism: Collinsella aerofaciens; assembly: GCF_009876115.1. Taxonomy (GTDB): domain Bacteria; phylum Actinomycetota; class Coriobacteriia; order Coriobacteriales; family Coriobacteriaceae; genus Collinsella; species Collinsella aerofaciens_N. The sequence continues at coordinate 1,175 of NZ_WWSY01000021.1, read as the reverse complement.
CCTCGCGGCGTGCCGAGGGCGACATGCAGGTTTTTCGACTATGACTGCCTTCCATGGCACACCTCCTTAAGGCCGGGCGCGGCGCGCTTTGGGTATCTCGTACCCGTTACAATCCGCCCGTATTCTTGATGAGGGGGTTTGCCGTGTCAACCCCAATGTTTGGAAAACCATTGCCCCTGACAAAGCCTTTACAGAATGCCGAGGCCCCAAAGCGCGCCCGCAACGCGCCCTGCCTGCGCTAAACTGGAAGGCACGTACGCGATTACGAGAGGAGCCCGCATGGAGGCTTACAAGCAAGAGTTCATCAAGTTCATGGTTGAGTCCGACGTTCTTAAATTCGGCAGCTTTACGCTCAAGAGCGGCCGTCAGTCCCCGTTCTTTATGAACGCCGGCGCCTATGTGACGGGCTATCAGCTCAAGAAGCTGGGCGAGTATTACGCCCAGGCCATCCACGATAACTTTGGCGACGACTTTGACGTGCTGTTTGGACCGGCCTACAAGGGTATTCCGCTGGCCGTCGTGACCGCAATTGCCTACCACGAGCTGTACGGCAAGGAGGTCAAGTACTGCTGCGATCGCAAGGAGGCCAAGGACCACGGCGCCGACAAGGGCAACCTGCTGGGCTACGAGCCCCAGGACGGCGACCGCGTGGTCATGGTCGAGGACGTCACCACCAGCGGTAAGTCCATCGACGAGACCTATCCCAAGGTCAAGGCTGCTGCCGATGTCGAGATCAAGGGCCTCATCGTGTCCCTCAACCGCATGGAGGTCGGCAAGGGTGGCGTGACCACCGCGCAGAAGGAGATCGAGGCCAAGTACGGTTTCCCCGTCGCGAGCATCGTCTCCATGGCCGAGGTCGTCGAGACCCTCTACAACCACGAGATCGACGGCAAGGTCGTCATCGACGACGAGCTCAAGACCGCTATCGACGCCTACTACGAGCAGTACGGAGCACGTTAGTTACGGCGTTTTACCAAACGCCGTAACTGCTCGACGCTGCAAACCCGCCAGAGCGGCAATCTGCCTTTCAACTTCGGCGGCATGACCAGAAGGTCAATGCCGCCTCGTTTCAAGGCACCTTGCTCGCCCTGGCGGGTTTTCGCTCATATGACCCAATCCGCTGTCAAGAGCCACAATGGCCCCGCCGACCGCTTGCAATCGGTCGGCGGGGCCTG
>NZ_WWSY01000020.1 GCF_009876115.1 Collinsella aerofaciens | reverse complement strand
GTCTCAAGAAGGAGTAACATCGGGACTTGCAGCGACGGACCTCAGGACACTCTTACACCACGTCTGCGCGCGCGACCATGAGCGTGGATAATCTCCCGTTTTTTGCCCCCGAACAGGCCCAAAGTGGGATATTTTCCACGCTCATTTTTGTGGGGTGCAGCGTGCCAGCCGTTAGGCGCTGATGATGTGGGGTAGCGGCAGGTCGTGGGCATCGGTGGGGATGTGGTCGACGCGCTGTTCGTCAAAGGCGATGCCGACGATTTGACATACGGGCGAGAGCATGGGCAGGTAGCGGTCATAGCAGCCGCCGCCGTAGCCTAGGCGCGTGCCGGTGCGGTCGAATGCTACGAGCGGCACGACGATCATGTCGAGAGCTTCGGCAGGCACGATAGGGAAGCGGCTGCTGTCGATGTCCGTGGCCGCAAAGGCCCGCGTGGGGTGGGCGATAAACGGAGCCGCGTCCGCGTCGCCGGCAGCAACTGCCCGCATACACATGCGCTGGCCACAAGCTGCGGCGTCTGTTGCCGAGAGCATGCACGGATAGGCCACGCGCCAGCCACGTTTGGCGGCAGCTGCGGCAAACGCGGCTGAGTCGACTTCGGAACCCATCGCGGCATAGACGGCAACGGTGTGCGGCGCCGCGGCATCCAAGCGGCCCAGCAGCTCAACCAGCCGCGCACAGATATCAGCAGACTTCGCCGCCCGCAAGTCCAAATCAAGAGCATCGCGCCGAGCAATCACCGCCCGCCGCAACTCAGTCTTGTCCATCCCGGCTTCCTCTCCCAAACCTACCAAAAAGGGACAGGTTTATTTTGGCAGGTTTTATCTGGGCAAATGTCGAAACCACCACAAAGGTGCCTGTCCCCTTTGTGGTGGTTTTGCTTGCTGTGGCTAGCCCAGCAGGTCGACTACGTTGAAGTTGGCGTTGCTCTTGGCGATGACGTCTCGGCCGCCAAAGACGCAGGTGGGCGACTCGGCTGCGATGCGCGTCACGTCGGCGCCGAGCGAGCGCAGCTCACCGGGCGTGGCGGCGAGCATCTGGGCGCGACGCTCCTCGCGCGCATGCGGATCGAGCCCGGCCAGGTAGGTCGTGTTGCGGCGCTTGGTGAGCGCGTACGGCTTCACCGGCGCGTCCATGCCGCTCACGCAGCTCACGATAAAGCCCTCAAAGGCGGCTTCGTCGGGCTCAAAGCTGCCGAGCCATTCGCCTGCGCGCGCCACGCGCTCAATCGAGGGGTCGATTGCCGGGTCGCGGTAGGTGTAGAACGCCGCCTGACGCTCGCCGGCTGCGCGGAATCCGCAACCGTACGCACCACCCTTCACGCGGATCTCGTTCCACAGGTAGTCGTAGGAGAGCGCGTTGGCAGCCACGGCCCAAGTGCCTGTCACGTCAATGCCCAGGCGACGCGGGTCGCACGCGCTTGCCGCAAAGCAGATGTCGCTGGGGATCACGAAAGCCTCGTGGCGGTCGCACGGCGCCGGCACCACGAGCGCGTCGCGGCCGGCACCATCGCCCGCACCCAGCCCCAGGTTGCCCGCGGCATCCCAGTACGCGTCAAAGTCCTCGTCGCTGCCGGTAAAGCTCGCCATGCAGCCATCGGCCACAAAGATGCGGCCTGCCAGTTCGGTAAGCTTGGCGCGCAGGTCGTCCAGGCGCTCGTCAAAGTGGTCGAGCAGATTGCGAAGGAACAGGTAGAAGTTCACGCCCGAAAGCTGCTCGCGCACCACGGCCGAAGGCGAGCTGTAGCTCATCGCGCGACCGAGCGCCGCCGAGTGGCCGTTGTTGATAAAGCCCTGCTCAAGCCCAATGCGAATCTGCGTGAGCACGTCGCGCACGCGGTCGGCGTCGGCATCTGCCAAAAGCGTGCTCGACCATACCTCGCGCGGCAGACTCGCCAGTGCATCAATCTTCTCGGACAGGGCGCCGGCGCTCACCAGCAGGTAGGGGCGCACGCCGTCCACGTCGGGCTGGGTCATGACTTCGGTCGTAAAGCTCAAAAAGCCCAGCTTGCCAGCGAGCAAGTTGTCGAGCTCCTCGGCCGAGTGCTCGCGCGTGGGCAGCTGCTTAAGCAGGCGGCAGAGCAGCGTCACATAGGGCAGGTCCTCAAACGCGACGCAGCTCAGGTCGAAATACTGCATGGCGTAGGCCAGGCGGTTGGTAGGGATGTCGTGGCGCAGACAGACGATGGGCGCGGTCGTGTCCACGACCAGCGGTGGTTCGGGGCGCGCCTCGCCAATGTCGGACACGCGCAGGCGCGGCAGCGTGGCCTTGTCCTCGGGCGTGTCCTCGGCTTCCTGCGCGGCACGCAGCGCGGCCGTGCGCTCGACCACGTCGGCCAGCTCGGAATCGGTCATGGCGTCGCGCTTGGCTGCCAGCTCGATGGCCTCGGCACCCTCCGAACCCTCGGCGGCGTCCACCGGCACCAGCTCGACGAGCGCCATGTGATCGTTCTGCAGCACCAGCTCGCGCAGCAGGTCCTCAAAATAGCTGCCGTCCAGCTCGCCTCGCAGCTCCTCGTACACCGGGCCGTACTTGAGTGCCAGCGTCGCGGCGTCGTCATCGTAGAGCCAGGTGCTCAGCGCGTCGCACGCAATGGCCACGCCGTCGGCGATGCCGTAGTCGCGCTGGCGCAGATCGTATTCGTTGCTGCTGATGATGGCTTCCAGGCGCTCGCGCGGAACGCCGTGCTCGCACAGGTCGCGGCAGGCGTTCTGGAACATGCGACGCAGCTCGCGCGCCACGCCGGGCTGCGCGTTTTGCAGCATGATGAGCTCGTAGGGCTGCAGGCTCTCGGCCGCGGTGTAGCTCACCACGTTGCCGCCCAGGCCGGCGGCCAGAATGGCCTTCTTAACCGGTGCTTCGTTGGAGCCCAGCAGTGCCTCAAACAGGATATCCGCCGCGATCGTGCGCTTGCGGTCGAGCGCGCTGCCCAACACAAGGCCCAGGCCCACCAGGGCGTTCTCGGGTGTAGTGGCCATCTCGACGTGCTTGTACTCGCAGGTCACGGGCGCCTGCACGCCCAGCGGATTGGGCGCCAGCGCGGACGGGTCCTCGCCGGCGGCAACGGCTGCGTCCATGCGGCGGCTTGCGGCACTCGGCTGCGACAGATAGCGCTCGTCCAAAAAGGCCAGTGCGCGGTCCACGTCCAGGTCGCCGTAGAGCGTGATGTAGGAGTTGGAAGGATTGTAGTGGCGCGCATGCGTGTCCAGGAACTGCTCGTAGGTGAGCGCGGGAATCGCGCGCGGGTCGCCGCCGCTTTCGTGCGCATAGGCGGTGTCGGGATAGAGCGCGGCGTTGACGGCGTCGTCCAGCACGCTCATGGGGTCGGACAGCGCGCCCTTCATCTCGTTGAACACCACGCCGTTATAGCGCAGCGTGCCCTCGCGCAGGCTCGCGGAGCTGCTGTCGCCTTCGCCCTCGGCGCTCTCCGGCAGGTCCAGCTCGTAGTGCCAGCCCTCCTGCTCAAAAATGGTGGGCTTGGTATAGATGGCCGGGTTGAACACCGCGTCCAGGTACACGTCCATCAGGTTGTACAGGTCCTGCTCGTTGGTGGTGGCAACGGGGTAGATGGTCTTGTCGGGGTAGGTCATGGCGTTGAGAAACGTCTGCATGGAGCTCTTGATCAGGTCGACAAACGGCTCCTTGACGGGAAACTTGGCCGACCCGCACAGTACCGAGTGCTCAAGAATATGGAACACGCCGGTGGAATCGGCCGGCGGCGTCTTAAAGCCAATGGCAAAGGCCTTGTTCTCGTCATCGCATGCCAGGTACAGCAGGCGAGCGCCCGAGGCGGTGTGGCGCAGCACATAGGCGTCCGAGTCGAGCTCGGGCACGGTCTCGCAGCGCTCGACGGCAAAGCCGTGGCAGGTAGTGCCGGGCACTAGCAGCGCGGCGGCAGCGGCGCGCGGGTCGGTTGAGGTGGTGGGCATATGCAGTCTCCTTTGACGCCCCAGCGGGGGCGAATCGAGTCGAATCCCCGAGAGTATACCCATATGGGGCCTTCGACCAATCTGCCGCACGAGCGTGGATTTTCGGACACACGAGCGTGGATTTCCGGACGCATGCCGAATGAGCGTGGATTTTCGGACGAAATCGGCCGCCAAAAGCCCAAAAACCGTCCAAATATCCACTCTCGATATCCGACCGTTCATAATCCACGCTCATCCGCCGCCCGCACAACTCTCATATCTCATTCGTCTCTAATACGAGAGATAACAGATAGATGAGAGATAAATATGAGAGATAACAATGCTGCAAAGAGACGGGCAACCATGGTATTGTCTCAATATAGATTGTTTTACCAGCAACAACATGTTTAAATGAAACAGATGACAGACATCTTATCTTTCATCTCTCACTCATCTCTAATATGAGAGATAACAGAAAGATGAGAGATAATTACGAGAGATAACTGAGAGACGAGGGAAATCTATCCGCGGCATTCTTCGCAGAACCGAGCGAAAGGACGTGCAGATGAACGAAAACGAACTGACCGGTCTGCTCGAGTCTTTAAGGCGCATGGGCTCGGACGATCTTAACGTCGAGGTCAAGGAGAGCGCCACGACACTTTCCCGCGACGTATGGGAAACGGTCAGCGCTTTCGCAAACACCGCCGGCGGCATCATCGTACTCGGAGTGAGCGAGCACGCGGGTTTTGTCCCAGTTACAAACTTTGAGACCGAGAAAGTGCTCAACCAATTCGTGGCGGGCATGGGCGATGCCGGCGGTCGTGGAAAGCTGGCCAATCCGCCCAAATACACCATTGAGCGCGTGGAGCTCCAGGGCACCGTGGTTCTGGTCATCACGATTGAGGAGCTCGACCCGTCGAGCAAGCCTTGCTATGTCATAGAGCGGGGCGCTCAAGGTGGCAGCTACAAACGCATCGATGACAAAGATGTCCCGCTTTCGTCGACCGAGGTTTTGGCACTGTCGTCATATGAACGGACGAGTCCTAGCGATCGCGATGCGGTGCCCGGTACGAGTGTGGGCGATCTCGACGAGTCGATGGTCGACCGCACGATAGAGCGTGCCTATTCGCTGACGCCTCGAGCGATGCGCGGTGCGGCGGACAAGAAGACAAAGATGGAGCGTCTGAATTTCCTCGACTTCCAGGGCAATGTTACCAAGGCCGGCCTCCTTGCCGCGGGCGTTTACCCTCAGCAGTTCTATCCCAAGCTCTTCATTGATGTGGCTGTCCACGTGGGAACTCAAAAGGGAGCTGCGGGGCCACTAAGGTTTATGGACCGCACAGTCTGCGAGGGCACCCTAGGCGAGATGATTTCGGATGCCGTCGCAGCTGTCGCCAAAAACCTGCGCCGCATCTCGACCGTCCAAGGCGTCTCGCGTATCGACTCGCTGGAGATCCCCGAGGAGGTCCTGCGCGAGGCAGTCGCCAACGCGGTTATCCACAGGGAATACGGGGATCGGTTCTGTGGGCAATCGATCGCCGTCGACGTCTTTGACGATCGTGTCGAGGTGACGAATCCTGGCGGCCTTTACGGGGGAAAGACTCGAGAGAACTTGTTTGACGGCAGCTCCCGATGCCGTAACGCGACGCTCGTGAAACTCATGTCGATTGTCCCGCTTCCGGATGGCGCAGGTTCGCCGGCTGAGGGCAATGGCTCGGGCATCCCGATGATGATCGATGCCATGCGCGCGCATGGTCTGGCCGAGCCCCTGTTCTGCCCGGGGTTCGATCGGTTCAAGGTCGTACTTTACCGTTCAAAGATCGAGCCGGTCGATCATGGCGGAGGCTTAATTGTGACGGCACTCAAACACTACGGCGAGCTGGGGACGCGTGAGCTGGCAAAACGCACGGGGCTTACAATTTCCCAGGTTAGGTCGCGCGTCAACGCGCTCATTGCTCAAGGCGAGCTTGAGCCCACGGCGCCGTCGACAAGCCGCAACCGCAAATATCGACTGTCAGAGCGCGTGGAATAAATGCGTTAGTGGACGAGGCGACCCAATAATCGACCCTCGATTGGCGCCCACTAAGGTAAAGCGGTTGTTGCCCAGTCGACGGTGATGCTAAAGACTCGGCTTACGCCGGCATGGCCCCGAACCCGTCCATCAGGAACAGCCTGAGAACCAGCTTGATGACATTTCCCGGTTTGACTTCAGCCGTGCCAAAGACGTGGCGCTCGGCGAGCTCGCTGCAGTATGCGTAGATATCGCGGATAAGGTCCGCGCCCGAAAGCGTAAACATGTAGCCTGCGTCCGAAAGCGCATTGGGTGCGGCGGGCAACTTGGTCATGCGACAAAAGGTCAACAGGTCGGGCGCCATAGCGTCTTGGTAGCCAAGATGGCCGCCGTCTTCTTGTGCGGCGAGTTCCAGCTGGCGTACTCGATCCAGCGCCGCTGCCAGCACAAAGCTCGGTGTGGGCGCATTGACGTCTTCCGTGTTCGCCACGAGTTTGCCCGCCGCCTGTGTGACAAGCCAGGCGACCTCGCGCTGGCAACGCACGGCCTTGCGCGTAACCGGCTTGATGGACGAAGAAGAAACGCTCCCCTTAGGCGGATTCGAAGCAGCCATAAGACCCTCCCATGAACAATCCGGCCCAACAAGCCCGGATGAAACACGTGCTACATCAGTATACAGGGGAGTGGGGTAGCGGGGTACAAGCGCGCCAGCGGCAAACCGAGAGCATCAACAATGTGCCTCCGCTCTATTTGGACGATGGTACGTGGGTCATTAAGTACTCGGTTCAAGCGCCGGGTACCGTTGGTTTTCGAGACCAGAATTACAACCGTAAAATGCTCAACTGCATGGAATGTGGCGTCCCAGTCGGAGTCATATTTGCAACCGAGGTGGGCTATAAGGTGCTCGGCCTTGCGTTTGTTGAGCGGTTCGAGCCCGAAAACGGATGGTTTGTTCTGCACGGTCCTGTTCATAAAGGCGGACCGGACCCTCGTTTTGCGCCCGACATGAGTTATCTGAAGCACATACCCGTCGATATTGAGTTTGCCGGACAGGGTGCGACCGACGATGAAATTTGGCTTTGGCGGTCTTTTACGATCGTGCTGTTTGATCGGATCGCGTGGCGATGCAATCTCGCACACGCCTGCCGGTGCATGCTCTTCCTGATTTGTATAGCGAGAGGGGAGCGAACGTGAGCTGGCGAGGCGATATTGCGATGGGGAAGTACGGAAAACTGCCGTGCGCCCTTATAGACAACAAAATGTTTCCGAGCGTAGAAGTTGATTGCGGGTCGTTTGTCGTCGCCTGTCCTTGCTGCGGCTCGCAAATACCGTGCCTCGACATTCGGTTCATCGATGCGTGCGACAGACTTAGCGACGAAGTGAGAAAACGGACAGGCGTTCATATGCCGGTGTATCAGGAGAAATGCCCTGTTTGTGGCCTCGATATCGTGTACGACGCCGGCGACGAGGGATAGGTGATGCGGAGGAGCTGGCTGTGAAGGCATCTCTGTCCCTATAAATAAATCCCCTCACCGAGCTGCTTGTGGAACTTGGCGTGATGGTCGCGTGCCCAGGTAAAGAGCGCCTGGTCAAAGTCGGTGCGCGTGGCCGGGACGCCAAAGACGCCGGCAACTTCGACGCGCACAAACTCCAGTGCCGGCAGTTTGTTGATGGCAGTGAGGGCAAACGGGGACGAGGGCTCCTCGAACAGATAGCGGCTGCCTTGCAGCGCGTCGCAACTGGTGCACGTGTTGCCGAGCGACGGGGCTTTGGAGGCTCGCGCGCCTACGGGCTTGTAGCCGCAGCGCTTAGAAAGATAGTCGCGGATCTCGCCCGGCACGCAGCCAAGAGCGGGAACAATGGCGAGCGCGTTGGCATTGGCCGTGTCGATGGTAATGTGCCCGGCTTCGTTGGGCGCGTGCGCGATGGCGATGCCCTTGTCGTCATCGATTCGATAGGGAATGCCGAAGGCCGCGACCGAGGTCTCTTTGTGACACTTCCAGCACTCGCGCTTGCCCAGTACTAGATATATATACGGCGCTGAGGGGTCGGATCGGTCAACACCGGGCAGCCACTCGGCAAAGGGCTCGGGGTTGACGCCGCTGGGTACATACCAGATCTTCTTGGTCCGGTCCCATTTGGCGCCCAGCGCCTTGGCTTCTTCTTTGTGCGAAAAGGGGACATCGAGCTCGGTGCGCATGGCGGCTCCTTGGTGCTGCAGGTGCGAGTGGCTCAAGGATACCGCAGGGCGCAGACATCGCGGCGTTTTGTTGAGAAGTTGCGGCGCGGACTGCTTGGTTACGCCGTTAGATAAATTGGCAAGTAGATGGTCGGCTTTTGACCAGTTGGGCGGTTGGAGCAGCTTGCGGCGCAGTTTTGTGCCTGGCTATTGTTGATGTTGGGGTATTGAATATATTTGGCTGCCATTCGTCAGGTGAATTGTTGTTACGTTGCGATGACGGTTGGAACTGCCAGCGGATTTAGCGACAAAAAACAAAACAGCCCAGAGGACATAGCCTCTGAGCTGCGAACATTTGGTGGGCGTTAGAAGATTTGAACTTCTGACCTCTTCCGTGTCAGGGAAGCGCTCTCCCCCTGAGCTAAACGCCCGATCAAGGGTGCGCAAGCGCGCAAGGGATAATATAACGGAGCCTGAACTCGGTGGCAAGAACATTTTTAAAAATCGCTTACATTGTGGAATTCGGGGGCTTTGTCATATCCATTTCAAAAGAGCCTGCTGCCGCGATTTGACTGTCGCATAATGCAAGGCCATTGCGGTATCGAGCTATGGAAAGACGTCTGCGGAATTGTCCTACCGATAAGCGGACAAGCCTCCAGCTGGTGCCTTCGCCGTGGTAAGGTAAGCCGAATTGTTTCCAGGCTGCTTCGAGGGAATGGAATGAGCAAAGAGCGTGTCGAGCAGGTCGAAGGCGCAGGGGCTTCGGTGCCGATGACCGATATATCGAACATTGATGTGCCCGAGGGCACCGATGAGCTCAGCCGTAGCACCCGCCGCGCTTGGCGCGAGCGCCTGAACAGCGCTTCGACGCGCAAGATGATCACGGGCGTCTTGGCTACGCTGGTGGGCGGTTCGTTTTGGGGCTTCTCGGGCACCAGCGCGAGCTTTCTGTTCGATACCTACCACGTCGACACCTTGTGGCTTATGAGCGTGCGTCAGATTCTCGCCGGTCTACTCTTTATGGCCGTGGTTGTTACGCGCGACCGCGAGCGCCTGATTAAGCTCTGGACCACACCCGCCGATCGCAAGCAGCTGCTGCTCTTTACCGCCTTTGGTCTGCTGTTCAACCAGTTTTGTTATCTTTCGGCCGTGCGCCTGACCAATGCCGGAACCGCGACGGTGCTCCAATGCCTGCAACTGGTCATCATTATGGGCTACACCTGCGTGATCGACCATCGCATGCCTCGCGTGCGTGAGGCCGTTGGCATTGGGTTGGCCCTGGGCGGCACCTTTTTAATCGCTACCGGCGGCGACCCTACCAGTCTGAGCATATCGCCGCTTGGCCTGGTCGCAGGCCTTATGTGTGCGGTCAGCGCCACGTGTATGGCGGTGATTCCCGCCAAGATCCTGCCCGAATACGGCAGCCCCATCGTCACGGGCTCGGCAATGCTCACGGCGGGCGTGGTCTCGTGCGTCTTCGTGCAGCCTTGGGCGCATATGCCGGCACTCGACGCTGCCGGCGTCGAGGCGCTCGCGGTATTCGTGGTTATCGGCTCGTTTTTTGCTTACATGCTCTATATGCAGGGCGTTAAGGACATCGGCTCGGTGCGTGCGAGCCTCATCGGAACTGTGGAGCCGGTTTCGGCGACCATCACCAGCGCCGTTATGCTGGGCACGGTGTTTTTGCCGACCGACCTTATCGGCTTTGCCATGATCATCGTGATGATGTTCCTCACGGTGTAGCTGGCGCCGCCGCCAAGACAGAAAAGGTGTTGTGCCGCATTTTCGCCAATTGACGTCCGTGTCTGGAGTTTAGCTGTCGATGCTCAAAATGCCATAAACTAGTAACGTTATGGATTTTTTCATTGCGACTCAATTGCGAGGATTTCTTTATGGCTGGTAATCACTTTAAGGGCAGCGATAACGGCCGTCCTGCAGTTCCGCCGCGTCCGAACGGGGCTGGTAAGGCCGGCACGCCGGGCGGCGCTGGACAGGGCGGTTCCAGTAAGCGCGTGTCCCCGGGCGAGACGGCGATGTTTACCGCTCTGTACGAGCAGTCTCAAAAGGCGAAAAAGACCGGCCGTGCAAGAGGGAATGTCTTTGCGGGCGGTGCAACCTCCGCGTCGCAGCCGAGCGGGGCTCCTTCGGTACCTGCGAACAACGCAGGTGCTGCCAACGCCGCAAATGCCGCCGGCAACGTTAATGCCGGCAAGGCCGCCAACAATACTCCCTCTGCCGGTGGCGCGGGGCTTACGGGTAACCTTGGCACGATTTACACCGGTGCCTCCGAGACTGGCACGTTCGCCCGCCTGGATGATAGCGGTGCCGAGTTTGCGGGCTCGGGTTCCAAGGAAGATTATTACGATTTTGGCTTGAACTACGGTAGCGACGCTTCGTCGAGTTCGACCTCTGACGGTCTGGTCCGTCATCGCCATCGCAAGGGCGAACGCAAAAAGCGTCACACCGGCGCCATTATTGCCGCTGTAGTCGCGGTGCTTCTCGTTGCGCTTGGCGCAAGCGGCTTTATGCTGCTTAACTCGGCAAAGACCGTAAAGAGTGAAGCGAAGGAGGCCGTCGAGATTGTCGGTGGCCTTAAGGACAAGGTCACGTCGGGCGATTTTTCGACGCTGCCTGACGACGCGAAGAAGATTGATGAGCTTTGCGACAGCATGAAGGCGGAGACCTCGAGCCCGCTGTGGACGGCGGCTTCGTTTATCCCGGTGTATGGCAGCGACATCAATGCGGCCCGCACCATGATCGACGCCCTGTCCGATGTCTCGAGCAATGCGCTGGTTCCCATGGCCGATAACCTTTCGCAGGCCACGCCCGGCAAGCTGTTTCAGGACGGCATGATTAACGTGTCCGCGCTGCAGGCGGTCGCCGATTCGCTTTCCAGCAGCTCGAAGGTGTTCAAGAGCGCCAACGAGAAGATCCAGGGCATTGGCGATACTCATATTTCCCAGGTGACCGAGCTGGTCGATAAGGCCAAGGACGGCTTTGCCACCCTCAACGGCGCGGTTGACGCGGCGGAGAAGGTCGCCCCCGTCCTTCCGCAGATGCTCGGCGCCAACGGCCAGACGCGCAACTACCTTGTGTACGCCATGAACAACGTCGAGATTCGTGCCTGCGGCGGCTTTGGCGGTTCGCAGGGCCTGATTTCGGTCACCGACGGCCAGATGTCGATTGGCGAGTTTGTTCCCCGCATTGGACTCAGCGAGGATGAGGCAGTCGAGAGCGTCGACGAAGAGGATGAGGCGCTGTTCGGCAACCACAGTAACCTGTACAACTCGGGCAATACCTATTCGCCTGATTGGCCCCGCAACTCGCAGCGTGTCGCAGCCCTGTGGAAATCTCAATATGGCCAGGACGTTGACGGCGTCGTGGGTATCGACCCGGTGTTCCTGCAGTATCTGCTGGGCCTGGTCGGTAACGTGTCGCTGCCCGACGGAACGGTTGTCGACGGCACCAACGCCGCAAAGGTCCTCATGCACGATGTGTACTGGAACTATCCGGTCGAGGAGTCGGACGGCATCTTTGCATCCGTCGCCAGCGCTGCCTTCGACAAGATCCTTGGCGGTATCGGCGATGTCGATGTTACGAAGCTTGTCAGCGCCGTTGAGCGCGGTGCCGAAGAGGGCCGCCTGATCGCGTGGATGAAAAACGATGACGAGCAGAACGCTATCAAGGAGATGAACATCGACGCCTCGCTGCCCGATCCGGATGACCCGAGTGAAGGTCCCGTTGCTGGTGTCTACTTTAACAACCTGAGCTTCTCCAAGCTCGACTGGTACCTGAATGCCGATACGCAGATTGGCCAGGGCATCAAGAACGGTGACGGCACATGCTCGTATCGCATCACCGTTACCCTGACGAACATCATGACGCAGGAGGAGGCCGGCAAGCTGCCCGACTACGTCGCGGCGAGCGCGCCCGATGCCGCGCGCGACGACGAGCGTCTGAATGTCTCGTTGTTTGCCCCGACGGGCGGCAACATTACTGATCTGACCGTCGAGGGCACCCAGTTTGGTCTTGGCGCCGCTACGTGGCATGGAATCCCCTTCTATTCGGGCACCGTTGACCTGCATGCTGGCGAGACGACGACGATCACATATACGCTGACCACGTCAGCCGAGGCGGGGGACAAGCCGCTTACGCTGCGTCAGACTCCTACATGCCAGGCGGCTCGCGACAGCGCGTCGGCGTAGGGTTTTTCTGGTAGCGCAGATAATCGAGTACCATTTTGGGGCGGACAGGCAATCTGTTCGCCCCTATTTTGTAAGGAGAGCGCATGAAGTACTTTGGCACCGACGGCTTTCGCGGTGAGGCTAACGTTGGGCTGACGGTAGAGCACGCTTATAAGATTGGCCGTTTTGTGGGCTGGTATTACGGCGCCAACCGCGAGCGCAAGGCGCGCGTCATCGTGGGTAAGGACACGCGTCGCTCGAGTTATATGTTCGAGGCGGCGCTGGTGAGTGGCCTGGTCGCGAGCGGTGCGGACGCCTATATGCTGCACGTGATCCCCACGCCGGGTGTAGCGCATCAGACCGTGGAAGGCTGCTTCGATTGCGGCATCATGATCAGCGCGAGCCACAACCCGTTTTGCGATAACGGCATTAAGCTCGTCAATAGCGACGGTTTTAAGATGGACGAGGACGTACTGGAGCTCATCGAGGACTACGTCGATGGCAAGAGCGAGGTGCCGCTGGCCACGGGCAACCACATCGGCGCCACGGTGGACTACATGCAGGGCCGCAACCGCTACATTGCCTCGCTCATCGCCAGCGCGAACTTTTCGCTGCAGGGCGTCAAGATCGGCATCGACTGCGCCAACGGCTCGGCGTCCTCGGTGGCCAAGCCGGTGTTCGACGCGCTGGGCGCCGACGTGCGCGTGATCAATGCCGCGCCTGATGGTTTTAACATCAACGTCGACTGCGGCTCCACGCATATGGAGCGTCTGCAGCGCCACGTGGTGGAGCAGGGCTTGGACGTGGGCTTTGCCTATGACGGCGATGCCGACCGCTGCCTGGCCGTGGACGAGCGCGGCCGCGTGGTCGATGGCGACCAGATCCTGTACGTGTGCGGCGTGTACCTGAACAAGCACGGTCGCCTTTCGGGCGGTACCGTGGTTCCGACGATTGCCAGCAACTTTGGCCTGATCAAGTCGTTGGAGCTTGCCGGCCTAAGTGCCGTGACCAGCGGTGTGGGCGACCGCCACGTGTATGCCAAGATGCGCGAGGGCGGTTACAGCCTGGGCGGCGAGCAGACGGGCCATACGATCTTTGGCGATATCGAGCGCACGGGCGACGGCATTATGACCTCGCTGCGCGTGATGGAAGTGATCCGCGCCGAGCGCGAGACGCTCTCGCAGCTCACGGCTCCGTGCAAGCTGCTACCGCAGGCGCAGGTGGCCGTGCGCGTGGCGGACAAGGACGCCGCGCTCGAGAACATGGGCGTGCAGAACGCCATCGCCGAGGCCGAGGCTGCGCTGGCAGGCGAGGGCCGCGTGCTCGTACGCAAGAGCGGAACCGAGTCGGTTATCCGCGTGCTGGCCGAGGCGCCCGACCAAGCATCCGCCGATGCCGCCATGAAGCGCATCGCCAACGCACTCGAGGCTCTGTAGTTACGCGGTTTTACCAAACCGCGTAACTGCTCGACGCTGCAAACGCCCCTAAGCGGCAATCTGACGTTCAATTTCAAGGGCGCGACCAGAAGGTCAGCGCCCTTTCATTTCACGTCACCTTGCTCGCTTAGGGTCGTTTTCGCTGACGTTGCCAAGACATTGGCGTCAACATAGTTGGCGTTGGCGATGGCGTGCTGGTCAATCCTTACAGCTCGTACAGTGTGGTGAACTTGTCCTGCAGGTAGCTGCAGTAGTAGCGGGCGTCAAAGGCCATGCCGCAGGCGCCCTTGATGAGTTCCGGCGCGTCTTTGGCGCGGCCCCACTGCCAAATGTGCTCGCCCAGCCAGGCGCGGACGGGCGCCAGATCGCCGCTCGCGCAGGCACCGGTAAGGTCGACGCCGTCGCGGCACATGGCCGGCACAAACATGGCATCGTAGGCGCTACCCAGCGCATACGTGGGGAAGTAGCCAAACGAACCGCCGCTCCAATGCGTATCCTGCAGGCAGCCGTGCGTGTCGTCGGGAACGGGAATGCCCAGGTACTCGTCCATAAAGCGGTTCCAAAGCGCGGGGATGTCCTTGGCCGCAGCCTCGCCGGCAAACAGCATACGCTCAATCTGGTAGCGCACCATAATATGCAGCGGATAGGTGAGCTCGTCGGCCTCGGTGCGGATCAACGACGGCTGCGCGATGTTCACGGCGCGGTAGAGCGTGTCTTCGTCGACGTCGCCGTAGACCTCGGGCGCGTGACGACGCAGCACCTCGAGCAGCGGGCCCATAAAGGCGCGGCTGCGACCCACGGTGTTCTCGAAAAAGCGGCTCTGGCTCTCGTGGATGCCCATGGAGGTGCCGCCCTCCAAGCACGTGCGCGCATAGGCGGGATTGACGCCCAGCTCGTACATGGTGTGCCCCGCCTCGTGGATGATGCTGTAGACGTTGGAGATGCAGTCGTCCTCGTAGATGTGCGTCGCGATGCGCGCATCACCCACGGCAAAGCCCTCGCTAAACGGATGCTCGGTAAAGGCAAGCGTGGTGTCGTCCAGGTCCAGGCCGACAAGCTTCATAAGGTCGAAGCTCATGGCGCGCTGGGCAGCCTCGGGCACGTGGGCGTGCAAAAAGTCGGCAGCCGGCTGCTGGCCGCGCTCGCCGATGGCATGCACGAGCGGCACGACCGTGGCCTTGACCTCGTCGCAAAACGCGTCGAAGCTCTTGGCGGAAAGGCCGCGCTCGTACTGGTCGAGCCAAACGTCGTATGGATCGCGCTTGGGGTCCATGAGCTCGGCCTGATGCTTAAGTTGGGCGACGATTCTATCCACATAGGTCTCAAAGCTCGCCCAGTCGTTGGCTGCCTTGGCCTTGTGCCACACGGCGTCCGCCTCGCAGGTGAGCCTGGTCCAGGCCTCGGCTTCTTCGGTGGGGATGGCACTGGCCTCACGTTGATCGCGGCCGAGCACACGGATCTCGTCGAGCAGCTGAGGGTCGTCGATTTTGCCGCCGGCGACGGTCTCGCGCGCTAACGAGCGTACGAGCTCAACGGACTTCTCGCTGGTCAGCAGCTTGTGATGCTCGCCGGCAAGCGTGCCCATGGCGTCGGCACGCGCTGCTGCGCCGTTGGCAGGAGCAATCGTCGCTCCATCGAACTCGGCAATCTTGAGCAGGTACTCGCGAGTCCACAGCTTGCCTTCGAGCTTGCGGAATTTTTTGACGGCCTTATCGACCTTCATGCCTTTGGATGTCTTGCCCGCTGCAGGCTCGGCCTTCTTATCGAGTTTCTTTCCCATACCTATATCCTTGATCTCGCAGGTCGAGCGCCACGGGTGGGCGTGCGGCCAGTTTGCACAGCTACCTGCCTTGTACCCAGTGCGAACAAAACGGAACGCGGCGATGCACACGCAGAATGTGTTATCCTATAGCCCAATGCGTTGACGGAGAGGGTTTTGCCCGCCGCGTCGCCGGCAAGAGAGGGAAGGTCATGGGCTGCGAGCCTTCCTGTGGTGACAAGGGCCAAGCGTTCACTCCCGAGCAGCGACCTCAACGGGCACGCGGCCAGCGGCGGCGAAGCCCCAGTAGGGAAGCCGTGAGCCTCGCGACAAGGGGCACAGAGTGGGCGCGGCGGGCCAGACATCCGCCGGGTCAAACAAGGTGGTACCGCGGAATTCAACCGTCCTTGGGCAATGCACATGCCCGAGGGCGGTTTTTTGTTACCGAACCGGGCCGCACATCCGCAGCTCCGGGTGGCTCCAGCCGCCGCGGCAAGTGGATGCGCGAGAGACGAAAGGGAAGACATGAGTCTGATTGATGATCTGGTCAAACTCGAGGAAGAGGCCAAGGAGCTCGTCGCAGGCGCCGATGACGCCGCCAAGCTCGAGGCTGCGCGTGTTGAGCTGCTCGGTCGCAAGGGTCGTATCACCAGCTTGATGCGCATGATGGGCAAGCTCGCCCCCGAGGATCGTCCCGTGATGGGCAAGCGCGCCAACGAGATGCGCCAGCTGATCGAGGGCATGCTCGACGAGCGCACCACCGAGATGAAGGCTGCCGCCCTCAAGCACGCGCTCGAGCACGATGCCGTCGACATCACGCTGCCGGGCATCCGTCCGCAGATCGGTCACCAGCACCTGATCAAGCAGATCATCGAGGAGGCCGAGGACATCTTCTGCGGCATCGGCTACACCGTCGAGTCCGGCCCCATGGTCGACACCTCCTACTACAACTTCACCGCGCTCAACGCCCCCATGGATCACCCGAGCCGCTCGGCCCGCGATACCTTCTACGTGGTCGACAACAACCCCGGCAGCGTCGCACACCCCGAGGCCCACGCCCATGGCGAGTCCGATGTGCTCCTGCGCACCCAGACCTCGGGCGTGCAGATTCACACCATGGAGTCGCAAAAGCCGCCCATCTACATGATCTGCCCGGGCACCGTCTACCGTCCCGACACGGCCGACGCCTGCCACCTGCCGCAGTTCAACCAGATCGAGGGCCTGGTCGTCGACGAGGGCATCACCTTTGGCGACCTTAAGGGCACGCTCGACTACTTTGTTAAGTGCATGTTTGGCGAGGACCGCAAGACGCGTTACCGCCCGCACTTCTTCCCCTTCACCGAGCCTTCCTGCGAGGTGGACGTAAGCTGCCACGTCTGCGGCGGCAAGGGCTGCAACTTCTGCAAGCACAGCGGCTGGATCGAGATCCTGGGCTGCGGCATGGTCGATCCCAACGTCCTGATCAACTGCGGCATCGACCCCGAGAAGTACACCGGCTTCGCCTTTGGTATTGGCGCCGAGCGCGTCGCGGCCCTGCGCTACGACCTGCCCGACCTCAGAACTCTCATGACGGGCGATATGCGCTTTTTGAATCAGTTCTAGGCTGCGGCTTGCCCAAGCACGGCACCTCGGCGCTCATTCGTCGCTTGCGTACCAAAGTACGCGGCGCTCCTCTTTCGGGCCGATCTGCCGCACTTGGGCAACCCTCGCTTTGTAAGGAATGTTCACAAAGTTGAAGTTTCCACCTGCATCTCTTCGCAGGCTTTCAGTATGAAAGGAGAGCTAGATGCGTGTTTCTTACGACTGGCTCAAGACCATGATCGATATTCCGGAGGATCCCAAGACCCTTTCGGACGAATATATCCGTACCGGCACCGAGGTCGAGGCGATTGACACCGTGGGCGAGTCCTTCGACCACGTGGTGACCGCCAAGGTGCTCACCAAGACCCCGCACCCCGATAGCGACCACATGTATGTGTGCTCGGTCGACGTGGGTGACAAGAACCTCGACGCCGACGGCAATCCTGCCCCGCTGCAGATCGTCTGCGGCGCGCAGAACTTCGAGGCCGGCGACCACATCGTCACGGCCATGATCGGCGCCGTGCTTCCCGGCGACGTCAAGATCAAGAAGAGCAAGCTTCGCGGCGTCGTGTCCATGGGCATGAACTGTTCCGCGCGCGAGCTCGGTCTGGGCGGCGACCACTCCGGCATCATGATCCTGCCCGAGGATACGCCTTGCGGTATGCCGTTTGCCGAGTATGTGGGCTCGAGCGACACCGTGCTCGACTGCGAGATCACGCCCAACCGCCCCGACTGCCTGTCCATGATCGGCATGGCCCGCGAGACCGGCGCCATCTTCGACCGCGATTTCCACGTTGAGCTGCCTGCCATCAAGGCCGAGACCGGCCGCGCGACCGATGACGAGCTTTCTGTCGAGATCGCCGACGAGGGCCTGTGCGACCGCTACGTCGCCCGCATCGTGCGCAACGTGAAGGTCGGCCCGTCGCCCGACTGGATGGTCAAGCGCCTTAACGCCCTGGGCGTGCGCCCGCACAACAACATCGTCGACATCACCAATTACGTGATGATGCTCACCGGTCAGCCGCTACACGCTTTTGACCTGGACACCTTTGCCGAGCGCGATGGCAGGCGTCGCGTGGTGGTTCGCGCTGCCCAGCAGGACGAGAAGTTCACGACGCTCGACGGCGAGGAGCGCGTGCTCGACGCCGGCATGGGCCTTATCACCGACGGCGAGCGCCCCGTGGCGTTGGCCGGCGTTATGGGCGGCATGGATTCCGAGATCGAGGACGACACCGTCGACGTGATGGTCGAGAGTGCCTGCTTCAACGCCGGTCGCACCTCGCACACCAGCCGTGATCTGTCGCTGATCTCCGACGCCTCCATTCGCTTTGAGCGCCAGGTCGACGAGACCGGCTGCGTGGATGTCGCCAACGTTACCTGCGCGCTCATCGAGGAGATCGCCGGCGGCGAGGTCGCTCCCGGCTATGTCGATGTTTTCCCCGCGCCCAAGACCATCGACAGCATCAAACTGCGCCTGGCCCGCGTGCATGCCATCTGCGGTGCCGACATCGAGCCCGACTTTATCGAGCGTTCGCTCACCCGTCTGGGCTGCACCGTCGAGTGCGACGGCGAGGACTTTATGGTCACCCCGCCGAGCTTCCGTCCCGACCTGCCGCGCGAGATCGACCTGATCGAGGAGGTCCTGCGCCTGTGGGGCATGGGCCGCGTGACGGCGACCATCCCGGCTGCCAAGAACCATATTGGCGGTCTGACCCGCGAGCAGAAGCTCACCCGTAAGGTCGGCGAGATCCTGCGCGCCTGCGGCCTCAACGAGACCACGACCTTTGGCTTTGCCGCCCCGGGCGACCTGGAGAAGATCGGCATGTCCACTGAGGGCCGCGGCTGCCCCGTGGTGCTTATGAACCCGCTGGTAGCCGAGCAGACCGAGATGCGTCGTTCGCTGCTGCCGGGCCTGCTGCAGTCCGTGGCCTACAACGAGGCACACGGTACGCCCAATGTGCACCTGTACGAGGTCGGCAGCCTGTTCCATGGCCGCGAGAACGCCAGCCTGCCCAAGGAGACCAAGTCCGTCGCGGGCGTGCTCTCGGGCCAGTGGAGTGAGCAGTCCTGGAACATGAAGTACCGCAAGCTGCGCTTCTTCTTTGGCAAGGGCATTGTCGAGGAGCTGCTCGCCCAGCTGCGCATCGAGAAGGTTCGCTTCCGTCCCGTCGAGGGCGAGGGCTACGCTTTCTTGCAGCCGGGTCGCGCGGCCGAGGTTCTGTCGGGCGGCACCGTGTTGGGCTGGGTTGGCGAGATTCACCCCGAGGCGCGCGAGGCGATGGGCATTGATGAGGTCGTCGTTGCCTTTGAGCTCGACTTGGACAAGCTGATCAAGGGCGCCCGCAATCAGGAGAACTACCGTGAGTTCTCGCAGTACCCGGCTGTTGAGCATGACCTGGCTATCGTGGTCGATAACTCCGTGACCTGCGAGGATCTTGACCGTCGCATTACCAGCGCCGGCGGCAAGCTGCTCGAGGGCGTGCGCCTGTTCGACGTCTATCGCGACCCGGTCCGCGTGGGCGTGGGCAAGAAGTCCATGGCCTTTGCGCTTACGTATCGCTCCGACGACCACACGCTCACCAGCGAAGAGGTCGAGAAGGCGCACCAGAAGATCGTCACCAAGGTGTGCAAGGGCGTAAACGGCGAGGTCCGCGGCTAGGATTTGCGCTGGGAGCACAGGACCCCTCGGCAGTTGCCGTGGGGTCCCGCGTGACCGCGGTGCTTGACATAAGGCACCGCTGAGCTTTCATATATGACATGCGCATTACAAAACGGCGTGCTGCTTTTGTGGCGGCGCGCCGTTTTGTTATCATTGCCTGCGGCGTGTTACGAATCATCATGCTCGTAACACTGATGAAATGGTTCAAGCGGCGCTGCAACCCCATGCGCCGGCAACCGGGAGGCGTATATGCACATTCCAGACAACTACCTGTCCCCGCAGACCGATGCCGTTATGGCGGTGGCGATGGTGCCCGTATGGGTTCACTGCATCAAAAAAGTGCGCGCCACGCTCGATCGCGAGCATATGGCCTTTCTGGGTATTTGCGCTGCCTTCTCCTTTTTGCTCATGATGTTTAACGTTCCGCTGCCCGGCGGCACCACAGGCCACGCCGTCGGCGGCGCGCTCATCGCGCTGCTGCTGGGTCCCGAGGCCGCGACTATCGCTGTCTCGGTCGCGCTGGCGCTGCAGGCGCTGCTGTTTGGCGACGGCGGCGTTCTGTCGTTTGGCGCCAACTGCTTTAACATGGCCTTTGTGCTGCCGTTTGTCGCTGCTATCGTGTTCCGTGCGCTCAACAGCCGTCTGCACGACAAAAGCTGGGGCACCTCGGCTTCTGCCATCGTGAGCGGTTGGGTCGGGCTGTGCGTAGCGGCCCTCTGCGCGGCGATCGAGTTCGGTATTCAGCCGATGCTCTTCACCAACGCTTCGGGCGCCCCGCTGTACTGCCCCTTCCCGCTGTCCGTGGCTATTCCGGCCATGTTGGTCCCGCATATGCTGGTTGCCGGTGTGGTCGAGGGCGTGGCGACGGCCGCGATCTACGGCTTTATCAAGAAGACGGCGCCGAGCATTATCGTCGGGCCCGAGGCCGTCGATGGCAAGCTTGCTGCCGAGGGCGCTGCTGCCAAGAAGACCTCGCTGGTCCCTACGCTCATCCTGGTTGCCGTGCTTGTCGTAGCCACGCCGCTGGGCCTGCTGGCCACGGATGACGCCTGGGGTGAGTGGGACGCCGAGGGCGCCGCGACCGCCGTTCAGGAGGCTGGCGACGACAGCCTGCAGGCTTCGGTCGGTCTCGATACCCCGACCTTTGCCGATGCCCTGCCCACGGGCGATTATCTGCAGGCCTATTCCGAGGAGCAGGGCCTTGGCTTTGCCGGCCAGGCCGCGATGTATATTCTTTCGGGCGTGATTGGCGTGGCGGTGCTCACCATCGCATTCCGCCTGGTCTCGCTGACGGTCAAGGAAAGCGGTGCTCATGGCAATAGCCGAGCTGCCTAGCTGGCTTGCGGTCGAGGAGCGATACGAGCCCGCGGGGGCTCGGCATCGTGTGATGCAAAAGAATGTCCTGCACCTGGCGAGCCTGCTTGAGCGGGTTCGCCTGGGTGGAGGCGCGCACGAGGGCGGGTCGATGATCGACCGCGCCCTTTCTTGCGTTTCGGCGCCGGTGCGCCTGGTGGGGATGTTCGTTTGCGTCCTGTGCGTGTGCCTGACGCAGAGCCCACTGTACCTGATGCTGATGGCGGCGATTGCGTTGGTGCTGGTCGCGGTGCGCCCTGTACGCGGACTGCGCGCTACCTTTGTGCCGACGTTGGCTGCCGCGGGGTTTGCCGTGGTTCTGGCGCTGCCTGCCCTGCTGCTGGGCGCGTCTGCCACGGGCGCCATGCTCAAGATCGCGCTCAAGACGTTTATTAATGTGTCGCTGGTGCTGGGCGTTTCGTGGACGCTCACCTGGAGTCGCATGTCGGCGGCGCTTAAGATGCTGCGCCTGCCCGACGAGGTCATCTTTACCTTTGATATGGCGCTCAAGCATATCGAGGTGCTGGGACGCACGGCGCACGATCTGTGCGAATCGGTCATGCTGCGCAGCGTCGGTTCCGCGCCTGCGGGTTTTTCGCGCACCGACTCGCTGGCGGGTATCATGGGCATGACGTTTATCAAGGCGATGGAATGCAGCCGCGCGATGGACGAGGCTATGCTCTGCCGCGGCTTCGCCGGCGTGTATCCGGCGCCTGTACGGAGCGGTTTTGGCTGGCGCGATGCCGTTTACACGGCCGTTGTGGCGTTGCTCGTCGTGTTGTGCGCGGTGTTGTAGCGCGGACAGTCGAACCGTCGATGTGAGTAGGGAAGGGCGACGTTTTGGCAAACGATACGAATAACGCGATGGGTGCGAGCGGTGCTGCCGATGCCGAGACCACGCCGCTCATCGAGTTTCGCGACGTGGTGTTTTCCTATGCGGGTCATACAGTGGTCGACGGCGTTTCATTGCAGGTGAACCATGGAGAGCTCGTCGCTCTGCTTGGTCCCAACGGCTGCGGCAAGACGACGATCATGCGTCTTATCAACGGCCTTGAGCTTGCGGACGCGGGTGCGTACCTGTTCGACGGGCATGCGGTCGATGCGGCATATCTCAAGGATTCCGCGACGGCCCAGCGGTTCCATCAGCGTGTGGGCTTTGTGTTTCAAAACGCCGATGCGCAGCTCTTTTGTGCCACGGTCGGCGAGGAAGTCGCGTTTGGCCCCGCGCAGATGGGGCTGCCGACAGACGAGCTCGAGCGCCGCGTCCGCGATGCCATGGAGCTGTTCCAGGTTGCCGATCTGGTCGATGCCTCGCCCTATCAGCTTTCGGGCGGGCAAAAGAAGCGCGTTGCGCTGGCTGCGGTGGTGTCGATGAACCCCGATATCCTAGTGCTCGATGAGCCCACCAACGGGCTCGATGAGGACTCGTGCGACATCGTAGTCAACTTTTTGCTGGCCTACGTTGCTGCCGGTAAGACGGTTTTGATGAGTACGCACCATCAAGATTTGGTGCGCCGCCTGGAGGCCCGTGCCATCTATATCGATCGATATCACCATGTGGTCGAGGCGCCCGTGCCGTCGTATGGAACCGAAAGCGGTGCTGCGGAATAGTTGCTGCGTAGGGTATGTATGGCCGCCTGTGCGACTCTGCCGTGATGGTATAGTTAACCAGGTTTTATGGGGGTGGCTATGCCAAGTTGGAACATTCATATCGCTCAAACGGAGCGCTTGCTGGCACGTGCTAGCGTGCTTGCCGATAGCGTGCGCGACCGCAATGCCTTTTTGTTTGGCTGCGTGGTTCCGGATATCTTCGTGGGCTATATGGTCCCTGGCATCGCCGATCCCATTCCGTATCGCATTACGCACTTTGCAAAGCCCGAGCCTATCCCTAAGCCGCGCGAGCACGAGTTCTGGGATACCTATGTGGCGCCGCTGCTTAAAGGCGCACCCGCGGGCGAACCTGCTGAGGCTACCTCGATTGTCGAGGAGCGCGAGCGACTGAACCGCGTGCACTATCCTCAGCGCTACAGGGATGCCGAGCCGGTTGTCGGTCCCGGCGCCTGTGAGTTCTCGCTTGCGTCCGAAGATGTGGCGCAGTCGCTGCTCGATTTGACGCTGGGCGTCTGGTCGCATCTGGTGGCGGATACCGTATGGAATACGCGCGTGAATCAGTACCTGGAGGCGCACGGCGGCAAGCCGTGCGAGGAATTCCGCATTAAAAAGCAAGGCGACTTTGACTGGTTTGGTAAGACGCTGGGCATCGTTTCCATTCCGCGTGCGACCGATCGCCTCTATACCGCTGCGACGCGTTTTGGGCAGTATCCCATCCATAAAGAATATGTGCTCAAGACTATCGGCGTCATGCACGAGATTGTACGCGAAAACCCCGGCGAGCCCGATCATCCGCCGTATCGCCTGCTAACCGAGGAGTTTTTCAATGCAACGTTTACCGAGGTCATCGAGCTGACCGAGGCGGGATTTGCGGCTCGCGTTGCTGCTTCTGACGTTCCCGCAGTCCCCCTGATCGCTAGCTGCTAGCCGGCCGGCTTAACGGTGAACAGTTCATTCCAATTGACCAACGGCTCCCGTCGCAGGGCGTCTTCGGTGGTGCGCTCGGCATCGGAGAGGCTTGCGACTGAACACAAATCGATGATGCGGCATACGAAGAAGGTCTAAAAAGGGCCCGGAAGGCAAAGCCTTCCGGGCCCTTTTGCAATGCAAGCGTGCTTGCAAGTGCGATTTAGCGCACCTGAGCGACGTAAGCGACGTTGGTCGAGGAGACCTTGTCCTCGAGCTGAACACTCATGCGGGGATCGCCGGCGGTAGCGACGGTCAGATCGCCGGCCTCGACGTAGCCGAGCTCCTTAGCGGTCTCGATCGCCTTGACGATCGTGCCGTTGACGGTGCCCTGGGTAATCTCGGCCTGGTGCGGGATAACGCCCCAGTACATGATCATCTGCTGGACGGCCCACTCGTGGCGGGAGAACGCACAGATCGGCATGTTGGGACGGAAGTGCGAGATCAGGCGTGCGGTACGACCGGTGGTCGTCGGCACGGTGATGCACTTGGCGCCAACGGTGGTGGCCATGTTCACAGCGGACATACCCACAACGTTGTTGACGACGCGGGTGCCGTGAGCGTCGGCCGGAACCTCGAGCGGAGCGTGGGCCGGGAGGTACTTCTCGGTCTCGAGAGCAATGCTGGCCTGCATCTTAACGGCCTCGACCGGGTACTTACCGGCAGCGGACTCGCCAGAGAGCATAACGGCGTCGGTGCCGTCGTAGATGGCGTTAGCAACGTCGGCAACCTCGGCGCGCGTCGGGCGCGGGTTCTGCTGCATGGAGTCGAGCATCTGCGTAGCGGTGATAACGGGCTTGTAGGCCGCGTTGCACTTGGCGATGATCTCCTTCTGGATGTGCGGAACGAGCTCGGGCTTGATCTCGATACCCAGGTCGCCACGGGCGACCATGATGCCGTCGGAAGCCTCGAGGATCTCGTCGAAGTTCTCGACGCCCAGGGCGCACTCGATCTTCGGGAAGATCGTCACGTGCTCGCCACCGTTCTCGCGGCAAAGCTTGCGGATGCCGCGGACGGACTCGCCGTCACGGATGAAGGAAGCGGCGATGTAGTCGATGTTCTCGGTCAGGCCAAAGAGGATGTCCTGACGATCGCGCTCGGTGATGGCGGGCAGCGAGATGTTGACGTTGGGCATGTTGACGCCCTTGCGCTCGCCGATCAGGCCGTCGTTCTTAACGACGCAGGTCATGTCCTGGCCGCTGACGGACTCGACCTCGAGGGCAACCAGGCCGTCATCGATCAGGATGAGGGAGCCCTTCTCGACCTCGGAAGGCAGAGCCAGGTAGTCGAGGGAGATGTGCTCAGCGGTGCCGTGGAAATCCTCGGACGTGGGCTGAGCGGTGACGACGATCTTATCGCCGGTCTTGACGGCAACCTTCTTGCCGTCGACCAGAAGGCCGGTGCGGACCTCGGGGCCCTTGGTGTCGAGCAGGATGCCGACAGGCAGACCGAGCTCCTTGGAAATACGGCGGACGCGCTCGATGCGACCGTGGTGCTCGTCGTAGGAGCCGTGCGAGAAGTTAAAACGGGCGACGTTCATGCCCGCCTTGATCATCTCGCGGATGGTCTCGTCGCTATCGCAGGCGGGACCCATGGTGCATACAATCTTAGTGCGCTTGTACATTCAGACCTCCATCTGACATCGTCTTGCGCTGATAGATAAACCATAAGAAATAAAACCGAGATGATTATAACGAAATGCCGACCGAATACCCCAAAAAATCGACCGTATGCCGAAATGGAAGTTCATTTTTTGCGGGAAAAACGGTATATGAAAAATCTTTACCAACCACTCCAACCGCTGCTATCTGGGAGATATGTCAGTTTGGCGATGTGCCGAAGAAAAAACGTTTTACCAATGTTGAGCATCACACGGTCTGCACCGTTGCGTGCGGACCATATTTCCAAACCGATTGTTTTGGCTAGACGCGTCGCTTTGGGGTACCATAGCTCCACTATCAACTGCCGCTCAGCACGGCAGCCTTGATGAGCCCTTGCCCTTCTCCTGGGAATTATGATCGGGCATCAATCTGCTGAGTGGCCCGAATCCCAGGAGGGGACTCTATATGCAAAAGGAATACCTGTCCGCCGCGGCGGAGGTGCTCAGCGACCAAGGTGTCGATGAGAACCTCGGCCTGAGCAACGACGAGGCGTCTTCGCGCCTCGCCAAGACAGGCCCTAACAAGCTCGAGGAAGCCGAGAAGACACCGCTGTGGAAGCGTTTCTTTGAGCAGATGGCCGACCCCATGGTCATCATGCTGATCGTTGCCGCCGTCATCAGTGCGCTCACGGGCATGGTCAAGGGCGAGCCCGACTTTGCCGATGTTGCCATCATCATGTTCGTCGTTATCGTCAACTCGGTGCTGGGCGTGGTCCAGGAAGCCAAGAGCGAGGAGGCCCTCGAGGCCCTGCAGGAGATGAGTGCGGCGCAGTCCAAGGTGCTGCGCGACGGCAAGCTCGTGCACCTGCCGAGCGCCGAGCTCGTGCCCGGCGACGTGATCATGCTCGAGGCGGGCGACTCCGTCCCGGCCGACTGCCGCGTGCTCGAGAGCGCCACGATGAAGATCGAAGAGGCCGCGCTCACCGGCGAGTCCGTGCCCGTAGAGAAGCACGCCAACGTGATCGAGCTCGCTGCGGGCACCGATGACGTGCCGCTCGGCGACCGTAAGAACATGTGCTATATGGGCTCCACCGTCGTGTACGGCCGTGGTCGCGCCGTCGTGGTCGGCACCGGCATGAACACCGAGATGGGCAAGATCGCCGGCGCCCTGGCCGAGGCCAAGGAAGAGCTCACGCCGCTGCAGGTGAAGCTTGCCGAGCTCAGCCGCATCCTCACCATCATGGTTATCGTCATCTGCGTCGTCATCTTTGGCGTTGATATCATCCGCCACGGCGTGGGCAACGTTCTTACCGACCCGACCGCCCTGCTCGACACCTTTATGGTCGCCGTCTCGCTTGCCGTCGCCGCCATCCCCGAGGGCCTGGTCGCCGTCGTGACCATCGTGCTTTCGCTCGGCGTGACCAAGATGGCCAAGCGCCAGGCGATTATCCGTAAGCTTTCCGCCGTCGAGACCCTTGGCTGCACACAGACCATCTGCTCCGACAAGACCGGTACCCTTACCCAGAACAAGATGACCGTCGTCAAGCACGAACTCGCCGCGCCCAAGGAGAAGTTCCTGGCTGGCATGGCGCTGTGCTCCGATGCCCAGTGGGACGAGGAGCTGGGCGAGGCCGTGGGCGAGCCGACCGAGTGCGCGCTCGTCAACGACGCCGGCAAGGCTGGCCTCACCGGCCTGACTGCCGAGCATCCGCGCGTGGGCGAGGCCCCGTTCGACTCGGGCCGCAAGATGATGTCCGTGATCGTCGAGACCTTGGATGGCGAGTACGAGCAGTACACCAAGGGCGCGCCCGACGTGGTGATCGGCCTGTGCACCCATATCTACGAGGGCGAAAAGGTCGTCCCGCTGACCGAGGAGCGTCGCGCCGAGCTCGTGGCCGCCAACAAGGCCATGGCCGACGAGGCTCTGCGCGTGCTGGCGCTGGCAAGCCGCACCTACACCGAGGTTCCGAGCGACTGCAGCCCCGCTGCGCTCGAGCACGACCTGGTCTTCTGCGGCCTGTCCGGCATGATCGACCCGGTCCGCCCCGAGGTCGCCGAAGCCATCCGCGAGGCCCACGACGCTGGCATTCGCACCGTCATGATCACGGGCGACCACATCGACACCGCCGTGGCCATCGCCAAGCAGCTGGGCATCGTCACCGATCGCAGCCATGCCATCACCGGTGCCGACCTCGATCGCATGAGCGACGAGGAACTCGACGCGCACATCGAGGACTACGGCGTGTACGCCCGCGTCCAGCCCGAGCACAAGACACGCATCGTCGAGGCTTGGAAGTCGCGCGACCAGATCGTGGCCATGACGGGCGACGGCGTCAACGACGCCCCGTCCATCAAGCGCGCCGACATCGGCGTTGGCATGGGCATCACCGGTACCGATGTCACCAAGAACGTCGCCGACATGGTGCTTGCCGACGACAATTTCGCCACCATCATCGGTGCCTGCGAAGAGGGCCGTCGCATCTACGACAACATCCGCAAGGTCATCCAGTTCCTGCTTTCGGCCAACCTTGCCGAGGTCTTCTCGGTGTTTATCGCCACGCTCATCGGCTTTACCATCTTCCAGCCGGTGCAGCTGCTGTGGGTGAACCTGGTTACCGACTGCTTCCCTGCGCTCGCGCTGGGCATGGAGGACGCCGAGGGCGACATCATGAAGCGCAAGCCGCGCAACGCCAAGGATGGTGTCTTTGCCGGACATATGGGTCTGGACTGCGTGGTCCAAGGCCTAATCATCACCGTGCTGGTGCTGGCGAGCTTCTTTGTGGGCGTGTACTTTGACATGGGCTACATCCACATCGCCGATATGATCGCCGGCAATGCCGACGAGGAAGGCGTGATGATGGCGTTCATCACGCTCAACATGGTCGAGATTTTCCACTGCTTCAATATGCGCAGCCGTCGTGCGTCGCTGTTCACCATGAAGAAGCAGAACAAGTGGCTGTGGGCTTCCGCCGCTCTGGCACTGGTGCTGACGGTGATCGTGACCGTGCAGCCGACGCTTGCCGAGATGTTCTTTGGCCCTGTGACGCTTGAGCTCAAGGGCGTTCTTGCCGCGCTGGGCCTG
Organism: Collinsella aerofaciens; assembly: GCF_009876115.1. Classification (GTDB taxonomy): domain Bacteria; phylum Actinomycetota; class Coriobacteriia; order Coriobacteriales; family Coriobacteriaceae; genus Collinsella; species Collinsella aerofaciens_N. The sequence continues at coordinate 12,058 of NZ_WWSY01000020.1, read as the reverse complement.
GCCTTCCTGATCATCCCGTTGATGGAGATCTACAAGGCGATCATGCGCGCGGTGGAGAAAGAGTAACGTACCTGTCCGGGCCCGCCCGCCTGCGGGGTTTCTTCTTCGCTGGTCCTCGCGCTTCGCGCTGCGGGATCACTCAGAAGAAACCCCTCCCGGCGGGCGGGCCTTCGGATAACCTCTCGGGACCGTAAGCTGAGGGAAAGTATGTGAGCTGGTCGGGCTTTGCCCGGCCAGCTCTTTTTGATTTAAAATACCTGCTCAGTTGTGATTTATGGTGCTGGGAGGCGCTTGTGGGCAAGGCTAAGGCTAAAGCGAAGAAAAAGACGACGGGGGCGCGGGCTAAGCGCGATCGTCGTCGGAAGCTCGCGACCGAGGCTCCCGCGTCTGCCGAGGAGCTGCTGGCGAGCGTGCCGGGACTCGACGCGCTGCAGGACGTTCCGGCGTTCGATGACCTGCCGGTCGATGAAGCTCAGCAGGCTGCCTTTGATGATTTTTGCGCACATGCCGAGGAGCCCGAGCAGATGCAGCTTGGCGCCGTGGTGCGCTTGGATCGTGGGTTTCCGCTGGTGGCGACTGCCGACGATACCTTCCGCGCCGAGCATGCCGTGGGATTTGCCAAGTCGCGCGGTGGGGACGAGGTCCTGCTGCCTGCCGTGGGCGATCGTGTGGCGGTGCGCCGCGCTCCCGGGCACGATATGGGCGTGATTGAATGCGTACTGCCGCGCCGTACGAGCTTTGAGCGTTGGCGCGGCCGTGCCCGCGGAGAGCGCCAGGTGCTCTGCTCCAACGTGGATAGCGTGCTAATCGTGCAGGCGCTCGGTGCCGGCGAGGTGCTGCTCGACCGTGTGGCGCGCTCGCTGGTGTTGGCGCTCGACTGCGATGCCGAGCCGGTGGTGGTGCTCACTAAGGCTGACCGCTGCGATGCCGGGGAGCTCGAGCGCGATCTGGACCGCGTGCGCCGTCTGGTGGGTCCGGACGTGCGCGTGATCGTGACGTCTTCTGCCGAGGGCCGCGGTCTGGACGAGGTCCGTGCCTGCGTGCCTGCCGGGAGCTGCGCCATGATTCTGGGCGAGTCGGGTGCCGGCAAGTCGACGCTGCTCAATGCACTGCTGGGCCACGATACGTTGGCGACCGGCGGTGTGCGCGAACGCGACGACCAGGGCCGTCACACTACCGTCGCGCGCGTGATGGTGGCGCTGCCGGGCGACGCCGGCGTGATCGCCGATGCCCCGGGTCTGCGCAGTTTGCCGCTCGTGGGTCACGAGCGGGGTCTGGCACGCGCCTTCCCCGAGATTGTCGAGGCATCGCGTGCGTGCCGGTTTGGCGACTGCACGCATACCCACGAACCGGGTTGCGCCGTTCGCGAGGCCGAGGACGCCGGGCAGATCGACAGCCTGCGTCTGGAAACTTTCCAAAATCTGGCGTCATCCATGCGCGTGAGCGCTCAAATGCTCGATCCCGATGTCCATCTGTAATTGATTTTTCCTATGACAGCCGTCTCCCAACTGTTCGGGAGACGGCTTTTTTGCTGCGGAAAAGCCTCGAAACATGCAGTTTGCTGACGTGCTGACCAAAACCTTGCCACGAGCTTGACGGGCTGGTCAGCTTTTGGTCAGCGATTGGTTTGACATCGAAAACCAAGATCGCGATTGCGCCGCTTTGCGCTCTGACCGCCCAGACAATGGTGGTACGGGCATTCGCCCGGCACTGCCATGAGAGGAGCGGCCGTGAACAAGAGCAAGCGCATCGCCATCAGTCTGGTCGCGGGCGTGCTCGCTGCGCTGCTCTGCATGGCTTACGGCTCGTCGATCCGCTCACGAGCCGAACAGGTCCAGGCTGAGACCTTGGCCAAGTACGGTGGCGATCACGTCGAGGTATGCGTCGCGGCGCGCGATATCGATGTGGGCGAGACCCTCGATGAGACCAATGTCATAACCCAGGAATGGCTGACGAGCCTGCTGCCGCGTGGCGCAGCGACCGAGCTGCGCCAGGTGCGCGGCGACGTGACGACTTCGCGTATTCCCAAAAACGCCGTGATCTGCAATGTCTACACCAAGGCCGAGAGCCACAAGCTCGAGGTGCCTAAGGGCAAGGTCGCCGTTTCGGTGGCGGTCGATGCCGAGCACTCGGTCGGCGGTGCCACGGGCGTGGGCAGCTACGTGGATGTGTATGTGCAAAAAGACGGCGTAACCGATCGGCTGTGCGGCGCGTACGTGATCGATACCAGTGAGGATTCCGGTGCCACGCGCGAGGGCAAGATCGAATGGGTGACGCTGGCGGCTGACCCCGAAGACGTCAAGGAACTGCTGGGCGCCTCGGGCAAGGGAACGGTCAGCTTGACGATTCCCGCCACGGCGCGCGGCAAAAAGAGCGGAGGCGACGAGTGATGAAGGCGATCTGGCTTGCGTGCTGCGCGTGCGGCGATTACGGGCTGTTGCAGCGGGAAGTCGAGGGCCGTGATGCGGGTGCACAGGTGCTTCGTGTGGGTGACCTGGACGGGCTGGTTTCCATGGCGCGGGCGTTTCCGTCGCGCCGCGGGGCTGCCATCATCGCGGCGTCTCTGTTTGATACCGAAGATGTGCGCAAGACTGTTGCGCGCCTGACGGCCGAAGGCCGCGTGAGTCGCGTGGTCGTGTTGATAGAAGCGCTCGATCCGTCGGATATCGAGGGGCTGTTTCGCGCGGGGGCGACCGAGGTCATCGCTGCACACAGTATATGCGGCAACGGGCGCGCGGGCGAGGGAGCGGTTGGTTCCGATCGGCGCATGACGATTGAGCCCGATGCTTTTGTTGATAGGGAACCCGGGGCGCCTCGCGCTACAAGAGGCCCGCGTGTTGATGATTATGGAAAAGCGGAAGCCGAGCATGGTCGGCGTCCCCGGAACCCCCTTGTATACGATGACGCTGGAGGGCCGGCGCAGCATGCTGGCGATTCCCCGGCTGTAGATATGGGATACGTGCACGGCGTGAATCTGGCGGATGAACTCGACGAAGTTGAGGGCTTTGCCGGGTGCGGCGAGTTGTCGCTGATGCAGCATGAGCAGATTGCACAGAACGAGCCTGCCTCGCAGACCGAACAAGCTGCCATGCCGGCTTGGACGCAGCGTGTGGTTGCGGCGGGGGAGACGGGGACGCTGTCACCGACGCCCGCCCCGCCGCCTCCGATGCCGCCGGCAGACGCTGCCGCTTCGCCGCATCGAGCTCCGGTCATCTGCGCCATTTCGGGTTCGGGCGGTTGCGGCAAGTCGACGATCGTTGCCACCATGGCACACACATCGTCGCTGTTGGGCTTGCGTGCCGCCGTGCTCGACCTGGACCTGATGTTTGGAAACCTTTACGACTTGTTAGGCGTCGATGCTCCGCGCGATATGGCGGCACTTATCGAGCCGTCGGCGGCGGGCACGCTCACCGAGCCGGATATCGTAGCCACATCGATGCGCGTGGCACCGGGCGTTACGCTCTGGGGTCCCGTCGCGGCGCCCGAGCAAGCCGAGCTCATGGCACGTCCGGTGGAGCTACTGCTTGATGTTCTGCGTCGCGAATCCGACGTGGTCTTTATCGATACCTCGGTCTTTTGGGGCGACGCCGTGGCGGCTGCGGTGGCGGCGAGCGACCGTTGCCTGGTCGTTGGCGATGCGGCGGTGTCGTCCGCGGCATCGGCATCGCGCGTCATTGAACTGGCAGGTCGAGTAGGTGTGCCGCGCACGCGCATGAGCGCCGTGTTCAACCGGTTCGGTGCGCGCGGGGCAGACGAGGACGTCGCCATGCGCTTTGAGATTGCCTGTGCGTTAAGCTCCAAGATTCGTATCGCCGATGGCGGGCAGGATCTCGCCGCGCTCATGGCGTTTGGGCGCGCTGACGAGGCAGTGGGGCAGACCAGCGCTTTTGCGACCAGCGTGCGCGAGGCCACGCGCGAGATGCTCGTGGAACTGGGGTGCGCCGTCGGCCCTTGGAGCGATATGGTCGCCGACCGTGCAACGCGCACCGAACGCCCGCGTATCCGCCTTCCCTGGTCGCGCGAGGGTGATCAGCGATGAGCCTGCAAACGAGGATTAAGGCTGCCGGCGCTGCGGCGGCGGCAGCGCCTGTAGATGCGGGGCGTCGCCGCGCCGTGAAACGACGCACCAAGCGCGCCGTGATGGACCGCATGGGTTACGACGAAGTGGCGCGTATCAGCGCCTATATCGACCCGGCACTTGCCCGCTCGGAATTGCGTCCTGCGGTGGAGGCGGCGCTCAATGTTGAGGAGCCGACCGATCTCGCGACGTCCGAGCGCGAGACCATCATCGACGAGATTTTGGATGACGTGGTGGGCCTGGGGCCGTTGCAGCCGCTCATCGAGGACGACACCGTTACCGAGATCATGATCAACGGCTGCCGCTCGGCTTTCTTTGAACGCGGCGGCGTCTTGTACCCCATCGAGCATGCGTTTGAGGATGATGAGCAGATCCGTGTGCTTATCGACCGCATTATCTCGCCACTTGGCCGCCGTATCGACGAGCGCAGCCCTATCGTCAACGCCCGCCTCAAAACGGGCTATCGCGTCAACGCGGTGATTCCGCCTGTGGCGATTGACGGACCGATTCTCACCATCCGAAAGTTCTCGGACCGTATCTGCTCGCTGGACGAGCTCGTGGGGTTGGGATCGCTGCCGCTTTGGTATGCGCAGCTGCTGTCGTGCGCGGTGTCGCTGCGACAGGACCTGGCGGTTGCGGGAGGCACGGGATCTGGTAAGACCACCCTGCTCAACGCGTTGTCATGTGAGATTTCCACCGGCGAGCGCATCGTGACGATCGAGGACTCCGCCGAGCTCAAGTTTGCACATCATCCGCACGTGGTGCGCCTAGAGGCGCGCGAGGCTTCAATTGAGGGCGAGGGCGCGGTGACGATCCGCGACCTGGTAACTAATGCCCTGCGCATGCGCCCCGACCGCATCGTGGTGGGCGAGGTGCGCGGTGCCGAGTGCTGCGACATGTTGCAGGCCATGAACACGGGCCACGACGGGTCGCTCACCACACTTCATGCGGGTTCAGAACAGGAGACCGTGGTGCGTCTGACGTTGCTTGCACGTTATGGCATCGATCTGCCGAGCGAGCTCATCGAGGAGCAGATTGCCATGGCGCTCGACGGCATCGTGATGTCCGAGCGTCACGCCGATGGCAGGCGTTTCGTCTCCTCGTATTCGGGGGTGCGACGCGCCGCATCGGGCGGCGTAGAGCTCGAGCGCTATGTGACGTTCGATGCCGCCGAGCGCACCTGGACGCTTGACCGCGAGCCGCCGTTTATCGCAGAAGGCCTGCGGTCGGGGACGCTCACACAAGAGGAGGTGGACGAATGGAGATCACTGTGCCCCTCGTCGTAGGGGGCTTGGCAGGGCTTTCTGTCGCGACGGCGTGCGGGGCGGAACCTCGTGTGCCGCAGGTACCGTCGGCGGAGCTGTCACGTCAGGCGCTCGAGACGGTGGCAGAGAAGCTGCCGCGTGAGCTGGTGGAAAACGATCTGCTGAAAAAGATCGCCCGTTCGTGGGCATCGCTGGCTCCGGCGCATCGCCTTGGCCTCGTGATCGAAGATGCTTCGGGACGTTTGGCGTTTCTGCTGCTATCGAGCGGTGTCTGCTGCGTTTTACTAACGATGGTGTCGTTATCGCCCCTCGGATTTGCCTTGGGACTTGTTGCTCCGTTTGCCGTCGGTGCCGCTCGGGATGGCTTTGAGAGCCGGCGCGAGCAACACGATGCAGAAGAGGCAATGCCCGAGGCGTTTACCGCACTTTCCATGTCGCTTGCCTCGGGACATTCGCTGGCCCAGGGCATGCGCTTTGTGGGCGCTCATGCGCAAGAGCCAGTGCATACCGAGTTTTTGCGGGTGGCGGCGGCGATCGATTGCGGCATCTCGGCGACCGACGCGCTCGATGACTTGCTCGTGCGTATCGACGCCCCCGGTCTTTCGCTTGTGACCTTGGCGCTTAAGGTGTCTCAGCGCACCGGCGCTCCGCTTGCCGACTTACTGTCCGAGGCGTCGAGCATGGTGGGGGAGCGCATTGAGCTCAAGCGCCGCCTGGATGTTAAGACGTCGCAGGCTCGCATGTCTGCGCATATGGTCGCGGCGATGCCGGCGGGCATGTGCGCGGTGTTGGCGCTGCTTTCGGCAGATTTTCGTCGCGGTCTTGCGACGCCTGCCGGCGCGGGCGCTGTGGTGCTGGGTCTTGCCCTCAACGCCGTTGCCCTGGTGGTTATCCGGCGCATTATGCGGGTGGAGCTATGAGCGCCCCGGTTGCAGCTGCGGCTTGCCTGTGCGCCCTGAGTGTATTTGTCGCGACGGGTTTTGATCGGGCGGATGCACGCAAGATCGCAGGGGCCTGCAAGCGCGAGGCGGTGCTGGTCGCTGCCGCGGGTCGCTCGGTGGTCGATGCTCTGACCGCGCGAGTGAAGGGCGCGGTTGGAGCGGGCGGCCCGGCGCGAGTGTCGCTCGGCGAAGTGTCCGAGATGATCGATGTTGTGCGCTTGGGTCTTTCGGCCGGTCTTTCGTTTGATGCGGCGCTTGAGATTTTCTGCGCCAACCGCCGGTCAGTGCTCGCTCTTCGCCTTGAGCGCGCCTGCATGGCGTGGCAGGTGGGCGTGGGCACGCGTGAGGACGAGTTGTTGGCCGCCGCGCGCGACCTGGACGTGCGAGCGCTCGAGACCTTTGCCATCACGGTGGGGCAGGCGCTCGCCCTGGGTGCCCCACTTGCCGAGACGCTGGCCGCTCAAAGTCGCGAGATCCGTGCGGCTCATCGCGCCGCGGTCGAGCGCGAGATCGAGCGTGCGCCCGTCAAGCTGTTGATTCCCACCGGCACGCTCATCTTGCCGGCGTTGCTTCTGTCCATATTGGGCCCGCTGCTGGGAGCAGGCGGGATGATGTAGGGAGGAATACATGAACACGATGACTGACGCTGCTGGCAAGGTCCAGGGCTGGGCGTTTTGCCGGGCGGCACATGTTCGTCAGCGCGCCAAGGAACTATTGCAGGAGGAGAGCGCACAGGGTACCACCGAGTATGCCATCTTGGTCGGCGTGCTCGTGGTGATTGCGATTATCGCCATCGTCGCATTTAAGGGCAAGGTCCAAGATCTATGGAACGCTATCAGCGAGGGCATCAACAGCCTGTAGAGGGCGAGCGCCCCATCGGGGTACTGCTGGTGTTTGCTTGCCTGGTCGTGGCGATAGCGGCGGTGCTTTGGGGGCTTAACGCCGCGCGGCAGCAGCGTCCTGGGACCGCCTCCGATTTGGGCTCAGATTCGGCGGTGGCGTCTCAAAAAGATGAGATGCGAGATGCGGACGATTCGGATGTCGCTGTCACGGCGCAAACCTTTCTGCGGACGCTCGACAAGCGGTCTGGCACTGCGACGGATTCGCCTGAGGGCAACGCGATTGCGGTCCGGCTTGCATGGTCCGAGGACCGACCGATGACCGAAGCGGCGGCGGATATGCTGCGTGCCTATCGCGAGGTACCCACGGCGCAACTTGCTCTGATCGGCTATCTCGACATCAAGGGAAACGTGTGGGGCGCCATCGTGCGCGACGAACGCGGCTGGGTCGATATGGTGACAATTGCCGCGGATGCTGGCGATGCTTCGTGTCGTCTGCGCGCCGTGCGCCTGAGCCCGCAGGCAACGGACTCAAAGGAGGGATCGTGAAATGCATGATGTCCTGCGTGAGGAATCTGCCCAGGCGACGGTCGAATACGCCATCGTCACGGTGGCGCTGTTATCGATCGTGCTGGCGATCGCGGGACTTTGGCGTGCCGGCACCGATGGGCGCTTGGCGGCGCTGGTTGAGCGGGCGGCATCCCATGGCGTTGCCTCGACGTCGGTTATCGACGCCGCTGCGGCCGCTAAGGACATCGCGTTGTATTGATGCCGCGCGCGAGGACCGGGCGCAGTCTACGGTCGAGGCCGCTTTTTTGCTGCCGACGTTTCTGACACTCATCCTTCTCGCGCTGCAACCGGTGTGCCTGCTCTATACGCGCGCGGTCATGGAGTCTGCCGCTGCCGAGACCGCGCGGCTCATGACCACGACGACGGCGGAGGACGACGATCTTAAGGAGTTCACCCGCCGCCGACTTGCCGCAGTGCCCAACGTTTCGATCTTTCATGCCGGCGGGCCGTTGTCGTGGGATATCGAGCTTGGCCGGGCCGGTGCGGGTGGCGTCTCGTCCGTGTCCGTTTCCGGCGAGGTCAAGCCGTTGCCTGTGATCGGTGCGTTTGCGCAGGCTATGGGTGGTACCGCCGAGGGCGGCTACGTTGAGCTCAAGGTCGATGTCTCGTATCAATCGCGTCCCGAATGGCTGGAGGGAGATTATGATTCGTGGATTGCTGCATGGGATTAGGCGCTGCCTGTTGCGGGTGACGCAAGGGTTTGCGGCCCGCCGTCGACCAGGCGCTCTCCGCAAACGAGGCGGCTTTATGGGTCGAGCCGGTATCGACCTGTTTATCGAAGACGGTGCCTACACCACGCTCTCCTCTGCGGTGGTCATCTTGGTGGTGCTCACGCTGCTGTTTTCGTCGACGGCGGCGATATGGAGCATGTCGCGTGCCGGGGATACCCAGGTGGCGGCTGATAGCGGCGCGCTGGCGGGTGCCAACGTAGTGTCGTCCTATCACACGGCTGCCACGGTGGTTGATGCGAGCATCTTGAGTCTGGGGCTGGCGGGGTTTGCCACGATCGGGACGGGCCTGGTCGCCATCCTTATCCCGGGTGCCGAGCCGGTTGCCGGCAATATGGTCGACACCGGGATTGAGATCATTAAAACGCGCAACAAGTTTGCCAAAAGCGCATCGGAAGGCTTACAGAAAATCGAGACGGCCCTGCCGTATCTGATCGCCGCGCGTGCCACGCAGGCGGTGTCGGCGCAGGATACCGATAGTGTGACCTATACCGGTACGGCGCTTGCCGTGCCCAGGACATCCGAGTCTGACTTCGCTGCGCTCAAAGGATCAGAGATCTCGACCGATACCATTAAAGACACATCAGATGATTTAGAGGGTGCGGCCGAGGAGCTGCGGAAGGCTTCTGAGGACACGGCGAAGGCTAAAGAGCGTGCTTGGCTGGTGGATTGTGGTGGGTCTGACAAGGGCTCGGTCGGCAGCTGTTCTTGCATGTGGGAGCGTGCGAAAAGCCTAACGGATCTCTCCGGTGTTCAAAATCCGCATTACTCATCGAGCGTTACGTGGGAGCCCCAAGTTGCCCTTGATCGCGCGAAGGACTACTACCATTGGCGTCTGACAAATGAGAAGCCCCACGGCTCGAGTGTCGAGATGAAGGCAGAGTCTGCGGCGCGTAAGGCGTTTTATACCTATGCGAGCGCGGAGGTCGATCGGGCACATATAACCGAGAACGGAGACAGGGTCTCCTCCTATATTCCGCTGCTGCCGCGCAACTCTGATGAGGTTCGGGCGACGGAACTCTATACCGATGCGGTGTGGCCGACTAGCGTGAACGATGACAAGGCGTATCTGCATTACGGGACGACCTGCCCTAACTATAAGAAAGGGACGCCGAGCGGATTTGCTTCGGTTGCCGATTACGATGGACAGGATAAATGCAGCAAATGCCATTTTGGCGTTTTGTCGCTTGGTGCCGTTGCGGCGCCTTCAACCTCTATCGAAAACGGCTTCGAGTATCACTTTGACAAGTTTAAAGACGCCCTGGAGGACTACGTCGACTGTCGCAACAAGGAGCTCGAGCTCGAGCGTCAGACCGAGGACGAAGCCGACCGTGCGGGCAATGCGTTTGACCAGGCCATTAAAGCGCTTTCGGGCGAGCGTCCGCGTATCGCTCCGCCCGGTCGCAACGGCGTGGTTGCCTTTGCGGTTTCGGGTGCCATCTCGAGCCCCGATGAACTCAACTCTTCGTTTAACACGGCAGTCAGGCTTGGCGATCGCGGTGCCATCTCTGCCGCGGTGCTGGCGCCCGATGAGGCGACGGCGCAAAACAACGTGCTTTCTCGATTTTTCTCGACATTGAAGGAACGCTCGGGCGGCGTTGCCGGTGTGCTCGACGGCGTCATGGATGTTTGGGGACGGCTGCTTGTGGGATACGGTGATATCCAAGGTTCGGCCGACGAACTTATGGGCGAGATGATTAAAGGCCTAGGAGGGGGCAGCGGCGCGTTGGGCTCCATCGCATCGTGGCTCGGCGATACCGTTTCGGCGTCCGTGGCGGCGCTGGGTCTGGAACCGTGCGACTTGCGCCTGCGAAAGCCAGTGCTGACCGATTCCGCCAACGTCATTAAGAGCCCGGGGTCTGACATTGCCGGTCTCTCTCAAGCGCAAGACAAGCTGCGAAGTATTCCGTTGGGCGTGACCGATCCCAAGGCGCTTTGCGAGGCGTTGGAATATCAAGTCGAACGCACCATCAGCGGCACGACGTTCACGCTTGCGGAGATTCCTCTGCCCGGCGGCGGCTCCATCCCGCTCACCGTCGATGTCGCCACGCTGGTTGGCGCTCTGGGCGGTGGGTCGTAATGAGTATCCGCATGCGTCTGCGCGAGGAGCGCGCCCAAGCGACGGTGGAGATGGCAGTGGTTACGCCCGTTTTGCTGGTGCTGGCACTCATCGTGTACAACGTCATGGTCTATGCCAGCGCTGTCGCGCGCTTCGACCGCGTGGTGCCCGACATCGTGTTGGCGCACGCCGTGGCGTCGGAGGGGGAGGGCGACGAAAGCTCTGTCGATGCCTCGGCGACGGTCCAGACTCAAATTCTGAATGCCATGGAAGGCTATGACTTGCAGATCGAAGTGTCGAGCGAGCAAGGCGCGGAGGCATCGGATGGTGGCCTGCTCTCCCTATCCGGTACGTTTAGGACCTACACCTGCACCATGCACTATGAGCCGTGGCCGACTTCTCTCAGCATCGCTGGCGTTCCGCTGGGGGCGCCGACAACGTTGTCGCACGAGCGCGCGGTGACGGTCGATCCATGGCGCCCGGGGGTGGTCATGTGACCGCGGTCTCGTCCTACATCGCCTACGCGCGGGCACTCAATAGGCTGGGTTGGACGCCGGCCGAGTTTGCGGTGGCGGAGTCGTTTGTCGTGCGCCTGCGCGGCATGCTGGGACGGCGTCCGGTTGCCGCCAACGGCCTGCCGCTCGTCATGGCGTTTCCACGCTGCTCTTCGGTCCACACGTGTTTTATGGCCTATCCCATCGACATCGCCTTTATCGATGCACGTGGCTATGTCCTCGTATGCTACGAAAACGTACGTCCCTGGCGTATGTGCTCCTGCCCCGGCGCCTGGGCCGTACTAGAGCGTCCTTCAATCATTGTTTCGACCCCTGCTCTCCAACGCGTGCCGGCTTAAGAATTGGCGACAGCGGACTTTCGTCATACGAAATTGGGTAAGATGGAGGAGAAGATGCATGGATGTTGAGATCCATCCCAACGCTAAAAAGCACCTGACGGAAAAGCAGGTGCTTAGCGCTTGGCTTGCGGTTACTGAGTGCATTCGTCGCGAGTCGAAGGACGAGCCGCCGAGATGGCTTGCGATTGGATGGCTCCCAGACGGACGAAGCGTGGAGCTTGTCGCGGTCGAGCTTCTCCGTGGGTGGCTTATCATTCATGCCTTGTCTCCAGTCCAGAAGAAATTTTGGCAGGAGATTGAACAGGCTCGGCAAAGGGGTCGATGATGGGCAAGACGTATACGGCCGCTAATGGTCAGGTTGTAACGGATGAAATGATTGACGCGTGGTGCGAGTCGTACGAGCGCGGAGAGTTTCCGGATGGCGAACATACCGTTGGTGGGATCGTGCATGGACGGCCCCCGCTCTCAGGTGAGGGGACGGCAACGTTGTCGGTCAAGATTCCTCTGGGAATGAAGGAGGCCATTCGTCGACGGGCGGCTGCCGAGGGGATGACGCCAAGTGAGTTTGCCCGTGCGGCTCTGAGCGAAAAACTTCTTGCTGCCGGCTGATGTCTCTGACGTGCCGATTTATAGAACCGAGGCTGTGCTGGTTGATTTCCGATCCCAACCGAACACATTGAGCTGACGGCACGCTCCCGCAGTTAACCGAACGCCCCCGAGGTCCT
>NZ_WWSY01000001.1 GCF_009876115.1 Collinsella aerofaciens | reverse complement strand
GGTTGATTTCCGATCTCAGCCGAACACATTGAGCAAATAGGCCGTTCCCGCACCTAGCCGAACGCCCCCGCTGCCCCTCCCGGGGCCCGGGGGCGCCGTTTTCCCAGTTGAAGGAACGGTGGAGATGTGTTTCGATGGGTCCGGTGGCCATGCTCCGCCCACCGCCCGGCACCTCTTCCCAGACTCAGCCGAACGGTCGGTCAGTCTATTCCGTTTTCCCTTAGGCTAGGACAGCGGGGCATCGCCCCTCTCTGCGCGCGCCCGCGCGATGAGGCCCGGCGTCAGGTCGAGCTCGTCGATGGGCACGTCCTCGATGCCGTACGCCTCCAGCAGCGCCGCCGCGTCGTCGCCGAGCATCGCCCGGAAGGCGCGGGCGGGCGTCGCGAAGCCGAGCGCGCCGCGGGGCTCGGAGTTCACGTGCGACATCGCCAGCGACAGGTCCGCCGGGACCAGCCGGTCGAACCTGAGGCCGCGGCCCTTGGGGAGCAGCTTCCTGATCTCGACGTGGTTGCGCTCGCAGGCGCCCTTCTGGTCGCTGCGCCTAGGGTCGCAGTAGAACAGCCTCGTCTCGCCGGGCTCCTCGCCGATGAGCGCGGCGATCGCGCCCTCGTCGGAGAACTCGGCGCCGTTGTCGGTGAGCACGGCGCGGAAGACCCTCCCCGTGCCGCCGGCGCCCAGCACCGAGCGCACGCCCCCGAGCGCCGCCGCCACGCTCTCGGCGTCCTTCGCCGCGAGCGGCAGCGCGAGCTGCAGCCTGCTGGGGCGGTGCAGCAGCGTGAGCAGGCAGGCGCTGTCCTCCCGCGCGCCCTCGACGGTGTCCATCTCCCAGGCGGCGGCGCACGCGTCCTCGCCCAGGCCGAGGAACGCGGCGTACGACCTGCGGGGCGAGTGCCGCGTGGCCGAGGCCGCCGGTGCGCGCCTCCTCGGCCTGTAGCCGACCTTCCGCCTGAGCTCCATGTTGGTCATGCCGTCGTAGCCAGCCGCGACCCAGCGGTAGATCGTCGAGGGCGACAGGTCCACGGGCCCGCCGTTGCGGGCGGACAGCTGCTCGGGCGAGAGCCCCCGGCCCAGGCCGTCGCGGATGAGGGCGAGCGCCTCGGCCGCGGCGGGCTCGTCGGCGTCTATCCCGCGCCTCGACGAGACGAGGACCGAGTCCGCGCACAGCTGCGCGGCGCGGGCATCGTAGAAGACGTGCGGGCGGCGCTTGCAGCCGATCGCGCGGTACCGCCCGCACCCGTTGCAGCAGCGCGGCCACGCGGCCAGGCGCGGGCAGGCCGCCGACAGGTCGGCGGAGGCGTCCACTCGCTCGCCGCGCCTCTCCCTCGGCGCGGTCACGAACCTGTGCGACGCCACCTCCGAGCACACCGTCGAGGGCGACCTGCCCAGCTCCCTCGCGATCTGCCTGCACGAGGCCCCTCGCTCCAGCATCCTCTGGAGCGTGTCCCGCTCGTGCCTGGTGAGCCTGCCGTAGGCCCTCGGGGCCGCCTTCCCGGCCCCCTTCTTCCTCTTTCCGGACATGCCGTCCTCCGATCTCCCGGGGCCGGCCGGTCCGGCCCTCAGGGTATCGGATTCCCACATTCATCCGTACATGTACGGATGAATGTGGGAAGTGTTCGGATGAAGTTGCCAATCAAGGTTTGCGTTAGTTAGACGGGATATCTTCGGTCGCCCTCGCGCTGATGCGGTAGGTGCGGTACAGTTAACGGGTTACAGGCAGTGTTTACGCAAGGAGTACACGAGCACATGGCTGATTCCCAGACTGCAACCTCCGCGCCCGAGTTTAAGAGCGCCCACTTTATCGGTATCGGCGGCGCCGGCATGAGCGGCATCGCCCTCGTTCTGCACGAGCGCGGTTATGCCGTTACCGGCTCCGACCTTAAGACGTCACGTTATATCCGCCAGCTTACCCGCGCTGGTGTGAAGGTGCATGTGGGCCATGAGGCCGCCACGATCGACGAGGTCAAGCCCGACGTGGTTGTTGTCTCCACCGCTATTCCGGAGTCCAACCCTGAACTCGTGCGCGCTCGCGAGCTGGGCATTCCCGTGTGGCCCCGTGCCAAGATGCTCTCTGCTTTGGGCCACGGCTACACTACCGTCGCTGTTGCCGGCACGCATGGCAAGACCACCACGTCTTCGATGTGTGCCACCATGCTCGACCGCATGGGTCTGGATCCGAGCTTCCTGATCGGTGGCATCGTCGAGGGCTATGACACGAACGGCAAGAACGGCTCGGGCGACTACTTTGTCGCCGAGGCCGACGAGTCCGACAGCTCCTTCCTGTTCCTGAACCCCAACGTAGTCATTGTGACCAACGTCGAGGCCGACCACCTCGATCACTACTCGGGTATCGAGGAGATCGAGGCAACTTTCGCCAAATTCATGAGCCTGGTGGGCGAGGGCGGCACCGTCATCGTCTGCGGTGAGGACCCGCATCTGGTCGAGCTCGCCAAGTCGACGGGCCGTCACGTGCTTTCCTACGGCTTTGCCGAGAGCAACGACATCGTCTGCATGCACCCGGATGTCAAGGGTATCCAGAGTGACTTTATCGTTCGCTTTGAGGACGGCACTGAGCGCGCTGTGGAGATCAAGAGCAATCCCGGTCGCCACAACATGCTCAACGCCACGGCGGTGCTCACCGTCGCCCATGTCCTGGGCCTTGACATCGACGCCGCCGCCAAGGCGCTCTCGAGCTTTGAGGGCGTCCGCCGTCGCTTTACCCACGTGGGCGATATCGATGGCATCACCGTGGTCGATGATTACGGCCATCACCCCACCGAGATCAAGGCGACGCTTGCTGCCGCTTCGTCGCTGGGTTACAAGCACGTCGACGTCGTGTTCCAGCCGCACCGCTATTCGCGCCTGCAGGCCCTGTGCGACGACTTTGCCGATGCATTTGCCAATGCCGATAAACTGCTGCTGATTGATGTGTTCTCGGCTGGCGAGATGCCCATTCCGGGTGTCACCTCTAAGATGCTCGCCGATACCGTGCGCGCCAAGCATCCTGGCAAGGAGGTCGTGTACTGCTCCAGCCGTCTTGAGCTCAATCAGGAGCTCGAGCAGATGGTGGGCGAGGGCGACCTGCTGCTCACCATGGGTGCCGGCGACGTTACGACCGTCGGTCCCGAGTTCATTGAGCATCTGACTGCCAAGAAAGACGCTTAAGTCTAATGGGTCTGTTTAACGCCGTCATGGCGCTTTCGGGCATGATCGACACGGATGTGATCGAGGACGAGCGCCTTGCGCGTCATACGAGCTATCGTATCGGCGGCAAGGCCGACCTCTTTGTGACGTGCCATAGCTATCATGCCCTCCGCCGCACCGTGGCGGTGCTCGATCGCGAGCAGGTGCCGTGGGTCATCATCGGCAAGGGCTCCAATCTGCTGGTTGCCGATGGCGGTTATCGCGGTGCCGTCATTTCGCTCGGACGTGAGTTCCAGCGCACGGTTGTTGCCGATGACGGTTGTACGCTGACGGTCGGTGCGGGCGTGATGTTTGCGCGCCTGGTCAACGATGCCCTGTCGCGTAGCCTCTCGGGCCTTGAGTTTGCCGTTGGCATTCCTGGTTCGGTCGGCGGTGCGATATCTATGAATGCCGGCACGCGGACCGAGTGGATTGGCTCGCTGGTTGAGGATGTCGTAACGTTTGACCCGGCATCCGGTATCAAGCATTATGCGGGGTCCGAGATCTCTTGGGGCTACCGCGAATGTAGCCTTCCCCGCAATGAGATCATCCTCGAGTGCGTGCTCAAGCTTAAACCGGCGCCCAAGGCCGACATTCGCGAGCGCATGGAGCGGTACCTTACAAGGCGCAAGCGTACGCAGCCCATGGGTCGCGCATCCTGCGGGTCTGTCTTTCGCAACCCGCCCGATGCGAGTGTGGGCAAGCTTATCGAGGATTGTGGATTAAAGGGTTTTTCGATTGGCGGCGCGGAAGTTTCGCCCGTTCACGCTAATTTTATCGTTAATAACGGAACTGCCTCGGCCGATGACGTTGCCGCGGTTATCAGACATGTGCACGGAAAGGTGAGGGAGGCGTATGGCATCGAGCTCAGACCGGAAGTTAAATTCCTCGGCTTCTAGAGCATCGAAACCTACCTTCCGCCGCGCCGGAGGGCGTTCCGGCGCGCCTGCCAAACCTCAACGCAATACCGTCGCGCACTCTAAGTCTGTTGGGCATGCTCGACAGACCAGTCGTCCGGTCGTCGGCTCGCAGCTCGGTAATCGTCCGGCCGCAAAAAAGTCCTCGCGTCCCTCGGTGACGTCAAAGCCTGTTATGGGCGCCAAGCCTGCCCGTCCCATGGCAGCTCCCAAGCCCTCGACGGGAACTAAAGCGGCGCGTCCAGGTCGCACGCTGGGCGCATCGAAACCGCGCTCGCTGACATCGGTGCCGGCTACCGCCAAGAAGCCTTCGAGTAAAAAAGGTTTCAACCCGTTATCTTCACTTGGAGCGATGGCAAATAAAACATCAGACGCCGTTTCTGTCGTTACAGGCAAAGGCAAAATCGTGGGCGGCGTTCTGGCCGTCTTGGCCGTGCTCGTCGTCGTTGCCATCGTGGTGATCAACTCTGGACTGTTTACTGCCACTGATATTCAGATTCAAGGCAGCGAGCATGTGACGAAGCACGATGCTATCCAGCTGATCGACTTGCCCGAGGGAACGTCGCTTTTTAACGTCGATCCCGACCAGATTACCGAGGATCTCAAGCAGAACCCGTGGGTTTCGGGCGTGGATGTCCAGCGCCAGTTTCCCCATACGCTTATCATCACGCCGACGGAGCGTAAAGTTATCGCCATTGCGTATATCAGCTCCGACGACCTTGCCTGGGCTATCGGAGACGATGACACCTGGATCGCCCCGCTGTCGACGTCGGTCGAAGTGGACGACCAGGGCAACGTCATCACGACAGGGCAGGGCTCAAATACCTTGACCGGAATCGATGCCGCGCTGGCGCTCGCCAAGCATTATGGCGCGGTGTTGTTGACTGATGTCTCGGCGGATGTCGCTCCGGTTTCCGGCCAGGCGGTGAACTCCAAAGCCGTTAAGGCCGGCCTGGATTATGTGCGTGGTTTTTCGAGCGAGTTCTTGGGACAAGTCAAGGATATTTCCACGCCTTCGGTCGAAGTCATCTCGGCAAACCTCAATAACGGCATTGAGGTGTCGCTGGGCGATTCGGACGATATCGCCAAGAAGGAACGCGTAGTCACCAAGTTGCTTTCGCAGGTAGAGGGCGTAACGTATATCAATGTGCGCTCTCCGGGCAACTACACATTTAGGAATGCTCCGACCTCGTAGCGCTGGTTGATGCTTTGTTGAGGGGCCATACCACGCCGTTTATCTGGTTTGTTTGGTTTTCACGGTCAATTATTTGACTGATACGTTCATAATGTGCAAACATAATACGGTTTACCTTTGCATTTACTTTCAACCTGAAGGTTAATGTGCGCAGGGGTCGACCCATGCTATGGCTATAACCTTTGTTCGGAGGACCGACATGCACGAGACAGAGATCAACAACTACCTTGCCGTCATTAAGGTGGTCGGCGTCGGCGGCGGCGGTACCAACGCGGTCAATCGAATGATCGAAGAGGGCATCCGCGGCGTCGAGTTTGTTGCCATCAACACCGATGCTCAGGCACTCGCGATCTCTGATGCCGATATCAAGGTGCACATCGGCACCGACCTTACCCGCGGCTTGGGCGCCGGCGCCAACCCCGAGGTTGGCCGCAAGGCTGCCGATGAGTCCCGCGACGACATTGCCGAGGCGCTTGCTGGCGCCGACATGGTGTTTATCACCTGCGGTGAGGGCGGTGGCACCGGTACCGGCGCTGCTCCCATCGTTGCCGATATCGCGATGAACGAGGTCGGCGCACTGACCGTCGCCGTCGTGACCAAGCCCTTCACCTTCGAGGGCCGCAAGCGCAAGAAGAGCGCCGAGGAGGGCATCAAGACCCTCTCCGATTGCGTCGACACCATGATCGTCATCCCTAACGATAAGCTGCTCGACATCGCCGAGAAGAAGACCACCATGCTCGAGGCCTTCGCGATTGCCGATGGCGTCCTTTCCCAGGGCACCCAGGGCATCACCGACCTCATCACCGTCCCCGGTATCATCAACCTGGACTTCGCCGATGTTAAGACCATCATGAAGCAGGCCGGTACCGCCATGATGGGTATCGGTACCTCTTCTGGGGATACCCGTGCCGTCGACGCTGCCCAGCAGGCCATCTCCAGCCCGCTGCTCGAGAGCTCCATCGATGGTGCCACGCGCGTGCTGCTCTCCATCGCCGGTTCCAAGGACCTGGGCATCCAGGAGATCAGCGACGCCGCCGACGTTGTCGCCAACGCCGTCGACCCCGAGGCCAACATCATCTTCGGTACCGTTGTCGACGAGTCCCTGGGCGATCAGGTGCGTATCACCGTCATCGCTACGGGCTTCTCCGACTCCAACGTCAACCGTCAGGATGAGCTCTTTGCTGCTCAGCAGTCTCAGAGCAAGGCCGCTGCCTCCGCTGAGCCGCAGCGCACCGCTCCGGCTGCCAGCCCGGCTCAGGCCGCTCCGACCCGCAACGTCGGTGGTACCGAGCTGCCCAACTTTGGCAACGACCAGTTCGAGCTTCCCGACTTCCTGAAGCGCGGTAGCTTCTAAGTCGTTCTTTGCATTGTTGTGCACAGGGGCGTGTCCGTATGGACGCGCCCTTTTTATTTCGACTTTGTAAACTAGAACCTCCAATCTCTTTACGTTCCCTTTACGATTGCCTCCAGCGCAGCAGGTATCCTTTTAGAGAAGTATGACAGCCGTATAAACGCGGGCTGTAGCGGCGATGCCGCGGTACTTGTGTTATTAGGAGGCTTTAGTATGGCAGCACGTGCGGACAACGTTTCGCGTGTCGACCATGATGGAGTTACGTTGGTGGAGGGCGCGACATCCGATGTTCGCTTTGCCTTCACCGAGCGCGCCGGTGGCGTTTCCGAAGATGCGTACTCCTCGCTCAACCTGGGCTCGCATGTAGGCGATGACCCCTTTGCAGTTCAAGAAAATCGTCGTCGAGCGCTCGAAGCTATGGGCGCCACTGAGTGCGAGCATAATCTGCTCGTGCCCAATCAGGTACATGGTGACCATATCGTTACGGTGACTTCGAACGGCGCCGACGATCTTGAGGCTGTTCGCGAGCAGATTGCCGAGGGCTGCGATGCCATCGTCTGTACGGCCCATGACGTGCCCGTGCTGCTCTGCTTTGCCGACTGCGTTCCCGTGGTGCTGGTGGCCCCCGGCGGATTTGCCGTGGTGCACTCCGGTTGGAAGGGCACGATTGCACGTATTTCTGCCAAGGCGTGCCAGGCGCTTTGCGATGCTGCCGGCTGCGATGCGAGCGACGTTTCCGCCTATATCGGGCCCCATATCCTGGGTGACGAGTACGAGGTTTCCCAGGAGCTCATGGATCGCTTTGCCGCCGAGTTCTCTTGCATCGATGCGAGTGCCTCTCGCATGCTCGATCTTTCCGCTGCCATTTGCGAGGCGCTGGTAGATGTCGGTGTCGACGCGGATAATATCGTGGATACCCAGCTTTCGACCGTGCGTCAGAACGACCGCTTTTATTCCTACCGTAACGAGGACGGCACCTGTGGGCGCCATGCCGCGATCGGCGTGATGCTATGAGAAAGATCGTATCGGTCCTGAGCGCCGCTGTGCTTACGCTTACGCTGTGCGCCTGTTCTTCGGGATCTTCTACCTCTTTCATTACCGTGGCCGGCTCCACGACCTGCCTTCCTATCGCCGAAATTGCGGCAGAGGGCTTTAAGGAGGAGACCGGCATCGACGTGCTCGTTTCCGGTTTGGGCTCTTCCGCTGGCATCGAAGCCGTCAGCGCTGGCACGGCCGATATCGCCAGCTCCTCCCGTGGACTCAATGCCGACGAACGGGATCTGGGCCTGACTCCCATCGTCATTGCCCACGACGGTATCGCGGTCATCGTGAACGAAGACAACCCCGTCGATAACCTCTCGACCGAGCAGCTCCGCGATATCTATGCCGGCAAGATCACCAACTGGAAAGAAGTCGGTGGCGAGGACCTGAGGATTCAGGTTATCAACCGAGATGAGGCGTCTGGCACGCGTGAAGCCTTCCGCACCATCGTGATGGACGGCACCCCGTTCGATCGCCGCTCCGCCGTTCTTTCGGGCACGGGCCAGGTGCGCGACGTGGTATCTCGTTCGCGCGGGGCTATCGGCTACATTTCGCTGGGCTTCGTCGATAGCCTCAACGCCAAGACCTCGGTCAAGGCCGTCTCGGTCAATCATGTTGAGGCGTCCGAGAAGACGGTCGCGAGTGGCGGCTATCCCATCTCGCGCGACCTTTACTTCTTTGTGAAGGGTGCGCCTTCGCAGCAGGCGCAGGATTACATCGACTACGTGACGTCCGAAAAGATGGACAAGCAGATTCGCGAGGCGGGCTTTATTCCCGTCACCAACGACGAGAAGGGGAGTGAGTAGCATGGAAGCACAGGAAAACTCCCAGACTGAGCAGAATGCTCAGGCGCCCAAGAAGCGCGAGCTGGCGCTCGTATCGCGCAGCACCTATATCAAGGAGAAGGCGCTGCAGTGGATTTTCTTTGCCTGCGCGTTCTTGGCGGTTGTTACCGTCATCCTGATTTTTGTCTTTACCACGTACTCGGCGCTGCCCGTCTTTACCGACATCGGTCTGGCGGACTTCTTTAGCTTTACGTGGGCGCCCTCTGAGGGCCACTACGGCATCGTGTCGCTGCTTGCCGGCTCGGGTCTGGTGGCCGTCGGTGCGCTCGCCATGGGTGTGCCCCTAGGCGTGGGCACGGCCGTGTATCTGGTCGAGATCGCCAGCAAGCGCGTGCGCAAGCTCATCAGCCCTGCCGTTGACCTGTTGGCCGGCATCCCTTCTATCATCTATGGCTTCTTTGGAATGATCATCATCCGTCCGTTTATCGCGCAACTGACCGGTGGTCTTGGTTTTGGTGCGCTGACGGCGTGGTTCGTGCTTGCCATCATGATCGTCCCTACCATCACCACGCTCACCATCGATGCCCTCAATTCCATTCCCATGGGTATTCGCGAGGCATCGTATGCCATGGGTGCTACTAAGTGGCAGACCATCTATAAGGTCGTGCTACCTGCCGCCAAGCTGGGTATCGTGGATGCGATCGTGCTGGGTATGGGCC
Organism: Collinsella aerofaciens; assembly: GCF_009876115.1. GTDB lineage: Bacteria > Actinomycetota > Coriobacteriia > Coriobacteriales > Coriobacteriaceae > Collinsella > Collinsella aerofaciens_N. The sequence continues at coordinate 413,560 of NZ_WWSY01000001.1, read as the reverse complement.
GTGCCATCGGCGAGACCATGGCCGTGCTCATGGTCGTGGGTAACGCCCCGGTTATTCCCGACAGCATTGCGAGCCCCATCTCGACGCTCACGAGCCAGATCGCGCTCGACATGAGCTATTCCTCGGGTCTGCACCGCTCGGCGCTGTTCGGCATGGGCGTGGTCCTGTTTATCATCTCCGCCACGCTGGTGGGCGTCGTCCGTCTGATTTCAAAGAAGAAGAGGGGGTAGGCTATGTCCGATTCCGTTGACACGACGGTCGATACGACCTCGTCGCGCGAGCGCATCAAGCGTGCCCTTTCCCATGGCAAGAAGGGTCGCATCAACAAGGACCTGTCCAACAAGATCATGCTCGGCGTATTCCGCGCGGCTGCCTACATCACCACGCTGGTGCTGGTCGCTATCATCGCCTACGTGGTCATCAACGGCCTGCCACACATCTCGCTCGACTTTATCTTCGGTTGGCCCCAGGGCGTCAACGCCGAGGGCGGTATTTGGCCCACGATCGTCTCGACCGTCTATGTGACGGCGCTCGCCATGCTTATCTGCACGCCGATCGCTGTGCTGGCAGCCGTCTATCTGGCCGAGTACGCCAAGCAGGGCAAGATCGTCGAGCTCATTCGCTACGCTGCTGACGCTTTGGCCTCGGTGCCCTCCATCGTTATGGGCCTGTTTGGCTACGCCTTGTTTGTCGAGGCTATGGGTCTGGGCCTTTCGATGGTCTCGGCCGCTCTGGCGCTTGCGCTCTTGATGCTTCCCATCGTCATGCGCACCACCGAAGAGGCCATTCGCGCCGTTCCGCGCTATATCCGTTGGGGCGCGTATGGCCTGGGCGCCACCAAGTGGCAGGTTGTCTCCAAGATCGTGCTTCCTTCTGCCTTTGGCCGTATTGCCACGGGCATTGTCCTTGCCATCGGCCGTGCCATTGGCGAGACCGCCGTGGTGCTCTACACCATGGGCCAGGCCATCAATCTACCTATCTCGCCGCTCGATTCCGGCCGCCCCATGACCGTTCACCTGTACCTGCTTGCCAACGACGGCATCAACATGAACGCAGCCTACGGCACCGCGCTCTTGCTGATGGTGATCATTCTGGCCTTCAACCTGTTTGCGCGCTTCCTGTCGCGCAAGCGTCGCTAGTTAAGGAGTCCCATGTCCGTTTATCAGTCCGCTCCCACGCTGGAGCAAGCGGCCATTACGGCCAAGGATTTCAACTTTTGGTACGGTGACTTTCATGCGCTGACGGGGCTCGACCTCAACATCGCCAAAAACGCCATCACCTCCTTCATTGGCCCTTCGGGCTGCGGCAAGTCGACGTTTTTGCGCTGCATCAACCGCATGAATGATCTTATCGAGGGTACGCGCGTCGAGGGCACCATGACGCTCGACGGCAACGATATCTATGCCGAGGGCGTCGACCCGGTCGACCTCCGTCGCCGCGTGGGCATGATTTTTCAGCAGCCCAACCCGTTTCCCAAATCCATCTACGAGAATGTCGCCTTTGGCCCTCGTCTGCAGGGCGTGACTAGCAAAAGCGACCTCGATGACATCGTGGAAGAATCGCTCAAGCGCGCCAACCTCTGGAAAGAGGTATCCAATCAGCTCAACAAGGATGGTTTGGCGCTCTCGGGCGGTCAGCAGCAGCGTCTGTGCATCGCGCGCGTGCTTGCGGTGCAACCCGATGTCCTTCTGATGGACGAGCCCTGCTCCGCCATCGATCCCACATCCGTCTCTAAGGTCGAGGATCTGATGGCCGAGCTGGCGCCCGAGATGACGATCATCATCGTCACGCATTCAATGCAGCAGGCAGCTCGTATCAGCGACTACACCGCATTCTTCTTGCAGGAAGTTGCCGGCGAGCCCGCCACGCTCATCGAGTATGGTCAAACCGACGCGATCTTCACCAGCCCGGTGGACTCGCGGACGGAAGACTATATCACCGGCCGCTTTGGCTGATCGGTGCGACTAGTCCCAAGCCGATCGGACCTGGTCCGGTGCGTATTCACTGTGCGGGCGGCATGACCGCACCCAACTGATTGGAGTGAACCATGCGCAAACTGTTTTCCCGTCAGCTCGTCGAGGCCCGTCACGAGATGCTGAGCATCTATGAGGCCGTCGATCTGGCCCTCCACGATGCCGTGAAGGCCTATGTGACCGACGACCGCAAGCTCGCCACCAAGACCAAGAAGCGCACGCTTTCGATTGACGCGCGTTGCGCCAACCTGGAGGCCGTCTGCTACAACCTGATCGCCACGCAGTCACCGGTCGCCTCCGACTTCCGCCTGCTTCAGACGATCATCTACGTCGACTTTAACCTTCAGCGCATGACCGATAAGGTCCGTCAGATCTGCCGTGCCACGCGTCATATGATCAAGGCCGACATCTCGCTGCCCAAGGAGCTTGTCGGCACGGTCGAGGCCGAGGCTGAGGCCGTCTACCAGGTGCTGGGCTCTTCGCTTTCTGCGCTCGTCACCAATGACATGTCCATCATCTGCAACCTGGCCGTCGAGGACGAGCCGGTGCACGCCGCCTACGAGAAGTTCTTCCGCACCTTTAACCGTATGGATACGGGCGACTTTATGGACGACGACAGCAACTATGACGACCTGCGCCGCGCCATCATGGTTTCGCGCTACCTCGATCGCATCGCTTCGATTTCCATCGATGCCGCTTGCCGTCTGACCTTCCTGTTGACTGGTCAGCGTATGAACGCCGGCGATATCGCCCGTGTGGACGAGGATGAGCTCGAGAGCATGCGCGTGCCTTCGGGCGAGGGTGTTATCATGAGGCCCGCCGTCGACGCGCGCTACGTTGCCAAGGTGCCCGTTAACGAGGTCAGCGAGGGTCTTCGCTACCTGCTCGATCATCTTGAGGACGAGGACGATGGCGAGGACGACGAGGAGTAAGTAGCCCCGTTCGTCGAAAGATTGTAAATACCTAAGTGAGCGCGGCCTTGCACATGCGGGGCCGCGCTCTTGCGTTAGCATGGGACTACTTGTTTGGCTGTCAGCGGAGGCGATTGGCAATGGATAACTATTTGGACTTGATGCGCGCTCGCCGCGAGCAGATTCTGGAACGTTTTTATGCGGCGCTCGATCGCGCGGGCCGCCCCCACGACGCCGCGCGCCTCATTGCCGTGTCCAAGACCGTTGGTGTCGATGAGACCGTTGCCGCCATCCAGGCGGGGTATCGCCATTTTGCCGAGAACCGCCCGCAGGAGCTGGTTCGCAAGCTCACGGGTCTGGCGGAGCATCCGGAGCTGCCCGAGGTGCGCTTCGATATGATCGGCAACCTGCAGACCAATAAGATCAATGCGGTGCTGGGCTCAGCCGAGCTGATTCACTCGGTGGGTTCGCTGCATCTGGCGCAGGCGATCTCGAGCCGTGCTGTTCGCAAGATTGAGGCAGGCGAGCTCGCCGGCCCCCAGCGTGTGCTCATCGAGGTCAATGTGAGTGGTGAGGAGTCGAAGGGAGGCTTTTCGCCCGATGAGATTCGCGCCGCCGCGGGTGAGCTTGCGGAACTTGAGGGAATTTGCGTACAGGGGCTTATGACTATGGCGCCCCGGGGGAATAAGGATGTGGCACGCCGCACCTTTGCGGGGCTTCGTGAGCTGAGGGATGAGCTGGAGGCTGCGCATCCCGATTTGAACCTGCCTGAGCTTTCCTGCGGCATGAGCGAGGACTTTGAGCCTGCCCTTGAGGAGGGCTCTACGCTCGTTCGCCTGGGCAGGGTAGTATTTAGCCCGGAGTTTGCAGTAAAATAAGGCTCTGAAGTGCGCACTGATTATCGGGGCGCCTGCACTAAACCGCGAGAGGACACAACCATGGGCTTCCTTGACGAGATTAAAAATAAGATGCACCTGGGCGGCCAGCAGGGTTACGACCAGGGTTATGGCCAGGACGACGACTACGGCTACGATGACGGCTATGACGATAGTTATCAGGGCAACGGCTACGGCGGTGCTTCGGGCGAGGGCTTCTACACCCAAGACGAGCCGAGCAACGGCCTGCTTGGTCAGACGCGCCGCGGTGAAGCTGAGTCGGTTGCCGTGTATACGCGCTCCGGTCAGCTGGTCGGCGATGACTCCCGCCATGCCACGACGTATAACCCGCCTTCGCGCTCGCAGGACAGTGTTGCGAGCGGTTATCGTCCTGGTGCCTATGACACGCCGTCGAGCTACGCCGAGAACACCCGCGCCCGTGCCGCCGCTGCGCCCGCGCCTGCACCGAGTGATGCCTCGGCCTATGCGAGCAATATCATCAACGCCACGCCGCAGCTGCCGGCCTATGTCCTGCGCCCCGAGAGCTATGACGACGTGGAGACCGTGGTGCGCCGCGTTCGCACCAAGCAGCCTGTCGCACTGATTTTTGTGGGTGTACGCACCGAAGTTGCTAAGCGCGTCTTGGACTTCTCTTACGGCTTTGCCTGCGGTCTGGGTGCCACGGTCAAGGAGGTGGGCGACCGCGTGTTCATGGTGCTGCCCGCCGGCTGCGAGGTCAAAGATTCCGATCTCAAGAAGCTTCGTGCCGACGGCTACCTTAAGTAAAGACAAGACGAGGAGATTCCCATCAACATCTACACTATCGTCCAGCTGGTCAACACGCTGTTCAACTTCTATTCCACGCTCATTGTCGTCTACTGCTTTATGACGTGGATTCCCATGAAGCAGGGTGGTTTGCTTCAGGATATTGCTGCGGTGCTCGATAGCGTGTGCGGTCCGTGGCTCAACCTGTTCCGTCGTTTCATCCCGCCGATGGGCGGTATCGATTTTTCGCCGGTCGTTGCGATTATTGCGTTGCAGTTGGTGCAGAGGCTGGTTCTGCAGCTTCTTATAGGTATACTCGTATAGAACTGACTTAGTAACTTACGTCGGGCGTGTAGCGCCGAGGCGATGAAAAAGGAGACTTGTTATGGCTATTACCCCTGCAGACATCCAGGCTCAGACTTTCTCTGAGGCCAAGCGTGGCTACGATCCCGCCGAGGTCGACGTCTTCTTGGAGACGCTGTCCTCCGAGGTTGACGCTATGCTCGCTAAGATCGTCGACCTTAAGGGTCGCCTGACTGCTACCGAGCAGCAGCTTGCCGATGCGCAGGCTCAGCTTGCCCAGGCTCAGGATGCCACCGCCCAAGCCGTTCCTGCCGCCCCCGTGGCTGCTCCCGCCCCTGACTTCTCCGCTCAGGAGCGCCAGATTTCCGCTGCCCTGATCGCTGCCCAGCAGACCGCTGAGACCATCGTCAACGATGCCAACGAGAACGCCGAGCGTATCCGCAACGAGGCTGACGCTAAGGCACGCGAGGTTATCCGCCAGGCTCTGACCGAGAAGCAGGCCGAGCTCGAGGAAATCGATCGTCTCAAGGCTTCCCGCGAGGAGTTCAAGGCCGAGTACCTCAAGCTCATCCAGCACTTCATGGACGATGCCCAGAACTCCTTCCCGGCCGACCTCATGGCCTCCACGCCGGTCGGTTCTGCCGCTTCTCCTGCGGTGACTGTTCCCGCCGAGCCGCTGCCCGTCGCTGACCCGGTTGTCCCCGTGGCCGATCCCTTCGCCCCGATCGACAACTTTGCCGCCGACGACCTGGACTAGCATCAGAGCTACAATCTAGTGTCCTTAAGAGGAGCTCGCACCTGCGGGCTCCTTTTTTGTGGCTGTATACGGGTTGGGAAACAAAACGCCGAGCTCTGCATGCGATAGGACAGAACTCGGCGAAGGGCGCGTGGTAAAAGGTAGATTTTAAGGTATGTCTAAAAACTACTTGAGGAGGAAGTTGGAGAGGGGAATAGTGCGGGCCTCGCGATGCTCGGGATCGGCGATGTGGTCGGCGGGATAGCCACAGACGAGCATGTGATAGGGATAGACGCCCTTGGGCAGATTGAACTGCTCCTGTGCCACCTCAGGCTTAAAATGGCATACCCAGCACGTTCCCAGGCCCTGCTCGGTGGCCTCCATCATCATCTGGTCGCACACGATGGACGTATCGATTTCACTGGAATTCATCTGGTCATACGGGCGCACCCAAGCATCATCGGTAACGCTGCAAATAAGGAAGACAAGCGGAGCTCCAAAGATAGACCCATCACGAGCAAACCGAGGCTGACAAGCAGCAGCCTTCTCCAACAGCTCAGGCGTATCCAGCACCATCACACGGGCTGGATGATTATTACAAGCAGAAGGAGCAATCCGCCCCGCCTCAACAATGGCATCCACTACCGACTGCTCAACAGGACGGTCCTCAAAAGAACGACAAGAATACCGACCACGAGCCAGATCCAAATAACTCACAACCAAGACCTCCAAATTCAACGAATCAATCCAAAGTAAAACAAAGGGTACCCAAAGCCCCATCCACCCAAACGTTTAAGGCGGTCCCAAAGTTCCCAATCGGGTCCAAAGGCCCCGCCAACAAAAGCCCCATCGCTTTCAAAGTATCAGCCAAAGTTCCCAATGGTGGTACGTAAGGCGAAGGGCCGGCACCTGTTTACTTTCGAACGACTCTGCCATGCAGCCGGAGTGAGAAAGCAAACAGGTGCCGGCCCTTCGCCGCCGGGACACGTACCCCCAATTAACTGTTCTTCATGACAATCGAATCCACGACATCGGCCACATTCTCGCAGCAGTCGGCGCAGTACTCCAGGAAGGCGTACACGTCACGCCAAGCGATGACCTCGAGCGGGTCCTTGCCGTTAACGTGCAGGTTACGCATGGCGTTGATATAGAGCTCGTCGGCCTCGGACTCGATGGTGTTGATCTGGATGACGAGCTCGCGCAGCGTTTTGGACTTGCGGTAGTTAGGCAGCTCGACCATCAGGTCTTTCATGGCGCGGCAGGCGTCGGTCACCTTGTGGGCGATCACGATGGCATCGGGATGGATGCTCTGGATGTTGGTGAAGTAGACGCGCTGCACGACGCCCTCGATGCGGTCGAGCACGGTGTCGAGCGAGCAGCTCATCAGGTCCAGATCCTCGCGCTCAAGCGGGGTGATAAAGGCGGTGAGCAGGGCGTCCTCAAGCTCATGGTGCTTCTTGTCGGCCGCATGCTCGATCGCATGCATCTTGTCGAGCATATCGTGAATCTTTGCGGGATCGAAGTTCTCGAAAATCTTGGTAAGCAGCTCGGCGGCCTGGACGGCGAGGTCGGCGCAGGCGACGTAGTTGTCAAAGTAGAACGAATCGGGTTTCTTTGCCATGAGTGGGTCCTTTCGAGGCGAAGACGGGTGGGCGAGGTGTTACGGTCCGGATGGACGTTCGGTTTGACTAGAGGAACATCATGAACAGCTTGGCCATGACAAAGCTGATGAGTCCGCAGGCGGGGAAGGTGAAGAACCAGGTGAACATCATGTCCTTGACGACGCCGAAGTTGATGGCCGAGAGGCGTTTGACGGCACCGACGCCCATGATGGCGCAGGTCTTGATGTGCGTGGAGGACACGGGGATGCCGGTAAGGGTGGCAAGCAGCAGGTTCGCGGCGCCCGCCAGGTCGGCGGAGAAGCCCTGGTATTTTTCGAGCTTGACCATGCTCTGGCCAACGGACTTGATGATGCGCTCGCCGCCCACGCTGGTGCCGATGCCCATGGTGGCCGAGCATAGCAGCATAATCCAGATGGGGATGCCGGCATCGCCGACGCTCGTCTGGCCGCTGGCAAAGGCCACGCCTAAAAAGAGCACGCCGATGAACTTCTGTCCATCCTGCGCGCCGTGCATAAAGCTCATGGCCGCAGCGCTCGCGATCTGAGCGTATTTAAAGAAGACATTGGCACGTCGCCTGTTGGCGGCGGCGAAAAGAATCGAGACGAGCTTGCACAGGACCCAGCCCATGACAAAGCCCAGACCGATGGAGAGCGCCAGGCCGTAGATGACCTTCATCCACTCGTGGACGTTGACGCTGCTCGCACCGCCGAGGGCGATGGCGGCACCGGTCAGGCCGGCGATAAGGCTGTGGCTTTGCGAGGTGGGGATGCCAAAACGCGACGCTGTGGCGCCGTAGACGACGATGGAGAACAGCGCCGCGCACAGACAGGCGAGCGCCATGGTGCTGTTTCCGCCAAAGTCGACAATATGGGAGATGGTGTTGGCGACGCTCGCGTTAAAGTGCGTCATGATGAGCACGCCAAGGAAGTTGAATGCGGCACTCATGAGAATAGCGGCGCGGGCGGGCATGCAACGCGTAGTGACGCAGGTCGCGATGGCGTTGGGTGCGTCGGTCCATCCATTGACGAAGATGGCGCCGAGCGCGAGGATCACGGTGACGGCAAGGACTGGGTTCGACACAAGTTGGCCGAGGAAGGTTGAGAACGTTACGTCCATATATGGGCTTTCTCGAAGTTTGCAGGCACGTTACAGAAACATGATAAATCGTATCACCTCCTGCGGGTTTCTTTACCGAGTTCTGATGGGAGCAGTGAATTTTTTGGCACTAAAAATGAATATTAGCCCTGTTGACCGTGGGTGTTCTTTTTGCTACCACACCATGAGGACACGTGCGCGCGCCCCAACACCCCAAAACCACAGCCTGTTCGCTTTACAACATGCAAACATGCGTTCGATAATAGGAGGCATGGAATATCGACAGACAGATGGCAAAACTCGGCGCGTGCACAAGCAGTATGTGGACGTCGTGGCTCGCATCCTCGCGGGCGGACAGGTCGTGCCGGTCACCGTCTGCTGGGTCGACGGTCGTTGCTTTACGATTGACGAGATTGTCTCGACCACTGGGTTTGGCCTGACGGTTCACGGCATTCGTACGGCAACCTATAAGGTGCGTTTTGGCGGGCACGCGACCGAGTTGTATCTGGAGGACCAGACGCGCGAGCGGGCGGACGGCTCGCAGGCACACGTGATGCGTTGGTGGGTGTGGGCGTTCGACCGAACACTCGAGAGCGAGCGCCGCAGGTAAGAACGCGTGGCGTTCGGGTACAATGGCAGGAAACTTGTCAGCTACGGCGCCGTCGCGGTGCTTTTTGAAAGGACGAAATTATGAACGATATCCAGGGCTATCAGAATGGCCCCATCGAGACCGGCGCAAGCCGTGCCAAGGAGATGTCGCCGCGCGCGTACAACCTTGTCATGTCTGCTCTGATCTTTTTGGGCTTTTGCGCCATGGGCGCCGGTGTTTACTTTACGAGCACCATGTCGTTTGCGCGCATGATGATGAGCGGCGCCGCTTTGCCGCTGGTCTTTGGCTCATTTATTTTGACCATCGTTGGCATGGTCATGATGTCGGCTGCTGCCAGCAAACAGTCCGTGGGCCTGTCACTCGTGGGCTACGTGGTCTTTGCGAGCACCTTTGGCCTGACGGCGTCGTTTGGTCTTGCCAACTACGACCTGCCTACCATTAACACCGCCTTTATCGCCACGGCCGCCATCACCTTTGTCTTTGGTGCGCTGGGCGTGACCTTCCCCAAGTTCTTCCAGCGTGTGTATGGCATTGGTTTTGGCATCCTGCTTGCCACGATTCTGGTCGAGATCGTGCTGATGTTCATGGGCGTTTCGCAGTCCATCACCGACCTGATCGTGATCGTGGTGTTCGCCGGCTTCATCGGCTACGACACCTATGTGGCAACGACGGTGCCGCCCACGCTGCCCAACGCCGTGCTCATGGCATCCAACCTGTTCGTGGACATTATCAACGTGTTCCTGCGCATTCTGAACATCCTCGGCCGTCGCGATTAAAGCGCGGCATTGCGATGCTTCCTGCCGGACACGGTAAAACGATGCGAAAGGCGGTCCTTCGGGGCCGTCTTTTTTGTGCGCGGCGGGGTATCATGGATGGGAAAAGCCGATAGCGGCAGCGACAGGAAAGGTGGCCACGTATGGCAGACGTCGACAACAGGAACCGTAACCGCAGGTCCAACCGAGCGGGTCAGCCCAATCCCAAGCGCGAGGCCCGTGCCAAGGCCGCCGAGCGTCACGTGGCAACTGTGTCCGAAGCGTGCGCCAAGGATATCGAGCGTTCGCTTGCCGGTGTTCGCGAGTTTGACGGTATGCCTGCCGGCTTTGTCGCGGCGATGAAGGCCAAGGTTCAGAGTGCTGTGGCCGCCGAAGAGCAGGTCGCCGAGGACGTCGAGAACGCGGAGACTGCCGAGGTCGAGGCGGCGTCCGAGACCGAGGCGGCGCCCGAGCCCGTCGAGGAGCCTGCCGAGGAAATCGCCGAAGCTGAGTCCGCGCCTGCTGAGGAGCCCGCTCCGGTCCTGCCCGAGGTCACTGTGCTTGATGCCTCCGCCACGCAGGCAATCCTCGATAACGGTCGCGGCTATGCGCAGTTCTGCGACATGGCCGTGCTCGCCTTTGCCTCGTTTACCAATCCGGGCGGTGGATATATTCAGGGTTATCTGGGCCAGGAGGCCACGCTGTGCGCCGATTCGTATCTGTACAACGTTCTCGATAAGCAGCGTAAGTGGTACGGCGAGAACCGTCGCCGCAACATCAACTGCGAGCTCTATCGTAACCGCGCCCTAGTGGTGCCTGCGGTGCGCTTCGACCGCAACCACGTGCATGCATACGCCGACGTGATCGTGGCCGCCGCGCCCAACGTTGGGCGCGCCCGCCAGGAGTATCGCGTGAGCGACGATGCTCTGCTGGATGCCCTGCGCGACCGCATTCGCTTTGTGCTCGCCATCTGCGATGAGCTTGGTCGCGAGAAGCTCGTGCTGGGTGCTTGGGGCTGCGACAACAACGGCTTTGATGCCGAGGCCGTGGCCGAGCTCTTCCGCAAGGAGCTCGCGTCGGGCGATTTCAAGGTCAAGCAGGTCTTCTTTGCCGTGCCCTCTACGCGCTGGGACGAGGACTTCGCCAAGTTCGAGCACGTGCTGGCAAACTTCCCCGAGCGCAACGAGGAGTCCTATGCTCAGGTTGCCGCCCGCACCGCAGCCGCCCGTGCCGCCGAGCAGGCTCAGACCGCTGCCGAGGATGACGAGGATGACGACGACTGGCGCAAGTACCTGTAAACGGTGCGCGTGATGCGATATACCGAGCCGACGGGGGCTGCTCCCGTCGGCTTTTTATTGAGTGGGGAGCTTACGATGAAAAACGTTCTATGCTTTGGTGACAGCAACACCTATGGTTACGATCCGGCGGGCATGCGCGACGGCACCGCGGTGCGCTATGCGCAGGATGTGCGCTGGTGTGGCGTGGTCCAACGTGACTTAGGCGAGGGCTGGCATGTAATTGAAGAAGGCCTCAACGGCCGCACGACGGTACGCGACGACATGTGCCATCTGGACACTAACCTCAACGGCATTCGCGCGCTTCCGATGCTGCTCGAGGCTCATAAGCCGCTGGACGCCATTGTGATCATGCTGGGCACCAACGACTGTAAGACGGTCTTTAACGTGACAGCTTCCGATATCGCCCGTGGCGCCATGGCGCTGATTCGCGCCGTCCGCGCGTTTCCGTGGACCGACGCTGCGCCTTGCCCGCGCATCCTGCTGATGGCTCCTATCAAGATCAAGCCGCAGATCGCCGATGTATATATGACCGATTTTGACGAGCGTTCCGTCGAGGCATCTGAACATTTTGGCGAGTACTATGCGCACGTGGCCGAGCAGTTTGGCTGCGACTTTTTGAATGCCGCCGAGTTTGCCGAGCCGGGCGATATCGACTATCTGCATATGATGCCCGAAAGCCACGAGAGCTTGGGACATGCCGTGGCAGCCAAGCTCCAAGAGATGCTCGGTGAGTAGCGCGACCCCAAGCCACCGCAAAGGGGACAGGCACCTTTGCGGTGGTTTTGCCCGGGTAAACGAACGGATTGGCTGCCATATGGGCATGGACGAGCTCATCGACCTCTTTGCCGAGGGCGATGAGCTCGTCTCCAATACCGCTTTTGAGGATTTGGATCTTGCCTACGACGTGGCGAACGGCGCGACCTTCGATGGCGTTGTGTTCCGATCTTGCGAGTTCGATAGCGTTGACTGGAGCGGCTCGACGTTTCGCGACGTGGTGTTTCGCGGTTGCCGCTTTATCCGCTGCAACATGGAAGGCTGCTGGCTCAGCCGCTGCGACTTCGTTGACTGCTCGGCACCGGGACTCAACTTGCTCAAGGCGCGCCTGTCGAGCGTGTCGTTTGGATCGTGCGATTTGAGCTATGCGAACCTTTCGGAGGGACGCATTGGCCCTATGACAGCATGCGATACACGTCTGAGAGAGGCTGCGTTTCAGGGTGCCAAGCTGGGTCAGATACGCCTGGATGGCTGTGACCTGACGCGTGTTGATGTGTTCAAGACGTCGCTTTCCGGCGTTGATGTGTCGCGCTGTGCATTTGCAGCGCCCGTTGTTTCGGGCGATTACCATGAGTTGCGTGGCTTGACGGTCAATGCCGAGCAGGCGCTGGCACTCTCGGGTTTGTTGGGAATTCAACTCGCCGACGAATAGGCGCTCTGGTCCTTTGCTCGACCGCTATCTAAAATCAAACCGTCGCAACATTTAATGATTTTTCGCGTTTGCACGATTTTCATCGAATGTTGCGACGGTTTTTGGTGCAAGGTGGCCTGTCTCTTTTTGGCAGGTTACTGGCTATTTAGTACTGCCACATGTGGTTGACAGGGCCGGAGCCTTTGCCCATGTTCAGGCCGGCGGCCAGAGCGCCTGTCAGGTATGCCTTGCCGGCGTTGACAGCATCGGCAAGATCCATGCCCTGGGCCAGCGCGCAGGCGATGGCGGACGAAAGCGTGCAGCCGGTGCCGTGTGTGTTGCCGGTCTCGATGCGCTTGTGGCGGAACCACGTGGTGAGCGGATCGCCCAGATGGTTGCCCTCGTCATCGAGTGGCGCGGGTTCGGCCAATACATCGTTGGCCTCGTTGACAAGATGCCCACCCTTAACGAGGGATGCGCAACCAAAGCGGCGGGTGAGGAGCATGGCAGCATTTTGCTGTGTGCGCTCGGAGTCGACCTCGTAGTCAAGCAGGGCCATGGCCTCGGGAATATTGGGCGTGATGACGGTTGCTAGTGGGAACAGGCGGCGGGTGAGCGCCTCGGCGGCATCTTCGGCAATCAGCCGTGCGCCCGAGGTGGCTACCATGACGGGGTCGACGACCAGGTTTGTCGCGTTCCAGGTGCTCAGGCGGTCGGCGATAACCTCGATAATCTCGGCAGAGGAAACCATGCCGATCTTGACGGCGCTGGGGCGGATATCGTCAAATACGGCGTCGATCTGCGCAGCGACGATATCAGGGGAGATATTCTGCACGGCGGTGACACCGAGCGTGTTTTGTGCGGTGATGGCGGTGATGGCCGTCTCGGCATACAGGCGGTGCGCCGTGATGGTCTTGATGTCGGCCTGAATGCCGGCGCCACCGCTGGAATCGGATCCTGCGATGGACAGGACGGCAGGTACCTTACTGCGATCCATGTTTGCTCCCTTGTTCGGTCGGAATCAAATGGGTCTTTAAGCCAGCATTATAAAGATGCCCGGGCCGACTCTATGTCGAACCCGGGCGGGCGATGCAATCTTTACGCAAATGTAAGCAAATGTTCACACGTCAACAATTGACGAACACCATGTTACCGATTGTGGCTCCGGTGACGAGTTAGTCCTCCATGCCGAGGTCGATCGTCGTGCCTTCGAACACCTTGTTAACGGTGCGGACGGCGCACATCTTGCCGCACATGGTGCAGGTGCCCTCGGTGGCGGCGGGGGATTCTTCGTAGCGTTTCTTGCCGGTGACCGGGTCGAGAGCACACTTCCACATGGCATCCCAGTCGAGCTTGCGGCGTGCCTGGCCCATCTTGTCGTCCATGTCGCGGGCGTGCGGCACCTTCTTGGCGATATCGGCGGCGTGCGCGGCAATCTTAGTGGCCATGAGGCCATCGAGCACGTCCTGGGCGTTGGGCAGGCACAGGTGCTCGGCCGGCGTCACGTAGCACAGGAAGTCGGCACCGGAGCTGGCGGAGATGGCGCCGCCGATGGCAGCGGTGATGTGGTCGTAACCAACGCCGATATCGGTCACCAGCGGCCCGAGCACATAGAACGGGGCATTGTGGCACAGGCGCTTCTGCAGTTTCATGTTGGCGGCGATCTCGTCGAGCGCCATGTGACCCGGGCCCTCGACCATGACCTGGACGCCGGCGGCCCAGGCACGCTTGCACAGCTTGCCCAGTTCGATCATCTCGGCGGTCTCGGTGGCGTCGTTGGAGTCGTAGAGGCAGCCCGGACGGCAGGAGTCGCCGAGCGAAATCGTCACGTCGTACTCGTGGCAAATCTCGAGCAGCTCGTCAAAGTACTCGTAGAAGGGGTTTTCGTTGCCGGTGACCTCCATCCAGCCAAACAGCAGCGAACCGCCGCGGCTGACGATGTTCATCAGGCGGCCGGTCTCCTTAAAGGTCTTGGTGACCGACTTGTTGATGCCGCAGTGGATGGTCATAAAGTCCACGCCGTCCTCGGCATGCGCGCGCACGACCTCGAACAGGTCGTCCTTGGTCAGCTTGACCAGCGGCTTTTCCATGTAGCCGATGGCGTCGTACATGGGGACGGTGCCCACCATGAGCGGCGTTTCGTCGATGAGCTGCTGGCGGAACTGGCGCGTCTTGCCCGAGTTAGAGAGGTCCATGATGGCGTCGGCGCCAAAGTCCTCGGCGATCTTGACCTTCTTCCATTCCTCGGCGGCATCGGCCTTGTCGCCCGAGATGCCCAGGTTGACGTTGACCTTGGTGGACAGGCCCTCGCCGACACCAAAGGCGCGCATGCCCTTTTTGATATGCACGATGTTGGCGGGAATGGCGATGCGGCCGTCGGCCACACGCTCGCGGATGTACTCGGGGTCGCGATGCTCGCGCTCGGCAACCTCCTTCATCTGCGGCGTAATCTGCCCGGCGCGGGCGAAGTCGATTTGCGTGACGAGCTTGGGCTCGGTCTGTGTGCTCATTGGCACGGCTCCCTTCGTTGGCATTACCCATATCAGGTTTGCGGGTCAGGGCGGGCGCGCCCAGTCTCAGCCTGCCGTCTTGTCCTGCAAGCTCCCCGTTTATGTAATGGGCTCAAGTATAGCTCGAATGGGTACGATTGGCCTAACGAGCGTGCCTGTGGGGAGGCGAACATGGAAGACAAGCATCTATATCGAGAGACGCAATGGGATGTATCGGCCGAGGAAAGCCGTGCGCACCATGGCCTTGTCGCGATTGGTTTTGCGGTGCTTGCCGTGCTGGTGATTGCCTTTTGTATCTGGACGTTTGGCGGTCACGGCAGCGCTGCATGGGAGTTCGAGGCCGACGATGCCCTGCCGATCATGACAGTGAAGGTTACGGGCGGCAATACCGTTGCCGCGCCGGGCGACTATTGGTATCCGCGCGACGAGTTTGTGCAGCTGCAGTTGAGCGGCGGGTCTATTCCGGGCGAAGAAATCGAACGCGTGACGTATGATGCGGCGCTCAAAACGCTGACGGTGAAGCTCAAGAATCAGGGCGACGTGCCTACGACTATGGATATCGCGCTGACGGAATGGCGCTTGGAGCCCCCATCGGGTGTTGCGGTGTCCGAGGTAGAGCACGTTAAGATTACCTACCAAGATGGCTCGACAAACGAAGTTGCCAAAGCCGACGGCTTGGCGGAATAGACGCCGTGCCTGGGCAGCACATTCAAAAGTAGCGGTGGTCCTACAAGGTCTGTTCGTTCAGGAAGACCAAAGTGTTCTTATTTGAAAGCTCGGGAAAGTGACGATAACCAACGTCAAACGCGGTGAGCTCGCTTGCATCCTCGAGCTCGTTTTCTGCCATCCACCGCACCATGGAACCGCGCGCCTTTTTGCTGGCGGTCGACCGTTGGATGGGCTTCCCGTTGCGGATACCCTCGCCAAAAAGGCATGTGACGGCCGTGGCGTCGCCCGCGAGATGGGGCAGAACGGCTTTGGCATACTCTACGCTGGCGAGGTTGACGATCGTGGTGTTTGAGCCTGCCGGGGCGATAGCCTGCGCGAGCTTGTCGCTCCAAAACGCGTAGAGGTCTCGGGCATCGTCAACGGCGAGCTTCGCGCCCATTTCCAGCCGATACGGTTCGACGGCATGAAAGGGGCGTACGCATCCGTAAAGGCCCGAGAGGATCCACAGATGGTCTTGCAGCCATGCGAGCTGCGCGGAATCCATCACCTCGGGCGCCATGCTCTGGTATTGAATGCCGTGATAGGACATGACGGCAGGGGAGAGGTGACGGGCGAGTGCGGGATTGTCGAGATCGCCGTTTCCCAAGATGGGCCCGAACTCATGCAGGGTGTTGAGGCAAGGCCCCAGCAGTTTGTCACTCACGTTCCATAGCGCCTGCAGACCGCCGCTGCCTTCATTCCGCTCGATATCTAGCAGTGCGCGGTGGAGGCGAGCCGTCTCGTGCACAAAAGGTGGAATGCCCAGGACTTCAAAAGCATCCCTGGCCGCGCGCATTTGCTTGGCGGGCGAAATGATGACCTGCAGCATGGACTCTCCTCTGCCAAAAAGGAAGTTGCGGTGGAATACGGTCTGTTTTGGCCGGTTATGGGCCAGTTTAGTCCGTATTTCACCGCAACTGATGAAGGGTTGGTTAGGCGCGCTCGAGGAAGGCCTTGTAGCCGCGGTAGGCCTCGTAGATATCGGCCTTGTTTGCGACCTCCCACAGGGCGTGCATGGACAGGACGGCAACGCCGGAGTCGATGACGTTCATGCCGTACTTGGCCATGATGTAGGCGATGGTGCCGCCGCCGCCCGCGTTGACGCGGCCGAGCTCGCAGGTCTGGAAGTCCACGCCAGCCTCGTCCATGATGTCGCGGACGAGGGCCACGTACTCGGCATCGGCGTCGTTGGAGCCGCCCTTGCCGCGGCTGCCCGTGTACTTGTTAAAGCACAGGCCGCGACCCATGAAGGCCGCGTTCTTGGTCTCGAACTTGCCGGCGTAGCCCGGGTCGAAGCCGGCGGACACGTCGGAGGAGAGCATGCGGCTACAGGCGAGTGCGCGGCGCAGGGCCAGCGGGCTGTCCTCGCCGACGAGCGTCATGATCTCGGCGACGGTGTTCTCGAAGAAGCGGCTCGTCATGCCGGTGGCGCCCACGGAGCCGATCTCCTCCTTGTCGACGATGAGCGTGATGCTCGTGCGCTCGACATCTGCAACATTGATCTGGGCGAGCATGGAGGGGTAGGCGCAGACGCGGTCGTCGTGGCCATAGCCCAAGATCATGGAGCGGTCGAGGCCCATGTCGCGGGCCGGGCCGGCGGGCACGACCTCAATCTCGGCGGAGAGGAAGTCTTCCTCCTCGACGTCGTACTGCTCCTTGAGGATATCCAAGAACATCTGCTTGACGGGCTCCTTGGGGGCGTCCTTGTCGTCCTCGTCAAACTTGACGGGGCGGCCGCCCACGATCACGTCGAGGATCTCGGCGTCGACAGCGTCCTTGGCGGGCTTGGACATCTGCTCGCTCGAGAGGTGGATCAGCAGGTCGGAGATGGTAAAGACCGGGTCGTCCGCCTTGTCGCCGATGTTGATGTCGACGGTGGTGCCGTCCTTTTTGCAGATGACGCCCACGAGCGCGAGCGGGGAGGCCACCCAGTGGTAGCTCTTGACGCCGCCGTAGTAGTGCGTGTCGAGGTAGGCCATGTCGCCGGCCTCGAAGGCGGGATTCTGCTTAAGGTCCAGGCGCGGCGAGTCCACGTGGGCGCCCAGGATGTTAAAGCCCTGCTCGAGCGGGGCGGTGCCAAGGTTGACGAGCATAAGGTCCTTGCCGTGGTTGGCGGCGTACACCTTGTCGCCGGCCTTGAGATCGCGACCTTCGGCGATCACGGTCTCCAGGTCGACGTACCCCGCCTCCTCGGCCATCTTGATGCCGGTCTTGACGCACAGGCGCTCGGTCTTGTTCTCGCTCAAAAACTGCTTATAGCCGTGGCAAAGCTCCTCGAGCTCCTCGATTTGCTGTGGCGTGTACTTTTTCCATGCGCAGGGACGCTCCATGACGCAGGCTCCTTTCGGATCGATCGTGCTGGTTGATGTACCGTGAGCCATCGTATCACGCGCGGGCTCACGGTGGCGGGGGAGCTTGATGTGAGGTGGCCGCGGGGCGGGGAGCGTGTAAACTGGAGTGAGCAAACCGTGCCCAGCCTAAAGCGAGGTATTCAATATGTCTGACAAGCGCCGCACCTTTGCCGTTATCGACGGCAACTCGCTCATGCATCGCGCCTTCCACGCCGTGCCGCCGACCATGAACGCGCCGGACGGTCGCCCCACCAACGCGATTTTTGGCTTTCTGAACATGTTTCTTAAGATGATCGACGCCTTTAACCCCGACGGCGTCGTCGTGGCGTTTGACAAGGGCAAGCCGCGCGTGCGTATGGAGATGCTGCCGCAGTATAAGGCGCAGCGTCCGCCCATGGACCCCGATCTGCACGCGCAGTTCCCTATGATCAAGGAGCTGCTCGCCGCGCTCAACGTGCCGATTCTGCAGTCCGAGGGCTGGGAAGGCGATGACATCCTGGGTACTATGGCGCGCCTGGGCGAGCAGGCCGGCTGTGACATGCTGCTGGTGACCGGTGATCGCGACATGTATCAGCTTGTTACCGAGCACGTCAACGTGGTCTCGACCCGTAAGGGCCTGTCCGACGTGGCGATTATGACGCCCGAGAGCGTGGACGATCTGTATCATGGCATTACGCCGGCGCTCGTGCCCGACTTTTATGGTCTGAAGGGCGACACGTCCGATAACATCCCCGGCGTACCGGGCATCGGCCCCAAAAAGGCGAGCGCGCTCATTGCGCAGTACGGTAGCCTGGACGAGGTCATCGCACATGCCGACGAGGTCAAGGGCAAGATGGGCGAAAACCTGCGCGCACACATCGACGACGCGCTGCTGAGCCGTAAGGTGGCGACCATCCGCACCGATGCGCCCGTTGAGCTCGATTTTGAGGCGACGTCCTTCCCGGCGTTTTCTGCCGATGAGGTTTCCGCGGCGCTGGGTACGCTTGGTATCACCGCCATGCAGAACCGTTTCTTGGCGCTGATCGGCGGCGAGGGCGGGGCCGCTGCTGCCTCCAGTGTGTTTGAGATACCTGCGATGGTTCGCGCGGCCGCCGGCGATGCTGACGCGCTTGGTGCCGTTGCGGCTGAGGTCTCCCGCGCGATTGATGCCGGCGAGTGGGTCGCCGCCGTGGTGGACGACGACAAGGAAGAGGGCGCGCTCTTTGGACTGACGCGCACGCTGTGGTTGGCGACGTCCAAGGGCCTGTTCGCGCTCGAGGAGGGCGACGGCGCCTCCACTGCCGTAGTCGATGGCTTCAACTTCGCTCACGGTGTGATCGCCGGCGTGCTTGCGCGCCTGTTTATGGAGGGCCGCGTGGCGAGCCCGGATACGAAGGCGCTGCTGCACGAGCTTTCGCCCATCGATTCTTCTGAGCCCGAGCTCATGGATCCGCTCGCTGCCGATTCCACGCGTATCTTCGATACCGTGGTCGCTGCCTACCTGTTGGATTCCGACCGCTCCGAGTTTGACGAGGTGTATCTGGCCGATACCTATCTGCAGATGGCGCTGCCTGCGGCGCGCGGTGCAGAGGGCGCCGGCGAGGACGCTCCTGCACCCGCCGCTCGCACGGCGGCCTTGACGCTGGCACTGGTCGCACCGCTGCGCGACCGCATGGCCCGCGAGAACGCTGCCAACGTGTTCGACGGCATCGAGATGCCGCTCGTGCCGGTGCTTGCCAAGATGGAGCGCGCGGGCATGCTCGTGGATCCCGACCGCCTGCGCAATCTGTCCGAGGGCCTGGCGACCCAGATTACCGAGGTTGAGCGAAGCATTCGCGATTTGGCAGGTGATGAGACGTTTAATATCGGCAGCCCCATGCAGCTCTCGCACGTGCTGTTTGACGTTATGGGGCTTCCGACCAAGGGCCTCAAAAAGACCAAGCGCGGCTACTATTCGACCAACGCCAAGGTGTTGAGCGACCTTGCGCGTGACCACGAAATCGTGCGTCTGATCTTGGACTGGCGTGAGAAGTCTAAGATCAAGTCCACCTATCTGGACACGCTGGGCCCGCTGCGTCGTGGTGACGGCCGCGTGCACACCACGTACAACCAGACCATCACGGCAACGGGTCGCCTGTCCTCGAGCGACCCGAACCTGCAGAACATCCCGACGCGCTCGGAGCTGGGTCGTACCGTCAAGACGGCGTTTTCGGCAGGCGAGGGAAGCGTCTTTTTGGCGGTGGACTACTCGCAGATCGAGCTGCGTCTGCTGGCGCATCTCTCGGGTGACGAGCACCTGGTGCGCGCCTTTAACGAGGGCGAGGACTTTCATGCCGAGACGGCAGCGCGCGTGTTCGGTGTGCCGGTGTCCGAGGTAACGCCCGACCTGCGCAGCCGCGCCAAGGCCGTGAACTTTGGCATCGTGTACGGTCAGCAGGCCTATGGTCTGTCGCAGTCGCTGCATATCTCGATGGCCGAGGCGCGCGACATGATCGACCGCTACTACGAGGCCTACCCGGGCGTGCGCACGTTCCTCGACAACGTGGTGGCACGCGCCAAGCAGACGGGCTACGCCGAGACCATGTACGGCCGCCGTCGTCATATTCCGGAGCTCAAGGCCAAAAACCCGCAACTCCGCGGCTTTGGCGAGCGCACGGCCATGAACCACCCCATGCAGGGAACCGCCGCCGACATCATCAAGATCGCCATGGCCCGCGTAAGCCGCCGCCTGGAAGAAGAAGGCTTTGCCGCCCACATGATCCTACAGGTACACGACGAACTGGACTTTGAGTGCCCCGTCGATGAAGTCGAGCGCCTAACCACCATGGTCCGCGACGTCATGGAACACGTAGTAGACCTCCACGTCCCCCTAATCGCCGAAGCCAGCACCGGCATAACCTGGGCCGACGCTAAATAGGAAAGCGCTCCGTAAGGCAAGCTCGCCCAAGACGCAAGCCCCCACATACTTAAGATTTGGGACAAACACTACTGATTAATTTGTCCCACAGTAACCAAAACAGAGGGGAGCCCCTTCCAACAAGGAGCTCCCCTCTGCTCAAATCATTTCAGCTAAGTATCTAGACACTCAAGACGCCATCTTGGCGGCGGGCAAGTAAACCTAGGGCCTGGCCGGGCGGCACGGGTTAACTTTTCGTAGATTCCGCACGCAAAGAAAGCCACTTAATGTGGCTTTCGTCTTGCGCAGGACCTGACCGAGCGAAAAGTTAACCCGTGCCGCCCAGCCAGGCCCGATGGGACGGCTACCGAGCCGCCAAGATGGCGTCGATGAGCGTCAGTACGCCCCCGTCGTTGTTACTCGGAATGCGCCACTTGGCATGCGCGTTCATGTGCTCCTCGGCATTGTCCACGATAAAGCTATGCCCGACGCGCTCGAGCATGGGAATATCGTTGTAGGTGTCGCCCACGGCGGCAGCGTCGACGATATCGATGCCCAGGTGCTCGCACAAATGCGCCACGCCCGAACCCTTGTCGACGCCCAGGTTCATAAAGTCGATCCACTCGCGGCCCGCATTGGTGACGTAGAGCTGATCCGAGAACGCGGGGCTATAGGTCTCGCGGAATGCGGGCTCGGCATCGTAGGCAGGGAAAAAGATCGAAATCTTGTTGGACTCGATATCAAGGCCCTCAAAGCTATCGACGTAGTTGATCGTGTTGTAGTAGACGCTGATCTCGTCGTGGTATTGATGATCGCGGGCAAGTACGTAGAACTCGTCGAAGCAGCACAGGACGGGGACAGCGCGCGAATCCTCCGAGGCGCGGCTTAAGACCTGCTGATACAGCGCCACGTCGATAGTGCTCTTATAGATATAGTTGCCGCGGTAGATAACGCACGCGCCGTTATCGGGGCAAAAAGCGATGCGGCTCTTGATGCCCTCAAACATCTCCTCGAGTTTGGGGGCGGGGCGTCCGCTGGCGGGGCAGAACACGATGCCAGCCTCGGCGAGCTTGTCCAGGCGCTCGTCGAGGCCCTGAGGCAGCACGCGCTCGTCGGTCAGTAACGTCTTGTCCATATCGACAGCGAGAATCTTAATGTTGCCGATGTTGGCGTCTGATTCGTAAGTCTGCATAAAACGCGCCTTTCGGTTTCCAGAATGTTTCGGGTGATTGACCCTCTGCTTGGTAGTCGGGCGTATTTTCGCAGGATTGGCGCATATTTGCATCATCATTCACAAAGTAATGAAAAAACTTTTCAGAAATTTGAATTTGTCGCTTGTACAGCAGGCACTTTAGCGTAATATAGCGACCATCGAAAACGGAGACGGAAAAACAACCGCTTACCGAGGAAAAGGTACCGTTTACGATATTAGAATTGCGCCCGGCGATAGGTGAAAGGAGAGGCAGATGCAGTTCGTAAAGATCATCACTACTGCAGACAATGCCATCCGACGCCAGCGCGCAATTTCCCGACGACGATAACAATCGTCTCTGTCCGCATGGGGCGAATTGCCTCAACAGAGTCATTTTGAGGTCGTTGGGTTTTAGCACGACATTGCTACATGTTTCTAGGGCATGTATGTGCTGATTTTTGCTATTTAACCTGATATTGCACGGTATTCGACCTTGAAATGACTTGCAACTGACCGATGTTCTAACTAGCTACCAAGGGCGAAAGGAAACAGCCATGAGCAAGGAAAAAGTCGTTCTCGCATATTCCGGTGGTCTTGATACATCCGTATGTGTCAAGTGGCTCCAGGACGAGAAGAATCTCGATGTCGTTTGCGTCTGCGGCAACGTGGGCCAGGAGGAGACCGGCCTGGATGCCAAGAAGCAGAAGGCGCTCGACCTGGGCGTTCTCGATTGCCAGGTGCTTGACCTGCGTGACGAGTTCTCCGATGAGTTCCTGACCAAAGCCATCGCCGCAAACTCCATGTACGAGAACAAGTATCCGCTGCTTTCCGCCCTGTCTCGCCCGCTGCTTGCAAAGAAGCTTGTTGAGGTCGCCCACGAGTTTGGCGCGACCTACGTCGCCCACGGCTGCACCGGCAAGGGTAACGACCAGGTCCGTTTTGAGGCTGCCGTCAAGGCCCTCGACCCCGAGCTCAAGGTTATCGCCCCGGTTCGCGAGTGGGATCTGAAGTGCCGTCCCGACGAGGTCGCCTATGCCCACGCACACAACGTGCCGGTTCCCGAGGGTGCCAACGACAACCCCTACTCCATCGACGACAACCTGTGGGGTCGTGCCATTGAGTGCGGCCACCTGGAGGATCCCTGGAACGAGCCGCTCGACGACGCCTGGGTTATGACCAAGAACCCCGAGGACACGCCGGACACCCCGACCTACACCGAGATTGAGTTTGAGGCCGGCAAGCCCGTCGCCGTCGACGGCAAGAAGATGAAACTCTCCGAGATCGTCATCGCCCTCAACAAGATTTCGGGTGACAACGGCTTTGGCCGTCTCGACCTGGTCGAGGATCGTCTGGTGGGCCTCAAGAGTCGCGAGTGCTACGAGGTTCCTGGCGCCCTGACGCTCATCACCGCCCACAAGGCGCTCGAGGACATCTGCGTCGAGGGCGACCTGCTCAAGACCAAGATCAAGCTCGAGCAGGATTGGGCCACCGCCGTGTACAACGGCCAGTGGTACAGCCCGCTCAAGAACGCGCTCGATGCCTTTATGGCCGATACCCAGAAGTTCGTGACCGGTACCGTCCGTCTGAAGTTCTTTAAGGGCAACTGCCATGTCGTCGGCCGCAAGAGCCCCTTCAGCCTCTACGACTACGGTCTGGCTACCTACGACCGCGACACCACGTTTGACGAGAAGGCCAGCGCCGGCTTTATCGAGATCGATACGCTGTCGCTCAAGACGTGGGCAAAGGTCCAGGGTCCCAGCTCCGCCGCCGCCCAGGCCTAGCGCCTCCTTCCCTTGGTATCCGCGCGGCCCATCCGCGTGATACATAACGGGCGCACGGGGTCCCTACCTTTCGTTATGCTTGCTGACACTTCTTAACATCGGTGGCCCCTACGTTCCGCCCGCATATATGATGCCGCGTCTACGGCTGAGTCCGAGCCCCGCCGGGGTTGTCCGGCGGGGCTCCTTCTATCAATTTGGCAGCTCTGTGCCTATATATATATGAGGAGTATCCATTATGTTCAACGCTATCGCGCATGCCTTGCTTGCCCTCGCGCCCGAGTTCGATGCTGCAAAGGTCGAGGATGTTCCTATGAGCCTGAAGGCCTGGATCGATGGTTCGCAAGGCAACATCCGAAGGGAGACGTTGGGCACCAAGTGCCTCGTGCGTCACTTCTTTGCATATTAGCTACATGGCCCTGTGCACGGTGGGGAATGTGTAAAACTAGCGGTTGAAAAATCGCTTTAGCGACATGGCTCATTGCTTTGGGCGCTTGTTTTGGTATTTGGAGAAAGGGGACGGTTCCATGGCTCTTTGGGGCGGTCGTTTTGAGGCGGGAGTGGCCGAGGTCACGCAGGAGTTTGGCGCGTCGCTGCCGGTCGACAAACATCTCTATAAGCAGGATATCGCCGGTTCTAAGGCGCATGCCAAGATGCTGGCGGCCCAAGGCATCATCAGTGCCGAGGACGAGCAGGCGATTGCCGAGGGCCTGACCGGAATCGAACAGGATATCGATGCCGGCAACTTCACCTTCGATATCAACGATGAGGACATTCATATGTCCATCGAGAGCGAGCTGACGCGCCGCATCGGCGAGGCCGGTAAGCGCTTGCATACCGGGCGTTCGCGCAACGACCAGGTGGCGACCGATACGCGTCTGGGCGTCAAGGCGCTGGCCAAGGAACTCATGGAGGCCAATCTTGAGCTGCGCCATGTGCTGGTGGATGCGGCCAAGAAGTACGACAAGGTGATTCTGCCGGGCTACACGCACATGCAGCATGCTCAGCCCGTGCTGCTGTCGCATCATCTGCTGGCGTATTCCTGGATGTTCGCGCGCGACTTTACACGCCTGAAGGCTGCCTTTGATGCCGCTGACAACTGCCCGCTGGGTGCTGCCGCTCTTGCCGGTACGAGCTATCCGCTCGATCGCCAGATGACGGCTGCTGAGCTTGGCTTTGCGGGTGTGATTCCCAACTCGCTCGATGCGGTTTCCGACCGTGATTTCCTGCTCGATTTGCATTACGCCGGCTCCGTCATGGCCATGCACCTGTCGCGTCTTTCCGAGGAGATCGTGCTGTGGTCGAGCTCCGAATTCGGCTTTATCACGCTTTCCGACTCGTATTCCACCGGCTCGTCCATCATGCCGCAGAAGAAGAACCCCGACTTTGCTGAGCTTATCCGCGGCAAGAGCGGTCGCGTGTACGGCAACCTGGTGCAGCTGCTGGTAACCATGAAGGGCCTGCCGCTCGCTTATAACAAGGACTTGCAGGAGGACAAGGAGGGCGCGCTCGATACCGCTCACACGCTCATGCAGTGCCTGTCCGTTATGGCCGGAATGATTTCGACCTGGACCGTCAACGAGGATGCCATGGCGCGCGAGTGCGGCGTGGGGCACCTTGCCGCCACCGATGTTGCCGATTACCTGGCAAAGCGCGGTCTACCGTTCCGCGAGGCACATGCCGTGGTGGGGCACCTGGTCCTGATGTGTGAGAAGCGCGGCTGCAATCTTGAGGACCTGCCGTTTGAGGTGTTCCAGGAGGCAAGCCCGCTCTTTGAGCGCGATATTACCGAGGCGCTCGATATCCCGTCGATTGTCGCCGCGCGCACGACCGAGGGCGGTACCGCCCCTGCCGCCGTTGCCGTGCAGCTGCAGCGTGCCGAGGCGCAGCTCGTGGCCGACGAAGGCGTGTTTGGATCGCTAACCAAGGTTGTCGAGATGGGTCACGGGGCAAAGTAGAGGTTTGGCTGAAGACGTATTGTCCATTTATTGATAAATCGTTTTAGCTTTACGGGCGTCTGCTGATGCGGGTGCCCCTATTTTGCTGCTATGGGGGAGGGGCTTGTCGAGAACTTCTGTAGGACCTTTGGGCAGGTTGTGAAGGGGGTACGTTCGCGGGTGGCAACCGACCGCCCGCTCTGCTCCATGTGGTTGATGAACGGTCGGATGGTACTCTAATCGGGCTTCGAAACAGAAGTGACACATATGGAGCGCTTTAATAAATTGCAGCGTTTCAATAAACAGCTTTTTGTTTAACTGCAGCTAAAACTCTGTTACGATGCAGTCCAGGCGGGTGCCGGAATGGGACTTGGGCACGCGCGAACCTACTTGAAAGGCTACCTTATGGCTATCGAGAAGACCTTCATCATGATTAAGCCCGACGCGGTGCGCGATCGCAAGATCGGCGAGATCGTTGCTCGTATTGAGCGTAGCGGCCTTGTCATCGAGCGCATGGAGATGACCACGCTCGAGCGCGCTACCGTCGAGGAGCACTACGCCCATCTGGCCGACAAGCCCTTCTTTGGCGGTCTCTGCGACTTTATGACGAGCGGTCCGGTCGTCAAGATGGTCGTTTCCGGTCTCTCCGCTGTTTCCAAGATGCGCACCCTTATGGGCGCTACCAACCCGCTTGATGCTGCGCCCGGCACCATTCGCGGCGACTTCGCTGTCGATGTCAACGCCAAC
Organism: Collinsella aerofaciens; assembly: GCF_009876115.1. Taxonomy (GTDB): domain Bacteria; phylum Actinomycetota; class Coriobacteriia; order Coriobacteriales; family Coriobacteriaceae; genus Collinsella; species Collinsella aerofaciens_N. Next base: position 387,117 of record NZ_WWSY01000001.1, on the reverse strand, counting down.
GTGATCCACGGCTCCGACTGCCTGGAGAACGCCGAGATCGAGATCAAGCGCTTCTTTGGCTAAACCAGCTTTGACTCCTTAAAGCTGTTAGCGTGTGGCTTGGGCGCCGCGGAATTCCAACCGCGGCGCCCTTTTATTCCGGTAGATTTTTGGTAAACGCATAGAAAACTACTAAAGAGCCCCCGTCCGGATGTTTCTTCCGGGCGGGGGCTGGCGCTAGCGTATGGCTTTGTAAGTCTTTAGGCCTCGTCGACGATCTTAAGGCCGCGCGTGTGGTCGATCTCGTTGAGGAGGTTAACGCGACGCTCGTGACGGCCGCCCTCAAACTCGGCGTCGAGCCACTCGTCGACGATCATCTTGGCGAGCTCGGAGCCAACGACGCGGGCGCCAAAGGCGAGCACGTTGGTGTTGTTGTGCATGCGCGAGAGCTTGGCGCTGAAGGGCTCGGAGCACACGACGGCGCGTACGCCCTCGACCTTGTTGGCAGCCAGGCTGATCCCGACGCCGGTGCCGCAGATCAGGATACCCAGGTCAACGTCGCCGTTGGCAACGGCCTTGCCCACTTTGTAACCGGCGATGGGGTAGTCGAAGCTCTCGGAGGTGTCGGTGCCAAAGTTCACGACCTCGCAGCCGCGCTCCTTTAGGTGCTCGGAAATGATGTTCTTGAGCTCGACGGCGGCGTGGTCGTTACCGATACCGATCTTCATGGATGGTTCCTCTCTGGTCTGTGCGGCGCAAATGCTAAAGGTGTTTACCGCGTTCGACTGCATGATAGCGCGACTTTTGCGTAAACGCTCGGGCGTTTTTTGGTCAAACGCTTTAGCAGGCAACAAGACTAGCTTTTCATGAATGAATGCCGTCAGATTGCGCTTGAACGCCGTCCGTCGGAACCATGGTTGCGGTTTTTGATGCATTGTTATCAAATAAAAGAGCTAACTATTATCGAGAGCCCAGTCCGTTATGTAAGCAGGAGATTCCTATGCCTACCGATTCCATCCGCGATGCCGCTTTTTGCGATGTCTTGAACCGCGAGCTTGTCTGCGCGCTCGGCTGCACCGAGCCCATTGCCGTTGCCTATGCGGCGGCGCTGGCGAGCCAGACGCTCGGTTGCGAACCCGATCATATGGATGTTGCCTGCTCAGGCAATATCATCAAGAACGTTAAGAGCGTGACCGTGCCCAACTCGGGCGGCATGCACGGTATTGAAGCGGCAGCCGTGCTGGGTGCCGTGGGCGGTGACGCCAAGAGCGCGCTCGAGGTGCTCGAGAGCGTTAACGATGAAGACCGCGCTCGCGTGACCGAGCTCCTCGCCGACGCCGGCTACTGCGATGTGTCGCTTGTCGAGGGTGTGCCCAACCTCTACATCAAGGTGACTGCGACGGCCGGGGGCCATACCGCGGTCGTCGAGATTACCGATCACCACACTAATGTCACGTGCCATACGCTCGATGGTATTCCGGTATGCGGCAAGTCGGCGGGGGAGTGCGCCGCCTGTGCCGAGCGCGTGGTGGCCGAGCGTGCGGCAGATAACGCCGATACGCCCATGTCCATTGATTCCATCATCGACTTTATCGAGGACGGTGACATTGAGGGCGCCCGCGCTGCCGTTGAACGTCAGATTGAGCTGAATGGCGCAATCAGTGCCGAGGGCCTTGCGCACGCTTGGGGCGCCGAGGTGGGTCGTACGCTGCTGGGTGCTCGTGCCGATGACGTCGCCTGCCGTGCCCGTGCCCGTGCGGCCGCCGGGTCCGACGCCCGCATGAACGGTTGCGCGCTGCCGGTCGCCATTGTGTGCGGCTCGGGCAATCAAGGCATTACCTGCGCATTGCCCGTCATGGAGTATGCCGAGTACCTGCGTTGCGACCACGAGCGTCTGGTGCGCGCCGTGATGCTGTCCGATCTTATCGCCGTGCATATCAAGAGCTATATTGGTGCGCTTTCGGCGTTTTGCGGTGCTATTTGCGCCGCGTGCGGCGCCGGCGCTGCGATTACCTGGCTGTGCGGTGGCACGCGCGAGCAGATTGGCGCGACGGTCTCGAATACGCTCGGTAACGTGGGCGGCATCGTGTGCGACGGCGCCAAGGCGAGCTGTGCCGCCAAGATCTCGGCTGCCGTCGATGCAGCGATTCTGGGCCATGATATGGCCATGCAGGGTCGCGGCTTCCGCGCCGGCGAGGGCCTGATCCAGGATACCGTCGAGCAGACAATCGCCAGCATGGGCTATGTGGGGCGCGTGGGCATGAAGGACACCGACGTCGAGATTCTCAACATCATGATCGGCAAAACCCAAGTGTGCTAGGACAGTTCGTCGGCTACTTGGTGTTCGTAGAAGGCTTCTACTACGGCGTTAAAGTCGCGGGCGAAGCCTTCCATGGTTCCGCGCCAGGTGACTCGGTTGGGCTTGCCCTGGCCTACATAGGCAGTCTGAATGCCGCAGGCGGGGTTAGGGAAGTCGCGTTTGGGATCGTTGCCCACCATAAGGACCTCGTGCGGTTCGAGCCCCATCACCTGAAGCTGCTCTAAATAGTAGGTGGCATCAGGCTTGCAGCGGGTGGCGTTTCCCATGTGCGTGACGAGCTCAAAGGGGGCGTCGGCCAGGTCGCCCCAACCCATGCGGCACTCGATGGCCCCCTGCGGAAAGCTGGGGTTGGTAAAGAGCGCGCAGCGCAGCCCTGCGTCCTGTACGGCCTGGAGCGCGGCGTGTGCGCCCGGCATGGCATGGGCGTTGATGAGTTCGTCATTCTTGTACGGAAGAACTTCGCGGTCGTAGTAGGTAAACGCCTCGTAGATGAGGGGATCGGAGAGGCAAATCCCGCATCGGCGCTTGACCTCTTCTTGGTAAAACTCAAGATTGGTGCGGTTGTCCGTGCCGCTGCGGCGATTGGCGTTGAGGTCGACCAGGATGGTGCCGAGGCGTGCCATCGTGCCACCGCGGCTGCGGCGCCCGATATCCGCGAGCATCGAAGAGACATCCTTAAAATAGCGAAGGATGAACGCGTTGAGGTTGATGCTAAGAAGCGTTTCGTCCATATCGAAAACGACTGCTTTGAGCACGCGGGCACCTTTCTCGAAAAATCGATCTAGAATCGTTGGCTCCGGATACTTTACCCCAAAGCCGAATGCCTGGCTGGTTATCGTCAAGTTGCGGAGACGTGTGTTCATAAGATTACGAAAAAGTCTCCACACGAGTAAAAAATCGCAGTTCACGCTTGAAATCGAACTCATTTCCCCGTAACCTATACGAACGTGATTGCATAAGCGTCACATTAGTATCTGTCGGCTCCCGAGTGTTCCTAAACGTTGTGTGCTTGTCGCACCCTTCTGTAGGTCCTAGCAATCGGGGCCCCGTAGTTCGAAAGGGGTCCACCTTTGAGTGAGATTCAGAACTCGTCCATTTTCTCTCTTGACGATGTCAACGAGGAGGAGATGAACAACCTCATCGACGGTACGATTACCGACTTTGATGAGGGCGATCTCGTTAACGGCACTGTCGTTAAGATCGAGCATGACGAGGTGCTCGTTGACATCGGATTCAAGTCCGAGGGCGTTATCCCGGTCCGCGAGCTGTCCATCCGCAAGGACGCTAACCCTGCAGACATCGTTGCACTCGGTGATCCCATCGAGGCTCTGGTTCTCCAGAAGGAGGACAAGGACGGTCGTCTGGTCCTGTCCAAGAAGCGTGCCGAGTACGAGCGTGCTTGGAACCGCATCGAGGAGAAGTTCAACTCCGGCGAGAACGTCGAGGGCGAGGTTATCGAGGTTGTCAAGGGCGGCCTGATCCTCGACATCGGCCTGCGTGGCTTCCTGCCCGCTTCCCTCGTCGACCTCCGTCGCGTCAAGGACCTCACCTCCTACATGGGCACCCGCATCGAGGCCCGCGTCATCGAGATGGACCGCAACCGCAACAACGTTGTCCTCTCCCGTCGCGTCGTGCTCGAGGAGTCCCGTAAGGCCGAGCGTTCCGAGATCCTGTCCAAGCTCAAGTCTGGCATGCGTCTCCAGGGCACCGTTTCCTCCATCGTCGACTTCGGCGCCTTCGTCGACCTCGGCGGTATCGACGGCCTCATCCACATCTCCGAGCTCTCTTGGAACCACGTCAACCATCCTTCCGAGGTTGTCAAGGTCGGCCAGGAGGTCGAGGTCGAGGTTCTCGACGTCGATCTCAACCGCGAGCGCATCTCCCTGGGTCTCAAGCAGACCACCGAGGATCCGTGGCGCGCACTGGTCAAGAAGTACCCCGTCGGCGCTATCGTCGAGGGCACTGTGACCAAGCTTGTCCCGTTCGGCGCTTTCGTCGACCTGGGCGAGGGTATCGAGGGTCTGGTGCACATCTCCGAGATGGCCAACAAGCACGTCGACCAGCCTTCTCAGGTCACCCACGTGGGCGACAAGGTTCAGGTCAAGGTCATGGAGATCGATCTCGACCGTCGTCGTATCTCCCTGTCCATGAAGTCTGCTGCTGAGACTCTGGGCGTCGAGATTGAGGTTACCCCGCTGCCTTCCGAGAAGAAGGACGAGGAGACCGACGCCGAGTAAATCGGTTTGACGATCACTTGTTTTAAGGGATCCGTCCGTAATGGACGGGTCTCTTTTTGCATTTGGTGCCGAGGCGCGCGATGCTACCCGTGCGCAATGCTGTCTGGGTTGTCTGTTTGCTATTGGGTTGTCGGTGCATGAAAAAAATGCCGACATCCCGCCTCGGGGAGGAGGCGGGAACACACCGAGTAGACGGAGGGGTGCGGAGCGCGGTCGCGTCTCGACTGACGACGTTGCCCATCGACAGGACCATTGTAACGCATGGCGGTTCTTGGTTTATCGTGTCGAGCGTTTGCGTTGTGCCATTGCCTGCGGCAACGGTGTGTTACACTCTATCACTGCTGAGTGGGCCAGACGGTCGCGCGATGTGCTGCTTGCAGCACGCGTGAGGAAAGTCCGGGCTCCAGAGGGCGGGATGCCGGCTAACGGCCGGGCGGAGTGATCCGACGGAAAGCGCCGCAGAAAAGAAGACTCCCACCTGCGCCGCAAGGCGTAAAGGGAAAAGCTGAAACGGTGGTGTAAGAGACCACCAGCGTCGTGGTAACACGGCGGCTTGGCAAGCCCCATCCGGAGCAAGCGCGAATAGGAACGCTATGGGCCGGCCCGGTCCGCGTTCGGGTAGCGTGCGTGGGGCTGCACGGTAACGTGCAGACAAGATAAATGACCGTTCACGACAGAACCCGGCTTATAGGCCCACTCAGCTTTCTTGTTGACGCTGCGACGGCGTCAGCTGGCCGATTTGTCGCTCATTCGTCGGTCGCCGCCATAAGGCGTGCTCCCTCCTCTTTCGGGCCAAATCGACTCAGCTGACGCCGTCTCGCTGTTGGTGACGGCATCATTGGCGTTTCCGTTCTTGTTGGCGAGGGCAACGGTACACCCTTTGCCGTATTATTGAGGCTGTTTGTTGCTTTGCTTGTTGTTGAGGGGCTTTGTTGGACAGCTATTTTACTCTGCAATCGAATATTGAGGCTACGGGTGAGTTCGTCGATCGTAAGAGTCGGTTTATTGCCCAGCTGGTCCATATTGAGTCCGAGGACGAGGCGAATGCCTTTATCGAGATGGTTCGCAAGCGTCATTACGACGCTCGACACAATGTTCCCGCGTGGATTTTGGTCGATGGACGCGAACGCCAGAGCGATGACGGTGAGCCGAGCCGCACGAGCGGTATGCCGACGCTCGAGGTGCTGCGCGGCGCGGGGCTCAAAAATGTTTGCTGCGTGGTGACGCGCTATTTTGGTGGCACGCTGTTGGGGCCTGGTGGCTTGGTACGCGCCTATACCGCGGCGACGCAGGCGGCGGTGGCCGCGGCTCAGGAGGCCGGGCAGATCGTTGAGATGACGAGCGTCGTGCCGGTTGACGTGCATGTGGCCTATCCGCAGTACGAACAGGTGCTTCGTTTGGCACAGGATTCGGGTGCCAAGGTTTCGGATACCGATTACGCGGATGCCGTGACGATTCATTTGGTGTTTAAGGCGGGGGAGCAGGAGCCGTTTTGCGCTAAGATGCGCGAGTTTATGGCGGGGCGCGAGGAGATCGAGGTCGGCGCTCCCGAATTTGCGGAGTTCTAACGACGACGGCCGGCGTGCTTTTGGAAGTATCCCAAGCGCGCCGGCCGTCGTTTTTCTGTTGCTGCCGTTTACTCGGCGAGCTGCTTTAGCACATCACAGGCGATCTCGACGGCATCGTCGATGCAGCCGGGGCAGCTGCGGAGCGGACCCTTGTCCGATCCGATGCCCTTGAGCGTGCCGCAGACGGTCGTCGTGTTCTTCTCGCCAAAGCGCTTGGCGATTTCGCGCGACAGCTTGTAGGTCTGGCCCTTAGTCTTGGGGTTTTCCATGCCGTCGCTCATTACAAAGCCCATGATGGCCACGGCGCCCGAGATGGCGCCGCAGGTTTCGGTCATGCCGCCCATGCCGGCGCCAAAGCCCTCGGTGAGGGTAAAGGCGACCTGGGGGTCGAGCCCGACGGCGGGCGCGAGCGTGCAGGCAACGGCCTGGGCGCAGTTAAAGCCACGGGCGTGGTATTCGGCAGCCTGAGCCTGACAGGCGGTGATGTCGAGCTGGGCCGTATCGATTTGCTTCATCGTTGTCTCCTTGGTCACGGTGTACCCGCCTATGGTACCTGTGACGGGGCATGTAATCATCGAGAGCTTCATGTATGCCTCATTTTTATCTATCGAGCAAATGCCCAAGGCTTGAGATAAATACCCCTGATCAATTTGTCCTATAACCTACCTTGGGGATGGGTTGAGAGGGGTGCAGGGTAGCGGTATCGTGAACCGAATAAAATGTAACCCAGGCAAGGGAGCTAGATATGAGCGAGCAGACCATCGGTACCACATGTGTTCAGGGCGGCTATCACCCGGGAGATGCCGAGCCGCGCCAGGTGCCCATCTACCAGTCCACCACGTGGAAGTACGACACGTCCGAGCACATGGGCAAGCTGTTTGACCTAGAGGAGTCGGGCTACTTCTACAGCCGTCTGCAGAACCCCACGTGCGATCTGGTTGCCGCCAAGATCTGCGAGATGGAGGGCGGCACCGCTGCGATGCTCACGAGCTCGGGCATGGCTGCGAATTTCCTCGCGATCTTTAACGTGGTCGGTGCCGGCGATCATGTGGTCGCGAGCTCTGCCATTTACGGCGGTACGTATAACCTGCTCGCCCACACCATGGGCCGCATGGGCGTGACCTGCACGTTCGTTGCCCCCGACTGCACCGACGAGGAGCTCGAGGCGGCATTTGAGCCCAATACCAAGCTCGTCTTTGGCGAGACGATCGCCAACCCCGCCCTCGCCGTGCTCGATATTGAGCGCTTTGCCAAGGCCGCACATGACCACGGCGTGCCGCTGATGGTCGACAACACCTTCCCGACGCCCGTGATGTGCCGTCCCTTTGAGTGGGGCGCCGACATCGTTACGCACTCTACCACCAAGTACATGGATGGACATGCTGCCTACCTGGGCGGCGTGATCGTCGACCACGGCCAGTTTGACTGGATGGCCCATGCAGACAAGTTCCCGGGTCTCACCACGCCCGACGAGAGCTACCACGGCGTGACGTATGCCGAGAAGTTCGGTCGCGAGGGTGCCTTCATTACCAAGGCAACCGCTCAGCTCATGCGCGACCTCGGCCCCATGCAGAACCCGCAGGCGGCCTTCTTCCTGAACAGCTCGCTCGAGAGCCTGCATGTACGCATGCCGCGTCATTGTGAGAACGGCCTGGCCGTTGCCAAGTTCCTGCAGAGCCATCCCAAGGTACGCTTCGTGAGCTTTCCGGGCCTGGAGGGCGATAAGTACTATGACATCGCTCAGAAGTACATGCCCAACGGTACCTGCGGCGTTGTGAGCTTTGGCTTTAACGGTGGTCGCGCGGCGGCCGAGACCTTTATGAAGAGCCTCAAGCTCGCCCAGATCGCCACGCACGTGGCCGACGCCCGCACCTGCTGCCTGCATCCCGCTAATGCCACGCATCGCCAGATGAACGATGAGGAGCTCATCGCCTGTGGCATCTCCGCCGACATGGTGCGCCTGTCGTGCGGCCTCGAGGATACGGCCGATCTGATTGCCGACCTTGAGCAGGCACTCGAGCAGTGCTAGGCTAGCGTTCGTATAAGGCGCCGATGCTGGCAGAAAGCTTCGGCGACCTTTCGTTCCGATTCCGTAGGCGGGACCCCAATCGCGACTGTTTGTAGGCGATTGGGGCCCCGTTTTTGCGTTGCGCCACTCGAAAGGATGGATATGGAGAAAACCGCAGAGCAGCTGCGCCGCGAGCGCATTGCCCTTGAGGGCGACACCCATGGCAAGAACAAATGGGCGATTCTGTTTACCGTGCTCATCATGACGTTTATGGTGTGTCTGGATTCGACCGTCGTGACCGTGGCGCTACCCGTGATGCAAAAGGAGCTGGGCGTGGGCCTCGATCGCATTCAGCTGGTGAGCTCGGTGTATCTGCTTGCGACATGCGTGGCTATGCTGCCGTTTGGCCGCTTGGGCGACGTGCGCGGCAAGGTGGGCGTATTCCAGCTGGGCGTAATCGTTTTTACGGTCGGCTCGCTGCTTTGCGGCCTTTCGAGTTCGCTCGAAGTTCTTATTCTGGCACGCATTGTGCAGGGCGTCGGCTGCGCGGCGGCCATGGCTAACAACATGGGTATCATCACCGAGTCGTTTCCGGCGCGCGAGCGCGGTCGTGCCATGGGTATTCTCGCGACCTTCGTGGCCCTCGGCATGATGTGTGGCCCCGTGCTCGGCGGCATGCTGGTGGCAAGCTTTCCTTGGGAGAGCATCTTCCTCATCAACCTGCCCATTGGCGTCATCTCGTTTATCGTGGGGCTCTACACGCTGCCGCATGTTAAGCCGGAGGCCGGCGAGCGCCCCATGTCGCTGGCGGAGGCCGCGCGTCGCTGCTTTGCAAATTCGGCCTTCACCATCAATCTTGCCTGCATGCTCATCGTGTTCGTTGGCATTGGCGCATCCGAGTTTATCCTGCCGTTCTATTTTCAGGACGCCCACGGCTTTGGTTCCGACATTTCCGGACTGCTCTTTTTGGCGCTGCCAATGGTGAATGCCTTTATCGGCCCGCTTTCGGGAACGGTTTCGGACCGTGTTGGCTGCGAGGGTCCCACGGCGGTCGGCCTGGGCGTGTACGTGTGCGGTCTCTTTGCAGTAAGCACGCTCGACGAGCACTCTTCTATCCCTGTGATCGTGTGCTGCGTCGCATTTATGTCGTGCGGTACGTCGATTTTCCAGAGCCCCAACAACTCGCTGTACATGGGCTCGGCTCCGCGCGAGGCGCTTGGCTTTGCAGGTAGCTTGGGCAGCTTGGCGCGCTATGCGGGCATGGCGCTGGGTATTACGGCAGGTTCGCATATCCTTTATGGGCAGATGAGCGTGGCGATGGGCGAGGCCGTGACCAGTTTTGTTACAGGCCGTCCGGATGTATTCCTATTCGGCTTTCGCTCGGTGTTCAACGTGCTTATGGCTGTGGCCGCCGTGGGCTTTGCGCTTGCCATGGTGCGTTTGGTGAAGATGCGCGCCCGCCATTAGCGTGTTGGGAGGCTGTCTGCCACGTATTCGCGCCGTCTCAAAAACTGGTTTGTGGTGCGATGCGGCTTGTGGGGCGGGCGGGGGTCGGTCCGTGGTAGACTATCGAACAACGTTTATTAATCGCGCGGTATCGTTGCCGCGAGAAGGGGTTGCGCCATGCAGGAGCTTGAGGATCGTATTCGCCATGACGGCATCGTAAAGGCCGGTAACGTCCTTAAGGTTGATGCCTTCCTCAACCACCAGTGCGACGTTGAGCTGTTCGACCACATGGGCGCCGAGTGGGCCCGTCTGTTCAAGGATGTCGAGATCAACAAGATCCTGACGATTGAGGCTTCGGGCATTGGCATGGCTTGCATCGCAGCTCAGCATTTTGGCGGCGTACCAGTGGTCTTTGCCAAGAAGGCCCAGTCCATCAACCTCGACGGCGAGCAGTATGCTACGACCATCTACTCCTTTACCAAGCAGAAGGAGTACCCGGTCATCGTCGGCAAGCGCTTCCTGTCCGAGGGCGACAAGGTCCTGATCATCGACGACTTCCTGGCCAACGGCTGCGCGCTTGAGGGCCTTATTAAGATCTGCGAGGCTGCGGGCGCCGAAGTTGCCGGCATTGGCATCGCCGTTGAGAAGGGCTTCCAGGGCGGCGGCGATAAGCTCCGTAAGCGCGGCTTCCGCGTTGAGAGCCTGGCCCGTATCGCCGATATGGACTGCGAGAACGGCGAGATCACCTTCGCCTAAGCGCGCAACACAAGCGATTGGTATGCGATGTGACAAAGGGACTGTCCCTTTGTCACATTTTTTTGTATGAGGGGAGGTGCTGATATGGACGAGAACAAGATGGGATGGCGCGAGTATGCGCGCTATGCCGAGATGTCGGCCGAGGAGTTGGCGCGCGATTGCGAGGTGCAGGTGTTTCGCGCGACGGGTCCGGGCGGGCAGGGCGTGAACACGACGGACTCGGCGGTGCGTATGAAGCATGGGCCCACGGGGATTGTCGTGACGGCGCGCGAGAGCCGTAGTCAGTTTCAGAATCGCGCGAGCTGTCTGCGTAAGCTGCGCGCTGAGCTGGAGCGTCGCGGGCGTCCACCGCGCCGACGCGTAAAGACTAAGGTGCCTCTGCGCTCTCGCCAGCGCAGGCTCAATGACAAGCACTTCAACGCGATTAAAAAGGCCAACCGTCGCAAGCCGGGCGGGGAGGAATGATCTTCTCAATAAGTTGCGGTGAAATAGGGACTGTTTCGCGGCTTTAGCTGCATAAACAGTCCCTATTTCACCGCAACTTAGGTGGGGTTAGCGGGTTGGGTGCCAGACTTGGAGGGCGCCGGGTAGGATGTCGACTTCGATGCGCGAGGCGACGATGGGCTCGCCGTCGGCCTGGATGGGGTAGTCGAGCTCCTCAAAAGTTAGCTCGGCATGGCGGCAGCGGCGCATGCGAACCGGTGGCAACTTGGTATGGTGGCCGTCCTTGGCCGAAAGGAACATAGGCAGGGCTACCGCGCGAGGGACGGGGCCGCAGGCGTAGCAGACGTCGAGCATGCCGTCGCAGGGGTCGGCATCGGGGCAGATGCGATAGCCCGAGCCATAGGTAGGACCAAGCTGAATCGCCATGATGATCGCCCTCACGCGCTCGGCGGGCGCGCCGTCAAAGCTGACTGTCATGGGGTAGTTGCGATAGCGCAGGCCAAACTGCTCAAGTCCCGAAAGGGTGTAGAGCGGAGCACCCGTCAAGCCGGTCTTTTTGCGCAGCTCGGTGGTGCCAAGGCCGATGGCGGCATCAATACCGACGGAGAGCGTCTGGTCGTAATACTCGACGATCGCCTCGCCGCTGCCGCTTGCGGGGTTCCATGAGCGAATCCGCCCGATGTCCTGACGCTGCAGCTCACAGGTGAGTAGCGCGCCAAAATCCTTGCCGGAGAAATCTTCGATATCGAGCGTCTGGGCAAAATCGTTGCCGGAGCCCACGGGCAGGACGGCAAGAGCGGGGCGGGCGTCCTCCTTTTGCGTCATAAGCCCGTTGACGACTTCGTGGATCACGCCGTCGCCGCCGAGTGCGATAACGGTGCGATAGCCCTGAGTCTGTGCGGCAAGCTCCTTGGCGTGTCCCGTGTGCTCGGTTAGCACCAGGTCAAACTGGGATGCGCGCGCGGTCATATCCAAAAAGCGTTGCAGGCGCTCGGCAACTTCGCGTGCCGCACCCGACTGGGCGGCTGGGTTGGCGATGATGAGCGTGCGACCAAAATCAGTTGCGTGCATGGGGCGACTCCCGGCGTGTGACATGACAGTGCGGTCGCGCTCAGGTCGAATTGCCCCCGATTGTGGCTGCACGGCGATTATTACATCTACTCTATCAGGTCGTTGTGGCGCTCGATAGCATCCGCTACCGTACCGCCCTCATCCACAATAAGCGAGCGGCGCTTGGGTGAGATGATGCGCTGGGCGGGGTACACGCCGCGGTGTCCGCCGGTTAGGTAGCTGATAAAGGCCACGATGACAAAGAACCCGGCGGCCGTGCCGTGGAACAGGTCGATGGCCATCATGCAGGTGGTGATGGGCACGTTGAGGCCGGCGCAGAACACGCCGAGCATGCCGAGAGCCGCCAGAAAACTGGGGTCAAGCCCGGTAAGGCAACCGATCCAGCCACCGAGTGCCGCACCGATGCCAAACAGGGGCGTGACCTCGCCACCTTGGAAGCCCGCGCCCAGGGTAAGCGCTGTGACGACCAACTTGATGGCTGCGTCCGCCAAGGTGGTGTTGCCTGCAAATCCGGCGCCGGAAAGCCACGTGGAAAGGCCGGCGTAGTCCCAGGCGTCAAGGAGGGCATAGGCGGCCAAAACCACGAGTGCGCCCACGAGTGCGCGAGTAAGGTAATTGGTGATAAAGCGACCGTAAAGGCTTTTGACGGTTCGAACCGACCAGGCAAAGAGGCGTGCCGTCAGACCGAAGATAATTGCGCTGATAACAACGATGACAACCGTCCGTGGTGTCATGTTGGGAACGCTGGCGATGACATTCGCCTCGTACTCGGTTCCCAAGGCAAGTGACGTAAAGTAGCCGGTAAACGAGGCGACCAGGCAGTAGATGCCCGCGGTGTAGTCGATTTTGCCGATAAAGCACATCTCCATGCCAAAGAAAGCTCCAGCAAGGGGCGAGCCGAATACGGCGCCAAAGGCCGACGAGATGCCTGCGAGCATGAGGTCGTGGTGGTCATGTTTTTTGAGGTGGGCGAGGTTCGAGATGTTGCTGGCGATGGTGCCGCCAATCTGCACCGCGGCCCCCTCGCGACCGGCAGATCCGCCCGTTAGGTGCGTGAGCGTGGAGCAGACGAAGGTGAGAACGGCCATACGCATATGGATGAGGCGTGTGCCCAGAGCGGAGTCGATGACCAGGTTGTTACCGCGTTTGGCGGCAAGGCCGTGGTTTTTGTACACCCATGCGGTGGCAACGCCCACAACGGGAAGCAAGGCGTAGACCCATGCATGGTGCTCGCGATAGTCGGTTGCGATATTCAGCGAGGTCAAAAACGCCCAGGCGGCAACGCCCATGGCGAGCGAGACGATGACGACGAGTGTGAGCAACTTGGCGCTCGCGAGTAGGTTGCGGGCGTTGCGGCGCGTGTCGGCGGCCAAGAGATGCTCGGAGCGGGTGAGCTGATGCCTGCCGGCCATGATGACGTCGTTCAGGGAGAAAAAACCGCCATCGTCGAGCGACTGAGAATGATCCTGCGCTTCGTTTGCGCTTTCGGGTTTGTCGGTAAAAGTCATACGTTCCTCTTTTGGGTTGCAACACGAGCATTATAAAACGCGGTAAACGCGACGAGCCGGTGGGTTGGTTTTGGTTTTGTTTCGCGGCTTGCGGCCGACAGATGTATTTGCGGGTACAGGCCAAGTCGCCGTCGTGCGGCGGGGATTATACTGAGAGAAACATAAAGAATCGGCGCTTTTGTTGCGCGCCGCTGCATGCTAGAGGTGTATATGGCTGAGAAACTCATTCCGTTGGAGGACGCGCAGGCGATCGTCTTGTCGCACGTGAATCGCACCGAAGTTGTCGAGATTCCCGTGTGGCAGGCCGTCGGTCTTCCCTTGGCCGAGGACGCGGTGGCCGATATCGACATCTCGCCGTTTGCCAACAGCGCTATGGACGGATATGCCGTGCGCTCGTCGGACTTGGCGCAGGCATCTGGCGAGGCGCCGGTGACGCTCAACGTTATCGGACACGAGGCCGCGGGCCATGTGTTTGAGGGCGCAATCGGCGCGGGTGAGACGGTTCGCATCATGACGGGCGCGCCGGTACCCGAAGGTGCCGATGCCGTGGTGAAATACGAGATCGTCGACGTGCTCGACGGTGACGGCAACGAGGGCTCGCGTGTGAGGTTCTCGGCGCCTGCCAAGGTAGGGGAGAACGTTCGCTCTGCCGCCGAAGAGGCCCATGCCGGCGACGTTGTGATGCACGCCGGCGAGGTCGTGGCTCCGGCGGGCGCGGGTCTGCTGGCAAGCGCCGGATACGCGAGCGTGAAGGCGCACGCTGCCCCGCGTGTGGGCATCATCTCGCTGGGCACGGAACTGGTTGCACCGAGCAACGTGCCGGCGCGCGGGCAGATTCGCGACTCCAACTCGTCGGCGTTGATGGCCGAAGCGCTCGATGCAGGAGCCGAGCCCGTGTTCTACGGCATTGCGCCCGATGATGAGCAGACGATTGCCGAGCTGGTGCATCGCGCCGTGCTGGAGTGCGATTTTGTCATTACGAGCGGTGGCGCCTCGGCAGGCGACTACGACTACGTGACGGCGCTCGTCCGGCGCGAGGGCGAGGTGCTGTTCGATCGCATCTCGATGCGTCCGGGCAAGGCCATCACGTTTGGCTTGCTCGGGGGTAAGCCCTGCCTGGGACTTTCAGGCAATCCGGCCGCGGCGTATGTAGGCTTTGAGATGCTTGCGCGTCCGGCGATCCGCAAGATGCGCGGCTTTGCCGAGGGTGCGCGTCCCGTGCAGCAGGCGACGCTCACTCACGGCGTGAAAAAGCGACAGCATCGCCGCTTCTTCGATCGCGCCACGGTTTTGCGCGACCCCGAGACCGGTGAGCTGTTGGTGACCGAGGCCAAGACGCAGAATTCGGCGTTGCTCGGCACGATGCAGCGGGCCAACTGCCTACTGCGTATTGAAGAAGGGCCGTGCGACCTCAAGGCGGGCGACGTCGTGGACGTTGTTCGCGTCGATCTGCCCGAGGGCGCCGTGTTGTAGGAGGAATGCGATGGAGCTGAAGATATCGATCGTGACGTGCTCGGATACGCGCGATCTAGCCCAGGACGAGGCTGGAGCCGCACTCGAGGAACTTATCGAGGCGCAGGGCTGGACGGTCGCCTCGCATGTGGTCGTGCGCGACGACGTCAGCGAGATCGGTGATGCCATTGTGGAAGCCGCCGATGAGTGCCACGCCAATGTCGTGCTCACCTGCGGCGGCACGGGGCTTTCGATGCGCGATGTGACGCCCGAGGCGACGCGTGCCGTCTGCGAGCGCGATGTGCCGGGTATTGCAGAGGCAATCCGTGCGTACTCCATGACCAAGACGCGCCGCGCCATGCTCTCGCGCGCCGTGTGCATGCAACGTGGGCATACGCTTGTCATCAACTTTCCGGGATCCACGAAAGCGGCCCGCGAAAGCTGGGAGGCCGTGAGCGATCAGCTGGAGCATGCGGCCCAAATGACGGCGGGCGGCGGGCATGCCAAATAAGCGCACTACCTGCGGCGGAGTAACCCTACGGGCTGCTCCGCCTTTTTATGCAGTGACGGTGCGGGCCGTCTCGCGGTTATTGGTAAAAGAAAATTATCGGGCGAGAGCTATTCATCAGAAACATTATTCGCGTGAAAGTATAATCTAGTAACAGAACAAAGCTCGCGGCGGGGCGCCCGGGTGTAGTCTTCGAAAGGGTTGAACATGTTCGATATGGTTTCTCGCCGCGGATTCGTCTCGCTTTCTGCTGTCGCCGCTGCTGGCCTTGGCCTTGCCGGCTGCTCCGACAATAAGGCACCTGAGTCGACTGGCTCCGATGCCGGTTCCGCCAAGACTTCGTCCAAGAAGGCTGTCGAGCTTCAGGTCTTCGCTGCTAACTCTCTCGAGAAGGCTCTGCCCGAGGTCCAGGAGCTCTACACCGAGCAGACCGGCACCACGTTTGCCGACACGCAGTTCAAAGCGTCCGGCGACCTTGTCGAGCAGATGCGCGCCGGTGCCGCCGTCGACGTGCTCATCACGGCCTCCAAGGGCACCATGGACGACGCTGAGACCGCCGAGCTCGTCGACGCCGGCACCCGTGAGGATATGTTTGTCAACGACCTTGTGATCATTCGCGCCGAGGGCTCCGACACCATGGTCGAGGCCATCGCCGACGTCGCGAATCTGGACGGCAAGATCGCCATGGGCGACGCCAAGACCGTTCCCGCCGGCAAGTACGCCAACCAGGCGCTGGCTTCTGTGGGCCTCTATACCGGCACCGAGGGCGACGACGGCGAGTATGCGCCCGAGATCGCCGACAAGGTCGCGCTGGCAGACAAAGTTGGTACCGCCGCCGCCTATGTGTCCACAGGCGACTGCGTTGCCGGTTTTGTCTACAGCTCTGACATCTACCGCTACAACGGCATCGAGGAGGCCTTCGTGTGCCCCGAGGACTCGCACAAGCCCATCGTGTATCCGGGCGCCGTTGCCGAGAGCTCCGAACATGCCGACGAGGCTAAGGCGTTCATCGACTTTTGTCTGTCCAACAAGAAGGCTCAGAAGATTTGGGCTAAGTACGGCTTTGAGCTTTCCGCGTAGTGCGGCTTGGCGCGATAATTCCATCGTTTTGTGTTTCACTCCGTCCTTGTATTCGCTTGGAGCTTTTCGTGCTTAATAGATTCCGCATGCTTGTCGCCTGTGCTTTGACCTTCGCGCTTTGCTGGGTGCCGGGATTTGCGTTTGCTGGGGACGCTGAGGACGGGGCCCAGGTTGCTGCGACCGCTCATGGGCTTTCCTATGGGATCGAGGGTTTTGAGCGGTTGGCCAAGGGGACCGCTCGTGCCATGGAGGGCCAGCCTGAGGGCTTCCGGTTTCCCGTTGACGAGGACGTGGACCTTGTAGTGGTGCCTGCTGCCGATCGCGTTGTGGTGTGGATATCGCCCAAGGCGGTCGAGAAGTTTGGATTGGATCCGCAGGACAACGAGTGCGTATCGGGTCTCAAGGCCCTCGTCTGCGAGCTCGACAGCGCAAACTCCATGGGAGGTGCGCAGCTAGGGGACGTTGATCTTCCTTGGTATGTTACGGCGGAAACAACGTTTGATGCCGGCGGGTATACCTATGACTTTGACGAGCGCGGTGCGGATGGGGACCGCTATGTGGTGATTGCATCGGCCTCGGGTGATGCCAAGGGCGGCGCGCGTTGGCTTGATAGCGCTCAAATGGTAGAGGCATCGTCTGTCGTGTTGCGGGATGAGCAGGGGCCCTTGACCTCTCTGGCCTCCTTTTTAGGCGGCATCGACTACCGCCCGTTTTGGGTGTCTATCAAAACGAGCGGCCTTGCCCTGGTGATTGCCTTTGCACTGGGCCTGTTTGCCGCGTGGAAGACTATGGGTACCTCGAGTCGCATCAAGGGCCTGCTCGATTCGGTCTTTACGATTCCTATGGTGCTGCCTCCCACGGTTTGCGGCTTTCTGCTCCTCATGCTGTTTGGCCGCTCGACCGGGGTGGGCCAATGGCTCATCGCGCACGGCATCTCGATCGTCTTTACCTGGCCCGCGGCGGTCATTTCGGCTGTCGTTGTGTCGTTTCCGCTGGTCTACCGCACGGCGCTCGGAGCCTTCGAGAGCCTCGACACGCAGATGCTCGACGCCGCGCGAACCTTGGGGTGGTCCGAACGTCGCATCTTTGCCAAGCTCATGATGCCGCTCGGCTGGCCCTCAATCGCGGCGGGCACGGTGCTCGCCTTCGCTCGCGCGATGGGCGAGTTTGGCTGCACGCTGTTCTTTGCGGGCAACTACGCCGGCATTACGCAGACCATTCCCATTGCGATTTACTTTGAGTGGATGGGCGGCAATACGTCGGTGGCTCTCTTTTGGGTCGTGGTCGTAATAGCGTTCAGCTTCCTGGTCATCCTATTCATCAACATGTACACGGCGCATTCTCAAAAGTATCGCGAGCGGGGCCTTTTCCGTGCGGAGCGCAAGCAGGCCAAAGAGCTCGCCGGACAGGGCGATTCGCTTGACCCGGTGGGCGGTGATGCCTTGCGTATCGATCGCGAGGCGCTGGCCGAGCTTATGCGCGATGGCGCGGTCGCAAAGGGAGGTCGATAAGCCATGTCGCTCGTTCTGGATATCAAAAAGCGCTATCCGGGCTTTACCCTCGACATTCAGCTCGATGCCGGCGAGGAGCGTGTGGCGCTGCTGGGCGCCTCGGGTTGCGGCAAGAGCTGCACGTTGCGCTGCATTGCCGGCGTGGAGACACCCGACGAGGGCGAGATCGTCGTCAACGGCGTGACCTTTTTTGACTCGGCGGCGGGTATCAACCTGTCGCCCCAGGAGCGAAAATGCGCCCTGCTGTTCCAGAACTATCAGCTGTTTCCCAACATGACGGTGGCCGATAACGTATGCGCCGGTGTTAAGGATGCGGGTGACGCCGCCGCGCGCAAAAAGCTCGCCGAGCGCTATCTGGGCATTTTCGGTCTGGCCGATTTTGCCGACCGCTACCCCGCGCGCCTCTCGGGCGGTCAGCAGCAACGCGTGGCGCTTGCGCGCATGGTGGCGGCGCATCCGGGCATTTTTATGTTCGACGAGCCCATGAGCGCGCTCGATTCCTATCTTAAGAGCGCGCTCGAACAGAACATGCTCGACCTGTTCGATGTGTGCAACCGTACCGTGCTCTACGTGAGCCACGACATCGACGAAGCGTGCCGTCTGTGCGAGCGCATTTGTGTGATGCACGACGGGCATATGGAGGAGATCGGCTCCGTCGAGGACGTGGTCCGCCGGCCGCAAACCTTGGCTGCGCTGCGCCTGACGGGCTGCAAGAATACGAGCCGCGCGCGCAAGATCGGCGACGAAGAAGTTGAGGCCCTCGACTGGGGCATGACCTTCAACGTGGGCCGTGAGGTTCCCGATAACGTGGCGTACCTGGGTATTCGTGCGAGCTACTTCCATGTGGACAACCGTGCTGAGCGGGGTCGCAACAGCTACGACCTGCATGTGGCCCGCGTGAGCGATTCACGTTTTGAGCGCCTGGTGCTGCTGGACGTGCCGCGCGCCGACGCGCCGACGCGCCTGCAGTGGAAGGTCAACAAAGTGCGCATGCCTGTCGACGAGCTGCCGCAAGCAGGCGAGACGCTGCGCATGCATTTTGATGCCAGCAGGATCCATTTGGTTTGTCGATAGCGCCGGGTAATGCCGTCGGGGAATATAAGCCTCGGCGGCTTTGTTTTTGCCGTTCGCCGAATGAGGAATGACAAACTCTTATCAATCAAGATAATTATTTATTAAACGACGGCACACGACGCTGTCGTACGAATGTCAACGGTGTTCGCATGGTCGATGACCGTTGGTATAGTTGACCTCAACTTGTAAAGGAGGGTGCGCACATGCCGCAGACGACATACATTCGCCGCGTTGCCGCGCGTGCCCTATATATGGCTCGGAGCCGCATATGAGCAGGTATGTTCACGGCTCCGGGAGAGACGACGCACAACTAAATAATCGACCGCAAAGCAGGTTCCCTAAAATTCCGGGTTTGAGCACGGTCGGGCAATCGCCGTCCGTCGTGCATCGATACCGCTGTTATCCGTTTTTGGTTCGAGAGGGGAACCGTTATGGCTGAAGAATTTGATTTCCATCCGATGTGGGAGAGCCTCGGCATGAATCTTGCCGACCACGACATGCTGCTGGGCGCCGTGGGCCAGATGTACGGCGATATGTTCCTGACGCAGAACAATCGCCCCAAGTCCACGTCCTACCTGGATTTTGTCGCCACCAACATCCACAGCGGTCGTATTAAGGAGATGCTCGACAAGAAGGAGGCCGGCGAGGCCACCAAGATCGTGGGCAGCTTCTGCGTCTACGTGCCCGAGGAGATTGTGCTCGCCTGCGACGGTATCCCCGTGGGTCTGTGCTCGGGTGCCGATTGGGCGACCGACAAGGTCGAGGAGCACTTGCCGCGCAACACTTGTCCGCTCATCAAGAGCTTTGCCGGCTTTAAGCTGGGCGAGGTCTGCCCCTACATTGAGTCGAGTGACTTGGTGGTAGGCGAGAACACCTGCGACGGCAAGAAGAAAGCCTACGAGTTCTTTGCCACGCAAAAGAACATGTACGTCATGGATATTCCCAACGTACACGACGAGTCGACGCTTGTGACCTGGAAGGCCGAGGTCAAGAAGCTCGCCGCCAAGATCGAGGAAGAGTGCGGCGTCACGATTACGCCTGAGCGTCTGAAAGCCGCCATCCACGCCGTCAATGAGAAGCGCCGTGCCCTGCAGCGCCTCGCTGCCACGCGCGCTGCCGACCCAGCGCCCATCAGCGGTCTCGACAGCCTGCTGACCGTTCAGGCCGCCTTTATGGACGACACGCCGCGTCTGACCGGGGCCATCAACGATATGGCGGCTGAGTGCGAGCAGCGTGTCGAGGCCGGCGAGGGCGTGGCGCCCAAGGGGACCAAGCGCATCCTGTACACCGGCACGCCCATGGCCGTGCCCAACTGGAAGCTGTTCAACCTCATCGAGAAGGCCGGCGGCGTTGTGGTAGGCGAGGAGTCCTGCACGGGTTCGCGCTATTACAAGGACCTGGTCGACGAGTCCGGTGAGACGGTTGACGAGATGCTCGATGCCATCGCCGAGCGCTACTTTAAGATCAACTGCGCCGTCTTTACGCCCAACGACCAGCGTATGAAGGACATTGTCCAGATGGCCAAGGACCTGCACGCCGACGGCATCGTCGACGTGGCCCTGCAGTTCTGCACGCTCTACGAGATGGAGTCGTTTGCCGTGGAGAAGGCCGCCGAGGAGGCAGGCATTCCATTTATGCACATCACGACCGACTACGCCGGCGAGGATGCAGGCCAACTGCAAACCAGGATTGAGGCTTTCTTGGAAACCATTTAGGACTATTCGTCCCGGCGGCTTCCCCAGGCACCCGATCTTGCTGTTCAAACCGTCGCTTGCGTACCAAAGTACGCGACGCTCCTCTTTCACGGCAACCTCGGGCACCTGGGAAAGCCGTTTCCTTGGTTGGTTAAAAGGTTTGTTAAGGAGTTATATGTCGGATAATATTGAGCAGCCGTTGCCGTCCACGTTTGAGGAGTTCAACGAGCAACGCAAGGCGGCGTTTATTCGCGTCAAGGATTATAAGCAGGCGGGTAATCGCCTGGTCGGCTTTTTGTGCAGCTATACGCCGCTCGAGATTATCGATGCCGCGGGCGCCTCGAGCGTGGCTCTGTGTGGTACGTCCGACGAGGTGATTCCCGAGGCCGAGAAGGTGCTGCCGGCAAACCTGTGCCCGCTCATCAAGTCTACGTATGGTTTTGCCTATTCGCAAAAGTGCCCGTTTACGTACTTTAGCGACATGATCATCGGCGAGACCACCTGCGACGGCAAGAAGAAGATGTACGAACTGCTCAACGAGCTCAAGCGCACGCACATTCTGCATCTTCCGCAGGGTCGCGATCGTGCCTACGAGCGTGAAGGCTGGTACGAGGAGTGCCGCCTGCTCAAGGAGGAGCTCGAGGGCTTCTACGGCATCACGATTACCGACGATGACCTGCGCGCTGCCGTCCGTCGTCGCAACCGCTTGCGTGCGGCCCAGCTCGAGATGTTTGCACTGCAAGCCAACCAGCCGGCGGCCATGAGCGGCGTCGACCTGATGAGCACCATGTTTGCCGGTACGTTCAGCTTTGATATCGAGGCCTATACGCAGCAGCTGGAGCAAAAGGTCGCCAAGCTGCGCGAGGCCTACGACGCAGGCGAGCGCCCGGTTGCAGCGGATGCCAAGCGCATTCTGATCACTGGTTGCCCGGTGGGCGGCGTGATCAACAAGATCGGTCGTACCATCGAGTCCAATGGCGGCGTGGTCGTGTGCATGGACGATTGCTCGGGCGAGCGCACGGCGGCCATGATGATCGATCCGGAGGCTCCCGACATCCTGCGTGCCATCGCCGACCGCTACCTGGACATCAACTGCTCGGTCATGACGCCCAACGATGGTCGTATGGAAAACACGCTGGCCATGTGCGAGAAGTATCATGTCGATGGCGTGGTAGAGAGCGTGCTACAGGCCTGCCACACCTTTAACGTGGAGAGTGCGCGCATGCAGGAGGCTGTCGAGGGCGCGGGTATTCCGTATATGAAGATTGAGACCGACTACAGCAACGGTGACATGGGCCAGATCGAGACGCGCATTGCTGCCTTTATCGAGACCCTGTAGGACAAATGCGGCAAAGGGATAGCTGCTTTGCCGCATAGAAGGAGGATGCCGTGGTTGGCATTGGTATCGACATAGGCTCGACGGCCGCGAAGGCTGCGGTGGTGGAGACGGACAACGCCATTGCGTGGACCTGCGTCATGCCGACGGGGTATTCGTCGGTCGATGCGGCCGAGCGCCTACGCGGTGAACTCGCCGCAGCCGGCTATGACGTGACGGGCGACGATGTTCGCGTGGTCGCGACTGGCTACGGCCGTGTCGCGGTGCCCTATGCCAACAAGGTAGTGACCGAGATCACCTGCCATGGTGCCGGTGCGGTCCGCCTGTTTGGCGAGCAGGGCACGGTGATCGACGTGGGCGGCCAAGATACCAAGGTCATCCAACTCAAGGGCGGCCGCGTGGCAAAGTTCGCCATGAACGACAAGTGCGCCGCCGGCACGGGGCGCTTTCTGGAGATCATGGCCGACCGCCTAGGCATTTCCCAGCAGCAGATGGCCGACCTAGCGCGTTCCGGCGAGCCCACCAAGATCAGCAGCATGTGCACGGTGTTTGCCGAAAGCGAGGTCATCAGCCTGATCGGTCGCGGTGAGCCGCGCGAGAACATTGCGCGTGGCGTGATCGACAGCGTGGTCTCGCGCGTGGCGACCATGGCCGGACAGGCCGCGGGCGCCCCGTACTACCTGACCGGTGGCCTGTGCGAGAACGCCTTCGTGGTGGAGCGGTTGGGCGAGCTACTGGGGTCGCCGGTGACCACCTCGCCCCAGGCTCGCTTTGCCGGAGCGATCGGCGCGGCTGTCCGCGCCGCCGCCTTGGCCTAGGGGTGTACCGCGACATGCGCATCCTCAATATCTCGGCACAAAAACCAGATAGCACCGGCAGCGGCACCTACCTTGCCGCGCTCGTACGCGAGCAGATCGAGACGGGGCATCGCGCCGCCGTGCTTTGCGGCGCGGCACCGGGTGATACCCAAGGCGAGCTGGACCGGCGTGCTGCCGTGTTTGCCGTACCGTTCGAGTCGCCCGAGCTGCCGTTTCCCATCTGTGGCATGTCCGATGTCATGCCCTATCCCTCCACACGCTATCGTGATCTGACGCCTTCGATGCTCAAGGCATTTGAGCGGGCATTTGCTGCTGCAATCGATCGAGCGGTGGCTGAGTTTCGGCCCGATCTGGTGCTCTGCCATCACCTGTATCTGGTGACCGCATTGGCGCGCGAGTGCGTCCGAGGCGTGCCGGTTGTTGCCGTGTGTCATTCGACCGACCTGCGCCAGCTGTGTTCGCATACGCTCGAACGCGATCGCATCGTAAGTGCGGTTCGTCGGCTCGATGCCGTCTTTGCGCTCCATGCTGAGCAGGCTGAGCAGATTGACCTGGTGTGCGGCGTCGATGCCGATCGCATCCACGTGATTGGGACGGGCTACGACCATCGCGTCTTCTGCCGCGATGCAAGCGTGGCGAGGCAGCCGGGATCGCTTGTGTACGTGGGCAAGATTTGCTTTAAAAAGGGCGTCGAGTCGCTGGTTCGAGCTGTGTCATTGCCGATTGACGATGGCGTCCGCCCATCTGGCTTGGTACTTGTGGGCGGCCGCGGGGACGATGCCGAGTACGCGCGTATCGAGCGCTTGACCGCGGCCTCGGATGTGCCGGTGACGCTGGCGGGGCGCCTGGATAGCGATGGGCTCGTGCGTGCCTACCGCAGTTCCGACGTCTTTGTGCTGCCTTCGTTTTACGAGGGTCTGCCGCTCGTGACGATCGAGGCCCTCGCGTGCGGCTGCAAAGTTGTGGCGACCGATTTGCCCGGCGTTCGTCCCTGGATGGAGGCGATGCTTCCCGGTGCTCCCGTGACGTGGGTGGCGTCGCCGCGTATGACGGATGTCGACACGCCCGTGGCGGCCGACCTTCCGTTGTTTGAGCGCGCACTGGCAGATGCTATCGCGCAGGCGCTTGCGGCGCCGCTTTCGACGTTCGAGCCGTCGGCGGTCTCTTGGGAAGCGTGCCTGGCGCGTATACTTAAAGTCGTTGATTTGTTGGAAGGGGGTTCGTATGGCTAAGGACACCATGAGGCTCACGTCCATGACGGCCGCGAGCGGTTGAGCTGCTAAGTTGGCTCCCGGAGCCCTCGCCCAGGTCCTGGGCGACTTACCCAATGTGCATAACGACAACTTGCTCGTGGGGTTCGATACCTCCGACGATGCGAGCGTCTTCCGCGTAGGGGAGAACCTGGGGCTCGTGCAGTCCATCGACTTCTTCCCACCGATGGTCGATGACCCGTTCCTGTTTGGCCAGATCGCTGCGGCCAACTCGCTGTCGGACATCTACGCCATGGGCGGGCGGCCGAGCCATGCCATGAACCTGCTTTGCATACCCAGTTGCTTGGGCGTTGAGGTTGCCGGTCAGATTCTGGCGGGCGGCGCCGATAAGTGCGTCGAGGCGGGTTGCTCCATCGCGGGCGGTCACACCATCAACGACGACGAGCCCAAGTACGGTCTGTCCGTGAGCGGTTTTGTGCCACTCGACCACATGCTCGCCAACAGCGGCGCACGCGTGGGCGATGTTCTGCTGCTGACCAAGGCGATCGGCTCGGGCATCATCACCACGGCCATTAAGGGCGAGCTCATCGAGCAGGACGAGGCCGCAGCCATGTTTGACTCGATGCGTACCCTCAACGAGGCCCCGATTCGCCTGGCCGAGGGACTCGAGCTTCACGGCTGCACCGACATCACGGGCTTTGGCCTGATCGGGCATGCGTGCGAGATGGCCGAGGGCTCGGGCGTGCAGATTGAACTTGCGTCGGGGGCGGTGCCGCTCTTTGACCAGGTGCTCGATATGGCGCGTCTGGGCATTATTCCTGCCGGTGCCTACCGCAACCAGGACTTCTTTGGCCCGCGCGTGGCGGCCGACGATGACCTGGGGCCGGGCATGTTGGATGCGCTGTACGATCCGCAGACCTCGGGCGGTTTGCTCATCGCGGCGCCTGCAGCCGATGTGGATGGGCTTGCGCGTCGCCTGCATGCCGAGGGGCGCATCGCGGCCGTTGTCGGGCGCGTGTGCGAGGCGGAGCCGGGCGGTCCTGCCGTCCGCGTTGTTCGCTAGCCCGCACGTTTATGTAACTGTTTGCCGTTCTCTAGAACGGCTCTTTCGAAAGGAATTTGCTATGTCTACCAAGATTGAAGTCAATGCCATGGGCGATGCCTGCCCGCTGCCCGTCGTCAAGACGCTCAAAGCTCTGAAGCAGCTCGATGGCGAGGGCGCCGTCGTGACCTCGGTCGACAACGAGACCGCCGTCAAGAACATCTCCAAGATGGCGCAGGAGAAGGGCTGCACGGCCTCGGTCGAGAAGGTTTCTGACGCCGAGTGGCACGTGACCGTGGCGACCTCTGGCGCCGTTGCCGTGGCCGATCCAGAGCAGGATGGCGCTGCCTTCTGTGATGCCAGCGCCGGCAAGGGCAAGCTCGTCATTTCCGTCTACACCGACTGCATGGGCCGCGGCGACGACGAGCTGGGCCACAAGCTCATGAAGGCGTTTATCTTTGCCGTGACGCAGCAGGAGGAGCTGCCCGCGACCATGCTGTTCTACAACGGCGGCGCCAAGCTCACCGTTGAGGGCTCGCCGGTGCTCGACGACCTGAAGGGCCTGGCCGAGCAGGGTGTCGAGATTCTCACCTGTGGTACCTGCCTCGACCACTATGGCATTAAAGACCAGCTTGCGGTGGGCGAGGTCACGAACATGTACGTGATCGTGGAGAAGATGGAACAGGCCGTGCGCGTCGTGCGCCCGTAGCGTATTGGTTGGAGTTGCCATGAGGGAGAAGCGCCTGGCGCTTGTCATCACGTTTCCCACCACGGCGGCCGCCATGGGCTGCGAGTCCCTGTGCGTTGAGCGTGGCCTTCCCGGGCGAACGATTCCCGTGCCCGGGGAGGTCGCTGCCGGCTGTGGTCTGGCGTGGAAAGCGTTGCCTGCCGATGAGGAGCTGCTGCGCGGCGAACTCGCCGCGGCGGGCGTTCCCACCGAGGGCTATACCGTGATTGATATGTGGGAGGTCGTGCGATGATCTACCTGGATAACGCGGCGACGACCATGCACAAGCCGCAGACGGTCATCGATGCCGTGACGCAGGCGATGTGCTCGCTCGGCAATGCCGGGCGCGGCGCCACGTCGGGTGCCCTCGATGCCGCTCGTACGATTCACGGTTGCCGTGCCAAGCTCGCGCGCCTTTTAGGTTGCCCGAGGGCGGACCATGTGTGCTTTACGCCCAACTCTACGGCGGCGCTCAACACCGCCATCTGTGGCGTGGTGCGCCCCGGCGACCGCGTGGTCACGACGGTGCTCGAGCACAACTCCGTGCTGCGTCCGCTCAACCGCCTGGCAGTGGAGCGGGGTGTGACCGTTGAGCATGCGGGCTGTGACGCGAACGGCGTGCTCGACTATGACGAGCTCGAGCGGCTGGTCACGCCCGGTACGCGTGCCGTGGTGGTGACGCATGCCTCTAATGTGACCGGCAACGCGGTCGACATTGCGCGCGTGGCGGCCTTGGCACATGCCGCGGGTGCGCTTGTGATCGTCGATGCCTCGCAGTCTGCCGGTACGGCGCATATCGATATGCAGGCCATGGGGCTCGACGTGGTGTGCTTTACCGGCCACAAGGGGCTCATGGGCCCGCAGGGCACCGGCGGCCTGGCCGTGGCGGAGGACGTCGACGTGGCGCCCTGGGCCATGGGTGGCACGGGCGTGCACAGCTTCGATGCGTTGCAGCCCATGGAGTGGCCCACGCGGCTCGAGGCGGGCACGCTCAACGGTCACGGCATAGCGGGCCTTTCCGCAGGCCTTGATTTTATCGAGGCACAGGGCGGGGTGGAGACGATTGCAGCTCACGAACGCGCGCTCGCCGAACGTTTCCTCTCCGGCGCTCGCGAAATCCCCGGCATTGTACTTTACGGTGCGTTTGACCAACCTGCGCGCTCGGCGATCGTGTCGCTCAACGTGGGCGATATCGACTCTGCCGAGATCTCGGACGAGCTCATGCAAGGGTGGGGGATTACGACGCGCCCCGGTGCCCATTGCGCTCCGCTCATGCACCGCGCGTTAGGTACCGAGCGCCAGGGTGTCGTCCGCTTCTCGTTTGGGTATTTCAACACGACCGAAGAAGTCGACACGGCTATCGATGCTCTGCGCGATTTAGCCTGCTAAAGCTGCTAGACCGTTTATACTTGCGGGACGGGTGTTTTTGCCCGTCCCGTTTATGTTTCGACTCGAAAGGTATGCCTATGGCCTCATCCGCCCCGCGTGGTCTGCGCTCCGACCATGTCGTCACCGTCGGCATTGCGCTGTTCTCGATGCTCTTTGGTGCCGGTAACCTCATCATTCCGCCGTTGCTGGCACTGCAGGCAGGTTCTGCCACGCCAGTTGCCATGATCGGCTTTTTGATTGCCGCTATCGGTTTGCCCGTTATGGGCTTTATCGCCGTCGCGCTCGCCGGCACGGCCCGCGAGCTGGCCGGGCGTGTGCATCCTAAGTTTGGCGAATTCTTCGTTGCGGCGGTCTACCTGGCCATCGGTCCGTGCCTGGCCATTCCGCGCACAAGCTCTACGGCGTTCGAAATGCTGGTGCCGCTGCTACCCGAGGGCGTTTCGCTCGGCACGGCACGTCTGGTGTTTGCCGTTGGCTTCTTTATCGTCGCGTTTGCGCTCACGTTGCGTCCAGGCGTCATCACGCGCGTGCTCGGCCGCATTACGGGCCCCGCGCTCATTGCGCTCATCGTGCTGGTCGTGGGTGCTGCCGTGATCTCGCCGCTGGGACCGGCTGCCGCGCCGCAGGCCCCCTACAATGCCGGTGCTGCCGTGCAGGGCTTTCTGACTGGCTATCAGACCATGGACCTGCTCGCGTCGCTCGCCTTCGGCATCATCATCGCCGAGACCATCCACGAGTTGGGTGTTACCGATGACAAGCGCGTGGCCTTTGAGATTTCGCGTTCCGGTGTGATCGCCGGCGTGCTCATGGCTATCATCTACTGCGGCTTGGGTCTTGCCGGTATGCAGCTCGGCACCGTGATGCCCGACGCTACCAACGGCGCCGCCATCCTCGCCCGTTCGGCCTCCATGCATTTTGGGCTTGCCGGCACGGTCGTGGTCTTCGCCATCTTCTTCCTCGCCTGCATGAACGTGTGTATCGGCCTCATCAGCTGCTGCTCGCGTTACTTCTGCGAGACGTATGTGGTCGAAGGGGGAGCGGAGGCCTCTGAGGAGGCCATGCGCCGTCCCTTTGCGGTTCTCGCCTTTGTGTTCGCTGCGTTTTCGTGCGTGCTCTCCAACGTGGGCCTCGACGTGATCCTCATGTTCTCGGTGCCCATGCTCAACGCCTTGTATCCCGTTGCCATCGTGCTGGTACTGATGGGCCTGGTGCACGGCTTTTGCGACGCTCATCCGCAGGTGTGGGTCTGGGTCGGCGGCGTTGTTGCGGTGCAGAGTGTGATCACCTCGGTTCGCGACGCGTTCTTTGCGGGCGCGTGGCTGCCGTTTGATGTGCTGCCGCTGGCAGACATCGGTGCCGCGTGGGCGCCGGTCGCCGTAGTTGCCTTTGTGATCGGTCTGCTCCACAGCAAGTTTGTCGCACATTCGAGGAGCTAGGGTTTCTGCGCTTGCACAGGCGGGGAGTCTCCCCTATAATTTTCTTCGCTTTGGGACACGCAAGGTTTAGACCTTAGCTGCTCAACACCTTCGGGACGTGGCGCAGTTTGGTAGCGCGCCTGCTTTGGGAGCAGGATGTCGCAGGTTCAAATCCTGTCGTCCCGACCATATCTTGCGGGCGTAGTTCAATGGTAGAACCCCAGCCTTCCAAGCTGATGACGCGGGTTCGATTCCCGTCGCCCGCTCCATAAGAATTGTTTTAACGGCTTTGGTTTCCTTTGGGGATCAGAGCTGTTTTCGTTTACGCGCCGGGCGACGGGAATCGAACCCGCCAGGGTGCGGAGCTGAGAAAATGCGTGAGCATTTTCCAGCGCAGCACGCAAGGGCCAAAGGCCCGCAGCGAAACAAGGATTTGCGAAGCAAATCCTTGGACTTCCCGTCGCCCGCTCCATAAGATAGACGAATGGCTCTGCTCCCTTTGGGACCAGAGCCATTTTCATATACATGCCGGGGACCCCATATCCCCTCCTAAGTTGCGGTGAAATACGGACTGTCTTTTGGCTTTTGCGAACCCATTGAAGTCCGGGGTAGCTAATTTGGAGCGGGCTTTTTGACTGCTCTAGCGATCGGCTGGCAAATGTGGCCAAAAAAGCCCTGCCCCAAAATGACTGGTCTGGTGTTGAGCCACGAAAGCGGCCCATCTACTACGTTTGGCCCGCAGGGGTCGACCATAGCAGCAGTTTCGGAAAATCGGCAAGCCGTCTACCAGCTGTTTTGATATTTCGGATTTCTGTATGGTCGAGGGTAATCGGTTAAACGTAGTAGATGGGCCCATTTCGTGGCGAACAGTAGGATTCGCGGTCCGGGGCTGCCGGTTTCGGGCTGCCAACCTGGAAGTTGCGGTGACGTAGTTTCAGAAAAGCCCGAATAAGCCTAAATCCAGGAACTGTTTTCCAGCAACTTATGAGTGGGGATGAGGGCTAGTGGCGGGATTGGTGGCGGAGCTTGTCGATGGTGGAGTCGATGCTGCGGCTGCGGGCTTCGGCTGCGGTTTGGCGCTTGTGGCGGTAATCGATCATGCCTTGGATGATGGGCTTGCCAAAGCTCACGACATCATCGTTGTAGATGGCTGTTCGGGCTGCGAGGAGGCAGTCGGTAAAGTCCATATGGGTCTTGCCAAAGAGTTTGACGGCAAGGGCGACAACGGTGGGCTCGTCGACCATGACGTCATCGATCAGCCTTTTCATGGCCGCAGCAATCTCAACGCGTGGAACCTTATAGACGTCGCGCAGCGTGACCACGACGCGCGTGATGATTTCGGGGTAGACACGAGCGGTGCGGGTGGCGATGACCTTGGCGGCGCGCGGTGACAGAACTTCGTCGTCGTCAAGCAGGTAGCGTAGGATGACGGTCTCGTCGATGATGGTGCTACTCATGGATATCTACTTCCTCGGGACCCAAAATCGAATCGTCGCTTTCTGTAGCAAGGTATTCAATCCAGACATTGCGCTCCTTGGAGCGGCGATTGGGGTCCCCATATGCTTTGAGCGATCCATAGGCGGCGGTGCCGTCCTTTGAGCGCACGGCGACCGGCTGAAAGGGGAGCTTGCGCATCAAAATGCTCTGCGCGACAAATAGACGTACGGCCTCGGCGAGCGATGTGCCCATGGCGTCGTAGAGACGTTCGGCATGCTGCTTGTCTTCCTCGCGAATGCGCACCTGAAGGATGGCTCGTTTTTGAGTCGATGACATCACTGGCCCCCTTAATGAGCGTGCAATATAGTCGGTCAAATGCGGCATGTGCCGATACTTGAGCATCTTATAACGATTACTTTATTTCACTCAAGTTGATAACCATTAACACGAATACAAGCGTAGTACATCCAAAACGAGAGCGCGTAAAAATCTCTGCAGCGTACGCGTGTAATACACTCGCCTTTATATCCTATTGAGAATAATCCTAACCAGCCCAAACTCCTGCAATACACCCGTAATGCAGGGCCTATACTCAAGTTTACCCCCTGCAACTGCGTATATTTAACCTGTATACCGTTGGAGATATTCTACCGAGTGCCTGTTT
Organism: Collinsella aerofaciens; assembly: GCF_009876115.1. Classification (GTDB taxonomy): domain Bacteria; phylum Actinomycetota; class Coriobacteriia; order Coriobacteriales; family Coriobacteriaceae; genus Collinsella; species Collinsella aerofaciens_N. The sequence continues at coordinate 356,422 of NZ_WWSY01000001.1, read as the reverse complement.
CGCCGCATGCGCTCGATACGCCGATGTCGGACCACGGGCGGTCCGGGGCAACGTCGACAGGGTCTCTCCGGCATGGGATTCAGGAGGGAGTGAACAACATGGGCAATAAACGAGTCGTGGCCGATTCCTCGCGCTGCATTGGGTGTCAAACCTGCATGGCAGCGTGCATCGAGGCACACGACATCCCCGGCAACATCGCCGCACCGCGCCTGCGCGTGACGCGTACGTACGAGATCTCCGCACCGGTGGCTTGCCATCACTGCGAGGATGCCCCGTGCGCCAAGGCCTGCCCCACGGGCGCCTTGTTCTTTGATCCAAAGAACCATCGCATCGGCGTCAACGAGGACAACTGCATCGGCTGCAAGAGCTGCGTCATGGCCTGCCCCTTTGGCGCCGTGAGCGTGGCGACCACGCAGGTCCCCGTCTTGATGGGCGACGTGCGCGTGGGTTCGCAGACTAAGAGCTTCGTGCTCAAGTGCGACCTGTGCGTGGACCGTCCCGGCGGTCCGGCGTGTGCCGAGGCGTGCCCGACTAAGGGCCTCACCCTGGTAGACGAGGAGCGCCTGGCGGAACTGACCGCCGAGCGTGCCCGCGCCACCATCGAAAACGAGGCATAGGCGGGCGGCCATACAGGCCCGACGATTGTCAAATACGTACCGATTAATCGGTAGCAGAGAAAGGAAGGAGGGTGTCATGGAGAAGCATAAAGTGATCTGCCCGTACTGCGGTGCCGGTTGCCAGTTTAACCTCTTGGTCCAAAACGGCCAGGTCGTGGGTACCGAACCGCTTAACGGCATCACCAACCAGGGCGAGCTGTGCCTTAAGGGCATGAGCGGCTACGACTTCATCAACGACACCAAGATCTTGACTCCTCGCGTACTGCACCCTATGATCCGCCGCACCAAGGGCGCGGATCTTGAGCGCGTAAGCTGGGACGAGGCACTGGATTTCACCGCATCTAAGATGCAGGCCATAATTGACGAATATGGTCCTAACGCTGTCATGACCACCGGCTCTTCGCGAGGCGGCGGCAATGAGGCGAACTACGTCATGCAGAAGTTTACGCGTGCGTGCATCGGCACCCACAGCGTGGACAACTGCGCCCGTACTTGACACGGCCCTACTGTCCTCGGTCTGATGGACACGGTTGGTTCAGGTTGCATGTCATGCTCCATCCCCGGTATGGAGGATGCGGGCTGCATTTTCCTCTTCGGCTATAACCCTGCCGATTCGCACCCCATCGTCGCAAGGCGTATCGTGCGAGCCAAAGAAAAGGGTTGCAAGATCATCGTCGCCGACCCGCGCCATATCGAAACCGCGCGTATCGCCGATATCTACCTTCCGATCAAGAACGGTTGCAATGTCGCGTTCCTCAACGCCTTTGCCAACTGTCTGGTCAACGATGGCCTCTACGACAAGGAATTCGTCGCCGAGCACACGAACGGCTTTGACGAGTGGTGGGAGACCATCAAGAACTACACTCCCGAATCCGTACAGGACATCACGGGTGTCGAGCCCGCGCTGATCCACCAAGCTGCCGAGATGTACGCCACGGCGAAGCCCTCTGCCATCATTGGCTGGGGCATGGGCGTATGCCAGCAGAAGCAGAACCTGAAGACGGTGCACACCATCGCCTCCATCGCCTGCGTTGCCGGCCAGATCGGCAAACCCAACTCCGGCCTCGCGCCCGTGCGTGGCCAGAACAACGTCCAGGGCTCCTGCGATATGGGCATGCTGCCCAACCTGTACCCTGGCTACCAGAAAGTCACCGACCCCGCCGCTCGCGCCAAGTTTGCCAAGGCTTGGGGCGTGCCCGAGGAAAAGCTCCCGCTCGAGGAGGGCTACAAGCTCACCGACTTGGGCCATCTGGTCGACGAGGGCAAGGTGCACTGCTTCTACAACTACGGCGAGGACCCGGTCCAGACCGAGCCCGATTCGGCTGGAATGCGCAAGACGCTCTCCGAGCTGGATCTGTTCATCTGCCAGGACATCTTTATGACGCAGACGACCATGCTCGCCGACGTCATCCTGCCCGCTACCTCTTGGGGCGAGCACGAGGGTGTCTTTACCGCATCCGACCGTAGCTTCCAGCACTTTGACGCGGCCGTTCCGCCCAAGGGCGAGTGCCGCCACGACTGGGAGATCTTCGCGGACCTGTCCACGCGTATGGGCTATCCCATGCACTACGACAGCACCGAGCAGATCTGGAACGAGTGCATTAGCCTGTGCCCCAACTTTGTGGGCGCGACCTACGAGAAGATGGCTCCCGAGGGCGGCTACGCCCAGTGGCCCGTCAAGAGCACCGATGTGAACGACCACGGTACGCCCGACATGTTCGCTGGTGGCAAGTTCACCACCAAGGACGGCCGCGCCAACCTGATGGCGCACGACTGGGAGGCGCCCTCCGAGCTTCCCGACGATGAGTACCCGCTCATCCTGTGCACCGTCCGTGAGGTCGGCCACTACAGCTGCCGCTCGATGACTGGCAACTGCAAGACGCTGGCGCTGCTTGCCGATGAGCCCGGCTTTGTCCGCATGAATCCCGCGGACGCCCAGGCGCGCGGTATCAAGAACGGCGACATCGTCTCGATTCACAGCCGCCGCGGCCAGGTATACAGCCGCGCCGACGTGAGCGACCGTATCAACAAGGGCACGGTCTATATGACCTACCAGTGGTGGATCGGTAAGTGCAACGAGCTGACCATGCACAAGGTCGACCCGGTCTCGCATACGCCCGAGGACAAGTTCTCCGCCTGCCAGGTCGACGCCATTGCCGACCAGGTCTGGGCCGAGGGCGAAGTCGAGCGTCAGTACACCGAGCTCAAGCAGGCTCTGGTCGACGCCGCCGCTCCCCAGGACGTTGAGCCCGGTGCCGCCAAGTTCGACGACGAGACGCACGTGAATCAAATCGTGTAGTCCCGTTCTCGTTGGCTTTTTGGGCCGGGCGTCCCGTACGTTCGGGAGCCCGGCCCGTTATTTTGAAAGGAAGTGGGGATGAACCGCTTCATCGACATCAACCCGGAGAGGTGCATCGGCTGCGGAACATGCCAGTCCGCCTGTGCCGACGCTCACCGGATGCAGGGTCTTCAGGATACGCCGCGCCTGGCGCTCGTGAAGACCGGCGGTATTTCGGCCGCCCTTGCCTGCCACCATTGCGAGGGTGCCCCCTGCGCCGAGGTTTGCCCGGTGAATGCCATCGAGCACGATGGCGATCGCATCCACGTCAAGGAGCAGGAGTGCATCGGGTGCAGGCTGTGCGCCATCGCGTGCCCCTTCGGAGCCATCCACCCCGATGGCACGTCTATCGCCGGTGTCGCAGGCATGTGCGACCCGACGCCTTCGTATCCTAAGTCCCTGAGCAGCCTTCTTACGTGGGCTCCCGGCCAGTACACCTGCGCTGTCAAGTGCGACCTGTGCGCCTTCGATCCGGACGGCCCGCATTGTGTGGCGGCGTGCCCCACCAAGGCGCTGACCGTCATGGGCGGCGCGGCCGATCGCGAGCTCGACGAGGCCAAGCGCCTGCGCTCGATCGAAAACGGTCCGGTCGTCGACGTTACCGCTGTGGCCCAGGGCCTGTCCGAGAAAGCAGAAGGGAGCGTAAACAATGGATAGCATGACGCTGTTTATCGCATCGCTTGCCGTCTCGTGCATCGGTGCGCTCGCCTCGGTTCTGCTGATCAAGGCCGATAACGCCGCCAAGACCGCCGGCTGCCTTATCGGCGCCGTCGCCGCGGTGCTTTCGTTCATCGCGGGCCTCGAGGCCGTGCTTGGCGACGTTTCGTCCCTCAACACGGTCTTCTTCTTCCCGTTCGCCCGTCTCGAGCTCTTGCTCAACGGCCTTGCGGGCCTGATCGTGGTCCTCATCTCGATTCTCGCCTTTGCGGGCTTCATCTACGGTCTGTCCTACTTCGACGAGTACCCGGGCAAGGTCGGGCGCGCCGGCTTCTTTATGAACACCTTCGTCGCCTCGATGATGCTCGTCATCACCGCCGACAACGTGTTCTGGTTCCTGGTCGCCTTTGAGCTCATGTCCCTTACGAGCTACTTCCTTGTCGTTATCGAGGAGAACAAGAACTCCATTAGGGGCGGTTGGCTCTACTTCGTCATCGCGCACGTGGGCTTCGTTCTCATCATGGCGAGCTTCCTGCTCATGACCAACGGCGTTGGCGGTTCCTTCAGCTTCAGTGATTTCCGTACGCATGACTTTGGACCCGCCGTCTCCTCCGCGTGCTTCGTCCTCGCGTTCTTCGGATTTGGCGCGAAGGCCGGTATCATCCCGCTGCACTCCTGGCTGCCCCAGGCGCACCCCGAGGCGCCGTCCAACGTGTCCGCCCTCATGTCCGGCGGCATGATCAAGATCGGCATCCTGGGAATCCTCAAGGTCGGTCTCGACCTGCTCGCGGGTTCGGGCGTCCAGCTCTGGTGGGGCCTCATGGTCCTGGTCTTCGGATCCATCTCGTCGGTCCTGGGTGTCGTCTACGCCCTCCACGAGCACGACATCAAGCGCCTGCTTGCCTATCACTCCGTCGAGAACATCGGCATCATCTTGCTCGGTGTCGGCGCGTCCATGACGGCGCACGCCCTGGGCAACGACGTCATCGCGACGATCGCGCTCATGGCCGCCCTCTACCACACGCTCAACCACGCCATGTTCAAGGGCGAGCTGTTCCTCGGCGCGGGCTCCCTGCTCTATGCCACGGGTACGCGCAACATAGAGAAGATGGGCGGTCTGTTCCGCCGCATGCCGGTCACGGCCGTCTGCTTCCTCATCGGTGCCCTTGCCATCTCGGCCATCCCGCCGCTCAACGGCTTCGTTTCCGAGTGGTTCACCTACCAGTCCCTGTTCAACATCTCGACGCTCTCCGACCCGGTCGTCATGGTGTTCGCCGTCGCCTCCGCGGCCGCCCTCGCCATCACCGGTGCCCTGGCCGTCACGTGCTTCGTGAAGGCCTACGGCGTCTCGTTCGCGAGCAGCCCTCGTTCCCAGGAGGCCGCGAACGCCAAGGAGTCCCCGGCTCCGATGTTGTTCTCGCAGATGCTCCTCGCGGCCATCTGCGTGGTACTGGGAATCGGCTCCCCGGTCATCGCCCCGGTTCTGGGCGACGTCGCCCAGAGCGTGCTTGCCGGCTCCGCCGTCACAGCCACCTCGGGCGTGTCTCTCGTGAACGAGATTTCCGGTGCCGCCACCTCCACCCCCGCGATCGCCATCGCGCTCGTGGTCCTCACCGGCCTCGCGTTCGCGCTGAGGTCCTGCCTCGGCGCCAAGGCCCCCGCTAAGAAGACCGACCCTTGGGCGTGCGGCTACGAGCCCAACGAGCACATGCCCGTCGTCGCCACGAGCTTCGCGTCCGACGTCGAACTCTTCATGGGCCCGCTCTACACCCTGCGCGAGGTATGCACCAAGATCTGCTGGTCCATCGCGCACGTGTTCCAGAAGCTCACCGGTGTCGCCCAGGGCGTCGAGCCCCTGCCCGACCGTTTCCTGGTCGATGCACCGAGCGAGGGTGCCGACAAGCTGGCCGGCCTCGCCTCCAAGATCGAGGGCGGCAACTACTCCGTATACATCTGCTACATCGTCGCGGCGCTCGTGGTCTTCCTCGTGCTCGCCGTGGTCATGGTCTAGAGAGGGGAGAGGATATTATGAACATCGTTCTTGCGATGGCGCAGGGCCTCGTGGTCATGCTGGTCGCGCCCTTCTTCTCCGGCCTCGCCCGTGTGATTCGCGCGAAGATGCACAATCGCCGCGGTCCGTCCATCCTTCAGGATTACCGGGACCTCGCGAAGCTCATGGCGCGTCCCGAGTCCGTGAGTTCCGACTCGAGCTTCGTGCTGCGCATCATGCCGCCGCTGTTCCTCGCGGTGTCGTTTATGCTCGCCATGGGCCTGCCCATGTTCACGCTCCAGAGCCCCATGCCCGTCTTTGGTGACGCCATCACCATCATGTACGCGCTCGCGCTGTCCCGCTTCTTCTTCGCGCTGTCCGGCGTGGATTCCTCCAACGCCTACGCGGGCTTCGGCGGTATCCGCGAGCTCCTCATGAGCGTGCTCATCGAGCCGTCCATGCTCATCGCGCTGTTCACCGTCGCCATCGTGTGCGGCTCCACGGACATTGCGACCATGGGTCAGCACATCGTTACGGGCAACGTCTCGAGCGTCGTCGCCGTTATCCTCGCCGGCGTCGCCTTCGCGGCCGCCTGTTACATGGAGCTCGGCAAGCTTCCGTTCGATCAGGCCGAAGCCGAGCAGGAGCTCCAGGAGGGCCCGCTCGCCGAGCTCTCCGGCCCGTCCCTGGCCATGATGAAGCTCGCCATGGGCATGAAGCAGGTCGTGGTCGTCGCTTGGTTCACCTCCATCTTCATCCCCTGGGGAGAGCCCGCGACCATCGGCGTCACCGCTCTCGTGGGCGCCGTCGTCTTCCTCGTCAAGTGCCTGGTCGATTTCGTCGTCTGCGGCGTGCTCGAGAACTCCGTTTCCCGTTCGCGCTTCAAGGTGCTCGGTAACCAGACCTGGGCCGTCGTCGGCATCGCGGTCCTCGCGTTCGTCTTCGTCGTCGTAGGCGTGTAGGGAGAAGGGAGAAACTATGTCAATCGAATCGAGCTTGTCCCTCTTTGCCATGGTGGCGATCGCCGTCCCCATGCTGGGCTCCCTGCTCATCGTCATGCTGCCGCGTCCCTACGCTAAATGGATCTGCGCCTTTGCCGGCGGCATCGCCACGGTCGCTTCCGTTGGCTTGGCCGCGACGTTTGCCGGAAACGGCATGAACGCGGTCGATGTAACCTGGGCGAGTATGGGCCAGACCTTGGTCATGGGCTTCATATTCGACCGGATGAGCACGCTGCTCGCACCCGCGTTCGTCGCTATCGGCCTGCTCGTCGTCATCTATTCGTTCCCGTACATGAGCGATAAGAATAAGGAGCATCCCGACGCGCCCCGTCGTCGCTTCTACGTGTACTTCTCCACGTTCATCGGCGCCATGGCCGGTCTCGCCTACAGCTCCACCATCGTCGGCCAGCTCGTTTTCTTCGAGATCACCGGTGTGTGCTCCTGGGGCCTCATCAGCTACTACATGACGCCCACGGCCAAGAAGGCCGGTATGAAGGCGCTCATCATCACCCATATCGGCGCTCTGGGACTCTACATCGGCGCGGCCTTCCTGTTCGCCGGAACCGGCACGTTCGCGCTGAGCGCGATCTCCCAGCTCGATTCCGGTATGAAGACCGTCGTGCTGCTGCTCATCCTGTTCGCTGCTTGGGCCAAGTCCGCCCAGTTCCCGCTCTACATGTGGCTGCCCTCCGCAATGGAGGCCCCCACGCCCGTTTCCGCCTACCTTCATGGCGCGTCCATGGTTAAGGTCGGCGTGTGCGTGTTCGCCCGCGCTCTTGTGAGCGCCGGCGATATCCCCGAGATCGTCGGTTGGGTCGCCATCATCGACGCCGTCGTGACCATGCTCTTCGGCTTCCTCATGTACCTGCCCCAGAAGGATATGAAGCGCCTGCTCGCCTTCTCGACGATCGCGCAGCTCGCCTACGTGTTCTTTGGCCTGGGCCTCTCCGTGTTCGGAAGCCAGATGGCGTTTAACGGCGCCGTCGAGCACATCTTCAACCACGCGTTCACCAAGACCCTGTTCTTCCTCATCGCTGGCTCTCTCAGCTTCACGCTGGGAACCCGTATGCTGCCCAAGATCCAGGGCCTCATGAAGAAGTACCCGGTCACGGGCGTGGGCTTTGCGGTCGCCGCGACCGCTATCGCCGGCGCGCCCCCCATGAGCACGTTCTTTTCCAAGTTCCAGATCATTTCCGGTGGCTTCGCGGTTGGTGCTACCAACACGGTCATCTTTGTCCTCGTGTGCGTCATGGTCGTCGAGACCGTCGCCACCTTCGCATGGTTCCTGCGTTGGATGGGTAAGGTCCTGCCCGGTGAGCCGAGCGAGACCGTGGCCGCCGGCCAGCCCCTTCCGCGCGCCATGGCGTTCGTGTTCGTCGTCCTCATGATCATGGTCGTCGTCGCCGGTCCTCTGTCCTCTAGTTGGATGGGTTAGGAGGTAGGACATGGGTTATTCGTTAGTCAATATCCTGGGCGGTCTTCTGATCGTGACCTCCACCATGGTGGTCGTCTCGAAGACCATCCCGTCCGCCATCAAGTGGTACGCGATCCAGTCGGTTGTCCTGGTGGGCGTGCTGCTCACCCTGGGCCTCACCACCGGTGCCACCGAGCTTCTCATGTGGGCCGCGTCGGCCTTCGTCACCAAGGTGATCCTCGTTCCGTTCATTCTCAACCGTGCCTACAAGAAGATGGGTTCGCCTGCCGATAGCACGCTGACCTCCTCCATCAAGCCGGCCTGGACCATCATCCTCACCGGTCTGGAGGTGGCCGTCTGCTTCGCGGTGGTCACGCGCCTGAGCCTGCCCACCGCCGCGGTGGCCACTCCGGCCCTCGCCATCAGCTTCGCGCACTTCTTCGTCGGCCTCACGTGCATCATCTCCCAGCGCAACATCCTCAAGCAGATCTTCGGGTACTGCCTTATGGAGAACGGTAGCCACGTGACGCTCGCTCTGCTCGCGCCCACGGCCCCCGAGATCATCGAGATCGGCATCGCCACCGACGCCATCTTCGCCGTCATCATCATGTCCGCCGTCGTCGTGAGGATTTGGAACGACACCAAGTCGCTCGACTCCCACGACCTGACCGAATTGAAGGGGTAGGCCATGGATGTTTCAATGCTGACGGTCGCCCTGCTCGCTTGTCCTCTCGTGTTCTCCCTGATTATGGCTGCGCTCCCCAAGACGACGTCCTACAACGTCTTCGCGGGGCTCAACACCATCTCCGTCGCGGCGACCCTTGTCCTTTCGGTCGTCACCGCGGGAACCATGCTCTCGAGCGGGCAGAATATCGACGCTTTGGGCCTGTGGCTCCATCTCGATTCGCTCTCGTCGATCTTCGTCCTTCTGGTAGGCATCATCGGGTTCATCACCGGCGTGTACTCCATCTCCTATATCAAGATCGATATCGAGGAGAAGACCATGCCGGCCGAGCGCACCAAGCAGTACTACGCGCTGTTCAGCCTGTTCGTCTTTACGATGCTGCTCGCCTGCCTGTCCAACAACATCATCCTCACCTGGGCGGCGGTCGAGGCCACTACGCTGTCGACCGTGTTCCTCGTGGGCATCTACAAGAACAAGCAGGCGCTCGAGGCGTCTTGGAAGTACGCGATGGTCTGCACCGCCGGTGTGGCCTTCGGCCTGTTCGGCACGCTGCTCATCTACGCGAACGCCGCCGATATCATGCCCAACGCGCATGAGGCCGCCTTCCTCACCTCCATCATGCCCTACGCCGACCAGTTCGACCCGATGCTCGTGCGCCTCGCGTTCGCGTTCATCGTCATCGGCTTCGGCACCAAGGCGGGCCTGTTCCCCATGCACACCTGGCTGCCCGACGCGCACTCCCAGGCTCCGAGCCCGGTCTCCGCGCTGCTCTCGGGCGTGCTGCTCAAGTGCGCCATGCTGGTGATCATCCGCTTCTACTCCCTGTCCATCATCACGGTGGGCGACACCTATCCGCGAACGCTCCTGCTCATCCTGGGCACGCTGTCCATCCTGGTGGCTGCCCTGTGCATCTTCAAGCAGGACGATATCAAGCGCCGCTTCGCGTACTCCTCCGTCGACAACGTCGGCGTGGTCGCGCTGTGCCTGGGTATCGGTGGCCCGCTCGGTATCGCCGCCTGCCTGCTGCACTGCATCTTCCACGGCTTCACGAAGGCGCTCGCCTTCTGCATGGCCGGTAACATCCAGCACATCTACCACACCCGCGACCTGAACAAGATCAAGGGCGTCGTCGAGATCGCTCCCGTCACGGCAGCGCTCACCATCATCGCCCTGCTCGCGCTCGCCGCCTTCCCGCCGTTCGCCCTGTTCATCTCCGAGTTCCTCACCTTCGTGGCCGGCGTTCAGTCCGGTCCCATCTGGGTGGTCGTGCTCGTGGCCATCGGCCTCACCGGCGTGTACTTCGCCCTTACCGGCATCGCGCTCAAGTCCATCTTCGGCAAGGCGCCCGAGGGCATGAAGCGCCACGAGGTGCCCGCCCTCATGATCATCCCCGAGATCGCCCTCGCGATCGTGGTCATGTGGTTCGGTATCGCCACCCCGGTCGCCATCACGAGCGGCGTCGAGGATGCAACGTCCGTCGTTTTGAACCAGAGCGTCGAAGAGCTCCACGAGGCCCCTCTCTACCGCATGGTGTTCAGTTCCCAGACCAAGACAAGTGAGGTGAATTAGCACCATGGCAGAACCTGAAAAGAAGGACTACGCTCGTCGCTGCGAAAGCCACGTCGAGGCCCTGCGCGCTGCAGTGCCGGGCGCTATCGAGAAGGTCGAATGGCAGTGCGAGGACCAGCTGACGATCACCGTCAAGCTGGACCGTCTGCCCGAGGCCGTCCACTACCTGTATTACGAGCGCTACGGTTGGATTCCCGTGATCATCGGCAACGATGAGCGCAGTCTGTGCGGCCGCTACGCCGTGTACTACGTCATCTCCATGGAGGGGGAGGACCCCGGCTGGGTGACCGTGCGCACCGAGGTCGATCCCGCCAAGATGACGTTCCCGTCCGTGACGCCGTTCGTTCCCGCCTGCGTGTGGGGCGAGCGCGAGCTTCGTGACATGTTCGGCCTGATCCCCGAGGGCCTGCCCGATCGTCGTCGCCTGGTGCTGCCCGACGATTGGCCCAGCGGCCTGTATCCGCTGCGCAAGGACTCCATGGACTACCGTTTCCGTCCCGCTCCCGCGAGCGATATGGAAAACTACGAGTTCTTGGCCGATACCAAGGGCAAGGAGACGACGCTCGTTCCCATGGGACCGCTGCACATCACCTCCGACGAGCCCGGCCACTTCCGCCTGTTCGTCGAGGGCGAGACGATCGTCGACGCCGACTACCGTCTGTTCTACGTGCACCGCGGCATGGAAAAGGTCGCCGAGACGCGCCTGAACTATGACGCCGTGACGTTCCTCGCCGACCGCATCTGTGGCATCTGCGGCTGCGCCCACTCGGTGGCCTACGCCGAGGCCGTCGAGCGCGCCCAGGGCATTCATGTCCCGCCGCGCGCCCAGTACATCCGCGCCATCATGCTCGAGGTCGAGCGCCTGCACTCGCATCTGCTCAACATTGGCCTGGCGTCGCACTACACCGGCTTCGACTCCGGCTTCCAGCAGTTCTTCCGCGTCCGCGAGAAGTCCATGGACCTGGCCGAGAAGCTCTCCGGTCACCGCAAGACCTACGGCCTCAACGTGATCGGCGGCGTGCGTCGCGACATCCTGGCCGAGCAGAAGCTTTCCACGCTCACGACCATTCACCAGCTGCGCTCCGAGGTCCAAGAGCTTGTCGACGTCTTGCTCTCCACGCCCAACTTTATTGAGCGTACGAGTGGCATCGGCATCTTGGATCGCAAGATCGCACGCGACTTCTCGCCGGTCGGCCCGCTCATGCGTGGCTCGGGTTATGCCCGCGACGTGCGTTTTGACCACCCCTTCGACGGCTACGCCGATCCGGACGTCCAAAAGATGCACGCCGCCACGGCCGACACCTGCGATGCCTTCGGCCGTACCGCCGTTCGTATCCAGGAGGTCTACGATTCGATCGACATGATCGAGACCATGCTCGAGAACTGCCCGTCGGGCCCCATCCTCACCACGGATTGGGAGTACACCCCGCACAAGTACGCCATCGGCGCCACCGAGGCGCCGCGCGGCGAGGACGTGCACTGGGCGATGCTCGGCAACAACCAGAAGTGCTACCGCTGGCGCGCCAAGGCCGCCACGTACAGCAACTGGCCGGTCCTGCGCTACATGTTCCGCGGCAACACCGTGGGCGACGCCGCGCTGATCGTCGGCTCGCTCGACCCGTGCTACTCCTGCACCGACCGCGTGACGGTGACCGATGTCGCCGCCAAGCGCGACCACGTGCTCGACAAGGAGCAGTTCGAGAACGTCTGGCGCGACAAGTCGCCGCTTGCGGGCGAGGGCACCATGGCCGCTCCGCTCGATGAGGAGGCGCTCTAATATGCTGAAGCTTTGGAAGGTTAACGCCAAGGCCGGCGACGCGACGGTCAAGTACCCGTTTGCGCCGTTTCCCACCAACAAGGACATGCGCGGCAAGCCCGAGCACAACGCCGAGCTCTGCATCGCTTGCGGTGCCTGCGGCGTGGCGTGCCCGGCCGATGCCATTCGCATGGACACCGACCTTGCGGCCGATACCATCACCTGGTCGATCGACTACGGCCGCTGCATCTTTTGCGGCCGCTGCGAGGAGGCCTGCCCCATGGAGGCCATCAAGCTCACCGAGGAGTTTGAGCTGGCCGTCATGAGCAAGGACGACCTCACCAGCAAGAGCGTCTATACGCTCGAGCACTGCTCGCGTTGCGGCAAGCCGTTTGCCCCGCACAAGGAGATCGACTACGCCAAGCGCCTGCTGCAAAAGGCCGGCGGCATGGAGGCCATCCAGGCCGCCCGTACTGTCGGTATGTGCCAGGAGTGCAAGCGCGAGCTCGACGCCCTGCGCGCCGCCTCGGCCGTAAAGACCAGCAACGCGCGCGGCATGGCTGCCAACGAGACGCTTGCGTCCGGTGAGCCCCAGGGCCCCGGCATGGAGTATCTGGGCGGTCACGGCGTGAACCCGGAGTATATCGACCGCGAGCTCAACCCCGATGCGCCCGAGATTCCCGCCGGTCCTGCGCCGGTCGAGGGCATCATCATGGATTTTGATACGAAGGAGGAGTAACCATGGCCGAACCCACGCTTTTGCCCGAGCGGCTTCAGTACCGCCCGACCAAGATCGAGCTCGACGAGAGCATCGAGAAGGCCAAGGCGACCCTTCTTAAGAAGATCAAGCGCTCGGTGTACGTCTACCGTGTCGACTGTGGCGGCTGCAACGGCTGCGAGATCGAGATCTTCGGTTCCATCACGCCCGTCTTTGACGTCGAGCGTTTTGGCATCAAGGTCGTGCCCTCGCCCCGTCACGCCGATGTGCTGCTGTACACCGGCGCCGTGACGCGTGCCATGCGCATGCCGGCCCTGCGCGCCTTTGAGGCCGCACCCGATCCCAAGATCGTGGTGTCCTATGGCGCGTGCGGCTGCACCGGTGGTATCTTCTACGACAACTACTGCGTCTGGGGCGGCACCGACAAGATTCTGCCGGTCGACGTCTACATCCCCGGCTGCCCGCCCAGCCCCGCGCAGACCGTCTACGGCTTTGCCATGGCGCTCGGTCTGCTGGACCAAAAGCTCCATGCCGAGACCACGGTGGAGGCTGCCGGCGAGCAGGCCGATATCCTGCACCCCGGCGTGCCGTACAAGCTGCGCGTTGCCATCGAGCGCGAGGCTCGCGCCATGAGCGGCTACCGTTACGGCCGCGACCTGGCCAACGAGTTCATGGACACGCTCGAGGGCGCGCCCAAGGGCGATATCCGCGGTGCCATGGCGCTGCTCATCGACAAGCAGGACGATCCGCGCCGCGTTGAGGTCTACTCGGCGCTGCAGGATCTGGTGCTGGCCGGAGGTCGCTAGATGGAGCTCACGGACCGCTCTGGTTACTTTGCGGGCCCCGGCATGCTCGGCGGCTCCTTTGGCGATGCCTCGCGCGCAAGCGACGAGGCTGCCGAGGGCGTCGCCGACCCCTGCCTGGGCCATGCGCCCGACCAAGTGGTCTTTTACGAGCTCACGCGTAAGTTTGTGGAGACCGAGGAAGACGTTCCCCAGGAGGCCTGCGACGTGCTGTACTACACGCTCGCCGTGGGCCACCACACCGGCGTGCTCGACTGCTTTGAGCCGCGCCTGTCGGTGCCGGTGAGCGTGTTCTATTCGCTCGTCGACGCGCTGCCGGAGGGGGAGGCCAAAACCAAGTTCGAGGCCATCCGCTCTTTTGGCGAGTGCCAGCTCGACAAGGCGGCGGTGCCGTCGCTGCTCGAGGCCTGCGACGCGTTGCTCGACGTGCGCGGTTTTCGCGGGTCGGCCAAGGCCGGTATCTCGGTGTTCGATAACGACTTTGGCCTGCATGCCCAGCAGGTCGCGTTTCTGATGAAGTTCCGCGATCTGGTTGAGCGCGTGCGCGATGTGTCGGGCGTGTATCTGACGGGGAGGTTGCAGTAATGGGTCGCGTTGTGGATGGCCGCCTGAACGGCGCCCCGTTTGCGGGCATCGTGCTCACGGCGGGAAGCGTGCTGCGTGCCGACGATGCCGCCGGCCCTGTGCTCTCCAAAAAGATGGAGGACGCGCCCATCGCCGGTTGGTACACCATCGACGGAGGCCAAACGCCCGAGGATGACATCATCGAGGTCAAGCGCGAGCGTCCGCCGCGTTTGGTTTTGGTCGATGCCGCCGACATGGCGCTGCCCGTCGGCGCCATCCGCTTACTCGACAAACGCGATGTGGCCCGCAAGTCGATGTTCACCACGCATTCGCTTCCCTTGTCGATTCTGATCGAAGAGATTGAGCAATCGTGCGATGATATCGTCTTCGTCGGGATTCAGCCGGGCGACACGGAGTTCTACAACCCCATGTCCCCGGAAGTCTTTGAGGCCGTCGACGCCGTGTACGACGCCGTGGCCGCCAACGACTTTTCCCACTTTGTCCGCTTGGGGCAAGAGCAATAGGAGCGCTTGTCCCTGCTGATTAGGAAAGAAGTGATTGACATGGCAGATTCCAAGGTGGAGTATCCCGCTCCCGATTGCCTGGCGCCCGCTGCGATCGAGGCCAAGACCGAGGCCGCCGGCGTGACCAAGGCCAACCTGCCGGTCGCTAAGGCCTTTCTGTTGGCAATGTTCGCCGGTGCGTTCATCGCTTTCGGCGGCCTGTTCTTTACGGTGTTCTTGAGCGATAGCACGCTCGGCTGGGGCGCTCAGCGCGTCGTGGGCGGCCTGTGCTTTTGCCTGGGCCTAGTGCTCGTGCTGGTGTGCGGCGCGGAGCTGTTCACCGGTAATTCGCTTATGGTCTGCGCGCTCAAGAGCAAAAAGATCACCCTGGTCCAGATGCTCAAGGCCTGGGTCGTCGTATGGGTCGGTAATTTTGTCGGCGCTCTGTTCATCGTCTTTTTGGTGTACATGGCCGGCATTTACAAGCTCAACGGCGAGGCAGTCGCCAATTCCATGGTGAGCGTCGCCGCCGGCAAGGTGACGATCGACTGGGTGACGATCTTCTTCCGCGGCATCCTGTGCAACATCTTTGTGTGCCTGGCCGTGTGGATCGGCACCGCCGGCAAGACCGTAGTCGATAAGGTCGTGGGCATTCTGCTGCCGATCGCTGCCTTTGTGGCCTGCGGTTTTGAGCACTGCGTTGCCAACATGTACTTTTTGCCCATGGGTGCCGTGATGCACGCGTGCGGCTATGGTGCTGACGTCGCCGGCGCCGATGCGCTCAACGCTGCGGGCATTGCGTTTAACCTGTCCGCCGCCACGCTGGGCAACATCGTGGGCGGCGCGGTTCTGGTTGCGCTCGGCTACTGGTTTATCTACGCCAAGAAGTCCGAGGCGTAAGGTACCGTCTGTTTGACGTTGGGCCTCCCGCGGGGCGTTGCCGTGCGGGAGGCTTTTTGGGTCTGGGGCTCGTTGCCTGGCTTTTGGCCCGTTATGTTTGGCTGATGAAAGGGGTAATCGAGATGGCATCTGCTGTGAAGCGTGACGGTCGCTCCGTGGTGACGACATGCGGGGGATGCTATGCCGATTGCGCCTTTGCGGCACGCGTTGAGGACGGTCACGTGGTGGCCGAGCTGCCGGTGCCGGGGCACCCGTGCGCTGCGCGTGCCCTGTGCGCCCGCGGACGACATCGCCTAGCAATGCCGTTTGACGAGCGCGACCGCATCGTGCACCCCATGCGCCGACGAGCTGATGGCTCGGGGTTCGATGCGATTTCGTGGGACGAGGCGTTCGCGCAGATTGCGGCGCGCCTTGGGGGGATTATTGACGAGTGTGGTCCGCGCGCGCTGGGCATGACGCTCGGCGTGCCCTCGTTCGACCGCTACTGGGCATATCGCTTTATGCATGCGCTGGGCTCGCCCAACGTGTATGGTGCCGACGGTGCCTGCGAGGTAAGCCGTCTCACCGGTTGGGAGCATAGCCTGGGCTACAGCCCCGCCTCCGACCTTGCGCATACCGGTTGCATCATGTACCTGGGGCGTTCCATTGTCGATTCGTCGACGATGGGGGCCGTTGATACGCTCAACGATGCCCGTCGACGTGGGGCGAAGATTATCGTGGTCGACCCCCGGCGCAGTGGCTCGGCTGCGCTTGCCGACCGCTGGCTGCGCGTGCGCCCGGGCTGCGACTTGGCGCTGCTGTTGGGTATTGCCCATGTCTTGATTGCCGAGGATCTGTATGACCACGAGTTCGTGACCCGCCATACCACGGGCTTTGACGAGCTGGCGCAGGCGGCTGCTGTTTGGACGCCCGAGTGGGCGGAGTCGATGTGCGACGTGCCGGCCGCAGAGATTGTCGCCACGGCGCGCGATCTGGCTGCCGCCGCGCCTGCCGCCGTGGTGGATGCGGGCTTTCATGGTGGCATCGGCATCGCATATGCCAACAGTACCCAGACGGCGCGAGCTATCTGCATGGTCGATGTGCTGCTGGGCTGTATTGGACATGTGGGCGGCGCACTCAATCCACCCACGCCGCTTGTGCTGGGCGACCTCGATCCCGCGCGCTTTGCGACGCCTCCGGTGCCTCGCGGGCCCAAGTTGGGGTCCGAGCGCTATCCACTGGTCGATCCGGTGCGCGGTCTGTGCACGACCATCGGTCAGTCGATTCTTACCGGGGACCTGCGCGGGCTGATCGTTTACGCCAGCAATCCCGGTGCGGGCTATGGCAATGCGCAGGCTTGGTTGAGTATTTTGCAGCAGCTCGACCTGCTCGTGACGATTGATATTCGCTGGTCCGAGACAGCGCGCGCTTCTGACTTCGTGCTGCCCGACGTGACGTATCTGGAGGCCGACCGCGGTGTGGGCACGGTCGTGGGCGCCAACGATGCGCGCGTGTTCTACCGCAACGCCGTGCTGCCTGTGCAGCATGACGACACACGTCCCGGTCGGGAGATTTTTGCCGGTCTGGCACAGGCGTGTGGCGCGGGCGAGTACTTCCAGTTCACGCCTGACGATCTGGCGGCTGCCCAGGTGGCGCCGTTTGGGATCAATCAGGACGAGCTCAAGGAGCGCGGCTGGGCCGACACGGGCGTTGCGTTGCCGTCGCGTACGGGCGAGCCAGCGATTCCCCTGGATGGCGGCAAAATTGCGCTGGCAAGCGACGTATGGGAACGAGCCGGCCTGGGTCGAGTACCCAACTGGATCGCTCCCATGGTGGAGCCTGGCCCGGGGATGTTTCGCCTCATTAGCGGCAACCGCCCCTTTGAGTCGCACACCTCGCGCAGGCTTGCGGCCCAAGGTGCTGCCGAGGCGGGCTCGGATCTGGATGCCGTGCAGATGAATGCCGATGCTGCTGCGCACATGGGCATCGCCGACGGCGAGATCGTCGACCTCGTGAGCGATATGGGCCGCGACCGCGTGCGCGTGGAGACGACGCCGTATCTGCATCCGGCGTGTATCTTTACGTCGGCCGCCCCCGGCGGACGTTCGTTTGGCGCTGATACCGGTGGCGCTCAAGGCTTGGGCGTCGGCCCACTCGACCATACACCGTTGCGTTGGGACCCGTTGACGGGCGCCGCACTCACCCAGGAAAACGCCGTTCGCGTGGAAAAGATCGCGGCGCGCGAGGATAATGACGAGTAATTGACTCAGCTGATGTATTGTGACTGATCCACATTTCTTTTGAAAGGCCGCACATGAGCGATAGCCAGAACATGTCCGATGAGGTGCGCGCCCGCCTGCGCGCCATTCCTTCTGTCAACGAGCTGCTTGCCGAGTGGCCGGTAGTGAAGGCGGCGGGGGAGACCTGCGACGCGGTGGTGCATGCCGCTGTCACGGCCGAGCTTGACGAGGAGCGCGCTGCGATTCGTGCCGGTGCCGCTCCACGTTCTAAGCGCGAGCTGGCCTCGGCCGTCGAGTGGCGTGCCCACCGCTCTGCGCTGCCGAGCTTGCGCCCTGCCGTCAACGCCACGGGCGTGGTCATCCATACCAACTTGGGCCGCGCCCCGCTCGCGGAGTCGGCCGCCAAGGCCGTGGCCGAGGTCGCGCGCGGCTACAGCACGCTCGAGTACAGCGTGGACACCTGCTCGCGCGGGTCGCGCAAGGAGCACGCTGCACAGCTGATTCGCTCGCTTACCGGTGCCGAGGACGCGCTTGTGGTCAACAACAACGCCGCCGCGGTGCTGCTGGTGCTTGCCACCCATGCCGCGGGCAAAGAGGTTATCGTCAGCCGCGGCGAGCTTGTCGAGATTGGCGGCAGCTTTCGCATCCCCGATGTCATGGCGGCTTCGGGCGCCAAGCTTGTCGAGGTCGGCGCCACCAACCGCACGCATTTGGGCGACTACGAGCGCGCCATCACGACCGATACGGCGATGATCCTTAAGGTCCATCCTTCCAACTATCGCATCGAAGGTTTTCACGAGGAAGTGAGCTCAAGGGGGCTCGCCGCACTGGCCCATAAGCACGGCCTGCTGTTCTATGAAGACCAGGGGTCGGGCGCGCTGTTGCCTGACGACATCCTGGTTCGTGGCGGCGAGGAGACTACACCCACTTCGGTGGCGGCGGGGCTCGATATCGTGTCGTGCTCGGGTGATAAGCTGCTGGGCGCCGCGCAGGCGGGCATTATCATGGGCCGTCGCGATCTGGTCCAGGCCTGCGGCGCACATCCGCTCATGCGCGCTCTGCGTCCGGGCAAACTGGCTCTGTCGGCGCTCGAGGCCACGCTGCGCATCTACATGGATGGCGCCGATGTTGCCCATCGCGATATTCCGGTGCTCAGCATGCTTACGCTGCCGCAGGCTCATTTGGAGCGACGTGCCCGTAAGCTGCGTGATCGTATGGTCGCCGGGCTCGATAAGGCTGGTTGCCCGTGTGCCGTTGAGTTGGAGATTGTCGAGGAATCGTCGACCCCCGGTGGCGGCTCGCTGCCTACCGTGGAGCTGCCCACGATGTGCGTTGCCGTGCGTCTTGTTGACGCGCGCCTGACGGTCGATGCGCTCAAGCGCTCGCTTGTCCAGGACTTCGACAC
Organism: Collinsella aerofaciens; assembly: GCF_009876115.1. Lineage (GTDB taxonomy): Bacteria > Actinomycetota > Coriobacteriia > Coriobacteriales > Coriobacteriaceae > Collinsella > Collinsella aerofaciens_N. Next base: position 337,283 of record NZ_WWSY01000001.1, on the reverse strand, counting down.
GCCGGTCGTCACGCGAACCTCGCACGATCGCATTTTGTTTGACGTCCGTACGCTCGTGGGCGACCGCGATATCGAGACGGCGGCGTCGACGCTCGTCGCGTGCGTTGAGAAGGCGATTGCTCGATGAGTGAGGTTCAGGCGCTGGTGGAGTGCCCCGTTATCGTTGGCACGGCGGGTCACGTTGACCATGGTAAGTCGGCACTGATCGAGGCACTGACTGGCAAGAATCCCGATCGTCTGGAGGTTGAGCGCCGTCGCGGTATGACCGTGGAGCTGGGCTTTGGCGAGCTGGCGCTGCCGAGTGGCAAGATCGTTGGCCTGGTCGACGTGCCGGGCCACGCGCATTACTTGCGCGCCATGGTGCAGGGCGCCACGGGCATCGACGTTGCCGTGCTGGTGGTCTCTGCCGTCGAGGGCGTGATGCCGCAGACGCGCGAGCACGTGCACGTGCTGGAGCTGCTGGGCGTCACGCATATGGTGGTCGCGCTGACGATGTGTGACCTGGCCGATGCCGAGATGACCGAGCTTGCCGAGCTCGATGTCGATGACTTTTTGTCGGGTACCGTGTTTGCGGGCGCGCCGATTGTGCCCGTGTCGTCTAAGACGGGCGAGGGGATCGACGGGCTGCTTGCGGTGCTCGACGAGCAGGTAAGTGCTTGCTGGGATGCCTGCCGTGCCCGTGCCGAGCTCACCGATGCCGCGCCGCGTCTGCCGATTGACCGCTGCTTTACGATCAAGGGCGTCGGTACTGTCGTGACGGGAACGTTGCACGATGCGCCGGTTGCGGTGGGCGACGAACTCGTCGCCCTGCCGTCGCGTACGGTCTGTCGCGTGCGTGGGATTCAGGTGCATGGCGATACGCCGCGAGCACTGCCCGGACAGCGCGTGGCGCTCAACTTGGTGGGCGATGGTGTTGCCGCTCTCGATCGCGGTGAGATGCTCGGCGTGGCGGACCGCTTTGGCCAGACGTTGCGCTTTATGATGACGTTCACCTACCTGGGCCGCGAGGGCACCAAGCCGCGCGTGCTCGAGTCGGGCGCGCGCGTGCATGTGATGGCCGGCACGGCCGAAGTCGTCGGCCGCATCATGCTTTTGGAGGGCGAGGCCCCCATGGCGGTGGGTGAGACCCGTACCGTGCAGGTGCGATTGGAGGAGCCGCTACCGCTGCGCGCCGGAGACCATGCCGTGGTGCTGTCGTATTCGCCCGTTATGCTCATCGGCGGCGGGCGCGTGCTGCTATCGCGCTGCCGTCGCTCGCGCGAGCTTTCTGCCAGCGAGCTCGCACTGTTTGCGGCGCTTGAGTCCGGCGATATCGCGGGCGGTGTGGGCGCTTGGCTGGCACTGCAGATGCTGCCGGTTACGGCGGTTGATGTTGCCGAGGCTTTGGATCTTGGTGTCGGCGAGGTCGATGCCGCACTGCGCGGGTTGGTGGCGCAGGGCTCCGTTCGCAAGCTTTCCGTGGGTGATGCGGACCACTTGGTGGATGCCGCGGTGCTGGACGCCGCGATGGATGCACTGGCGGCGACCCTGTCAGCCATGCACGCGGCGTCTCCCAAGGAGACGGGCTTTACGCCCGGCGCCGTTGCCCATGCTGCGTGGCCTGCCGCTGATGATGGCGTTGCCGCGGCTCTGATTGCCGAGGGCTGCTCGCGTGGTGTGTGCGCCGCCGAGGGCGCCGAGGTATTCGATCCGCATTCGGCCGCCGCGGCGGCACGCGTGGTTCGCGAAGCCTGCGAACGTATCGTTGCCTTGCTGGACGAAGCCGGCCTCGATGCACCGACGTTGCCCGAGGTGGGCGAGCAACTGCAGCTCGATCGCGACACCATGACGCGTGCCCTGCGCGAGCTTTCGCTCAACCGCTCGATCGTGAAGGTCGAGCGCGACGTTGCCCTGTCCGCTGCCGCCGAGGCCCATGCGCGCGAGCTTGTTGCCGCCGCCATCGCCGATGCCGGTGGCGCTGCCACCACGAGCGTGCTGCGCGAGGCCCTGGGCGTGTCGCGCAAACGTGCCATCAGCATCTTGGAGCACCTGGATGCCGTGCGCTTTACGGTGCTCGACAAGGACGCCGGCGGCCTGAGGTCCCTGCGCTAGGCCGGTCACTCGCTTCCGCCTCCTCAGTTGCGGTGAAATAGTTCCTATTTGGAGGCTTTGGCAGCAAATGCAGGAACTATTCCACCGCAACTTCTTGTTCGTCTTTTTGGGATGGAGCCGTTTCGGTTTGGTAAAATACCGCCGCACTTGGGAACGGATGGGCTCCGGTGGGCTCCGCGGTCCTCAAAACCGTTGCGAGGCGTGCAAAACGTCTTGGATGTGTTCGATTCACATACGTTCCCGCCATACGCTACCAGCGCTTTTGTGCTCGCGGTCTTGCTGCGTGCCGCAAAGGCGCTGTTTTGTTTTTGCACGAGCTTTTCGTAGCGCTGCTATTTCGGTGGCTGTATTTAGCTTCGTGCACCGGGTTTCGAGCATGCCGATGGAGGTGTTTTGCCGTATGACTACCGTAAGACGTGCCGATCTTTCTTGTGTCGTCCAAGCGGGTGGGCTGTCCTCGCGCATGGGCTGTGATAAGGCTCGCATGGCGTTTTGCGGCGAGCCGCTCATCGAACGCGTGCTGGGTCGGCTGGCGCCAGTTGCCGGCGAGTTGGTCGTGACGACTTCGCGTCCCAGCGAGCTTGCCTACCTTGAGGAGCGCACGTTTGGCGGTCTGGTGCCGCGAATAGTGTCGGACCTTGAGGGGCCGGCGGGCGCCATGCGCGGCATCGCGAGTTCGCTGACTGCGGCCCGGCTGCCTCTCGTTGCTATCGTCGCCTGTGATATGCCGTTTGTCTCTTCGAAGCTAATCGGTGCCCTTGCCAGCTGTGTCGAGGCCGAGGCGCTCGACGTGTGCGTGCCGCGCGAGGAGCGGGGGATTGAGCCGCTTTGTGCCGTCTGGCGCCGTGACGCGTGTGCGCCGGTCGCCCAAGAGCTGCTCGCCTGCGACCGTCAGCGCATTCGCTGCCTGATTAATCGCGTTCAGGCCGGTTATATGGATGAGCCGCAGATCGTTAAGGTCGCAGGCTCCACGCTCTGCTTCGAAAACGTCAATACACCCGAGGAGTTTGCGGCGGCCGAGTTGCTCGCCTAGACGATTGGAGTTGCCATGTCTCACGATATCTGTCCCGATACGGGAGAACCTTGCACTTGTGACGGGTCCGAGCCTTGCACCTGCGGCTGTGGCGGCTGTGGACATACGGCCGAGGAAGAGGCAGCGGCGGCTGCGTATCGCGAGTCGCACCGCGAGGCCTCGTCCGGTGGCGCCCTCGATCACGAGCGCAAAATCATCGTGTCGTTCGACAGCACCTTCGATGTGATGGAATGCGAACAGCTGTGTCTTGCCGCCGGTGTGCCTGGGCGCATCATGCCGCTGCCCGGCTCCATCACCGCCGGCTGCGGGCTGTGCTGGGCCATGCCGTTCTCGGGCGATGCCCTCGCCGCCTTCCGTGCCGCTACCGAGGGCCGCGTAACCCCCGCCGACTACCACCAGCTCGTCCTCTAACCACCAAAACCACCACAAAGTTGCCTGTCCCCAATGTGGTGGTTTGGAACACGTGGACGAAACAGGTTTGAAACACGGGTTTTGCGCGTCAGACACTCAAAAACGCTTCTACCTGCATCGTAATCAAAACGAAACATCTGCTCGTCGGCTTATGCGAAACTTTGCTGCAACAGTGCGATATTATCCATACTCGATAAAGTTCGCGGCGCATAGGGTGCCGCGACCGACATTTTTCGTTTCCCATCATTGGAGGAAGCATGAGCTACACGCAGAAAGTTCTCGAAGAGCTCAAGGCCCGCTATCCCGAGCAGCCTGAGTTCATCCAGGCCGCGACCGAGATCCTCGGCACCATCCAGCCGGCGCTCGACGCCCACCCCGAGTACGAGGAGACCGCCCTGCTGGAGCGCCTCGTCGAGCCCGAGCGCATCGTCATGTTCCGTGTTCCCTGGGTCGACGACCAGGGCAAGGTTCAGGTCAACCGCGGCTATCGCGTCGAGTTCAACTCTGCCATTGGACCCTACAAGGGCGGCCTGCGCTTTAACCCGACGGTCACCCTGGGTATGCTCAAGTTCCTGGGCCTGGAGCAGATCCTCAAGAACAGCCTGACCACCCTTCCCATGGGCGGCGGCAAGGGCGGCTCCGACTTTGACCCCAAGGGCAAGTCCAACAACGAGATCATGCACTTCTGCCAGTCCTTCATGACCGAGCTCTATCGCCACATCGGCCCCAACACCGACGTTCCCGCCGGCGACCTGGGCGTTGGCGGTCGCGAGGTTGCCTACCTGTTCGGTCAGTACAAGCGCCTGACCAACGAGTGGACCGGCGTCCTTACCGGCAAGGGCCTCTCCTTTGGCGGCTCGCTCGCCCGTACCGAGGCCACCGGTTACGGTCTGGTCTACTTTGTGGACGAGTACCTCAAGAGCCGCGGCGACTCCTTCGAGGGCAAGAACGTCGTCGTTCATGGCTCCGGCAACGTCGCCATCTACGCCGTCCAGAAGGTCTCCCAGCTCGGCGGCAAGGTGCTCGCCTGCTCCGACACCCATGGCTGGGTCGAGGATCCCGACGGCATCGACTACACCGTGCTCGAGCATGTCTACAACAAGAAGCGCTCCGGCCACGACAAGGGCGTTACGCTCGCTATGTACGTTGACGAGAAGCCCAACGCCGTGTGGCACGAGGGCGACGGCCGCGGCGTGTGGCAGCTGCCCTGCGACATCGCGCTGCCCTGCGCTCGCGAGAACACGCTGCTGCTCGAGGACGCCCAGGCGCTCGTCGCCAACGGCTGCAAGGTGGTCGGCGAGGGCGCGAACATGCCTACGACCATCGAGGCCACGACCTACTTCCAGGAGAACGGCGTTGCCTTTATGCCCGGTAAGGCTGCCAACGCCGGCGGCGTGCTCGTGTCCGGCCTGGAGATGAGCCAGAACGCCGAGCACCTGTCCTGGACCTTCGAGGAGGTTGACGGCAAGCTCGAGCAGCTCATGCGCGGCATGTTCCACAACGTGGACGACACCGCCAAGGAGTATGGCCAGGAGGGCAACTTCGTCATGGGCGCCAACATCGCTGGCTTCCTGAAGGTCGCCGACGCCATGCTCGCCCAGGGCGTCTGCTAAATCTTCGCTCGACATAGCATGTGATAAGGCTCCCAGCCATTCCGGCTGGGAGCCTTTTTTGATCCGTCGGGGACGGAGGAAAACGGATCATTTTGCCCCGACACGAGCTGTGCGCTCTCGTTTGGTACACTTAGAGGTACTGGACAAGTGAAGAGATGGGGGAGAACGTGCTCAAGTTCGGTACCTACGTCCGTGTTGGAAACGCGGCCGAAGCCTATGAGCTCTTACAGAAGAACCGCAACAACAAGATTGTGGGCGGCGGCATCTGGATGCGCCTGGGTTCGCGTCGCGTGGCGACGGCGATTGACCTTTCGGCCTGCGGACTCGATCAGATCGAGGAGACCGAGACCGAGTTTCGCATCGGTGCCATGTGTACCCTGCGCCAGCTCGAGCGTCATGCCGAGCTCAACGCGCTTGTCAACCATGTCTTTGAGTTCGCCGTCCGCGATATCGTGGGCGTGCAGCTGCGCAACACCGCCACGGTGGGCGGCAGCATCTACGGTCGCTTTGGTTTCTCGGACGTGCTCTCCGCCTTCCTCGCGCTCGATTCGTACGTTGAGCTGACGGGTGCCGGCCGCGTGCCGCTCGCCGAGTTCGTGGACATGGGCTACGTGCGTGACGTGATCGAGCACGTCGTGGTCGTTAAGCACGATTACCGTGCGAGCTACGAGGCCGTGCGCAAGGCCGCGACCGACTTCCCCTCCTTAAACGTCACCGCCGCCTGGTGGGACAACAGCTGGCATGTCACCGTGGGCGCCCGCCCGCTGCGTGCGACCCTGCTGCAGGGCGAGGCATGTGGCCTTATCGGCAAGCAGCCTTCCGAGGACGAGCTGCGCGCCCTTGCCGCATCCGTGCGTGCCCTGAGATACGGCACCAATATGTGGGGCTCGGCCGACTACCGCCGTCGCATCTCGGCCCCGCTTGCCGTCCAGGCCGTGCGCCGCGCCGCCGGCATCGAGCTTTCGGCCGCGCTTGCCCGCGAGCTCGAGACCGTGCAAGTGCCTAAGTTTGCCACGGACGAGTATTCCTGCCGCCGCGTGCCCGGCGTCGATTCTAGCGAGGTGCGCTAATGGCTGCCAAACTCATCGATCTTTCCTTTACGCTCAACGGCCGCAAGATCAAGGTTCAGATTGCCCCCGACACCATGCTTTTTTCGCTTTTGCGTGAGCAGGGTTGTTCATCGGTGCGCTGCGCCTGCGAGACCACCAACTGCGGCCTGTGCACGGTGTGGCTCGATGGCGACCCGGTGCTGAGCTGCTCGGTTCCCGCCGCCCGTGTTGAGGGCCACACCATCACCACGCTCGAGGGCCTCAAGGCCGAGTCCGAGGCACTCGCCCGTGCGATGGCTGCCGAAGGTGCTGAGCAGTGCGGTTTTTGTGCCCCCGGCCTCATCATGAACGTGCTGGCGCTTGCCCGCGCCGCCAAGGAGGACCCGAGCCTCGTCTCCACGCGCGAGGAGCTCTCGCGCCAGCTCGCCGGCAACCTCTGCCGCTGCAGCGGCTACGAGAGCCAGCTGCGCGCCATCGTGCGCTTCCTTAACGAGTCCGGCGTGCAGGTGGGCTTTGAGATGCCCGAGCTGCCGGTCAACGACACCAGCTGCGACGGTGTTTCCTACAAGCAGATCACCCACAAGCAGCCCAAGAAGGACTCGAAGGCCCTGCTCGAGGGCCGTCCCGTCTACACGGGCGACCTTGTGCCCGCCGGCGCCCTGATCGTCAAGCTCAAGCGCAGCCCGTATGCCCGTGCCAAGATCCGCTCCATCGATACATCGCGCGCCCTGAAGGTGCCCGGCGTGGTGGGCGTCTACACCTACGAGGACGTGCCCAAGCGCCGCTTTACCATCGCCGGCCAGAGCTATCCGCAGCCGAGTCCCTACGACCGCCTGATCCTCGAGAACCTCGTGCGCTACCAAAACGAGGAGGTGGCGATCGTCGCCGCCGAGACCGAGGAGGCCGCCGACAAGGCACTCAAGCTCATCAAGGTCGACTATGAGGTGCTCGAGCCCCTGCTCGACTTTACCCAGGCACTCGATAACGACATCGTGGTCCACCCCGAGGGCGACGTGACCTTTATGTTCCCGCAAGGCGGCGACGTTGCTCGCAACCTGGTGTGCAGCGGTACCAGCGATTTTGGTGACCTTGATGAAGCGTTCGCCCAGAGCGACATCGTCTTTGAGCGCACCTACACCAGCCAGGCCACGCAGACCGCGCCCATGGAGACCTTCCGCGCCTTCGCGACGACCGACGCGTTCGGCCGCATCTCGGTGACCACCTCTACACAGGTGCCCTTCCACGTGCGCCGCATGGTCGCGCAGTCGCTCGACATTCCGCAATCGCAGGTGCAGGTCATTAAGCCGCGCATCGGCGGCGGCTTTGGCTCCAAGCAGACGGGCTGCTGCGAGATCTTCGTGGCGTTCGTGACCCAGCAGACCGGCCGTCCGAGCTATTGCTGCTACACCCGCGAGGAGACCATCACCGCGGGCAACTCGCGCCATCAGATGCAGATGACCGTTAAGCTGGGCGCCATGAACGACGGCACCATCACGGCCATCGACCTGCATACGCTGTCCAACGCCGGCGCCTATGGCGAGCATGCCACCACGACGATCGGCCTCTCGGGCCACAAGAGCCTGCCTATCTACAACCACGTGAAGGCGAGCCGCTTTAGCTGGGATGCCGTCTACACCAACACCAACCGCGGCGGCGCGTATCGTGGCTACGGTGCCACCCAGGGCCAGTTTGCCGTGGAGAGCGCCGTCAACGAGCTCGCCGACATGCTGCACATGGACCCGGCTGACCTTCGCCTTAAGAACATCGTGCACGAGGGCGAGATCATGCCGCAGTACTACAACGAGAAGCTCAACGCCTGCGCGCTCGACCGCTGCCTGCTGCGCGCGATGGACATGATCGGTTGGCGCGACAAGCCGCTGGCTGTGGACCTGGGCGACCGCGTGCGTGCCCTGGGCTGCGCGCTCACCATGCAGGGCTCGGGCATTTCCAACGTGGACATCGCCGGCATCGACATGCGCCTGGAAGAGGACGGCTTCATTACCATCGGCACCGGAGCCACCGATAACGGCATGGGCGTCGACACGATCCTGGCGCAGATTGCCGCCGAGGAGCTGGGTGTGGAGAGCTCGCTCATTGTGGTGCGCGGCGTGGACACCGACGTGTCGCCGTTCGATGCCGGCTCGTACGCGAGCTCGGGCACGTACGTGACGGGCCTGGCAGCCAAGAACGCTGCGACCGAGCTGCGCGAGAAGATCTGCACCAAGGCCGCCCAGATGTGGGACGTGGATGCCGCCGATGTGGTCTTCGATGGCCAGTACGTGCGCCTGTCCGACGAGCGCGCCGCGCGCGAGCAGAACCGCTACCTCACGCTGCGCGACTTTGCCAACCTGTGCGTCAAGAACATCGCGGGCGGCGACGCGCTCACCTCGCATGCCTCTGCCTGCCTGCCCGTTTCGCCTCCGCCGTTTATGGCCGGTATTGCCGAGGTCGAGGTCGACAAGGCCACCGGCAAGGTGACTGTGGTGGACTACGCGGCAGCCGTCGACTGCGGCACCGTGATCAACGAGGCACTCGCGCGCGTCCAGGCCGAGGGCGGCATTGCCCAGGGTATCGGTCACGCGCTCTACGAGATCGTCGAGCACGATGACCGCGGCCGTCTGCGCACCGGCAACTTTATGAGCTACAAGCTGCCCACGCGCCTGGATATCGGCAGCATTCGCGTGGCCTTTGAGCCGAGCTACGAGCCGACGGGCCCGTTTGGCGCCAAGTCGATCGGCGAGGTCGTCATCAACACGCCGCTCGCCGCCGTGGCCTCGGCCGTGGCACACGCCACCGGACATCAGGTCCGCTCGCTGCCCATCACGCCCGAGAAGGCCCTGCTGGGGGAGTAGCGGGTCGGCGAACAAGTCGTAATTGGCGGGGCGGGGCAACTCGCCCCGCCTTTTGCACTCGTGGTGAGGTCGTGAGCCTGTAAAAGGTGTGCGTGCGCTTGTCGTTCGTATCTGCTATCATTCCTAGTCTGTGCGCTCATGCGGGCGTGGCGGAATTGGTAGACGCGCCAGATTTAGGTTCTGGTGGGATTCCCGTGAAGGTTCGAGTCCTTTCGCCCGCACCAACGCACCTGCGTCGGCTCCTGCCGTCGCGACTCTTTGTTGCATAAAGGTACCAGCACCTCAGATAAGCTGGGCAGTATGAGGAGGAACGTGTTGAACATCACCGCTTCTGACGTCAAGGACGCCAAGCTCACCGCTACGGTCACCATCCCGGCCGCCGACGTCGACGCCGCGATCAAGAAGGCCTACAAGGACACCGCCAAGAAGTACCGCTTCCCGGGCTTCCGTGCCGGTAAGGCTCCCCGTCCGGTCATCGACTCTGCTCTTGGCGCCGAGGCTACCCTCGCTCAGGCTACCAACGACCTGATCGCCGCCAACGAGCCCGTCGTCCTCAACGAGCTGGACATCGTCCCCACCAAGAACGGTGACTACAAGGAGCTCGACCTCGCCAAGGATCACGAGGACTACACCTACACCGTCGAGTTCTCCCTGCGTCCTGCCGCCGAGCTCTCCTCCTTCGACGCCGTCGAGATCGAGATGCCCCCTGCGGAGGTCACCGAGTCCGAGATCAACAACCAGGTCGAGATGCTCCTCAACTACCGTGCCACCTTCGAGGACGTTGAGGGTCGCGCCGTCGAGGCTGACGACTATGTGACCGTCGATCTCAAGGCTGTCGAGAACGCCGACAACTTCGCCGCCGAGGGCCGCATGCTCATCGCCGGTAGCGACAGCAACCCCAAGGAGTTCAACGAGGCCCTGATCGGCGCCAACGTTGACGACGTCAAGTCCGTTACCTGGACCGACGAGGTCGAGGAGGGCGAGGAGGCCGAGACCCACACCGTCGAGGTCACCGTCAAGGGCATCAAGGTCCGCAACACCCCCGAGCTCACCGACGAGCTCGTCAAGTCCGACTTTGGCTTTGACAGCATCGAGGCCATGCGCGACGCCATCAAGATCGAGATCGAGCAGGACAAGGCTTCCCGCCTGCCGGCCGAGAAGGAGAACCGTTGCGTCTCCGCTCTCGCCGAGCGTCTGCAGCTCGACGAGATGGACGCCGACTACGAGCAGTCCGTCTTTGAGGAGCTCGGCCAGAACTTCCTGTCCAACCTCGCTGCCCGCGGCATGACGCTCGACACCTGGCTGCCCGCTTCCGGCCTGACCATGGAGCAGTTCATCGGCGACCTGCACAAGCAGGCCAACGACGTTGCCCGTGAGTCCCTGGCGCTCGATGCTCTCGCCCGTGAGCTCAAGATTGAGGTCACCGAGGACGACATCAACGCCGAGTTCGAGAAGGCCGGCGTCAAGGACGTCGAGGCTTCCAAGGCCGAGTTCATCGCCGATGGCCGCATGCCTGCCGTCCGCGAGTCCATCCGTCGCTCCAAGGCCGTCGACCACCTGGTCGAGAACGCCAAGGTGACCGAGGTCGACGAGACCGCCAAGGACGCCGAGTAATTCTCGCCACCTTTCCCGCGAGCGCATGGATGCGCCCGTGATGGGGTAAAGTTATAAGCCGGTTATCCGGTTGCTTCGTACGGTGCCAGCCAATGCATAGCATGCGGGCACCGTACGTTTGTCTAGAACCACTATTGGTCCGTAAGAGAAATGGAGATGCGTATGATCGCTAAGTTCGATTCCGCCCTCGTGCCATACGTTATCGAGCAGACGCCGCGCGGCGAGCGCAGCTACGATATCTATTCGCGCCTGCTCAACGACCGCATCATCTTCTTGGGCGAGGAGATCAACTCCGTCAGCGCCAACCTGGTCGTTGCCCAGCTGCTGCATCTTGAGAGCCAAGATGCCGAGAAGGATATCTCGCTCTACATCAATTCGCCCGGTGGCGAGGTCTACTCCGGTCTGGCGATTCTGGACACCATGAACTTCATCAAGCCGCAGGTTTCCACCATCTGCGTCGGTATGGCTGCGTCCATGGCCGCCGTGCTGCTTTCGGCCGGCGCCAAGGGCAAGCGCTTCTGCCTGCCGCATTCCAAGGTTATGATTCACCAGCCCAGCGGCGGTGCCCAGGGCCAGCAGACCGAGATTGAGATTGTGGCCGAGGAGATCAAGAAGACTCGCCGCGAGCTCAACCAGATCCTGTCCGACGCCTCGGGCCAGCCCATCGAGAAGGTCCAGGCCGATACCGAGCGCGATAACTACTTGACCGCTGCCGAGGCCCTCGACTACGGCCTGATCGACCGTATCGTCACCTCGCGCGACCTCGCCGCGAAGGACGCCTAGGATGGCAGGTAACATGCAGGACAACTTTGACGAGAACGGCAACCCCATCCGCTGCTCCTTCTGCGGAAAAGAGCAGGGCCAGGTCCGTCGTCTCGTAAAGGGCCCGACCAACATCTTTATCTGTGACGAGTGCGTCGCCGCCTGCTCCGAGATCCTGGAGGAGTCGCTGGCTTCGGACTTTATGGACGCCGCCCGCAACGGCAATCTCCCAGGTTTCCTCAACGACCACGGCCAGGCTGCGTCTCAGCCCGCCGTTGACCCCGAGACGGAGGGTTTTGAGCTCGAGGACGACCGTCAGGTGATTACGCACGTGCCGACGCCGCACGAGATCTATGACGAGCTTTCGGCCTATGTCATGGGCCAGGAGGACGCCAAGCGCGCCATGTCGGTTGCCGTGTACAACCACTACCGTCGCGTGATCGAGGGCGGTGCCGCGGTGTCCGCCTTTGACGAGGCATCGGGCATGGGCGCCCAGTTTGACGATGACATGGACGAGGTGGAGCTCGCCAAGTCCAACATCTTGCTGCTCGGCCCCACCGGTACCGGTAAGACCCTGCTTGCCCAGACGCTCGCGCGCATTCTCGAGGTGCCGTTTGCCATTGCCGATGCCACCGCGCTCACCGAGGCCGGCTACGTTGGCGAGGACGTGGAGAACATCCTGCTCAAGCTCATCAACGCCGCCGATGGCGATATTGAGCGCGCGCAGGTGGGCATTATCTACGTGGACGAGATCGACAAGATCGCCCGCAAGGCCGAGAACCTCTCCATCACCCGTGATGTCTCGGGCGAGGGCGTTCAGCAGGCACTGCTTAAGATTCTTGAGGGCACGGTGGCCAGCGTTCCGCCAACCGGCGGCCGTAAGCATCCCCAGCAGGAACTGTTGCAGATCGACACGACCAACATTCTGTTCATCTGCGGCGGTGCCTTTGTGGGTCTGGATAAGATCATCGCCGACCGCGTGGGCAACAAGGGTATAGGTTTTAACTCCGAGATCGCCGGCCCCACCTCGGTCGACGAGAACGACCTGCTGCGTCAGGTGCTCCCGCAGGACCTTAACGCCTTTGGCATGATCCCCGAGTTCGTGGGCCGTACGCCCGTCGTGACCCAGACGCAGGCACTCGACGAGGACGACCTGGTGTCGATCCTGACCGAGCCCAAGAACGCCGTGGTGCGTCAGTACCGCAAGATGTTCCAGCTCGAGGACGTTGAGCTTGAGTTTGAGGATGCTGCCCTGCACGAGATCGCCCGCATGGCGCTTGCCCGCAAGACCGGCGCCCGCGGCCTGCGCGCCATCTGCGAAGACGTGCTTCAGCAGACGATGTTCGACCTCCCCAGCGAGGAAGGGGTAGCCAAGGTCGTCGTAACCGAAGCTGCCGTAAAGGGCGAAGAACAGCCCCAACGCATCTACGGGTAAACCAGCCAAATTCGTGCTTGCAAATAGCCTCCGACCATCCGTGGTCGGAGGCTATTTTATATATACGCAATAACCCCAACTACCTGTGTTATTCTGTGTGTTTGTTTAAGCCTCAGCGAAGTCATATCAGACTGAAGTAATCGATACCTAAGGGGAGGAATGCAGACCCTAGCGGGCCTACATTCCTCCCCGGCGGGACAGGGAGAGATATATGGAAGAGATGCCCAAGAATTACGATCCGTCGACCAACGAGCCGGCGATCCTGCAGAAGTGGCTCGACGGCGGCTACTACAAGCGCCGCGAGGGCGTGGGCGACTGCACCGTCACCATTCCGCCTCCCAACGTGACCGGCAAGCTCCACATGGGCCACGCCACCGACGACTCCATCCAGGACGCCATCATCCGCATGGCCCGCATGCGCGGCAAGTCCACGCGCTGGGTACTGGGCACCGATCACGCCGGTATCGCTACGCAGACCAAGGTCGACAAGAAACTCAAGAGCGAGGGCATTAGCCGCCTGGAGATCGGTCGCGACAAGTTTGTCGACGCTTGCTGGGATTGGACCCACGAGTACGGCGGCATCATCGTCGAGCAGATCAAGCGTATGGGCTGCTCCGTTGACTTCGATAACGAGCGCTTTACCATGGACGAGGACTACGCGCAGGCCGTGCGCAAGGTCTTCTGCGACTGGTACCACGACGGTCTGATCTACCGCGGCAAGCGCATCGTCAACTGGTGCCCCAACTGCACCACCGCCATCTCGGACGACGAGGCCGAGTACAAGGACGAGAAGGGCCATCTGTGGCACCTGCGCTACCCGCTGACCGAGCCGGTCAACGGCCAGGACTACATCGTCGTCGCCACCACGCGCCCCGAGACCATGCTCGGCGACACGGGCGTCGCCGTTTCCCCGAAGGATCCCGAGAAGGCCGCCTTCGTGGGTAAGACCGTCAAGCTCCCCATCGTCGATCGCGAGATTCCCATCTTTGAGGATTGGCATGTCGACGCCAACTTCGGTTCCGGCTTCGTTAAGGTTACTCCGGCCCACGACCCCAACGATTACGCCATGGGTCAGGCCCACGACCTTCCGCAGATCAATATCTTCGACGAGCACGCGGTGGTCGTCGAGGGCTATGGCGAGTTCACCGGCATGACCCGCGAGGAGTGCCGCGAGGCGGTCATCAAGTGGTTCGACGAGCACGGCCTACTCGATCACGTCGAGGAGCACGACCACTCCGTCATGCACTGCTACCGTTGCGACGCCGCGCTTGAGCCGTGGCTGTCCGAGCAGTGGTTCGTGGCCGTCGACAAGCTCAAGGGGCCGGCGCTCGACGCCGTCAACTCCGGTAAGGTCACCTTCCACCCCGCGCGCTGGACGCAGACCTACACCACTTGGATGGAGAATCTCAAGGACTGGTGTATTAGCCGCCAGCTGTGGTGGGGCCACCGCATTCCCGTGTTCTACTGCGAGGACTGCGGCTGGGAGGACGCCCTTACCGAGGACACCGATGTGTGCCCCAAGTGCGGCGGTCATCACGTGCATCAGGACGAGAACGTGCTGGACACCTGGTTCAGCTCGCAGCTGTGGACCTTCGCCACGCAGGGCTGGCCGCAAAAGCCGGAGCTGCTCGAGGGCCATCATCCCACGACGGCGCTCGTCACCGCGCGCGACATCATCGCGCTGTGGGTCGCCCGCATGGTCATGAGCTCGCTGTACTTCCTGGACGAGGTGCCGTTTAAGGACGTCGTCATCTACCCGACGATCCTTGCCAAGGACGGCAGCCGCATGTCCAAGTCCAAGGGCAACGGCGTTGACCCCATGGACCTCATCGGTATGTACGGCGCCGACGCCATGCGCTACAACCTTCTTACGCTGTGCACCAACAACCAGGATGTTAAGTTCGACGCGAACATCGACAAGAAGACCAAGAAGCTCATCGACAGCCCGCGTACCGACCAGGCCAAGAGCTTTGTGACTAAGATCTGGAACGCCAGCCGCTTCCTGCTCATGAACATGGAGGGCTACACGCCCGGCGAGCCCGTCGTGGAGACGCCGGCCGACGCCTGGATGTTCAGCCGCCTGGCCAAGGCCGTTAAGATGGTCACCGAGGGTATTGAGAACTACACCTTTGGCGATATGGCCCGCGGCGTGCAGCAGTTCTTCTGGAACGAGGTCTGCGACTGGTACGTCGAGGTCACCAAGGCCCGCTTGAAGGGCGAGGGCCGTCTGCAGGCTCAGCGCAACCTGATCTTTGTGCTGGATACCTCCATTCGCCTGATGCACCCGCTCATGCCGTTTGTCACCGAGGAGATTTGGGACAACATGCCGGCCAGCGTGCTCGACCTGGATGCCGAGGGCAACGTCGACCGCGCCGAGGCGCTCATGATTGCCAAGTGGCCCGAGCCCGCCGATTACGCCAAGTATGTCGACGAGGACGCCGAGCGCGCGTTTGAGCTGTGCCGCGCCGTCGTTTCCGCCGCCCGCGCCACGCGTTCGCGTTATCGCTTGAGCCCCAAGGCCGAGCTCGACGTGGTCGTGCGCGCCGGTGTCGAGGACATCGAGAAGCTCGAGAGCCTGCGTTCGACCATTGAGCCGCTGGCCAACACCGCTTCGCTGGTCATGGGTACCGACGTTGAGAAGCCGGCCGCGAGCATCGCCGTGGTCGACAGCGGCGTCGAGGTCTTTGTGGTGCTCGAGGGCAAGGTCGATCTTTCGGCCGAGAAGGCGCGTCTTGAGAAGGAGATCGCCGCGGCGCAGAAGGAGCTCGCCGGCTGCGAGAAGACGCTCGCCAACGAGGGCTTTGTGGCCAAGGCCGCGCCTGCGGTGGTCCAGAAGAAGAGGGACCGTGCAGCTGAGCTCAAGGAGATCCTGGCGGCGCTGAACTCGCAGGTTGCTGACTTCTCGTAGGCGGTACTGGGGGACGCGGTTTGGGGCTTTGCTCGCTACTGCGGACAGTCCTGCTCGCACGAAGGCCACATTAAGTGGCCTTCGGCTCGTGCGGAACTTGTATCGAGCAAAGCCCCAAACCGCTCCCAGTTCGTTTACGTGGTTGTCTGCGCCCGGCATGTTAGGGCCACTGGGTTGTGGCCTTGAGGTTGCTGCAAAGCGGTGTTTGGCTGATTTTTTGAACGCGAGGGGCTCATTCTATTTAATGGGCCTCTTTTTCTGTTATGGGGGACTTTGGGTTATGGCTAAGCGTTCTGGGTCGTATGTCGTTCCTTTCTCGTTTGAGCTGCTTTCGTTTGATGAGGCTGTGGGGCTTGCTGCTGATACGGGGCGGATTTCTGGGGATGCTGGTCCTCTGCTTGAGACGGTTGTCGATATGCTCGATGAGCTGGGGCGTCCGGACGAGTATTTCGATTGCATCCAGGTTGCCGGTACCAATGGCAAGACTTCGACTACGCGTTTTTCGGCTGCCATTCTTCGTGGTGAGGGGCTCAAAACCGCGCTGTATACGTCGCCACAGCTGGTGCGCTATCCCGAGCGCATGGAGGTTGATGGGTGCGTCGTGAGCGACGAGGCCTTTGCCCATGGCGTTTCGGCAGCTGTCGAGGCGGGGCATCGCGTGAATGCGCGCCGTGTGGCGGCAGGGGAGCGCGCCTATACCATCACACCGTTTGACCTGCTGACGGCTGCTGCACTTGTAGTGTTTGCCGAGGCTTGCGTGGACGTAGCCGTGCTTGAGGTTGGCATGGGCGGGCGTTGGGACGCCACGAGTGCGACCGATCCCGTCGCCGTTGCCATTACGGGCATTGGGCTCGATCATACACGTATTTTGGGCAACACGCTCGAGGCCATTGCGGGGGAGAAGGCTGCGGTTATTAAGCCTGGGCGCTTTGTTGTTTTGGGCGAGGGTACGCATGAGGCGAGCGTTCAGCGCGTGATGGATGCCCGTTGCCGTGAGTGCGGTGTGGTGCCGCTCGTGGTGAACCATGCCACAACCAAGGTTCCGGCACACGTGGGCGACACGGTTGAGTTTAGCTGCACCACGCCGCGTGCGATCTATACGTCAAGCATGGTTAAGCCGGCCTACCAGCCGCAGAATGCTGCGTGCGCGATTATGCTGTGCGAGGGGTATTTGGGCCGCGAGCTCGACCACGATGCGCTGGATGCATCGCTTATGGGCTGCCCCACGCCGGGTCGTTTTGATGTGCTGGGGACCGATCCGCTCAAGCTGATCGACGCCTGCCATAACCCTCAGAGCTGCGAGAACTTTGTGAGCGCGCTGGACGAGATAGATCCGTGCGTCGAGAATCGCCCCACGCTGCTGTGCGCCGCACTGGCCGACAAGGATGTGGCCGGTATTGTCGATGTTCTGATTCCGGCCTTCCCGCGTGTGGTCGTAACCCAGACCGATTCCGATCGCGCCCTGCCGGCAGAGGAACTTGCTGCCCTGGTGGACGCCAACAAGCTTGCCGGTGTGTACCCTAGCGTGCCCGAGGCTCTCGCGGCTTTTGACGCCGTGGGCGAGTCCTTCGTTGCCGCCGGCACCATCACCCTAGCCGGCGAAGTAGCCGGCCTGCTGCGCTAGCCCATCCCCTCATCAGTTGCGGTGAAATAGTTCCTGTTTTTGGGTTCTAGCAGCCCATCCAGGAACTATTCCACCGCAACTTAGTTTGGGGGCTTGGGGACCAGGCTAGTCTAGGCGGAATGGGTCGTGAGGGTAGGCGTTGAGAATCTCGACACCGTTGTCGGTCACTAGGGCAAGGTCCTCGATGCGGACGCCGGTGTTGCCGGGGAGGTAGATGCCCGGCTCGATGGAGAAGGTCATGCCCGGTTCGATGACCTGCTCGTTGACGAGTGAGACGTCGCCCGGCTCGTGGTCCTGCAGGCCGATCGAGTGGCCCAGGCGATGCGTAAAGTATTTGCCGTAGCCTGCGTCCTCAATCACGTCGCGCGCGGCACGGTCCAGGTCGCACATGCGCACGCCAGGTGCGATAAGCGCCTCGGCGGCCTCGTTGGCACGTCGCACGATGTCGTAGATGCGCGCCGTCTCCTCGTCCGGCTCGCCCCAAAAGAACGTGCGCGTCATGTCCGAGCAGTAGTTGCAGCGTCGCCCGCCAATGTCGAACAGCACCACGTCGTCGCGCTTGAGTACCGTATCGTCGGGCTCGTGATGCGGGTCGCCGGCGTTGGCGCCAAAGCTCACGATGGGCGGAAAGCTAAAGCCCTCGCAGCCGTGCATGCGATACAGACCGAGCATCTGGTCGGCAATTTCGCGCTCCGTCACACCTTCGTGGACGAGCTTGATGGCGTCGGCCATCACGGCGTCGTTAGCGGCCGAGGACGCGCGCATGAGCTCCTGTTCGGCGTCATCCTTGTGGGTGCGCGCGGCGGTGACGGCAAAGTCGCCCAGGAAAAACTCGCTGGCTGCGTGGCGCTCCATGAGCGGCATCAAAAAGCCGGAACGCATGACGGTGTCGATGCCGAGCGGTTTGGTCGGATCGATTTCGCGCGCAATGGCGTCGGCCACAACGTCGGTATCGGTGTGATAGGCGACGCGGGCATTGTCGTACTCGGGCAGCTGATGCAGCGCGTTGACCAAGATCACAGGCTCGCTATCGCGTGCGAGCAGCACGCCGCAAAAACGTTCGAACATATCGGCATAAAAGCCGGTCAGGTAATAGATCGACCACGGATCGTTTACGAGCAGCTGCGCGCCGGGGTGCTGAGCCTCGAGCGCATCGAGCACGCGCGCCACACGCTGGTCATCGACATGTGCCATGAATCATCCTTTCGCTAGGTTGCCACCATAGTATCCCAAGCGCCTCCACATAAGTTGCGGTGGAATAGTTCCTAGATGCCGGGGTTATGGCGGAAATCAGGATCTATTTCACCGCAACTGAGGAGGGCAGGGTGGATGGCGGGGTAGCTAAAAGGCCCCCGTCCCAAATGGGCTGCTTAGACAGGGCCGATGTCCATGCTGGCGATTAGGTTGATGTTGGTGTCTAGGAGGTTCTCCAGCACGATGTCGCCCATGCGGATGGGGGCGTCGATGACTAGGCCGCGGATGAGGGCCATGGCTTGGGCGTGGAGTTCTAGCGGGATGGCCTCGGCGATGCGGACAGGCAGCAGCGCCTCGTCGCTGCCGGATACGGCTACGGTGGTGGTGAGCACGCGCATGGGGCAGGTCAGCTCCTGATGTGCGAACTTATCGCCGCGCGGGCAGTTGTTGCCGGTTACGGAGCGCACTTCCACCACGGCGCCATTGGCGACGCGCTCCACCTCTACGGTCAGAAGGCATTCGGATGGGCAGGTCGTGCAGTTGAACTGCAGCGTTTCGGTCGCATTGGTGCTCATGAGCTATGCCTCCTCAACGGGGTCGACGGACAGGACAATCTCGCTGACGCCCAGGTCGAGTGCACGTTGAATCACCTTTGCCGGGAGTGGGAAGCTTTCCATAACGCTCGGCTTAAACGCGCGGACCTTGCCGATGAACAGTTCCTCGCCGTCGGCCAAGATCCTCACGCAGGCGGTATTGACTGGCCGGCGCACGCGGAAGTTGAGCTTGGTGAGCGCCACAGCCGTAATGCGTCCCGGCAGCGCGTAGCCCGCGATGCCGGCAGGGGAGACGGTGAGCTCGCAGTCCGGAACGGCGCTCGCGCCGGTCCCCAGAGCCCACGCCGCCGCAGCCGCACCGGCGTGCTCGGACTCGGTCGTCACGTTGTCGGCCAGGTCGTGCACGTGCAGCGCGTTGCCGCAGGCAAAGATGCCCGGCACGCCCGTCTGCAGACTCTGATCCACCACGGCGCCGCGCGTGCGTGGGTCAAGCTCCACGCCTGCGGCAACCGAAAGCTCGTTCTCGGGAATCAGACCCACCGAAAGCAGCAGTGTGTCACACGGAACAATGCGCTCCGTCCCGGCAATGGGCGCCAGGCGCTCGTCGACTTGGCTTACCTCGACGGCCTCCACGCGGTCGTGCCCAATCACGCGCGTGACCGTGGTGGACAGATGCAGCGGAATGTCAAAGTCGTCCAGGCAGTTCTTCACATTGCGGCGCAGGCCGTTGGCGTACGGCATGAGCTCGTACACGCCCTCGACCGAAATCCCCTCGAGCGTGCAGCGACGTGCCATGATCAGCCCGATGTCGCCGGAACCCAAAATGACGGCGCGCGAGCCGGGCTTGAGGTTTTCGATATTGATGTATCGCTGCGCCAGGCCGGCCGTAAACACGCCGGCGGGACGACTGCCGGGGATCTTGATCTCGCTGCGGGTGCGCTCGCGGCAACCCATGGCAAGGACGACCGCGCGCCCGGTGAGCTGTAGCATGCCGGCGGTGCTCATGAGCGTGACGGCATGGACCGCGGTGTCTTCCGTAGGCTCGCCTGAATCAATCCCAATCACCATGCTGTTCAGGAACAGCACAATGTCGGTTGCGTGCACCTGGTCGATAAAGCGCTGCGCGTACTCGGGACCGGTGAGCTCCTGTTTAAAGTGCGACAGGCCAAAGCCAGGGTGGATGCACTGGCGGAGGATTCCGCCCAGGTGCTGCTCGCGCTCCACGATGGCCACGCGCGCTCCGGCCTTATGAGCGGCCAGCGCGGCCGCCATGCCGGCAGGTCCGCCGCCGATAACGACCACGTCGAAGGCTTGCGTTTGTACGGCTTCTACGACGCTGCAATCAATCGCGCTCGATTTGAGTTCTGCCATCCTAGCGCACCCCCTTCAAAGGTCCCTCAACCAGCCAAGAACCGGCATCCTCCAACAACACCTCGCTGGGGTCGCAGTCCAGCTCTCGGGCAAGAATCGCCACCACGCGGCTCTGGCAAAACCCGCTCTGGCACCGACCCATGCCGGCACGGCAGCGGCGCTTGACACCCTCGACCGAAATTGCACCCGGGCGGCGTCGGATCGCGGCCACAATCTCGGCCTCGGGCACCGTCTCGCAGCGGCAGACAATCTGTCCCCACGCGGGATCGGACTCGATCAGCTCCTCCTTGCGCGCCAGCGGTGCGCGGTCAAAGTCGTCCGGCGCGCGGCGAATTGGGTTCCAATCCGCCCGCTCGTGCAGCTCCACGCCCGCCTCACGCATCACATGCTCCATGCGCTCGGCAATGGCCGGCGCGCTCGCCACGCCCGGCGACTGAATGCCCGCCGCCTGGAACAGCCCCGGCACCACGGCCGACTGTCCAATAAAGAAGTCGTTCGTTCCCTGAATGACCGGACGCCCGCCGGCAAACGCGCGCACCACGCGGCGCGTGTCCAGGTCGGGCACCAGCTTGCGCGCGCCGGCCAGCAGCGCGTTCACATCGCTCGCATAGGTTTGCGTGTCGCCCGGTTCGCGAACGGCAGCCGTGGCGGTTATCACGGTGTTGCCGTGCACGGTGCCCGTCACGATAACGCCCTTGGACACCGGCGTCGGCACGGGGTAGAGCGGCATGAGCGTGCGCGGCTCCTTGTCCAGCACTACAATGTTGCCCTGACGCCATACCATCTGAAACTCCTCGGCACCCGCCATATGCGAGATGTCCGCAGCGCCGTTGCCCGCGGCGTTGATCAGGTAGCGGCAGCGCACGTTGCCAGCGGGGGTTGCCAGCGTAAAGTGAGCGTCGTCGCCCGAGACCGCGACTTCAATCGCTTCCACCGGCGCTGACCGCATAAACGTCACCTCGTTGGCCACGGCGTTCTCCAGCGCGGCGATGGCAACCTCAAACGGGTCGACAAACCCAGTCGAGGGGCACCACAGCGCGCACGTCGCCTTGGTACTGGCGCGCGGCTCTAATTCGTGGATGCGGTCGGGTCCGACGATCGACAGCTCGGGCACACCGTTGACATGGCCGTTGCACCGCAGCTTCTCAAGATGCGCGCGGTCCTCGTCGTTAAAGCCCAACACCATCGACCCGGTGCGGCAAAACAAAAAGCCCAGCTCCTGCGCCCACGTACCGTACAACTCGCAGCCACGGGCGTTGACCTGCGCCTTTACGGTGCCCGGCGCCGGATCGTAGCCGGCGTGCACCAGGCCGCCGTTGGCCTTCGACGCTCCCAGCGCAATATCGTTAGCCGCCTCGACCACGCAAATGGACAGGTCAAACCGCGCGAGCTGTCGCGCGATGGCGCATCCGGTGATGCCCGCGCCGACAATCGCGATATCAAACGTTTCTGTCACAGTGCCTCCCAGACGAGTTGACAGGCTGTCAATAAGTCTATCCTACGGTCTGCACGCCCCCAGCGCGGCGGCAATGCGGCGAACAGCCCTGCAACACCCGCCAACGGCAGACGAGGGGGAGACTCAGTAACGTCGACAATCTTGCCTGCCAGCTCTGGTCTCGAAGATTTGTCTCGATCAGTAACATCTGGGACCGTTTTTGCCGAGTGGTTGTTACAGATTGAGAAATTTGGCCTTGACGTTTTCCTTTGTCTCAATCTGTAACAGTTAGCTGATGATTTGGGTTCTAGATGTTACAGATCAAGACAAACCTTCCGGCGGATTTTGAATGTCTTGATCTGTAACAGCAAGAGGGGTTTTGGGGCCCAAGATGTTACAGATCGAGATTGAAGTCGGGGAGGGACCCCTGTGTCTCGTTCTGAAACATCTAGGACCGGATTCCGCTCCCTCCTGTTACAGATTGAGATGTTTGTGTCCGCATCAGCCCCGTACCCAGCCGTGGTCCCATATAAACAAACCCCGTGGTAAACTTGACCGGACTGTTAATATCCCGAAAGGTACCCGTAATGTCCAAGTACATCTCCGAGCTCATGTCGCCGCAGCTTATGGGCGTCGTCTATGCCTTCGTTGGCTTTATCATCGCCCTGTACGTGTTGTCGGTCGTCTATGTGTTCATCGACGCTCGCCGCCGCGGCGCCAGCGCCTACGTGGCATGGGGCATCATCGCCCTCATCCCGTTTGTAGGCCTCATCGCCTACCTGGTCCTGCGTCCGCACTCCTACGCGTCCGACCGCGAGGAGCAGGAGCTGGACATGGCCCTGCGCGAGCGCCAGCTTGCCCAGTACGGCACCTGCCCGCAGTGCGGCGCGCCCATCGAGAAAGACTTCGTCGTCTGCCCGGTGTGCGACACCCAGGTTCGCAACGTCTGCCCCAGCTGCCATCGTCCGCTCGATGCGCACTGGAAGGTCTGCCCCTACTGCCGAACTCGCATCCAGTAACGCATCCATCGCCGGGCCGGCCGCTAGCCACGGGCACCGCGCGTCCCGCGCAAGCCACACGCGCACCCCGCGTTCACACGATGAAGCATGCGTAGAAAATCGCCCGCCGTGCCATTAAGGTGCGGCGGGCGCTTGTATACCAAGGCAACCTGCCTATAATGATGCAAGTTAAAACGCCGAGCGCATCGCACGCACTTGCATTAGGCATCCGAGAGGAGAAAACATACCCATGAAGGCACTCTACAATGACGGTTCGGTGGCCGAGCTCCCGCAGGACGAGGTCACGCACGTCATCCGCCACTCCGCCGCGCACATCATGGCGCAGGCCATCAAGCGCCTGTACCCCGAGGCCGACTTTGCCTACGGCCCCGCGACCGACAACGGCTTCTACTACGACGTCGACCTGCCCGAGGGCGTCAAGATCAGTGAGGACGACTTCCCCGCGATCGAGGCTGAAATGAAGAAGATCGTCAAGGAGAACCTCAAGTTCTCCGTGTACGAGAAGCCCCGCGCCGAGGCCATCGCCCTTATGGAGGAGCGCGGCGAGAAGTACAAGGTCGAGCACATCGGCGACCTGGACGAAGACGCCCGCATCACTTTCTACCAGCAGGGCGACTACATCGACATGTGCGTCGGCCCCCACATCTGTTACACCAAGGCCCTCAAGGCCTTTAAGCTCACCGGCGTCTCGGGCGCCTACTGGAAGGGCGACAAGGACAACAAGATGCTCACCCGCATCAACGGTGTCGCCTTTGCCACCAAGGAAGAGCTCGACGAGCACATGCACATGCTGGAGGAGGCCAAGAAGCGCGACCACCGCAAGATCGGCCGCGAGATGGACCTCTTTATGATGCGCGACGAGGCCCCCGGCTTCCCGTTCTTCCTGCCTAACGGCATGATCCTTAAGAACACGCTGCTGGACTACTGGCGCGAGATCCACCACAAGGCCGGCTACGTGGAGATCTCCACGCCGCTTATCATGAACAAGCAGCTGTGGAAGACCTCGGGCCACTGGGACCACTACAAGGACAACATGTACTCCACCGTCATCGATGACGAAGAGTACTGCATTAAGCCCATGAACTGCCCGGGCGGCGTGCTGGTGTACGCCTCCAAGCCGCACTCCTATCGCGAGCTGCCCATCCGCGCCGGCGAGATTGGCCTGGTGCACCGCCACGAGCTGCGCGGCGCCCTGCACGGCCTGTTCCGCGTGCGCTGCTTTAACCAGGACGACGCCCACCTGTTTGTGCGTCCCGACCAGCTGACCGATGAGATCGTGGGCGTGGTCAACCTCATCGACTCCGTGTACCAGAAATTTGGCTTTAAGTATCACGTTGAGCTTTCCACCCGCCCCGAGGACTCCATGGGTTCGGACGAGGATTGGGCGCGCGCCGAGGAGGGCCTGCGTACCGCTCTGGAGAAGCTTGGCATGGACTACGTGGTCAACGAGGGCGACGGCGCCTTTTACGGCCCCAAGATCGACTTCCACCTGGAGGACTCGCTCGGCCGTACCTGGCAGTGCGGTACCGTCCAGCTCGACTTCCAGATGCCGCTCAACTTTGACCTGGAGTACGTGGACGCCGACGGCACCAAGAAGCGCCCCATCATGCTGCATCGCGTGTGCTTTGGCTCGATCGAGCGCTTCATTGGCATTCTGATTGAGCACTTTGCGGGCAAGTTCCCCACCTGGCTTGCTCCCGTGCAGGTCAAGGCACTTCCCGTCTCTGAGAAGAGCCGCGACTACGCCCACGAGGTGTGCGCCAAGCTGGAGGAGGCCGGCATTCGTGTGGTCTGCGACGACCGCGACGAAAAGATCGGCTACAAGATCCGCGAGGCCCGCAGCATCGACCGCGTGCCCTACATGCTCATCCTGGGCGAGAAGGAGGTCGAGGCCGGCAACATCTCCGTCCGTGATCGCTCCAACGAGACCGTTCAGATGAGCGTCGACGAGTTTGTTGCCAAGGTGACTGAGGAGATCAAGACCCGCGCCTAAGGCAACTGACACAACAATTTACAAAGGCGACCGTCCACATAGGGCGGTCGCCTTTTTTCATGCCCAAATAAGAAAAGCCGCAGGTTGAGCGGCTTTTTTTGTTGCACAAAAAGGTACAGGTTTTTGTATCTTACGACAGACAGCATTATACGAGCAATTAATCAGCGTTTGCCCAGATTACGCAAAATGTACTGCTAGTAGGTAGATCTCCATACCCCTCTATAAAAACCTGTACTTTTGCGACTGCGCCTAGCTGCGAGCGAGAAGCCTGTTCTAAACGCCCCTGCATTTGCGTGCATCGCAAAGCCAAAAAGAGGGGGCGAGAACATGGAACAGACGGCACGGCGCCAAGAGCAGCTGCCGGGCGCATTTAACGGCGCCACCACCAACAGCCAGCACGGCCGCGTCCGCTGGTATCTGGTCCACACCCCCATTGGAAAAGAGCGCGAGACCTGCGAAAAGGTTCGCCGCATTATCCCGCACAACCTGATGCAGGACGCTTTTGTAATGCAAAAGGAGTTCTGGTTTAAGCAGGACGGTGCATGGTCGCTCCAAACCAAACCCATGTACAAGGAATATTTCTTCGTCGCCACGCACGATGCCACTGCGCTCGATAGGGCTTTGGCCCAGTTGAGCTTTGGCTGTCGCATCGCCGGTAGTAGGGAGCGGGCGTATATGCCCATGCCGGACGATGCACAGGACTGGTACCGCAGCGTACTGGACGATGACGGCGTGGTGCGCAACAGCGTCGCGCGCATAGAAGACGGCGTGCTGCACATAGAACAGGGCCCCTTGGTGGGGCAAGAGGCTCGCGTTAAAAAGATCGACCGTCATAAACGCTGGTGCCTGGTAGACGTGGGCGATGGCGATTCCGCTTTTAGGGAGCTGCTACCGCTTGACGTTCCCAGCAAAACGTAAGGGAGACGTTGTACCGGCTGTTCGTTCGCATTATTTAAATTTACCGATTGGGGGATCCCTGGGGAACGGGGACGTAAGTTTGACTATGGCTGCTAAAGAAGTAACAGAGAGCAATGTGCCCGCGGGGGCGGCGCTCATTGCTCAGGCCATGGACCGGCGTGAGGGCGCCGGCCGCTACAAGGCCATGCAATCCATTATGGACTGGGATCGCTCGCGCCTAGCCTACCGTGCCGTCAAGCGAGCGTTCGATATCGTGTTCAGCAGTGCCGTACTTGCTGCCATCGCCATCCCCGGTCTGATTCTTGCCGTCGCTATCCGCCTGGAGAGCGAGGGCAACCCCTTCTACAGCCAGATCCGCGTGGGCCAGACCCGCCCCGACGGCAGCTTGTCCACCTTCCGCATGTGGAAGTTCCGCTCCATGTACAAGGACGCCGACGAGCGCCTCGCCGAACTCAAGGAGCAAAACGAGATCGCCGGCGCCATGTTCAAGATGAAGGAGGACCCGCGCGTCACCAGGATCGGCAAGTTCATCCGCAAGCACTCCATCGACGAGTTCCCGCAGTTCCTGAACGTGTTCCTGGGCCAGATGTCCGTCGTGGGTCCGCGCCCGCCGCTGCCCAACGAGGTGGCCGAGTACACCGAGTACGACCTGCAGCGCCTTGCTGTTAAGCCAGGTATCACCGGCTGGTGGCAGGTTACGGACCGCAACGACACCGACTTTGACGGCATGGTCCGCCGCGATTTGGAGTATATCGCCAAGCGCGGCGTGGTTACCGATTTAAAGATCGTTCTCCTCACAGTAGTTGAGGTCTTTACCGGTGGCGGTGCTTGCTAATTATGCACTCCAAAGATTCAGGAAGAATTGAATTGATAGCTAATCAGGTAGAGTTTACTTTTAAAAAATGGTTGTCTTGCATGACAGGCACCGATAGGGCTGAGCTCCTTGCATTGGATGAGTCTGGAAAGGCAGATTCGTTTTTTCGTAATCTTGAGTTTGGCACTGGCGGCTTGCGTGGCAAGCTTGGTCTCGGCCCCAACCGTCTGAACGTCTATACCGTCGGCAAGGCTACGCAAGGACTCGCGGATTACCTGAATAGCGCCTTTGAGAACCCGACTGTCGCACTTTGCCGCGATACGCGTCATGGGTCCGAGGAGTTCGTGCGACGTGTCGCTGAGGTACTCGCCGGCAACGGAATTAAGTCTTATCTGTTCGAGCGCGTCGAGCCCACGCCCGCGTTGAGTTTCGCTGTCCGCGAGCTGGGCTGCTCGGCCGGCGTCAACATCACCGCGTCACACAACCCCGCCGCGTACAACGGCTACAAGGTCTACGGCTCTGACGGCTGCCAGATCACCGTCGAGACGGCAGAGGCCATCCAGGCGGCCATCGATCCCGTCGACTGCTTCGATGGCGTAAAAGCGATGGCGTTCGATAGGGCCCTGGAAGAGGGACTGGTGCAGTTGGTTCCCGAGAGGGTTCTTGACCGTTACATAGAGGAGACGCTCGAGGTCTCCACGGGCGAGGACTGCTCGGCGCTCCGCATCGTCTACACCCCGCTCCACGGCGTCGGCCTGGAGTGCGTGTCCCGAGTGCTCGAGGGGATCGGCGTCGCCGAGATCGTGACCGTCGAGGAGCAGTGCGTGCGCGACGGCGACTTCCCGACCTGCCCGTACCCCAACCCCGAGGTGCGCGAGGCGCTGAAACTCGGGCTCGAGTACTGCGACAGGGTCAAGCCCGACCTGCTGCTGGCGACCGACCCGGACACCGACAGAGTGGGTATCGCGGTCCCGCATGCCGGGGAATACAGGCTGCTCACCGGCAACGAGGTGGGCCTGCTCCTGCTCGATTTCCTCGCCTCCAAGGCAAGCGGGTCCGGTGCCGACATGTCCCGCGAGGTCGCCTGCACCACCATCGTGTCCGCGCCCATGGCAGACGATATCGCTCGCACGCGCGGCCTCGAGCTGCGCCGCACGCTCACCGGGTTCAAGTTCATCGGCGAGCAGGTCGGCGTGCTGGAGTCGGAGGGCCGCGAGGGCGATTTCCTCATGGGCTTCGAGGAGTCCTACGGTTACCTCGCCGGCACGTCCGTTCGCGACAAGGACGCCGTGGTCGCCTCCATGCTCATCTGCGAGCTCGCCGCCCATTGGAAGACGAGGGGGCTGGACCTCTACGAGGCCATGGAGCGCCTCTACAGAGAATACGGCTATTGGTCGAGCGCGCTGCTCGGACATGCCTACGAGGGACCCGAGGGCGCGTCCGACATGGCGGCGATGATGTCCGGTCTCCGAGAGCATGCCCCTGAGCATATCGGCGGCATGGGAGTCGCGGAGCGCATCGACTACGCCCAGGGCGCGCCCATGCCCGCCGTGAACCCGACCGATGAGCCCCAGCGCCTTCCCGGGGCCGACGTCCTAGAGTTCAGGCTCGCTGACGGCTCCCGAGTCCTGTTCCGACCCAGCGGCACCGAGCCCAAGGCGAAAGCCTACGTGTTCGCAAGGGGCTCCGACCGCGCAGAGTCCGAGAACAAACTCTCCGCGCTGGTCGTGGACGCCGAGTCGATCCTGGGAGGGACCCGATAATGATCCACCTCGTCCTGCTCTCCGGCGGCTCTGGCACACGACTGTGGCCGCTTTCCAACAGCACCCGCTCCAAGCAGTTCCTCAAGGTCCTGCGCGACGCGAATGGCAACCACGTCTCCATGGTCCAGCGCGTCTTCGGCCAGATCGGATCCGTCGACGCCGACATTGACATAACCATCGCCACCTGCGCGAGCCAGGAGGAGTCCATACGCCGCCAGGTTGAGGGCGACTACGCGCTGGTGCTCGAGCCCGAGCGCCGCGACACCGCCCCGGCGATCATGCTCGCCTGCGCGAACCTTGCGCTCCAGCGGGGCGCCGGCGAGGGCGACACCGTCATCGTCATGCCCATCGACAGCTATGCCGACCAGGCCTACTACGACAGCGTCGTAAGGCTCGATGAGGCCGTCCAGTCCGATTTCGCCGAGCTGGTCCTCATGGGCGTGGAGCCCACCTACCCCAGCGGCAAGTACGGCTACATCGTGCCCGCGGCGGGGGAGGCCTGGCCCCGCAGGGTCGAGCGCTTCACCGAGAAGCCCGACGAGGGGACCGCACGGGAACTCATCTCCCAGGGGGCCCTCTGGAACTGCGGCGTGTTCGCATTCAGGCTCGGCTGGCTCACCGGGCTCACCGGCAAGTACCTGGAGTGCGGGACTTTCGAGGAGTTCCGCTCGCGCTATTCCGAGCTGCCCAAGAACTCCTTCGACTATGAGGTCGTGGAGAGGGCGTCTTCCATCGGCGCGGTCTCCTACGCGGGCGAGTGGAAGGACCTGGGCACCTGGAACACGCTGACCGACGAGATGGCCGAGTTCACCTCCGGCCGCGTCATTGTCGATTCAAAAACGTGCGAGAACGTCCACGTGATCAATGAGACCGGTTTCCCGATGGTCGTCGCGGGTATCTCGGACTCCGTCGTGGTGGCGACTCCCGACGGCATCCTCGTCTCCGGCAAGGAGGCGTCTGCGAACATCAAGGCTGAGGTTAACGCCGTCGCTGAGAGCCGTCCAATGTACGAGCAGCGCTCCTGGGGCGAGTACCGCGTCATCGACAGCTGCGTCTTTCCCGACGGGGCGAAGGCGCTCACGAAGGAGCTCATCATCCGCGAGGGTTGCCAGCTCGACTACCAGCGCCACACGTATCGCGGGGAGGTCTGGACGGTCATCTCCGGGACCGGCGAGGTCGTGCTGGATAGACTGGTCCAGCAGGTTCGCGCCGGCTCCGTCGTGCAGATTCCTTCAGGAACGCCGCATTCGGCGCGGGCGGTCGTCGGCGATCTTCATGTGATCGAGGTCCAGCACGGCGAAATACTCGTTAAAGAGGACATCGATCGAATTGGCTTGTTTTGGAATGAATAGGGAGCAAAGCGATGCCCGGATACAACAGAGAACGGCTCCTCTCGAGCTTCTTCGACAACGTGACGTTTGACCAGGTATGCGAAGTCCTCGTTGAACATGTCTCAAATCGTACCCCAGGCTACATGATGTCGTTGAACCTCGACATCCTTATCAGGGCGGACAAAGATCCAGAGTTCCGGGATGCCCTGGAAGGCGCGGATCTTATTCTTATGGATAGCGCCCCTCTTATGAAAATCGCACGTAAGAGGGGCGTTGACTGCGTCGAAAAGCTGTCGGGATCGGATCTTATGCCCCGCATTTGTGAGTTTGCTGCCAACAAGGGGTATAGCTGCGCCATCGTTGGCGGGATGCCTGGAGTCCCGGAGAAAGCCGCTGCCGCTTTGTCGGCTCAATACCCAGGATTGATTTTTAAGGGCTCCATTTCTCCCGAATATGGATTTGAGAAAGACGCAGAAAAGCTACAAATGCTCCTTTCGAAGGTCGCTGGCATGCATGCCGATATTCTCTTCCTCTGCCTTGGCGAACCTAAGAGTGGGCTTCTTGTAAATCGTCATCTCGGGGAGTTTGGAGTCCCGTTTGTGTTTAACGTTGGCGCTGCAGTTGATTTCTGTGCAGGAAACGTCGATAGGGCTCCGAAATGGATGCAGGACCATAGCCTTGAATGGTTTTATCGCTTTCTCAGGGAGCCGAAACGACTGTTTAGGCGTTATTTCATCGACAGCTGGCATTTTCTTGCGATGTGTCGAAAACATAAGGGGTGAGCGTAAATTGTCCACCAAGTTGAGCGATATGCGCATCCTAATGTTTACACGTACCATGGGGATGGGGGGTACCGAGAAAGTTGTACTCCAGCTTTGCCGCATCCTTAATGATAGGGTCGCGTTTTTGGGCGTGATGTCGTGCGGCGGAGAGCTTCTGTCCGAGCTCGACGCAATGGGCGTCCCCCACTTTAGGATTCCTGACATCACCGACAAAAACCCCGCTACGTACGCCAAGGTCTCTAGCGTGCTGGATAAGGTGGTGCGCGAAAATGGCGTGAGCCTCGTTCATTGCCACCATCGAATGGCCGCGCTTTATTGCCGTCTGGCTCTTCCTGCGGGCGTACGCGTCGTGGCCACTGCCCACAACGTATTTAGCGGTGGTCGCGTTGTCACGCGCTTCCTATATAAGGGTATGCGCGTCGCAGCGTGTGGCGGTAGGGTGTATGAGAACCTCGTAGGCTATTACGGGTTGCCAGACGACATGGTGAAACTTATCCCCAATGGCGTTCCGGGGTTCGACGGGGGAATCGTTCAGATACCTGCCGTGGCGGGATGTGCGAAGGGTGTCTTGAAGATTGGCTTCGTCGGCCGTCTCAGCGAGCAGAAGGGCGCCGAGTATCTCGTCGATGCTATGGGGATTCTCTCTGAGAGGGGTGTTCATGCCCGCTGTTTCCTCGTTGGCGACGGCGAGCTCGAAGGTGAGCTGCGCGAGCGTGCCCGCAGATCCGAGGCCGCGAACGACATCGTTTTCCTCGGGAGGCGAGACGACCCCCAGAACTTTCTTTCGCAGGTCGATATATGCGCCATGCCGTCGCTTTGGGAGGGACTGCCTCTTGTTCTGCTTGAGGCGCTGAGCGTCGGCGTTCCCGTTGTCGCCAGTGCGTGCGATGGGATTTTAGACGTTCTGCGCGATGGGGATAATGGCCTGCTCGTGACTCCAGCCGATGCGGGTGATCTTGCCGCTGCGCTCGAGTTGCTTTGCAACGACGCGTCTTTGCGCGACAGGCTTGGGGCGAAGGGGCGCTCGGGCTACGAGAAGGAATACTCGTTCGAGACCTGGCGGGAACGTTATCTGGACTTCTACAGGGAGGCGATGCTATGAGTGGGAAGCTATCCAAGGCTTTCAAATGGGGCGCGTCCGCCCTGCGGGTCGCCAGGGTTCGCATTGCGGCAGGGAGTCGCCTTAGGGTTGCGGCTGGCAAGCCGTTGTATTTGGGCAAAGGAGTCCGCGTGATTCTGGGCAAAGGTGCTTCTTTCAGTATTGGGTCTGGCGTCTATTTAAGTCCAGGTTGCGTTGTGCAGGTCGATGATGATGCGAATCTGGTGATGGAGGACCGCGTCTACATGAATGAATGCTGTCGTGTGACGGTTGTCGAGTCAGTCTGCATTGGTGCGGATACGATTTTCGGGCCTAATGTTCAGATTTACGATCATGATCATGATTTCAATCGGGGAGGGGTTCGCCCGGGACTACTCCATGCTCCGGTTAATATCGGAAAATGTTGCTGGCTGTGTGCAAATACTGTTGTTACGCGCGGCTGCTCAATCGCGGATCGATCGCTCGTTTCAGCAAACTCCGTTATCACGCACGACGCCCCTCAAGGAGGCGCGCTGTATGCCGGTGCCCCTGCTCGGTTAATTAAGAAATATGACTAGGAGCTTTATTCGATGATGAAGGTTCTGTTTATACATAATTCTCTTCCTGAGTATCGCATTGATTTTTGGCGTAGCACTATAGAAGTCATTATGTTCGGTTGTAAAGAAAGAAACTGTGCGCTTGTTTGACGTCATTAACCGTTTTCTGAAGCCATTCAAAGAGAATGCAATGTGTGTGAAAACGTTTGCACGACTTATCGAAAGATTCAGATAGATCGGGCTTTTGCAGTTATTTGATTACATTGATATTGAACTATAAGGGGTGTATATGAGGTTTTCAATCGTTATACCGATATATAACGTTGAGGAATTTCTGCCCAGCTGTCTTGCTTCTGTTCGCTCACAATCCTTTTCTGATTTTGAAGTTGTTCTCGTCAATGATGGGTCAACAGACGGGTGCGCTCAAATATGCCAGCAGTTTTACAACACGTCTGGCCTCCAAGTGACGCTTATCGATCAAGACAATAAGGGACTACTGGCTGCGCGAAGGGCGGGATTCTCTGTTTCAGTCGGCGATTATTTAATTTCACTTGATGGAGATGATGCTCTTCGTTACGATGCGCTCGAGTGCATCGACAAAGCTATTTCTTCTTCATCTGCGGATGTAATCGTATATGGCTATTCTCGTAGTAGCCAATTTGATAAAGATTATTCTATACCTCTAAGAGCTGGGGCTATGTACGGCTCTTTTGAAATGCAACGCCTTTTTTGTTCAGATAACTTATTGAATGCGATCTGGACGAAAGCTGTATCAAGAAAATGTATGCATCCAGAATGTCAATTTGAGGAGTTTGGGCGATTGAATATGGGTGAGGACGCAATTCAGTCTGCCCTCATATTTGATCAGGCTACGTCTGTTTATTCACTTTCTAAAATACTTTATTACTATCGTCCGAATAACAATAGCATTAGCTCAAAAGTTAGTGATTCATATTTTGTGGATATGGATAGGGTTCATGCTTATTTGCTTCGCTACGCAAAGAAATGGGACGAAGAGCAAGGACGCCCTGGATTTGTTGAGGCAATGCACTTAAGATGCCTTGAAGAGCTGTGCCACTTCGTGCTCCATTATATCCCTTGTACTGAAATTGGTCAGGCGTGCGATGTTTTACAGCGTGTATCTAATTCGGCTTCAATCGAATTCTTTCGTGAGAATAAATCGATTTTCCCTGGCCTCCGGACTCATTCGAAGATTCTTGCGAGCTTGCTTGTCCATTCTCGTTTTAAAACAATCTGGGTTCTTTTGAAAGCAACCAACTTTCTATGGCTGGTGACAGGGTAGTGTTTCCTTATATTTTTGTATTTGTAGTTTCATCGGTTTTGTTTGGCGCTGGATGGATGATCGAAAGATCGAATAGAGGGCGGATGATTGCCTGGCTCTTCTATTGGATCGCTATTTGCATTGTTTGTATTCTTGCCGGCGCGCGCGATTTATCGATTGGGACTGATACGGGTGGATACGGCGCATTTTTATACAAACAGGCAATGCTTTCTAACAGTTTTGCTTCATTTTATGCCGTTGTTAAAGCCAGTATCTGGGACGTTGCTCCGCTTTTTGCATGCTTTTCATTCGTTATCGTTAAACTGTTCCATTCTCAGTTTGCTCTGCTGTTTGCAATACAATTCGCCGTTATAGCCCCTGTATTCCTTGCTGCGCATCGGCATCGTAGTCGTGCGTTCGGATGGATTATGCTGCTATATTTACTGGCTTTTTATATTCCGGGACTTAACACGATGAGACAATCTGTCGCAATGGGCTTTGTTCTCTTATTTGTGGTTTCGTTGATGGATGGGCGATATGTCTTGGCGGTAGTCATGGAAATTGTCGCACTGTTTACCCATTCATCGGCTGCTATCGGTCTGCTCTTTGCAGTTGTCTGGTTTTCTTTTTTCAAAAAAAATGAATCGGGATTGCTGGTATTTAGAAGTTGGTCGCAGGTGATCATGCTTCTTTCATTCTTTGTTATAGCAATAATTCTGGTGTGTTTTAGGGAAATTGCTTTATTGCTATCAGGTGTCTCAGGTATCGGCAGATTGTTCCTCTACGGTACACATACTGGAGATCCTCTGTCCTCGACGGGCGCTTTATTTATATTGTGCTTGGTAGTGGGCGCTATATTTATTGCTGCCTCGTTTACTTCGGAAAAGCGCGTGCACGGCGCATACCTTACTTACCTAGTTTCTTTAAGTATTCCATTTTTTCTCATGAGTGGCGTAGATGTCACCATCGCGCGAATGTCAGAGTACTGCCTTCTTCTATTTATCCCATTGATTGGATTGGTTTTGTCAACTAAGCCTAATATGAAATCCTGGACTGGATTGATTCTGATTGGCGGAGGCTGTGCGTTCAGATTCTTTATCTGTTTCGTATACCTCGGGTTTAATCAGGCGATTCCATATACTTCAACACTCCTTGGCATCTCCTGATCATCGTTGCTCTGGCCCTTAACCAATGGTCATTGCGAGCATTAAAATGTCTTATTAAACTGGACTGTAAGGAAATAGATATGCAAGCAAGTATTCCTAAAATAATACATTATGTCTGGCTCGGCGGTAAGCCCCTGACTCCACTTGCGGAGAAATGTATTGAGTCATGGAAGAAATATTGCCCCGATTATCAGATTGTTCGTTGGGATGAATCTAACTTTGATGTGAAGCAGAACCGATATTGCCGCGAAGCTTATGACGCAAAGAAGTGGGCGTTTGCTAGCGATTATGTGCGTCTCTGGGTCTTAGTGAATGAGGGCGGTATTTATATGGATACTGATGTTGAGGTTTTGCGACCGCTTGATGTCTTTCTTGAACTTCAGGCTTTTTCGGGCTTTGAGGCTGATGATAGATTGTCTACTGGACTTATGGCGTC
This sequence comes from Collinsella aerofaciens, assembly GCF_009876115.1. Lineage (GTDB taxonomy): Bacteria > Actinomycetota > Coriobacteriia > Coriobacteriales > Coriobacteriaceae > Collinsella > Collinsella aerofaciens_N. The sequence continues at coordinate 302,198 of NZ_WWSY01000001.1, read as the reverse complement.
AAGTCCGCATCAGCCCTTCTTTGAAAAATTACTTCGGGATTATGATGGACGTTCTTTTGTAAAACCTAACGGTAGCTTTGATCTCACGACTAATGTTGTGGCTATTACAAATGCTTGCGTGGATAAGGGCTTGGTTTTAAACAACTGCAAACAAAACGTTGATGGTTTCACATTGTTTCCTTCTGAGTATTTTTCCCCAAAGGATTGGGAAACCAAAAAGGTCCGTATTACCAATAACACATACGCAATTCATCATTTCGATAGCTCATGGCTTCCTGCAAGTCTTCGATTCCGTGAAAAAGTAAAAGCAGCAATTGGTTTTGAAAAAATCAACAAGTTGAAGACTTTACTTGGAAGGATGTAGCCTCGTGGTTCGATGGAGCCGCATATAAGGCCATGATCCGCGCGACGAGCCCCTACGGTGGCGGTCAAGTGAGTGAGCGGATCACTAAAGTGCTAAGGAAGGATTTTGCTTGAGCCCTATATTTTCGATCATCGTCCCTTTTTATAACACCGAAGCGGAATACTATGAGAAAACTTTTAGCTGTTTGAAGGCTCTTTCGCCTGAACTTGCTGAGGTTTTGGTCATTGATGATGGATCAAAGACACAATCTGCCATGGAATTGGAGCTTTATCTTTCGTTAAACCTTCCTAATTCGACTGTTATTCATAAGGCGAATGGTGGTCAGAATTCAGCCAGGCAGTTCGGAATTGATCACGCTGCGGGCAAATACGTTCTTTTCCTTGATTCTGATGACCTTCTTGATATCGATGCTGTAATTGAACTTGCTGATTATTTAGAAGACAACAACCCCGCTGTCGTTGCTTTTGGTCATGACGTCGTGACTCCACGAGGGGAGTTGCTACGCAGTATCGAGCCTTGGGCCAGTGGTTTTAATAAATTAAACCTCCAGAGGCTAGCGCTGAATAGCGACAGCCTCTGCAGGCAATGTTATTGCCTGCAGAGGCTTAAAGAAGCGCCCTTTAACCTTGTTCAAGGAGTTAGGATCGGAGAAGATCTTTCGTCTGCAATGTCATTGAACCTCGAGTTGGGAGAAGGCGTTTCATTCGGCAGGGTTCTTTATCATTACGTTGTGCGTCCAACTAGCATTATCCAAAAACCGCCTAAAAGTGTCCTTTTTGACATATTCGATGCTTTTGACGAGGTTATTCGCCGCTGTGGGCCAGATTATTCTGGTTGTCAGGAGGAAATCGAATGGATGGCTATCTTGCACTGTGTTTATTGGGGCGGCATGCGAATCGTTCAGGCAGACGGGTTCGATTTGGAAATGCAGTCTCGTGTATTTGAATGGATCGACAAAGCGTTTCCTGGCTGGCGCTCAAATAGTTACTTGAGTTCAGGGGCAATTACAAAGTCACTGAGGTTTCGACTTCTTGTCCGTGGGCATTGGAGTGCGTATCGATTCTTGTTTAAAGTAAAGGGTTTTGTGAAAGCTGTGCATGCAGGAGGTGAGCTTTAGGAATGGCTAACAGCAGGCGCGTCGGCGCGCTTCTTTCATACGTTTATATGGCTGTCAACGTTTTAGTGCAGCTGATTTATGTGCCCCTTCTCCTCGGTTCTATCGGGCGTGATGAGTATGGTATGTACCAGCTTATCGGTTCGATTATGGCCTATGTTATATCTATAAATGGAGTTCTATCTGCCGGAGTCGGCAGGTTCTATTGCAAGTATATTGCAGAAGGCGACCGTGAAAAAGCTGAGAACACCCTCGCCATCTCGCGCCGGATTTATTGGATTATGTCTGTGCTCGCCCTGCTTGCTGTTGGGATTTTGACGGTTATATTCCGGATCGTTTATTCATCTTCGTTCACGTCTGCGCAAATTGAGGAGTGTACGGGCATGCTCCTCGTTCTTGGAATCAACACTGTCGTTACTATGAACAATACTGTTTCGATTGCTGCCATTACGGCTCATGAACGCTTTGTGTTTTTGAAACTGTCGAGCCTTGTTGTTCTTATTGCACAGCCTATTTTGGTTATTTTTTTCACGGGGTTTTTCCCCAATGCGTTGACGGTTACAGTCGTTATTTTTGCTATGAACGCTGCTTGCGCTGGCGTCCAGAGTCTTTATAGGAGAAATATCCTTAAGGTGGGCAGGAACTATTACGGTTGGGATTCGCGACTCGCGAAAGCGCTTCTTAGTTTCAGCGGTGCTATAGTGATGGTTACGTTAGCCGATCAAATCTTTTGGAAGACTGATCAGCTCATCGTTGGATATATGTTCGGCGCAGGCTCGGTGGCCGTGTATGCTGTCGGTGCACAGATCTATCAAATGTATATGAATATAGGAACGGCTGCCGGGGCTATTTTCTTGCCTAGGGTTTCAGAGCTTTATCACAAAGAGCATGACTTTAAGGGCATGTCCGATCTATTTATCAAATTTGGACGTTTGAACTGTCTGCTTCTTCTTTTTGTTCTTGGCGGTTTTGCCGTGTTTGGACTGGATTTTATTAAGATGTGGGTTGGAGATGGTTATTTCGAGTCGTATCTCATTGCGTTAATCGTAATGATTCCTTTCACAATCGACTTGATCCAAAGCCTGGGGCTTACTATTTTGCAAGTGACTAACCAGTATTACTTCAGGGGCGCGATGTATCTCATCATCGCTTTATTGAACATTTTTCTTACCTTTGTGCTTCTCGCTGTGTGGGGGTTGCCCGGAGCAGCGCTATCCACTGCTGTCTCAATGCTTGTTGGCAATGGCCTGATAATGAACTGGTATTATTCACGAAAAGTAGGACTGGACGTCAGAGGGTTTTGGAAGGAGATCACGCGGATTATCTTACCCGCTTTTGCGGCTACTGGCCTGTCTGCTGCAGCGTGGTTCTTTCTTCCCGTTAATCACGGCGGTATCGTTTCATTCTTATTGGGCTGTGTGTTGTATGGCTTCCTGTATGTGCTATTCGAGTGGCTGTTTGGCGTGAACGCTTATGAAAAAAATCTTTTGAAATCCTTTGTAGGAAAGGTGGTCCCGTTTGTCAAATAACAACACCTATGTCGTCTTTATCGTGGGCGATTCCTATCTTCCGGGTGTTATCGCATTAAAAAGAAGTCTAGATCTGGTCGATAGTGCCTACCCGCTGACGGCTTTGACTTGTGATTGCTCGGTCTCGACGATAGAGACTTTGTCTGGGGCAGGGATTAATGCAATCGCAGCTGAAGCGCCTGCTATCCCTAACAGTATTCGCGACCTTAACATTGTGGCGGGGCGTCCAAGATGGAACCAAAGCTTTGCGAAGCTAAGTGTTCTTGCCCTGACTCGATTCGACTCTGTCGTGTTACTGGATGCCGACATGATGGTGCTGTCGAACATAGATGGGCTTTTCGATGCTCCCTCTATGTCTGCCGTTGTGGCTGGTAGGGGTGCTCACGCGGACTGGGTTGACCTTAACTCAGGGCTCATGGTTATCAAGCCCTCGCACGCGCTTTACCAAAATGCAATTTCGTTAATTAACTCTCTCGATGAAAACTTGCTGTCAAATTTTCGAGACGGCATAGGAGATCAGGATATTTTTCAAATGTTGTTGCCTAGCTGGAACTCTGAGAAGGCGCTGCATTTGTCCGAGCGCTTTAATGCGTTTCAGGATTGCCTCGCTATGTATGATTCGAGCGGGTATTTGAATTTCAAAGACGTATCGGTTGTTCATTTTGAACTTGCTCCAAAACCTTGGGCATACCGTATAAGAGATTGGCTCAATGCAGTTCGGCGTGCTTTGCATTACGGTTCGCTAGCCGAACTAACGGCATTGCGTCGCTACAGAGCACTTCTTCCAAAGGCATAGAGTGATAAAAGGGGTACCGAGAATGACACTGTTAGTCTCGGTACCCCCTTTGATTAATATCTCATGAGCAGCCACCGCTGGGCGGCCGTCCCGTTGGGCTCGTAGAGCCACGCCGCGTTGCCCTCCGACGCGTCGGCGCCGCTGACGTCGAGGGCCAGACCGGAGGCGGACGTCACGGAGTAGCCGGCCCCGAGGGGCGCCACGCGCCAGAGCTGCGAGGCGGAGCCGTCCGCGCCGGCCAGCACCGCCGACCTCCCGGACTCGGTCAGCAGCATGCCGCCCGAGGAGATCCTGTAGAGGCCGGTGGCGCCGTCGCGCTCGAACGTCAGCGCGCCCGCGCCCGAGGACAGCGAGCAGCCCGATGCGGAGGCCGAGACGGCCATGCCGCGGTCGATCGCCGAGGCCAGGCGGTACGTGCCGTCGTCGACGACCCTCGGGATCGCCGGGTCCGCGAGCAGCCACCGCTGGGCGGCCGTCCCGTTGGGCTCGTAGAGCCACGCCGCGTTGCCCTCCGACGCGTCGGCGCCGCTGACGTCGAGGGCCAGACCGGAGGCGGACGTCACGGAGTAGCCGGCCCCGAGGGGCGCCACGCGCCAGAGCTGCGAGGCGGAGCCGTCCGCGCCGGCCAGCACCGCCGACCTCCCGGACTCGGTCAGCAGCATGCCGCCCGAGGAGATCCTGTAGAGGCCGGTGGCGCCGTCGCGCTCGAACGTCAGCGCGCCCGCGCCCGAGGACAGCGAGCAGCCCGATGCGGAGGCCGAGACGGCCATGCCGCGGTCGATCGCCGAGGCCAGGCGGTACGTGCCGTCGTCGACGACCTTTTCTAATGCGGATGCTTTGTATTCAGCTTTCAGCTCGTACTTAGCGCTCCATTTGCTGCTCGATTCTTTCGTGACGTTAGATGCCGCCGTTAGATCAGCCTTGGCGCCTTGGACTTTCCACCCCCTCTGATTCATCGCATAAGCAACAATCCCATTCTGAATGCCCGAGATGCTCGGCGGGAACGACTGGTTGTCGGCATCGATTGAAAAGCTCTCTTCCTTGGCATCTAGGTGTTGCTGAATACGGTCGGCATACTTTTCGGCCCATTCATCAGCCTTGCCGTTTCGCACAAAGTAATTGTTGGACAGGTCGGTCGAGCGGTAGGCGTAGTCGGCCTTCTGGTAGTTAGCCGTGTGGTCGGAGTGGGCGATTGCCATGAACTCGTCGGTCAGGCCAAAGTACAGATGGCGCTGGTCCAGGTCCCCGTACCAGTTGTCGCTGGTGTCGTCCCAGGTTAGGTCCATCTGGCACCATTTGCCATCGATCTTTGCGGCGTTCCAGGTGTGGCCGTTGCCGGTGATGCGGCCGTTGGCGATGCCCGCGGCGTCAAGGAGCTTGGAGTAGATGCGCTGGTAGCTCTCGCAGGTGCCCTGGTGGCGCGTGAGGCCGCTTTCGGCTGAGCACCAGTTGAGGCCATGGTCGTACTCCAGCTGGTCGAGCGTCCAGTCGTGGAGCCACAGGGCGCGGGCGTAGTCGGACCCGTCGGTATCGGCGCTGCATTTGTCGACTGCGGACTTCACGATGGCGCTGACCGCCGGATAGGCGTCGTCGTTCGCGCTCGCAAACACGTTTGAGCGCAGATAGTACACGCCGGCCGCCTTATCCATCAGGTAAAAGCGCAGGTAATAGGTGCCGCTAGCGGTCATTTCGAACTGGTAGTCGTGCGATGTGCATTCGCCGGTGTATTGCTGCCACTGGTTACGGCTGGGGTCGGCAACGCTTTCGCTGCTACCGTCGGGATCCATATACGTCGGTGCGTCCATGCGGAATTGGTACGCACCGCTTCCGCCCGTCGCAGTCACATGGAACGTGGTCTCCTGGCCGAGCCTCGGGTCGTTCCATTGGACGGTGAGCGTGATGTCGCCGCTTTGCGCGGTGGTGCTGTGCTGGTAGTTCGCGGCCGCGTTCGCCGGTTTGATTTCAAATGGGATCGCGCAGGTGCCGCTGTAGTTCTGGTCGTCGGCGGTCACAACGGCGGTCGCCTGACCGATGGCTACGTTGTTCTCGTAGGCGACAGTGTACTGGTCGCTCGGCACGGTCGACGACGTGACGGTGGGCATCACGGGATTGCCCGTGTAGCGAATGTCGGTGTCCTCGATACTGAACATGCTGGCGTCGATCGGCTGCGTTGCGTTGGCCGTTACATTGGTGCCGGAGGCGGCGCTGATTTGATCGTTTGCCCGGGCTTGGCCCGACGTGGTTTCGGCTGGGCTCTCGTTAGGTTTGCCGGCGCTTTGCGCGGCGGGTTCTGGCGCACTGGCGATTTCGGCAAGCGCGGGTGACGGGATAAAACCAACCGTCATTACGAGCGAGAGCGCGATGGAAAGGACGCAGGAGGCAGGCTTACGCATGACGGCCCCTTTTCTGTAATCGGAACAGGTACGATTCTGCAAGCGTACCGGCATTTAATATGAGCAGGACATTGTTAAGAGGCAAAATCGGGCCTGGCCCCAACGATATGGGGTCAGGCCCTCTCCCTATATCAACCCGTCCGCGGCGACCTCGGCGTGTCTTCCCGACGCTCGTCTTTGCAGTTTAATATCCGCCCGCGGCGATCTCTCGCTGGGCAATCCGTTGCTACGGCTGAGGCTTCTTCGTCGAACCGACAGTCTGTGCACGCGTGTGGCGCCCTGGGCGCTCGCAGAAAAGGGACCTGAGGTTCGCCTCAACGGCTTCGGATCAAACCGCTTCCGGGGTGATCGGCTTATGTGCGGGGGACCGGCCCCCTACGCCTCCTCGGCCATGAGGCCGACCGCCCACACCCAGCAGGCGAGCTCGCGCGCCGTGGCCACGTTCGCCTTGTTGCCGTGGACCCCGCGCGCGAGCAGCGCCTCCCGCCTCTCGACCAGCCTCCGCACGCCCTTGGCGGCATGCCTGCGGGCGACCCGGTCCGGGGCCTGGCCCTTGGCGAGGTCCTTCGGCCGCCCCGAGCACGTCAGGTAGTGCCACGCGGCCTCGACCAGCGCCTTCCTCAGGTGCTTGTTGCCTGCCTTGGTGATCGCGCCCCTGCGGTCGCTCTCCCCGCTGGAGTGCTCGGAGGGCGTCAGGCCGACCCATGCGGCGAACGACCGGGCGTTCCCGAACCTCGAGAACTCGCCGGCCTCGAACACGAGGTCGGCGGCCGTCGCGGTGTCGACGCCCTTGAGGCAGCGCAGGGAGTCGACCCTCCTCCTCCACCTGGGCTTGCGGGCCTCGGCCTCGACGAGCCCCTCGAGCCGCGCCTTCTCCTCCGCCGCCCGCCTGACCGCGTCGACGTAGTAGGCGAGCACGTCGTTGTCGGCCCCCTCCGCGAACCTAATCGACTCGATCCAGGACCAGTGCGCCCGGGTCCAGTTGCCCTTCCTGCGGCCGGTGGGCGTCCNGGCGAGCTCGCGCGCCGTGGCGACGTTCGCCTTGTTGCTGTGGACCCCGCGCGCGAGCAGGGCCCCGCGCCTCTCGACCAGCCTCCGCACGCCCTTGGCGGCATGCCTCCGGGCGCCCCGGTCCGGGGCCTGGCCCTTGGCGAGGTCCTTCGGCCGCCCCGAGCACGTCAGGTAGTGCCACGCGGCCTCGACCAGCGTCTTCCTCAGGTGCTTGTTGCCGGCCTTGGTGATCGCGCCCCTGCGGTCGCTCTCCCCGCTGGAGTGCTCGGAGGGCGTCAGGCCGACCCACGCCGCGAACGAGCGGGCATTCCTGAACCTCGAGAACTCGCCGGCCTCGAACACGAGGTCGGCGGCGGACGCGGTGTCTACGCCCTTGAGGCAGCGGAGGGAGTCGACCCTCTTCCTCCACCTGGGCTTGCGGGCCTCGGCCTCGACGAGCCCCTCGAGCCTCGCCTTCTCCTCCGCCGCCCGCCTGACCGCGTCGACGTAGTAGGCGAGCACGTCGTTGTCGGCCCCCTCCGCGAACCTTATCGACTCGATCCAGGACCAGTGCGCCCGGGTCCAGTTGCCCTTCCTGCGGCCGGTGGGCGTCCTCTCGTCGAAGACGAGCCCGTGCCTGAGCAGGAACTTGGAGAGCCGCTGCTTCGAGCGCGAGAGGTCGTCCCTCGCGTCCTCGAGCGCCCTGGTCAGGTCGCGGGCGGCCTCGCACTCGTCGTCGGGGACCCACACCTCGACCACGTTGCCGACCGACAGCATGCGGGCGAGGAACTCGGCGTCGTTGCGGTCGTTCTTCCTGCGCCTGTCCGCGCTGGGCTTGATCATCTTCGAGACGGCGCCGACCACGCAGTCGACACCCAGGCCGGAGAGCCTCTTCTGCAGGTCGAAGCCCGTGACCCCGGACTCGTACACGCACCTGGCCCTGGGGTCCACGGAGCGGACCCACTCCGCGACGGCGCCGGCGTCGTAGCCGAAGGTCGCGGCGCGCACCTCCCCGGTCATGACGTCGAGGGAGACGGCCTTTATCGAGCGGGCGTGGACGTCGAGGCCGACGAAGGTGGTAGTATCGAGCATGGGAGCCCCTTCCATGAATGCGGCGTGGCCGCCGCGGCTGAATTAGACACTCACCATTGTCGGCCTAATCCGCGGTCTTTCATGCAGCAGGGGCTCTCAATGTTTTTATGTCCTGCTCATATCGTCTGTGCCGGCACTTTGGGACACTCCTNGGACCCACACCTCGACCACGTTGCCGACCGACAGCATGCGGGCGAGGAACTCGGCGTCGTTGCGGTCGTTCTTCCTGCGCCTGTCCGCGCTGGGCTTGATCATCTTCGAGACGGCGCCGACCACGCAGTCGACCCCCAGGCCGGAGAGCCTCTTCTGCAGGTCGAACCCCGTGACCCCGGACTCGTACACGCACCTGGCCTTTGGGTCCACGGACCGCACCCACTCCGCGACTGCCCCGGCGTCGTAGCCGAAGGTCGCGCAGCGCACCTCCCCGGTCATGACGTCGAGGGAGACTGCCTTTATCGAGCGGGCGTGGACGTCGAGGCCGACGAAGGTGGTAGTATCGAGCATGGGAGCCCCTTCCATGAATGCGGCGTGGCCGCCGCGGTTGGATTAGACACTCACCATTGTCGGCCTAATCCGCGGTCTTTCATGCAGCAGGGGCTCTCAATGTTTTTATGTCCTGCTCATATCGTCTGTAATCGGAACAGGTACGATTCTGCAAGCGTACCGGCATTTCAACGATTGCAGTATAAACGAAAAACCGCAGGTTGTAGACGAGTTTGGCGTGTTTCAAGGGCGCGGTAAGCATTTGCCGTTCCAAGCGATGTTGCGAACGCAGACTGGTGATTGCTTGCTGGCTTGTGGTGGTGTTTGGGTTGCTAAGCGAGGGCTGCTTGTTGCGTGGGTTGGTTTTATTGGTGTGGGTTTGGACACTGTATGGAGATGACGATGGCTGGAGCGGGGTAGGGAGTTGTGACGCGGATTGGGGATGCTGGGTGGCTGGCCGATTGCGTGCAACGGCCTAACGCGTTGTTTGCGGTGCACGGCCAATAGATCTCTGTAGGGGGCCTACCCAACGTAAGGCGTCTGAAGGCATTTCCCTGGAAGCTCGGGCTTCCTGGATATCTTGGCGATTAAGATGCGCCCCATGCTCAGCCGGCATATAGAATGGACTGTGGACGTGACGATTGCCTGCTGCTGACATGTTGGTTAATCGACGATGATGGCAGCGACGGAGATTGATTGGGGCAGTCGGCATGTTCGCGAGCGAAAAGGCGGCCCTGCTCGGCGGTGTGCCGACTTTTATTGTAGCGAAGGCGTTGGTGACGCCGAGAGGCGGCAAGGCCGACAAAACTATTGCGAAGGCAAGGGATCAACATGGCATTTGAAGCACGTCAGAGTACGGTTGGAAAGCTGCTTAATGACTCAATCTATAGAATCCCTCGCAATCAGCGCGCTTACGTGTGGGATGAGCATAACTGGAAAGATCTATTCGAAGACATCAAGCTTGTGACAGAGGAAGTTGCTACGTCGCATTTCATCGGTTCGATAGTGCTGATGGAGGAAGAAGAAGAAGACAGCCTCGGGGTTTTTACAATAATTGATGGTCAACAAAGAGTTATTACCCTAACGCTCTTGCTGTCTAGCCTCATGTTCGCTTTCAAGAAAAGGAATATGATTAACCACGCTAATGGCACAAAAAAATATCTAGTGGCGATAGATACTAAGGATGTTGAGCCCGCGATCGTCGCTCCGGAGAATCATTTATCATTAACGAGGATCGTCGAAGGAGTAATTGCTATCTCTCCTGAAGATGCGGCTGCCATGTCTGCTGTGGCTTTCTCGAAGAGCAAACGCGCGTCCGGATCAAAAGACGAACTGATCGTTAAAGCCTTCCAATATTTCAGTGCAAGTTTCGCCAAGATGAAGGATGAGGAGTTGCTGGCCTTCAGGGATGCGGTCATTTCTGTCGCATATGTAAACATCAAATCATCGTCTGAGGAAGATTCGTACACAATATTCGAAATATTGAATGCGCGAGGTATCGAGCTTGAGGACCATGAGCTTCTGAAGAACTATATTATGCGCTATATCCATCCTATAGAAAAGCGCGATGATGCAAAACAGGTATGGTCGGAAATTGAAGCAACAGTCGGCTCGAACATGAAAGCTTTTTGCGTCACTACGCAATTCAAAAATATCGCCTAGGTCAAGGCGACAAGGATGGAGCATATAAGAAAATAAGGGATTTTACGGATCCAAAGAAGGCTGCTGATCTTCTCTATGATTTAAGGCTAAAAGCCGGATATTATGCAGAGATTGTCGAGCCAACCAGCGATGACAGAAATGCGGAAATCTTGAGTTTCTTAAGAACACACAATGTCCGCGTCTTCAGGCCGCTTCTTATGAGTTTAATGCACGCTCGCGAAATAGAGCAGCTAACGAGCGAGCAGTATGATGATGCGATTGGATTTATTTACCGGTTCTATATTTGCTATAAGATAATCGGGGGAATGGAGTCGAACCACCTATCGGATTCGATCGTGAAACACTCATACGCAATCGAGTTGAACTGCACCCAGCAAGTGTTAGATGAGTGGAAAAATAGTTTTAACGAAAAACTGCCTTCAGAAGAAACATTTCGAATTAATCTCCTTTCGCTTGGATGGTCTCATTCGTGGCCGTTGTATAGCGAAACAAAGTTGAAGGATCGCTGCAAGTTGGTCCTTGCCTTGCTCGAGGAGCTTAAGTCTGGTGTTAGGGTTTCTGAGGCATTCACAATAGAGCACATTCTTCCGGATTCGCAGGCTCAGGAAAACTCGATTATTGGGAACTTGCTCATGCTAGAAGAGCGACTTAACGCGAAATGTAAAGACAAATCGCTTAAGGAAAAGCTGCCCATATACGCTGAATCGCGTTATGCCACTACAAGAGCTTTTGCTAAACGCTATGCGAATGGTTGTTTTGACGTTAAGAAGCGCGTTGATTTTATCGCGAAAGATTTGTTTGAAATGGTCATCCACTAGCTTGCACCGCGCGGCCGCGGCGCTTGAGCTCGTCAAGAAGTGCATCGACCCGGCGATAAGGCGGCAGGCCGAAGGGTTCGAATGGGATCCGAAAGCGCTGGAGTAGGCTCTCGCCTGGCCATAGGAAAGGTAAGGGTGGAAACCGATGGCGGACAAGGAGCGACCAAGGTGAACGAGGATGACATCATCGGCGTCGTGAGGGAGTACATCGAGGACAAGGAGAACTCGTACGCCCTCATGCTTACCGGGGAATGGGGATGCGGGAAAACCTACTTTGTCGAGCACGCACTGACCGAGAAGCTGGAGGAGGATGAGAGCCGGCATCCCGTCGTGGTGGCGTCCGCCTACGGCGCCAAGGACTTAGCGGAGCTCTGCGGGGCGATTGAGTCTGGTTTCATCTCGAAATACGCCATAGGGTGCGCGGCCGGCGGGGAGAGGGGCAGGTGGGATTCACTCGTCGGGTTCGCCAAGGACACGGGAATATCGTTCCTCGGGAAAAAGATCAGGGAGCTGGAGAAGAAGGCGGGCGTCGATCTCAAGATGGCGCCGCTGAATGCCGTGAACCTCATCATCGGCCCCGAGACCCTCCTCGTCATAGACGACGTGGAGAGGTGCGACATGGGCATTCGCGAGCTGCTCGGGGCGGTCGACCACCTCGTCGTTGGCTGCAGGAAGAAGGTCCTCCTCGTCTGCAACGAGGATGAGTGGAGGAAAGGGCTAGGACCGAAGGGGGAGAAGGGGACGACCAGGGAGTACGAGAGCCTCATCGAGAAGACCGTCTGGCGGAAGTGCCGGTTCAGGCCCTCGGTCGGCTCGGTTGTGGAACGCGTTCTGGGAGGCGTGCTGGGCGGCATCTACCCAGGCGCGCTCGAGGACGCCGTTTCGGCGATTGAAGGAAGCGAATCGCCGAACTTGCGATCCCTCAGCAAGATGCGCCCCGTGCTGGTCGGGATGAAGGAATCCGGGTTCTTCGCTGAACCCACCGACCCGGAGTCTGCCAGGGCAGTTTTCAAAGAGGCTTTCGGCTTTGCAGCGGGGGCGGCGAAGGGGATGCGCATCGGGCCTCCGTCAAGCCGGGAGGATTCCATCCTTAGGGGTGGCATTTTCGAGTCGCGCCGGCTCAAATACGCCGCCCTGGACTTCATCCCCCGCTTTTTCGAGAGGTGTGAGGGGGTCGATTCCAAGCATGTTCGTTCCTGCCTGGAAGATTACCTTGCGACCTTTCATCCCGACGGGCCGGCCGCGCGGAAAGCTATTGAATGTATCGAAGGCATCAGACACGCCACTTTCCGCGATGCCGATGTCCTTGGCATGGTGGAGACTTTAGTCGCCGGGATTGTCCCCGGGGACGGGAGCCGCGGCTTGTCGTTCGACGTCTATCCCGACGTCCTGCGTGCCGTCAAAGGCATTGCGGGGGAATTTGCTGACGCCTTTCCCGAAGGGGTCGCGCCGCTCGTCAAGGCGATGGAATCCTCCATTGGACGGGATCCCGAGTCTGCAGTGAGGTCAATCGGAAAGAATCGAGTCGAATGGCAGGAGATCCCTTTCGACTCGAGCGAAGCGCATGAGATTCCGGCTTTGGAGGAGGTCGACAGGCTGAGGGAGCTCGCCTTGACGACGCTACGCGAACGGGAGTCGGAGTCTCTTGGCAACGTCCTGATAAACGCCCCCGACCAATTCGCGACGAAGCTCTATCTGGCTTTCTCGAAATCAGATGACTGGTCGGAACCCATCCTGTCGCTCATTTCCCTCGACACTTCCCTCCTCGCGAGGGCGATGGAGAAGATGCCTCCCGAAGATATTCGGCTTGTGCACAGTGTCCTTTTTCCGGGCGACCACATGAGGTCGTGCACGGCCTCGCTCGAGGGCGAGGACAGGAAGGCCCTCGTAGCTTGGGCCAAGAGGCTCGGATCGGAGATCGGCAAGGTCGAGACCATGGAGTATTACCAAAGGATCTATTTCGACGCCATATCCAAGAGTCTCGAATGTCTTGCCGATATCTAGGATCCGCAGCTGTTGCCAAGTTGAAACGTGGCTTAGGATTTGCAGAAGATCTTCTAATGGCAGTCTTACGACAAGGACGAGGATGCCCTAATGCCTTGCCCAGGCTCCATCCAGCTCCGCCGCGCAGCTCTCGAACACGCACCTAACGGCGGCCATTTCCGACGGGGTCACGCGCCCTCCGCTCGCCTTATCCGAGGGCCTATGCGGCGGGGCTTGACTTCGAGGACGTCGTCGACTCGTCCCTCGAGCTTGTAAGGCTTGCTGAGGTAGGCGGACTAGAGTAAGAAAAGAGAAATCAAAAGGCGAATTTATCGCGAGGAGCAAAATGTCCCAAATAAATCAGATCCAAGAAGAGCTAAGGCAGATCGAAGGCGGGCGTTTTCAAACACTAGCAAATCAGTATCTATATAGGAGATATTCGCTTAACAACATCATTGAATTAGGATCCCAATGCGGCACGGATAAAACCACGACCGGAGTGCCAGACATGTACTCCGTAGGAGAGAATGGACACTACCTCTTCGCGGCATACACAACCTCTAAATCCGACATCCGCAATAAGCTGCTAAATGATGCTAAAGACTGCCTCGACAGGAGCAAAACCGGAATCAATCCGCAACTCATAGATCGAATCATCCTGTGCCACACATACTTTCGCCTTTCACCTCTGGTACTCGAGGAGGTCCGTGCCATCGATCCACGGATAGAAATAATCGGGCCAGAGACAATTGCGAGCGACCTTGATGGAAAATACCCTGCGCTAGCGCATACGGTATTGGGCGTTCCACTCGGAAAGGGATCATTCATCGCCCCAGACCGCTTCATCGAGCGAAGCCTGAACGACCGTTTCTCAACCGACCTGTCGAAGCTCCTCATGCACAGGGATTCCGAGTTTTCAGTCATCGTCGAATCGATAGAGCAAAACAAGGCAGTGGTGATTCAGGGGCAGTCTGGATCGGGGAAAACCAAGATCGCCCTCGACGCATGCCTCTCATTCAGCAAACGGCATCACTGGGATCTTCTTATCTTGGACTCTAGGTATTCATCGCATCTCGACGATGATATCGAGCTGATTTTGTCGGAGTCGGAAAACATTATCCTTCTAGTCGATGATGCAAACGGCAACCTGTCACTTGAGCACTTGCTGGGAATCTGTTTGGAAAACAAAAAGCTAAAGATTGTCCTCACCTGCAGGAAGATGCACCGAAGCGAGTTGACCGCAAAAATCGGCAGTTATCTAAATTTCAGAGAAATAGAGCTGGAGCCTCTAGCCGCGGAAAATATAGAAGCGATACTCGAGACCGAATACAACATAAAAAACATAGCACTGAGGGAGAGAGTATCGGCAATCGCAAACGGAAACCTGCGCTTGGCTATCATGGCAGCAAGCCCCATAGCAGACGGCAATTTCGAAGCCATCCAAGAGCCATACGATCTTTTGAACATCTATATGAATTCTGCTTTAGCTGGGTACTCCAGCAGGGAGCAGCGTCTCGCAGAGAACCTTGCAATCTACGACTGCTGCGATCTTATTGAAGGAGACCCTTGTTACGAGGAACTCTTGGGGCTGGGGTACGACGACGCCGAGATTCGGGATTTTGCATCCAGATTGAACGACCAGGAAATTGTCACGATCCTTACCTCCGCCGATGGCGTGCTAGCCATAAGAATGGAAGAGCAGAATCTTCGCGACTTCTTGATATGCCGCCACTTCGCAAAAGAAGGGAACGGCAGTTTTGCGGATTTCATTCTGCATACCGCAGAAATGCCGAACGCGCCGTATCTCAAAGCCGCCAAGTCAATGGCTGAAGTGTGCGGAAGTGCGAGCGTGTACGACTACCTTCGAAGGGAATGCGAGAAAGCTTGGGATGAAATAAAGAATCGGGATGCGCGAATTGCCGATCAGTTCATAGTCACATTCAATCAATTCCTCCCCATACAGGCGCTCGCCTTTGCCTCAAACCGCATCGAAAACGCTGATTGCGCTGACGTATCGGAAGAAATTCTCGGCATGAATTCGACATCCGACGGATCTATGCCCCTGCAAATTTCTGTATCCCTGATGAACTCAAGCGAGTATTCGCAAACAGCCTCCGAGTTGTTCGTGAAGTGTGTAGAAAGAGGCACCGAGCGAGCGGCCGAGTACAACTGGGCATGCGGGCCGGACGGCGCTTTCGCTTACGATCTCGATCGTACGGGATTCGATTTGGAAAACAGCAAACTCGATGCCCTCGCTCAAAAATATCAACAATCGCATTCCCGCAATGTTGCAGCATGTCTGATCGTCTTGACGAGTTCATACCTCTCTTCAAGGGCCCAGCGCGTTTGTCAAAACGGCATAACGTACACATACAACACTTTGACCTTCAATTTCACATCAGAGCTGGCCGAGCTCCACGCCCATTGCTTCCGGGCGCTCTCCGTTCTGGTCGAAACCGAATTCAGCAGGCAAGTTAAATCCACTTTTCGGCAGCACTTCTCGTTCTATGGCAAAGAACCTGAAGCGGAGTACGCAGAAAACATGTATTCGGTACTCTCGAGGATTGAAGAGCTATTCCCCAAATATATAACCGAAGACTCGACAATCGATCTCTTATGCAGCTTAAGCATCAACCAGATTTACGAAACATGCGCGCAGAATCCCCCTCTGAGCCTCGATGGGTTCCGCCAGAGCGCATTCGACGCACTTGGTCTGGAGAACTCCGAGTCTCTCGTAGAGAAAGAACCGAGGATATCCGCGGAAGAGTTACCGCTAGAACGACTGACCGAAGCCCTGGGAAAGCTAGCCGAAGATTATGAGATTTCCGATAAAGAGTGGGAGTCGGGCAGGGCTATCGGAAAAGTCCTTCTGGAAATCGCCAAAAGGACCCCAGATACTGCCTCAAGCATAATCGCACGCAATATCGCTTCGTCGCCCTCGACGATCCCTGTCCCGTACGAAGCACTTGATCATCTTGCTGAAACCATCGGCAGGAAGGTCCTTAGAAACGAGCTGGGCGCGGTGATCGACGTGAGTGACCATCCGGCCCTGTTTGACTATCTTGATTTGCTAGCAATAAAGAACGGGCCCGACAAGGAGGAGCTCGACGAAATTCTCGCAAGACTCGATGACGGCAGAACGCATCTCTGCTTGGAAGATTTGGAGATAGTCGAGCCAAAGCATCCTGGCTATATCCTCAAATATGCTTCTTGGCTTTCCGAACATATACACAATGATGGGGTTTGGCGGTTTTTCGGCAACTGCGGAGACGAAAAGCGCGTCTCCGCTTTAGATTCGTACTTCGAATCCAATCCCTCACCGGCCGTCAACCTGTATTTTCTCGCACTTGAAGGATATCCTACTTTCGACTATAACCTCGCTTTCCTACGCTGCCTTTTACGCCTTGACAGCTCAATGATTGACCGTTTTTTGGAGTACGTTGCCAACCTCGACTACCGACAAAGGCACGATCTCCTGCGAAGAATCAGCTCGTTTTGGACCGTCCAGGATGATCATGCCTGGAATCTGCTGAAAGCAATGATCGATGAAGCGCTGAGCGAACCACTCGGCAGGCTTGAAATAGCCGTTTTGTTTCCCGTTCATGACGCAAATGCGCTCTCGAGCGATATTTTTTGGGAGCGCTTGGAATATACCATCCGCGAAAGGATCGCCGACGCAAATAGCCTCGATAGAATTAGCTGGGCCTTGTCCGATTGCAATGACGAGACGAGGATTAGGGCTATCACCCTCATTCTGACGCTCGATAAAGACGGGATATCGATCAACCATTTGGATCTCCGTCGATCTTCAATGAGCGGGTCCCCTGAAAAAGGCTTTATTCCAGCAAAGCTCAAGGAGATTGAGGCGATTGACTCGATTGCTGCTCAGCTGCCCGCAGGTGTTGCATATTTAAAACACAGAGAATGGCTGTCAAAAGTGAAGTCATCAATTGAAAGAGACATCGAAGACGAAAAGTGGAGGCTATTCCACGGCAGGCAGTAATCGACTTTAACACCTAGAATTAGGAAAAGCCTCGGGGCTCCTGCCTAGCCCTTCGACCTGCACTGCGTGCAGAAGACGGTCGAGGGCGAACCGTGGTGCAGCTCCATGAGCTCGAGCTGCATCGCCCTGAACAGGTCCTCGGGCTTGTTCAGCAGCCGCTCGTCGATGTTTGTGTCAACGGCCTACTGAATACTGTTCAGTTTTACGCTACCACTGACAGCGAGGTCGAAGTGGCTCGTTGCTATTTCGAAGCCGCGCGCGCGGCGCGGAAGGGCGGCGTGGACCCCGAGGCCACTGCCTACAAGCTCGACAAGATGATTTGGTTGCTCTGCACAAGCGACTTTTACCTCGAAGGGGGTCTAAAGCTCTTTTCAACCAATGCACTTGTTGAATCGAACCTGAGCGCTTATTCGGGGGATGGCATTTAAATCGGAGCCACTTTCAGAAAAGCGGCGCTGCAAACGCATGCCAAAACTGGCAAATTATTATGAAAGGTAATCTTATGGCAAACGCAGAGGAATCAACTAAGGCCGGTCTATCGCGCTTGCAAGACGACGCAAGGCCGACTATTTGCAGCGACTCTCTCGAACTTATTTCGAATATCGCAGAGGTTGGCCTGGACGAAATTCTCCAAAACGAGTTCTTGAAGGACATCCCCGTCATCTCAAGCCTAGTGAGCATCTACAAAATCGGAAACAATATCCACAATGCGCATCTGCTGAAGAAGTATGCGTGTTTCCTCGATGAGTTCAACCGCGACTCTTTTGAAAAAGGCTCATGGAACAAGTACAAGCAATACTTTGAAGAGTCAAATAGGAAGCGCGATATTGAGTACCTGCTTATCCTGCTCGAAAGATACATTGAGGAGGACAAAGCGCGGCGACTAGCAAAGATTTATGAGGCCTACCTAGATAAAGAAATTAGCTGGGACGATCTTCGTTTGTTTGCAGAGACTTTGGACAGATTTCTACCTGGAGACTACGAAATGCTTCGAGAAAAGGAAACTTTTCAGACGCTCAGAGGCAGAGATGCAGAAGTTCTTCTTCGATTAACCGGACTGGGATTGCTGATTGAGGATATCCATCGGCAGCAGTGGGACGTAGTAGATACGACGCTCATCTTCGACGATCCCGACGAAATTGAGAAAGAAGAAAGGGTTTATCGTAGGACCGAATTTGGAAACAGGATGGTATCTATACTTGGCTAGCTACTGCAGACAGCAATCTGAGCGCGCTCTTGTCGTCTTGGTTAAACTGCTCGGATCTACCAGTGATTTTTACTGCATTAGGCATTCGTAAAGGGAATCGGTTCTTCACGATTCGCATCCTTTCTAGTGCTGCCTTTATTTAATGATCGAGATATGCTCGGCGACTGCGGTGTTCTGCCCCTTAGGTTACAGACGGTTGTTTCTATTGAGCTTCCAGAGGAAATACATGGGGTTCTCTTTTGCCTTGGCTTCTCGCAAGAAATCTGCGGATTGAGATGCAACGGCCCCTATGCCGGCAGCCCCGAGGAAGGCCATGGCATCAGAAGGTGATGCGATTCCGTATTGCCCCAATGTAAAGCTCGCAATTCCGATAGCGGCTTCAATGCCTGCGGAGGTGACTAATCGGGATCGCTCGTTTTTCATCACTAAAGATATCTTGTGAAGCTCGGGCTCAATTAGGTCGTTCTTCAGGTCAGCTAATGTCGAGGTGTCGATGGGCCTTTCGCTCAGGCCTTTGGACAAGGTATCCCTAAACACAAGAAACGACTCTTCGTTTCTAATGCGGCAATCAAGGATGCTACGCAACGTTGCATTTTCAGCAATGGGGAGGGGGCAAGATAACCGGCGAATGGGTATGGTCTGATCTTTTCGAGGATAAAGGGTGGAAGTTGCGGACTCGAGGAACTCAATCTGAGCTGGACGAGTGGTTAAATACGAGCTATTCGAAAAATAGGGATTGACGAGGGCTTGAAAGCAATCGTCCAACAATGGCAGTAGGATAGTCAAGATGCCGCCTTTCTCCAGCATGTCTCTATCCAATCGCGTTTCGCCTTGGCTTGCATAGAGCGATTCGTATTCAGACGGGATTACCAGGAAATCGACATCCATCTCATCATGGGACCCATATGCATCCATTCCCTCAATCGCTACATACAGATTCCCATCTGGTGCTTGTTTTAAAGTGCACGAGGTAGAGGAACAGAATTGTCGTACGAGTTCATCCCAATAACTCGATATCAATCCTTTTGCTTTTGATTCTCTTTCGATTTGTCGCGCTAGGCAATCTTTGCAAAGAGGAATGTAATTGCTCGAAAATCCGAGTATTCCAGCTTTGACTATGTCTTCGACTCGCATGGTCAAATAGATCCCGAATGCAAGTTCATCGACTGAGACATAATCATCGTGCCCCATTTCGAATGCCGATTCTATAGGGCAATGAATCAGTGTTTTATCTGCATACAATGCTGAGAACTTTGCCAAATGGTAAATGTTTTGCTCTCGACAGGCATAGTCAGTGCAGGGGAATTTGCCTCCTTCAAGGGTGGAGTCAACAGAAAAATTGAACAGGGATTGATTTTCGATTTTTTCGATTGGGATAAGGGGTGCAAGGCCCCTAATAAAGGCGTCGAACCTCCTTTGCCCCAGTTCTTCTAGGTACGCAATTATTTCGGCAAGAGAGCTGTTCTTGAATGCGGCTAGATAAGAATAAAGGTCATCGTATGCATGAGTCGCCATTTCGCTCACCTACACTTTCGGAAAGAGTTTTGCGTCGTTATTTCCGAGGCGTCGTTGGGCTCGCAATCGACTCTAGTGTGCAGCTGCTTCTCGACGTACTCCCTCATGTTCTGCCTCCACATGTAACTAATTGATTTGCTATGTGCCATTATGAATGGTATATAGCAAATCAATTAGTTACATTTAATGGAGCATTGCGAGCGTGGCGCGCGCAAAGAAGAGTCGTTGTATGGAGGCTTCCGGCAACGGCCTTTTGTACGTCCGTGACTGTTGGGTGCTATCGCGGATGACGTCATTGTTGCCTGCACTCTCGATCCAAGGATGTAATTACGGAAGTGCGGGGAAAATCGAGAACCTTCGAGCACAACGCGATTTTTAGCACCAAAACCGCAGTTCGCGGAAGCGAAAACTGGGGCCTGGTTAGCATTTCTTCGATTTTCCCCGCACTTCCGAATTTGACCCCTTGCCGCACCTTGATCACGTCTTCAAGTGGCTGGTTCATCGCTAATGGAGTTTTCTGCGGTGCTTGAATTGCGGTGTTGTGATTAGGGCAAAAGGCTCTTGGCTCCGGGGAGGCTCATCGCACGAAAATTCAAGTTGCTGCTGAAGTAGGGCTTGCTTCGGCAGCGCTAACAATAAGGGCGGCTCTGCTAGTCTCGGGAGACCGCGGCATTCGGCGGGCCTGCCGAATGCCGCGATCAGTAGCGGTCAGTAGCGGTCAGTATATTCTTCGGAGCCGTTTCTCTGGGCTTCGGCGGACTTGCCAACTCGCGCTTGGGCACTACTCAGTAGATTACTCAGCAGTGCCCAGTAGATTACTCAGTAGTGCCCAGCAGGGGGAGGGCAGCAAACGCAATGGGCCTGTTTCCCGGCTAGGACCTGCAGCCTCAAACTTCGCTTGGCATCCTGTAGAACTGGTGCGGGTCTTTCGGGCTTTTCCCTACCCATTCCAACAGGCCTCGCCCGGCAAGGTCTTTCAGAGTCTTCGAGGCCGTTTTCCTACCGACATTGGACTCCCGCGCGAGGTCGGAGGTCGTGATTTTCCCCTGAGCGGCGGCAATTGCCATCGCTGCTCGTTCGCGCTCGCTGAGGAGCGGTCGGTTGTCGGCCGCGGTTCTCCTGAAGGCCGCTTTCTGTAACCCAGGACGCTCGAAGACGACGACGGTGCTGTTGACGGTCTGCTCGAAGCGGAACCTCACGCCGGCTGCCTCGCAGGCCTCCTTGATGCGCGGTATGCCCGTGCCGTACTGCTCGATGACGCCGGCGCGGAACAGGGTGCGCGCGATCGCGGGGTTTCGGAGGCCGAACTCGCTCGCGGTACCGTCTAGGTGCTCTTGCGGCGAGTCGCCCTCGGGGAACAGGCCCGGGCTCACGATCTGGACGGTGTCCATGAACACGTTGACCTCGACGGCGGTGCCGGTGGTGTAGTCGCGGTGGCACAGCGCGTTGGCAACCGCCTCGCGGATGGCCTCGGCCGGGATCTCGGGGATCTCCTTGCGGTACATGCCCGTCTCGCCGATGACGAACTCGCGCCTGATGTTCGACGTCACGAAGTACTCGGCGAAGTCGAGCAGCTTGAGCATGGTGCCGCACTCGCGGCGCAGGTCGAGGATCTTGGCCTTGGTGTTGCCGCCCAGAAGCCCCAGCTTCATCCTGGGGTAGGTGTCGGATCCCTCGCAGAACAGCTCCACCGCGGCGTTTCTTAGGCTGCCGTCGGGCGCGACGAGGTCGAGCCTTGCCAAGGTGTCCTCCACGCCGGCGAACCCGCCGCCCACGCGTCCGGCCCTGCCGCCGCGCGCGACGAAGTCACGCACCGCCTGCTCGTCGGCGTCGGAGACGGGCCTGCCGGACGGCAGCGAGTCCCACGGGCTACGGGCGCGCTCACGCTTGACGACCATGGCGCTCAGCTCCGAGGCCGACAGCGCTTTGTTCGAAGTCCCCACGCGGGTGAAGTAGCGTCCGTCGGCGGAGTAGGGGGCGTCGGCACCTGAGAAGGCAATTTTGATGTATCGCAGCCCATCATCGGCGTCGAGGCACTCGACCGTCGGGAACACCGCGGGCTCGATCTTGTCGGACACCCACGACGTCACCTGGCGCAGCGTTGCGTCGCTGACATCCTGGCCGATGACATCGCCGTTGTCCTTCACGCCGAAGTAGAGCTCGCCGCGGCCGTGCTTGTTCAGCATGGCGCTGATGGCTTGCAGTGCTTCTTTATGCTCGCCAGTGGACTTCTTGAACTCGACGGTCTCGCTCTCGCTGCCCAGGTTCATCCGCGCTGCCTTTCCCGTTCGTTGCTTGTCTCGTTGGATTATACCGTGGTCACCATGGGCGAAAACGTGGAAGCGCGCTTGCTTGCCTCTACCATGTTCTCATGCGCCTTAATGCCCTTTGTGAAGAATCGTCCCATTGGGAAACGGGTCCCTATGGAACGATTTTGGTATCAGGCATAGGGGGGCGCTATCGTGGATGTCGTCACCATTGCCTGCGCCCTCGATCCAGAGATGTAATTACAGAAGTGCGGGGAAAAATCGAAAACCTTCGAGCACAACGCGGTTTTTTTGTATCAAAACCGCAGGTCGCGGAAGCCTAAAACGGGGGTCTGGTCAGCATTCCTTTGGTTTTCCCCGCACTTCCGAATTTGGCCTCTCGCCACATCCCGATTACGTCTTAAAGTGGCGCAAAAAGCCGTGTGCTCTGCTTGATTTTGCTCAGGAATTATGCCTGAGGGGTAGTGGATTCGCCTTTCTCCGCCGTGCAGCGGCACGTGTAGGGCTCTCTGGCTCAGGCGCGAGTCGCTTCCCGTCTGAAAAAGTTCTTAAAACAGCTTTAAAGTTGCCTTTGGCCTACATTGACAGCGTACAATACGCATGTTTACCATGGCAAAAGCTAAATTTGGGGAGGGGGAGCGCACGGTGGAAGTGCTGGTTGTTGGCAATACCGCGTATGTCGATGACGACTTTTGTGCCAAGGCGTTTCCCGGTGACCATGTTCAGGTCGTGGCGGCCAACGAGGCGCGCCGCGACGGGTCGTCGCTCCATGCGTCTTGGAAAGAGCTGCTGCAGCACCTGGACCAGGCTTACGAATTCGACCGTGTGGTCTACCTCTCTACCTATCTCACGCCGCATACCGAGGCCGTTGGCGACATCGAGCTGCTGCGCTCCGTCTTTCGAGCTTGCATGGGTCGCCAGATTCAGCTGCTGTTTGTGACTGGTCCCATGGGAGCGGACGGTGCGGTGGACGTTGCGGGGCAAAACGGCAAGGGCATCATTGCCCGTGCGGCCAACGACCTGTGCCGCTACTATGCGGTCCGCGACGGCATTCAGGCCAAGATCTTGCGCGTGCCGTATCTGTACACCGCCTCGCCCACGCTGGAAGACCCGATTTTGACCCCGCTGTTCGAGGCGTGCTCGCAAGGCTCTGCTGTCATGAGGGCTGGGGCGGACTCACCGCTCGGTGCCCTCTGCGCCGAGGAGCTGGCCGTTCTGGTGCGTCGCATCTTCGACAGCTGGGATGCCACATTCGAGGAACTCGAGGTTCCGGATAGCTTTGCCCACACCGTGGGAGACCTGGGCGAGGCGCTCAAGGGCTTGTTCCCGGGGCTCGACATTACCTACGACGGGGACGCCGTCGTCTCCATTGCTCCGAGCGATACCGTCCGCACGCGCTACGGGTGGTTCCAGCGCTATGACGTGCTGCGCGATCTTTCGACCATACACGCCCGCTGGGAGCAGACCCTCGCGGGCAAGCGCCATCCGCTGCGTGCCGCCATCGACCGCATGCGCGGGCGGACACTGCCCATCAAATGCCTGGAGACCGCGCTGGCCTGGGTGCTCTTTGAGGGCCTGGAGCTGGTGTTTTCGCAGTTTGCTCAGCTTAACGTGCTCGACTACCGCCTGCTGTACGTGGTACTGATCGGCACGCTGTATGGGCTCGATTTTGGCCTGGTTGCGGCGCTGCTGGCGTCGGTGGGTTTGGCCGCGAGCTACTTTACTCAGTACGGTTATACCTTCCAGGGTCTCTTTTACGAGCCGTCCAACTGGCTGCCGTTTATTGCGTACTTTGTGGTGGGTGCCGTGTGCGGCTATGTGCAGCTGCGCAACAGCGAGGCCATTAAGGCGGAGCGTGACGAGAACGAGCTTGTGCGAAACCGTAACACGTTCCTAACGCGGCTCTATCACGACGCGATTGAGGACAAACGTGCCTATAAGCGACAGATTGTGGGGCGCCACGACAGCTTTGGCAAAATCTTTGCTGTGACACAGGAGCTCGACGTACTCAACCCGCGTGATATATACCGCAAGTGCTGTGAGTTGCTGGGCGAGATTCTCGAGAACGATTCGGTGACGATCTACCATGTTTCGGGTGGGGCATTTGCGCGCCTGGTAGCGGCGAGCCCGGCGATTTCCAACGATGTGCCGCGCTCGCTCTCGCTCGATGACCTTGCGCCCGTGCTCCAAGGTGCGATCTCGGGTTTGTGGGTGAACCGCGCACTGACGTCGGGGCTTCCGATGTTTGGCTATGCGATCGAGCGCGATGGAGCCCCAGCCGTATTGATCTTTGTGCGTCACGTGGCCGAAAGCCAAATGACCCTGTACTACCAAAACCTGTTCCGCATCCTGTGCGGCCTGGTGGAAAGCGCGCTGGGACGCGCCTTCGATTACGAGGCAGTGGCGCAGGATAAGCGCTGCGTTGCCGGCACGTGCGTTCTCAGCCACGATGCCTTTGGCCAGGAACTCGCCGCCGAGCTGGCGCTTGCGGACAATAAGATGGGGAGCTTCTTGCTCTTGCGCGTGGTGCCGGGCATGGAGCCTGTTGGCGAGCTGGTCGGCGCCATTGGGTCGGCGATTCGCGAGAGTGACGCTGCGGGCCTGGTCGATGGACACACACTTTACTTGCTTATGCGTCAGGCAACCGAGGCCGACCTGCCCGTTATTTGTGCGCGCTTGGCGGCCAAGCACATTACAGTGGAACCTGTCGGCAGCGAGGACGTTGTGGCCCTGATGCAACGCATCGCGCCCACCGGAAGCGGTGAAGGGGAGGCCGCTTGATCTCGCTTGTTGTTGCTACCGTACTGCTATTAATTCATGCGCTGGTGTGTCTGGTGCTGTGGACGCTTATGAAACTGGGCTTGCTGCCGGTTCGAGGGCACATGCTTACTGTGATGGTGCTCGTACCGCTGTGGGGCCCGTTGCTCGTGGCACTACTCTCGGTGCGTAGCGCGGTGTTCGGCGCGGACCTCAAGGACGCCACGCTGGAGACGCTTCGCATTAACGACGACATGCATCGCAGTTTGCTCGTGCAGGGACGCGAGCGCGATGATGGCGTGGTGCCGCTCGAGGAAGCATTGATCGTCAACGACCCGGGCGACCGCCGCCGTCTGATGCTCTCCATGCTTACCGAGGATCCGGATGCGTACCTGGCACAGTTGCAGGCAGCAAAACTCAACGACGATGTTGAGGTCGCGCACTATGCCGCGACGGCGGTGGCGCAGATTTCCAAGGAGTCCGACCTTAAGCTGCAGCAGTTGGAGCGCGCGTTTAAGACCGATCCCAGCTCGCATAACCTGGATGCGTATTGCGATTTTCTGGGCGCCTATCTGGACTCGGGTTTGGCAGAGGGCTGCGTGGCACAGATTCAACGTCAACAGTATGCACGTTTGCTCGCGCGTCGTTGCGAACGTGAGGACGTGCCGGCGCTGCGCATTCGCTATGCCACGGCGCTGGTCGATGCCGGCGAGATTGATAAGGCGGAGGACGTCGCGAGCCAGTTGGTGATCGATGCGTCAGACGAACAGGACGTGTGGATGCTCTGCCTGCGCTTGGCTGTGATTCGTCGCGATGGGCAGGCGGTACAGCGCGTAATCGACGCGATCGACAAGCAGCATGTGTATTTGAATGCCGAAAATCGTGAGAGGCTGGCATTTTGGCACGAAGGAGAGGAGGCCCGATGAGCGTGGTGCAACATATCCGCGAGCGTGCGGGCCATTTTCGCTGGATGGGGCTGCTCGTGGTGTGGGCGGTCTTTATTGCCATGGCTGTCGTGCTGTTGATCGAGCGTGCCGGCGTGCAGTACAGCGCCGGGCAGCATAAGCTGGGCATGCTCGCTGCCAACGACGCGGTGCCGGCAAGTTCGGCGATGTTTGGCCAAAAGCCCACGTGCTTGGTTATTACCGACTCGGACCAAGATGGCGTCGAGGACGTCAAAGAGCAGTTCGACCAGATCTTGCTTGACATGAAGATCGCCCACCGCGATGTGGATATTGCCACCGATGGTGTTGATGCGATTCCTTCTCTCACGTCCTTCAACCGCGTGATTTTACTGATGCCGTCGCTCGACGGGCTCGGTACGCACCTCTCCGACATCATGAGCTGGGTGAGTGCCGGCGGTTCGCTGATGCTCGCCATGACGCCGGATAACTCCAGCTACCTGCAGGCAATCGGTCCCAAGCTGGGCATCGATTCTGCCGGCTATGAATATGCGACGGCAGAGAGCATCGTGCCGAGCGAGGACTTTATGATCGGCGGTGGCCAGCGTTATGAGTTATCGGACCCCTTTGATTCGTCGCTTTCGGTTTCGCTGCGTGAGACGGCCCACGTGTGGGCTAAAACCGGTGACACGGGTACTCCGCTTATTTGGTCGAGCGATTGCGGCAGCGGCCGTACCGTGGTGTGCAATATCGGTATCTACGACAAGGTCATGCGTGGTTTCTATTCCGCGGCCGTGAGCCTATTGGGCGATGCCACGGCCTATCCGGTCATCAACAGCGCCGTCTTCTATCTGGATGACTTTCCCAGCCCCGTGCCCTCGGGCGACGGCACTTACATTAAGCGCGACTACGGCCTTTCCATTGCCGATTTTTATGCCAAGGTCTGGTGGCCCGATCTGCAAAAGCTCGCGCAAAAATACGGCATTCGCTATACCGGCGTGATGATTGAAAACTACGAGGACGCGGTCAACCAGACCGAGCCCGCGCGCCAGGCCGATACCACGCAGTTCCGCTACTTTGGCGGCATGCTGCTGCAGATGGGCGGAGAGCTGGGCTTTCACGGCTACAACCATCAGCCGCTGGCACTCTGGGACACCGACTATGGCACGCTGTACGACTACAAGACGTGGAAGAATAAGGAGACGATCGTTGCATCGCTCAACGAGCTTATCGCCTTTCAGGACGAGGTGCTGCCCAACGCGCACGGCTCGGTCTACGTGCCGCCGTCGAATATCCTTTCGGCCCGCGCGCGCAAGCTTATCGGCACCGACGTGCCGCGCATCAAGACCATTGCCAGTACGTATTTTGAGGACGGCACCGACCTGCCGTACGTGCAGGAGTTTGGCGTGGCGAGCGATGGCATTGTGGAGCAGCCGCGTATTGTCTCGGGCGGCATGGTCGACGATTCCTACATGCGCCTGGCTGCCGTGTCCGAGCTCAACATGCACTACGTGAGCACGCACTTTATGCACCCGGACGATCTGCTGGATCCCGATCGCGGCGCTAAGGAGGGCTGGGAAGTCTATAAGGGCGGCCTGACCGACTACCTGGACTGGCTTACCAAGTCTGCGCCCGACCTGCGTCGCCAGACCGGTTCGGAATGCTCGGGTGCCATTCAGCGCTTTTCGTCCGTGACGGTGAGCGTGGATACCAGTGCGGATGCCTGGACGCTCAGTCTGGGCAATTTCCACGACGAAGCGTGGCTCATGTTCCGCGCCAACAACGGCGAGCCGGGTGCGGTTACGGGTGGCGAGATTACGCATCTGACGGGTGACCTGTACCTGGTCAAGGCCACGGACAAGACGGTGACCATTGCGCGCAAGGAGGGTGGCGACAAATGAGAATCTGCTTGGTACTCGAGGGCTGCTACCCCTATGTGCACGGCGGGGTGTCCACATGGATGCACGGCTATATACAGGCCATGCCCGAGCACGAGTTTGTGCTGTGGGTGATTGGCGCGCATGCTGCCGACCGCGGCAAGTTTGTCTACGAGCTGCCCGACAACGTGGTCGAGGTGCACGAGGTGTTTCTGGACGATGCCCTGCGGCTTTCGGGCGAGCAGGAAGAGGTCGACTTTGACGACCGCGAGCGCGAGGCGCTGCGTCGCCTGGTGTCGCTCTCCAATCCGGACTGGGACGTGCTATTCGATATTTTCCAGCGCCGCCACGTGCATCCGCTCTCGTTTTTGCAGAGCCGCACGTTTATGGACATCTTCCGCGACGTGTGCCTGGCCGAGTACCCCTACACGCCTTTTGCCGACGCATTCCACACCATGCGCTCCATGCTGCTGCCCGTGCTCTACCTGCTGGGCAGCGAGGTACCGGTGGCCGATGTGTACCATGCCATCTCGACTGGCTACGGCGGCCTGCTCGCCTGCCTGGGCTCAAGCGTTCACCATGCGCCGGTGCTGCTTACCGAGCACGGTATCTACACGCGCGAGCGCGAGGAAGAGATCATTCGCGCCGACTGGGTGGTGCCGTCGTTTAAGGACCGCTGGATTCGCTTTTTCTACCTGCTTTCGGAGGAGATCTACCGTCGCGCCTTCCGCGTGACGAGCCTGTTTCACAACGCCCGCAAGACGCAGATCGACATGGGCTGCGATGCGGACAAATGTCTGGTCATCCCCAACGGCATTCAATTCGACCGCTTTAAGGACATTCCCTTAAAGCCCGATGACGGCTGGGTGGACATTGGCGCGGTGGTGCGTCTGGCGCCCATCAAGGACGTTAAGACCATGATCTATGCCTTCTTTGAGCTGCACGAGCGCCTGCCCAAGGTGCGCCTGCATATTATGGGCGGCGTGGACGATGAGGAGTACGGCGCCGAGTGTCATGCGCTGGTGGAGACATTGGGCGTGCGTGACTTGATCTTTACCGGCCGCGTCAACGTGGTCGAGTACATGGAGAAGCTCGACTTCACCATTTTGACGAGCATCTCCGAGGGGCAGCCGCTCAGCGTGCTGGAGTCGCTTGCTGCGCGTCGCCCCTGCGTGACGACCGAGGTGGGCTGCTGTCGCGAGCTGCTCGAGGGCGCCCCCGGCGACGACTTTGGCGTGGCCGGATTTGTGACGCCACCTATGTATCGCAAGGGCTTGGCCGATGCCATGGAACGCATGTGCGCGAGCCGTGCCCGCCGTATCGAGATGGGGGAGCGCGGCCAGCGTCGCGTTGCCACATACTTTTTGCACGAGCAGATGCTCGCCAACTATCGTGCGCTGTACGACGAGACGGCGTGTGCGTTTAACCTGCCCAGAGAGGGGGAGTAGCCGGTGGCCGGAATTGGTTTTGAGCTCAAGCGCCTGTTTAGGCGTAAGGGTCTGTTTGCCATGATGCGCGCCTATGGCTACGCCGGCATTGTGTGCACGGGCCCCATGCTGCTGGGCGTGCTGCTCCAGGTGGGTATCTTGGTGCTGTGCGGTCTGTGGGGCGTGGGACGTGCCAACCAGGATTTGCTGGTGTGCATGGTGACCTATACGCTGCTGGCGTCGCTCACGCTCACGAGCTTTTTCTCCATGCCGGTCACGCGTTTTTTGGCCGACATGCTCTTTGCCGAGCGCGAAGAGGAGGTCTTTCCCTCGTTTTGGGGCTCCAACGCCATCATGTTGGTTGCGGGCACGGTGCTTTACGGCATCTTTTTGCTGTTCTCGGGCGCCACGCTGCTGCAGGGGCTGCTGTGCCTGTGGCTGTTCAACATTATGATCGTCAACTGGAACGGCATGGGCTACCTCACGGCCATTAAGGACTACCGCGGCATCCTGCGCAGCTTTGCTGCCGCCATTGGCGTGGCGTGCCTGTGCGCCCTGGCCGCGCTGGCACTGGGGCTGCCGCCGGTCGAGGGCCTGCTGGCGTCGATCGCCCTGGGCTACGGCGTCATGCTTGCCTGGGACGTGGTGCTGCTGTACCGGTATTTTCCTCAGAGCGATCGCAGCCCCTGGCTCTTTTTGCAGTGGCTCGATGAGTTTATGCCTCTGGCACTCACGGGCCTGTTTACCAACCTGGGACTCTTTGCGCACCTGGTGATTATCTGGGCAGGGCCCATTGGCGTGCAGGTCAAGGGCTTGTTTTACGGCGCGCCCTATCACGATGTGCCGGCGTTGCTTGCGTTTTTGACCATTCTGGTCACGACCGTCAACTTTGTGGTGTCGGTCGAGGTCAACTTCTATCCGCGCTACCGCGACTACTACAGCCTGTTTAATGACGGCGGCGTGGTGGGCGACATCGTGGTGGCCGAGGAGGAAATGCTCGCCACGCTCAACCGGGAGCTGCGGTTTTGTGCGCTCAAGCAGCTGTTTGTGACGGCAGCGGTCATTTCGCTCGAGACCACGGTGCTCTCGGCCCTGCCACTGGGCTTCAACAACCTGATGCACGGGTATTTTCGCACGTTATGCGTGGGTTTTGGCCTGTATGCCGTGGGCAATACGGTGATGCTCATCTTGCTGTACTTTACCGACTACAAGGGCGCCGTGCTTGCTTCCGGGCTGTTCGCGGGTGTGGCAGGGCTGGCGACCATCGTCTCGCTGTTCTTTCCGCAGCAGTTTTATGGCTTTGGCTTTTTGCTCGGCGCGGCGGTGTTTTTTGTTGTGGCGCTCATGCGGCTCGATACCTATACTGCCAACTTGCCGTATCGTATCCTGAGTCAACAGCCCATTGTGGCGACCGACAAGACGGGTCGCTTTACGGAGCTGGGCCGCTTGCTCGACCGTGCCGAACAGCGCTACGAGGAGCTGCGTTTAGAGGGCGAGCCGCATGGTGCGTTTGAGCGCATAGTGGTTCGCGTGTATCGCAATCGTTGGGGAGGTCCTGATGACCGATAGGATGATATCGCGCCGCCGTTTGATTGAGGCGGCTGCCGGCGCCTTGCTGCTTTCGGGCTGCTCTTCGCAGGACGAATCCTCGACCAAAAAGACCAAGAAGCAGGGCAAGATTAAAAAGGCCGATGCGTCTAGCGGGACCAAGCACCTTCGCGATAAGGACGAGCTGTACGAGGTCTACGACGACTCGGGCATTGTGGCCATGTACCTGACGGTCTCGCGCGGCAATAGCTCCGAGAACACTGACCACAGCTGGGCCGAGATCAATACGTACTCGGTCTACGACTATGCCGACATGGGCGTGACGCGCTATCAGGTTATGGGCCTGCTGCAGGCGGGTGACGAGGACGGTCCCGTTGCTGGTGAAGTGGGCTATGGCGAGGAAGCGCCCAATGCTACCGTGCAGGTGCGCGGCCAGACGTCGAGCATGAACTCGCAAAAGAATTACAAGATAGAGCTCAAAAAGGGCAAGGGTACCTGGCGCCATCAGCGCGCGATTGCGCTTAACAAGCACATGGGAGAGGGCATGCGTTTTCGCAACAAGATGGCCTATGACCTTATCCGTGGAATTCCCCAGATGATGGGCTTGCGCACGCAGTTTGTGCATCTGTGGGTGTGCGACCAGACCGAAAAGTCCAACGATACCTTTGAGGACTACGGTCTGTTTACGCAGGTGGAGCAGCTCAACAAGACGGCGCTCAAAGCCCACGGTCTGGATAAGAGCGGGCACCTGTACAAGGTGAACAGCTTTGATTTCCATCGCTTCGAAGACACCATCAAGCTGGCGGGTGACCCTGACTATAACCAGACGGCGTTTGAGGGCATGCTCGAGATTAAGGGCGACTCGGACCATACCAAGTTAATCGAGATGCTCGATGCGCTCAACGACGATACGCAAAAGATCGACGATGTGCTCGACACCTACTTCGATACCGAGAACCTGGTCTATTGGATGGCGTTTCAGATCTTGACGGGCAATTGCGATACGCAGAACCGTAACTGCTATCTGTACAGCCCGCTTAACTCCAAGGTCTGGTACATCCTTGATTGGGATAACGACGGCATGCTGCGCAAGCTGGAGCTGTCTCTTAAGGGGTTTTCGGACTACGCGAGCTGGGAGCGCGGCGTGAGCAACTACTGGGGCAACGTGCTGTTTAACCGCGCGTTGCGCAGCAAGTCGTTCCGCAGCGAACTCGATAGCGCCGTGAAGGATCTGCGCTCGTATATGACCGAGGCGCGCCTGAGCAAGATGGTCGAGCATTATCGCGAGGTGACGGAGTCGCTCGTCTTTGCTGCGCCCGACCTGGAGAATCTGCCCGTGACCAAGGACGAATACGAGCAGATTGCCGCGGCGATTCCTTCCGAGATCGAGGAGAACTATAAGAGCTTCCGCGAGAGCTATAAAAAGCCCATGCCGTTCTACATTGGCGTGCCGCAGATCGATAACGGTAAGTTGCGCATTGGCTGGGATGCCTCCTACGACTTTAAAGCGCGTGACATTCGCTACACCGTGGAGCTGGCGCGCGACTACGCCATCAAGGACGTGATCTTTAAGGCCGAGGATGTGCTGCTGCCCGAGGTGACCTGCGATGCGCCCGATGCCGGCCAGTATTTTGTGCGCGTGCGCGCCACCAACTCCGACGACTATACGCAAGATGCGTTTGACTACTATGTGACTGACGACGGCAAACAGTACGGCATGAAGTGTTTTTACGTGCAGGACGGCGGTAAGGTCGTGGAGGACACGTATGAGGAGGGCTAGCGCGCTGCTTGAGCGCTTGGCGGCCCCGCCTGCGCGTACCACGCAAGAGCGTTACCGCCACGAGCTCAAATATCTCATTAACGAGGGCGAGCACGCCGCGATTGCCTGTCGCATGGCGCCGGTGTTTAAGCTGGACAAGCATGCGCGGGCAGGCGGTTACACCATTCGCAGCTTGTACTTCGACGACTACTGCAACTCGGCCTACGAGGAAAAAGACGCCGGCATTCTCATGCGCAAAAAGTATCGCGTGCGCATCTATAACGGTGGCGACAAGGTGATTAAGCTCGAGCGCAAAAAGAAGTACGGTAGCTGGATCTATAAGGAGGACGCGCCGCTCACGCGTGGCGAGTTTGAGCAGATTCTGGCCGGCGACTACGACTTTTTGCTGAGGAGCCCCTATCCGCTCTGCCGCGAGTTCTACATCGAGTGCATCTGCAACGTGATGCGCCCGCGGACCATCGTGGACTACGAGCGCGAGCCGTGGGTGATGGATGAGGGCACCGTGCGCATCACGTTTGACATGAACGTGCGCGCCGCGGTGGGAAGCTTCGATATCTTTGACGCGACGCTGCCCGCGCTGCCGGTCCTGGAGCCCGGCAAGCTGGTGATGGAGGTTAAGTTTACGGAGTTTTGCCCGCAGCTCGTGCGCGATATGGTGCCGCCGGGCGCGGCCGAGCTTACGGCGGTCTCCAAGTACTGCCTGTGTTACGAAAAGACCGCCTACTTACGCGGCTTTAACTACTGGGAATCGGATTTTGAGAACCGAGGGGATATTTAGACCATGAGCACCAGGGACTTTTTTAAGAACTCCGTCTTGGAGGCGTTTGGTCAGGTCGACCCTGCCAAGATCGGCCTGTCGCTGCTCGTGGCGCTCGCCATGGGCATCCTGATCTATTACGTGTACAAGCGCTTTTTTACCGGCGTGGTGTATTCTCGCAGTTTTGCCGTGACGCTCGTGGGCATGTGCGTGCTCACCTGCATGGTGACGCTCGCGATCTCGACGAACGTGGTCATCTCGCTCGGTATGGTCGGTGCTTTGTCCATCGTCCGCTATCGTACGGCGGTCAAGGACCCGCTTGACCTGCTGTATCTGTTTTGGGCCATTACCACAGGCATTACGGCGGGTGCCGGCATGTATGCGCTCGTAGGGATCACGGCAGTGGTGATCGTGGTGATGATTGCCGGCTTTGCGAGTCATCAGGACAAGGCGCGCGTGTACATGATGGTCATCCACTACACGGGCCAGACCACCGGCGACGACATTGTCCGTGCATTTGGGCGCACCAAGTTCACCGTCAAGTCCAAGACTATGCGCGGCGAAAAGGTCGAGATGGCCGTCGAGGTCTTCTCGGACGGCGTTGACATGCCCTATGCGGACGCCATTCGCGCGCTCGACGGCGTGGAAGACCTAACGTTGATCCAATACAACGGCGAATACCACGGCTAATTTTGTTCCGGCGTTCTAACGAACGCCGGACCGCTCGACGCTGCGCGGGCATCTGCCGGGCGATCTGCCGCTCAAACCGTCGCTCGCGTACATGAAGTACGCGTCGCTCCTCTTTCACGGCACCTCGCCACGACAGCTGCCTGCTCGCTGGCGCGTGCTCTTCCAGGATGGCTAATTTGGTTCAGTTTTATTATTTAGGGGACGGTATCGCGTGGACGTGCAACAGTTAGAAGAGGCCTGGGCTGCAAGGGCTGGTGCGCGTGAGGCGCGTCTTGTTGCGGTCTCGCATGTGCCGGCGGCGCTGTCGCCGCTGGGGATTGTGCAGCCCGGCGATCGCTTGGTGGCCTTTGCGGACGACTTTGCCGATACGTTTGCCTGCGGCTTTGATGGCTGCGATGTTGCGCTGGTGGGGGAGCCCGCGACTGCGGCGTTTGCTGCTGCGTCCGAGGGTTTTGATGCTTCGTTTGATGCCGAGGGGCCGCATCTGTGGTGGTTCGTCAACTCCATCGGCGGGTTTGGCCTGCGTGTGCCCGACCTTCGTGCGCTGGGTCGCGCGGCTCGTGAGTTGCATGCGCTGCTCGTGGTTGATAACACTGTGTCGGGCGTCTTTGGGTGCGACCCGCTGCGTCTGGGCGCCGCGCTTTCGCTCGAGGCGCTCGACCGCGTGTGTGCTGGCGTTGCGCCGCGCAAGCTCGTCGCCGCTTCGGTGGCGCGCTCGCAGCTTAAGCGCCATCGCGTGGATGCCGCGGCCGAGTGCGCGCACGCCCTGCTCGAGGGGTGCGGATTGGCTGCGCTCGACTTGTCCTCCGATGAGGCCGAGATTCTAGAGCATGGGCTCGACACGATCGACACCCGCATGCAGGCGCATTTCGACCGCGCCCGTGCGCTAGCCGAGTATCTGGCCGCCAACGAGATGGTACGCAACGTGCGCTATCCCGGGCTGACCTCGCATCCCGACCATACCATCGCGACCGGCATCCTGGAGCACGGCTTTGGCCCGGCAGTAGAGTTTGACCTGATGGACTGCACCGCGGGCGAATTCTTTAACGCACTGCCCGACAAGTTCCGTATATCGCCCGCCGGCGGCGCAACGACGCGCCTCTCTGCTCCGCGAGGCAAGCAGGGGAGCACCATTCGCCTCTTCGCCGGCGCTGATGATCCCCTGGTAGTGGCTGCCACCCTAGACACCGCCCTCCGGAACTAGCTAGTATTGGGTCTGTGCCACGAAAACGGCCTATCTACTACGTTTAACCCCTAGGGGTCAACCATACCCGCCATTTTTGAAAAATGGCAAGCTGTCTACCAGCGGTTTTATTTTCACGAAATCTGGGGTGGTCGAGGGTGTTCAACTAAACGTAGTAAATGGGCGCATTTTATGGCGCGCGTCTTAATTCGTTAGTGCGGCGGACCAATAATCAGCCCAGATAGTCTACTTTGCGTTAATGCTGGCGATGAGGTCGTTGGCTTTGGTGGCAATGACTTGGTTTATGTCGGCCTGCAGCTCCTCGTAGACCGCGATGGCGCGCTCGCCGGCCGGCGTGAGCGTGGATCCGCGGGCGCCGTCGCGCTCGATGAGCTTGCAACCCAGCTGCCCTTCGGCTTCGTTCACAATGCGCCAAGCCTTGGAATAGGCCATGCCCATGCTTTTGGCGGCGCGGTTGAGCGAGTGCTCGCGGGCGATGCCTTGCAGCAACAAAACGCAACCATGGCCGAACACGCCCGGCAGGTCTTTGTCGCACGCTTGAATGACCAACTTTGCCGTCGTCTTGTACTCCATGTGCCTTACGTCTCCCCGCTAAAGTGTTTGCTGGGCAAACGCATAGCCTGCGTCAAACCCTCGTGTGCTCTTCTTAAATCATGCATTGTAGCAGTCAAAGTGCGCTAAGATACTTCCCCAGTATTGGGCGCCCAAGGTTGGGCTGGGTCCTACGAGGCCTGCAGCCGACCGGTCGCATGGAAAAAGGAGAAACATGGCTACGTTCTTTCCCGGTGAGTCCCACACGTTTTCGGAGTATCTGCTGGTCCCTGGTTACTCGTCCTCGCAGTGCATTCCCAACAACGTCTCTCTCAAGACGCCGCTAACCCGCTTCAAGCGCGGTGAGAAGCCGGCAATCACCCTGAACATTCCCATGGTTTCCGCCATCATGCAATCCGTCTCGGGCGTCGACATGGGTGTCGCGCTCGCTACCGAGGGCGGCCTGTCCTTCATCTACGGTTCCCAGACCCCCGAGTCCGAGGCTGCTATGGTCAAGGCCGTCAAGGATCACAAGGCTGGCTTCGTTCAGTCCGATTCCACGCTGACCCCCGATATGACCATGGAGCAGGTTATCGAGCTCAAGGATAAGACCGGTC
Organism: Collinsella aerofaciens; assembly: GCF_009876115.1. Classification (GTDB taxonomy): domain Bacteria; phylum Actinomycetota; class Coriobacteriia; order Coriobacteriales; family Coriobacteriaceae; genus Collinsella; species Collinsella aerofaciens_N. The sequence goes on along the minus strand of NZ_WWSY01000001.1, from coordinate 265,892 downwards.
ACTCCACCATGCCGGTCACCGACGACGGCACTCCCAAGGGTAAGCTCCTGGGCATCGTCACCAGCCGTGACTATCGCCCCAGCCGCGATGACCACCAGAAGAAGGTCTCCGAGTTCATGACCCCGCGTGAGCAGCTCATCGTGGGCGACAAGAACATCAGCCTCAAGGTTGCCAACGATGTCATCTGGGACAACAAGCTCAACGCCCTGCCCATCGTCGATGACAACGATCACCTCATGGGCATCGTCTTCCGCAAGGACTACGACAGCCACAAGACCAACCCCAACGAGCTACTCGACGGCGATAAGCGCTACATGGTCGGCGCCGGCATCAACACCCGCGACTATGCCGAGCGCGTGCCGCTGCTCGTCGAGGCCGGTGCCGACGTCCTGTGCATCGACTCTTCCGAGGGCTTCAGCGAGTGGCAGAAGCGCACCATCGAGTGGATCCGCGCCAACTACGGCGAGGACGTCAAGGTCGGTGCCGGTAACGTCGTCGACGCCGAGGGCTTCCGCTTTTTGGCTGACTGCGGTGCCGACTTCATCAAGGTCGGTATCGGCGGCGGCTCCATCTGCATTACCCGTGAGACCAAGGGTATCGGCCGTGGCCAGGCCACCGCGCTGATTGACGTCTGCCGCGCTCGCGACGAGTATTACGAGGAGACCGGCGTCTACGTGCCCGTTTGCTCCGATGGTGGCATCGTCTACGACTACCACATGACGCTCGCCCTGGCCATGGGTGCCGACTTTATGATGCTGGGCCGCTACTTCGCCCGCTTTGACGAGAGCCCGACCGAGCGCGTCAACGTCAACGGTCAGTATATGAAGGAGTACTGGGGCGAGGGTTCTGCACGTGCCCGCAACTGGCAGCGCTACGACCTAGGCGGTGCTGCGAAACTCAGCTTCGTCGAGGGCGTCGATTCCTACGTTCCCTACGCTGGCTCCCTCAAGGACGGCGTGGGCGGCACGCTCTACAAGGTCAAGTCCACGATGTGCAACTGCGGCGCCCTCTCGATCCCCGAGCTCCAGGAAAAGGCACGCCTGACCCTGGTCAGCTCCACCTCCATCGTCGAAGGCGGAGCCCACGACGTAGTCGTGAAAGACTCCCAGCAGTCTGTGTCTTATCGATAAGCGGCTTTCCCAAGCACCGTACCTTGGACCTCAAACCGTCGCTCGCGTACCAAAGTACGCGTCGCTCCTCTTTCGGCCCAATCTGCGGCACTCGGAAAACCCGTTCATGCTAGGACGGGTCACAAACAAAGGTTGAGTATCAACCACGTTATTTAGATAAAGCGAGATGCCTGCAAGTCGCAGGCACCTCGCTTGTCGTATTTGCTATCATCAGTCAAGTTAACCTTAGGGTCGGTCGGCTTGGCTTTGTTCGCTACAAGTTCCGCACGCAAAGAAGAGCACTTAATGTGCTCTTCGTCTTGCGCAGGACTGTCCGCAGTAGCGAACAAAGCCAAGCCGACCGACCCCAGCTAAGATTAAAGGAGCTGATATGTGCGATTGCACAGATCATAAGGACGAGATCCCTGCCTACGACGCGCAGGCCATTGAGTCCAAGTGGATGAAGGCCTGGGAGGACTCCAACCTCTTTGCTGTCGACACCGACGACAGCAAGCCCAAGAAGTATGTGCTCGAGATGTTCCCGTATCCGTCGGGCGACCTGCACATGGGCCACGCGCGCAACTATACCATCGGCGATGCCATGGCCCGTCAGGCCCGCATGCGCGGCTACGACGTGCTGCATCCCATCGGCTTCGATGCCTTTGGCCTGCCCGCCGAGAACGCCGCCATCAAGCACAACACGCAGGCTGCCGCCTGGACGTATAAGAATATGGATCAGGCGCTTGCCACGATGAAGCGCATGGGCTTCTCCTACGACCTGGATCGCACCGTTAAGACCTGCAGCCCCGACTACTACCGCTGGGGTCAGTGGATCTTTGAGAAGATGTGGGAAAAGGGCCTGGTCTACCGCAAGAAGAATCCGGTCAACTGGTGCCCCACCTGCAAGACCGTTCTTGCTAACGAGCAGGTGACCGAGGGTAAATGCTGGCGCTGCGGCACCGAGCCCGAGAAGCGCGATCTTGAGCAGTGGTACTACAAGATTACCGAGTACTCCCAGGAGCTGCTCGACGATCTGGAGAAGCTCCCCGGCTGGCCCGAGCGCGTTAAGCAGATGCAGGCCAACTGGATCGGCCGTTCCGAGGGCGCCGAGGTCGACTTTACCCTGTGCGACAAGGATGGCGAGCCCATCGAGGGCGACGAGGGTAAGATCACCGTCTTCACCACGCGAGCCGACACGCTCTTCGGTGTCTCCTTCTTTGTCCTGGCTCCCGAGTACGCGCGCCTGCACGAGCTCGTCGAGGGCACGGAGTACGAGGAGGCCGTCACCAAGATTGTCGAGGACTCCAAGCATATCTCTGCTGTGGAGCGTGCCCAGGGCACCCTCGAGAAGCATGGCGCCTTTACGGGCCGCTACGTGGTGAACCCCGTTAACGGCGAGAAGGTCCCCGTGTGGGTTGCCGACTACGTCGTGGCCGACTACGGCACCGGTGCCGTCATGGCTGTTCCTTGCGGCGACCAGCGCGACTTTGAGTTCGCCCGCAAGTATGACCTGCCTATTGTGCCGATCATCCTGGACGATGACGACCGCGCTGCCGTCGAGGCCAGCGGCGAGACCATCGATACCTTCCATGCCGAGACCGTCGACTGGGATTGCGCCCACGCTGCCGAGGGCACGCTCGTCCAGTCCGGCAAGTACACCGGCATGCGCGGTGGCAAGCACTCCGAGGGCGAGGCTGCAATCGTGGCCGACCTCGAGGCCATGGGCTGCGGCCGCCGCAAGGTCGAGTTCCGTCTGCGCGACTGGCTCATCAGCCGCCAGCGTTATTGGGGCAACCCCATCCCGGCCATCCACTGCGAGCACTGCGGCATCGTGCCCGTGCCCGAGGACCAGCTGCCGGTGACGCTGCCCGAGAACCTGGACCTGGGTGCCGGCGAGACCCTCGCCGAGTGCAAGGAGTTCTACGAGACCACCTGCCCGGTCTGCGGTCGCCCGGCCAAGCGCGAGACCGATACCATGGACACCTTCACCTGCTCCAGCTGGTACTACCTGCGCTATACCGATCCGCACAACACCGAGCTGCCCTTCTCCCGAGAGGCTGCCGATCGTTGGATGCCCGTCGATAACTACATCGGTGGCATCGAGCACGCCATTCTGCACCTGCTTTACAGCCGCTTCTTTACCAAGGCGCTGCGCGACCTGGGCCTGCTGACCGTTGACGAGCCCTTCACCAACCTGCTGTGTCAGGGCATGGTCAAGGACGAGAACGGCGACACCATGTCCAAGTCCAAGGGCAATGTTGTGCCCCCGAGCTCGGTTATTGAGCCCTACGGTGCCGACACCATGCGTCTGGCGATCCTGTTTATCGCCCCGCCAGAGAAGGACTTCGACTGGGATCCCAAGGCCGTCGAGGGCGCTAACCGCTTCATTAAGCGCGCCTGGCGTATCGTGTGGCAGCTCGTCCAGTCCGGTGACGCCAACGTGGCCTTCGACAAGTCCGCGCTCGACGAGGTCGCGATGATGCTTTATCGCGAGCGTCACCGCACCATTGCCAAGTGCACCGAGGACTTTGACCGCGGCCAGTTCAACACCGCGATCTCGGCCGTCATGGAACTCGTCAACGCGGCGAGCGCCTACCTCAATGCCGCTGAGGGCGCTTCCCGTGACAAGGCGCTGTGCTACGGCGTGGCCAAGGATATCGTGAGCGTCCTTGCCCCCATCTGTCCGTTCTGGGCCGACGAGCTGTGGCACGAGGCACTCGGCTGCGAGGGCAACGCCTACACCGCCGCCTGGCCCGAGTTCGACCTGGCCGAGTCCATCGAGGACACGGTGCAGATCGTCGTACAGGTGCTCGGCAAGGTCCGTGGCCGCATCGACGTCGCCCGCGACGCCTCCAACGAGGAGATGCAGGCTGCCGCCGAGGAAGCCGTTACCAAGTGGCTCGAGGGCAAGACGGTCGTCAAGGCCATCTGCGTGCCCGGCAAGCTGGTTAACCTGGTGGTCAAGTAAGCGCTGCGCGCATAGCTGACATCAAAAAGCGAGGGACGATTCTGCAGGGAGTCGCCCCTCTATTTGGTTAAGGATACTTACGACAACACCCAATTATCCATTTCTTGTGGAGAACCTGTGCTCACGCTGACCTGCGGGTTTGTGTTGTGGTTGCACGTTTGTGCAGGTATTGGTATAGTTTGCTTGCAAATGAAGTTGTAATTGAAAGAAGTGGGGTTTCGGCCCCGCTTCTTTTTTGTATGGATGGAGGTCCCGCAATGGTCAAGACCAAGACCGAGCAGGCGATCATCGACGCGCTCGAGGCCGTCGCTCCCCAGCACGATGTCGACATCGTCGACGTTGAGCTCGTGGGAGCCACCAAGGCTCCCTGCGTGCGCGTGCGTATCGAGGGTGCCGAGGGTCAGAGCCTGTCGCTCAATGACGTCACGGCCAACACCAAATGGGTCGGCGATGTGATTGAGGAGCTCGACCCCATCTCTTCGAGCTATACGCTCGAGGTGTCGAGCCCGGGTATGGCGCGCCCGCTGCGCCGCCCGAGTGACTTTGCCCGCTTTGTGGGCGAGAACTGCGAGCTCACCTCCACCGCCACCGAGGGTCGTCGCAAGTACGCCGGCAAGATTGCCGCCGCCACCGAGACGAACGTGACCCTCGAGCTCGAGGACGGCGAGTCCGTCACCCTCGATTTTTCCGATGTTAAAAAGTGCAAGTTGAAGCCCACCTATGACTTCAAGCCCGCGAAGGAAGGAAAGTAAGATGGCAGCATCCGACATGATGTCCGCCCTGATGGAGCTTTGCCAGGAGAAGCACATCGACCAGCTCTACCTGATCGACCGCCTGGAGCAGTCGCTCGCCAAGAGCTATGCCGAGATCCTGCATCTTGAGTGGGGCGCCAAGGTGACCATCGACCGCACCACCGGCAAGATTTACGTTTACCGTCTGGAGCCGATCGACGATTCCATGGACGAGGAGGGCAACTTCACCGAGTTCGAGGAGATCGACGTCACTCCCAAGAACACGAGCCGCATCGCCGCCCAGCACGCCAAGGCCGAGATTAACGCCATCGTGCGCAACTCCGCCCGCGAGCAGATCTACGAGGAGTTCTCCGGCCGCATCGGTGACCTCATCAGCGGTACCGTGCTGCAGTCCACGCCCGACTTCACGATCGTCAAGATTCGCGAGGGCGTCGAGGCCGAGCTTCCGCACTTCGACCAGCGCCGTTACGAGAACGAGCGCAACGAGCGTCCGATGGGCGAGCGCTACCTGCACAACCAACACATCAAGGCCGTGATCATCGACGTTCGCGACCCCAACTCCAACCTGCAGCCGGTTCGTGGCGAGCACAGCCGTCCGCCGATTGTCATCTCCCGTACCCATCCCGAGCTCATGCGTCGTCTGTTTGAGCAGGAGGTGCCCGAGATCTATGAGGGCACCGTTCAGATCAAGTCGATCGCCCGCGAGCCCGGCCAGCGCTCCAAGGTCGCCGTTCACTCGCTCGACGATCGCCTGGATCCCGTGGGCGCCTGCGTCGGCCCCAAGGGCAGCCGTGTTCGCGCCGTCGTGGGCGAGCTCCGTGGCGAGCGCGTCGACGTCATCCTGTGGGATGCCGATCCGGCCGTCTACGTTGCCAACGCCCTGTCGCCTGCCAAGGTCACCCGCGTCCTTATCGACGAGGAGAAGGCCTATGCCGGCGTTATCGTGCCCGATGACCAGCTTTCGCTCGCCATCGGCAAGGAGGGCCAGAACGCCCGCCTCGCCGCGCGCCTGACCGGCTGGCACATCGATATTAAGTCCGAGACCCTTGCCGCCGACATCCTCAAGAACGTTCCCGTTCACGAGGAGCCCGCCGCCGACCTGATCGGTGACGAGGAGGACGAGGACGTCCGTCGCTGCGAGTTCGTGTCCGAGGACGGCATCCAGTGTCGCAACCAGGCCCGTCCCGGCTCCCGTTTCTGCGGTGTCCACGACACCGACGCCTTCGATGATGCGGAGGACCTGATCTAGCGCGCGGTCGCGCCGGGCGGGTCCCGGCGCATACCCCACGCTCGTTCAGTCTCTAGGCACCCAAGGTGCCAGAAAGGGTAGGTGAAGTCATATGGCAAAAGTCCGTGTGTCCACCCTGGCCAAAGAGTTCGGCATGACCTCCAAGGAACTGATGGGTCATCTCGCCGAAATGAAGATTCCCGCTAAGTCCGCTTCCTCCGCCCTGGAGGACGCCTACGTCGCTATGGTCCGCAAACAGCTCGCCTCGGTGATCGAGGCCCGCGCCCAGGAAGTTGAGGCCGCCAAGCAGGCCGAGGAGCAGGCAGCCGCCGCCGAGGAGGCAGCACGCGCTGCCGAGGCCGAGCGCGAGCGCATCGCCGCCGAGAAGGCACGCGAGGAGGAGCGCCGCCAGTTCGCCGCCGCCCAGGCTGCCGAGGAGGCCGCCCGCGCCGAGGCCGAGGCCAAGAAGAAGGCCGAGCAGGAGCGTCTTGCTCGCGAGAAGGAGGAGGCTGCCCGCGAGGCCCAGCGCCGCGCCGTTCCCGCTTCCGACTCCGGTTCGCGCTTCCGTTCGCTGCTCGACCAGATCGCCGCACAGGAGACCGTGCTCAAGGAGAAGAAGGACGCCGAGCAGAAGGCCAAGGCCGAGCGCGCTGCCGAGCGCGGCAACCGTCGCGGCGGCAACAACGACCGTCGCGGTGGCCGTCGTAACGATCGCAACGCCTCCGACAACAACTCCGAGCGCAATGCCTCCGAGAACCGTCCCCACAGCCATCGCACCAATGCCAGCAACAACGTCGCTGCCGGCATGGACTTCCCCAACCCCGACAAGCAGGGCAAGGGCAAGAAGCGCAAGGGCGGTCACAACAACGAAGAGGACCACTACAGCCGCATGGCTCGCGAGGCCGAGGAGTATAGTCGCGAGAAGGTGCTCGAGGAGGCTCGTGCCGCCGTCGAGGAGGCCTCTCGCGAGTCCACTGGTCGCCGCAAAAAGCGCAAGGAGAAGCGCGAGCGCGAGGCCGCAAAGGCTCAGGAAGAGCGCAAGATTGAGGAGGCGCTGGCCCAGGGCGTGAACCCCGAGGACCTCGACGCCATCAAGGTCTCCCAGGGCGTTACCGTCCAGGAGCTCGCCGAGGCGCTCGACGTTCCGGCCAACGACATCATCAAGCGCCTGTTCCTGCTGGGCACGCCGCTTACCATGACGCAGTCCATGTCCGACGACCTCGTCGAGCTCGTTGCCGACGATCTGGGCCGCCAGATCAAGATCATCACCCCCGAGGAGGAGAACACCTTCTCGTTCTACGACGATCCCGCCGACCTTAAGCCGCGTGCCCCGGTCGTCACCGTCATGGGCCACGTCGACCACGGCAAGACGAGCCTCCTCGACGCCATCCGTCACACCGGCGTCGCTGCCGGCGAGGCGGGCGGCATTACTCAGGCCATCGGTGCTTCGCAGGTCATGATTAACGACCGCAAGATTACCTTCATCGATACCCCCGGTCACGCCACCTTTACGGCCATGCGTGCCCGCGGCGCCAAGGTGACCGACATCGTCATTCTGATCGTGGCTGCCGACGACGGCGTCATGCCCCAGACCATTGAGTCGATCAACCACGCCAAGGCCGCCGGCGTCCCCATCGTCGTCGCCGTCAACAAGATCGATAAGCCGGGTGCCAACCCCGACCGCGTGCGCCAGGAGCTCACCGAGTACGGCATCATCCCCGAGGAGTGGGGTGGACAGAACATGTTCGTCAACATCTCTGCCAAGCAGAAGATCGGTATCGACGACCTGCTCGAGACCGTCCTGCTCCAGGCCGACGTGCTCGAGCTCAAGGCCAACCCCGATACGTTCGCTTCGGGCAACGTCCTCGAGGCTAAGCTCGACAAGGGCCGCGGCTCGGTTGCCACCGTGCTCGTGACCCGCGGTACCCTGCACGTGGGCGATACGCTGGTCGCCGGCCTTACCTACGGCCGCGTCCGCGCCATGCTCGACCCCAAGGGCAACGCCGTCACCGAGGCCGGTCCCTCCGACGCCGTCGAGATCCTGGGCCTGCAGTCCGTCCCCAACGCCGGCGATGAGTTCCGCGTGTTCGAGGACGAGCGCGAGGCACGCGCCCTGGCCGACGAGCGTTCGCTCAAGGCCCGTATCGAGGAGCAGAGCCGCGTGAAGCACGTGACGCTCGAGAACCTCTTCGAGACCATCGCCGACGCCGAGGTCAAGGAGCTCAACCTGATCATCAAGGCCGACGTCCAGGGTTCTATCGAGGCCCTTCAGGACTCCCTCGACAAGATGGACCAGTCCGAGGTGCGCATCAACACGATCCACTCCGCCGTTGGCGCCATCAACGAGACCGACGTCGTTCTGGCCGACGCCTCCAACGCCATCATCATCGGCTTTGGCGTCCGTCCCGACGGCAAGGCCCGCTCCGCCGCCGAGCGCGAGGGCGTCGAGATCCGTTGCTACGACGTCATCTACAAGTGCCTCGAGGACCTCGACGCAGCCCGTATCGGCATGCTCAAGCCCACCGAGGTCGAGGTTTCCACGGGTACCGCGACCGTTCTGGACACCTTCAAGGTGCCCAAGGTCGGTATCGCCGCCGGTGTCCGCGTCGAAGAGGGCGAGATCGCCGCGACCGATTCCGTGCGCCTGGTGCGCGACGGTATCGTGGTCTTCAACGGTAAAATCGCCTCGATGCGCCACTACAAGGACGAGGCCAAGAGCCTCAAGAGCGGCTCCGAGGGCGGTATTGGCCTGGAGAACTTCCAGGACATCAAGCCTGGCGACACCATTGAGGGCTACCGCATCGACCAGGTTGCCCGTACCGAGTAGGGGGTAGCGCTATGAAGCAAACGCAGGCAACCCGCCGTTTGGGCGAGCAGCTTCGCGAGAAGCTCGGTTATATCCTGCTCTTTGAGGTTTCCGATCCGCGTCTCGACCTGGTCACCCTGACCGCGGTCGAGGTCGCGGTGGACCGTTCGTTCGCGCGCGTGTACGTGTCGTGCGACGCGAGCCGCTACGACGAGGTCATGGAGGCGCTCGCCAGCGCCAAGGGCCGCATCCGTAGCCTGCTGGCCCGCTCGCTCGATTGGCGCGTCACGCCCGAGCTCGATTTTCGCATCGATCGCTCGACCGATGAGGCCGAGCGCATCACGCGCGCGCTGGAAAACGTTCCCGCCACGCTTGCGATCGAAAAGGACGAGGACGGCTATCCAATTGCGGATGCCGCCCAGGAGGCAGCTTTAGATGAGTAATTCCGCCGACCTCGCATCGTGCGAGTCTGCAGATATTCAGCGACGCATTCTCGAGCTCATCGAGGGTGCGTCCTCCATTGCGATTTCGGGACATACGTCTCCCGATGGTGACGCCCTGGGCTCCGTGCTGGGTCTGGGCCTCTCGCTTATGAAGTTTTTCCCCAACAAGGACATTGCCCTGCTGCTGGCAGACGATGACCCGGTTCCGCGCATCTACCGCTTTATGGAGGGTGCCGACCGTCTGGTGCCGGCATCTGCGTATACTGGCAATCCGGACCTGTTCATCTCGGTGGACGTGCCGGTTGTCGAGCGTCTGAACAACTCCGCCGATGTGCTCCGCCGCTCGTCGCATGTGGTGTGCTTCGATCACCATCCGGCGCGCGAGGAATTTGCCGAGCTGAGCCTGAGGTGCGTCGACGCCGCGGCCTGCGCCATGATCATCGACCGCTTTTTGGACAATTGCGGTATTGTGGCTCGCGATGGTGTCGCGACCTGCCTGCTGTGCGGCCTGGTGACCGATACCGGTCGTTTTCAGTACCAAAACGCCGATGCCGCTGCGTTCCATGCCGCCTCGCGCCTGGTCGCGCACGGTGCCGATCCGGCGCGCGTTGCGCTCGAGGTCTACCAGAGCATGCGCGTAGAGTTCTTGCATCTCAAGTCCATCGTTATGGGCCGCATCAAGACAGTGGCGCACGGTCGTGTGGCATATAGTTATGCGTACCAGAGCGACCTCGAGGCCTGCGGCGTCACTTCGGACGAGTGCGACGGCCTGGTCGATGTGGTGCGTTCGGTGATGGGTGTGGAGGTCTGCCTGTTCCTGAAGGGCATTGAGGGCGATACCAAGGTGCGCGGCAACCTGCGCTCCAAGGGCGACCTCAATGTTTCCGAGATCGCTGCTGCTTTTGGCGGTGGCGGGCATCCCGCGGCCGCCGGTTTCTCTAACAACGGAACGATTCTCGAGACGCTCACCGCGGCACTCCCCATGCTGGCCGAGCTGGTAGGGGAGGATCCCGCTTCGGTGACCGTCGAGCTCTAACATTTTGGATGGTACATGGCTCGTCGTACGCCTTCCCAATTGAATATGCTGCTCGCCGTCGATAAGCCGGTGGGCTGTACGTCCCACGACGTGGTTTCGCAGTGCCGACGCGCCCTCCATGAGCGACGCATCGGCCATGCCGGTACGCTCGACCCCATGGCTTCGGGTGTCATGGTGGTGGGCGTGGGCCAGGCGACCCGTCTGCTTGGCATGCTAACCCTCGATACCAAAAGTTATGTCGCTGACATTTCGTTTGGCGTCGAGACCAATACCGATGACGCGGAGGGCGAGGCCGTCCGCACGGTGCCCGTTGCCCCCGAGCTGCGCGATTCCGCTTACGCCCGTGAGCAGCTGGCCGCTATGCTGGGTCCGCAGATGCAGGTGCCGCCGGCGTTTTCGGCCATCTCGGTCAATGGCGTTCGCGCCTACAAGTCTGCTCGCGAGGGCAATGCGGTGGACTTACCTCCGCGCCCCGTCGAGGTCTATGCCGCCGACCTGATTGCCGTGGGCGGCGAAGGTGATACGTGCGTCTGGACCGTGGCGTTTTCGGTAAGCAAGGGCACCTACATTCGCGCGCTCGCTCGCGACCTGGGTCGCGCCTGCGATAGTGCTGCGCATATTTCCGCGCTGCGCCGAACGGCCTCCGGTGTTGTTTCCATTGGCACCTGTCATGCGGTCGAGGAGCTTTCTCCCGAGTCCGCTGCCGGCTTCGCTCTTGATCCCATCGCCGCCCTTGGTGCCACGCGTGTCGATTTGCCGGGTAATCTTGCAGACGACCTGCTTTGTGGTCGCCGCATTCCCGTTGAACGCGCGCTTGCGGACTTCGATACGGCGAAGGCACCGTTCGCTCTCGTGCTCGATGGGGGACTCAAGGCGCTTGCTCGTATCGAGGGCGGCCGCTTTGTGATGGAGCACGTCTTTCCGCAGGCGATCGGCGGTGTTCGATAATGCTGACGCCCCACGAGCTCGCGCGTATCTTTTTCGCGGGTGAGTTGGATGAGGCCCGTATCGTTTCTGCCGATGCATTTGATGGGTGCGAGTTCTTGGGTGCCGCGTCGATCGCCATTGGCGTGTTTGATGGCGTGCATCGTGGGCACCAAGAACTGATCGACGCGGTTATTCGCGATGCGCATGGTCACGGCAGCAAAGCGGTCGTGGTCACCTTCGATCCTGATCCGGACGTCGTGGTGAGTCCTTCGCCCGCTCAAAAATTGATGACGACGGCCGACCGCCTGCACGCCCTGGCTCAAACCGGGGTCGATGCGGTGGTGGCCGTTCCCTTTACACCCGCCGTGGCGGCACTCGACCATGTCGGGTTCCTGGCGCTGTTGTCGCGCGTTGTCGACATTCGCTCCATTCGTGTAGGCAGCGACTTTAGGCTCGGCCGTGGCGGCGCTTCGGGCGTTGCCGAGATGCGCGCCTGGGGTGTTGAGCGTGGGGTTGACGTTTACGGTCACGACCTGCTCTGCGTTAACGGGCAGACCATCTGTGCCACGCGCATCCGCCATGAGCTGGCCCAGGGTCATGTGGAGCTGGCTGCCGAGCTTCTCGGCCGTCCCTATATGGTGCGCGGCGTTGTGGCGGCTGGCCGTCACGAGGGCTCCGACATGGGATTTCCCACGGCAAACATCCAGGTGCCCGACGGCATCCAAGTGCCTGCCGATGGCGTCTATGAGGGTCTGGTGCTGGTCGACGATACCGTATGGCCTGCTGCCGTTAACGTCGGTCTGCCGCCGACCTATGCCGATGATGCCGCCTCGGCGCATCTCGAGGCCAACTTAATCGGCTATGCGGGCGACCTGTATGGCGCTTCCGTGTCGCTGGCGTTTACGCGCTGGCTGCGTCCGTCTCGCGTGTTCGATTCCCTGGACGAGCTTATCGCGACCGTCGAGGGTAATATCGACGATATACGTCATAACTTGGGTGAGCAGGGGGTGAGTATCCGTGATTAGCGATGAGGAAAAAGATCAGGTACGCGCGGCGTCGGACCTGGTTGCCATCGTGCAGGAAACGGTTGAGCTCAAGCCCCGTGGCCATGAGTTTTGGGGCTGCTGCCCGTTTCATGGCGAAAAGACCCCATCGTTTCACATTATCCCTGCTACGCAGGTGTGGCACTGCTTTGGCTGCGGCGAGGGCGGCGACGTCTTTACCTATATCATGAAGCGCGAGAACCTGAGTTTTCCCGAGTCGATCCGCTATTTGGCTGATCGTGCGGGCATTGAGCTGCACGATACCGGTGCGCAGCGCGATCGTGGCACCAAGCGTGCCCGCATCTATGACCTGTGCGCCGAGACGGCTCAGTTCTACCACACCATGCTTATGCGCGGTAAGGACAGCCGCCCGCGCGAGTACTTTGCCAGCCGCGGCATGGGCGGAGATGTCTGTCGACGCTACTGCCTGGGCTTTGCGCCGGGTCGCAACGCGCTGGTTTCGCATCTGTCTCAAGCGGGCTTTACCCCGCAGGAGATGATTGACGCCAACGTGGCCGTGAGCCGTGGGCGCGGACAGCTCGCGGACCGCTTTTACGATCGCGTGATGTTTCCCATCTTTGATGAGCAGGGTCACAATATCGCCTTTGGCGGGCGCATCATGGGCGATGGCCAGCCCAAGTACCTCAACACCGCCGAGACGAGCGTGTTTCATAAGAAACGAAACCTCTATGGCTTTAACTGGGCCAAGGAGTTTATCGTTGCGCAGGATACCGCCATCGTGGTGGAGGGCTATACCGACTGTATCGCCTGCTGGGAGGCAGGGATCAAAAACGTCGTCGCCACGCTGGGGACGGCGCTGACGGAACATCACGTTAAGACACTCACCCGTTTTGCCAAGCGCATTGTATATATGTTCGATGGCGATGCTGCCGGTCAAAAGGCTGCCCGTCGCGCGATTCAGTTTATCGAGCAGGATTCGATGGACCTGCGCTGCGTGGTGCTGCCTGACGGCAACGACCCCATGGAGTTCATCACGGCGCATGGTGGCGAGGCGCTGCAGGCGCGCATTGACGCGGCCGAGCCCCTCATGGACTTTGTCTACCGTTCGCTGCAGGAGTCGAGCGACATTACCACGCCGGGCGGTCGCGCTAAAGCGCTCGAGGACGCGCTGACGCTCATCTATCCTTTGCGCGACAGCTATATGATCGACACGTACTTTATCCAGATTGCCGATCTGCTTGGCTTGGACTTGGAGACCGTGCGCGCGAGTTCGGGCCGTGTGTTTCGCGATGTCGCCAAGCGCGAGGATGCCGAGCGCCGGCGTGAGCAGAGCTATGAGCGTCAACGCGCGCAAGCTGAGCGCGCGGGCGGTTCGCAGGGACGAAGCTTGGGCGGCGGTGCGACTGGTGCGCGCAGTGCCGGTCGCGGTGCCTGGGCCGCGGGTGCGACGCCGCCGGTGTCCGCACCGGTCGAGGAGGACCCGTACGACTACGTTCCGGTTGATGCCTATGGGGCCGCTCCGGTGCAGGTCGACGAGGACCTGCCGCCAATCGATGTGCCAGCGGGGATGGAAAGCGCTGCGACCGTTGCCGATAGTTCAAGCGCGGCGGCAGCTCCGTCGATGCCGATTGTTTTGACCGATCTGGAGCGGAAATCCCTGGCGGGGGAGCGCGAGCTGCTTACGATGCTCACGAGCTACCCCGATCTGTTCCGCACGTATGCCGATCGTATTTGTTCTATCGAGTGGGTCGACCCGCGTCACGAGTCCATTGCGTGGGCCGTACTTGCGACGCCCCCGGGCACCGATCCTGCGGCCTGCATGGATGCGGCGCGCGCGGTGTGTCCCGAGGCGGCGTCGCTTGTCAGCGCCGGGCGCATCTCGGCGACGAGTAAGCACCCGACCGAGACGAACATCGTCTTTATGCTCGATACGCTCGAGCTCTACACCATCAAACGTCGCATGCGAGCCGCGCAGGCCAAGTTGCGTCAGGACCGTTCACTCGACGATGAGGCCCGTCGCGTGTTGACTATGCAGGCGGTGCAAGATTCACAGCGCCAGCGCGAGCTCCAAAAGTCGATCGGTGGCGTGGCCGACCCGTTCCGTTTGATCGGTTTGGAGACCGCAGGTGCCGATCAGGCCTAGATGTTGTGGTCAACCAGCGTATTCTCGCCTATATCCTGTCTTTATTTTGGGTATAGACGTCTACGTGTGTGCTAAAGTATTGAGTCCTGTGGACTACGAAGGGAGAATCTGTGCCAAAAAAGACTGAGAGCACGGGTACTGGGCTGGAATCCTACGTTGCAAAGCTCATGGGCAACGGCTCAAACAGGACTTCGGTAACCGAGGACGAGATTCAGGTCGCCCTGAAGGATATCGATGTCTCCGATGAGCAGCTCAACGCGGTGTATTCCGCGCTGCGCAACAGCGGCATCCAGATTATCTCCGCGAGCGGAAACGACGACGCCCCGATGGGCGTCGACGATGACGATAACGATACCGACGATTTCGATGACGATGACGAGCACGATTCCGGCTCGCTTGACGATCACGAGCTTAAGATGGCCCGCCAGGCCGATGCCGAGATGGGCTCTTCCAAGAGCAAGAAGAAGCGCACCGTGCGCACGTCCCGTTCGCGTTCGCGCGTGCGCGGCATCGATGCCTCCACGGTGATGCTGACCGGCGACCCGGTTCGTATGTACCTCAAGGAGATCGGTAAGGTCGACCTGCTGACCGCATCTGAAGAGGTCGATCTGGCCATGAAGATTGAGGCCGGTCTCGAGGCTACCGAGAAGCTCGAGGCTGCCGATGCAGGCGAGATTGAACTCACACGCTCCGAGATGCGTCGACTTACGCGTATTGAGAATGTTGGTCTTGAGGCCAAGCAGGCGCTCATCAGCGCAAACCTGCGTCTGGTCGTCTCCATCGCCAAGCGCTATGTCGGCCGTGGCATGCTGTTCCTGGATCTGATCCAGGAGGGCAACCTCGGTCTGATCCGCGCCGTCGAGAAGTTCGACTACCAGAAGGGCTTTAAGTTCTCCACGTACGCCACGTGGTGGATCCGTCAGGCCATTACGCGCGCTATTGCCGACCAGGCCCGTACCATCCGTATTCCCGTGCACATGGTCGAGACCATCAACAAGCTCGTCCGCGTGCAACGCCAGCTCCTCCAGGATCTGGGTCGCGACCCGACCCCTGAGGAGATCGGTGCTGAGATGGACATGAGCGCCGACCGCGTCCGCGAGATCCAGAAGATTTCGCAGGAGCCCGTGTCGCTCGAGACCCCGATCGGTGAGGAAGAGGATTCCCAGCTGGGCGACTTCATCGAGGACTCCCAGGCTATCGTTCCGCCCGATGCCGCCAGCTTCTCCATGCTGCAGGAGCAGCTCACCCAGGTGCTCGATTCGCTTGCCGATCGTGAGCGCAAGGTTATCGAGCTGCGCTTTGGTCTCGTTGACGGACATCCCCGCACGCTCGAGGAAGTCGGTCGCGAGTTTGGTGTCACGCGCGAGCGTATCCGCCAGATCGAGTCCAAGACCCTGGCCAAGCTCCGCCATCCCAGCCGCAGCAGCAAGCTGAAAGACTACATCGAAAGCTAGTCAAGCAAGAGGCGCCCTCAAGCACATCCGCTTGGGGGCGCTTTCATGTAGTCGTTGGGGACGTCTCCAATGACTAGGTCGGAAAAATTCTCAAAAAAGTTCTTGCCCTAAGCTGATTCGTCCGTATAATAAACTTCGTTGCTTGAGAGCACGCACCTATTCCTCGGTAGCTCAATGGTAGAGCACGCGGCTGTTAACCGCGCTGTTGTAGGTTCGAGTCCTACCCGGGGAGCCAGGTTGTAAAACCCGTCGCTTTTGCGGCGGGTTTTTTCATGTCGCGATCACCTGTGGCGAACGTTACCATATCAACATTTCGTGTCGAGGATGTAATCGCGAACCCCGCCGCCTTAACATGGCGCGGTCGTTGTAAAATATTGGAATGATTGCTCCCACGACATGGTGCCGCGAGCACCAGAAAAGGAGATTCTTGTGTCTGAGACCATTAACGGCAGCCTGAGCGTTTCGAACGACGTTATTGCCGATATTGCCGGTTATGCCGCGATGACGTGCTACGGCGTCGTCGGTATGGCCGAGCAGCTGCAGGGCGCCGAGAGCGTGCGCCTGCTTGCCGGCCAGCGCCTCCGCAAGGGCGTGCTTGTTTCCGCCGACGAGAACGGCCTCACGGTCGACCTTCACGTCGTGCTCGAGAACGGCGTCAACATGAAGTCCGTCTGCCACAATCTTTCGAGCTCCGTCGCCTTCACCCTGCAGGAGATCGCCCAAATCGATCCCGCCAGCCTTAAGATCGGCATTCACATCGACGCGCTCAAGAGCCGTCTGAACTAGCATCCGAATACGGAGATTTCACCACTCATGATTGCAAAGACCATTCGCACCTGTTTTCCGATCGCTGCGGCTGCCGTTTCCGAAAAGGCCGAGGAGATCAACAAGCTCAACGTCTTCCCCGTACCCGACGGTGACACCGGCACCAACATGTCGCTCACGCTCGCCTCGGTGACCAAGGAGCTTTCCGCCCTTCCCGCCGATGCCGACATGGAGGCCATCGCTGGCGCCATCACCCACGGCTCCCTCATGGGCGCCCGCGGCAACTCCGGTGTCATCACCTCGCAGATCCTGCGCGGCGTGGCCGAGGGCCTTGTCTCTGCCGATGAGCCTATCACGTCCGCCAATATCGCCTTCGCCTTCCGTCGTGCCGTCAAGGTTGCCTTCCAGGCTGTTCGTAAGCCCATCGAGGGCACGATCCTCACGGTCCTGCGTGATGTTTCGACCAAGGCAGACGAGTGCGAGAAGAAGAAGTTCTCTGCCGAGGATGCGCTCGACGCCATCGTCGTCGAGGCCTACCAGTCCGTCGCCCGCACACCCGACCTGCTGCCCGTCCTCAAGGAGAACGGCGTGGTCGACTCCGGCGCCTTTGGCTTTGCCATCTTCTTGGAGAACTTTGTTGCCGCCGCTCTTGGCCGCAGCACCGTGGTCGAGGATTTCTCCGCCACGTTTGATTCCGCCGGCTCTGCCCGTGACGCCGCTCTTGGCCGTGTCGAGATCGAGGCTAACGACGACTGGGAGGGCTCGGAGTTCCGCTACTGCAACGAGTTCCTCTTTAAGGCCGACGCTCCCTTTGACGAGGACGAGTGCCTTAAGTTCCTGGGTTCCATGGGCGACTGCGAGCTGCTCGTTGGTGCCTATCCCGACTACAAGATCCACGTGCACTCCAACACCCCCAACCTGGTGCTCGAGCACATGCTGCAGCTCGGTCAGATCTACGAGGTCTTCATCCACAACATGGAGATGGAGGCCCACGACCGTACCGCTAAGATCCACGAGGACCAGGAGAAGGCCACCGAGCCCGCGAAGGCCCTGGGCTTTGTCGCCGTTGCCGCCGGTTCCGGCGAGGCTGACATCCTCAAGTCCCTCGGCGTCGATGTGATCGTGTCGGGTGGCCAGACCATGAACCCCTCGACTGCCGACCTGCTGGGCGCGGTGGACCAGGTTAACGCGACCTCGGTCATCATCCTGCCCAATAACGGCAACATCCGCATGGCTGCCGAGGCTGCTGCCTCCGCCTGCACCGACAAGAAGGTCGCCGTCGTTCCCACCAAGACCGTCCCGCAGGCCTTCTCCGCGCTGTTCGCGGTCCTGCCCGATTCCGAGCTCGAGGATGCTGTTGCCGCTATGGTCGACGCCATCAGCGAGGTCCGCGATGGCGAGGTCACCCGCGCCGTGCGCGACTCCAGCGCCTCCGACGGCTCGCCGATTCACTCCGGTGACGTCATGGGCATCATCGCCGGCTCCATCGACGTGGTCGGCTCCGACGTGAAGCAGGTCACGCTCGACTGCATCAACCGTATGCAGGAGGAAGAGGAGGGCGACGCGTTGACGATTCTGGCCGGCGAGGAGCTGTCCGACGAGGCCTTCCAGGAGATCGTCGACGCTATCGAGGAGGCTCAGCCCGATCTGGAGATCGACGCCCATCGTGGCGAGCAGCCGCTCTATCCCGTGATCTTCTCGATCGAGTAGGCTCTGCCTATGTCCGAGCTGTGCTCCGTGCCGCGCGTCTCGGAGCGTTTTGCCCAGAGCAATGCGCTCGACGAGGATATCGCGCGACTCAAATATGTTTCGGGTAAACGTGAGGAGGCCCTTCGCCGTCTGGGAATTCGGACGGTGGGGGACCTCCTTCTCCATATTCCTCATCGCTACCTGGACTTCACTCGCTCGTGGTCCATCGAGATGGCGCCCATCGGTACCGTGTGCACCATCATCGCCACGGTCGATCGTATTGTCCAAAAGCAGCCCCGTCCGCGCATGCAGGTGACTGAGGTCTCGCTTGTGGACGAGACGGGCGTGCTGCAGGTTGCCTTTTTCCGTCAGCCTTGGATTGCCCAGCAGTTCAAGCAGGGCGATCGCCTGGCCGTGATGGGCAAGGTCGAGTTTGCCTACGGTTTTAAGCAGATGGCCTCGCCCCACTTTGAAAAGCTCGAGGATGGGCGCGCCGCCGGCACCATCCTGCCGGTCCACTACGTAAGTGACGGCGTGAGTCAGGCATGGATGCGCCGTATCGTGAGCGGTGCGCTCGAAGTGGTCTCCAATCCGTTCGATCCCATTCCCGCGCCGCTGCGCGCAAAGCGGAAGCTCATGAGCAATGCCCGTGCGTTGCGTTCGATCCACTTTCCCTCGAGCATGGCCGAGCGCGACATCGCACGCCGGCGACTTGCCTACGAGGAGTGCCTCTGCTTGCAGCTGGCGCTGCGCTTGCGCAACGACGGCGGCTTGGTCGAAGTTGCTCCCTACGCCCACACCGCGGGCGGACACTTGTCGGCGCTCAAGGAAGCCCTGCCGTTTTCGCTGAGCGACGAGCAGGAGGGCGCGTTCCAAGACATTCTGCACGACATGTGCGATGGCGGTCGCGTGATGAACCGTCTGCTGCTGGGCGACGTCGGTACCGGTAAGACCGCCGTTGCCGCCTGCGCGTTGGCGGTTGCGGCCGATAGCGGCACTCAGGCCTGCGTTATGGCGCCCACGGGCGTGCTGGCGCGTCAATATGCCGATAAGACCGGCCCCTTGCTCTCGCAGGCTGGCATGACCTGGGCGCTCCTGACGGGCGCCACGCCGGCGGCCGAGCGTGAACAGATTCATGCTCGGCTCCAGTCTGGCGAGCTCGACGTGCTCTTTGGTACCCATGCGGTGCTTTCGGAGAACGTCACGTTCAAGCATTTGTCGCTTGTGGTGATCGACGAGCAGCACCGCTTTGGCGTGGGCCAGCGTAACGCTCTGCGCGAAAAAGGCCCTGGTGCCGACTTGCTGGTTATGACTGCCACGCCGATCCCGCGCACGTTGGCGCTTTCGGTGTACGGCGACCTGGATACGAGCATCATCCGCCATCGTCCCGTCCCTGGCGCTGGCGTGACGACACGCGTGCTTACCGAGTCGAGTCGCGACCTTGCCTATGGCGCCATCCACGAGGCGCATGAAAAGGGTCAGCAGGCCTACGTGATTTGCCCGCTCGTGGAGCCGAGTGACTCGGCCGATGATCTGGAGGACGTGCCCGGTATCGCCCGCGACGACGAGGGCCGCGTGACGGTCCCCGTGCCGCTGCACGATACGGCGACCGAGCTCGATCGCCTGCGTCTGGCGTTGCCGGGTCTTGCCATCGAGCGCCTTCACGGCCGCATGCCAGCGGGGGAGAAGGACCAGGTTATCGATGCCTTTAAGCGTGGCGAGATTGACGTGCTCGTCTCGACTACGGTGGTCGAGGTGGGCGTCGACGTGCCTAACGCCACCGTCATGGTCATCGAGAACGGGGAGCGCTTTGGTTTGGCTGCTCTGCACCAGCTGCGCGGTCGCGTGGGCCGTGGCAGTGTGTCGGGCACGTGCCTGGTCATGACGCACTCCAAGGGCAACGGCGGCGCGTCGGCGGCGCAAGACCGCCTGCAATCGCTCGAGAAGACCTCGGACGGCTTTACGCTCGCCCAGATGGACCTTCGTCTGCGCCACGAGGGCGAAATCCTGGGGTACCGCCAGCATGGCGGTGTGACTCTGCGCTTTGTCGACCTGGATGCCGACGAGGAGCTGATCGAGTGGGCCCATTTGGACGCGGTCGAGCTCTTGCGGTATGCTTGCAACCTTGACTCCGTGGCGACGCGCCCCCTGCGCGATGCGGTCGCCATGCGATATCGACACATTTTTAAGGAGGTCAGCGGAGGATGAGAATCATCGGCGGCGAATGGCGCGGTCGTAAGATCGAGGAGCCCCGTGGTCGCGATGTCACCCGCCCCACGACCGATCGCGTGCGCGAGGCATGCGCATCTATGGTCATGTCGGCATTTGACTTCGATCTGGACGAGGTCCGCGTGCTGGACGCCTTTGGCGGCTCCGGTGCCTTAGGGTTAGAGATGCTCTCACGTGGTGCCCGCTCGCTCACGACGTTCGAGATCGATCGGAATGCCGCGCGGCTCATTACCAAGAATATCGAGTCGCTCTGCCGTGACCGTGCGCGTTGGCGCGTGATAACGGGCGACATGCTGGCGAGTGCTTCGCGCGGTCGTGTGCCGGGCGGCCCCTTTGATCTGGTCCTGCTCGACCCGCCCTATGCTTTTGGTGCCGAGCCGGTCGAGGAGCTGCTGCAGAACCTGGCTCAGCAGGGTCTGCTTGCACCTGGCGCTTATGCCCTGTTTGAGCATGCCGCCGCCGATGCGGGCGCGCATCCGGCAGGCTTTGAGATCGCGCGCGAGAAGCGCTACGGCATTACCTCGGTCGACCTGCTTCGTTGGGTCGGCGATGACGATGGTAAGGAAGATTGCGCCGGCACCGATGCTCACAACAACGATGCCACGACGGTTCAGGAGAACGCCCATGAGTGACACCATCAACCGCGTGATCGTCCCGGGCACCTTCGATCCCATCACGTTTGGCCATATCGATGTGATCCGCCGCGCCCGCCGCATCTTTCCCAGCGTGATAGTCGCTGTCGCCGAGTCGCAGGGTAAAAACGGTGTGGGCACCACGTTTATGCTCGATGAGCGCGTGGCGCTGGCCCGCGAGGCGCTCGGTGATATCGACGGCGTCGAGGTCCTGCCCTTTACCGGCCTCTTGGTCGACTTCGCTCGCGAGCAGGGGGCGGGGGCCGTGGTCAAGGGCCTGCGCGCCATGACCGACTTTGAGTACGAGCTGCAGCAGGCAGATCTCAACTATCGCTTGGATAACGAGCTGGAGTCCATCTTTGTCATGAGTGCGCCGCAGTACGGCTATATCTCGAGCTCGGTCGTTCGCCAGATCGCCTCACTCGGCAGCGATGTATCGACGTTTGTCCCGCCCAACGTGGTCGAAGCGCTCAGACATCGCTTTTCGTGACGTTTTTTATTGCCTGGTGGCATGTGGTAAACTAGCACGATGATATGTTACCTATGAAAGGAGACCGGATGCCGGGCGAGAATTTTCCTGGCGATAGGATCGTCAGCTTGGTCGATGAGCTCGAAGGGCTGATCGAGGAAGCCAAGCCGCCTTTCGGCAAGAACGCTCAGTTCAAGGTCATCGACGCCGACGTGTTCTTCAACATCCTCGACGAGATCCGCATGAGCTATCCCGAGGAGTGGCAGAAGTCCCGCCGTATCCTTAAGGAGCGCGAGGAGCTTATGGCTTCCGCCGCCGCTCAGGCCGATTCCATCATCGCCGACGCTCAGCAGCAGGCCCTCACCATTGCCGGTGAGCAGGAGATCGTCCGCTTAGCCCAGCAGCAGGCCGACGACATCCGCGATCGTGCCCAGCAGTACGAGCGCGAGACGCGTTATGCTGCCGAGGACTACGCAGAGCAGGTCTTTACGCACCTGGAGGAGAACCTCAAGAGCCTGACCGGCACCGTTACCCGTTGCCGTCAGCAGCTCAACGAGGGTGCCGCCCAACAGAATGGTCAGTGGTAATGGCTGAGTTCCCGAGCGTTACCGTCGATCTTTCCGAGCAGCTCGAGTTTCCCGGAGATTCGTATCCGCTGACCGGCAAGGTCGATGTCGCCACCTACACGGTGGGCGAGAAGGAGTACCAGCTACAGGACGGCATCGACTACGACGTTGTCTTTACCAATGCCGGTACCGGTGTCTTGCTCACGGGCATGGTCCGCGCGCACGCTACCGGCGAGTGCGACCGTTGCCTGGAGCCCGCTTCGTTTGATATCGCCGGCGAGATCGAGGAGTTCTACCTCTTCGAGGAGCCCGAGGATCCCGAGGCCTTCGAGGACGGCTACGAGCTCCTGGGTGAGGACCGCATCGTCGATCTGGGTGAGCCCATCAACGACGCGGTCGTCATGGACACGCCGTTTGTGGTGCTCTGCAAGCCCGATTGCCGCGGTCTGTGTCCCACTTGCGGTTGCAATCTCAACGTCGAGCAATGCGATTGCGCCGCACAGGCAGAGGCAGAATGGGCCGCTGCCACGGAAAATCCATTTGCAGCATTGAAGAATCTCAAGCTCGATGAGTAAAACTGTGGTAGTATCGCTACTTGCGCGTAATCGCCACACTGGATAGTTCATAAGGAAGGTCACTATGCCCGTACCTAAACAAAAGCAGGGTCGTATCCGCACTCACACCCGTCGTTCCGCCAACATGAAGATCTCGGCTGCGGCTCAGTCCACGTGCCCCCGTTGCGGCGCTGTCAAGCTTCCGCACCACGTGTGCCCCAGCTGCGGTTTCTACAAGGACCGCGAGGTTATCGTTACCGAGTAACGGTATACTCTGGATGCGATGCCGTTCCAAATGGAACCACAATGGCCGGCTCAATGAGTCGGCCATTTTTGTATAAGGAGCATGTATATGAGTAACGTTCGCGTTTGTGTAGACGTTGTGGGCGGAGACGAGAAGCCTCAGGTTGTTCTCGATGGTATCGAGGCCGCACTTGCCGCCGATCCCGATATCGAGGTCTTGGCAGTTGGCCCCGCCG
Source organism: Collinsella aerofaciens (assembly GCF_009876115.1). Lineage (GTDB taxonomy): Bacteria > Actinomycetota > Coriobacteriia > Coriobacteriales > Coriobacteriaceae > Collinsella > Collinsella aerofaciens_N. The sequence continues at coordinate 242,639 of NZ_WWSY01000001.1, read as the reverse complement.
AAATCGTCAATCCCTTTGCCGCGGCCCATGCACGTGTTGAGGCCCTTGAGGCACCCGACGTTATCGCCATGGATGACGATCCCATTCGCGCCGTGATGACCAAGCGTAAATCGTCGATCGTGCTGTCGTGCCGCGCCATCAAGAAGGGAAATGCGGACGCGTTCTTCTCCGCCGGCTCGACCGGCGCCATGACAGCTGCCGCGACCGCCTACGTCACACCGTTTAGATATATGGCCGAAGGCAAGAAGCAGCCGGTGCGCCCTTGTCTGACCAATGCGCTGCCCAATCGCGCCGGCGGTCTGACGGTGCTGTGCGATATGGGCGCCAACCCCGATGTCGAGGTCGACGACATGGTGCGTTTTGCCCAGATGGGTAGCGCCTATGCCCGCGTTGTCCTGGGCATCGAGCATCCTCGCGTGGGCCTGCTTGCCAATGGCACCGAGGATGAGAAGGGTTCCAACTTTACCAAGGCCTGCTTCCCGGCCATGAAAGCCGCCGTTCCCGGCTTTGTGGGCAACTGCGAAGGCACCGACCTCACCTCGGGCAATTTCGATGTCGTTGTTGCCGACGGCATGTCGGGCAATATCGCTCTCAAGGCTACCGAGGGCGCTGCCAAGTTTTTGCTGCAGGAGCTCAAGGGCGCCTTTATGGCCTCGCTCGGCACCAAGATCGCCGCGCTGCTCATCAAAAAGCAGATGCGCGAGATTAAGGCCAAGCTCTCTGGTGATGCCAAGGGCGGCGCGATTCTTTTGGGCCTGCGTGGCGTGGTCCTGATCGGCCATGGCGCCACATCGGTCGAGGCTGTTAAAAACGGTACGCTCGCGGCGGCCGAAGCCGTGCGCGCGGGGCTGGTCGAGAACGTCGCCAACTCCATGGACGGCATCGTTTTGTAAGAGCGAGTTAGAGCGCTGTTATGTGCCTCGCGGCCTGCTTCGTGGGGTAGAATCAGAACCGTGTCTTGGTACCGCCCGGGCGGTACCATTCTTTTGGTATTCATGCACTATGAGAGGAAGCGCTATGGACCGCTCCGAAATCTTCGACAAGATCGCCGAGGTCGCTGCTGACGTTCTGGGCGTCGATGTTGCCGAAATTAGCGATGAGACCACCTTTGACGACCTCGATGCCAACTCGCTCGAGCGCCTGCAACTGGTTACGGCTATCGAGGACGAGTTCAATCTCGAGATCGATGACGAGACCCTGCTCTCGCTCAACTCTGTCGCCGACGCCGTCGACGCGATCGAAAACGCCAGGGAGGCTTAGGTCTTGGCTTTATCCGAACGACTTACGCGCGCCCAGGAGATTCTGGGCCACGAGTTCAATGACAAGGTGCTGCTGCGCGCGGCCCTTACGCATCCTTCGGCCGTCGAGGGCCAGCCAGTCTCGGCAAGCTACGAGCGCCTTGAGTTCTTGGGTGATTCCATTTTGGGCGCCGTTGTCGCACGCTCCCTGTTTGTGTCCTATCCGGAGTTTGACGAGGGCAAGCTCACGCGCCTGAAGGTGTCCCTTGTCTCGGGCGCCACGCTGTCCGAGGTATCGCACGAGCTGGGTATCGATGACATCATCATCTTTGGTGCCTCCGAGACCGGTACCGGCGCGCGCGGCCTGCACTCGGCGCTCGAGAACGTCTACGAGTCGCTCGTGGGCGCGCTGTATCTGGACGCCGGCTGGGATGCCGCGGCGGAGTTTATCCACCGTACGCTTAAGCCACATTTGGCATCCGAGCGTGCCGAGCACCCTGCGAACCCCAAGTCGTATTTGCAGGAGTGCGTGCAGGCCGACGGCCACGAGCCTCCCGCGTACAAGCTGGTCGGCTCCGAGGGCCCTGCGCATGCGCCCACCTTTACCGCCGTGGTGTTGATCGATGGTATTCGCCAGGGTCGCGGCTCCGGCTCCTCAAAGAAGGAAGCCGAGGGAGCCGCTGCACTCGAGGCACTTGACCGCATGGGCTACACCACCAACGGCGTGATTCTCAACAAGAAGCCTGTTTAAGCGAGGAACCGTGTATCTCAAGTCCCTCACGCTCAAAGGGTTCAAGTCGTTTGCCGACCGCGCCCATATGACGTTTGAGCCGGGCCTGACCGTCATCGTCGGTCCCAACGGCTCGGGAAAATCGAACATCTCTGACTCGATTCTGTGGGTCCTGGGCGAGCAGAGCGCCAAGCAGCTGCGCGGCCAGGCCATGGAGGATGTCATCTTCTCGGGCTCGTCAGCGCGCAAGCCGGTGGGTGTCGCCGAGGTCACGCTGGTGCTCGATAACTCGGACCATATGCTGCCCGTCGACTTTGACGAGGTCGCCATCACCCGTCGTATGTATCGCTCGGGCGAAAGCGAGTACCTCATCAACTCGAGTCCGTGCCGCCTGATGGACATTCAGGACATCCTACACGATTCGGGCTTGGGCAAGGATACGCATTCCATCATCAGCCAGGGCAAGCTCGACGCCATTTTGCAGAGCCGCCCCGAGGAGCGCCGCGCCCTCATCGAGGAGGCCGCCGGTATTTCCAAGCACAAACGCCGCAAGGAGCGTGCGCTCAAAAAGATTAAGTCGATGGACGAGCACCTGACGCGTGCCCGCGACATCAATAAGGAAATCGCCCGTCAGCTGCGACCGCTGGAGCGTCAGGTCGATCGTGCGCGCAAGTACAAAGAGCTGTCCTCGCGCGCGAACGAGCTTACGCAGATGCTAGCCGTCGACGAGCTGCGTTCGCTGCAGTCGCAGTGGAACGACCTGGAGAGCCGCTCCAAGGAAGGCGCCGCCGAGCTGGAGCTTGCGCAGTACCGCATGGGCGAAAAGGAGCGCGAGCTCGAGAAGCTCCAGGTTATGCTCGAGGAAAAGGGCCTGTTTGTGGGCGACCTGGGCGAGCAGCGCCGCCATATGCAAGACGTGGTCGGCCGCATTAACTCCGATATGCGCCTGCTCGAGGAAAAGGGCCACAACATGGTGTCGCGCCTGTCCGACATGCGTGGCCAGATCTCGAGCTCCGAGCATCAGCGTCGTCGCGTGGTCGAGGAGCTCGAGGACGCGCGTGCACAGCTTGAGGAAGTGACCGGCGCGCACATGCAGGCCCAGGAGGACGTTGACGCCGCTGGTCCTGCCGCCGCTGAGCTCCACGAGCGACGCGTGGCTCTCGACAATCAGATTTCGCAGCTTACGCGTGAGCAACGCGATGTGCAGCGTCGGGCCGATAACGCGGCGCTCGAACTCGCCAAGGTGAAGGACTCGCTGAGTAACGCCGAGGTTGAGGACAACATGTACGCCTCGCGCTTGGAGCAGATCGATGAACAGCTCGAGGAGGTCACGGCCTCGCTCGAGAGCCGTCGCGACCGTGCTGAGGAGCTTGAGAGTGCCCTTGAGGCGGCTCGTCAGGCCCAGAACGATGCGCGCGAGGCCACCGAGACGGCACGCGCTGCCCTCAAGGACCTGCGTAATCGCGAGAGCGAAGCGCGCAACAAGCTGTCCGAGGTTCGCTCGGAGCTTGCCAGCCAAAAGAAGCTCGATGCCCGCATGGCAGACAGCTCGCCGCTGGTGAGCCGTCTGGTGGGCGCGCTGGGCGACGATGTTTCGGGCCGTCTGGGCGATGTGCTCGAGGCACCGCGTGAGCTCGAGGGTCTGGTTGAGCAGCTGCTCGCAGGTGATATCGATGCCCTGCTGTTCGATAACGCTGCCGCACTCGAGCGCGCCGGTCGCGCTGCCCTGGACCAGAAGAAGGCCTCGGGTGAGGCACTGCTGATGGCGCGCGGCGTGAGCGGCGGTGCTGCTGCCAATGGCGCTGCCGGTACGCGTCTGGTCGATCGTCTGTCCGTGCGCTCCGGTTATGGCCCGGTTGTCGAGGCCCTTCTCGGCGGCTATTACGTGGTCGATGACTTGGCTGCCGCGTTGGCTGCCCCTGTCGTTGACGGTGTGACCTACGTGACTCCCGATGGCGCCCGCGTGAGCTGTGGTGGTCTGGTGCGCGTGGGGCTCGATGCCGGCGAGGCTTCGGGTGCCTTGGAGCGCAAGCGCCGCATCCGTGAGCTCGAGGGCCTGGAACCCGATCTGGCTGCTGTGTTTGAGCATGTGTCGGATCAGGTCGTCGAGGCCAATGCGGCCGTTGAGGAGGCGCGTGCTGCCGAGGGCGATGCCGCCGGCGAGATCGCCCGTCTTGAGGGCGAGCGCCGCTCGCTGCTCTCCGAGATTGGCCGCCTGGAGCAAAGCGCCAACAACGCCGAGGTCGAGCGCGTGCGCATCTCCAAGCGCCGCGAGCAGGCCGCCGAGGCCGTTCGCGCTGCGCGCCCGCGCGTTGACGAACTCACCCGTTCGCGTGACGAGGCGCGTGCACAGGCAAGCGACCTGGGTCTCCAGATTGCCGAGGCCAACGATGAGCTCGATCGCGTTCGCCGTGACGATTCCGAGGCCGCCGGTAAGCTCGCCGATGCCAAGGTGCGCCTGGCCCAGACGAGCGAGCGCCTGCGTTCGCTGAAGGGCCGCGTGCCCGACCTTGAGCATCGTCTTGAGGGCATCGACCGTCGTATCCGCGGAACACGCCAGGCTTCGCGCTCGCTCGAGCTGCTGCGCCTGCGCGTCGACCCCATGCACGAACGCTATTCTGCCCTGTTGGAACGCGCATCGGATTGGGCAGCGCGCCTGCGTGACCAGGCCTCTCTGGAAGAGGCGGACTCCGCTTCGCTCAAGAAGACCATCGAGGATGCCAAGGCCGAGGTTGCCCGCGCTAAGGAGCGGGTCGATACCGCCACTGCCACGCAAAACGAGTTCAAGGTCGCACGCGGCAAGCTTGAGGTGCAGGTAGAGGCCGCCATTAAGGCCATTACCGCCGATGGCACCACAGTGCTCGAGGAAGCGCTCATGCTTCCTGCTCCCACCGACCGCGACGCCGCCGAGCGGGAGCTCAACCAGCTCGTGCGTCATATCAACAATCTGGGCCCCGTGAACCAGGTTGCCATGGAGGAGTACGAGCAGCTCAAGCGCCGCGCCGACTACATCGAGGACCAGCTGGCCGATCTGGAGAGCGCGCGCAAGGCGCTCACCAAGATCACAGTGGCCATTGATCGCAAGATGCGCAAGGCGTTTCTGGTGACGTTTGAGAAGGTCGACGCGAACTTCCGCGAGATCTTCGCCATGCTGTTCCCGGGTGGCCAGGCTCATCTTGAGATGACCGATCCCGAGCATCCTGCCGAGACGGGCATTGAGGTTGTGGCGCAGCCGCGCGGCAAGCGCATTACTAAGATGATGCTCATGTCGGGTGGCGAGAAGAGTCTGACGGCGCTCGCCCTGCTCTTTGCCGTGTACCGCACGCGCACGGTGCCGTTCTATGTGCTTGACGAGGTCGAGGCGGCGCTTGATGACGCCAACCTGTCCAAGCTCATCGGAGCCCTCGATGTGCTGCGTTCCGATACACAGCTCTTGGTCATTTCGCATCAGCGCCGTACTATGGAGGACGCTGACGTTCTCTATGGCGTCTCGATGCAAGCCGACGGCGTCAGCCGCGTCGTCTCGCAAAAACTCGATCGCGAAACCGGAAAGGTCGTGAATGCATAATGGGATTCTTTGACGCTCTCTCGCGCGGACTTGAGCGCAGCCGCGAGGCCCTCAACGAGGTCTTCTACTTTGGCGGCGAGGTCGACGAGGACTTTTGGGAGGACCTTGAGGACACCCTCGTTATGGGTGACATGGGTGCCGAGGTCGCTATTCAGGTCTCCGATGACCTGCGCGATGCCGCAGCCAAGAAGAACCTCAAGACCGCACCGCAGCTTCGTCGCGCTCTGGCCGAGCAGCTTGAGCAGCACTTTGTGCCCATCGAGCGCGATCCGTTCTCCGATACGCCGAGCTGCGTGCTGTTTGTGGGCATCAACGGTGCCGGCAAGACCACGACGGTCGGCAAGATTGCGAGCGCCATGGCTTCCCGCGGCAAGAATGTCGTGATCGGTTCGGCCGATACCTTCCGCGCCGCCGCCATCGAGCAGCTCGATGTGTGGGGTCAGCGCGCCGGTGTTCCCGTCATCAAGCGCGACCGCGGCTCCGACCCGGCGAGCGTTTGTTACGACGTGCTCGACGAGGCCGACAGGCGCGGCAGCGACCTGGTGCTTATCGACACCGCCGGTCGTCTGCATACGAGCCCCGAGCTCATGCGCGAGCTCGCCAAGGTGGTCAACGTGACGCGTAAGCGCGCCGCCAATATGGCCGCCGGCCCCATGCCGGTTTCGGTCGTGCTTGTGATCGATGCCGCCACTGGTCAGAACGGTCTGAACCAGGCGCTCGAGTTTAACGAGGCGCTGGGCCTGGACGGTATTATCATGACTAAGCTCGACGGCACGGCTAAGGGCGGTATCGCCATGGCCGTGGCCGAGAAGCTCAAGCTCCCGATCCTGCGCATCGGCGTGGGCGAGCAGGTCGATGACCTGCAGGAGTTTAACGCCAAAGATTTCTGCCGCGCCCTGGTGGGCGAGTCCAATTAAGGAGTGACTAGTGTTTGATTCTCTGAGCGATCGCCTCAACGACACATTTGACCGCCTGCGCGGCAAGGGTAAGCTGACCGAGGCCGATATCACCTCGGCCATGCGCGACATTCGCATGGCGCTGCTCGAGGCCGACGTTAACTTTAAGGTCGTTAAGGAGTTCGTTGCTAAGACCAAGGAGCGCTGCATAACCGCCGAGGTCATGGAGTCGCTGTCGCCGGCGCAAAACGTCGTCAAGATTGTGCTCGACGAGCTCACCGAGATGCTCGGCTCCACCGAGAGCAAGCTCGTTTTTAGTAACCGCATTCCTAATGTCATCATGCTCGTGGGCCTGCAGGGCTCCGGTAAGACCACGGCTGCCGTAAAGCTTGCCTACCTGCTCAAGAAGCAGGGCCGCTCGCCGCTGCTCGCCGCGTGCGACGTCTACCGTCCCGCTGCTGCCGATCAGCTTGCCACGCTCGGTGGCGAGATCGGCGTGCCGGTCTTCCGCGGCGACGGTGCGCACCCGGTCGACATCGCCAAGGGCGCCATCCAGGAGGCCGTCGACCACCTTCGTGACGTGGTGATCGTCGATACCGCCGGTCGTCTGCAGATCGACGAGCAGATGATGCAGGAGGCCGTCGACATCAAGAAGGCCGTCAAGCCCGACCAGGTGCTGATGGTCGTCGACGCCATGACCGGCCAGGATATCGTCAACGTGGTCTCGACGTTTGCCGAGCGCACCGACTTTGATGGTGTGATTATCTCCAAGCTCGACGGTGACGCCCGTGGCGGTGGCGCGCTTTCGGTGCGTCAGGTGACCGGCAAGCCCATCAAGTTTGTGAGCATGGGCGAGAAACCCGATTCGCTTGAGCCGTTCTATCCCGATCGCATGGCCAAGCGAATCTTGGGCATGGGCGACGTTGTCGGCATCATCGAGAAGGCCCAGGAGGCCGCCGATGCCGAACAGCTCGAGGCTGCCGAGCGCATGCTGCGCGAGGGCTTTACCATGAATGACATGCTCGACCAGATGAAAGCCGTCAAAAAGATGGGCGGCATGAAGGGTATCCTGGGCATGCTCCCCGGTGGCCAGCGCGCGCTCAACCAGATGGGCGGTAACCTGGACGAGGGCATCTTCGACAAGAACGAGGCCATCATCATGTCGATGACCAAGGAGGAGCGTCTGCGTCCCTCCATCATCAACGGCCAGCGTCGCGCGCGTATCGCCAAGGGCGCCGGTGTGACCCCCACCGAGGTCAATAGCCTTATGAAGCAGTGGGGCGAGATGAACAAGATGATGGGCCGCATGCGCACGATGGCCAATCAGGCACAGGCCGGCGGCAAGAAGGGCAAAAAGGGCAAGAAGGGCAAGAAGATGCGCATGCCCAATATCCCTGGGCTGGACGCTATGGGTCTGGGCGGCATGGGCGGCCTGGGTACGGGCGGTCCCAAGTCCGATATGGAGCTGCTGCGCCAGATGGAAGCGCAGATGCGCAATAAGAAATAGGGCTGTAATTCCAGCTTGATATGGCAAAGGCCACTCGGAAGTTACCGGGTGGCCTTTGTTGTTGGCTTTGATAGTTGGGCTGCGTTCAGCGTCGCGCCCCGAGCTCGCGGTGCCGTGCCGTTAGTGGCAGCCGCAGCCCTCGTGGCCCTCGGGCTCGTGATGGCCGTGGCAGCTGCAGGACTCGCCATGTTCGTGGGCGTGGTCGTGGTCATGGCCGTGGCAGCTGCACGTGGCCTCGCCGTTCTGTGCGAGCGTTCCGGCGATAAGGGCCTCGACACAAGCGTCGCAGCTGCCCTGAGCTCCTGCGTACACCGTGATGCCGGCTTGGGCAAGCGCGTTGATGGCGCCACCGCCGATGCCGCCGCAGATGAGCGTGTCCACGCCACCGTTGGCGAGCAGGCCCGCAAGGGCACCGTGACCGGTGCCGTCGGTGCCCACGACCTGCTCGTTGAGTACCTTGCCATCCTGAATGTCGTAGATCTTGAACTGCTCGCTGCGGCCAAAGTGCATAAAGATGTTGCCGTTGTCGTACGTGGTTGCCACCCTCATGGTGTCGACCTCCTTTGCTGGCCATGCGGCCGTCGTTGCGGTGATGGGGGAGTACGCGATATTGCCGCCCTCGATGACGAGCGCCCGCCCGTTGACCAGCGCGTTTGCCACCTTGCGATGTGCGCGGCTGCAGATGGCCGCCACGGTGGCGCGGGCGATGCCCATGTGCTGGGCGACCGCCTCCTGATTGAGGCCTTCCAGGTCGCACAGGCGCAGTACTTCGAGCTCATCGACCGTCATCTCGATGGCGTCTCCGCTGGCAAGGCCGTCGGGGGTAAAGCCGCGATATTCGGGGATGATCCCAACACGGCGTAATTTTTCGCGTCTTCCTGCCATACTCTCTCCAAATCTGACATATGTCAGTAATAGGATAGCGTGTATGCGGTTCCGCGCAAGCTTTTTTAGCATATGTCAGAAATTCAAAGTTGTTACGTCTGCGATTGTGGGGTTGCTGGCTGCCGCGCATTGCGTGTGCCGACCCAAGTGTCCAATCCGACACTGCGCGCCTGGGATACAATGAATCTCGCTTATAGGCGACTGACAGGAGGGTCAATGAGCAAAGCTGATCAACAGTTTGTAACCATGTGCCGCGATATTCTGGACCATGGCACCACCACCGAGGGCCAAAAGGTCCGTCCGGTGTGGGAGGACGGCACCCCTGCCTATACCATTAAAAACTTTGGTGTCACGGCACGCTACGACCTGCGCGAGGAGTTTCCGGCGCTTACCCTGCGTCGTACGGCCCTCAAATCTGCCATGGATGAGATCCTATGGATCTATCAAAAGAAGTCCAATAACGTGCATGACCTCAACAGCCATATTTGGGATGAGTGGGCCGACGAGACCGGTTCCATCGGCAAGGCCTACGGGTATCAGATTGGGCAGAAGAGCCATTATGCCGAGGGCGACTTTGACCAGATGGACCGCGTTCTGTACGACCTTAAGAACACGCCGTACAGCCGCCGCATTATGACGAATACCTATGTGTTTAGCGACCTGTCCGAGATGCACCTGTATCCGTGCGCCTACAGCGTGACGTATAACGTGACGCAGCGCCCGCAGGATGACAAACCGACGCTCAACATGATTCTCAACCAGCGCAGCCAGGACATTTTGGCCGCGAACAACTGGAATGTGTGCCAGTACGCCATCTTGCTGATGATGGTCGCGCAATCGGTCGATATGATTCCCGGCGAGCTGCTGCATGTGATCGCCGATGCCCACATTTACGACCGTCATGTCGATATCGTCCGCGAGCTTATCGAGCGTCCGCAGTTTGCCGCGCCTAAGGTAACGCTTAACCCCGATGTACATGACTTCTATGCGTTTACGACCGATGATCTGATTGTCGAGGGCTATGAGCACGGCCCGCAGGTCAAGAACATCCCCATTGCGGTGTAGGTGACGCGCATGACGTGTAAGCTTTCCGCCATTGTCGCCGTGTGTGACGATTGGGGCATTGGGTGCGAGGGTGACATGGTCGTGTCTAATCGCGCCGACATGCGTCATTTTGTGGCGCGCACCAAAGGCTGCCCTGTCATTATGGGACGCAAGACGCTGCTGAGTTTTCCCGGCGGGCGTCCGCTCAAGAACCGTCGTAATATCGTGCTCACGCGTGATGAGGACTTTGCTGCCGAGGGCGTCGACGTGGTGCATAGCGTCGACGAAGCGCTCACCGCGGTAGCCGATGAGCCCGTTGCGTGGGTGATCGGTGGCGGCGAGGTGTATCGGCAGTTTTTGCCGTATTGCGCCGAGGCCGAGGTTACGCATGACCATTGCGTGCATGACGTGGATACGTATTTTCCCGATCTGGATGCCGATCCCGCGTGGGAGATTGCGCGGCGTGGCGGTGTTGCCACGATTGCCTCGGGCGAGGGCGACGAGGGTGTCGATTATGAGTTCGTAACGTATCGTCGCGTTGAGGCGTAAATCGTCCGGCGTGAACGGTATCATCGGATTGTCTGAATGCATGGGGCGGCGCTTAGCGTCGCCTCGTTTGGTATAGATGCGCTGTAAAGAAAGGTGCGGGCTGGCTGCTATGACTGATGCCGTTGAGGTGCTGCGAATCGATTCGCTCGAGGACGAGCGGCTTGATGCCTACGTGCGACTGACCGAGCGTGAGCTGCGCTGCGTGCTGGAGCCGCAGAAGGGCATTTTTATCGCCGAGAGTGCCAAGGTCATCGAACGTGCGGTTCGCGCCGGATACGAGCCGGCGAGCTTTCTTTTGGGCGAGCGCTGGCTCGACCAGATGATGCCGCTGTTTGAGCGCCTGGCGGTACGCGAGGGCGCGGGTCCGGTTCCCGTGTTCGTTGCCTCGATGGAGCTTATGGAGCGTCTGACGGGTTTTAACGTGACGCGCGGTGCGCTCGCGGCATTTCGTCGCCCGCGACAGATTCCGGTTGATGAGTTCTTGGGCGGCGTCGTCGAGGCGGCGGGGGAGCGCCCGGTGCGCGTGTGCGTGCTCGAGGGCATTGTCGACCATACCAATGTGGGCGCAATATTCCGCTCGGCGGCCGCGCTCAACGTCGACGGCATTTTGGTCAGTCCTACGTGTTGTGATCCGCTGTATCGTCGTTCGGCCCGCGTGAGCATGGGCACGGTGTTCCAGGTGCCCTGGACACGCATTGGCAGCGAAGCGCGCGTATGGCCGCATGATGGGCTGGCGGCGCTACACGATGCCGGCTTTTCGTGTGCCGCTATGGCGTTGACGGATGATTCGGTGTCGCTGGACGATCCCGCGCTCCAGGAGATTGACCGCCTGGCAATCTTTATGGGCACCGAGGGTGCTGGCTTGGGCGCCAAGACCATTGCAGGCTGCGACCGCGCCGTGCGTATTCCGATGGCGCATGGGGTCGATTCACTCAACGTGGCCGCGGCAAGCGCTGTTGCCTTTTGGCAGCTGTGCTCGCATGTGAGCAACGAGTACCACTACCAGCCGGGGCTGTATCACTAGGCAGATAGTTAGCACCGGGCTCTGGTTCGGGGCGTTTCGGCCGACGTCGGTCGGTGCTAAGCTGGTATTGGCTTTGGTCTTAAATTGCCGTTTTGTTGTTTGACGTACGCTGGTGGGGAGGGCGTGTGGCTAAGAAATCTACGGCTATCGATGTAACGCAGGGTGTCATTTGGCAACAGCTGCTGTCGCTGTGCGTCCCTATCTTCTTTAGCTCGTTTTTTCAGCAGGCTTACACGCTTATTGGTACGTATATCGTCGGCCAGTTTGGCGGCAAGCTCGCGCTGGGTGGCATTCAAGCCACGATGGTGCTCACCGAGCTCTGCATTGGCTTTTGCGTTGGCGTTGGCGCTGGCTGCGCGGTCATTACCGGTCAGTATTTTGGTCAGCACGATGATGAGCGATTGAGTCGTTCGGTCCATACGGCCATGACGCTCGCGCTGGTGGGCGGTATCGTTTTCTCGATTCTTGGCATAGTGTTCGTTGAGCCCATGCTGGTACTTATGAACACGCCGCATGAACTATTGGCCGAGGGCGTGGCCTATGCTCGTTGCTATTTTGCCGCCATGGTTGCGGCGCTGCTGCTCAATATGGGAACGGCGCTGCTGCGCGCCGTGGGCGACACACGCGGTCCTGCTGTGATCATTGCTTCCGGCTGCCTTGTTAATGCGGTGCTGGATGTCATCTTCGTTGCCGTGCTTCATATGGAGGCTCTGGGCTGCGGCATCGCGGTGGCGCTGACCATTTGCTCCAACGCCACGATGATCGTGATTCGTATGATGCACGCTCCGGGTGCGTGGCGGCTTTCACTGTCCAAACTCTGCATTGATCCTGGCATTTGTAAGAGCATGATCTCGTGTGGTCTGCCGCTTGGCTTTCAGTCTGCTGCGTATTCGATTTCCAACGTTTTGATTCAGGTGTCGGTCAACTCGTTTGGTGCCGATGTCACCACGGCGTGGGGTCTTTCGGGCCGTTTGGATGGCATTGTCTGGATGGTTACCGAGGCGCTTGGCGTTTCGATCACCACGTTCTCGGCACAGAACTTTGGCGCGCGCAACTACGAGCGCATGCGCAGGGGCTACCATACGTCGCTTGTGCTGTCGTTTATGCTCATTGGTGGCCTGTCTGCCGTGCTACTGGTGTTCTCGGGTCCGTTGTCGCGTCTGTTTGTCGACGATGCTTCGATTTCGGCCTACACCACGACGATTCTTCATTTCATCGCGCCGTTCTACGCGATCTTCTCGATTATCGAAAACGCGTCCGGCTCCATCCGCGGCGCTGGCGTGAGCTTCCAGCCTATGATGCTCACGATTTTTGGCACCGTCGTGCTCAGGGTGATCTGGGTGTTTGCGATTATGCCGTTCGATCCGGCGCTTGAGCACCTGCTGCTGGTTTACCCCGTAACCTGGCTCATCACGGCCACGATGTTTACCATCTACCACCACAGCGGCAACTGGCTCGGCCGCGCCACCGCCTAATGATCCGTAGGGGACGGAGGAAAACGGATCATTGACCTGGCGATAAGGCAAAATGATCCGTTTTCCTCCGTCCCCTTCGGATCATTTAGTATTCGATGCCTTGGCGGGCTAGGAGGCCTTCGTCGAAGTAATGTTTGACGGGGCGCATTTCGGTGACCAGGTCTGCCAGATCGGCGAGGGGCAGCAGACCGCGGCCGGTGAGCACGAGCTCCGTGGTGGCGGGCTTTGTCGCGATCAGCGCTTCGACATCCACGCGCGTCACAAATCCACGGCGCATGGCCTCGCCAAGTTCGTCCAGAATCAGAACGTCGACTTGGCTAATCTGCTTGCGCGCCAGCTCCATGATCTGTGCGGCACAGGCTTCGGGCGTGTCGCGGTCGGCTTGTGCGATGCGCAGACCTAAACGGGGCGCCGCATCATGCTCGGCGCAGTGCAGCTTCTTGGCAAACTGCAGCATAAGCACGTTAAGTCCATAGCCCGTGGCGCGCAGTGCAAGCCCCAGCGCAGCCGTCGTCTTGCCCTTGCCGTCGCCCGTGTAGATCTGAACCTTGCCGACTTCCAGTGATGCCATCTCTGTCCTTTCGTGTCCGGCGTCGGTTTATCGTCGCTCGGGTTGGGTATTCTAGAAACCATTATCAACCCCAGTAGATGGAGTTCAAGCAGATGGAGATGGATGACAACAAACGTAGACGGAATATGATCCTCTACGTGCTCATCGCCTTCGTCGTCTACCTCGTGCTCTCGACCGTTCTGTTCCCCAACATCGGTCACACGCAGCAGATTACGAAGACCGATTACTCGACCTTTGTCAAAGCGCTCGATAAGAAGAGTGTCGACAAGGTCGAATACAATACGGACGATTACACGATTTATTACACCAAGAAGGGCGAGGACGAGAACATCGCCTACAAGACGACCGGTGTGCCAAACGATGCGGGCTTTACCGATCGCGTGCTTGAATCCGGCGCCTCGCTGGAGTCGGTCGTTCCCGACAAGAGCTCGGGCCTGATGACCTACTACCTGATCACCCTCATTCTTCCCATGGCGATTTTCTTCCTGATTGGCTGGTGGCTCAACCGCCGCATGAAGAAGGCTATGGGCGATGACGGCCCGTCGATGAACTTTGGCGGCGGCGGTTTTGGCGGCGGCGGATTGGGCAAGTCCGGCGCGCGCGTGATCGCCTCCAAGGACGTGGGCGTGACCTTTAAGGACGTCGCCGGCCAGGAAGAGGCCAAGGAGTCCCTCAAGGAGGTCGTCGACTTTCTGGAGAAGCCGCAGCGCTACGAGGAGATCGGCGCCAAGCTGCCGCGCGGTGCCCTCCTTGTCGGCCCTCCGGGTACCGGTAAAACCCTGCTTGCCAAGGCCGTGGCCGGCGAAGCGGGCGTGCCTTTCTTTAGTATTTCTGGTTCTGAGTTTGTTGAGATGTTCGTCGGCCGTGGTGCCGCCAAGGTTCGCGATCTGTTTAAGCAGGCCAAGGAAAAGGCCCCGTGTATCGTCTTTATCGATGAGATCGATACCATCGGTAAGAAGCGCGATGGCGGCGGCTTTAGCGGCAACGACGAGCGCGAGCAAACGCTCAACCAGCTGCTGACCGAGATGGACGGCTTTGATAACCATAAGGGTATCGTCGTCCTCGCTGCCACCAACCGTCCCGACAGCCTCGATCCCGCTCTGCTGCGCCCCGGTCGTTTTGACCGCCGTATCCCCGTTGAGCTGCCCGACCTGACCGGTCGCAAGAACATCCTCGAGCTCCACGCCAAGAGCGTGAAGACCCAGCCGCCGATCGATCTGACCGCGATTGCCCGCGCCACGCCTGGTGCCTCGGGCGCCGACCTGGCCAATATCATCAACGAGGGCGCCCTGCGTGCCGTCCGCGAGGGCCGCAAGCGTGCAACCCAGGACGACTTCGAGGAGTCGGTGGAGGTCGTCATTGCCGGCCAACAGCGTAAGTCCACGGTGCTTTCCGACCACGAGAAGCAGGTCGTTTCCTACCACGAGATCGGCCATGCCATCGTCGCTGCCCGCCAAAAGGGTTCCGCGCCGGTCACGAAGATTACCATCGTACCGCGCACGAGCGGTGCTCTGGGCTACACCATGCAGGTCGAGGAGGATGAGCGCTTCCTGACCACACGCCAGGAGGTCCTGGACAAGCTCGCCGTCTATTGCGGTGGCCGTGCAGCCGAGGAGCTCATCTTTGGTGAGATGACGACTGGCGCGGCCAATGATATCGAGCAGGCCACCAAGCTCGCCCGCAACATGGTGACGCGCTTTGGCATGTCCGATGAGTTTGGCATGATGGCGCTCGGTACCGTTCAGAATGCGTACCTCAACCAGGATACGTCGCTCACCTGCGCCCCCGGTACGGCCGAGCGCGTGGATGCAATTGTCGCCAAGCTGATCGAGGATGCGCACGACCGCGCCCTGCAGATCCTGAAGGAAAACAAGTTTAAGCTCCACGAGCTGGCTCGTTATCTGTACAAGAAGGAGACGATCACGGGCGAGGAGTTCATGAATCTCCTCACGCGCGAGAATCCGCTGATGCCGAAGCAGCAGTAATACTGGCTGCGCAGTGTCTATCGCCCCATTTGAGTGTCCATCTCAAATGGGGCGTTTTGCGTGGGGAGAGTTGAATATGAAAATCGTGGTAAGTGCCTGCTTGATGGGCGAGAGCTGCAAGTATAACGGGCTCGATAACTACCATCGCGAGCTGGTCGAAGCGTGCGAATGCACGGGGACCGAGGTACTCTTGGTGTGCCCTGAGGTCTTTGGCGGCCTGCCCACGCCGCGCAAGCCGTCCGAGATTGTGAACGGCGAGGTCCGTACCTGCGAGGGCATCTCGGTCGATCGCGAGTTTCGCCTGGGTGCCCAACGTGCGCTCGATATGTGCGAACAGGCGGGCGGCCCGTCCGAGATCGCTGCGTGCGTCTTGCAGGACCGTAGCCCCTCGTGCGGTGCGAGTCGCGTCTACGATGGCACCTTTAGCGGTACGCTCACCGCGGGCAACGGTGTTTTTGTCGATCTGCTGCTGCGTCACGGGTACCGTGTGATTCCGGCTAGCGAGTTCGATCCCAGCATGCTGGAACATTGTCCATAGCATTCGAACCCAACACTTCCTCACGGGTGACCGTTTTGGCATCATCCGTGAAGTTGATATTGAGTACGACCCGGTCATCAAAGACGTAGACCGAGTTGACAGGCGCCGTACCCAGGCAGCCCCTCCCCGCGGCCCTCGCGCAGGAACGCGCACACGGCCTTCCCGTCTCTTGCGCCCCTCCTGGAACTGTCCACATCAGTGTAGCCAATTCAGTCCGCCAAGGGCTGCAGCCCGGACAACGCGGCGATGGAGGGCTTCTTCGGCCTGCTCAAGAAGGAGTTCTGGCACGGCAGGGACTGGTCGGACTGGACCCCCGCCCGCTTCATCGAGGAGCTCGGGGGCTGGATCGGTCGATACAATACGGAGAGGCGCAGCGATGCGCTCGGTGGCCGCACGCCGGCCGAGTTCCGCTCCGCGCTGGGAAGGGCCGCGTAACGGTCCAAGAAATCGTCCGCAGTCCCCATTCTTGCCCCTTTGGGACAGCTTCTTGTTGGGGCGTGCCTGCCCCTAACCCTGCTAGGAACGAGTACAGCAAACTGGAATTTTCAAATTAGTCTTTGCAAATTACCTTTGAACCTTCACCATCAATTACAATTCCCTGACGGTTGTTAATTGGGCATAGATTCAAATCCGAAAACTCAGTCATTATCTTCTCGGTAACTTTCTTAAATGGTGCCGTAAGATAATGCGGAAGAACATAGAAATCAATCAAATTAAGCCCTGAATCATCTTCTTGTGAGTAGTCCTCCGGCTTTTCATCCATTTGCTCGATATATTGGATGCTTGGAGCGCATACAATCGCACCTGCCGATTCACCAATCATCAGTTTTCCCTTTGCCAGTTCTTTCTTCAACAGCTCATCCGTTCCCGTTTTACGGAGCTGGTCTATAAGGAAAAAAGAATTTCCGCCGGTAAAATAGATCACATCCGCATCTTCAAAAAGAGACTGTATCGTTGAATAAGCCTCCGTTGAAATATCAATTTCAGTTACGATTGCTCCCAACTTTTTGAATAATTTTCGAGCCGAGCCGACATAACCGGTGTAGTCTTCACGCAGCGAAGCTGTTGGAATAAATGCGACTTTTTTATTTTCAATTTCTTCCTTTATCAGACTTCCTACACTTGAAAAGTGAGAACATAAAAACAGTTTCATCAATATTCTCCTTTATATATAAATTCTTATTTGTTGAACTAAGCCGTGTATACCATACTCTCCAATGAAAGAACGCCCTGATATAGCGAAATTTTGCCGTTTTTCTGCGTACGTGCGTACACACTCCACAGTAATTCTAAGGGGCCTGCCCCCTTAGCACACGGACTTTGGAACAAAGTCTAGTGTGTTACGCCTTGCCAGAGGTGTACAGGCTCCCGGTATGCACGTACGAAGCAATTGCCATCAATGCGCCATATAAGTGGCGATCAAGTTCGCATAAAGCGACCTTGATCCCGCAAAACAAAAGGCAGGATACCATCACCACGATGATACCCTGCCTCTGTTCGTTCCTGTTTACCGTTCCGAGTAGTCCTTCCGCAGAATTTCCGATAAACAAAAAACGTACCCGAACCCTTTCTCGTAAAGAATTGGGTTCGAGTACGAACTGAATGCTGGAGCAATAAAAAACCACCAGAAAGGTGCCTGTCCCCTTTGTGGTGGTTTTGGGCCAGTCCTAGAGCGTGTGGCCGTAAGCGTCGGCAGCCTTGATGGCGGCGGCGAACTTTTCGTCGGTGAAGGGCTCGGGGTTTCCCTGCTTCCACTCGTTGGTGGTGTGCGCGTACTCGCACAGGGCGGGGATATCGGACTCGGAAAGCCCGACCTGCTCAAGCGTCACGGGCAGCCCCATCTCCTTGTTAAAGGCTGCGTAGCGCTCAAGGTTCTCGGTATCGTCCGTGTAGGCAAACAGCACCAGCACGCCCAGGCTCACGACCTCGCCATGCAGGTAGGTGCCCTTGCGCGGAATGCTGCAGGTGGCGTTGTAGAACGCATGCGCCACGCTCGAGTTGTAGTAGTAATCGTTTTGGTTGGTCAGGTTGGAGACGTAGCCCGTGTTGACCACGATATCGAGCGCGATCTGCTTGACGGCCTCGGTCGACAGGTTCTGGCGAACGTCCTCAAGACCCTTCACGCCATAGGTAAACAGCGGCTCGGAGCAGGTGTGTGCGAGCGCCAGGCCAAGATCGGCGGTGTGCTCCAGGTTGCCGGCGCTCGTGGCGTACTCGACCTCGGGCTGCTTGGACAGGGCATCGCCCACACCCGCCCAGAAGTATTCTGCCGGAGCCTCGGCGATGATTTTGGGGTTGATGAAGATGTGCGCGGGGCGGTTGGGGTACGAATAGCCCTCGAGCGAGCCGTCGTCGTTGTAGACAACGGCAATGGCGGTCGCGGCCGAGCAGTTGGAGCAGATCGTCGGCACCGTAAAGACGATCTTCTTGAGCTCGATGGCTGCGGTCTTCACGGTATCGAGCGCCTTGCCGCCGCCACAGGCAATGAGCACGTCGACTTCCTGGCAGGCGGGGGAGTTTAAGACCTTGGCGATATTGGCGCGCGTACTGTTGGTACCGTAGACGCGTGTCTCCAGAATCTCGACGTCGGTACCTGCCAGCGCAGCTTCGATACCGGGAAGTGCTGCGGCCAGTGCTCGTTTACCACCAATGATGGCGACCTTGGTTGCTCCGTACTCGGCCAACGCGCCGTGCAGCTCGTCAAAGCAGTCTTCGCCAACGGTATAGTCGCTCATTCCGATCGTGCGCATAGCAATCTTCTTTCGTTCGATAAAGTGCTTACAGGTATTTTGCTCCAAGAGAAGGTCCACGGCCGCAAGAAATTTCGAACGTATAAAACCAGTGTTGAGGGTTTTTCGCCGGTGCGGAACGTGCTAGCATACTCCGCATAAGCGTTGATGGGGACGAGTAGTCGGCCGTCCGCATGCTACAGAGAGCGGGGAGCGCTGAGAACCCGTGCATGCGACCGATGAAAATCACCCCGGAGCTGCGGTCCCAACGGACGTGCCGCGTAGGTTCGTCTTAGTAGACATCGCCGAGATGGTCGTCGATACAGACCAGCCGAGTAACGGATGCGAGCGCGCGAATACGCGGGCGAGGGCATCTAAGCTGGGTGGTTAAGCGAAGAGCTTTTGCGGGCGTGCAGCCCGTTTGTGGCGCTTCGTCCCAGCTTGTAGGGACGGGCGCTTTTTTGGTGCCCAGAGGGCGTGCGCGCCCATGACAAGAAAGGGGTACCGTGGCAAACGAGTACAAGCAGACGATGAATCTGCCCAAGACCGGTTTTCCCATGCGTGCCGGTCTTTCCAAGTCCGAGCCCAAGCGACTCAAGGACTGGCAGGACAACAAGGTCTACGAGCAGGTTCTGAAGAAGAACGAGGGTCACAAGAAGTTCGTGCTGCACGACGGCCCTCCGTACGCCAACGGCCCGATCCACATCGGCCACGCCATGAACAAGATCTCCAAGGACATGATCAACCGTTACTGGATGATGCAGGGCTATGAGGTTCCCTATGTCCCCGGTTGGGACTGCCACGGTCAGCCGATTGAGCACAAGGTCGAGGAGAAGCTCGGCACCGAGAAGTTCAACCAGACCTCCACGGCTAAGATCCGCGAGCTCTGCAACAAGTTCGCTGTCGAGAACATCGAGCTGCAGAAGGCCGGCTTCCGTCGCCTGGGCGTGCTCGGCGACTGGGACAACCCCTATCTGACGCTCTATCACCAGCATGACGCCGCCGACATCGAGGTCTTCAAGGCCATGTTCGATAAGGGCATGATCTATCGCGGCCACAAGCCGGTTCACTGGTGCAAGCACTGTCACACCGCACTCGCCGAGGCCGAGATCGAGTACTCCGACGAGACGAGCCCTTCCATCTTCGTTCGCTTTGAGATGACCTCCAAGCCCGCCGGCCTCGAGAACTTCGACGGCCCGGTCGACTTCATCATCTGGACGACTACCCCGTGGACCATCCCCTCCGACCAGGCCGTTTCCCTCAAGCCCGGCGCCGCCTATGTCGCCGTTGAGCACGACGGCCGCGCCGAGGTCATGCTCGAGGACCTTGCTCCCAAGTGCTGCGAGGAGTTTGGCTGGGAGTACACCCCGGTCATGGTCGACGGCAAGCCCTACGTGGTTCCCGCCGAGACCTTCCACCACATCCACTACAAGCAGCCGATCTTTGACGGCGTCGAGGGCGTGGCGCTGCTGGCCGATTACGTCGGCGTCGACGACGGTACCGGTATCGTCCACAACTCGCCCGGCCACGGCGTCGACGACTACTTCGCCTGCCTCAAGGAGGGCATCACCGACATCTGCATGCCGGTCGATGACGACGGCAAGTTCTACACCGGTGAGGAGTTTGGCACCGGCGGTCCCTTCAGCGGCATGGACACCGATGAGGCCAATCCGCACATCATCGAGTTCCTGCGCGAGCGCGGCACCCTGGTCCTCGAGAAGAAGATCACGCACAGCTATCCGCACTGCTGGCGCTGCAAGCACCCGGTGCTCTTCCGTGCTACCGACCAGTGGTTTGTCTCGATGGACAAGACCGGTTTGCGCGAGCAGGCTGGCAAGGAGGTCCGCGAGAACGTCAAGTGGTATCCGGCCCATGCCGCCAACCGCATTGGCGCCATGGTCGAGCAGCGTCCCGACTGGTGCATTAGCCGCCAGCGCAACTGGGGCGTGCCAATCCCCAGCTACACCTGCGCCGACTGCGGCGAGAAGGTCATGAACGACGCCACGCTCGACGCCGTCATCAAGCTCTTCCACGAGAAGGGCTCCGACGCCTGGTTCACCGACGCTCCCGAGAGCTACCTGGGCGAGGCCTGCGTCTGCCCCAAGTGCGGTGGCCATCACCTCAAGGCCGATAAGGACATTCTTGACGTGTGGTGGGACTCCGGCGTCTCCTGGAAGGCCGTCTGCGAGTACCGTCCCGAGCTGGAGTACCCGGCGGACGTCTACCTCGAGGGCTCCGACCAGCACCGTGGTTGGTTCCAGAGCTCGCTGCTCACCTCGGTGGGCGCCAATGGCCATGCCCCGTACAAGGCGGTCGTCTCGCAGGGCTTCACGCTCGACGGCCAGGGCCGTAAGATGTCCAAGTCGCTCGGTAACGTCATCGACCCCAACAAGGTCTGTGACGAGATGGGCGCCGACATCATCCGCCTGTGGGTCGCCTCCGTCGATACTAGCTCCGACGTCTCCATCGACCACGAGATTCTCGCCCGTACGTCCGATGCCTACCGTCGCTTCCGCAACACGCTGCGCTTCCTGCTCTCCGAGCTCGAGGGTCAGTTTGAGCCCGAGACCGACGGCGTCGCTTTTGCCGACCTGCTGCCGCTCGACAAGCTCATGGTTGCCCGTCTGACCCAGGTCCAGGCCGAGGTCGACGACGCTTACTCTTGCTACGAGTTCCCGCGCGCTTACCGTGCGCTTTACGACTTCGTGGTTACCGAGCTTTCCAACGTGTACCTCGACGCCCTGAAGGATCGTCTGTACTGCGACAAGCCCGGTACGCTCGAGCGCCGCAGCGCCCAGACCGTGCTCGCTGAGCTCTTCTCGATGCTCATGCGCGATCTGCAGCCGATTCTGTCCTACACCGTCGACGAGGCCATGGCCTATGCGCCTGCCGGCTGCGTCGATCACCAGAAGTACGCCGCGCTGCTCGATTGGTACAAGTCGCCCATCACGGTCGACGAGGCCAACGAGTTTGAGGGCGTGCTCGAGGCTTCGCTCGAGCTCCGTAGCGCCGTGACCAAGGCCCTTGAGGATGCCCGCTCCGCCGGCACCTTCACTAAGAGTCAACAGGTCCGCGTCAAGGCGGTCGTTCCCGCCGAGGTGTATGCGCTGCTGACCGGCGACAAGGCCGTCGACCTGGCCGAGTTCTACATCGTCTCCGCTGTTGAACTGACCCAGGGCGAGGAGCTCTCCGTTGCCATCGAGGCTGCCGAGGGCGAGTGCTGCGATCGTTGCTGGAACTACCGCACCACCGTCGGCGAGTACAACGGTCACGCACATATTTGCAAGAGGTGTGCGGAAGCCCTTTAAGGCACGGTAACTCGGCATTTTAGTTATAGGGAGTATTTGGGCGCCCTCGCCCCTTTTGCTCCGCTGAATAAAAGCGGCATTCTGTTTTTCGGAATGCCGCTTTCTTTTTATGCTGGTTATTTAGCTTGCGTTGGTGGATATGTCGTGCGTTCTGCGTGTGTCAATATAAGATGGTTAATTGCGTTAAACGTAATTCGATGTTTTTGAGGGTAGGGGATTGATTTGGGTCGTTCTGCGGATATGACGCCGCCTTTGCGTTGGCGGTTGGGTGTTGCTGGTAGCGTGGCGTTGGCCGTGCTGCTTGTTGACCAGCTGACCAAGCTTGCGGTTCGTGCCGTCGGCGATGCTCTGCATGTGACTGTTATCCCCGGTGTGATCGACTTCCTTTTCGTGCGTAACATCGGTGCTGCCTTTAGCATGGGCGAGGGACATGGCCTCGCGTTTGCCGTGCTGGCGTTTGTCGTTATCGTTGCGATCGCGGTGTACTTGCTTCGCGCGCCCCAGCTTGCTCGCTTTGAGGTTGTGGGCATGGCTATGGTCGTGGGCGGCGCCATTGGCAATGCGATCGACCGTCTGGCTTTTGGCTTTGTGACCGATTTTATTGCCACCACCTTCATCGACTTCCCCGTCTTCAATGTGGCCGATGTCGGCATTACGGTCGGTGTGGTGCTTGCCCTCATCGGCTACATGTTCTTGAGTCCTGCGGCCCGTGAGGTCGACGCGACCGCCGAGCTCAACGCCCGTGACGAGGCCCGCGCTAAGCGCAAGGCCCAGCAGCGTGGGGAGCGTGCCCGCAAGATTCGCGAAAGGAGCGAGCGCTAATGGCCGACATCCATATCCTTGTTGCCGACGATGCCGCTGGTCAGCGTCTTGACGCCTATCTGGGCGCTAATGACGGCTGCCCTACGCGCTCTGCCTGCGCGCATCTGATCGAGGGCGGTGCCGTTGCCGTCAACGGCGAGACATGCCTGTCAAAAAAGTATGCCGTGCGCTCCGGCGACCGTATTTCGGTCGATTTGCCCGAGCCGCACGACCCGACCGACGTGATTCCCGAGGCCATCCCGCTCGACATTCGCTACGAGGACGACTACCTTATCGTGCTCTCCAAGCAGCGCGGTCTGGTGTGCCATCCTGCGCATGGTCATGAGAGCGGTACGCTCGCGAATGCCCTGGTCTATCACTGCGGTATCGACCATCTGGGCACCGTGCAGGGCGAGGACCGCCCCGGTATCGTGCATCGTTTGGATCGCGATACCTCGGGTCTCATGCTTGCGGCAAAGGACGACGACACCCAGCGCGCGCTCCAGAATCTCATCCGCACGCGCACGCTCGACCGCCGCTACATTACGCTCGTCCACGGCCACATTGCCATGGACGAGGGCACGATCAACACCGGCATTGCCCGTTCTACGCGCGACCGTGTCAAGATGGCGGTTTCGGACGATCCTTTCGCGCGCCAGGCCATTACGACCTTTAGGGTCCTCGAGCGCTTCGATTCCACGCGTTTTGACGATGGCTATACGCTCGTCGAGTGCCACCTGTTTACGGGTCGCACGCATCAGATTCGCGTGCACATGCGCCATATCAACCACGCCTGCGTGGGCGATCCGCTCTACGGTAAGTGCGATGTGCGTGCCGACCAGGGTTTGACCAGGCAATTCCTCCATTCCTGGCGTGTGGCGTTCGATCATCCCGTGACGGGGGAGCGCATTGAGTGCCGTGATGAGCTGCCGTGGGATCTCGCCGCCGTTCTGGATGACCTAGCCCCGCGCTCGCTCGGCCGCACTGCCGCCGGCGACGAAATCGTTCCGCAGCTCGGTCTGCTCGAACCCTAACCAGTATTAGGTGGTTTCTTGAACTCGGTTAGCCTACGGTAAGATATACGGTTGTTTACGTAACGCGTTCTCGGGAGCCTGCATGCTCGCCTTTTTACAAACTAACACGCCCATCGTGATCTTTAATCAGATTGTGGTTACGCTACTCACGGTCTGCTTTCTGTACCAGGTGGTCTTCTTTGTCATTGGCGCTCTTCGTGGCGAGGTCGCGCCTCCCAAGGCCAAAAAACTCCACCGCTATGCCTTCTTTATCGCGGCGCATAACGAGGAGGCCGTGATCGCCAACCTCGTTCGCTCCATCAAGGACCAGGATTATCCGTCCGAGCTTATCGAGGTCTTCGTGGTCGCCGATGCCTGCACCGATAATACGGCGCAGCTCGCGCGCGAGGCAGGCGCCATCGTTTATGAGCGCAACGACCTGGCCCGCAAGGGTAAGAGCTGGGTCATGGACTTTGGTTTCGATCGCATTCTCAACGAGTATCCCGACACGTTTGAGGGCTACTTTATCTTCGATGCCGACAACGTTATCTCCCGCGATTACGTCTCCAAGATGAATGATGCCTTTGACCAGGGCTTCCATGTGGTTACGAGCTATCGTAACTCCAAGAACTTCGGCAGCTCGTGGATTTCGTCTGCCAACGCCACCTGGTATCTGCGTGAGGCCCGCTTCCTCAACAACGCGCGCAACATCTGTAAGACGTCTTGTGCCGTCTCTGGTTCGGGCTACCTCATCTCCGCCAGTGTTATTGAGGGCATGCACGGCTGGCAGTTCCACACGCTGACCGAGGACATCCAGTTCACTACGTTCTGTGCCATTCACGGCATTCGCATCGGTTATGCGCCGGCGGAGTTCTTTGACGAACAGCCCGTGACGTTTAAGGCGTCCTGGAAACAGCGCATGCGCTGGACCAAGGGCTTCTACCAGGTGTTCTTTACCTACGGTAAGCACCTGGTCAAATCGACCTTCCGCTATCATCGCTTTGCCGCCTACGACATGTTTATGACCATCGCTCCGGGCATGCTTCTGTCCCTGATTTCCATGCTCGCCAACGCGACGTTCCTCATCGTGGGTGGACTCTCGCACGGCTTCTTAGCTACCGAAGTCGAGATGCAGGCTTGTGCCGCCTCGCTTATCATGACGTTCGTGATGATGTACCAGACCTTCTTTATCCTGGCGCTGCTCACGACTATCTTTGAGTACAAGCATATTCACTGCGCGCAAAAGTGGCGCCTGGTGACTAACCTGTTTACCTTCCCGATCTTTATGTTCAGCTATATCCCCATCACGGTGGCTGCGCTGTTCCTGAAGGTCGACTGGGTGCCGACGCAGCACGCCGTCAACGTCACCCTTGACGAGGTCATGCAAGGCGCCAAATAATCACCACCAAAACCACCACAAAGGGGACAGGCACCTTTGTGGTGGTTTTTGCGTTTGAGCGTTCAATTGAGGGAGTTTCTATGTTCTATATCCCATTTTGGATCTGTGCCTTTGCCGGCGCGGCGATTGATATCCGCGAGCGGCGGTTTCCCAACGCGCTTGCTGCTGCGTGTGCCGTGGCGGCGTTTGCGGGCGTGTGGCTGGATGGGGGCTTAAACACGGCACTTGACCACGCTGGCCTTGCGGTCATCGTGTACCTTTCTCTTGTGCTGACTGAGTCGCTTTGGCGGCGACATCGCCAGACCCCCGGCATCGGCATGGGAGATGCTAAGGCACTTTTCGCGCTTTGCACGCTCGACCCTATGGGTGGCATCGTGGCATTTGCCGTCGCGCTCCTGGTCCTGGCCCTCTCCTGCCTCATCACAAAATCGCGCTCCCTGCCATTGCTCCCGTTTTTGGTGCCGATTTTTGCCATAATCGAGGTCGTGGGCTGCACATTGTAACCGATTGCGCATCCTTTTTAAGGAGCATGCCATGGCAACTAATCAAGAATCGGCCGTCATTAAGGCGCGCATGGACCGTATTCCCTCGGCGTTGTCGCCCGAACTTGTCGAGCGCATTTCTGCCGATCGTGCTTCGGGCTATGTCAACCCGTATCGTTGCAACGACGATCAGGTAATTCGTCGTATTGATCGCGCCGCCGACAAAGGCACGCTTTTGCGTCCGGCGTTTATGCGCGATACCGAAAAGATACTTCATCTTCCGGCGTACACTCGTTATGCAGGCAAAACGCAGGTCTTTAGCTTCCGTAGCAATGACGATCTGTCACGTCGCGGTTTGCACGTGCAGCTTGTCTCCCGCATTGCGCGCGATATCGGTCGCGCCCTGGGGCTCAATTGCGATCTGATCGAGGCGATTGGCCTGGGCCACGACTTGGGACACACGCCTTTCGGCCATGCCGGCGAGCGCTTCCTCAACGATATCTATCATGAGCGTACGGGGCGTTATTTTTTCCATAACGTGCAGTCGGTCCGCGTGCTCGACGCGCTGTACGGCCGCAACGTGTCACTCCAGACGCTCGACGGCGTGCTATGCCATAACGGCGAGTACGAGCAGCGCGTGTTTGAATTGTCGGATATGGGCTCCTTTGACCAGTTCGATCAGGCGGTCGAGGACTGCATCGCCACGGGCTATGGCGCCATTGGGCACCTGCGTCCCATGACGCTCGAGGGCTGCGTCGTTCGCATCTCGGATATTCTTGCCTACGTCGGTCGTGACCGTCAGGATGCGATCGCGGCGGGCCTGCTTTCGCCCGACGCTTTTGATGATGGCCGGGGCGGCGCCTACAACAGTTGGATCCTAACGCATGCCTCCATCGATATCGTTGAGCACAGCTATGGTAAGCCGCGTATCGAGATGAGCGAGGACCTGTTTGAGGAAATTCGCCGAGCCAAGCACGAGAACTACGAGAAGATCTATAGCAAGGGCGGTATCGAAGGCGATTCCGAGGCGGAGCTGCGCGAGGCGTTCGTAAAGCTCTACGACCGTTGCCTGTGGGATCTAAACAGTGGCGACGAGTCCTCTTACATCTTTAAGCACCATATTTCGCGCATTGAGCAGCAGCTTTCCTACTACGATCGCACCTATGCCTGGCAGGACGACAAGGACCAAGCCGTGGTGGATTATATCGCGAGCATGACGGACGGTTATTTCTGCGAGCTGACGAGCAAGCTGTTCCCGGGTCTAAAGTTTCCGCACCGTACCTATATTAACGAACGGTAGTTCGTATAAATTCGGTATACTGTTAGTGGAAAACGTTTTTGAATGATGCACGGGATGGCTATGGACGACCTTTTTTCTGTTTCGACGCGCGAGCGTTCCTTTCAGAATGCGCCGCTTGCGGTTCGCATGCGCCCCAATTCGCTCGATGAGTATGTGGGCCAGCAAAAGGCCGTCGGTAAGGGCTCATGGTTGCGTGCCGCGATCGAGCACGACGTGCTGTCGAGCGTGATTCTGTACGGGCCGGCCGGTACGGGCAAGACGACGCTGGCCCACATTATCGCCAACCATACCAAGAGCGAGTTTGTCGAGGTCAGCGCCGTGACGGGCACCGTGAAGGACTTGCGCCGCGTGATTGACGAGGCCAAGACGCGCCTGAATACCTACGACCGTCGCACCATTCTATTCATCGACGAGATTCATCGCTTTTCGAAGTCGCAACAGGATGCGTTGCTGCATGCGGTTGAGAACCGTACCGTCATTATGATCGGCGCCACGACCGAGAACCCGTACTTCGAGGTCAATTCGGCACTGTTGTCGCGCGGACGCGTGGTGGAGCTTGAACATCTGAAGGATGAGGATATCGCCACGCTTATTGAGCGTGCGCTCGAGGCACCACAGGGCCTGAACGGTAAGTTCTCGGCCGATGAGGATACGGTCAAGACCATTTGTACGCTGGCTGCGGGTGATGCACGCTCGGCCCTGACGACACTTGAGCTGGCGAGCGAGATTGCCGTCACGCGTCCCGATACCGAAGGGACGCCAGCGCCGGCGGCGGGGGAGCGCTATCCCATCACCGTGGATGACGTAAAGATTGCCAACCCGCGTCGTGGCTTTTCGTACGACAAAAACGGCGACATGCACTACGACATTATCAGTGCGTTCATTAAGTCCATGCGCGGCAGCGACCCCGATGCCACCATTTATTGGCTCGCGCGCATGATCGATGCGGGGGAGGATCCCAAGTTTATCGCTCGCCGTATTATGATTCAGGCTTCTGAGGACGTTGGCAACGCCGATCCGCAGGCGCTTTTGGTGGCGCATGCCGCGTTTAAGTCTGCCGAGGTCATTGGCTATCCCGAGTGCCGTATTAACCTGGCTCAGGCTGCCCTCTATGTGTGCTTGGCGCCTAAATCCAACGCGTGTGAGGCTTCGATCGATGCGGCGCTGGCCGATATCCACTCTAGTGGGCTTCGCGAGGTGCCGAGTTATCTGCGCGATCGCCATCGCCCGGGCAGCGATGAATACGGTGTGTATAAGTATCCGCACGATTATCCCGAAGGCTGGGTCGACCAGCGCTATTTGCCCGAAGGCTTAGAACGCGGTGCATTTTGGCGGCCTGCCGGCCGTGGTTGGGAAGAATGGCGCGTAGAACAAAGCGAACGTGACCGCAGCGGGAATGCACCGAAGTAGCTGCTGATAATTTTGTCCCACGTTGCTGCTCTTGGCATGTTCGGTCCCCTTTGGGGTACCATGGAAAGCGTCTGTATTTCGATTCCTTTGGGAGGCTTGTATGAGTCCCATTCAAATCGCCTTGCTGCTGCTCGCCGTTGCCGGCGTGTGGGCTATCGTTGAGCTTGCGCTTACCCTGCGCAAAACCCGCACCGTTGTCGATTCGCTCGACAAGACCGTGAACGACCTCAACAACACCATCGCCGAGGCTCAACCTGTGGTGGCAAAGCTCGATGGCGCTGTCGATGAGCTTACGCCGGCGCTTGTCCAGATGGAGCCGCTGCTTAAGTCGAGCAAGACGGCAGTTGATGCCCTTACCTCCAATCTCGTAGAGGTCGAAGCCGTGGTTCGTGACATTTCCGAGGTTACGTGCAGCATGGCCGAGGCCAGCAATGCCGTATCGAGTGTGACTGATTCTGCTGCTGGCGCCGTGCAGAAGCTTTTCAATAAGGTGAAGGCTCCTGCAGCCGACGCCGATCGCAAGCTCGCTGCTGCCGCCGCCGAGGCCGAGCAGCCTACCGAGCGCGTTCTGATCGGTGAGGCCGAGGACGAGGCCGAAGATGGTGCGGATGCGGCTCAGAAGCCCGCAGCCAAGCCGGCTCAGTATTACACCTATACGCCCGCCGAGTCCTCTGAGGAGTCCCGCGATGAGTAGCGAAGCAACCTGTCCCATCACGCTGACCGTTGCCGGGGACCCGCGTCTGGCGCGCCTGGTGCGCATGACGGCCGCCAACGTTGGTGCCCTGTGCTCCATGTCTGTCGATCGCATCGAGGACATCCGCATGGCTGCCGAGGAGGCTTTCATCTTTGGGTGCACCGCGGTCGACTGCGACGACATCACCATCAAATTCGATGTCGATGAGACTCACGTTGGCATGACTATTACCTTTGGAGACCAGGCTACGGTTGATGAAAACGACCAGGCTGCGGTGTATGCCGAGCTCATCCTCGCGAGCGTGTGCGATTCCTACGAAAAGACTACAGCGCCCCTAACGCTTTCCCTCGACCTCAAGGCGGATATCTAATATGACCGAACGCTCCCGGAGCGGCAAGACCGCTTGGGACAAGGAGAAAACCCGCGAGCTGTTTCGTCGTTATAAGGAGACCGGTGATCCGGATGCTCGCGAGCAGCTCGTCATGTCCCATATGAACCTGGTAAGGTTTCTTGCCAACAAATTCAAGAACCGCGGCGAGCCGCTCGATGACCTTTTGCAGGTCGGGTACTTGGGCTTGCTCAAGGCTATCGATCGCTTTGATCCCGAGCGCGGACTCGAGTTCACGACGTTTGCCACGCCCACCATCTTGGGCGAGATTAAGCGCCACTTCCGCGACAAGGGCTGGAGTGTGCGCGTGCCGCGTCGTCTGCAGGAGCTCTCTGCCAAGGTTAACCAGGCCACCGATAAGCTTACCAACGAGCTTCAGCGTTCGCCCAAGGTTGAGGAAATCGCCGATTACCTTGGCGTGACCGTCGACGAGGTGCTCGAAGCCATGGAATCGTCCTCGGCCTACACCTCGGTGCCCATCGAGGCTCCCGGCGCGTCCGACTCCGACGATGCTCCCTCGATTCTCGATCGCTATGCCGACGACGACAACGAGCTCGACTTTACCGATGACCGCCTGGTAATCGAGGAAGCCATCCGCGATTTCTCGCCGCGCGAGCGTGAGGTGATCGAGCTACGCTTTGTGAAGGGCATGACCCAGATCGAGATCGCCAAGAAGCTGGGCATTTCGCAGGTGCAGGTCTCGCGCCTACTGCGCCGCACCCTCAAGAAGATTCAAGACAAGATTGACCCTGACGGAGTGATGGTTCGTTCATGAGTGAGCACCCCCAACAAACCGACCGCACGCTGCGCGATACCCGCATTCTGACGCTTCGCATTTGGGCTGTCGTCGGTTGCATCGTCATCGCCGCCGTCATCTTTAACCTTATGGGCATCCTGGCACCGGTTATTGAGTTTCTTGCCGTCGGCTCCATCATTGCTTTTGTGATGTCCCCGATCACCAATTGGCTCGAGCATCACGGCGTCGGTCGTGGCATCGGTTCGCTCATCGCGCTCATTGTGGTTGTTGCCGTGCTCGTCGGCGTCGTCTGCATCCTATCGCCTATTTTGCTCGGTCAAATCATGGAAGTCCTGAGCCGCCTGCCCGAGCAGCTTCGCGTTGCGGGTGGCGATCTCAACGAGATGCTCTCGCACGCCAAGACGCTCAACAACACGCCGCTCAAGGAGTATCTGGACGACAATCTTTCTTCGCTGGTTACCGTAGCGTCCAAGTACGTCTCGCAAATCGCTGCCGAGCTCGGTCGCGGTGTTTTCCCGCTCATTACCAATACGGCCTCGCAGCTGTTCGTCATCTTCCTGGGCTTAGTGCTTGCCTATTGGTTGGCCTGCGACTATCCCCGTATGCACCACGAGGTCTGCACCATCATCGGACAGGAAAAAGAGACCTCGTACCGCTTTATGGTTGCCATCCTTTCACGCTCGGTCGGCGGCTATATGCGCGGCATGGTCGTGACGTCCATCTGCGGTGGCTTTTTGGCTTTTATCGGCTTTACGCTCATTGGCCATCCATACGCAGCGCTCATGGCCATCTTTACCGGCATTATGCACTTGGTTCCGGTTGTCGGTCCCTGGGTGAGCGCGGCGATCGCCACGGTGCTCGGCTTTATGTTCAGCCCCATGTTGGCGTTGTGGACGCTCATCGTGACGATGGTCGCGCAAAACGTCACCGATAACGTGATTTCGCCTAAGGTCATGCAGAGCTCGGTGCAGGTGCATCCCATCATGAGCCTCACGGCGCTCGTTATTGGCTCGGCACTCATGGGCCCCATCGGCATGATTATCGCCATCCCGCTTTGTGCGGCCCTCAAGGGCATCTTCGTGTACTACTTCGAGAATGAGACCGGCCGCCAGCTTGTGGCCTATGACGGCGCCGTGTTTAAGGGCACGCCGTATCGCGATGCCGAGGGCAACCCGGTCGCCGCCTACGACGCGCTTGGGGACGACACCTTCATCTATGAGTCCGAGCTCATCGGTAACGAGACCGCGCCCGAGGCTAAAGCTATGCCCAAGCCCGAGCTCGATAATCCTTGGATCAAGCTTTCGGACCTGCAGCCCGATGCCACGGGCTTCTTCAAGAACCCCTTCGCCAAGGATGACGATTCCAACACGGATGACGACACCAAAACCGGCATCGACGGCTCCATGGACGACTCGGATTCTAAATAGGTCCTATTAACGTTTCTTGAAGTTGTAAATGACAAGAAACGCGAGCAGAGCGATTGATAAGGGGCCGGCAACATAGAAAAAGAGAACGTCAATTGCACGTAGAGTGTAATAAGCCTTATCGCCGGACATTACTGCATACAACACGTAGCCAAATGCTGGTTGGTTTGCGTACCAGCAGGTGAAAGCCAAAAGCGTTAAAAGTGCCGCTAACAGAAGTGCATTGAGGAAAAATCGTTTGCTTTTCATCGATCGCTCCTTCCGGGTGACTCTTATATGTAATTCTACAGCAGCCCTTTTTCAAAGGATCGCACAGTACTAAATAACGTGCACTTTCGCTGTAGGGTCGCTGTTTGGCGGCCCTCTTTTTTGCACAGGCGCGGTGGGATGGTAATATCGTTACGTTTGAACTGTTTCGATGTGAAACCGAGGAGATTCCCTCTATGAGTGCTGACTACCCGTCAATGACTACGGCCGAGATCCGCTCTAAGTTCCTCAACTTCTTTGAGGAGCGCGGTCTTAAGCTCTATCCTTCTTCGTCCCTCGTCCCCGACGACCCTTCGCTGCTGCTTGCCAACGCCGGTATGAACCAGTTTAAGGAGTACTACCAGGGCAAGAAGACCATGAAGGAGATCGGCGCAATCTCCTGCCAGAAGTGCGTCCGCACCAACGACATCGATTGCATCGGCGAGGACGGCCGTCACCTGTCCTTCTTTGAGATGCTCGGCGACTTCTCCTTTGGTGGCGTCTCCAAGCAGCAGGCCTGCGCTTGGGCCTTTGAGCTCATCACCAAGGAGTTCAAGCTGCCGCTCGACCGTCTGTACTTCACCGTCTTTACCGAGGACGACGAGACCCATGACGTGTGGCGCTCCCTGGGCGTTGCCGAGGATCACATCTCGCGTCTGGGCGAGGACGACAACTTCTGGGCTGCTGGCCCCACCGGCCCCTGCGGTCCGTGCTCCGAGATCTACTTTGACATGGGCGAGGAGGTCGGTTGCGGCAGCCCCGACTGCAAGCCTGGCTGCGACTGCGATCGCTTCCTTGAGTTCTGGAACCTCGTGTTTACCCAGTACGACCGCCAGGAGGATGGCTCCATGCCGGAGCTGCCGCACCGCAACCTCGATACGGGCATGGGTCTGGAGCGCATGGCCGCCATCATGCAGCACAAGACCGCTAACTACGACGGCGATCTGATGCAGCACCTCATCAAGCTGGGCGAGAAGATCAGCGGCAAGACCTATGACGCCGACGATTATTCCGGTGCCAGCCGCTCCCTGCGCATCATCGCCGACCACTCCCGTGCCGTCGACTTTATGATCTCCGATGGCATCCTGCCCGGTAACGAGGGTCGCGAGTACGTCCTTCGCCGCCTGCTCCGCCGTGCCGTGTTCCACGGTCGTCTGCTGGGCATCGAGGGCGCCTTCCTGACCAAGTTTATCGACGAGGTCAACACTCAGATGGGCGAGTCCTATCCCGAGCTGCTCAAGAACGTCGCGCTCGTCAAGGGTATCGTCGCTTCCGAGGAGGAGCGCTTCTCCACGACGCTCGACAACGGTCGCGTCTACCTGGATGAGGCCCTGGCAGCGCTTGCCGAGGGCGCTGTGCTTCCGGGCGATGTTGCCTTTAAGCTGCACGACACCTTTGGTTTCCCCATCGACCTGACCGTCGAGATCGCCGGCACCGCTGGCCACGACGTCGACATGGATGGCTTCACCGCCTGCATGGAGGACCAGAAGGCCCGCGCCCGCGCCAATGCCAAGGGCGACGCCTGGGGCAGCTTCAACGACGTGTGGGTCGAGCTTTCGGACAAGGTCGCTGCGACCGAGTTCGACGGCTATGACAACGATGTGATCGAGGATGCCAAAGTTGTCGCTATCGTTCGCAACGGTGAGTCCGTCGAGTCCGCCGCTGCGGGCGAGGACGTCGAGGTCGTGCTCGACCGCACCCCGTTCTACGCCGAGATGGGTGGCCAGCAGGGCGATGCCGGCGAGCTTTTCGCCGAGGGCGTTGCGCTGACCGTTTCCGATACCAAGAACCACAATGGCCTGTATGCTCACGTCGCCCACGTTGCCGAGGGCACATTGACCGTCGGTGCTACCGTGACCGCCGCGCTCGACGCCGAGCGCCGTGGTTTCCTGCGCCGTAACCACACCGCCACCCACCTGCTCGACGCTGCGCTTAAGCAGGTCCTGGGCGAGCATGTCTCCCAGGCTGGCTCGCTGGTGACGCCCGAGCACCTGCGCTTTGACTTCACGCACTTCGAGGCCCTGTCCTCCGAGCAGCTCAAGGCTGTCGAGGACCTGGTCAACCAGCAGATCTTCGCCTCCAAGCCGGTCGTGACCCGCGTCATGGGCATCGACGAGGCCAAGGCCGCCGGTGCTGTCGCCCTGTTTGGCGAGAAGTATGGCGACGTCGTCCGCGTTGTCTCCGTGGGCGCCGAGGACCAGCCGTTCTCCCGTGAGCTCTGCGGTGGCACCCATGCCGCCAACACCGCCGAGATCGGCCTGTTCAAGATCATTTCCGAGTCCTCTACGGGCTCCAACGTCCGCCGCATTGAGGCCGTGACCTCTAAGGGTGCTCTCGACTACATGGCCGACCGTCTGGCGCTCGTCGACGCCGCCGCTGCTGCGCTCAAGTGCCGCGTGGATGAGGTTCCCGCCCGCGTGGAGAACCTGCAGGCCGAGCTGCGCGAGACTTCCAACAAGCTCAAGAAGGCGCTGACCGGTGGCTCCTCCGACGCTATCTCCAGCGCCATCGAGGGCGCCGTCGAGCTCGACGGCTACAAGCTCGTCGTCGCTGAGCTCCAGGGCCTTGAGGCTGCCGACCTGCGCAACGTCTGGGATACCGTGCACCAGAAGGTCGCCGGTCCTGTCGCCTGCGTCGTCGCCAGCGTGACCGAGAAGGGCACCCCGGCCCTGCTCGCCGCCGGCTCTGATGACGCTGTCAAGGCCGGTTTCCACGCCGGCAACGTGATCAAGCAGATCGCGGGCCTGGTCGACGGTCGCGGTGGCGGCCGTCCCAACATGGCCCAGGCCGGTGGCAAGAACGCCGCCGGCATCGCCGATGCCCTCGCGGCCGCTAAGACCGCGCTCGGCGCCTAAGAATCTAGGTAGTCGCTGTGGTCGCGCTTGCGCTGGACATAGGGGAGACCAGGATCGGTATCGCCGTCTCGAGCCGTGATGGCAAGATGGCGATGCCTGTCAAGGTGCTCCCGGCTGCAGAGGTCACCGGTATGGCTAAGACGTTCCGCTACCTGGTTGAGGACTATGAGCCCGATTTCCTGGTAAGTGGGCGTCCCCTGACCATGGCCGGTGAGCCCGGTCCCCAGGCCGAGCGCGTTGCCGCCGTGGCCCAAAAGATTGCCGACGAGCTCGATCTTCCGTTGGAGTTTGAGGACGAGCGCCTGTCCTCGCAAGAGGCAAAGCGTATCCTGCGCGAGCAGGGCCTCAACGAAAAGCAGATGAGGGGCAAGATTGACATGATTGCCGCCAGCCTGTTTTTGCAGACGTGGCTTGATCGTAAAAACGAGGAGGTTTCGCATGCCTAGCGCTCCCGATCCGCGCCAGCCGAATCGTACACGTCAGCCGGCGTCGCGCCCTGCCCAGCCTGGCCAGCGTCCGGCACAGCCGACCCAGCGCGCAGCTCAGTCTGCCGCGCGCCCGGTGCAGTCCTCCTCTCGTTCGGCCCAACCTGTTCAACGGACGGGTCAGCAGCCTTCTGCTCGTTCGGTTCAGTATCCGGCTTCTCACGCGGCTCAGCAGCCCAC
This sequence comes from Collinsella aerofaciens, assembly GCF_009876115.1. Lineage (GTDB taxonomy): Bacteria > Actinomycetota > Coriobacteriia > Coriobacteriales > Coriobacteriaceae > Collinsella > Collinsella aerofaciens_N. Next base: position 207,158 of record NZ_WWSY01000001.1, on the reverse strand, counting down.
TGCTCGTTCGGCTCAGCCTGCAGGCGGTGCTCGCTTTAAGCAACAGGCACCTACCCAGCGAACGCAGGCCCCCCAATCGCATTCGCATCACGCTCGCGGTTCGCATGGCGTTGCTCCGGCGACTCGCTCGAGCTACAACACGCATGCTCGTCGCGGTGCTCAAAAGAAGAGTTCTCCGGTTCCTATGATCATCGGCGTTGTGGTGGCCGTAATCGCGCTTGCTACTATCGCTTTCTTTGTCGTACCTGCCGTTAAGGGCTTCTTTGCCGGTGAGGATGCGAAAGTCGCTGCTAGCCAGCAAGTTACGGTGACCATTCCCGACGGTGCTTCGGGCGATACGATCGCCTCGATTCTCTCCGAGAACCATATCGTCGAAAATCCCAAGGATTACTACGCGGCGGTGAAAAAGCTTAACGCCGATATGTCGCTTAAGCCTGGCACCTACTCGTTCACCACACTCATGGATGCGACCAAGGTTGTTCAGCAGCTCATGGAAGGCCCCAACGCGGGCTCCAATGCGCTGACTATCCCTGAGGGTCTGACAGTCGATCAAGTCGCCGACCGCGTGGCCCAGGCCTACGACAGCATCTCTAAGGAAGACTTCCTCAACCAGGCCAAGGCCTCCAACTATGTGGACGACTATAGCTTCCTTAAGGGCGCCGCCAACGACTCGCTCGAGGGTTTCTTGTTCCCCAAGACCTATTCGTTGGGTGATTCGCCGACGGCCGATGACGTGATTCGCGCCATGCTCGATCAGTTTAAGACCGAGTACAAGTCGCTTGACTTTGCGAGCTGCGAAGCCAAGATCAAGGAGCGCTACGGTGTGGAGATGTCCGACTACGACATCGTCAACTTGGCCTCTATCGTTGAGCGCGAGGGCCTCAACGCCGATCAACGTGCGCACGTGGCCTCGGTTTTCTACAACCGCCTTGCCGGCAAGCTCGACGGTCTGCGCTATCTCAACAGCGATGCGACCATGATGTATGTCACCGGTGGCGAGGTTACCGCCGACGACCTGCAGAGCGATAGCCCCTATAACACCTATAAGCACGAGGGCCTGCCACCCACGCCCATCTGCTCTCCGTCGCTCGAGGCACTCAAGGCCACGCTTGAGCCGACCGACTCCGATGACCTGTATTTCTACATTACGCAGGACGAGGAGTACTTCTCGCAAACCTACGAAGAGCATCAACAGTCTTGGAATTAGCATGAGGATATTTAGCCCCAAACGATACGTTGCCTCGGTCGATCGCATCGACCTTGATACCCTGTGGGCCGACGGCAAACGCGCCATTCTGCTCGATCGCGATAACACCCTGGTTCCGCGCGACACCGAGCAGGTTCCCGCCGCGGTTTCCGCTTGGCTCGATACCGCCCGCGCCAAAGGCTTTAAGCTGTGCATGGTGTCCAACAACTGGCATCGCGATCAGGTCATGAGCTCTGCACGCGAGCTGGGACTCGAGGCCATCAGCCACGCCATGAAGCCCGCCCCGTTTGCCTTGAAGGCGGGTCTTAAGCGCCTCGGCGCCACGGCAGACGAGGCGGTGCTGATCGGCGATCAGCTGTACACGGACGTGTGGAGCGGTAACTTTGCCGGCGTTGACACTATTCTGGTCAAGCCGCAGGCAACCCAGGACCTGTGGTACACGCAGATCTTCCGTATCTTTGAGCGCCGGGCCCTGCGCGACCTTCCCTGCGAGGAATAGGTTTCGCCATGTCCCAGCACATCAAACACGGCTGCGACCATATCTTCTTTATCGGCTTTTTGGGCGCGGGCAAGTCGACGCTTGCGCGCAATGTGGGCACTATGTTCAAGCGGCGTTTTATCGATACCGATCGCTTGGTTGTGCGTCGATGCGGCAAGTCGGTGACCGAGATATTTGAGACCGAGGGCGAGGATCGTTTTCGCGAGCTCGAGACCTCGGCACTCCGTTCGCTTCAAAGCGAGCGCAGCCTGCTGGTATCGTGCGGGGGCGGCATCGTCGAGACGCCGGTGAACATTGAGCTGATGCACGAGATGGGTACATGCGTGTACCTCGAAGGCGACTTTGAGGACTCGTTGCGCCAGATTCGTCGCTCCGATACCCGGCCCGATTTCCGCTCGCCCGAGCACGCTGCGCGCCTGTTTGAGCATCGCCGTCCGCTGTATCGCCAGGCGGCCGATATTACCCTTGATATTCGCAACAAGTCCTTCGAGGACGTTTCCTACCTTTGTGCCGAGATGCTTTTGGAGCGTGGACTGCTATGATTCGCCGTCAACTTATCAATTTCCAAAACCGCAGTGTCGATGTCCGCGTCGGATTGGGGGCGTTCGAGGAGCTGTCGCGCATGTTTGCCTCGGCTGTGGGCAAGCCTAAGCGTGCGATGGTGGTTTGGAACACCGCCACGTCAGAGCGTTTAGGCGAGGTCATCGAGCATGCGCTGGTTGATGCCGGTTTTGTCATGTCACAGCTCCCTCTCGAGGTTTCGCCTGCTGGTGCCACGCTGGCCGATGCCGATGCTATCTTTGGCGCCCTGTCTGCCCACGGCATTACCTGCGACGATCTGGTTGTCGCCGTTGGCGATGCCGCAACCTGCTCGGTTGTTAGCTGGTGCGCCAACCAGTGGTGTGTCCGAACCGAGTGCGCGCTGCTGCCGACGACGTTCGATGCCATGCTCACGGTCGCGACGACCATGAAGCCGCTCGTCGCTTCGTCGGCGAATGCGCTTCCCGCTATCGCGTTCCGTCCCGAACCGGGCCTGGTCGTGTGTGACCTCGACCTTGTTCGGGAGGCGGACCCCGAGGACCTCAAGCTCGGCTATGCAGTACTTGTTGGCACTATGCTTTCGAGCAGCAAGTCCCGCTGGAATCAGTTTACTGAGACCGTCCCCGAGATTCTCGCGGGTGAGGAGGTCGCGCTCGTCAATGCCGTTCAATGGTCTCAGACTGCCCGCAAGGACGTACTGATGGCCACGAACCCGAGCGCTCGCCATGCGCTCGATTTTGGCAAGACGGGGGAGTGTACCCTGCGCGCCTGCTTGGGCGATGCCGCTTCGCAGGTCCCTGCCTACCAGCTGTTGTCCGAGGGCATGCGCTTTGAGGCGCGCCTAGCACATGATGCCTGCGATTTCGATATCGATTACGTCTTTGAGGTCGATGACTGCTTGGAGGACTTTGGTATCGAGGAACTTGCCTTCGATCTGGAGCCTACCGCATATATCGAGGAGTTCCGTAGGCAGCAGTTCGTGCGCTCAAACCGCAGCATGCTGCCGCTGCCCGCGGCACTCGGCGCCATTCGCCTAACGAACGTTGAGGACGAGGTTCTTGAGCGCCATGCTCACGCCTACTTGGCTTCTCGTAAAGAACTTCTCTAAGATTTATTGACTTTCATCGTCTTTCGTATCATGTTGAGGGGCGGGTTTCCAATCGGTTGCGGATCGCATGCGATTCCGTACGTTGATTGAGCCCGTCCCGTCTTCGTTGAGACAACAAGAAAGGAATCTGCATGTCTGAGTTTGCTGCCGGTCCTGCCGGTCGTATCGAGCGTGTCCGTGCCCTGATGGCTGAGCGCGGTTACGATGCTATCGTGGTGCGCGACGAGGCCAATCTTCGTTGGCTCACGGGCGTGAAGGGCGTCTTCGATTACACCTTCGAGTTCCCGCACGCGGCGTTTATTGCGGCTGACCAGTGCCTGTTCCATACCGACTCGCGCTACCTCAACAGCTTTGAGGAGAACACGCCCGCCGGCAGCCCCTGGGTCTACGACATGGACGAGGGCACCATCCCCGGTTGGGTCGCCGGTAAGATCGCGGTCAATAAGTGCCGCGTCTGCGCTGTCGAGGACGATATGCAGATCAACTTCTACCAGGGTATCCAGCGTGGCTTGGAGGATCGTTCCGTCGCCTGCATGTTGCCGCTGATGCACGACGACATCCGCAAGATGCGCGCCATCAAGGATGCCGAGGAGATCGAGCTCATGCGCCATGCACAGTCGATCACCGACGCCGCCTTCCAGCACATGCTCGGTTTTATTAAGCCTGGTATGACCGAGAAGCAGGTTCGCAACGAGCTCGAGAATTTTATGTTCGCCAACGGCGCCGATAGCCTGGCCTTTGGCTCCATCGTTGCGAGCGGTCCCAACACCGCCAACCCGCATGCCGTTCCGAGCGACCGTGTGATCGAGAAGGGCGACTTTGTCCTGATGGACTACGGCGCGGGCTACTGCGACTATCGCTCCGATATGACGCGTACCGTCGTGATGGGCGAGCCCACGCAGGAACAGCTCGACCTGTACGCGCTCGTGCGCCGTACGCACGAGGAGTGCGTCGCCGCCATCCATCCGGGCGTCGAGGGCAATGACATTTTTAAGCTTTCCAAGAAGATTATCGGCGATGCCGGCTATGGCGATTACTACAACCATGGTCTGGGCCATGGTGTCGGTATCGACATCCATGAGCTGCCCAACTTCAACCGCAGCAAGAACATCATCGAGGTCGGCTCGGTTATCACCATGGAGCCCGGCGTGTACCTGCCCGGCGTGGGCGGCGTGCGTCTGGAGGACTACGGCGTGGTCACCGAGAACGGCTACGAGCCCTTCACCAAGACGCCGCATGACCTTCACGTCATCGATTGCTAGTCTACTTCGGTAGATAGTTTGGGGCGGGGCGTCCGGATCGATTCGGACGCCCCGCGTTCTCTTTTTATGCACTCGCTGCAGGTGCCGTCTGCAAGTGTATAATTTCCATCGTATGTAATTTGGACGTTTGTGCGTTCTGCCCATAACAAGAAAGGTCACTATGCCTACCATTTCTACCGCCGACTTCAAGAACGGCCTCGGTCTCCGCATCAAGGACAAGGTCTACACCATCGTCGAGTTCCAGCATGTCAAGCCGGGCAAGGGCGGCGCGTTTGTGCGCTACAAGACCCGCGACATCAAGAGCGGCCGCGTCGTCGAGAACACCTGCAACGCCGGCACCAAGTTCGAGAGCGTCATGCTCACCACCCGTGAGTTCCAGTACCTCTACAACGATGGCACCGACTACATCTTCATGGACAATGAGTCCTATGAGCAGGTTCCCGTTCCCGAGGACATGGTGGGCGAGAACTCCAAGTGGCTGCGCGAGAACGACATCTGCCAGCTGCTCTTCGCCGACGATGAGCTCATGGGCGTGACTCCGCCGATGTTCATCGAGACCACCATCGTCCAGACCGACCCGGGCTTTAAGGGCGACACCGTCCAGGGTTCCACCAAGCCGGCCACGATCGACACCGGCGCTGTCATCCAGGTCCCCATGTACCTCAACGAGGGCGAGGTCATCAAGGTTGACACCCGCGACGGCAAGTTCGTCTCCCGCGTCTAGCAACCAACTCTTCTAGGAGGACTCATGCCCCAGGAAATCAAGATTGACGGCATCGGCATTTCGCCCGATGTTCTGACCGCCATCGTCTCGCGCGCCGTGTCCGATGTCGAGGGCATCGCCTCCGTTGGCGTCAAGGACCTTGCCACCAACCTTGTCTCCATGATGCTCTCGTCCAAGGCCCCGGCTTCCGAGCCGGCGGTCGAGGCCGAGGTCGTCGGCGACAAGCTCGCACTCACCGTGCGCGTTGTGGTGTTCTTTGGCTATCCGTTCAAGAAACTCGCCGAGGCCGTTCGCGCCGCTGTAGTCGCCGCCATCGATGCCCAGGTGGGTGTCGAGGTCGAGCGCGTTGACGTTTGTATCGACGGCCTCGTTTTCCCCAAGGAGTAACCTTTGAGCCTTAAGGTTTATCGCGGGCGCACGCTTGCCCGCAGTCAGGCGCTGCAGCTGCTGTTCCAGGCCGAGGCCACGGACAGCCCGCTCGAGCGCGTCCTCGAGGGCGATTTCCTGATCTCGAAGGGTCCCCTCGACCCCTATGCACTGGAGTTGTGCCGCGGTGCCTACGAGCATATCGATCGCATCGACTGCGCTCTGCGCTCCGTTGCCAAGAACTGGGATCTTATGCGCATGCCCGGCGCCGACCGCAATCTGCTGCGTATCGCCGTCTACGAGATGCGCTTCCTCACCGACGAAGAGGTCTCGGACGCTATCGTGATCAACGAGGCCGTCGAACTTGCCAAGGCCTATGGCACCGACCAGTCCGCGTCGTTCGTCAACGGCGTGCTGGGCAAGATCGCGCGCAGCGAGGAGTTGCCGGGCGAGGACCTGTACCAGGAACTGCTGGCCGAGGATCGCGCTCGCGAGGAGGCCCAGGCTGCTGAGGCTGCCGCCAAGGTCGCTGCCGCTCAGGCTACCGCCGGTGTACTTGCCGAGGATGTGGACGCTGCTGAGGCCGTCGAGGCCGACTCCGTCGAGGAGTAGCCATGCCAGAGGGTTCTGTCCGCAACTTTGACGAGATTTCGGACCGTCTGGACCAGATCATCGCTACCGTTCGCTCCAAGGATACGTCCTTGGAGCGTTCACTCGATCTGTTTGACGAAGCGATTGAGCTGGGCTCCCGCGCGGTCGACATGGTCGATAAGTTTGAGCTGACGCCGCGTGAGGCCGACAAGCTCGAGCAGGAATACGATGAGGATGCGGCAAACGAATCCTAGGATAGCTAGGCCGCATCTCCGGATACGAATGGTTGATGGCATTCATGAAACGCGTGCGTCTTGATGACGAACTGATTTCAAAGGGCATCTGCGCCGATCGCGCGGATGCCCTTCGCACTCTTATGGCCGGCTTGGTCTCGAGTGGCGGTGAGCGTTTGACTTCGCCGGGCCTTAAGGTGATCCCGGGCCTGCCGCTGCACGTGAAGGGGCGCATTCCCTATGTTGGCCGCGGCGGTCTTAAGCTTGAAGGCGCGCTTGATGCGTTTGGTATCAATCCGACGGGCCTTGCCTGTCTGGATGTTGGCTGCTCTACCGGCGGCTTTACCGATTGCCTGCTCAAGCGCGGAGCTGCGACCGTTGTCTCGGTGGACGTGGGCCGTGCCCAGTTTGATTGGTCGCTGCGTCAGGACGATCGCGTGACGCTGCATGAGCGCACAAACGTGACGCAGCTGCCTGAGCTTGGTTATGCCGGCGCCATCGACCTGGCTGTGTGCGATGTCTCGTTTACCAGCATCACGAATATAATCGACGCCGTGCTGGCGTGCCTGAAGCCTTCGGGTTCGTTCTGCACGCTCGTAAAGCCCCAGTTTGAGGCGCCGGCTGCGCTGGTGGGCGAGGGCGGTATCGTGACCGACCCCGCCGTCCGCCGCGATACGCTCGTGGCGGCGATTGAGCTTTTTGCCGTCAAGGGCCTGTTCCCGCTTGACGTGTGCGTGTCGCCCATCCATGGCGCTAAGGGCAACGTTGAGTTTTTCTTGTACGGCACAAGGTTTGTCCCCGGGGAGTGCGCCGACGATGAGCTGCAATCCCAGGTATCGGTTTTGAGCGAGAAAGCTGCAACGCTATGAAGGTCTTTCTGGTTCCCAATTACTACAAGCAAGAGGCGGTCGAGAGCGGCCTGATGCTCGAGCTTTGGCTGACGCGCCAGGGCTATGAGGTCGCATGGGCTGCCGACCAGCGATCGAAGATTCAAAGCACGCCTGATATTGACGGCTCCGATCTGGTCATTACGCTCGGCGGCGACGGTACGCTGCTGCGCGCTGCCCGCATCCTCAACCATCGCGAGATTCCTATCCTTGGCCTTTCCTATGGTCACCTGGGTTTTTTAACTGCTGCGAGCCCCGAGGAGCGCGACATTCTGCAGGTCGTGAGCGACGCCCTGTCCGGCGAGCTGCACGTGAGCCGCCGCGCCACCATCGCCGCGGATATCGTGTCCGTGCGCGAAGACGGCACGAAGGATGTCGTGCGCACGTTTGCCCTCAACGATATGGCACTTACGCGCGGCCCCCTGTCCGATATGGTTGAGTTTGACATCACGGTGTCCGGCCATCATATCGACCGCCTTCGCGGCGACGGTGTCGTCGTTTCGACGGCGACCGGCTCCACCGGCTACGCGCTTTCCGCCGGCGGTCCCATTGTCAGCCCCGATTACACGGGTATGGTCTGTGTGCCCATCGCCCCCCATACCATTCAGGCTCGCGCTTTTTTGACCTCGCCGAGTGATGTCGTCGAGATCTTTATGTCCGATGATCGCCCGAGCGTGCCGGCGATTGCCATCGACGGACAGTTTATTACCTGCGATGGCACGGTCGAGAGCGTGGCCGTGCGCCGTGGTCCCGGCGACGTGCTGCTGCTCGATTACGGTCCCGAGAGCTTCTATAACTCGGTGAGCCGCGTGTTCTATGGAGTGCGCCATGATCGATGAGCTGCAGGTTTCCAACATCGCGCTCATTCGCGAGGCGACGTTGGTTCCGAGTGCGGGCCTAACGGTTTTGACCGGCGAGACCGGCGCCGGCAAGACCGCGCTGCTCTCGGCCCTCAAGCTTATTTTGGGCGAGCGCGCGGATTCGTCGACGGTGCGCGAGGGCGAGGCGCTGGCGAGCGTCGAGGCACGCCTGTTCGACGGTCCGCACGACACGGAGGGGTTCACCGTACAGCGTAGCCTTTCTGCCGAGGGCCGCAGCCGCGTAAAAATTGACGGCCGCATCGCCAGCGTGCGTGAGCTTTCGGAGCGCGTCGGCGTGATGATGGATCTTTGCGGTCAGCACGAGCACCAGCGCCTCCTCGATCCGGCGCATCACGTTGCCATGGTCGATGCCTGGGCTGGTCGCTCTGCGCTCGAGGCGCTCGACCGTTACCGTGCCTGCTTCAAGGCTTCGCGTGACGCCGCCAAGGAGCTTCGCCGTGTGGAGGAAGCCTCACGTGCGCAGGGGAGTCGCGTCGAGGAGGCGCGCTTCGCCCTGGAGCGTATCGCCGAGGTCGACCCCAAGCCGGGTGAGTATGAGGAGCTCGAGGAGCTGCTGCCGCGCTCCGAGCATGCCGAGGTACTGGTTGCCACAGCTAACGATGCCCATGCATCGCTTGCCGCCGAAGGTGGAGCGCTCGATGCCGTGAACAGCGCCGTGGCAGAGCTTTCCCGTATGGCTACCGTCGATCGCAAACTGGGCGACATTGCCGATGCGCTTACGGATGCCTGCATCTCCCTTGAGGATAGCGCGAACGAGCTTCGTGCCTATCGCGATGGCGTCGCCTTCGACCCGCGCGAGCTCGCTCGCATGCGTGAGCGGTATTCCGACCTCAAGGGCCTGTTGCGTCAGTGGGGTCCCACCATGGACGATGTTTTTGCCATGCGCGATCGCTCGCAAGAGCTGCTGTCCCTGGTCGATGATGGCGATGAGCAGATCAAAAAGGCGCGTGAGGCACTCGGGAGCGCCGAGCGCGAGCTGTTCGCTGCCGCCAAGGCGCTTAAGCGCGCTCGCAATACGGCGGCCCCGCGCTTCTGCCACGAGGTTGGTCGTCAGATGGCACGCTTGGAGATGGGCGGCGCCGAGCTCGTTTGGGAGTCGCGTGATCTTCCGCGCGCCGAGTGGACGCCGGCGGGTCCTTCGAGCTACGAGCTTTTGTATCGCAGCGGTGCTGGCTTGACGCCGCGACCCCTGCGCCGCATTGCGTCGGGCGGCGAGCTCAGCCGCGTTATGCTGGCGAGCAAGGTGGTCTTGGGTAATGCGGACGGTGTCGATACGCTGGTGTTTGACGAGGTCGATGCCGGTGTCGGCGGCTCCACGGCTCGTGCTCTTGCTGGTGTGCTGGCCGATCTTGCCGCGACGCATCAGGTGATAGTCGTTACGCACCTGGCGCAGGTCGCCGTTATGGCCGATAAGCACTACGTGGTGAGCAAGGAACCCGGCGATGTTCCCCAGACGCATCTGGACGAGGTGACGGGAGACGCCCGTACCGCAGAGATCGCCCGAATGCTGAGCGGCGATCAGTCCGAGGCAAGCTTGGCCCACGCAAAGCAGATGCTCGAAGAAGCTCGAGGCTAAGTTGTATCAGCGGTGTTGGTGGGACAAAATAGACTGAAATTTTTGTCCCACTACGCGTTTTACTCAACGACCTTGTCCGGCTGGATGAGCTCCTCGTAGTAGCTGATATGTTCGCGAGCGTCTTCAATCTCGGGCAGCAGGAAGTTGTAGATAACTTCGATGATCATCGTGGCGCTGATCTTGGAGAACGCAAAGTCGCCCGTCGTCAGCAACGCCTCGTGGTTGACGGTATTAAAAGTATAGTCTGCCAGGCGTGCGAGCGGGGATTTGCTGTCGCTGCTGATGACGACTACTGTGGCACCGCAGTCGCGAGCCGCTTTTGCCATGCGATTCAGTCGGCGCGACTTGCCGGAGTTTGAGATGAGCACGATGACGTCACCCGGGCGCAACGTGAGCGCAAAGCCGATTGATGTCTCGCTAATGGTGCTCGCCATGCAACGCAGGCCCAGCTGCGAAAACTTAAAAGTCGCATCGAGCGCGACCGCGTTCGTATTGCCTACAGCCGCAAACTCAATAACCCCTGCATGTTTAAGGGCATCCACAACAGCCGCCAGCGTATCGTGGTCGATCCCGTCGATGGTCGCATTAAGCTCGCTCACCTTGGCAGCCAGGATGTTCTTGAGGCTCTGCTCCATATTGTCGAGTGAGACCTCGTCAGTCAGGCCCTCGTTGCGCTGGCTTTCCAAATCCCTCGCTAACGAAAACTGAAAGCTGCGGAAGCTGCCAAAGCCAAGCTTGCGGCAGAAGCGCGAAACGGTCGCCTCGGACGTGGCGGCGGCGCGCGAGAGCTGAGCCGCCGTGAGGCGTGGCGCCTCGGACTGGTGCTCCAATATATAGTCGACAATGCGCTGCTCGGACTCGCTGTATCCCTGATGGGTGCTAATGAGGGAAAGTGCGCTCTTGCTACTATCGGTCATGGATGGCTCCTGGTTGGCATGAAAATTGGACTCGTTTGTAATGTCATAGTATAGGGGGATTTGCAATTACAAGATACACCTTGCCGTTTCAAGTGTTGATGGTAAACTTTCACCTACCGTTTACGGTTATGAAAGAACCTTTCACCGGAGATTTGCACCTTGTCTCTTCTCACGCGGACGGTAGGTTGGTATCTTTCAGTTGTGGAAAAGCGCGCAAGGACGCGCGTGTAGGGGAGCGCCTGCGGGCGCAAAACTTAAAAAGGAGGGACACATGGCTAAGTTTGACATCATCGCCGCCACCGGTTGCCCGACCGGCATTGCGCACACCTTCATGGCGAAGGAGGCACTGGAGAAGGCAGCTGCCGAGCGAGGTCTGACTATTAAGGTCGAGACCCATGGCCAGGTCGGTGTCGAGAACGAGCTCACCAAGAGCGAGATCACCGGTGCCAAGGCCGTCGTCGTCGCAGCCGATAAGGATGTCCAGGCTGAGCGTTTCGCCGGCAAGCCCATGGTTTCCGTTGGTGTTTCCAAGGCCCTGTCCGTTGAGGCCGCCGGTAAGCTGATTGACCGCGCGCTCGCCGCCAAGGGCGACAACACGGTTGCAGCCGCTGCCGATGTCGAGGACGAGGCCGAGGAGAAGGAGTCCATCGGTCACGTCATCTACAAGCACCTTATGAACGGCGTCAGCCATATGCTGGTCTTCGTCGTTGCCGGTGGTGTCCTGACCGCCGTCTCGTTCCTGTGGGGCATCACATCCTTCGATTCGACGGCTGCTGACTACAACAGCTTCGCCGCCATGCTCAAGATCATCGGCGGCATCGCCATGAACCTCATGGTTCCGGTGCTTTCCGCCTACATCGCCGAGTCCATCGGTAAGCGCCCGGCGCTCGTCCCTGGTTTTGTTGCCGGTATGATCGCCATTCAGGGCCTGCCTGTTAACGCCGAGACCGGCATGATCGACGCCGGTGGCGCCGGCGTGGGCTTCGGCTTCCTGGGCGGCATCGTCGGCGGCTTCCTCGCTGGCTATGTCATCCTGCTGCTCGAGAAGGTCTTTGCCGGTCTGCCCAAGAACCTGGACGGCCTCAAGGCTATCTTCCTGTACCCGCTGTTCTCGACCGCCATCGTCGGTCTGGTCATGCTCGGCATCTCCGGCCCCATGGCTGCCATCAACACCGCCATGATGGACTTCCTCAAGGGCCTGTCCGCCTCTGGCGCCGTTGTCCTGGGTCTTGCCATCGGCTGCATGTGCGCCTTTGACATGGGTGGCCCGGTCAACAAGGCTGCTTACGTCACCGGTACCGCCATGCTCACCGAGGCACTGGCTGCCGGCGTTGGCACCGATACCTACAATTTCGGCACCAACTTCATGGCTGCCGTCTCCGCAGCTTGCATCGTTCCGCCGCTGATCACCACCTTCGCCGTCGTTGTCGGCAAGAAGTACTTCAGCCAGGAGGATCACGACGCCGGTATCGTCAACCTCATTCTTGGTTGCACCCACATCACCGAGGGCGCCATTCCGTTCATGACCAAGAACATCTGGCCGGTCATGCCCATCATGATGCTCGGTTCCTCTATCGCTTCGATCCTGACCATTATGTTCAACGTTCACGATCCGGCGCCTCACGGTGGCTTCCTGGTCCTGCCCGTTGTCGAGAACGGTCCGCTTTGGGTCCTCGCAATCCTCATCGGTGCTGTTGTCGGTGGCATCCTGTTCGTGGCCTTCAAGAAGTACGACTTCGAGAAGAATCAGAAGGCCGCTCCTGTAGCCAAGCCGGTTGAGGCTTTCAAGGCCGCTGCCGTTGAGGCCCCTAAGGCCGAGGCTGCCGACTTCGTGAAGGTTGAGAATGTCTTTGTCGCCGAGGACTTCGCTTCTCGTGACGAGGCTCTGAGCTTCGTTTCCAACCAGGCTGTCAAGGCCGGTATCGCCAGCGACGCCGACGCCGTGATGAACGCCTTCCTGGCCCGCGAGGCCGAGGGCACCACGGGCATGATGGAGGGCTTCGCCATCCCGCATGCCAAGTCCGACGCCATTACCGAGGCTGCCGTCATCGTCGTTAAGGACGAGTCCGGCGTGACCGGTTGGGATACCATGGACGGCGCTCCTGTCAACGTGGCCATCGCTCTGCTCATCCCTGGTGCACAGGCTGGCACCACGCACCTCAAGATCCTGTCCAAGGTTGCCGAGGCGCTCATGGACGAGGACTTCCGTGGCACCGTCAAGGGTTCCACCGACGCCGCCGAGATCGCCAAGACGATCAACGCCCGCCTGGTCTAATCCCACAGTACGCGAATAACATCGCCCCCTGTAACAAAGGCGAGGACTCCCTACGGGTCCTCGCCTTTTTTCATACCACCCGGCACTCAGGGATGTTCCTTTCCTGCCGGCACCCCGGGACACTCCTTAGTCCCCAACAGGGCATAAATAGCCCTCATCGACTGAATCACCCACGCGAACAATAATTCAGCCAGAATTCCTTTTGCACGATATTTCTTGGACGGAAGCATGTTCCCGCAGCTTGCTCGCCGGGCGGGGCGATTAAGTTTGTCGCGAGTTCCGCACGCAAAGGAAAGCACTTAATGTGCTTTCCGTCTTGCGCAGGACTGTAGAGCAGCAAACTTAATCGCCCCGCCCGGCGAGCAAGCGGACGACAAACACATCTGTCCAATAATTCGTCTGAAACACAATGAAAAACCGTTTGATGTGAGTTAATATAAACAACGTCGTGAATCTGACTCCTGCCACATGCATGACAGGGGTTAAACACAAAAAGGAGTCAATTATGGTTTCTGAGAAGGCTACCCTCGTTAATCCTCAGGGTCTGCACATGCGTCCGGCTGGTCTGTTCGCCTCCACCATGGGCAAGTACGCCTGTGACGTGACGGTCGTCACCCCCGAGAAGGAGGTCAACGGCAAGTCCCCGATGGCTCTCATGGCTGCTGGTATCCCCTGCGGTACCGAGGTCGAGGTAAAGTGCGACGGCGCTGACGAGGCCGAGGCTCTGGCTGCTGCCATCGAGCTCATCAAGAGCGGTCTTGGCGAGTAGAACTCAAACGGGTCGCATGTTGAACAACTAAGTTCATATTTGGGGGCGCAGTGACCTGTTGTAAGGTAGCTGCGCTCTTTTGTCATGGATATGGCAAAACGCTTTATCACATGACACGGAGAGAGGAATGGGAATGTATCAGGGAGTCAACGCTTCCGAGGGCATCGGTATCGGCACCGTCATGGTCGCCGTCGATCCCGACTTGACGTTTGAGCCGCACGAGGTTGCTGATTCGGCAGCAGAGAAGGAGCGCTATCAGACCGCTCTTTCGGTCTTCTGCGAGAAGACCCAGGCTCAGGCCGACCACATGAAGGAGACGGTGGGCGAGGCCGAGGCCGAGATCATGAGTGGACACATTGTCCTGGCTCAGGACCCGGGCATGACCGACGCCATCAACGCCGCCATTGACGGCGGTACCTGCGCCGAGCAGGCGCTCATGGACACCTCGACCATGTTCGAGAACATGTTCCTGTCCATGGACGACGAGATGTTCCGTCTGCGCGCGGCCGACATCGCCGACATCCGCACCGGTATTCTGGCCGAGCTGCTGGGCAAGGAGGTCGTCGACCTCTCCGTCCTGCCCGAGAATACCGTCGTTGTCGTGCACGACCTCACGCCGTCCATGACCGCCACGATCGATAAGGCCCATGTTGCCGGTATCGTCACCGAGACCGGTGGCCGCACGTCGCATTCCGCGATCATTGCGCGCGCCCTCGAGATTCCGGCTGTCCTTTCGGTTTCCAACAGCTGCACCGCACTGCGCAACGGCATGACCGTTGTCGTCGACGGTGGCAAGGGTATCGTCGAGGCCGATCCCGATGAGGAGACGCTCGCCGCTTACACTGCCAAGGCCGAGGCTTTCGCTGTCGAGAAGGCGGCTCTCGAGGCCTTCCGCGGCAAGCCGTCCGTGACTGCCGACGGCATCAAGAAGATCATTGCCTGCAACATCGGCAACCCCGATGACGTGCCCAACGCGCTCGATCACGACGCCGAGGCTATCGGCCTGTTCCGTTCCGAGTTCCTGTTCATGGACTCTGCTGAGCTTCCTTCCGAGGAGGAGCAGTTCAACGCCTACCGTAAGGTCGCCAGCGCGCTCAAGGGCGCTCCGGTCATCATCCGCACGCTCGATGTGGGTGGCGACAAGGAGATTCCGTACCTGCACATGGTCAAGGAAGAGAACCCCTTCATGGGCTTCCGCGCCGTGCGTTACTGCCTGGCCAACCCCGACCAGTACAAGGTCCAGCTCCGCGCCCTGCTGCGCGCCAGCGCCTTCGGTGACGTCAAGATCATGATCCCGCTCGTCACCTGCGTCGAGGAAGTCTTGGCTGTCAAGGAGCTCGTCGAGCAGTGCAAGGCCGAGCTGACCGAAGAGGGTCGCAAGTTCAACGAGAACATCGAGGTTGGCATCATGGTCGAGACGCCTGCCGCCTCGCTGCTCGCTGACCGCCTGGCCGAGGTCGCCGACTTCTTCTCCATCGGCACCAACGACCTGATCGGCTACACCATGTGCGCCGACCGTGGCAACGACACCATCTCCAACCTGTACCAGGTTTACTATCCCGCCGTGCTCCGCTCGCTCAAGAACATCATCGAGAGCGGCGTGAAGGCCGGCATCATGGTCGGTATGTGCGGCGAGGCCGCTGCCGATCCGTTGCTCGAGCCGCTGCTGATCAGCTGGGGCCTGGAGGAGTTCTCGATGAGCGCTCCGTCCATCCTGCGCGCCCGCAAGACCATCAGCCAGTGGACCAAGGCCGAGTGCGACGAGCTCGCCGAGAAGGCGCTCGCCTGCAACACCGCTGCCGAGGTCAAGGCACTGCTCGAGTCCGCAGCTCGCTAATTTGGTATCAGAGGTAACCGCGTGGTTGGAATGGGCCGGCCACGCGGCCCTCACATATACAGGGGGTACTGTAAATGTTCTACACGCTAACCGCTAACCCGGCTGTCGACATGACGGTTTCGAGCTCTCCGCTCGAGCCCGACGAGAACGTCCGCACCGGCTCGGCCAGCTACACGGCTAACGGCAAGGGCCTCGACGTGTCCTTCGCCTTTAAGAAGATGGGCGTCGACACCGTCGCGCTCGGTTTCTTCGCCGGCTTCACGGGCAAGTTCATCGTCGAGGAGGTCATGAACCTGGGTTGCCTCTGCCGCCCGGTCTGGACCGACGGTATCACGCGCATCAACACCTACGTCAACGATGGCCAGCACGAGTACGGCATCCTGAACCCCGGTGCTCCGATCACGCCGCAGCATCAGGAGGAGCTCTACAACATCCTGGACACCGCGGGCGACCTTGAGTGCCTGATCGTCTCCGGTTCCGTGCCTCCCAAAGCTACGCCCGACTTCCTGGCTCAGGTCATGGAGCACGCTCAGGCCCGTGGCGCCGACGTCGTCCTGGACCTGTCCTCCGACAAGCTCAAGGAGCTCGCTCACAAGAAGCCGCTGCTCATTAAGCCGAACCATCACGAGATGAAGGCTATCTTCGGCGTGCCGGTCGACACCGACGACGAGGTCCGCGTTGCCATGAAGCTGGCTCACGAGGCCGGCGTCCAGAACGTGCTGCTCACCCGTGGTAGCCGCGGTGACGCTTACTTCTCCAACGGCGAGGACATCTGGTATGCCAAGCGTGAGTTCAACATCAAGCTTGTCTCTTCCGTCTGCGCCGGCGACTGCACCCTCGCTGCGTTCCTGCACAAGTGGTACAGGGATCGCGACAACGTCGAGGAGGCCATGAAGCTCGCTATGGCCACCGGCGCCAACGTTGCTGAGTCCGTCGGCATCGGCGACTTTGGTCACGTCGACGAGTACAGCAAGCGCGTTGCCGTTCGCAAGCTCGATCGCAAGTAAGCGAAACACGACAAACTCGTGCGCATACGGCGTCCCGGTTTCGACCGGGGCGCCGTTTTTTGTCCCACTCGAACCTCGGAGCCGCGCTTCACGCGTTCCACACCGTTCACCGAGTTGTTGTAGCCTTTTGCCGAAGCGTGGAATATACTTTCATTAACACGTTGCTTCGTGAAAGGAACATTCATGATTTACACGCTTACTGCAAATCCCGCTATTGACTACAACATCTCCTGCGATGGCTTGTCCGCCAACACCGTTACCCGCACCCGTAACGCTGTCTACACCCCCAACGGCAAGGGTCTCAACGTTTCGTTTACGCTCGACCACTACGGCGTCGACACCACGATCCTGGGCTTCTTCGCCGGCTTCTCGGGTGAGTATATCGTTAAGGGCGCCGAGGCCCTGGGCGTGCCCGTCAAGCCCGTGTGGACTGACGGCATCACGCGTGTTAACGTGTTCCTCAACGCCGGTCCCGACACCGAGTACAACATGGTCAACGCCGGTGCCGCCATCAACGAAGCCAACGAGCAGGAGATGTTTGAGCTTATCGATTCGCTCGATGACATGACCTGCCTGGTTATCAGCGGCTCGCTGCCCCCCAACACCTCCGAGAGCTTCCTGGCAGAGGTCCTGCGTCGCGTGAAGGCGAAGGGCGCCGAGTTCGTGCTCGATATCTCGAGCCATCAGCTGGCCGACCTCATTGCTATGGAGCCGTTGCTCATTAAGCCTAACGACGACGAGCTGCTCGACATCTTTGGCATTAAGGTGAGCGGTGGCGACGACGAGTCCGTCAAGGGCGCCATGGCCGAGCTGCACGCCAAGGGCGCTAAGAATGTACTGCTGACGCTCGGCGGCGACGGCGCGTACTTCTCCAACGGCGAGCACATCTGGTTTGCCAACCGCACCTTCGACGTCAAGCTGCTGTCGACCGTCTGCGCGGGCGACTCCTCGCTGGCCGCCTTCCTTTCCGTGTGGCACGACGCCCCCGAGCGCGTCGAGGATGCCCTGCGCCTCTCGATGGCCACCGGCGCCAACGTGGTCGAGTGCCCGGGTCTGGGCGATTTTGCCAAGGTCGATGAGTATCAGAAGGGTATTGCAATCCGTCAGGTTTGCTAGTTCCGGCACCTTGCCTGAATAGTTCAATTATTTCGCATCCGTCTTAGACCAGGACGGATGCGTTTTTGTTTATCGGACTTGCGTGTGCAGTGGAGGCTGTTTCTTGCTAGACTTCTTGCAGACGCAATCGATAGCCAATTTGATAGTCGCAGGAGGCCATAGGCATGTGCAATGTTTCGCTCAACGGTACGCAGCCGACCGATGCCTCTATCCGTGTCCTGCGTGCGCTTGGGGCAGCAGGTCTTGAGGCTTGGTACGTGGGCGGTTGGGTACGTGATGCCCTGATGGGACGCCCCAGCCACGATGTTGACATGTGCTGCAGCGGCCTGTGGCAGGAGTCCAAGGCGGCACTCGAGGCCGCCGGTATTGCCGTAGTTGAGTCGGGCATTAAATTTGGCGGCATTACGGCTATTTGCGATGGCGAGCGCATTGAGGTCACCACCTATCGCCTGGACGGCTTCTATACCGACGGTCGTCATCCTCAGAGTGTGGAGCGCGCCGCTTCGCTTGAGGATGATCTGGCGCGCCGCGACTTTACCGTCAATGCCATGGCGTGGCATCCCGAGCGTGGTCTTGTCGACCGCTACGATGGTCAGGGCGACCTAGACCGCAAGCTCATCCGCGCCGTTGGAGATCCCAAGCGTCGTTTTAACGAGGACGCGCTTCGCATGCTGCGCGCGGTGCGTTTTGCCTGCCGTCTGGATTTTATGATCGAGCCTAAGACTAAACAGGCGCTTGCCGAGTGCGCGCCGCTGCTCGATGCTGTGGCGCGCGAGCGCGTGGGCATTGAGCTCGAGGGCATTCTTTCGACCGGCCATGGGGGAGACGCGATGCTGCGCTACCCCGAGCTTGTTTGCGCCGCCGTGCCCGAGCTCGCGTCCGCTCGCGGGTTTGATCAACGCAGCGTCTATCATGCGTTTAACGTCTACGAGCATATCGCCCGCGTGCTGACGGTGGCAGGGGAGCTGGCGCTGTGCGACGGCGTCGCGCCCTCGTCGAGCCTTATGTGGGCGGCGTTTTTGCACGACGTTTCCAAACCCGAGTGCTTTACGGTCGATCACGACGGCAGCGGCCACTTCTACGGTCATCCCGAGCTCGGCGCCAAGAAGGCGCGTGTCATCATGGATCGCCTGGCGCTCTCGCACGATTTGGTCCGCGATGTGTGCCTGCTGATCAAATACCATGACAAGCCGCTGCGCCCCGAGCGCTCCTGCCTGCTCAATATGATGCGCGCGCTTTCGGGCGAGGGTGTCGATACGCCGCGTCTGATGGACGAGCTCATGGACCTTAAGCGTGCCGACACGCTCGGCAAGGCGCCCTCGTGCTTCTATTACGTCGAGACGATCGAGGAGATGCGTACGCTCGCCCACGATCTGCTGCAGGCGGGGGAGCCCTATACACTCAAGATGCTTGCCATCAATGGTGGCGACCTGATCCGCGCCGGCGTCAAGCCGGGGCCGGAGCTGGGACAGCTTCTCAACGCCGCCCTCGACGCCGTGATCGAGGACAACATCCCCAACAACCGCGAAGCCCTCCTGGCTCATCTCAACTTGAACTAGCTAACCAGTTGACCTGCGCGTTCCATAACCTGCCGACAATTTTTTCGGCAATTTGGAATTTCTTCTTGCGCTGATGTTTTTTGTCCCGTAATATATTTCCTCGCAGCACGGCAGTGCAGATGTCATGTGGCCCGTTCGTCTAGCGGTTTAGGACGCCGCCCTCTCAAGGCGGAGATCACCAGTTCGAATCTGGTACGGGCTACCACGCATCTGATACCCGGTCTTTCCACGGAAGGCCGGGTTTTTTATTATCAAACAACTGTCTGTCATTCCCGTTTGAACAAGAGCTTTGCGTTCTGCTTATGGCCCTTACGGGTACAATAACCAAGATATTTTGACTGTTAGAAGGAGTCTCATGACGGAGTCCTCTCAGCATACGTCCAAGCCCCAGGTCGAGGTTGAGGCCTCGGGCGGCGATGACAATAAGAGCGCACGCCGCGGCGCAATCTTTATCGGCGTTGTGCTGGTGGGTTATATCGTCTATCTGGTGGTAACCGGGCAGATGGGGCAGTTCTGGGCTGCTATGTCGAGCGTCCAGGCGCCCTGGCTCGTTGTCGCGTGTCTTTGCATGTTTATGTATCTGTTCTTTGGCATTGTGGCCTATGCGATCGCCGTCTGGCTCGACCCCAATTCACCCGTCGGCATTCGCGACCTGATCTCGGTCGAGGCGAGTGGCATCTTCTTTGGCAACCTGACGCCCATGATGATGGGCTCTACGCCTGCCCAGATCTACCGCCTGACCAAAGCGGGCCAAAACGTGGGCGAAGCGGGTGCCACGCAGTTCACCCGATTTATTGTGTATCAGTTTGGCCTCGTTGCCTGGGGCGCTATCCTATTGCTTGCTCGCATGCCGTTTTTTGCCGAGCGCTATGGCGACATGACGCTGCTGTGCGTCTTTAGTTTTGGCGGTCACTGCTGCATCCTGCTCGGCATCTTCGCCGTCGCGCTCATGCCTAAGACCGTCACGCGCGTCGCCCATTGCATCATCAATTGGCTCGAGCGCATAGGTGTCTCGGCCACTAAGATCGATGGATGGCGCTCGTTTGTCGATGGCGAGATCTACTCCTTCTCCGAGAAGTTCAAGCTTTCGGCCGGACATTTTTCTTCCATGCTGCTCACCGTGTTTATCACCATGCTGCAGCTCGCGTTTTTCTATCTGGTGCCGTATTTTCTGATGCTCGCCTTTGGCCACCACGAGGTCGACTTTTTCTCGGTCATGGCCGCGAGCGCCTTTGTCCAGCTGCTGAGCTCTGCGGTTCCCTTGCCCGGTGGAACTGGTGGCGCTGAGGGCGGCTTTGCTTTGTTCTTGGGTCATTTCTTTGGGTCGGCTTCGACCGCCGGCTATCTGCTGTGGCGTCTCATTACGTTTATCGCGCCGACCATTTTGGCTGCGCCCCTGCTGGGCCTTAAGAGCGCCCACAACGAGAGCATCCATGCGCGCTGGGATCGCGTGATGCGCAAGCTCGGCCGCGAGCCTCAGACGCCCTCTGCGCCCACTAAGCCGCACCCCACGAATGCTGTTACCGTTGATCCCAGGAAGCACGCTCAGAAGGCTTCTGGGACCGCTAAGCCGGCTCATAAAGCCTATGTGCGCCAGACGGGCGACGGTATCCGCGTATCTCTGTCGGCGCTCAATAAGAAGAAGCACCCTAAGTCGCGGTAGGGCAGTCGTGCGTTCTTCATGATGCGGGGCATATTTGAGCTGTATGGGGGATAATCCTCTTACGTAGATTATCTCTCATCTGTTGATGAATGCTCGCATATCGAAGGGACACACCCATGGCCACCAGTAAACCGCGTATTGATCGCCGTATCGTTCGCAGCCGCAATGCCATCCTTTCCGCTTTTGAGCGCTTGCTCATGGAAAAGCCGCTGGCAGACATTACGGTGAGTGCCATCGCGCGCGAGGCCAATGTCGACCGTAAAACCTTCTACGTGCACTTTGGTACGGTTGATGGCTTGCTCGATGCCATTGCCGTCGATGTGGTGGAGATGATTGTCGACTCGGTCGAGAAAACGCTTGCTTCCATGGACGGTGACACCAACGAGCGCGCCCTGGGCGCGGCGGCGACCTTCTTTAAAACCGTTAACGAGGCGCTGTGCAACAACCTGGTGCTCAATCGTCAGCTGATCGAGAACATTCCGCTCGATGATTTTATGGCTCGTCTTCGCGCGCCGCTCGAGCACGAGATTGCCGAGCGCGATCTGCTGCCCCACGGTCTCAAGGACGAGATGTTCGACTACTATCTGGCGTTTTTGCTGTCGGGTATTATCGGAATCTATCGCACATGGGCGCTGTCTGACGGCTCGGTTCCTATCGAGCGCGTCTCGGAGGTCGCCAACGACCTGACTCTCAATGGCCTGTCGAGTCTGGAATCTCGCTTGGATTAGGCGCAGGCTCGAGTTCGCGAGGCGCTTGTCGGGGTCCAGCCCGATCGACCAGGCGACGAGCATCCCGCCGAAGCAGTCGATGACCGGGCTCAGGTAGACCTTCTCGCCGCCCGGGAGCCTGAACTCGGTGATGTCGGTGAGCCACAGCAGGTTGGGCTCGTCGGCGTGGAAATTCCTGTTTACGAGGTTCTCCGGCGCCTTGTAGACCTCGCCGGCGTAGGAGCTGTAGCCTGAGGATCCTTAAAAGAAAGTCCAGTTTATCCTTTCCACCCCAATTGGGAATCCTCCGATGCGCCTTCGCACGCTCGCATGACCTCGATACCGTGCGAGCGTGCGAACTCGACGAGCTCTGCGTTGCGGGCGTTAATGGTGCCGAAGGCGGCGGGGCACACGATAAGGCGCGCGCAGTGGACGAGGAGCTCTTTGGCGCGGGCTATGGTTTTATCCCCGATCGGCTCGAAGGCGCGCTCGGCCACGCATTCCGCCGCCAGGTCGCGCGCGAGCTCGCAGTCGATGTCCCCTTCGTGCAGAACGCCCGTGTAGAACGCCTTGCCCTGCCGGATGAGCTGGCGAAACACAGCCGACCCCGTACCTGCGCCGGCGATGACGAACGTGTGCGCATCGCCGTGCGGGCGCCCAATTTCCACGCTGCCGAAGCGCTCGTTGAAGGTGCCATGCTGAAGGCCGTAGAGCTCGCCAATCGTCTCGCGCGTGAATATGTCCTCGGGTACGCCGGCGCGGAAGACCCGGCCGTCCTTCACGCAAATCACCTTGTCGGCGCTTTTCTGCGCGAGCTCGAGTTCGTGGATGGACATGATGACAGCCACATTCCGCGATTTCGCAAGGTGTCGAAGTATTCGCAGCAGGTCGATCTGGTAGCGGATATCGAGATACGACGTGGGCTCGTCGAGCACGAGCACACGCGGATCCTGCGCGATGGCGCGTGCGAGCATGACGCGCTGGCGTTGCCCGTCGCTTATCTGCATGAAGTCGCGCTCGGCGAGCTCTTCCACATGTGCGGTTTTCATGGCCTCGTCGACCCGACTATGGTCGTCGGGCGAGAGTGTGCCCATTCGCCCGGTGTAGGGATGCCTTCCCGCCTCTACGATATCGCGGCAGGTGAGGAGCTCGGTCCGGGGGCGATCTGTCAGCATAACGGCAAGGTTCCTTGCGAACTCCGCCGTCTTCCATCGGGAAATCTCCCGCCCGTCGAGCTCGACCGCGCCGGCAAGCGGTGCCAGATGGCGTGTGATGGTTTTCAAGATGGTCGACTTGCCCGAGCCGTTCGGCCCGATGAGCGCCACAACGTCGCCCGCGCGAACCTCCAGATCGACGCCTCCGACTACGACCTTCTTGTCGTAGCCCGCCGACAGGTCGCTTATGCGGAAAAGCGGAACTCCGTCAGCCTGCGTTTCGACCGGGGCTTCGAGGTTCGACTCCGCTCGGAGGAGTCGTTCCGCGCGCAGTTCCGCACGAGCCGAAAGTGCCTTCTGGCGCTTTCGTGCGAGCTCAGGACTGTCTAAGCATGGAATGTTCCCTCCGAGCTTTTTGGGCCGCGGCACGAATTCCCCCATCTACCTCACCCGCTTCTTCAACATGAGCGCGATAACCACCGGCGCGCCGAAGATGGCGGTGACGGCGCTGATGGAAAGCTCGACGGGAGAGAACAGCGTACGTGCGATCAAATCGCAGCCCGCGCAGAAGATGGCGCCTCCCAAGAAGCACGCAGGAATCACGCGGATGGGTTTCGACGACTTTAGCGCCGACTTCACGAGATGCGGAACCGCGATGCCTACGAACGACACCGGACCAGCGAACGCGGTCACGCAGGCGGAGAGCATGCTCGCTAGAAGGACGAGCACCACGCGGAAGCGTGCGACGTTCACGCCGACGCTTTTCGCGTAGGCTTCTCCCAGCTGGAAGGCGGAAAGGGGCTTCGATATCGCGAATACGCATGCGCTCACGGTGATCACCACGACCGCGATGACCGCAACGTCGTCCCAGCTCGAACCCGAGAAGCTACCCAAAGACCAGTTGTGCAGGTTCACGATGGACTGGTCGTCGGCGAAGGCGATGAGGAAGTTCGTCGCCGCCGAGCAGATGTATCCCACCATGACGCCCGCCACGATGAGCATGGCCATGGAACTTATGCGCCGTGCGATGAGGAGCACGAAGCCGATGGTGATAAGCGAGCCCAGAAACGCTGCGGCCACCATGGCCGGCGAGGACATGGCCTGGTTCGCGCCTAGAAGCACGATCATCGTAAGCGCGACAACGAACTTTGCGCCCGAGGAGACGCCCAAGATGAACGGGTCGGCGATGGGGTTGTTGAAAAACGTCTGCAGCAGGAACCCGGAAAGCGAAAGTGCCCCGCCGAGAAGCACGGCTGAAAGCACGCGCGGCAGGCGAATCTCCCAGATGACCTGGCTTTCCATGGAATTGGCCGCGCCGCCCGAAAGGATGCCGGGGATGTGGTCTGCGGGCACGAGCACGCTCCCGATGCACAGGTTGGCCCCGACGAGCACGATGAGGGCAACAGCGAGCAGCGCCGTCACGACGCGACACCGCGCGGCGCGCCCCGATTCGTCGTATGCCATGGAAAACCGGCTTCTCATGGCGCTAACCGAGCTTCCTCAGATAATGGAAGTCGCTCGCGTCATTGCCGGTGAACGCCCCGTGCAGCTCGTCGATAATGTCGGCGGTAGAAGTCATCTGCTGGTACATGTCGGCGCTTGTGACCCAGACGTTGCCGTTCTTCACGGCTTTGAACTGCGACAATAGCGCGTTTTTGCCTACGAAGTCGTTCAAGGTGGTAACTGACTCGTCGATGGTGCCGTTGTAGACGATAATGTCGGCATCCTTCGCCGTCGCGTAGAAGCGCTCCATTTCGAGCGTTACTGACGAACCTGACGTCGACGACGCCTGCGCGTCATCGAGCGCGTAGCTGCCGCCTGCAAGCTCGATCATCTGCGCCACGTAGTCGCCCGCCCGCCGCGTGACGGCGGCCCCGTTCGAGTTAATGTAGAAATACGCCACGGTTTTACCTGACGACGCGAGCCCCGACGTTTGCTCGACGCGGGCCTTCTGCTCGTTGAACAGGTGCGCGGCCTCGTCTTCCTTGTCGAACAGGACGCCGAAAAGCTTAATCCACTCGACGCGCCCGAGTGCTTCGGGCTCGCTCGACGACTGTTCGGTGAGCACGACGAGCCCGAGCTTCTGCAGCTTTTCCTTCACATCGGGCGTGTGGTTGATCATGGTGTTCTCGATGGCGAGCGTGCAGCCCGAGGCCGATATTCGCTCGTAGTCGGGCGCGCTGTACTTGCCGCCGTAGGCGATCGCCCCACTTTCGAGCGCGCTTTTGAAGCCTGCGACCGAGCAATCGTCGGCCTTCGTGCCCGACATGATGATATTGTCGTTCGCATCGAGCGCGTCGACCAGGCACATCGTCGCCGACGACACGAGGTACACCTTGTCGGCGGGGCGCCTTATGACCGCGATGTCGGAGCTCAACCCATCAGGTACCTTCGCATCTTGCGGCACCACGAGGAAACGCTCCCCATTCGAAACGCAGATAAGCCGCAGACCGCCTTCGAACTCGTCGACAGTGAAGTGCTTGGCGTATTCAAGCTGAAGCGCCCCCGTCGGCTCCCAGCCGCAGCCCAAATCGGCGTTGTGGAAGTCGGCCGCGGCGCTTGAAGCCGTTCCCGCAGGGGAGCCGCCGCTTGCATCGTCGCCCGATTTCTCCTTCATGGTGGATGAGTCGAAGTGGATCGTGTATTCGATGGTGTGCGGCGTCGACATGGCGACGGTCTCGGCCGACACGGCGATGTCCTCGTCGAGCGTGACGGGTATCTCGAACGTGGAGTTGCCGCCGTCGTTTACGGGCGCGTAGTCCACGCCGTCGACGGTCATCTTGTCGTAGTTCGAACTCGACCAGGTGATGGTCGCGGTGTAGGTGTCGCCATCCTTCACAATTGTGGTGGGTGAGGCGATGCTTGCTCGCCCTGACCCACCGGAAAGCGAGACACTCACAGTGTATTCCTGAGAGCCCGCCGTGCCACCGGTCGCGTTCGGGCTCGCACTGCACCCCGCGAAGGAAAGCGCGAGCAGGGCGACGAGAACGCAGGCGATCGCGCGCGCCGCGATGCTGTGGAGCTTCCTGTTTTCCCCCTTGGGAAGAATCGACCGCATAGCGTTACTTCAGTGCGTCGGCGCGCAGATCGACGCCGGCGGATTCGAACACAAGCGTGCGGTCGTACCACTGCTCTTTTCTAATACTCCACGCGGCACAGGCGGTGTCCTCGCCGAGCGCATCAACGGGCACGTCGTAGGTGTACTTGCCTTCCGCGTTTTCCACATAGGGGATGAAGTCGGCCTCGCTCGCGGCGGCAGCCTCGTCGCCCGTGCCCATGAAGAGCTTGCCGTAGCCCGTGCCGGAAAGCGTCATCACGCAGTGCATGGAGCCGTTTTCCACGATGAGCTGGGCGTCCACAATCCTGAACATGTTCGAGCTGGAATCTACGGTGATCGGATAGGTGCCGTCGGCCACCTTGTCGGCGGTGATGGGGGCAGCGCTTGCGCCCTCGGTCGCATCGGCCGCCTGCTCGGTCTTTTCCTGGGAATCGGTATTGCTTGCCTTTGCGCTGTCGCTTGAATTTCCGACGCAGCCGGCGAGCGAGAACGCGAGAAGCGCCGCCGACAGGGCGAAGACGAGGGTTTTCTTCAACATGGAGGGGTTCCTTTCAATCGCTTCTACCGCCCGCGCCGTGCGGTGGGCGGGCGGGATGCGAATGCAACGGGCATGCGCCGTCGGTCGGGGAAGGCGCATGCCCGTTGCACGGGGACGCGACCGGCGCCCCCGTGCGCGGCGAGTTTACAGCTTGGCGATGGCGTCGTCCACGTGCGAGACGTAGATGTCGTCGACCGCGACGTTCTGTCCCAGACCCTGGAGCAGGCACGTCACTTCGAAGCCGGCGGCCACGAACTTCGCAGCCCAGCTGTCGGGGTCGGTCTCGTCTGCCATGTCGTTGTTCGCGTGGTCGCCCGCGACCACCATGAACGGCGCGAGCACGGCTTTCTTGTAGCCTGCGGCGCTCGCGGCGGCGATAACATCCTCGCAGGTCGGTTCAGCCTCGACGGTGCCGACGAAGAACTGCGTCAAGCCCTCGTTCTTGAACACTTCCTGCATCTTGGCATAGTCGGCGTTGGAATCGGCTTCGGTGCCGTGGCCCATGAGGCACAGCGCCGTCTTGCCGTCGTCGAAGGACGCCATGTTCTCCTTAATGGCTGCGGCCACCTTTTTGTAGTCATCGTCGGAGGTGAGCAGCGGGTCGCCGAGCGAGATTTTGTCGAACTTGTCGGCGTACTTGTCGAGCTCGTCTTTCACGTCGGTGTATTCCAGGCCACCCATGAGATGCGTCGGCTGCACGACGATTTCCTTCACGCCGTCTTCCACGCAGCGGTCGAGCGCCTCGGTCATGTTGTCGATCGTGATGCCGTCGCGCTTCTTCAGCTTGTCGATGATGATCTGCGCGGTGAAGGCGCGGCGGATGTCGTAGTCCTGCCAGTACTTCTCGCGGATAGCGTCTTCGATGGCGCCGATGGTGATGTGGCGCGAGTCGTTGTAGCTCGTGCCGAAGCTCGTGACGAGGATGACCGGCTTCACGGCCTTCTCCTTTTTACTCGATTTCTCGGAACTCGCGGAGGTGTTGGAACAGCCCGCGAGCGCGACTCCGGCGAGCGCGACGGCTCCGGTTGCTGCGGCGCCCATGAAGCCGCGGCGTGACATCTGGTCGGACATGGTTTTTCCTTTCCTCGGTTTGCCGGTCCCCCGGCGACAGTTGCTTGTCGGCACAAGCGAAAGAAAAGCGCACCCCTCGGGGTTCACAAGGAGCTAACGCCACGGCGATGCCGTGAGGAAAAGGCGAAGCAGTCTGGCTTGGGGCGCGAGGCGGTTCGCCCGCGCGTCCTATACAGTAATGTCCCTTGCCCAGGATTCCCACCTGGTTCCCTCCGCAAGCCAGCGCGGGCTGTGCGGGCGCCGCGCCGGTCATTTCCTTTTATCCGATTGTCATATGCTCGTTGCCGAAACTTTTACTATGATAGTGGGCACTTGTGAACGTGTCAAAGCCAGGGCGGGCTGCATTGCGCCTCCTGCCTGCGTATTTGCGTCGATTGCCGCCGCAGGCGCCGTGTTTTGCCCGCTGCGCGAATGGCGGCGTAAACGGTTGCGATGAGAAACGGGAAGGGAAGGCTCGGATGATTCATATCGTTGGCGCGGGCTCGGGCGCCGCCGACCTTATCACGCTGCGCGGGGCGCGTCTTCTGCGCGCGGCCGACGTGGTCGTTTGGGCGGGGAGCCTTGTGAACCCCGAGCTGCTCACCGAGTGTAAGGAATCCTGCGTTGTCTACGACAGCGCGCACATGACCTTGGAGGAAGTGCTCGACGTGATGTGCGCGGCGGATGCACGGGGCGAGGAAGTGGTGCGCCTGCACACGGGCGACCCGTGCCTGTACGGCGCCATCCAGGAGCAGATGGACGCGCTCGACGCGCGCGGCGTGGACTACGAGGTGGTGCCCGGCGTGTCGAGCTTTTGCGGTGCCGCGGCGGCGCTTCGCCAGGAATACACGCTGCCGGGAATCAGCCAGTCGGTCGTGATCACGCGGCTTTCCGGGCGCACCCCTATGCCCGCGGGCGAGGGCATGCGCACCATGGCGGAAAGCGGCTCGACTATGGTCATCTTCCTGAGCTCGGGTATGCTCGCCGAGCTTTCCGCTGAGCTTTTGGCCGCGGGCCGCAGCTCCGACGAGCCGGCGGCGCTCGTGTACAAGGCGACCTGGCCTGAGGAGCGCGTGGTGCGCTGCACAGTGGGCACGCTCGCCGATGCGGGCGCGCGAGAGGGCATCGACCGCACGGCGCTCGTGGTGGTGGGCCGCGTGCTCGGAGCTCGCGGCGGGCTTGCGCACAACGGCGGGCAAGCGGAGTCCTACGAGCGCAGCAAGCTTTACGACCCTTCGTTTGCCACAGGGTATCGGAAGGCGAGCAGCTAGCGTGGCCTTCGAGCACTACATATATACCGGGACGACCCGCCTGCGCTGCGGCTACACCACGGGGAGCTGCGCCGCGCTCGCGGCGAAGGCGGCCTGCGAGATGCTCTTGTCACGAAAGCCCGTCGGCCGCGTGTCGATCGTCACCCCCGGCGGGCTGCCCGTCGAGGCGAACGTGGTCGACGCATGTATCGGCGAGGGGCGCGCCCAGTGCGCCGTGCGAAAGGACGCAGGCGACGATGCCGATGTGACCGACGGCGTGCTCGTGTACGCGCGCGTGGAACATGCGGGGTCGGGCACGGGTGCTGCGGGCAGCAAGGGCGTGCCCGCGCGCGAATCGGAAGTTTCCGTCGATGGCGGCGTGGGCGTGGGGCGCGTGACGTTGCCCGGGCTCGAGCAGCCAGTGGGGGCGGCCGCCATCAACGCGACGCCGCGCGCGATGATCACTTCGGCGGTGCGCGAGGTGTGCGCCGCGCACGGCTTTTCTGGAAATATCGCTGTGACGATTTCGGTACCCGAGGGTGTTGCCCTTGCCGAAAAGACCTTCAACCCGCACCTGGGGATAGAGGACGGCATCTCCATCCTGGGCACGACGGGCATCGTCGAGCCGCGCAGCCTCGCTGCCTTGCGCGACAGCATCGAGCTCGAGATCCGGCAGCATGCGGCTATGGGGCGGCGCGGAGTCGTGCTCACGCCCGGCAACTACGGCGCGCAGTTCATCTCGGGGCATTTCCACCTAAACGGTGCGCCGGTGGTCTTCATCTCCAACTTCGTGGGCGATGCGATTGATTGCTGCGTTCGCGAGGGATTTACCAATGTCCTTCTTGTGGGACACATCGGCAAGCTGGTGAAGGTCGCGGGCGGCATCATGGACACCCATTCGCGTACCGCCGACTGCCGCGCGGAGATTCTGGCCGCCCACGCGGCCTTGGCCGGCGCGGGCACGAAGACTGTGCGCGAGATCATGTCGTCGGTCACGACCACGGCGGCGCTCGAGGTAATCGAGGCCGCCGGCGTGGGGGACGCTGCGCGCGCCTCGCTCGCTGTGGCAATCGAGGACAGGTTGCGCCGCCGCGCGGCGGGCGGATGCGACATCGCCGCGGTCGTGTTCGACGCCGAGCGCCGCGAGCTTTTCCGCACGTCGGGCGCCGATGCAGTTATCGGGGAATTGGGGGCGACGTATGAGTAAAGGCGTGCTGTACGGCGTGGGCACGGGGCCTGGCGACCCCGAGCTGCTCACGATCAAGGCCGTCCGCACAATCGAATCGTGTCCGGTCATCGCCGCACCGCAGACGGCGGACGGGGCCATGGTCGCGCTCGACATCGTGCGCGGCGCCGTCGACCTTACAGGCAAGACGGTGATCCCCGTGCGATTCTCGATGACGCGCGACGTCGAGCGCCGCGCGGCCGAGCATGCCTCGCTTGTTCGCGAGCTTGTCGCGCACCTGGATGCGGTCCGCGACGTCGCGCTGCTGAACCTGGGGGACCCGAGCATCTACGCCACCTTCCAGCGCATAGCGCCCGACGTGCGCGCCCGCGGGTTCGAGGCGCGCGCCATTCCCGGCGTGCCGAGCTTCTGCGCGGTCGCCGCGGCGCTCGAGCGCGACCTCACGCCCGAGATGTCGTCGCCTCTGCACATCGTGCCCGGCGGCTACGACGACGTGCGCCGCGCAATCGGCTGGCCGGGGACGAAGGTGGTCATGAAGGCGCGCCGCTCGCTTGCGGACACGAAGTGCATCCTTCGCGAGGAGGGCGCCTTCGACGGTGCCGAGCTCGTAGAGGACTGTGGGCTTCCGGGCGAGCGCGTGTACCGCTCGGTCGACGATGTGCCCGATCGGGGCAGCTACTTCTCGACGATGGTGGTGCGCTAGATGAGGGTTTCCTGCATAGCGTTCACTGAGAGGGGATATGCGTTGGCGGAGCGCACCGCACGCGCGCTTTCCGATTGCGCGCAGACAGGTGAAGATGACCCTGGCTGGGACGTTTCCGTTTCGCGCGGGTTCGGCGAGGGGAAGGCCGACCTGTGCGCATGGACGGCGCTCGCGTGGGAAGCGTCGGACGCGCTTCTGTTCGTGGGCGCGGCGGGCATCGCCGTGCGGGCGATCGCGCCGCATGTCGCCTCGAAGGCAAGCGATTCCGCGGTTGTGGTGATCGACGAGGCGGGGCGCTTTGCCGTCCCGCTTTTGTCGGGGCATTTGGGCGGTGCGAACGAGCTTGCGCAAACTGTGGCACGCGCGGCAGGGGCCATCCCCGTCATCACCACGGCGACCGACGTCCGCGGCGTGTGGGCGGTGGATACGTGGGCGCGCTGTGCGGGGCTCGCCGTTTCGAATCCCGAGGCCATCAAGCGAGTGTCGGCGCGGCTGCTTTCGGGCGGGCGCGTGGCGCTCTATTCCGACATGCCGATTTCGGGACAGCCGCCTGAGGGGGTTGACATTGCGTCCGACCGCGCTCGGGCCGATATCGTCGTGTCACCGTTCGCTGGCGCGAATGCAGGTGCGTCCGTTCGCGCAGCGGAGACGACGGGCGATGTCGTGCTCGCCGGTGAGACGGGGAAGCCGGCGGGCGTGCGGGCGCAGGCGCCTGCCCCCGAGCCGCTTCGCCTTGTCGTGCCCTGCATCGTTGCGGGCATAGGGTGCCGTCGCGGTGCGTGCGCCGAAGCGATCGGGGAGGCGTTTCTTCTCGCGTGCGGGCAGGCGGGTATCTCGCCTTCGGCCGTGCGCGAGGCGGCGACGATCGACGTGAAGGCGCACGAGGAGGGTCTGCTCGCCTTCTGCCGCGCGCGCAAGATTCCGCTTGCGACGTATTCCGTAGAGGAGTTGTCGCAGGTCGAAGGCAGCGTTTCGCCATCTGATTTCGTGCGCGCGACGGTGGGGGTCGACAACGTGTGCGAGCGCGCGGCGCTCGCGGACGGGGGCAAACTTATCTTCCCGAAGCTCGCTCACGGCGGCGTGACCGTCGCGTTTTCCAAGGTAACTATCGAACTTTCGTTTAAGGAGCTGTGATGGGAAAGCTCTTCGTGGTGGGGATCGGCCCGGGCGGCCCCGACGGCATGACGATTGCGGCTCGGCGCGCGCTCGAGGCGGCCGACATCGTTGTGGGGTACACGAAATACGTGGAGCTCGCGCTCGCCGCCGTGCCCGACGCGGCGCATCTCGCGACGCCGATGATGCACGAGGTCGAACGGTGCCGCCTGGCGCTTTCGCGCGCGCAGAGCGGAGAAGCCGTGACGCTCGTGTGCAGCGGTGACGCGGGCGTGTACGGCATGGCGAGCCCCGTGCTGGAGCTTGCGGAGGACTACCCCGATGTAGACGTGGAAGTTATCGCCGGGGCCACCGCGGCTCAGAGCGGGTCGGCGGTGCTCGGCGCCCCGCTTGCCCACGACTTCGCGGTCGTGTCGCTCTCCGACCTGCTCACGCCGTGGGAGGTCATCGAGCGCAGGCTCGCCGCCGTGGCGAGCGCCGACTTCTGCATCTGTTTGTACAACCCGCGCAGCAGAAAGCGCGCCGACAGGCTCTCGCGCGCGGCGAAGATTATGCTCGAATGGAAGGCCCCCGACACGCTCTGCGGCTGGGTACGCAACATCGGGCGCGAGGGGCAGCAGTCGGGCATGTGCAGGCTCTCCGAGCTGGGGGAGTTCGACGCCGACATGTTCACCACCGTGTTCGTCGGCAACGCGGACACGAAGCGCGTAGGCGGCCGTATGGTCACGCCGCGCGGGTATCGGGAGATTCCATGCGAAAGGTAACGATCATCGGGGCGGGGCCCGGAAACCCCGACTTGCTCTCGCGCGCGGCGCTCGACGCGATCGACCTCGCCGACGTGGTCATCGGCGCTCATCGCGCGCTTGTCAGCATCGACGTGCCGCCCGACGTGGTGAGATGCGAGCTCGTGAAGACGGCGGACATCGTCGCCGCTCTCACCGATGCGGCGTCGTGGCAGCGCGCCGTGGTCGTGATGACGGGCGATGTGGGGCTGTTCAGCGGCGCGCGCCGCCTGGTGGAGGCGCTCTCCGGCGACGCGCGGGTGGACGTGCGCGTCATTCCCGGCATAAGCTCAGCGTCGTATCTCGCCGCGCGCCTCGCGCGTCCATGGCAGGATTGGCGCTTCGCGAGCGCTCACGGTGTGGCGTGCGACATCGTGGCCGAGGCCGAGCGCGCAGGTGAGCTCTTCCTCGCCACGTCGGGCGGGGAAGACCCCTCGCGGCTTTCGGGCGAGCTTGTGCAGGCGGGCTTCGGGGACGCGCGCGTGACGGTGGCCGAGCGCCTGTCGTACCCCGACGAGCGCATCACCTGCGCGACCGCAAGTGAAATCGCAGGTCAGACGTTCGACGACTTGAACGTGATGCTTATCGAGCCCGCAGGCGGCGCCGGGTCGCCTGCGGGCTCTAGCGCAGCCTCCGAGGCGCCGGCCGGCGCGTCTGCGCCCGCGACGGCTTCTTTCGCGGCGGACTCTGCGGGCGCATTCCGCGCCGCGAGCTCCCGCTGGCCGTACGCTTCCTCGGGCATTCCCGACGAGCTCTTCATCCGCGGCGACGTTCCCATGACCAAGCAGGAGGTGCGCGCCGTCGCGCTCGCGAAGCTGCGCCTTACCGCGACCGACACCGTGTGGGATGTCGGCGCCGGCACGGGGAGCGTTTCGATCGAGGCGGCGCTCGTCGCGCGAGCGGGGTCGGTATGGGCGGTCGAGCGCAACGCGGCCGGCGTGCTGCTCATCCGAGAGAACGCGGATGCATTCGGGTGCGGCAACGTGCATGCGGTCCCCGGTGTCGCCCCCGAAGCGCTCGCGAAACTGCCCGTCCCCGACGCCGTGTTCGTCGGCGGGAGCGCGGGCGAGCTTCCCTCCATCGTGGAGGCGGCGCTCGAGAAGAACTCGCAGGTTCGCCTGTGCGTGCCATGCGTCACCGTTGAGACGCTCACCGAGGCGTGCGCGCTCCTCTCGGGTTCGCGCTTTAAGGGGTTCGAGGCGTGCCAGGTGTCGGCCGCCCGTGTCGAGGCTGTAGGCTCGCACCATCTTATGAAGGCGCAAAACCCCGTGTTCCTCGTCAGCGCGCGTGGTGCGGGCGCGGATGCCGAGGAGCTTGCCGAAGTCGGCGCGCTTGCTGAGTCGCCTGTCGGGGAGGACCTCTCTGTCGAGGGGAACCCATCCGTTGAGGTGGTCTCGCTTGCTAACTGCAGCGCCGCAGGTGGGGAAGGCGGCGCCCGGTGAGCACGTCCATCCCGCGCTTCATGGTCGCTGCGCCCTCGAGCGGGAGCGGCAAGACGGTCGTAACGTGCGCGCTCCTGCGCGCGCTCGCGCGCCGCGGCATTGCATGCGCGGCCTTCAAATGCGGCCCCGACTACATTGACCCGCTCTTTCATCGCCGCGTCGTGGGTGCGCGCTCGGGCAATTTAGACGGCTTCTTCACCGACGCCCCGACGCTGCGCGCCCTGCTCGCACGCGGCGCCGCGGGCGCGGATGTCGCGGTGCTCGAGGGGGTTATGGGCTTCTACGACGGCATGGCGCCCGGCGTGGCCGACGCGAGCAGCTACCAGGTTGCGCGCGACACGGAAACGCCGGTCGTTTTAGTGGTGAACGGGCGCGGGGCGTCTTTATCGCTCGCCGCTGTAATCCGCGGCATCGCCGAGTTCCTGCCTTGTGCGAACGTGCGCGGCGTCGTGCTGAACAAGACGAGCGCCGCTGCCTGCGCCTACGCGGCGCCTGCGATCGAGAAGCACACGGGCGTCGCGGTTTTGGGGAATATCCCCGCCGACGAGGCGTTCTCGCTCGAAAGCCGGCATCTGGGGCTTGTGACCGCCGACGAGGTCGAGCAGCTCTCCGCGCGCATCGACAAGATGGCCGAGCTGGTGGAAAAGAGCGTCGACGTCGACCGCTTGCTTGAAATAGCGGCGACGGCACCCGATATTCGCGAGGAACCTTACCGGTTGGAGCCGATCGTGGGAGCGCGGCCCATCGTCGCCGTCGCGCGTGGCGAGGCGTTCTCGTTCTACTACGAGGAGAACCTGCGTGCGCTCGAGGACCTGGGTTGCGAGCTGGCCTTTTTCAGCCCCCTGTGTGATAGCGAGTTGCCCCGGGGGACAAGCGCCCTCTATCTGGGGGGCGGCTACCCGGAGCTCCATGCGCGGCAGCTCTCCGAGAACGTGTCGATGCGCGAGGCGGTGCGGCGCGCGGTGGAATCCGGCATGCCGACGGTCGCCGAATGCGGTGGGTTTCTGTACCTGCTGCGCGAAATCGCCGATAGCGAGGGGTGGCGCTGGCCTGTTGCGGGCGCCCTTGAGGGCGCAAGCGAGAACGGGGGAAGGCTGTCCCATTTCGGGTACGTGGAGCTTACTTCCCAACGCGACGGGCTCTACGGGCCGCGCGGCACACGCATCCGCGCGCACGAGTTCCACTACTGGCAGTCCACCTGCCCGGGCGGCGACTTTTGGGCGCAGAAGCCCCGGCGCGACAAGGGCTGGCCGTGCATGACGACCACCCCGTCCCTGGTGGCGGGCTTCCCGCATGTGTACTATCCTGCGAACCCCGACGTTGCGCGCGCGTTCGCGTCTGCCGCAGCGTCGTTCGCAGAGAGGAGGCGGCATGGCTGAAGCAACCGAAACCGCGCTTGCCTGCATCCGCGAGGAAGTCGAGCGCGCGTTCTCGTCGGCGCCGGGCGCCGTGCTCGAAGCCGCGCTTTCCCGGATCGCGCCCGCAGACGAGTGCGCCCGTGCCGCCGCGTACGCCGCGTGGGACTCCATCGCGCACCCCTTGGGGGGATTGGGCGACTTTGAAGACGCCGTCGCGTGTATCGCCGCAGCTCAGGGGAGCGCCGAGGTGGCCGAGTTTCCCCGTGCGCTCGCTGTATTCTTCTCCGACAACGGGGTCGTTGCCGAAGGCGTGTCGCAAAGCGGACAAGACGTGACGCGAGCCGTCGCGCGCAACATGTGCGAGGGGGCCGCGAGCGCCTGCCGCATGGCGGCGTTCGCGGGTGCCGAGGTCGTGCCCGTCGACGTGGGTATGGCCCGGGGCATAGAAGACGCGCGCATGGTGCGCGCGAACGTGCGGAGGGGGAGCGGCAACATCGCGCACGGCTCCGCTATGTCTCGCGATGGGGCCGTGCGCGCGATCGAGGTCGGAATCGCCGTCGCGTGCGGGCTCGCCCGCGCCGGCGTGCGCCTTCTCGCCGCGGGCGAGATGGGCATCGGCAACACGACCACCTCGGCGGCGGTGGCCGCAGTGCTCATTCGGGCGGACGCGCGGAGCCTCGTCGGGCGCGGCGCGGGGCTCTCGGACGCCTCGCTCGCGCGCAAGCGCGACGTGGTCGAGCGCGCTATCGACGCGAACTCGCCCGATCCGGCCGACCCGATCGACGTGCTCTCGAAGGTGGGCGGCTTCGACATCGCGGCGATGTGCGGCTTCTACCTGGGGGCCGCGGCCTCGAAGGCGCCGGCGCTCCTCGACGGAGTCATATCCTGCACGGCGGCCCTGTGCGCGGCGCGCCTGTGCCCCAACGCCTTGGGCTACCTCGTGGGCACCCACGCATCAAGCGAACCCGCAAGCCAGGAGCTCCTTCGCGAGCTTGGCATAAAGGCACCCCTCGACGCAGGCATGCACTTGGGCGAGGGCGCGGGCGCCATGGCGTATCTGCCCCTTCTGGATTCGGCGCTGCGTGTGTACCGGGATGGGAAGACGTTCACGGCGACTGGCATGGCTGCTTACGAGCATTTCGAGGCCGGGAAATGACGGTGACGCTCGTCATCGGCGCCGCCGCGAGCGGCAAGAGCGCCTACGCCGAGTCCCTGTGCCTTGGGCACGACGGCCCCCGCGTGTACCTGGCAACGATGGAGCCCTTCGGGGAAGAGGGCGCCCGCCGCATCGCGCGCCATCGGGCGCTGCGCGAGGGCAAGGGGTTTTCCACCCTCGAGCGCACGCGTGACGTGGGCGCCGCAGTGTCCGGGCTTCCGCGCGGCTGCACGCTTCTTTTGGAGGACGTGGGCAACCTGGTTGCGAACGAGCTTTTCGCGGAAGGCGGCTTGTCCCCACGTGACCCCGACGCTGCGGCGCGCGAGGTGCTCGGAGGCATCGAACGGCTCGCTCAGGCCGCTGCGTATACGGTGGTGGTCACCGTCGACGTGTTCGCCGATGAGATGCGCTACGATGAGGGGACCGAGGCATGGAGGCGCGCGCTCGCGCGCGTGAACGCGGGCGTGGCGGCGCTGGCCGACCGCGCAGTCGAAGTGGTATGCGGGATTCCCGTGTGGATGAAAGGTGAAGGACCTACAAGGTGAAGATAGCAGAGGCAATCGGCGCGGCGTTCGGAACGTTCTCGCGCATCCCCGTCCCGAAATCGGCCTGGACCGATTTCGGGTCAACCCATGCGCTTGCCGCGTTTCCCCTGGTGGGCCTTGCGGAAGGCTTCCTCATGACGGCGTGGGGGCACGTGGCGAACCTGCTCGGCGTGCCCGCGACCATCGTCGCGGCCGTGCTCGTGGCGCTGCCTGTGGCGGTGACAGGAGGCATCCACCTAGACGGGCTCTGCGACACCTCCGATGCGCTTGCGAGTTGGGCCCCGCGCGAGCGAAAGCTCGAGATCATGCACGACCCGCGGGCGGGCGCCTTCGGGGTCATCGGTGTTGTTGTGTACCTTATTCTGCAGTTTTCCCTGTTCACCGCGCTGCCGCTTACGGCGGGGGCGTTCCTCGCGCTTCTGTGCTCGCTCGTGTTCTCCCGCGCGCTTTCGGGGCTCGCCGTTGAATGCTGGCCTGCCGCGCGGGCGGACGGCATGGCCGCGGGGCTCTCGCCTGCGAAGAAGCGCGCGGCGATCGTCGTGCCGCTTTGCGCTTTCGCTGCGGCTTCGGCTGCAGGGATGGTCGCGTGCGCTCAGGCCGTCGGCGCCCTTATGGCGGTGGCGGGGCTTTTGGTGCTCGCGTGGTACCGCCATGTTGCCCTGTCCCGCTTCGGCGGGGTGACGGGGGATTTGGCCGGATGGTTTCTGCAATGGGCCGAGCTCGCGATGCTTGCCATGCTGGTGGCGGGGGGCATGCTCCTATGATGCTCGTGGTAGGTGGCGCGCATTCGGGGAAGAGGACCTTCGTGCGCGAAAAGCTCGGGTTCGCGGCGGACGATTTCGTCGACGCGGCGCAGCTTGCGGAGGGCGGCGTGCCCGCGGCTTTTGCCGGCCGCGTCGCATACCATGCTGAGGAACTCGTACGTGCGCTCGACGCTGACCGGGCGCTTGAGCGGCTGATCGGCTTCGACGCAGTGATTCTGCCCTTGGTCGGCTCGGGGGTCGTCCCCATGAGTGCGGAAGACGCCCAATGGCGCGAGCGCGCGGGGCGCCTGGGATGCGCGCTCGCTGCGCGCGCCGACGTCGTCGTGCGCATGATGTGCGGGATTCCCCAGGTCATCAAAGGAAACCTTGCCGATGCACCTCGAGGGACGCAGGGCGCGGGTGCGCCTTTGGAAGTCGTCTTCGTGCGCCATGGTGCCACGGCGGGCACGGAAGACCATCGCTACAGCGGGGCGGGCACCGACGAGCCCCTGTCGAGTGCGGGCGAGCGCGCTTTGCGCGACCTCGCGTGCGATCGTGACGTGTTCCGTGTTATCACGAGCGGCATGGCCCGCACCGACCAGACGGCGCGCATCCTCTTCCCGAACGCGGAGCTTATGGCGTGCCCCGGTCTGCGCGAGATGGATTTCGGCGACTTCGAGGGGCGAAACGCCGCCGAGCTTAAAGAGGATGCGCGCTATCGCGCCTGGGTAGACTCCTGGTGCGAGACGCGCTGCCCGCATGGCGAGGGCAAGAGCGATTTCACCCGCCGCGTCATCGCGGCGTTTCGGGAGGCGTGCGAATCGGAGCGCGCCCAGGGGAGTGGGCGCGCCGTCTTCGTCGTTCACGCGGGTACCGTGAAAGCGCTGCTCTCCGAGCTAGCTGTCCCGAAAATGGGATACTTCGACGTGCATACCGAGCCGGGCGGCGCATGGGCCGCCACTTGGGATGGGCGCTGCCTTCGCGACGTTCGCCCCGCTTCGGGGGGCGATGCCCGGTGATGACGATTCTTGCCGTCGCCGCCGGGTTCGCGGCCGACCTTGCCTTCGGCGACCCGCGCTGGCTTCCCCATCCCGTCGTCGCCATGGGGCGCGCGATCACGTGGGCCGAAGGCCGCCTGCGGGGCGCATTCCCGCAAACGTCCGCGGGCACGCGCGCCGCAGGGCTTGTGCTCGCCGTGGCGCTTCCGCTTGCGTGTGGGCTTTTGACCTGGGGAATCCTGCATCTTTGCGGCATGGTTCACTCCGGCTTGCGCTTCGTGGCCGAGGCATGGGCGAGCTATCAGATTCTCGCGGCATGCGAGCTGCGCCGCCAGAGCCTGGCCGTTGCCCGCGCGTTCTCGAAGGGCGGCCTTGTCGCGGCGCGCGAAGCCGTCGGGCTCATCGTGGGACGTGACACGTCTGTTCTCGACGAGCAGGGCGTCGCGCGCGCCGCCGTGGAAACGGTGGCGGAGAACGCGAGCGACGGTGTCATCGCGCCGCTTTTCTACCTTATGATCGGGGGTGCGCCCTTGGGCATGGCGTACAAGGCGGTGAACACGCTCGACAGCATGGTGGGCTACAAAAACGAGCGCTACATCGACTTCGGCTGCGCCTCGGCGCGCCTCGACGATGCGGCGAACTGGATTCCCTCGCGCTTATCGGCCCTGCTCATGATCGCCGTGTGCCCGATCGTCGGGCTCGACGCGCGCGGGGCGGCGCGCATCTGGCGCCGCGACAGGCGTCGCCATGCGA
The DNA here is from genome assembly GCF_009876115.1 of Collinsella aerofaciens. GTDB lineage: Bacteria > Actinomycetota > Coriobacteriia > Coriobacteriales > Coriobacteriaceae > Collinsella > Collinsella aerofaciens_N. The sequence goes on along the minus strand of NZ_WWSY01000001.1, from coordinate 167,605 downwards.
GCCCGAACGCGGCGCAGACCGAGTCAGCGTGCGCGGGCGCGCTCGGCCTGCGCCTGGCAGGGCCCGCGGTGTATTTCGGCAAGCTCGTTGAGAAACCGACGATAGGCGACGCGTCCCGTGAAATCGAGTGGGGCGACATCGCCCGGGCGACAAGGCTCATGCTCGCCGCGTCCGTATGCGCGCTCGTCGTCTTCGGTGCCGCGCGTGCGGCGGTCGTGCTCGCCGTGGGGGCGATGGCATGAGGGAAGACCACGCCGCGCCCCGGGTTGCCGGGGGAATCCTGCGCGCCCGTGCGCATGGAGGCAGCTCGCAATCGCTCGGCATCGCTTGCGAAGGGGGCGCCTCCGACCTCATTGACTTCTCGGTGAACGTGAATCCGGCAGGGCCCTCGCCGCGCGCCCTCGCCGCAGCTTGCAAGGCGCTTTCTCGAATCGACGCCTACCCCGATAGGGAAAGCCTCGCCCTCGTTCGCGCCCTAGCGCGCGCCCAGGGCATACCCGAAGATACTATCGTCTGCGGCGCGGGCGCGTCCGACATCATCTGGCGGCTCGCCGCGTCGGTGCGCCCGAAACGCATCGTCGTGTGCGCGCCGACGTTCTCTGAATATGCGGAGGCGGCATCGTACTACGGTGCATGCGTGCAGGAGTTCCCGCTCTCCGAAGCGGACGACTTCGACGTGCCCGCCTCCTTCGCCCGCGCGATCGAGGGGCCGGGAGACGTGGCGTACCTCTGCAATCCGAACAACCCGACGGGGCGCCTCGTCGACCCCAGCGTGATCGATGCCGCGGCTTGCCGCTGCGAGCAGGTGGGCGCGCTGCTCGTCGTGGACGAGTGCTTCCTCGGATTTGCGCCCGACGCCCGCGAAAGGAGCGTGGCTGCACGCGCCGCGTTTTCGCGCCATGTGGCCGTGCTCTCCGCGTTCACCAAGCTCTACGGAATGGCGGGGTTGCGTTTGGGATATCTGATCAGCGGAAACGCTCAACTCATCGAGGGGATTCGCCAGGCGGGGCAGGCGTGGCCCGTCTCCTCGGTCGCCGAGGCCGCGGGCATCGCCGCCCTGGAAGACGTTGAATACGTCTCGCGCACGCGCGATGTATTGGCGGGCGAGCGAGCGTGGCTTTCCCACGAGCTCTCCACGCTCGGGCTTTCCGTCGTGCCCTCGGATGCGAACTTCCTTTTAGTCCGCACGCCGGCGAAAGACATCCCCGAGCGCCTGTATAAACAGGGGGTTTTGGTCCGCACGTGCGACTCGTTTTCGGTACTGTCCCGTTTCTGGTGCCGCGTCGCGGTGCGCACGCGCAAGGAGAATGCCCGGCTTGCGATGGCGTTCAGCCGCGCACTTCGGGCGGAAGGTGCATCGGGCGAAGGCGAACCCGACGAACGGGGCGGCGCTTCTTGCAGCGGCGCTATGGCGGGCGCGGATGGCCGAGGCTCGGCGAAGGAGGTCGATACCCGTGGGTAGGGCGAAGCCCATCATGATCCAGGGCACCATGTCGAACGCAGGGAAGAGCCTGCTTGCGGCGGGGCTGTGCCGTGTGCTTTCGCAGGACGGCCTGCGCGTGGCTCCCTTCAAGAGTCAGAACATGGCGCTCAACAGCGGTGTCACGGCCGACGGGCTCGAGATGGGGCGCGCCCAGATCATGCAGGCCGAGGCGTGCGGCATCGCGCCCGACGTGCGCATGAACCCCATCCTTCTCAAGCCCGAAAGCGACCACCGAAGCCAGCTCATCGTGACCGGCAAGGCGCAGGGAGCCTTCGCTGCGAGGGACTACTTCGCGCGAAAAAAGGCGCTCATGCCGCAGATTTTGGAGGCGTTCGATTCGCTCGCGGAGGAAAACGACGTCATCGTCATCGAGGGCGCCGGCAGCCCCGCCGAAATCAACCTTTCCGAAAACGACATCGTCAACATGGGGCTCGCGCGCGCCGTGTCCTCCCCCGTGTTGCTCGCGGGCGACATCGACCCAGGCGGGGTGTTTGCCCAGCTCTACGGTACGGTCGCGCTCTTTGCGCCCGAGGATCGCGCGCTTTTGCGGGGGCTTGTGGTGAACAAGTTCCGCGGCGATGTGGAAATCCTGCGCCCGGGTTTGGCCCCGCTCGAGAAGATGTGTGGGGTTCCCGTCGTGGGGGTCGTGCCGTATCTTACGCTCGACCTGGACGACGAGGACTCGCTCGCGCCGCGCCTATCTGCCCGCGAGGCGCGCGGTGTCATCGACGTCGCCGTCGTGCGCCTTCCGCATCTTTCGAACTTCACCGACTTCGACCCGCTTTCGCGCGTGCCTGGCATGGGCGTGCGCTACGTTTCCTCGACGACCGATCTGGGCCGACCCGACCTGGTGGTGCTTCCCGGCTCGAAGGCCACGCTCGACGACGCGCGCTGGCTTGCGGCTAGCGGCATCGGAGCCTGTGTACGCGCGCTTTCGGGCGCGGGTACGCCGGTGCTCGGCATATGCGGAGGCTACCAGCTTTTGGGAGACGAGCTTTCCGACCCGCACGGCAGGGAAGGCGCTGGCACCGCGCGCGGGCTCGGGCTCATCCCTGCAAGTACGGTGTTCAAGGAGGAAAAGCGCCTCGCCCAGTCGGAGCTGCGCATCACGGGCGCCCAAGGCGCGTTCTCGGTGTGGAACGGCATGACGGCGCGCGGGTACGAGATTCACGACGGCGAAACGACCGTCTCCTGCGCCCCTGCGGGCACGATTGGCGGCAAACCAGAAGGCGCGGCCTGCGGAAACGTGTTCGGAACCTATCTCCACGGCCTGTTCGACGAACCTGGGGTGGCGCTCGCCCTCGCGCGCTCGCTCGCGCGCATGCGCGGCCTGCCCGAGAGCGTCGTGGGTGCTGCGGGCGCGGCGTCCGCAGCCGATCACCGTGCGCGCGAGTTCGATCGCCTGGCCGACGTCGTGCGCGGGGCGCTCGACATGGAGTATGTCTACCGCATTATCGAGGAGGGCGTATGATCCACGTGTATCATGGCGACGGCAAAGGCAAGACCACGGCGGCGATGGGCCTCGCCCTTCGCATGCTCGCCGCAGGCCGCCGCGTCGTCGTCGTGCAGTTCCTGAAAGACGGCGAAAGCGGGGAGGCGCGCCTGCTCGCCGAGCATTTCGGCGTGCCCGTGTTCGCGGGGAAGGTGTCGGACAAGTTTACCTGGTCGATGACGTCGGAAGAACTTGCCGCGACGTGCGAGCTGCACGATGGGAACCTCGCTTCCGCGCTCGCCGAGCTCGAGGGCGCGCGGGAGGGGCTGCTCGTGCTCGACGAGGCGCTCGACGCGCTTTCGAAGGAGCTTGTCGACGAGGCGCTCGTGGATCGCGCGCTCGATCTGTCCGCGCGCGGCGTCGAAGTGGCGCTCACCGGGCGCGCGCCTTCCCGCAAGATCGTGGAGAAGGCCGACTACATAACCGAGATGCGGTGCGAGAAACACCCCTACTCTCAGGGGATATGTGCAAGGGAAGGAGTGGAGTACTAGATGGATTCCAAGGAGATGGCGCCCGGCGACATCGAACGGCGCAGCTTCGAGATCATCACCGAAGAGCTCGGCGGCCGCACGTTCCCGCCGCTCGAAGAGCCCGTCGTGAAGCGCGTCATCCACACCACTGCCGACTTCTCGTACGCCGATTCCCTCGTGTTCACCCATGACGCCGCGCACTGTGCGCTCGACGCACTGCGCGCAGGGGCCACGGTGCTCACCGACACGAACATGGCGCTCGCAGGCATAAGCAAGCCCGCGCTCGCGAAGCTCGGCTGCAAGGCCGTGTGCTACATGGCCGACCCTGATGTCGCCGCGGCTGCGCGCTCCGCGGGCACGACTCGCGCCGTTGCGAGCATGGACAAAGCTTGCGGCATCGAGGGTCCGCTCATCGTGGCCGTCGGCAACGCTCCCACAGCACTTCTGCGCCTCGCCGAGCTCATGGACGCGGGGAAGATCGCGCCCGCGCTCGTCGTTGGGGTGCCGGTCGGGTTTGTGAACGTGGTCGAGGCAAAAGAGGAGCTACTCGCGCGACGCGTGCCGACCATCGTCGCGAGGGGTCGCAAGGGCGGCTCGACCGTGGCGGCCGCCATTATGAACGCGCTGCTCTACCAGATCACGCGCCCAGGCGGTCCGAAGTGACGGCGCCCGCATCCGCGCCGGCGCTGCGCATCTTCGCCGGCACCACCGAGGGCCGCCTTCTGTGCGAATGGGCGAGCGAGGCGGGCATCCCCGCCCGTGCCTACGCGGCAACCGAGTACGGAGCTGAGCTTTTGGGCGAGCTTCCGGGCATCGAGGTGTATGCGGGCAGGCTCGACGAGGCCGACATGGAGCGCGAGCTTTCCGGCGCGCGCATCGTCGTCGACGCCACGCACCCCTTCGCTACGCTCGCAAGCGGCAACATCCGGGCCGCTTCGCTCGCCGTGGGTGCACGATGCCTGCGCCTTGCGCGCCCGGCTGAGGCGCTACCCAAAGGCGTCGTGCCGGTCGCGTCGATCGCCTGCGCGGCGCGCTTTCTCTCCGAGAACCCGGGTCGCGCGCTTCTCACGACGGGGAGCAAGGAGCTTGCTCCCTACACGCGCGTCGCCGATTTCGCGGAGCGCTTCTTTGTGCGTGTGCTCCCGCTGCCCGGTGCTATATCGAAGTGCATCGACGCGGGTTTTTCGCCGTCGCACGTCATCGGCATGCAGGGGCCCTTCACCCGCGAGCTCAACGAGGCGATGCTTCGGCAGGTGGGTGCCCAGTGGCTTGTGACCAAGGACTCGGGAACCGTAGGCGGCACGGCCGAGAAGCTCGCCGCCGCGCGCGACGTGGGAGCGCGCTGCATCGTGGTCACCCGTCCCGCCGAGGGAGGCGGGGCCCTTTCGCTTCGGGAAGTGGAAGACGCGCTCTTACGGGAGTTCGCGCGCTAGGCGCTCGCCGCGCCTGCGCGCCCTCCCGCCCGCGAGGAGGAGCGCCCCGAGTAAGCTCGATCCGTACAAGCCCGTCATCCGCCAATAGCTAGAGGACGACGCCCGGAACTGGCGCAAGCGGCCCTTCAATAAGTTGCGGTGAAATAGTGTCTGTTTTTGCTGCTAGATAGCATATTCAGTCCCTAATTCACCGCAACTTTTTGGTGGTGACTTACTGGTAGCGCAGGCACTCCACCGGGTTGAGCTTTGCCGCGCGGCGAGCGGGGTAGAAGCCAAAGATTACGCCGATGCCGACGGAGACAGCGAAGGCCAGCAGCACCGTGGCGATTGAAAAACTCGGTGTGATTTGCCCGCTGGCTCCGAGCTCGCCAAGAATCCCGGATCCGGAGGCAAACATCGCGAGGCCCCAGGCCAGCAGATAGCCTATCAGGACACCCAGTAGGCCACCGGTGACGCACAGCGCCGAAGACTCGGCCAAAAACTGTGCGGTGATATCGCGACGACTGGCGCCCAGAGCGCGGCGGATGCCGATCTCGCGAATGCGCTCAGTCACGTTGGTGAGCATCATATTCATAATGCCGATACCGCCGACAAGCAGCGAGATGCTGGCTACAGCACCCATGATGAGCGAGAACGCGCCCATAAAGGAGTTGAGTGCATCGATGGCGCTTTTCATGGAGGTCGCCGATACACTGTCGTACTCATCATCCTCCGTGATGCCCTTCATTGCGCGCACCTTGGACTCGATGGTCTTACAAAGCTCATCCATGTCCGTGCCCTCGGCGGCAAGCGCCGTCACGCTGGGGAATGAAGGATTCTCGTCGCCAAACAGGCCGGAGATAGTTTCGCGTGGCATATACAGCGTGAGCGAGCCCATGGAGTCGCCGCCGCCATCAATCACGCCTACAATCTGCACCTCGCCGTTGGACACCTTGATGGTTTTCCCCAGCGCGTCCTGTTCGTTGCCGTAAAGCTGATCGGCGCCGCCGCGGCTGATGAGCGCCACGCGCGAGCCTGCCTTTGACTCGACTTCGGTGTAGGTGCGCCCCGCAACGAGCTTGCTGGCACCCACGGCGTCGAGCATGTCGCTGTCGACACCCTGTGCCATGACGGTATAGCTTTTATCGCCGGTCTTGTACTCGGTATACGCGCTGTCGACAATGCCGATCTGCTCTATCTGCGGCACCAGTTTTTGAAGCTTCTGGACGTCAGAATCAGTGAGTTCTTGGGACGAATAGATCTGCACCATGCGGGCTGCATTGAGCCCCAGGCTGTTGACCAGGCTGTTTTGGATGCCGCCGATGAGCGAAGTCATGGCGATAACCGAGGCGATGCCGATGACAATGCCCAGGATGGTGAGCAGGCTGCGCCCCTTGTTGGCCTCGAGCGAGTGAAGGGCTTCCTGGATGAGATCGCGGGCGCTCATGCCACCACTCCTTTCGGCGGGTTGGCGGAGGCGGAAATCATGGGCAGGCTATCTACGGCGCTGCGCAGGGTCCGCGGTGCATGTGGAATATACGCGCCGTCGTGAATGCGACCGTCGCGGATGGTCACGGCACGGTCGGCCTCGGCGGCGATGCCGGGGTCGTGTGTGATAAGAACGATGGTTTTGCCGCGCTTCTGGAGCTTATGGAAGGTCTCCATCACAAGCGCTCCAGTGGCGGAGTCCAGGTTTCCAGTCGGCTCATCGGCCAGGATGATGGGCGGATCGTTGACGAGGGCGCGTGCGATGGCGACACGCTGCATCTGGCCGCCCGAGAGCTCGGATATGCGGTGGTCCCAATGGTCGACGGGCAGCGTGACGGCCTGCAGCGCGTGCACGGCGCACATCTCGCGTTGGCTACGGGGTACGTTGGTGTAGGCCAGCGGCAGCATGACGTTTTCGATAACCGACAGGCGCGGTAGCAGGTTGAAACTCTGAAAGACAAAGCCGATGCTCAGGGCGCGGACTTCGGTGAGCTCGTCATCATCGAGCTCGGCCACGTTGAGCCCTTGCAGGTAGTAGTCGCCCGCCGTCGGCTTATCCAGGCAACCTAGGATGTTCATGAGCGTCGACTTGCCCGAGCCCGAGGGGCCGGTGATTGCGACGAACTCACCGGGGTTCACCGCCAGGCTCACGTTGTGCAGGATGTGGGCGCAACCGGCCTCGCTCTCAAAGATGCGGTGCACGTTGCGGATGTCGATGACGGGACGCATTACTTGCCCTCGTCGGCAGACATATTGTCGCCGCCGTCTGCCGTCATGCCTGTGCCGGTATCCGTCACGATGGTGTCGCCGTCGCGTAACTTGGTAACCGGGACGTCTGGGTTGATCTCGTTGCCCTGGTCGTCGCGCTTGACCTGCGTCTTACCGACTACAGCCTCGTTGTCGTTTTGCGTCACGACGGTCACCTTCACGCGGCGCGTCTTCTTGCCTTCCGAATCGGTGGCCAGATTGACGTAATAGTGCTCGCCATCTTCGGTCATCAGCGCCATGGTCGGCACCATAACCACGTCGTCGAGCTTCTCGGTCACTACCGAGACCTCGGCAGTCATACCCGGCTTAAGGCGACTGTCGGGTGCTTCGATGAGGATGTCGACGTTAAAGGTTACGCTGCCGCCGCCGGAGTTGGAGTCGGAGTTTGCCACCGAGGCGATGGCCGTGACCGTTCCCTGGCTCACGATATCGGGAAACGCTGGATAGGTCACGTTGGCGCTCTGGCCCACGGCGATCTTGGCGATATCCTTTTCGCCCACCTGCACGGTCACCTTCATCTTGGACAGGTCGGCAATCTGCATGCACTGCTTGCCGCCGCTTGTATCGCTTTCGCCCATGATCATGCCGCCTGTTACCGTGGCGCCCACCTTGGCGTTGAGCTCCACGATGCTACCCGAGCTCGGGGCCGTGACCGTACGGCTGGCGGCCTTGGCGTTCGCCTGATCGAGGTTTGCCTGGGCCGATGCGAGGCTGCGCTGCGCGGCCGATACGGCGTTCGTCTCCGCCGATGCGGCGGAGACGCCAGCCGCTGCGGAAGCTCCATCGGCGTCCGTCGTCGGGGTGGCCTGCGCGGCAGCTGCGGCTTTCTGCGCGTTGGTGAGGTCTTCCTGAGCGGCTGCAACTGCACGCTGCGCCTCGGCAACGTTGCGATCGAGCTCGTCGTTTTTAATGGTCATAAGCACGTCGCCCTCGTTGACGGATTGGCCTGCCTGCACGTTGATCGAATCGACCGTGCCGTCGACAGAAGGGGAGACCACTGAGGACGAAATGGGTTTGAGCTGGCCTTTCGCCTCGACCGTTGTGGTAAACGTGCCCTCGGTCACCATGTCGGTCACAGGCCCGCTAGCGCCCTGCGGCTGCGCATTGATAACCAGGGTTGCGACAATGGCAATGAGCGCGATGGCACCTACGACGCCGGCGGCAATACCGCGTCGAATCAGCTTTTTGCGTCGACGTTCGGCACGTTTTGCCTTGAGCTTGGCATACGCCTCTTCATCGGAAATCTCGGCCGTATCGTTCGTGCGTTCGCTTTGCTTGTCGGCATGTACGTTTTTAATCAGAGGAATCGTTTCGGTGGCACCTTCGGGCGTGTACTCGGCATCATCCGGGCCTGGGGTGATGGTGGGGACATTCGGCATAGCGTCTCCTTTATAGAAAGTTCCTAAATAAGTATATGTGCCCGTCGCGTAAGGCGGGCGCATATGGCGGATTCTTTCGGAACTGTTAGATTGGTCGCAGCGGCTCCACGTTGTAGGAATGCGCGCGTTGCACTACGAGTGGACAACCACGCACAGACCGACTTTGATGCAGTCGTGAAGTGCCTTGGCGTCGGCCAGGCGCAGGTTGATGCAACCGTGGCTGCCGCACCACTTGTACGATTCGGCGTTATCGAAACTCGAATCGTTTTGCCAGGTGGCGTCGTGGAATCCGACCATATTGCCCTCGAACGGCATCCAGTAGCTTACCGGGCTCTCGTATTTGGGCTTGCCGGTCTCGGGGTCCTTGGCACCGATGAGTTTGCTGGCGCCATCGTTGCTGTTGATCTGCCATACGCCCTCGGGGGTGGCGTCTTCGCCCGGTTTGCCAGAAATAAAGTTGGCCTCCCACACGATGTTGCCGCTCTCGTCGTAGTAGCGCGCATGCTGCTCGGACAGGTCGACGTCGATATAGGCCTTCCAGTCGGGCTCGCCCTTGGCGGTAAATGTGTCGGCCTTCTGGGAGTACTTGATCTCGATTTCGCCGGTCTGCTTGTTGTTAATGGCGTCTTCGACCTGCTTGGCGAGCGAGCTGCTGTCGATGGACCAACCAAAGTCGCCGCCTTCGACGGCGCACTGCTTGCCATCGGCGCGCGTCCACCAGCGAGTGGAGCCCACGGTATTAAAGCCGTTGGCGAGCTCGGCTGCCCAGCTGCTGATCTGCGACGTATCGAGCGTGGGGTTGGCCGGATCGGCAAAGCTGATCCACTGCAACACGGAGCTGCCATCAACCTTGCCGGCATCCTCGCCGTTAAGCTTGAGGGTCACGTTGACGCCCAAGAAGTTATTGGCGGCATCGCATGCGGCCTGAATCTGATCATCGGTCAGCGTTCCATTGAGCGGCTCATAGGCATCGTTGCCGAGCTTGGAAAGATCTACGGTCTCGGCCAGCGAGGCAAGCTCGAGCTCGGCATACTTAATGACATGCTCGCGGTTGAGTTTTTCGTTGGAGCGCGCCTTCTCGACGGTAAACTTGCCGGCCTGCTCGTCATAGGAGCTATTGGCCTCGAACGTGCCCGAACGGCCCTCGTTAAACTCATCGATGGCGGTGCCCAGATCCTTCTCAAACTGCTTTTGGTCAAAGGTATCGGAGAGCATGGACAGGTCGACGTCTTGATCAAGATCGACTTCGTTGGAGCTAGCGGTTGTTTTGGTCTTGCCGCTTAAGGATTCTACAAGGCGAACCGGCCATACAATGGCTTCGTTGCGGCTGATAATCTCTTTTGCGGCAGCTTCGCCGTCGACAATGGGCTCATCGGACTCGGGCTGATAGGTCCAGCTAAAGTCATCGCCTGTCACGGTGAGCTTATAGTGCTTCCAAGCCGAGTTGACCTTGGTGGCGGCAGACGAAGCGTTGGAGAACGAGACATCGACGCCGGCGATAGTGGTGTTGGGGTAGGCTACCTGCGAAAACGCTACGACGCCTACGATATAGACAATGACGATAAGACCCAGAACGACAAAGAGCGTCGTCTTTTTGCCCGACTTATTGTTCTCGGCGGGTTTGCGTGCGGGGCCGCGATCGCCTCGAGCGTGCGTGGGGGGCTGCTTGGGCGCATTGCCATTTGTCTGGCGCTGCTGATGCTGCTTGTTCGGACGTTGGGAAACGTTTGCCGCACCTCGCTGCTGACCGCGGCTCGGCGCGATAGGACGCGGCGATTGAACGCCGCCGGTGTGCCTGCTCGGCTGCTGCGGATCGGGAATCAGTTGAGTTCGATCGTTTTGCGACATCGTATGCATATCCTTCGAATTTCGCCTTGCGGCTCATCGTGTTTTTACTGGGCTTGCATTATAGCGATTACCTAGTTGTTTGTGGTATGGAAACGGTGGCATTCAAAAGAGGTGGGACATTTGTCCCACCTTCGAGTCTTTCTTTGTCGCTATCCGCACACACCGCATTTTGCACAGGCCGAAAGTGCGGCCGGAGCCTGCGCGATGCCACCCTTTGCCGTCTCGCGCAGCGTGGCCGGCAACGCGTGGCCCACGGAGAGCATGACGTGCGCCATCTGGTCAAACGGCACCAGGCTCTTGATACCGGCAAGTGCAAGCTGCGCCGAGCTAAAGGCGGCTGCCACGCCGATGGCGTTGCGGTTTTGGCAGGGTACCTCCACGAGGCCACCGACGGGGTCACAAACGAGGCCCAGCAAGTTACTCAGCGCGATGGAACTGGCGTCGAGCGCCTGCCCGGGCGTGCCGCCGAGCATCTGCACCAGCGCGGCGGCTGCCATGGCGGCCGCACTTCCGACCTCAGCCTGGCAGCCGCCCTCGGCACCGGCGACGCAGGCGCTCGTGGTGAGGTTGAGGCCGATGGCGGCTGCGCAGTAGAGCGCGTCCATGACCTGCTCGTCGTCGAGCTGAAGGTGATCGGCGAGCGCCAGCACGCAGCCGGGCACGACACCCGCGGAGCCTGCCGTGGGAGCGGCGACGATCACTCCCATCGTGGCGGAGCGCTCGAGCACGGCCATCGCGCGGGCCACGGCGTCGGTTTGAACGGTGCCCATCAGGCTCGTGCTCAAATCGTTGCGGCCGGTGGCATCGACGAGTTTAGCCTCGCCGCCGATAAGCCCGCCGAGCGATCGTTGCGGATTGACGATGGGGGTCGTGGTCTCCTCGCGCATGACGTCGAGCACGCGGCGCATGGCGGCGACGGCGTGGGCCTCGCCGGTCAGACGCGCCTCGCGCACGGCCATAACGGCGCCGATATTCAGGCCGAGCTCGGCGCACGCATCGAGCAGCTGCTCGCCGTCGTCGAAGATCTCCTTTGCCGAGACACCGGGGGAGAGCGACGAGGCAGAACCGGGGAGCTCGATAAAGGTCGCGTAATCGACATTGTCGAGTTTGCGGAGCATGGGGACGACGGTGTCGTCGGGCGCGCCGTCGGTCTCGAAGACGGAGTAGGCCTGTCCGCCCACTTCGGTGCGGTAGGTGCGGCAGAAGGCGATGTTCACGTGTGCGTAGGCGAGCAGGTTCGTGAGCGCGGCGAGCACGCCGGGGACGTCGTAGTGCGCCACGAAGAGTGTGGAGTACATGCCCGAGATGTCGACGCCGACGCCGTTAATGCGGCTGATGCGCATCTTGCCGCCGCCCAGGCTCTCACCGCGGACCTGGGCCGTGGCGCCCGTGTCGTCGACCATGTCGATGTCGACGGTGTTGGGGTGGATGGAGGCGTCGTCGCCCTTGATGTCAAAGTGATATTCGAGGCCCTGCTCGTGCGCGAGGTCGAAGGCCTGCTTGATGTTCTCGTCATCGGTGTCGAGGCCCAGGATGCCCGCGACGAGCGCACGATCGGTGCCGTGGCCGCGGTAGGTGTGGGCAAAGGAGTTCCACAGGCCAAAGGTGACCTTAGTGATGCGGCCTTCCAGCAGGCTGGCGGCAACTTGGGCGCAGCGCAGGGCGCCGGCGGTGTGCGAAGAACTGGGGCCGACCATGACGGGGCCCAAGATCTCGAATGCCGAGGTCGTAGCTAGTGTTTGCGGCTTGCCTGCCATGGCTGCTCCTTTACGTGGCTCGTCGTCCCAAGGGTCGGGGCATACTCTGTCCCGCCGTTCCGAGGGCTTTAGTATTTGGTCGCCTGCTCGGACAGTCCTGACTCGCATGGAGAGCACATTAAGTGCTCTCCGGCTCGTGCGGAACTCGCGATCGACCAAATACTAAAGCCCTCGGAACTTAGGATACATGGTTGGAGTCGCTCTGCTGCAAATTTCATCGGCTGGTGACCAATTTCGCTTCTCATGTCGATGCATCTTCACCACCTTTAAATAAAAAAGAAGTACCGGTTGGGGCCGGTACTTCTTTGTGCGCAATGCTGTGTTGTCCAGGTCTGGCGAATCGTCTTACAGTCCGCAGGCTGCTTTGAGTTCTTCGACTCGGTCGGTTTTCTCCCAGGTGAAGTCGGCGTCTTCGCGGCCGAAGTGACCGTAGGCTGACGTCTTTTCGTAGATGGGGCGACGCAGGTCTAGGTCGCGGATGATTGCGCCCGGGCGCAGGTCGAAGGTCTTCTCGACGGCCTCGACGATCTTGTCCTCGGCAACATGCGCGGTACCGAAGGTGTCGACCATGATTGAGAGGGGCTTGGAAACGCCGATGGCGTAGGCAAGCTCGACTTCGCAGCGGTCGGCCAGACCGGCGGCGACCACGTTCTTGGCGACCCAGCGCGCGGCATACGCGGCGGAGCGGTCAACCTTGGTGCAGTCCTTGCCGCTAAAGGCGCCGCCGCCGTGACGGCCGTAGCCGCCGTAGGTGTCGACGATGATCTTGCGGCCGGTGAGGCCCGTGTCGCCCATGGGGCCGCCCACGACAAAGCGACCGGTGGGGTTCACGTAGATGTCCGCGTTGTCCCACGGCATGTTCTCGGCGGCCATGACCGGGGTGATGACGTGTTCGATGAGGTCGGCCTTGATCTTGCCCATGTCCTCAATCTCGGCGGCGTGCTGCGTGGAGATGACGATGGTCGTGACCTCCACGGGCTTACCTTCCTCGTAGCGCACCGTGACCTGGGTCTTGCCGTCGGGGCGCAGGTAGGGCAGGGTTCCGTCATGGCGCACGGCAGCCAGGCGCTCGGCCAGGCGGCTTGCCAGGTAGTGCGGCATGGGCATGAGGGTCTTGGTCTCGTTGGAGGCATAACCGAACATCATGCCCTGGTCGCCGGCGCCGATCAGGTCGATCGGGTCGGTGGTAGCGCCGGTCTGGGTCTCGAAGGACTCGTCAACGCCCTGGGCGATATCGGGCGACTGCTCGTGGATGAGGCTCATGACGCCGCAGGTGTCGCAGTCAAAACCGAACTTGGCGCGGTTGTAGCCAATGCGGCGGATGACGCCGCGGGCGATTTCCTGTACGTCGACGTAGGCCTGGGTGCGAATCTCGCCGGCGACGATGACCGTGCCGGTGGTCACGAGGGTCTCGCAGGCGCAGCGGACGTTCTCCACGTTGGCGGGCACACCGTTGGGCGCAATATAGCCCTGCTCCTGCAGCTCTATTTCTTTGGCGAGGATTGCGTCGAGGACGGCGTCGCTGATCTGGTCAGCGATCTTATCGGGATGACCTTCGGTCACCGACTCCGACGTAAAAACAAAGGACCCGTGTTGGGGTGGGATGGAACGAAGTTCTTCTGACATGATTGTCCTTTCAAAAACGTGTCCTGGCGACCGTTACCATTCCGCCGGGCTCTCTATGCAAGGGCACATCATAGCGCGTAAATCAAACATTCACACCCTTTCCGCACCTACTCATTGGGGACGGACTTAAATGACCAGTCGGGTGCTCATTGGGTAGTCATTTAAGTCTGTCCCCAATGAGTGGGTCGGTGCCCTTTGTGCGGAGGTTGCTTTGATGCTTTATACTGGTGCGGTTAGACATCCATCCTGCAATCGAGGAGATTTCCATGGCATCAGACGTTCGCGTCCGCTTTGCACCCTCACCGACGGGCAAGCTGCACATCGGCGGCGCCCGCACCGCTATCTATAACTGGGCTTTCGCCCGCGCAAACGGCGGCACGTTCATTCTGCGCATCGACGACACCGATCCCACCCGTTCCACCGACGAGAATACGCAGATCATCCTGCGCGCCATGCGTTGGCTGGGCCTGGATTGGGACGAGGGTCCCGAGGTGGGCGGCGACTATGGCCCCTATGCCCAGACCGAGCGCCTGGACCTGTACAAGCAGGCCGCCCAGAAGCTTTGGGACGAGGGCAAGGCCTATCCCTGCTTCTGCACCAAGGAGCAGCTCGACGCCGACCGCAAGGCCGCGCAGGAGCGTAAGGACCCCTTCCAGGGCTATCAGCGCCGTTGCCGCGATCTTGATCCCGAGGAGGCCCGCCGTCGCATCGAGGCCGGCGAGTCCTATGTCCTACGCATCAAGGTGCCCGAGGACCGCGGCGACGTCGTCATTCACGATGCCGTCCACGGCGAGGTGACCTTCGACGCCAAGGAGCTCGACGACTTTGTCATCTTCCGCTCCGATGGCACGCCCACGTACAACTTCGCGACCGTCGTCGACGACGCCATGATGAAGATCACCCATGTCATCCGCGGCGACGACCACCTGTCCAACACCCCGCGTCAGGTCATGGTCTACGAGGCCCTCGGCGCGCCCGTGCCCACGTTCGCCCACATCTCCATGATCCTGGGCGCCGACGGCAAGAAGCTCTCCAAGCGCCATGGCGCCACCTCGGTGGAGGAGTACCGCGACGCCGGTTACCTTTCCGACGCCTTCGTCAACTACCTGGCGCTGCTCGGTTGGTCGCTCGACGGCGAGACCACGATCATCCCGCGCGATGTCCTGGCCAGCAGGTTCTCGCTCGACCGCATCTCCAAGAACCCGGCGACCTTCGACCCCAAGAAGCTCGATTGGGTCAATGCCGAGTACATCAATGGCATGTCCGATGCCCAGTTTGCCGACGAGATCATGGTCCCCGAGCTGCACGAGGCGGGTCTTATCGAGGGTAATGTCGAGTACGGCGAGGACTGGATCGACGCGCTTGCCGCCATCGTCAAGCCGCGCACCAAGATGCCGGCCGACGCCGTGACCGTCGCCGCTCCCATCTTTGCTACGGCCGAGACGCTCGAGTATGACGAGAAGTCCGTCAATAAGGGCTTGGCCAAGGAAGGCATGGGCGCCATTCTGGATGCCGCCAAGGCCGCGCTCGAGGGCGTGGACAAGTGGACTGCCGAGGCCATCGACGCCGCGCTTGAGCCGCTGCCCGAGCAGATGGACCTTAAGAAGCGCGTGGTGTTCCAGGCCGTGCGCGTCGCCGTCTGCGGCAACATGGTGAGCCCTCCGCTGGGCGAGACCATGGCGCTCGTCGGCCGCGACGACTGCCTGGCGCGCATCGACCGCGCCCGCACGATGGCGCTGTAGTAGACGCGCAAACGCATGTATCCGAGCCCCGTTCCCTCGAGCGGGGCTCTTGTTTCTGTACCGATGAGTGGGTTGCTGGGACAAAATAATCAGTAGTGTTTGTCCCATGTTCGAGTGACGCAACGAGCTCGACACTCGTATCGGCCGTGGGACAAACTCTACTGATTATTTTGTCCCACCCCTTTCAGGTCCGTTCGTTAGAGGTGGTGTATGGCTCAACAACTGTCGCTGTTTGGTTTGCCTGAACCGGAGGAAGCTCCGGTGAAGCCCAAGCCTGCACCCGAACCCATCGCCGCCTATGCGAGCGTGGTCCTCGATATCCCCACCCGTGCGCTGTCGGAACCGTTTGCTTACGGTATCCCCCAGTCCCTTGCCAACGGGGTCCAGGTCGGATCGACAGTCCTGGTCCACTTTGGTAACCGTGCCGCCGCGGGCTATATTGTCGACATTGCGCCTGGGCTGGGCGATCTGCAGGGCAACAACACCCTCGACCCCGTGCGCATTAAAGCCATCGAGGCTATCCTCAGCAGACCGCTCTTTACTGCCGAGGCTGCCCGTATCGCACGCTGGATGAGCCGCGAGTACGTCGCGACGCTTTCCGAGTGCCTGCGCCTGTTTTTGCCTCCGGGTGGCAGCCCACGCGTGGTCAAGGGCGATGACGGCGCATGGTCGGTTGAGCGCCCCGCCGTCAAGCCTATTCAAAACCGCTGGGTCATGCTCACGCCCGAGGGCTTCGACTATACGCCGCCCAAGACCGCCGTTCGCCAGCGCCAGCTCATCGAGGCGCTCCAGTGCGGCCCCGTCACGACGCGCGACCTCAACCTGCTCTACAACAGTATGTCGGCGACCATCAAGGCGCTCGAAAAGCGCGGCGTCGTGGTGGTGGAGGAGCGCCGTGCCTGGCGTGGCTGCGGCGAGCAGACCACGCTGTCCTCGGCGAGCGGCAAGGCCCCGGTCGCGCTTACGAACGGCCAACAGCAGGCGCTCGCACAGATTGAGCGCGCCCGTCTGGACGCCCACGGCGACGTGGTCCTTGTCGATGGCGTCACCGGATCCGGCAAAACCGAGGTCTATCTCTCCGCTATCGAGCGCGTGCTCGCGGCCGGTCGCTCGGCCTGCGTGCTCGTGCCCGAGATCTCGCTGACGGCTCAGACCGTCGGTCGTTTCCGCTCGCGCTTTGGCGAGACGGTCGCGGTCTTCCACTCGCGTCTTTCGGCCGGCGAGCGCCTGGACCAGTGGGACATGGTTGCCAGCGGTGCCGCCCGCGTTGTCGTCGGTGCACGTTCGGCGCTCTTTTGTCCGCTCAGCGATCTGGGCCTTATCATTATCGACGAGGAGCACGAGACCAGCTATAAGCAGGGCTCCAGTCCGCGCTACCATGCGCGCGAGGTGGCGGCCGAGATGGCGCGTCGGTATCGCTGCCCGCTCGTACTGGGCTCGGCCACGCCTTCTGCTGAGGCTCTCGACCGCTGCCGTCGCGGTACGTTCAACGGTGTCACCTGGACGCGTGTCGAGATGCCCGAGCGCCCGGGACACGCCGTGTTACCCACAGTCCGCATTGCCGACCTACGCCGCGAGTTCTCGCACGGCAGCCGCTCCATGTTCTCAAAACCGCTGATGGAAGGTTTGGAACGCGTGGTCGAGCGCCGCGAGAAGGCCGTGCTGCTGCACAACCGCCGCGGTTTTGCGCCGTTTTTGATGTGCCGCGAGTGCGGCTGCGTCCCCACCTGCAACCATTGCTCAACCGCGCTCACGTATCACGAGCGCACGCATACGTTGCAGTGCCACACCTGTGGTTCGTCCTGGCGTGTGCAGCCCTATCCGGCGCCCACGAGTCGCTGCCCCAAGTGCGGTAGCCGTTACCTGGCAAAAATGGGGCTGGGTACGCAGCAGATCGAGGACGCAATGCACCAGATGCTGCCCGACGATGTCGCCATCATTCGCATGGACGCCGATTCCACGCGCGGCAAGGACGCGCACAAAAAACTGCTCGAGCAGTTCGATGCCGCCGATTGCGCGGTGCTGCTGGGTACCCAGATGATTGCCAAGGGCCTCGATTTTCCCGAGGTCACGCTCGTGGGCGTGGTCAATGCCGACTTTGCCCTCAAGCTGCCCGATTTTAGAGCAGGGGAGCGCGCTTACGATCTGTTGGAGCAGGTCGCCGGTCGTGCCGGTCGCGGCGATCGCCCCGGCGAGGTCATCATCCAGACCTATCTGCCCGAGGACCCGGTTATTCGCGCCGTTGCCGAGCACGACCGTTCGATCTTTACCGACTACGACCTGGACCAGCGCCGCGACGCCCTGTATCCGCCGTTCGTGCGTCTGGTCAATATCTTGGTGTGGTCGGCAAGCCGCGACGATGCGCAGGATTATATCGGGCGCATCGCAAAGCTCCTCAAGCGCCGCTGGCATGCCGCCGCGCCCGACTTTTTGCGGGCGGGGAGCGCCGTCCCGCAGGTGCTGGGCCCGGCTTCGTGTGTAATCGAGAGAGCCAAGGACCGTTACCGCTTCCATCTGCTTGTGAAGTCGCCGGTAGGGTACCATGTCTCTGATGATATCGACGCCTGTCTCAAAGAGGTGGGCTCCGTGCGCGGCGTGAGCGTGAGCGTTGACGTCGACGCCTATGATTTGATGTAACAAACCGAAAGGATGGCCATGGAAGCCAACGGAATCGTACTGTCCCCTGATCCTCGTCTGCGCCAGGAGTGTGCCGTCATCGAGGAAATCACCCCGGCGATCGAGGCGCTTGCCGAGAAGATGAAGAAGATGATGTTCGACAACGGCGGTTGCGGCCTGGCCGCCCCGCAGATCGGCGAGCTCATTCAGCTCGTCACCATCGACTGCGACTACAGCGACAAGAACGACTACGATCCGTACGTGCTCATCAATCCCGTGATTGTGGAGCAGAGCGACCGTCTCGTGCCGTTTAGCGAGGGCTGCCTTTCCATCCCCGGCATTAGCTGTGAGATCGAGCGTCCCGACCATGTCGTCGTCGAGGCGTACGACCTGGATGCCAACCTGATTCGCTATGAGGCCACGGGCGACCTGTTCTGCGTGTGCCTGCAGCACGAGATCGATCACCTGCACGGCAACACCATGTTCGAGCGACTCAAGCCCATGCAGAGGCTCAAGGCCGTCAAGGAGTACCAGGACGCCCTGGCCCGCGGCGCTCGACCGGGCGAGACGGAGTAGGTTTGTCCGTCCCCGGGACGCCCGCCTATATCATCCAGTGCTCAAACATTTTCGCTGCGCTGCGAAACTGCGCGCGGGACGATATAGGCGGGCGCCCCGGGGACTACGTTGACGCTGTTTGTCTCGCCCGGGTGCCGTCGGGCCAGGGATGGGCGTCTTCGCTGATAATTGCTTTGTTGGAAGAGCTGCTTTTATTGCGGCTCTTTCTTTGGTTTTGGGTATATTTGTTCTTGTTGAATTGTTATTGCGGATGGACTGGTGACTTGGCTTTCCGCTGTTCTTTGTAGCCGTCTCGGCTTTGGTTGAGGGGAGACTAACTTTTATGCGTATTGTGTTTATGGGTACGCCTGATTTTGCTGTGCCTTCTTTGACTTCGCTTGTTGAGGCTGGGAATGAGATTGCGCTTGTTGTTACTCGTCCTGATGCTGTTCGCGGGCGTGGTAAGAAGTTGGAGCCGTCTCCTGTTAAGGCTAAGGCACTGGAGCTGGGGTTGCCGGTCATTGAGGCGAATCGCATGACCCCTGAGGTTGTTGAGGTGCTCCAGGCTGCCCAGGCTGATATTTTCTGTGTGGCTGCTTATGGCTGTATTTTGCCTGATGAGGTGCTGCATATAGCGCCGCTTGGTATTGTGAATGTTCATGCTTCGCTGCTGCCTCGTTGGCGTGGGGCTGCTCCTATTCAGCGTGCCATTCTTGCTGGTGATGAGATTGCTGGTGTTTCTATTATGCGCATTGGGCATGGCGTGGATACCGGCGCCTATTGTGCGCAGGCCTCGACCTCGGTTGCCGGTAAGCATGCCGAGGCGCTGACTATGGAGCTCGCTGAGCTCGGCGGCAAACTGCTTGCCGATACGCTTCCTTCTCTTGCCGATGGCACCGCCGTGTGGATCGAACAGGACGAGGCGCTCGTTACCCATGCTGCCAAGATTTCTAAGCAGGAAATGCGCTTGGATCCGCACATGGCGGCGCTCGATTGCGTGCGTCATGTGCTGGCCTCGTCCGATACCGCGCCTGCTCGTTGCGTGATTGCCGGCAAGACCGTGCGTGTGCTCGATGCTGCGGCGGCTGATGTGTCGCTTGGCGAGGGTCAGGTTCTCGTTCAGGCTAAGCGTGTTTACCTTGGCCTTTCCGATGGCTCGGTTGAGTTGCTCGAGGTTAAGCCTGATGGCAAGCGTGCTATGGCCGCTTCTGCTTGGGCTGCTGGCCTGCAGGGTGCCGATCTTTCGTGGGGTGTTTTGTCATGAGCAAGCTGTCTCCCGCGCGCAAGCTTGCGCTCGATGTGCTGATGGAGGCCGATCGCCGCGGCATGTATGCACGCGACGTGCTGTCCTCTCGCGCATCGGCCAAGGCTATTGACCAGCGCGATTCCGCTTTTGCCGCCCGCTTGGCGCTGGGTGTTGCCGCCACGCAGGGTATTTTGGACGAGCTGCTCGATCAGTTTCTCGATAAGCCTAAAAAGGTTGCGCCGCGTGTTCGTATGGCGCTTCGTATCTCGGCCTTCGAGATGCTCTATCTGCATACGCCGGGCCGCATTGCCGTTAGTCAGGGAGTTGAGCTCGTTCGCAGTGGTGCTAAGTCCGCCGCTGGCTTGGCCAATGCCGTGCTGCACAAGGTTGCGGACAATGTTGAGGACTTTGCCACGGCATCCGACGTGGATGAGTCCGAGCGCCGTTTGGTTCGTCTGTCTCGCCTGATGGGCTTGCCGCGCTGGCTGTGCGCTCGCATTATGGCGTCGTTTGACACGCCAGAGGGTGCGCTTAACTTTGCCGGCAATCTGGCCCCTGCACCGCTGGCCCTGCATGAGAACGCCTTTGCGACTAAGCCCGATCCGTATATCTCGCAGCTCGTCGCGCCTGTCTTCCCGGGCTGCCATGCCCCGGTTGATGCCCAGGTTACTGTTGCTTCGGGTGTGTTTGAGCGTGCTGCCGCGGTGGCATCTGATCTCAACGCGCAACTTATCGCCACAGCTGCCACGCGCCCTGGTAGCTGCCTTGAGATTGGTGCCGGTCGTGGCACCAAGACCTATGTGATGATGTGCCAGGCCAAGCGTGCGGGCTATGAGCGTCAGCATACGGCGCTCGATCTGCATGATCGCAAGTGCGATCTGAATCTCGCTCGTCTGCATAAGGCCGGTATTCAGGGCGTTCGCACGGTTTCGGGTGATGCTTGCGAGCTTGATGAAGTGCTCACATCGTTTGATGCCATGCTTGGCGAGCCGGTTAAGTTCGATACGGTCTTTATCGATGCGCCGTGCTCTGGCACCGGAACCATGCGTCGTCATCCCGAGATCCCGTGGCGCCTGACCGAAAAGGATGTGACGGTTGAGCTGCCCAAGCTGCAGCTTACGATGCTCAAGGAAGCCGCTGCGCGCGTGGCTGCCGGCGGCGAGCTCATCTATGCCACCTGCTCGGTCTTTGAAGAGGAGAACGCGCAGGTCGTGGATGCCTTCCTGGCTTCTCCCGAGGGCGCCGGCTTTACCGTGGCGCCGCTCTCTGAAGCGCAGATTCTGCAACTCCCCGAGTTCGATCAGGCCAAGAAGCTCGTATCCGTACGCCAGAACGATCGAGGCCTCTTCCAAAGCGTGCCGGTAAACGCCGATTCCTACGACGGCCACTTCTGCGCCAGGCTGGTCCACAAGTAATTACTACGTTGCGGTGAAATAGGGATTGAATAGCGGCATCTACCCGCCAAAAAGTCCTTATTTCACCGCAACTCAGGATTTTTCTGGGACGGGGATTAATAAATCGGGTATGAAAGCAAGCGGTTGGGTTCGGTAGGTTTCTAGTTGCATGAACCGCTCTCGGATTTAATATTTAGAGGTTAAAATGACCGATCTTAACTATGACAAGATTGACAATCCTGAAGATAAAACTCAGGGAAATGAAGAAGTTAAAAATTCTTCGATTAAAAAGCGGGTAATTATTGGTGCCGGTATTGTTGCTCTGCTTATTGCTGGTTGTGTCGTTGGTTATGCTGGTTACAATTACAAACAAGCATGTAGTGAACATAATCAGCAGGTTGAAGTTTTGTATTCAAAGGCTAGCGATAGTGTTGTTGCCTTTAAAGCTGATCCTAGGCTACTAACATTTGAGCAACGTCTTGATACCATTAGAAATGCTCAAAACAATAAAGAGATGTTGAATAAAGAAATCTCTGATGACAAATTTAAGTATGCTGATGGTACTTCCCCTGATTGGACGAAGTTGCTTAATAAATACGATTCCATCATTAAAGACTGCCGTAATGCTCAAAATAATGAGTGGAATACTTCTCTAGCTGACCATGTTAATTTTGATGTAAATTCTACTGAAGATACCGACTCTCTCCAACAGCATATAAATAGCCTTAATGGCCTTTTTAATGATATTTCTAATAAAGACAATCAGAAGCTTATTTTTGAAGATGCCAAAAAGGATTCTAAGAAGTTCATTGATCAAATCAATGAACAGATCAGTCGTTATCAAACTCGTATTGATGATGTAAATAAGGCCAAGGCTGAAGATGAGGCTAAGGCTCAAGAAGAAGCAGCTAAGGCTCAGCAGCAGGCTTCTCAGCAAAACAATTATTCCAGTAATTCTGGTAGTAAATACTCTGGCGGTAGCGGCTATTCTGATGGCTCCTCTAATAGTGGTTATTCTGGTGGCTCCTCTAACGGCGGCGGCAAAGTAGTCATTAAAACCATGGACGTTTATGACGAAAATGGTAACTATGTTGGATCGACTCATTGGTATAGCGATGGTACCTGTGACGATCCCTATTCTGCCGGTATGGGCGGATTTTAAATTATGCTAATTATTAAAAATTAATTAGCTACCTATAGCGCAAAGAATCAGCCCCGCGATTGGTGTTGGTCGCGGGGCTGATTGGTTTCTAGTGGCTGTGCGGGCAGTTGGCGCAGCAACCGCTCGTGGCGCTTGTGCTGGAGCCGCCGCTTCGCTGGTCGGTGTTGTAGAAACCGCTGCCCTCAAATTTAATGCTGCTGGCCGAGAACGTCTTGGCCGCCGGGGCACCGCAGCTCGGGCACACGACCTCGGGAGTCTCGGACATGGGATGCTCAACCTCAAACACGTTGCCGCAGCTCGAGCACTTGTAATCGTAGCGCGCCATAATACTTCCTTTTCAGCACAAAGCGGGCAGATTACTCTGCCCGCAAAAATTCAAACGTCTGTAACTGTACCCTATATCGGGCGTTTTATCACGCTTCGCCCCAGAATCTATGCGTGTTGCGCAGGAGCTGTGCGGTTTTGCCCTCAGCGGCCGCAACGTCGGCCTCGTCAGCCTGCCAGGTCCAGTTGCCCGTGGCCACGCCCGGTACGTTCATGCGCGTGTCGTCGCCAAGCCCCAGCACGTCCTGCAGCGGCATCATCACCAGGGGAGCGTCGCTTGTCAGGGCGTTGCCCATGAGCTCGCTTGCCAATGCAATGCCGCTCGGTTCGTCGCCACCCGCAAAGGAGCGCGTGCACCAGCCGGCAAGCGTCGAGGTGTCGTGCGTCGAGGTGTACAGGATCTTGCCCGGTGTGGGATGAATTCCGCAGCGAACGTCGTAGTCGCTAAACTCCAGCACGTCCATGCCGGGGAAGCCGCAGGTCGAAGCCATCGCACGAACGCCAGGCGTCAGATAGCCCAGGTCCTCGGCGATAAAGTTGAGCGGACCCAGCTCGTCATAGGCGGTCTGGAACAGGTCTTTGCCCGGTCCTGCCAGCCAACGCCCGTCGGCGCATGCCTTGCCCGCGGGAATGCTGAAATAGCTGTGGAATCCCAGGAAGTGATCCAGGCGCACGCGGTCGTAGAGCGAAAACGCACGACGCAGGCGATCCATCCACCAGCTATAGCCGTTCTGCTTCATGTGGTCCCAGCGGAACGTCGGGTTGCCCCACACCTGGCCCTCGGGCGCAAAGTTGTCGGGCGGCGCGCCAGAAATCTCAATCGCCTTACCGGTATCGGACAGCCAGAAGTTCTCGGGCTCGCTCCATGCATCGGCCGAATCGTCCGAGACATACATCGGGATATCGCCGATGACCTCGATGCCCTTCTTGTGCGCGTAGTTCATGAGCTCGCACCAGGCTAGGTCAAAGCGGTACTGCATGTACGCCTGAAGCTCGGCCTCGTCGTGGAAGCGCTTGTCGTCGATCAGATGCTCGTTGTAGCGCGCAACATCTGCCGGCCAATCGTGGCGCGATTCGCCCTCAAAGTACTTTTTGACGGCCATGTAGACGCAGTACTTCTCGAGCCAATCGGCATTGCGATGTTTAAACGCGGTGTACAGCGGATCGGCATCCTCGCCGCCACGGGCCTTCCAAGTTTCAAAGTCGGCCGCCAGCTCCTCGTGGCTTTCGGGCAGCAGGTCGATATTGCCTGCAAAGGCCGAAGGACCGGCGTAAGGGGAGCGGAAGAAGTCCGTCGGGTTGACAGGCAGGACCTGCCAGTAGCGCATGCCCATAGCGGCCAGATGGTCGATAAAACGACGCGTTGGCGCGCCGATCGTGCCGGGCTTGCCGTCATCGGTCGGTACCGAGGTGATATGGCACACAACGCCCGCGCCGTGATCGAGCGGCTCCTGCAGGCGCTGCTCGGCATGGTGATAGATGATCGACGAGCCCAGCGGATACAAATCGAGCGTGACCGTGCCGTTGTGGATCTCGCACTCGTGACCGCTGATCACGTCACTCGCGCATTCGGCGAGCGCCGGAATCGTCACGCGGTGCGAATTGCGCAGACTACGGTTGATGATAACCGTCGCGGACTCGCCATCCTTGCCGGTGCGGTTGTATGCCAGCACCTCGTCGTTGAGCGCGAAGGCCCTGATCTCGCCGTCGATCATAAACGGCAGTGCGCGGCGTACGGCGGAGGCGTTTTTGACAATAGCCAGCGTGTCGAAGTCGTGCAGTTGGTCCTTGGTCGGCAGGGTGCGGCGGTTGCCCGGATCGGTTAGACCCTCCAGGCCGTATTCGTCGCCGTAGTAGATCGAAGGCACGCCGGGGAAGGTCATCTGCATGAGCGTGGCGAGCCAAAAACGGCTCTTGGCCAGGCCCATCGAGTTCTCGTCCAGGCGCCATTTGCTGCGCTCGCACTCGGGCAGCTGCGACTCGTCGGGGCCGCCGCCGAGCACCGAGATAATGCGCGGACGGTCGTGGCTCGAAAGCAGATTAAGTGCGCAGGACAGGGCCTCACGCGGATAGTTCTCGCGCAGGGTCTCGATATCCTCGGCTGCCTGGTAGGCGTTCTTGTAGCCCATCAAAAAGCCGATGACCATGTCGCGGAAGGGATAATCCATAGCCGAGTCGAGCTCTGAGCCTTGCAGATAGCGACGCAGATGGCCGTAGCTGATCTTGTTGGAGGCGTCTTCCCAGACTTCGCCGAGCAACAGTGCATCAGGCTTTTCGGCAAGTACTGCCTTCTTGATCTCGGTCAGGAAATCGTCCGAAAGCTCGTCGGCCACGTCCAGGCGCCAGCCATGAGCGCCGGCACGTAGCCATTTACGGATCACGCCGTCCTTGCCCAGAAGCCGCTCGCGTACCAGCTCGGAGCTCTCATTGATGGCGGGCATATTGCCCACGCCCCACCAGCAGTCGTATGAGCCGTCCTCGTGGAAATAAAACGCATCGCGCCATGGCGAATCCTCGCTCTGCCACGCGCCCACGCCGGGGTAGTTGCCGTAGCGGTTGAAATAGATCGAGTCATCGCCCGTGTGGTTGAAGACGCCGTCCAGAATGATGGAGATGCCCAGCTTCTCGGCCGCCTGGCACAGCTCGGTAAAGTCCTGCTCGGTGCCCAGGATCGGGTCGATCTTGGTGTAGTCGGCCGTGTCGTAGCGGTGGTTGCTCGCGGCTTCAAAAATGGGGTTGAGGTAGATGGCCGTAAAGCCCAGCTCGGCGATGCGAGGCAGGTCTTCCTGGATGCCCTTGAGCGACCCGCCGTAGAAGTCCCAGGTTTTGATGGAGCCGTCTTCGGCGCGCTCGTACACGGGCGGCTCGTTCCAGTCCTCGACCATGCGGCGCTGGATTCCGTTGCGTGGTTTTTCGACCTCGGCCAGCGTGCGCTCGCGCCAGTTTTCATCTCGGGCGTAGCGATCGGGGAAGATCTGGTAGACCATGCCACGCTCGTACCACTCGGGACGCACTTCGCGGTGCGTGTAGACGGTAATCTGGAAAGACGGGACCTCGGCGTAGTCGTAGGTTACGCCCTCGCCACCGGTGCGACCCTGCGGTGCGCCCAGGCGGACCTCGGGCTGGCCTTCGATATTGCAGATAAAGCTGTACCAGATAAGACAGGGCTCGTTGCACTCAAGCTCTACGGTAAATATTCCGTCGCCCTCGTGCGTCATGGGATACCGAGACTCACCGATTTCATCGACCCAGGTGCGCAGGGTGAGCGTTGCCTGGTTGGGGTCGGCATCCTCCAAAATCACCGAGAGCGAAACGGAAGTTCCAGTGGTCACAGCGCCAAACGGAGTGCGAAACTGCGGTAGACGGCTGTTGTGAATCAATCTCATAATACGGTCCAGTTCAATAGAATCACGGCCTGCGGGCCATGGGCTTTACGCACAGGATATAAGTATATCTGTTGTACACAGGCTGTATAAACAACATCCGTTTACCATCGGCGAACGGTTGTCCTAGAAAATCGTTTTACCACTACCTACAGAGAAGGGGCGCCCGGTTGGAGCGCCCCTTGCTTAGGGTTTGATGAGGTTTTGAATCGTCTGTGTGCTAGCGGCGCTTGCGGGTGGCCGTTGCCTTGCGGACGGACGTCTTTTTGTTCGGAGCCTTTTCCTCGGTCGCGGCGGCGGGGGAGACCGGGGCCTTCTTGGCGGGTTCGGGCTTGGCCTTTACCTCGGCTTTGGGCTCCTCTTTGACGGCAGCGGACTTGGCTTCGGATGCCTTCGGTACCGGCTTGGCCTTTACTGCGGGCTTGGCCTCGACCTTAGCTTCCGCCTTGGGAGCAGCAGCCTTGGTCGGTGCCTTGACGGCGGGCTTGGCCTCGACGGCGGCCTTAGCCTTTACCTCGGGAGCAGCCTCGGCCTCGGCGGTCTTCTTGGCAGCTGCGGTGGTGCGCTTGCGCGTGGTCATTTTCTTGGCAGCGGTGGTTTTGGTTGCCGCCGTCTTGGTCGCTGTGGCCTTCTTGGCCGTCGTCTTACGAGTCGTGGTCTTCTTAGCCGCAGGCTTCGCAGCGACCTTCACCTCAGGCTCGGCCTTAACGGGCTTAGCTTCAACTGGCTTCTCTTCGGCCTTGGGCTCCTCGGCAGCAGCGGGTTCCTTAACGGGTGCCACAGTCTCGGACTCAACTGCCTCAGGCTCCTCAGACTCAGCCACAGCCGCCGGCCTCTCAATCTCCGGGTGCATAAAGAAGTACAGGTCCAGATACTTGTCGGCCGAGCGCGTCCAGCTAAAGTCCTGGCTCATGGCCTGCGTGACCAGCTGGTTCCAAGCGTCGCGGTTATCCCAGAACAGGCGCGCCGCGCGGAATACGGCGTCGCCCATCTCGTCGCCGTTAAAGTTGCTAAACGAGAAGCCCGTGCCTTCGCCGGTAAACTCGTTGTACGGCTGCACGGTGTCCTTGAGGCCACCGGTCTCGCGCACGATGGGCAGGGTGCCGTAGCGCATGGCAATGATCTGCGACAGGCCGCAGGGCTCAAACTTCGAAGGCATCAGGAACATATCGGCGGCGGCATACATGCGCTGCGACAGCGCCGGATCGAACTCGATGCGCGCGGCCATGGTGCCGGGGTACTTGTCCTGGAAGTAGCGCAGGCCGTCCTCGTAGTCGCGGTCGCCGGTGCCCAGCACCGCCACCTGCACGCCGCCGGCCAGGATGCGGTCGAGCGCGTACATGACCAGGTCCAAGCCCTTCTGGCGCGTCAGACGCGTGACCATGACCATAAGCGGACGGTCGTCGCGAACCTCGAGCCCCAGCTCTTCCTGCAGCTTGGCCTTGCACACGGCCTTGCCGGAGCGGTCTTCAACCGTGTAGTTGGCGGCAATGCGCTTGTCGGTCGCCGGGTCAAAGCCTGCCACATCAATGCCATTAAGGATGCCCTGCAGCGCGTACGAACGCTCGCGCAGCACGCCATCCAGGCCCTCGCCAAACTCGGGCGCCTGGATCTCGTTGGCATAGGTGGGGCTCACCGTGGTGATGGCATCAGCATAGCGCAGCGCGCCCAGCATGTAGTTGATGCTGCAGGCGTCGCAACGCAGCTGCGAGGCGGCCGCCGGAATATGCGCCACGCCCAGGATGTCCTCCATCACGGTGTCGCTAAACTGGCCCTGGAACGCCACGTTGTGGATAGAGAACACGGTCTTGACGCGGTCGTACAGCGGCAGGCCCTGGTAGAACTCGCGCAAGAACACGGGCGCCAGTGCCGTCTGCCAGTCGTTGCAGTGCAGGATGTCGCACTCAAAACCGGCCGGCAGGTGCTGCAGACTCTCGGTGATGGCCTTGGAGAAGAACGCAAAGCGCTCGCCGTCATCAAAGAAGCCGTACGGATAGTCGCGCGCAAAGTAGCGCTCGTTGTCGATGAACATATAGGTGACGCCGTCGTGCTCGAGCTTCTCGAGACCGCAGTACTCGTTGCGCCAGCCCAGGCTCACGTAAAAGTCGGAGAAGTGCTCCATCTGCGCCTTGTACTCGTCCTTGATGGTGGCGTACTTGGGCACCATGACGATGACCTCGGCGCCGGCGCGCACAAGCGCCGCGGGCAGCGAGCCCGCCACGTCGCCCAGGCCACCGGTCTTTACAAACGGTGCGCACTCGGCCGAGGCAAACACGATCTGCATCTTTTTGCTGGAATCTGCCATATTGTCTCCCATGTTGCAATTCGAGAATAGCCGCCTGGCACAAACCGGGCGGCTATTCTACATGTTACGAGCGATGTTGCGGTGCCAACGTTAACGTACGATGGTGGTGTCGGAAGTTAACGGAGCCTTGCCCAGCACCAGGATGTTCTCGGGCGTGCCGCGAAGCTCGGTGTTGGTGGGAACCACGTTGTTCTTGTCCAGAATGGCATTCTCGACCCGGGCGCCGCTCTTGATGATGCAGCTCTGGTTGATGATCGAGTTGGTCACCGAAGCGCCTTCCTCGACCACGACGCCGCGCGACAGGATCGAGCTGCGTACGGTGCCCTTGATGATGCAGCCGGCCGAGATGATCGAGTTGCACGCGTGGCTGCCGGTCGCATAGCGCGAAGGCGGCACGTCGTGGGCCTTGGTCAGGATTGGGCGCTCGGGGTCAAAGAGCTGATCGGCCACGGTCTGGTCGAGCAGGTCCATGCTGCGGCGATACAGCGACTTCTCGCTAAACACGCCCACGACCTCGCCCCTGTACTCGTAGCTGCACACGTCGATGTTGCCAAAGTCGCCCTGGAGTGCCTCGAGCAGGTCCAGATAGTCGGCGGCCTGGTAGTGGTCGATGATCTCGAGCAGCGTCTCACGGTTGACGATGCAGCAGTCCATAGACGCGTTGTCGCCATACACGACGCCGGCGCTCACGCCCGTCAGGCGACCGTTCTCGTTAATCTCGAGTTTGGTCTCGTCTTCGACGTTGCGCGTGGCCTTGCAGTACACCACGGTCATCTGGGCGCCGGAGTTCTCGTGCGCCTCGATGATGGTGTTGAGGTCCATGTTAAAGATGATGTTGGTGCCCATCATCACGACATAGGGCTTCTCCGAGCGCTGGAACAGCGTCTTGTTGGAAATGATGTCGCGCAGCAGGAAGCGCATACCGCCCTTGGTGGTGCCATACGCGTTGCCGGGCACCATGAACAGGCCGCCCTTCTTGCGGTCAAGGCCCCAGTCCTTGCCCGAGCCCACGTGGTCGATTAGCGAACGGTAGTTACCCGGCATGACGACGCCGACGGTCTTAATGCCGGCATTCATCATGTTGGACAGTGGGAAGTCGATCAGGCGGTAGCGGCCCAAAAACGGAACGGACGCGATGGGGCGGTCCTTGAGCAGGACACTGCCGTAGGACGAAGAGTAGTTAGCGGTGATATAACCGATGGCCTTGCGATTGATCATCGGATCATTCCCCCTTCCCGATAACGACGTCATTTCCAACGACGGCCGTATCCTTGGTGGTATCGACAGAGCCGAGCTTCACGCCCTCTTCGACCGTGGAGTTCTCGCCCAAAATAGCGCGGCAGATGTGCGCGCCGCTCTTAACGTGCGCACCCGGCAGCAGCACGGAGTCCTCGACCACGGCGCGCTCCTCGATGATGACATCGGTCGAAAGGATCGAGTGGCGAGCGGTGCCGTAGATCTTGCAGCCATTGGAGACCAGGCAGTCGTCTAGGCGGCCGTCCGGGCCAATGTAGTGCGGCGGACGCGTGGTGATGTTGGACATGATGGGGAAGTTCTTGTCGAACAGATCGAACTCGGGGTTGTTACCCAGCAGGTCCATCGAGGTCTCATGGAAGCTGGCGATGGTGCCGACGTCCTTCCAGAAGCCGTGGAACTCGTAGCTGTACAGGCGCTTGTTCTCACCGAGCAGCTTGGGGATGATGTCCTTGCCAAAGTCGTGGCTCGAGCGCTGGTCCAGAGCGTCCTCCTCGAGCGCCTCGATCAGCACGTCGGCCGAGAAGATGTAGATGCCCATGGAAGCGAGGTTCGAATCGGGCTTCTCGGGCTTCTCGGTGAACTTGGTGATGCGGCCGTCCTCGGGGTCGGTGGTCAGGATGCCAAAGCGGCTGGCCTCCTCCCACGGCACGGGCATAACGCTCACCGTGAGGTCGGCGTTGTTCTCAATGTGCGTCTTGAGCATCTTGCGGTAGTCCATGCGATACAGGTGATCGCCCGAAAGAATCAGGACGTACTTGGGGTCGTTGGCCTTGATGTAGTCGAGGTTCTGCGTAATGGCGTCGGCCGTGCCCGCATACCAGGCGCCGCCTGTCTGCGTCTCGTACGGCGGCAGGATCGACACGCCGCCGTCGCGGCTGTCCAGATCCCACGCCTCGCCGGAGCCCACGTAGGCATGCAGCAGGTAGGGACGGTACTGCGTCAGAACGCCCACCGTGTCGATGCCCGAGTTGGAGCAGTTGGACAGCGAAAAGTCGATAATGCGGAACTTGCCACCAAAGCTAACCGCCGGCTTGGCGATCTTTTGGGTGAGTGCCCCCAATCGGCTGCCCTGTCCTCCTGCGAGGAGCATCGCGATGCATTCTTTCTTACTCATCGATTTCTCCTTCTGTCATCGATGTTCCTAACCCATTAGCGACGGGCGCGGCGCACTGTCACGCCCGTCGAGTAATGCCGTGCGGCAAAGGGAGCTCGCGCGCTTTATGCGTGCCAGATCTCGTCGCGATACTCGCGAATGGTGCGGTCGGACGAGAACCAGCCGGAGGAGGCGGTGTTGAGCAGAGCCTTGCGGTTCCAGGTCTCCTGGTCGCCGTAGCTGTTCGTGAGCTTTTCCCAAGCATCCACGTAGCTGCGGAAGTCGGCCATGACCAGGTCGGGGTCGTTGTTGTTCATGAGCTCGTTGTAGATGCTCTCAAAGTTGCCCGAAAGACCCGCAAAGGTGTTGTCCTTGAGCTCGTCCATCACGCGGCCCAGACGCTCGCGATCGTTGTTGAGGGTGTCCCACGCAAAGTAGCTGTTGGATGCCCAGAGCTGCTCGACCTCGGGAGCGGTCAGACCAAAGATGGCCTCGTTCTCGCGGCCGGCCAGATCGGCGATCTCGATGTTGGCGCCGTCGAGGGTGCCCAGCGTAATGGCGCCGTTCATCATGAGCTTCATGTTGGACGTGCCCGAGGCCTCCTTGCCGGCCGTGGAGATCTGCTCCGAGATCTCGGCGGCGGGGTAGATGAGCTGGGCGTTGCTCACGCGGAAGTTGGGGATAAAGCAAACCTTCATGACCTCGTTCACACGGGCGTCGTTGTTGATGACGTCGGCCACGGAGTTAATGAGGCGGATGGTCTCTTTGGCGAAGGTGTAGCTCGAGGCAGCCTTGCCGCTAAAGATGAAGGTCGTCGGCGTCACGTGGAAGTTGGGATCAGCGATGCGACGGTTGTAGATGTCCATCACCTTCATGATGTTCATGAGCTGGCGCTTGTAGGCATGGAAGCGCTTTACCTGGACATCGAAAACGGTGTTGGGGTCAATAACCAGACCGGTCTCAGCCTTGACGTAGGCGGTCAGGCGCTCCTTGTTAGCGCGCTTGGAGGCACCCACGGCCTTCAGGAACTCGGTGTCGTTCTGGAACTCTTTGAGCTTTTCCAGCTCAAAGGCGTCCTTGAGCCAGCCATCGCCAATGGCCTCGGTCACAAGCTTGGCATAGGTGGGGTTGGCCTCGGCAAAGAAGCGACGGTGCGAGATGCCGTTGGTCTTGTTATTGAACTTCTCGGGCGTCAGGGCATAGAAGTCCTTGAGCACGATGTTCTTGATGATGTCGGAGTGAATCTTGGCCACGCCGTTGACGCTGTGGCTGCAGATCACGGACAGGTTGGCCATGCGAATCTCGCCGTCCCACAGGATGGCGGTCTGGCGCAGACGCTCCTGCCAGCCCTCCTGCGTGGTGTCGAACGACTCGTGCCAACGACGGCTGATCTCGTCGATGATCTGGTACACGCGGGGGAGGAGCTTGGAGAACGTGCCGATGGGCCACTTCTCCAGGGCCTCGGGCAGGATGGTGTGGTTGGTGTAGCTCACGACCTGCGTCACGATGTTCCAGGCGTCATCCCACTCGAGCTTCTTCTCGTCGATGAGGATGCGCATGAGCTCGGGGCCGCACATGGCGGGGTGGGTGTCGTTGGTGTGGATGGCCACAAACTGCGGCAGCAGCTCCCAGTTAGCGCCGTGCTCCTTTTCAAAGGTGTCGAGCAGGCTGTAAATGCCGGCCGAGACAAACAGGTACTCCTGCTTCAGGCGCAGCAGACGGCCGTGCTCGCCGGCGTCGTTGGGGTAGAGGATGGCGCTGATGGCCTCGGCCTCGGCGCGCTCGGCGTCGGCCAGGGCGTAGTCGCCGCGGTTGAAGGCCTCCAGATCGAAGTGCTCCTCGACCGGTTCGGCGGCCCAGACGCGCAGCTTGTTGACGGTCTCGCCGGCATAGCCCACCACGGGGATGTCATAGGGGACGGCCAGGATGTCCTGCGTGTCCACCGTTCGGTAGAACGTGCGGCCGTTCTCCTCAAAGCCCTCGACGTGGCCACCAAACTTGATGGTCACGGCCTTGTCCTGACGACGGACCTCCCAGGGATAGCCGTGGGTGAGCCACTCGTCGGTGGCCTCGACCTGGCTGCCGTTGACGATCTCCTGCTTAAACAGGCCGTAGCGGTAGCGCATGCCGTTGCCGTAGCCGGCAATGCCCTCGGCTGCCATGGAATCCAGGAAGCATGCGGCCAGGCGGCCCAGGCCACCGTTGCCCAGCGCCGGATCGGGCTCCTGGTTCTCGATGACGGACAGGTCAAAGCCCATGTCGTCGAGCGCCTCGGCGACCATGTCGCGCACGCCAAAGTTGAGCAGGTAGTTGTCGAGCAGGCGGCCGATCAAAAACTCGATCGAGAAGTAGTACACGCGCTTCTTGCCCTCGGCGGTGGCGCGGGCGTCGCTCTTGGTGGCAACGGTGCGCGCCTTCTCGGCCACGAGCTTGGCCAGGGCGTTGAAGCGGTCGAGGTCGCTGGCGGCCTCGACGCTCTTGCCGCTGATGCTCATGACGGCATCGCGATAGAGCTCGGTAAACTCCTGCTTGTTGTCGAAGATCTTATTCATACGTTCCTTTCCCCCGGGAGTTGTTCCCCGGAACGGTTATGACTTGTATCCTACGCCCCCACGGGGCGGGTGATTACAACTGTAACGGCTTTGTTACGCATCCTTGGCAGACGGCTTAGCAGAAGCAGACTTGGCCTTGGTAGCGGCCTTTTTGGCAGCCTGCTTCTTGGTCGCGGCCTTAGCAGCGGGCTTTGCGGCAGCCTTAGTCTTGGCCTTAGTCGCGGTCGCAGCCTTTGCCTTAGCCGGAGCCTTCTTGGCGGCCGCGGCCTTGGGCTTCACCGAGGACGTGCGCTTTTTGGGCGCAGCCTTGGGAGCCTCAACCACCGGCGGCTTGTAGCTGCTGGGACCGCGGCGCTTAAGCACCACGCCTGCCAGTCCGGGCACCTTAATCTCGATGGAGTCCATCTGCCCATTCCAGGGATAGGGCTCGCTCGAGCAGGTGTAGGGCTCCTCGCCAGCATAGCCGCTGCCGCCAAACTCGGGACGGTCGGAGTCAAAGATGACCTCCCAGTCACCCTCGCGCGGCACGCCCACACGGAAGCTCTCGTAGCTCGCCGGGTCAAAGTTGATCAGGATCACCAGGTCGTCGTCGACGTCCTCGCCCTGACGCACAAAGCTCACGATGGACTGCTTGGAGTTGTCCGCATCGATCCAGGTAAAGCCGTCGTCGGTGTAGCCGCGCTCGTACAGGGCGGGCTCGGCGGTGTACAGGTGGTTGAGCGCCTTAATAAACGCCTGATGATGCCTGTGAGTCTCGTACTCCTCGGTCAGGAACCACTGGATGGACTCGTAGTAGCGCCACTCGATAAACTGGCCGATCTCGTTGCCCATAAAGTTGAGCTTGGCACCGGGATGCGTCATCTGGTAGAAGGCCAGCGTGCGTAGGCCGGCAAACTGGCGCCACCAGTCGCCCGGCATGCGGCCGATGAGCGAACACTTGCCGTGCACGACCTCGTCGTGGCTCAGCGGGCAGATAAAGTTCTCGGTAAAGGCGTACATGATGGAGAACGTGAGCAGGCCGTGGTTGCCGGGACGCCACGGAAAATCGGTCTGCATGTAGTGCAGGGTGTCGTTCATCCAGCCCATGTCCCACTTGTAGTGGAAGCCCAGGCCGCCGTCCTGCGGCGGGTAGGTCACGAGCGGCCACGCGGTGGACTCCTCGGCCATCATCATCACGTCGGGGAAGTGGGCCTCAACAGCGCAGTTGACCTGACGGATAAACGCGCTGGCGTCCAGGTCCTCTTCGGTACCGTACTTGTTGAACTTCTTTTGGCCCGGATCGTCGATGCCAAAGTTGAGGTACAGCATGCTGGACACGCCGTCCATGCGAATGCCGTCCACGTGGAAGTTCTCGAGCCAGTACAGAACGTTGGAAACCAGGAAGGAGCGGACCTCGCCGCGGGCGAAATCGAACTTATGCGTGCCCCAGTTGGGGTGAATCTCGTGCTCAAACAGCATGTGGCCGTTAAAGGTGGCAAGGCCGTGGGCGTCGGCGCAAAAACCGCCGGGCACCCAGTCCATGATTACGCCAATGCCTGCCTCGTGGCATGCATCGATAAAGTGCATGAGCTGCTGCGGGTTGCCGTAGCGCGACGTGGCGGCATAGTAGCCGGTCGTCTGGTAGCCCCAGGAGCCATCGAAGGGATGCTCCATAAGCGGCATGACCTCGATATGCGTGTAGCCCATGTCGCGTACGTAGTCCACGAGCTCCACCGACAGGTCGTCGTAGGTGTAGAACTCACCGCGCTGTGCGGGGAAGGGATCCATGGGGCCGGGGTAGTTGCCGTACTCGTCCGGCTCGCCCTGCGGCGCGTCGCCGTGGCGCTTCCACGAGCCAATATGCACCTCGTAGATGTTAAGCGGCTGCGACATGTGGTTATGGCTGGCGCGGCGCTTAAGCCACGCGGCGTCGTTCCACTTGTAGCCATCGAGGGTCCACAGCACGCTGGCGGTACCCGGAGGGCACTCGGCCTTAAAGGCGTACGGATCGGCCTTGTAGAGCTTTTCGCCCCCGTTGGTCTCGATAAGGTACTTATAGAGCTGGCCTTGCTCTGCGCCAGGAATAAAGCCTTCCCAAATAGCGCTCGTATGCATGGGCACCAGCGGGTTGGCTTGTTCATCCCAGTCGTTAAATTCGCCAATGACATGGACGCTCTTTACGTCGGGCGCCCAAACGCAAAAACGCCAGCCGCGCGTACGGTTCTGCGTGTCGGGGTGCGCGCCCATCTTTTCCCAGCTGCGCTCCCACGTACCAATGCCAAACAGATAGACATCGTCCTTGGTGAGCTCCGGTGCGTGCGGGGCGGCTTTGCGGGTAGCAGGCTTTTTGGTTGCTGGCTTTAGCTTTGTATCGCTCACGTTTGATCCCATCATGACGCGGCAGCGTGTTGCCTTGGTGACTAGATGCGAAAGGTCCAAGGCTGCACGAATCGAGGGGACGGCGATAGTTCTATGATTCGTTCCACCTCGCGTGCTCGGTGGAACTTTCGGCACGAAATACGATAACACCTGTTCGTTACTTTTATGGAGAAAAGTGGATTTGCGGCGGTGTTTAATCGGCGAGCGCCATGTTTAGACCACTGGCAGAATTGCGATGGTAAAACTCTTGACAGTTTTACCAATTAGGGTTTCAAGATTGTTAGTCTGACGTTTGGTAAAACGTTTTTATCAGGATGTTTACCATTTGACATTGAAAGGTTCGTTTATGTCCCAGACCGCCGCCCCCAACGTTGCTTTTATTTTCGATTGCGACGGCACGCTGGTTAATAGCACTCCCGTTTGGGCCTATGCCCAGCCCGAGTTATTGCACCGCCACGGAGTTGACGTGACGGTCGACGATTTTGCCCAGTTTGAGCATTTGTCGCTCGAGGACGAGTGCCAGGCCTACCACGACACGTGGGGCATTGGCGAGAATGGCGAGGAGCTGTATCGCGAGCTGAGCAACATCCTGATCGATGGCTACTCCAAGGTGCCACCGCGCGAGGGGCTCTTGGCATTTTTGGAGCAGGCGAAGGCGGCGGGCATTTCCATGTGCGTTGCCACGTCTACGCCGGCCGAGCTGGTGCAGTCCGCGCTCGCTGGTGCCGGACTCGACGCTTACATGGAGTTTGTTACCACGACAGGCGAGGCAGGACGCTCCAAACAGTTCCCCGATGTGTACGAGCTGGCGCTGCGCCGCCTGGAGGAGCATCATGGGCATAAGTTTGAGCGCGCTTGGGTGTTTGAGGACGCGGTTTTTGGCCTTAAGAGCTCTGGGGCCGCCGGCTTTAAGCGTGTGGGTATTTATGACCCGCACGGCCGCATGAAGCGCGACAACGTGCGCGCCAACTGCGATATCTTTATCGACAGCTACGAGGAGCTGGATTTGGCTCGCGTGCTTTCGTTTGAAGGATAGGCGAGGTTTTTGGCTTGCAAAGTACTAGTAGTCTGTGGCTCGCCCGTGTTGGCGAGCGCGGATCTGTTGCGTAGGTTAGCAGGGGAGTGCGATCACGTTGTCGCCGTGGACCGCGGCCTGGATGCCCTTCTGGGTGCGGGACTAAGCTGCGACGTGTATGTGGGGGATGCCGACACGGTAAGTGACGCGGGTCGTGCGTTGGTCGATGCCGCCACCGACTTTGAAGTTGAGCGTCACGACCCCTACAAAGACTATACCGACCTGGCGCTGGCGCTCGATTCCGTCCGCCGTCGCTGGCCGGGTGCCGAAGTGTTCGCGACCTGCGCCACCGGCGGCCGTCCGGATATGGCGCTATCCGTACTGGGGCTGCTCGCGGGCTACAATGACGCCCCCGTCTGGATTGCCGAAAACGAGACCACGGCCCGCATCCTCCACGCAGGCGAAACGTGGACCATCGAAGGCACCGAGGGCAAGACTTTCTCCATCATCGCCATAGCCCCTGGGACGGTTGTAAGCGAGCACGGCCTAGAGTGGGAACTAGATCACAGCTCTCTGGACCTGCTAGCCGACACAGGCATCAGCAACGTCGTTAGGTCAACAGCCACGATCCGAGTCCACACCGGCACCGCCATCGCTTACCTATATCAATAGGCTCAATAGGCATTTAAAGTCTGACCCAAAAAAGTCCTTGCACGTCGCGTCAACTTCCCCTATAGTATCTCCTCGTCACGGGGGCGTAGCTCAGCTGGGAGAGCGCTTGACTGGCAGTCAAGAGGTCAGGGGTTCGATCCCCCTCGTCTCCACCATCGTGAATGCAAAGGCCTTCGGAATTCCGAAGGCCTTTTTTCATGCCAAAATACCTCGCGTCACAAACCCATACCCACATCAACAAAAAGTTGCACAATTTATTTCCCATGTCTGTACATAGTTTGTTATCCAAATGCAATTACCAGTGCAGCTCGCTTCTCCAGCTGGGCTTCAGGAACGCTACCAATTATTGCCAGCACCCCATTAACCTGCGCCAACGTGAACACATCTCAAAACAACCCCCTTAAGCACGTCAAATGAACGATATGTTGTCCAACGCAGCCCAAATCAGTTTCACTAACAGCTTGTGCTAGGATACCTAACGTTACATGAGTTCAACTGTGCTCGCGGCTCCAGCAAGTCACAAAGCGCAGGGTCGATCAGCATCCGGCCGTAACGGCGGTGTTAGAAAAACCACGAGCTCCAATATCGATTGCCATGCACGTTTTGCACTTGCTTTTGTGGCTATTTATAAGTTCGCATTAGAAGGTGTAATAAGTTGTTACGGCAAACTACGGCAGTTCTTCAGCTGTTTGCGTGTGGTCCAGTTTTGAAATCGCTTGACCGGCTCGCACGCAGTCAGCTGAGGTTGCAGGCATTCTTGCGATACGTGTCTGTGACCTCTGCGCTGCATTTATACATACCGTTCACGGTGGGGCAGAGCCACGTGCTTGTCTAACTGGGCTCAGGGTTTGAATATGGAGCGCCTTCGCGCACAAGCGCCCTGGCGAAGCCATACCCAAACCCCGTGAGCCACACATAAGACAGCAAGGGGGTGGTGCTCGTGTGGTATGTGATCCAGGTCATTAACGGTCGCGAAGACGTTATGCGCGAGCGCATCGAGCGTATGGTGCCGACTGGTGCCATGCAAGAGCTCTTTTATCCCCAATATAAAACCGAGATTAAGGTACACGGCGAATGGGTCAACACGACCAAGCCGCTCTTTCCCGGTTATCTTATCTGCGACACAGCAGATCCCCGAACCGTGCAACAGTATCTGCTGCGCATGGACGACTTTGCCCGAGTGTTATCCCAGGACGGTCAGTTTGTGCCGCTTGCAAAAGAAGAGGTCCAGCTTATTGGCGGGTTTACGCATAGGGGAGACCGCGTAGTGCCCATGAGCGAGGCCCTAAAAGACGGTGACCAAGTCGTAGTGACGGCTGGTCCGCTGCTGGGCCACGAGGGCCTCATTAAAACCATTAATAGACGCAAGAGCACTGCTTTTTTGGAGCTCGACCTGTGCGGCCGACGCGTGACTACGCGCGTTGGCCTCGCCGTGCTTTCAAATGAGCAGCGCTTCATGCGCAACCTTAAAAAGGCGATCGCCTAGCTGCAGACGGTCGCTACTCAGAACAGGGAGGATCCCCGACCCGGGGACGAAGTGTTGGAAGAGAACGTGTCGGATAAAACTAAATTTGCAACAGATGCGCCCGCTGGGGCGGTGTTGATTGCTCAGGCCATGGGCCGGCGCGAGGGCGCCGGCCGCTACAAGGCCATGCAATCCATTATGGACTGGGACCGCTCGCGCCTGGCGTACCGTACCGTCAAGCGCGCCTTTGACATCATGTTCAGCGGTGCCGTGCTCGTCGCAATCGCGATTCCGAGTTTGGTGCTGGCGGCACTCATCCGCCTGGAGAGCGAGGGCAGTCCGTTCTATAGCCAGATCCGCGTCGGCCGCACCCGTTCCGACGGTAGTTTAACCACCTTTCGCATGTGGAAGTTCCGCAGCATGTACAGAGATGCCGACGAACGCCTCGCCGAGCTCAAGGAGCAGAACGAGATCGCCGGTGCCATGTTCAAGATGAAGAACGATCCGCGCGTCACCAAGATCGGAAAGTTCATCCGCAAGCACTCCATCGACGAGTTCCCGCAGTTCCTGAACGTGTTCATGGGCCAGATGTCCGTCGTGGGCCCGCGCCCGCCGCTGCCCAACGAGGTGGCCGAGTACACCGAGTACGACCTGCAGCGCCTGGCCGTGAAGCCCGGCATCACCGGCTGGTGGCAGGTTACCGATCGAAACTCAACTGGTTTCGACGGCATGGTCCGCCGCGACCTCGAGTACATAGCCAAGCGCGGAATTGTAACTGACCTCAAGATCGTCTTCCTAACGGTTCTGGAGGTCTTCAACGGGAGCGATGCGTACTAATGCAGCATGTTTTCATCATCGGATCCAAGGGGATTCCGGCAAACTACGGCGGCTACGAGACGTTCGTGGAGAAGCTGACCGAGAATCAGGTATCGCACGACATCAAGTACCACGTGGCATGCGCCGTGGACTCCGCCGAGCAAGTCGGCGAGTTCGAGCACAACGGAGCACACTGCTTCAACGTGCTGCGCAGGCCCGTCGGCGCCGCGAGGGCTATCTTCTACGACATCGACGCCCTCAAGTGGTGCATTGCCTACATCAAGGAGAATCGAGTCCAGCACCCCATCGTCTACGTACTGGCCTGTCGCATCGGGCCGTTCTTCGGCAGGTACGTGAACAGGATCCACGCCCTTGGCGGCGAGGTCCTCGTGAACCCCGACGGGCACGAGTGGAAGCGCGCCAAGTGGAGCGCACCAGTCCGCAAGTACTGGAAGCTCTCGGAGCGCGGGATGGTCAAGCACGCCGACCTGATGGTGTGCGACTCCAAGAACATCGAGAAGTACATCCGAGGGGAGTATGCCAACCTGCACCCCGAGACGACCTTCATCGCCTACGGGGCCGACATCAAGCGCTCAGCGCTCGCTGACGACGACCCGAAGTTCACGGGATGGCTCTCCGAGAAGGGCCTCGAGCCCTTCGGCTACTACCTAGTTGTGGGGCGCTTCGTGCCCGAGAACAACTACGAGACCATGATCCGGGAGTTCATGGCTTCCGACTCCAAGCGAGATTTCGCGCTCGTGACGGGAGTGGACGACTCCTTCCTCGCGGAGCTCGAGCGGAAGACGCATTTCAAGTCCGATCCACGCATCAAGTTCGTCGGGACCGTCTACGACCAAGAGCTCCTCAAGAAGATCCGCGAACGGGCATACGGCTACTTCCACGGCCATGAGGTCGGTGGCACCAACCCGAGCCTCTTGGAGGCCTTGGCTTTCACTCAGCTGAATCTTCTTTTAGACGTGGGCTTCAACCGAGAGGTCGCAGAAGGTTCCGCCCTGTACTGGAACAAGGACCTGGGGAACCTCGCCGCTCTTATCAATTGCGCCGACGTCATGGACGAGGACGAGATTGAGGCCTTAGATGAGGCGTCCACAGATGTTATCCGGAGTCGTTACTCATGGGGCTATATCACCGACTCATATGAGGAATTGTTCCTCGGAAGGGAATAAAAGGACTATGAAAGGCATCATCCTCGCCGGCGGGTCCGGCACCCGCCTGTACCCGCTCACGCTCGTGACCTCCAAGCAGCTGCTGCCGGTCTACGACAAGCCCATGATCTACTACCCGCTCAGCACCCTCATGCTGGCGGGCATCCGCGACATCCTGGTCATCTCCACGCCGACCGACCTCCCCAACTTCGAGCGCCTGCTCGGGGACGGCTCGCGCTACGGCGTGAACCTGTCCTATGCAGAGCAGCCGAGCCCCGACGGCCTGGCGCAGGCCTTCACCATCGGCGAGGAGTTCATCGCCGGCGAGCCGTGCGCGCTGGTGCTCGGCGACAACATCTTCTACGGCAACGGCCTCAGCCGCCACCTGACGCGCGCCGTCCAGAACGCCGAGTCGGGCCGCGCCACGGTCTTCGGCTACCACGTGGACGACCCCGAGCGCTTCGGCGTCGTGGAGTTCGACGGCGAGGGCCGTGCCGTCTCCATCGAGGAGAAGCCCGCCGAGCCCAAGAGCTCCTACGCCGTCACCGGCCTGTACTTCTACCCGGGCGACGTCGCCGTCAAGGCCCATAGGGTGCAGCCGTCCGCGCGCGGCGAGCTCGAGATCACCACGCTCAACCAGATGTACCTGGAGGAGGGGACGCTGTCCGTGGTCACCCTCGGCCGCGGCTACGCGTGGCTGGACACCGGCACCATGGAGAGCCTGCACGAGGCCGCGGAGTTCGTCCGCGCCGTGGAGCACTCCCAGGACCTGCCCGTGTCCGTGCCCGAGGAGATCGCCTGGGAGAACGGCTGGATCACGACCGCCGAGCTGGAGGAGGCCGCGAAGGCCTACGGCAAGTCGGTCTACGGGCAGCACCTCAAGAAGGTCGCCGCCGGCGAGATCGTCAATAGCCCGCGCGAGTACTAGGAGGAACCCCCATGTCCGAGATCTTCGAACCCAAGAACATCATCGTCACGGGCGGCTGCGGCTTCATCGGCAGCAACTTCGTGCACTACGTCGTGGACAACCATCCCGGTGTGCACGTCACCGTCCTGGACAAGCTGACCTACGCCGGCAACCCCGAGAACATCGCCGGGCTTCCCTCCGACCGCGTGGAGCTCGTCGTGGGCGACATCTGCGACGCCGAGCTGCTCGATAGGATCGTCCCGGGCCACGACGCCATCGTGCACTACGCCGCCGAGAGCCACAACGACAACTCCATCGCCGACCCCGAGCCGTTCCTGCGCACCAACGTCGAGGGCACCTTCCGCCTGCTGGAGGCCGTCCGCAAGCACGGCATCCGCTACCACCACGTCTCCACCGACGAGGTCTACGGCGACCTGGCGCTCGACGATCCCGCTAAGTTCACCGAGGAGACGCCGTATAAGCCGAGCTCGCCGTACAGCTCGACGAAGGCGTCCTCCGACATGCTCGTGCGCGCCTGGACCCGCACCTACGGCCTGCGCACCACGATCTCCAACTGCTCCAACAACTACGGACCCTACCAGCACGTGGAGAAGTTCATCCCCAGGCAGATCACGAACATCGTCGACGGCGTGCGCCCCAAGCTCTACGGCCGTGGCGAGAACGTCCGCGACTGGATCCACACCGAGGACCACTCCTCGGCCGTCTGGGACATCCTCACCAAGGGCCGCACGGGGGAGACCTACCTCATCGGCGCCAATGGCGAGAGGAACAACATCACGGTCCTGCGCATGATCCTGGAGGCGATGGGACGCGACCCCGAGGACTTCGACTGGGTCGCCGACCGCCCCGGCCACGACCGCCGCTACGCCATCGACTCGACGAAGCTCCGGCGCGAGCTCGGCTGGAGGCCGGCGCACACCGACTTCGCGGAGGGGCTCAAGCAGACGATCGACTGGTACGTGGAGAACGAGTCCTGGTGGCGCCCGGCCAAGGAGGCCACCGAGGCCCGCTACCGCGCGCAGGGGCAGTAGGCCCCGCGCGGGCATCCCGCACCGCGGGGCGCCCGCGCGGGGCCGCAGGGCATGGGGATGATCCTGCGTCCCCGCGCGGGCGCCCCCGGTTATCCAACCTCTTCGATAGGAGCTTTTCCCACATGGCAGACATCGCATTCGAGAAGGACCTCTCCGTCGCCGAGACCGGCATCGAGGGCCTCAAGGTCGTCGACCTGGCCGTCCACAGCGACTCGCGCGGCTGGTTCAAGGAGAACTGGCAGCGCGCCAAGATGACCGAACTCGGCATCCCGGACCTCAGGGTCGTCCAGAACAACATCTCCTACAACGACAGCCGCGGCGTCACCCGCGGCATCCACGCCGAGCCCTGGGACAAGTTCATCTCCGTGGCCCGCGGCTCGGTCTTCGGCGCCTGGGTGGACCTGCGCGAGGGCAGCGAGACCTTCGGCAAGGTCTACACCTGCACGCTCGACCCGTCCAAGGCCATCTACGTCCCGCGCGGCGTGGGCAACTCCTTCCAGGCCCTGGAGGACGGCACCGCCTACACCTACCTGGTGGACGCCCACTGGTCGCTGGAGCTCAAGAGGACCTACACCTTCGTGAACCTCGCCGACCCCGAGCTCGCCATCGAGTGGCCGATCCCGCTGGACCAGGCCACCGTATCCGAGGCCGACCTCAACCACCCGATGCTCGCCGACGTCGTCCCCATGGCGCCCAAGAGGACGCTCGTCACCGGCTGCAACGGCCAGCTGGGCCATGCGGTGCGTGCGCTCGCCGAGGAGCGCGGCGTGGCGAAGGACTTCGACTTCTGCGACATCGACACCTTCGACATGTCCGACCCGGAGGCCTACGCGCAGTACGACTGGTCGCTCTACGGCACCGTGATCAACTGCGGCGCCTACACGGCCGTCGATAAGGCCGAGACCCCCGAGGGCCGCGTGACCGCCTGGAAGGCCAACGCGACCGGGCCGGCCCTGCTCGCCCGCACCTGCGCCGTGCACGGTATCACCCTCGTCCACGTGTCCAGCGACTACGTCTTCGACGGCACGGCCGAGGTCCACGACGAGGAGGAACCCTTCTCCCCGCTGTCCGTCTACGGCCAGACCAAGGCCGCCGGCGACATCGCCGTGGCCGGGTGCCCGCGCCACTACATCATGCGCAGCTCCTGGGTCATCGGCGAGGGGCACAACTTCGTCAAGACCATGAGGGGGCTGTCCGACCGCGTCGCCGACCCGGACGACAAGCTGGAGCAGGTCACGGTCGTCGACGACCAGCTGGGCCGCCTGACCTTCACGCGCGACATGGCCGAGGCCATCTTCCACGTGCTGGGGACGCACGCCCCCTACGGCACCTACGACTGCACCGGATCCGGCGCGGTGAAGTCCTGGGCGGACATCGCACGCGCCGTCTTCGAGGCCGCCAACGGCAACGGCGGGAAGGTCGTGCCGGTATCGACCGCCGACTACTACGCGAACGCCGCCGGCCCCGTCGCCCCGCGCCCGGTCCACTCGGCGCTCGACCTGTCCAGGCTCGAGTCTACAGGGTTTAAGCCCAGAGACTGGGAGGCTTGCTTATCCGATTATCTAGATTCTTTTTTTTGTTAGGAGAGTCAGCATGTTTTCGAAATCCCCTAACCAAAATGTAGCGATTATGATGGCTACCTATAATGGAGGCAGGTTTCTCGCCGAGCAAATTGATTCAATTCTGTCACAAACTTATCGTAATTGGGTCCTCTTTATTCGTGATGATGGTTCGACTGATTCAACACTCGATGTTATTGCTAATTATGTCAAAAGATATCCAGAGAGAGTACTTGCAATAAATGACCCCAGTCTGAAAGGTGGTGGTTCTAAAGAAAATTTTGCCGCAATTCTAGGATGGGTTAAAAAAAACTATGACTTTGAGTACTTCATGTTCTCCGATCAGGATGACGTATGGTTGCCTGATAAGATTGACATTGAGCTCA
Organism: Collinsella aerofaciens; assembly: GCF_009876115.1. Classification (GTDB taxonomy): domain Bacteria; phylum Actinomycetota; class Coriobacteriia; order Coriobacteriales; family Coriobacteriaceae; genus Collinsella; species Collinsella aerofaciens_N. Next base: position 122,857 of record NZ_WWSY01000001.1, on the reverse strand, counting down.
CGGCTTGCAAACATGCGGATGACCATGGATCAATTCCCACTCTGGTCCACTCTGACCTCATGGTTGTTGATAAAGAGTTGAATACTCTAGGAGACTCGTTCGTAAAGTTCCGAGCCATTGACCCATACAAAGCCGACTTGCGTCATCTATTAGTCCAGAACAATATAACTGGCTGTACGATGTTGTGGAATAAGAGTTTCTGCAATCTTCTTGATTTAAATGACTCTGCAATTGCAATGCACGACTGGTGGATGGGCCTTACGGCTTCATGTTTTGGCAAAATAATTTTTGTAAATAAAACAACTATTAAATACCGTCAACATGAGGGAAATGTTGTTGGCGCAACTAATGTAAATTCAATCGGGTTCGTGCTAAGGCGACTGTCCGGCGCCAATCATGTACGCAAGACACTTGAGATGGCTTTTAAACAAGCCGATGCATTCAAAAAAACCTATTCTGAAGTACTTAATAGCGAGCAAACGGGAATCATCTCTGATTTCTGTGAGATCCCCGGGCATTCAAAATTGACTCGTGCTCGGCTTGTAATTTCTGGTGGCTTTCTCAAACAAGGTCCGGTCCAGATAATTGGGGAGTTGATGTTTGTATAATGACGTTAACTTCGCATAGAAAAACATTAGTTGATTACACATTAAACGATGGGTTTCTATTAGCTTTGTTTTTCACAGGGTTATTTGCTTGCGCTCCCGTTATTACCCTGTTTGGCAATAGCCTATATAAATTATTTGCTTTGATTTCTGTAGTTTTTCTACTACTCATGGGTCGTCTTCTTATTGGCAAAACTGGTATACAGATGTATGCAGCGTTTGCGATAGTTACGACTCTATTAACCATTGTTCAATTACCGGATGCATACATTGCTGTTGAAATTAAAGGACTTATGTCCATTCTTCTGATAGCAATGATCGTTCCAATGCTATATGGCGATGCGAGTTCATATCTTCTTAAAGGTGTAATTTTAGGTGGAAAACTAAATATCATTTGGATTTTCATCCAAATGTTCGCATGGTGGTTTCTCTCTGTTGATATTAATGACCTGTTGTTTTCTCAGGTATTTAATATGGTTGAAACTGCTTCGCAGTTCAAGGCAACTGGATTCGTCGCTACTGGTTTATGCTGGAATGTTGGCGGGATTGTGGCTGCTCTACTTTTAGTTTTCATTGCTGAACGTGAGCCGGTTTGGAAGATTCTTACTTTCGTTGCGGGCGTACTTACTCAAAGCTCTACAGCTCTTTTAGGCTTAGGACTCTGCACGGTTTATATTTTTGTGAAGTGGCTTTTTAGTAACTCTGACTTGATTCGAAGTTGTGTCTCCGGTAAATGGTTTTTATGCATAGCGGGATTCTTGTCAGTCTTCGCATTAATTTACAGTATCTCGCCTACCGTGCAGCATGCATTACAAAATGCTTTATCTTTCACTGTATTCAGAATCGGTGCTTTAAATGGGCAAAATGTATTCGATTCGAGCGCCCAGGCACATTCTGATTATATTTCTAACATTCCTGCCCTATTTTCAAATATGAATTTTAAGTCCTTTTTATTCGGATATGGAATTAATTGCTCAGGTCTTCCTTATTCGGCCTTGACTGGTCAATATAAAACTATCAGCGCTTGGACTGTCGAATGTGATTTGACAAACACCTTGCTTAGTATGGGGGTTATCGGCACTGGGGTGTTTTATGGATGGCTTTTCTCTAGTGTAGTCACTACTTGGCGTATTAATAAATCAATCTCGTTTCTTTTGATTGTCTTAATCTTTTGCGGTTTCTTTTACAATCTCCAGTCAGTCAATTCCTTTTGGCTCATCCTTTGCGAGGCTTCAATTGTTTCTGACGCGCAAGGTGAGCAATGCTCTTTATTTAGTAAAAATCGTACTTTACGATGAGCGATCCGAATTTTGAACGTCTAATTAGTGCATATAAAAGGTGAAAGACCTGGTCACGTACATTTTATTTGGATATTAAATGAATAAGAAATTGATCTTACAGAATATGAGCTTTGCTTTTTTAGCACAAGGCGCAAGTATGGCTCTATCCGTAATCCAGACGCTCGTCGTCCCAAAGCTTCTTGGGGTTGAGCAGTTCGGATATTGGCAACTATATATCTTCTACGTGAGTTATGTCGGGTTCTTTCATCTGGGTCTTTCCTCTGGAGTCTATCTGACCACAGGTGGGCAGAAGCGCGAAGAGATGGACAAAGCGGCAATTAAGAGCCAGATGCTCTTCGGAGCCTTTTACCAGACAATCATGGCCGGAGTAATCATCTTATTATCTAGTTTCCTGCAGTCTGGTGCTGAGAGAATGTTCGTAATCGTTATGACGGCGATTTACCTTGTTCTGCAGAACCTTGCGACCTTCATGATGAATGAGTTGCAATGCATGAACGAGACAAAGAAGTCGTCATTTTCGACGATTGTGGAACGTTTAGCGTTTTTGATACCGTTACTGGTGTTGCTTGTCCTGAGAGTCAACGTCTTTTATCCCTATGTGGTTTCCTATACTGCCTCTACAGTAGTTCAACTCGGTTATTGTTCTTGGCATCTGCGCGATTTTTGGAAAGCAGAGTCGCTCGGCTTTTGTCGGGCGGCGCAGCTTTCATGGGCAAGCATAAAAATAGGGTTCCCAATGATGCTCGCGAATGTGATGAGCATGCTGATTCTTGGCATTGGGCGTTTTTTCATTGATGCGCGGTGGGGAATTGAGACATTCGGTAAGCTATCACTCGCTCTTTCTCTTGTGAGCTTCTTCCTGGCGTTTGTTTCGCAAGCCTCCATGGTTCTTTTCCCCTCGTTGCGGCAGGCTGCGCTTGACGAGGTTCGAAGGTTCTACCGCGCCGCACGTGACGCCATGGGACTTTTATTTCCGGGTGTTTACGCTCTGTACTTCCCGATGGTCTGGTTGCTAACGATGTGGCTGCCCGACTACTCCAGTACCTTTACGTACCTGATATTCCTTCTGCCCATCTGTGTTTTTGACAGCAAGTACAACATCACTGGCGTGACTTACTATAACGTTCTTCGGCGAGAACGCGTGATGCTGCTTGTAAACATGGTATCCGCAATTTCTTGTTTAATTCTTACTCTATTAACAGTCTACACTCTTGGTTCCGTCTTTGCAGTCATCTCGGTTATGACCGTAGTGATTGTCGCCCGAAGTCTATGGTCAGAGTTCTACATGAACCGTCTGATGGAGGTCCCAGTAAGCACCATCAGTGCTGCTGAGATTATGCTGACTGTTGGTTTCATCTTGTTAGCCTTTTTTCTGCCTCCCGTACCGGCTTTCTGCCTTTATTCCTTGATTTATATGGCGTTTCTGACCTTCTTCCGCCGTGATCTAATAGCGACTATAAAAAAACTTAGGCCGTAGGTGAAGGTTTCCCACGCGTTGCATTTTCAAAAAAAACCGTGAAAGGAAATGATTGTTATGGGACTTATGCAGTCCAGCGCACCGCATGTTGAGGGGGAGCTCGAGCTAAGGGATATTCAGCTAGAGTCCCTAAAGATTCTGAAAGATATCGATACTGTTTGCAGACGCGAAGGTATTACGTATTGGCTGATGTACGGAAGTCTTATCGGCGTTGTGAGACATCAAGGGTTTATTCCCTGGGATGATGACTTAGATATCGCGATGCCCCGTTCAGACTACGAGCGGTTCTTAGCTTGCTTCGATGGTCGCTTCCAAGAACTCGACAAGTACACGCCCGTGAAACCGGAGATCGGTTTGAGAAGGCCGTTCCTTATAACGCGCATCTCTAATCCTGAATATAAGATGCTAGGGGAGTACGGCGACGAGGTCGATGAACTTGGGACTTTCATCGATATTTATCCGCTGGACGGCCTTGCCGACAATATGAGCGAAGCTCTTGATAAAAAGATAGTGGCACACAAGCTGATGCTCCGCTATCTACGGGCATGCAATTTTGATTGTTACAACAAAGATATCAATCCAACAAAAAAACTAGCAAAGAGTATTTTGAGCCGAATGCTCGGAAAGCCGGATAAGTATCAGGAACAACTCAATACCCTGTGTATTGAATGCCCGTTTGATTCCAAAAAGTACGTTGGACTTATTTCTTGGGCCGGGACTCCGGAAGCTGGCATCTATGAGCGAACATGGTTCGAAGACACCGTTTACATGCCTTTTGAGGATATGAACGTACCCGTGCCTAGTGGCTATGACCCGCTGCTGAGGTCTGCCTTTGGCGATTATATGCAGCTTCCGCCAAAAGAGGAGCGCGTGGGGCACCACTTCTACTCAATCATTAGGCGTCTTTAGGGCTGTCACCATTGGTTTCAGTTCAGAGATTCATGTTTTATTGAAACCTGAAGAAGTAAGAGATTTGGAGAATGCAGATGCTTAACTTCACCGTTGGTCCGGTTATGAGTCCCAGCGAGGTGCTGGAAGTTTCAGCCAAGAGCGCTCCCTATTTCCGCACGCCAGAGTTCTCTCAGGTAATGCTAGAGAACGAGCGCATTATGTTGGGCTTGTTGTCCGCACCCAAGGATTCACGCTGCGTGTTTCTAACGGCTTCTGGCACAGGCGCTATGGAGGCTGCTGTGATGAGTGTCTTAGCGCCCGCCGAACGAGTTGCAGTGGTCAATGGCGGCAGTTTCGGGCAGAGGTTTGTCGACTTATGCCAACTGCACGGGCACCCCGTTGACGAGATCAAACTTGAGTTTGGACACCAGATAACGCGGAAAAACCTCGAAGACGCAGTGGATCTCAGCTGCGGTGCGCTGCTCGTGAACATGCATGAGACCTCATCAGGACTGTTGTACGACATGAGCCTCCTGTCTGGCTTTTGCCGCGAGCGCGGGATGGCCCTGATCGTCGACGCCGTGAGCGCGTTCATCGCCGAGGAGATCGACATGACCTCCCTCGGAGCAGACGTGGTGCTGACCGGATCGCAAAAGGCCCTCTCGTGCCATCCGGGTATTTCGCTCATGGCACTGTCGCCACGCGCGCAGAAGAGGGTAGCGGACAACCCTGAGCTTTGCTCCTACTTAAGTCTAAAGGAGGCCCTGCGTAACGGCGAGCGCGGCCAGACACCATGGACGCCTGCGGTAACAACGTTATTTGAGATCAACTCGCGCCTGAAGGCAATCGAAGATCGCGGCATCGATGCAGAGCGAACGGAGATCGCAGGGCGCGCCGAAGCCGTGCGCAGCGCCTTGGAGAACACGACGCTCCAGATGGTTCCGGAGAAACCCTCCAACGCAGTGACGGCGCTGCGTTGCCCCGCACGCAACGCAAAGGCAATTATTGAGCGTGCTAAAACCGCGTACGGCATGTGGCTGTGTCCCAATGGCGGCTCGCTGGCTGATGAAGTGTTCCGCATTGGTCATATCGGTGCAATCACCGCCGAAGACAACCGTAAACTCATCGACGCTCTGGGTGCAATGTCGGCAGAGGGTCTGTTCTAAGGAGGACGAATGAGAAAGTTCGCTACTGTTTCGTACAACCTGTACGGTAACTTTACCAACTATGGATCCGCACTGCAGACATACGCGTTAAGGCGCGCCATTTCCGAGCTCGCTCCGTCTGAAGTCGAGGCTATTGTATTGGACTACTGTCCTGACTGCCTGAGGGAGAACGACCCGCTTAACCCCGCAAAGCGCATGTGGGATGCTGATGAAGAGTCAAGGCGCATGGTAGAGCTTACGATGCCCGCCATTCGTGAGAACTACGCCAAGTTCGATCGCTTCTATCATGAGGAGTGCAACCTTTCTGAGGGCTCATACACATCGTCTAATTTCGACGATTCCTTTGCCGCTGAGGGCCTAGATGGCTATGTCTGTGGTAGTGACACCATTTTCTGCATCCGCGAGTTCGACGGATTCGACGACGGTTACTTCGCCAACTTCCCCGCAATGCGCAACCGATCGATCAGCTATGCGGCAAGCTTCGGCGACGTCGACTGGACCGTAGATGAGAGCGAGACGCTCAAAGAGCGTCTCGCGAACTTCAAGGCTCTCGGTGTCCGCGAGGGTGGCGCTGATTTTGAATGGATCCGGGCTAACGTCGACGTTCCCGTTACGCGCGTACTCGATCCGACGCTTTTGCTCACGGGCGCAGACTACGCGCCTATAGTGGGCGAACCGCAGATGGATGAGCCCTATGTCCTTCTCTACTCGCGCCGCTACAATCCCGCGATGGAGGCCTATGCCGACCGCGTGGCGGAAAGGCTGGGTTGCAAGGTCGTTGACATCAGTCTGCGTGCGACCAACGCAGAGCGCGGGCACGTGATGCGCTATGACGCCGGAGTCGAGGAGTTCCTAGCGCTCACCAAGGAGGCGCGTTACGTCGTCACCAACTCGTTCCACGGGCTTATCTTCGCCGCTCAGATGCACACGCCGTTTTCGGTGTTCTCGCGCGAGCAGGCTGATACGAAGATTTCACAGCTGCTCGCGTGGCTGGGTCTTTCCAATCGCGCAATGGTGTCAGGCGACGAAGACGTGCCACTGGAGATGAGCTTCAACGACATGGAGTCTCGATTGGCCGAGCTGCGCGAGTCGAGCCTCGGCTACCTGCGCGGGGGTCTTCGACTCTTGGGGGCGGAATGCCTGTAGAAACAGCCGAGACGGATCTTCGGGCGTGCTTTCTCAAGACCGGGCGCAAGGCAGACTGCTGTGGCTGCGAGGCATGCGCCTCCGTTTGTCCTGTCGAAGCTGTGGCTATGTGCGAGGACAGAGAAGGTTTTCGCTATCCTGTCGTTGACAAGAATGTCTGTATCGGATGCGGACGCTGTGAGGCGGTCTGCTCGTTGCCTTCTGAGCGTTTCCACGCCGCGGATGCCCAGCGCGGCTTTGGCGGTTCCATTAAAGACGCGGAACTTCTCGCTGAAAGCACGAGTGGTGGTGCCTTCACTGCTATCGCGACTGCGTTCCTCAAGAATGACGGAATTGTTTTCGGCGTGGAGTCGAGCGAAGTCTATAAGGCGCGCCATGCTTCTGTGTCCAGCGTCGAAGGGCTTGTTGCCTTCCGAGGCTCCAAGTATGTACAAAGTGAGATCGGAGACGCCTACTCACGTGTTCGCGATCTTCTCAAAACGGGAAACCGTGTCCTCTTTTCGGGCACACCGTGCCAAATCGACGGTCTCTACGGCAGTTTGGGTAGGCTCGCAGACTCACCTTTGTTGCTTACGGTGGAGGTTGTTTGCGAGGGCGTACCGACACCGCGACTTATCGAGAAGCAGCTCTCCTACGTCTCGGATAAATGGTTCAAGGGGCAACCTATCGAGTCAATGAGATATCGAGACAAGTGGAACTCCGCCTGTAGCAGTAGTAATAGGTGGGATTTAGAGGGAATGAGCTTCGCCGTTGCCGGCTGGGATTACCAGGCAACGTCCATCGAAGGCAAAACTAGTAAGCGCCGTGTTGTCGACCGCTGGTTTAATCCTTTTTGGAGCATATGGCTCCAGCACCTCGTGTCTCGTCCTTCGTGTGCTGAGTGTCCGTTTGCGCGCCCTGAACGTGTTGCCGATATCACTCTCGGGGACCTTTGGGGCGTGCATTTATACTGCCCCGACCTCTATAACGACGACAGGGGTGCGTCCCTTGCTGTATGCAACACAGAGAAAGGACTCACCGCCTTCGAGGCTGCCATGCCTTTAATAGAGTCTAGAGAACTTGATATGGTCGACGTAGTTCGCTACCAAGGACCCATGAGGAAGCCGACCGGCACAAACCCCCGCAGGGAAGAATGCATGAACGACCTGCGTTCAATGGGCTGGCGTGAGTTCACGCGCAAGTGGGCAAAGAAGCCAACGCTGAAACTACTGGTCTCAAAATACCTATGGGGCACAAACAAACAGGTCTGTGCGAAGGCGAACAAAGCGAGCAGGAAATGCGGCACAAAAGACAGCTGACAGAGCAAGGGAGGAGATGAGGTCCCATGAGGAAAGTAATTACATACGGTACGTACGACCTCTTGCACCGGGGCCACGTCCGCCTGCTCGAGCGTGCAAAGGCGCTCGGTGACTACTTGGTCGTCGGCGTGACCGCCGATGGCTTCGATAAGGTGCGCGGAAAGATAAATGTGTCTCAAACTCTTAACGAGCGCATGCGTGCCGTTCAGGAACTCGGAATCGCCGACGAGGTGATCGTTGAGGAGTACGAGGGCCAGAAGATCGACGATATCAGGCGTATGGGAATTGATGTGTTCACCGTAGGCTCTGACTGGGTCGGTAAGTTCGATTATCTCAAGGAATACTGCGATGTGGTCTACCTTGATCGCACGCAAGGCGTCTCGAGCACCGAGCTTCGCGCCGAAAGTGGACATCTACGAATGGGGTACGTGGGCAAGCGTGTGCTAGTGGAGAAGTATCTGCGTGAAAGTACCTTCGTGAATGGCGTTGACCCCACCTGCGCGATGCTCGACAGTGATGAAAGCCTCGCAGGCTGTGGCTTAGTCGAACAGGTTTATGATTTCGATGAGATAGTCGGTCGATGCGACGCAATCTACCTTGCATCGCATCCTAATCAGCACTATGGACAGATTAAGCGAGCACTTGAGGCGGGCAAACATGTTCTATGTGAGAGCCCCATTGCCTCAACGCGTGAGACGTGCCAGGAGTTGCAGGCGCTCGCACGCTCAAAGGGCCTCGTTTTGGCCGACGCGGTCAAGACAGCGTATTCAACAGCCTACCATCGACTGCTTCTGCTCGCCAAGAGTGGTCACATTGGACGAGTTCTGTCGGTGCGCGCTGTATGCACCAGCCTTGTTGATCTAGGCAGTGAGGACATCTCGAGCGTTGAGGGCAAGTGGACGAGCTCCAAAGCCTGGGGTCCAGCAGCGTTGCTGCCCATCTTGCAGCTACTCGGAACTGATTATAGATCAGCCGATTTTGTAAGGGCCGACCTTGAAGGTCACGCAGGCTTTGACGCGTTTGGTGAGATCCGGTTGGCGTTCGAGGATGGCTACGGCGAGGCGGTTTTCGGCAAGGCGGCTAAATCTGAGGGGTCGCTTGTGGTTTCCGGCACGGATGGCTACATTTACGTACCTGCTCCCTGGTGGAAAACAGACTACTTCGAGGTACGCAAAGAGGATTCTTCTCAAAACAAGCGGTATTTCTTCCAGCTTGACGGCGAGGGAATTCGCAACGAGCTCGTGGAGTTCGCGCGAGCAGCTGAGCGTGGAGGCAAATGCGGTCTTTACATCGATGATAGTGTATCCGCCGCCATAGCTGGCCTGCTGGGCCAATTCGACGCAAGTAAAGACCACATCGAACTGTCGCCCATCAAGCTCGGGAGCGACACCTGTGGTGAGGGCGTAGCGAGATAACCGTGCTTAGATATACACTCAACGCATTATTCATGCCGTAATTTGAAGCATGGGGGAGAGGTGACCATCATTCTTCTGGGTGATAACGGTCTGTATCTCGATTGCATGCTTATCTTTCATTGATTTAATAACAACGCAAGCAGCAACTTGCGAATAACGGAAGCCGAAATTTGGCTACTTCCACGCAAACACTCTCTTTGAGTTTTGACTTACGTTGGTTCAATAATTGACTACGACAACTTGCGATCTAACGTAAACCTACCGTAGGCACTTGAATGTGTCTTCGCTATTTGGTATTTGGCAAAACAAAACAAATGAAGGCCCCTTTGCTAGGGTCATGATGACTACATAATTTGATTTAGAATCAGGCTCACATTTTCGACACGATCTTCGGGGGCCTTCCGGTCTCTGAATCATCAACTGTTTTCTAAACTGATATATAAATTGAAATCGACCCTTGAGGAGTAAAACAGATCCTCAGGGGTCGATTTCATATATGGAAAACCAAAAACACCCTGGCAGAAACTATCAATCTAAGATTCGAATCAGTATTTAAATTGATGTCACATAAATTAATCTACTCGAATATTATTACTTATAATAGAACATACGTTTGAATTGGAGAATTGTGGCAAACAGTACCGACTTCGAGTCTTTTCTAAAAGATATCAACCCAAGTAAATCTACTATCGATGAAGCAAGCAGACTTCACCAGAATCTTAGGAATCACTTGAAAACTTGTGAGAGCTATAAACATATTTATGTTCACAGCTATTTGTCAGGATCTTACGCTAAGCAAACGTTCATTCGTCCAAAAAAGAATTCGGATTGCTGCGATATTGATGTTGTCATCGAAACTAGTCGTTCAACAAACGATTCTCCGACTTTTGTATTGAATGAGCTTGAAAAGGCCCTCAAACTACGCAGCTGTTACCAAAAAACGACTATTCAAAATCATTCTGTCGGTATAGATATGGCAAGTTTCCATCTTGATGTTGTGCCCTTGGTCAGAGATGAAAACGGTTTTCTTAATATTGGATCATCTAAGGAAGGCACTTGGAAGCGAACTGATCCGAAGAAACATATTTCTTGGACAACAGAAGTTAATCAAGGGTATGAAAATGCATATAAGCCTTTGGTGAAAATTTTTAAATGGTGGCGAAGAGAAAACTGTCCATCGAATGTCAAATATCCAAAGGGAATTACTCTTGAGAAAATGATTGCTGATAATTTACCAGAACCGCACCTCACGATTGAAGAGCGTGTAATGCAAACAATGGCCAATTTGTCAGAAGCGTACTCAGAAGATTTAAGTTCTGGCAACACTCCATTTATCGAAGATCCCGCATTTTGTGAAAATAACCTAGCGGAAAAGTACAAACACAACGACTTCCTTGAGTTTTCAAATAAACTGATCGAACAACTTGATCTTATTGCAGAAAAAGGCACTGGCAACGATATTTGGAGAACCATTCTTGGCATTAATTTCCCAGCAGGGAATGAATCGAGATCTTACGCAGCTGGAACAAGGCGAATTGCACAGGAACGCGCGTTGTCCGTTACCCATAGACAAAAGCTGAAGTATCCCTTGCAATCTCAAAAACCAAATGCAACCATCACTGCAACTGCCACTCTTCCTTCGGGCAAACAAATCAATCTTCCAAATGATGGGCCGGCGGTTCCGAAAGGGTCCTCAGTGATATATAAAGTCACATACAGCCCAATTAAAGACGGGCGTGTAAGATGGCAGATCACCAATACCGGTGAAGAGGCTATGCGATGCTGTCAGCGTGGGGGCTTTGAAGCTCCCAACGAAGGGAAAACTTCAAGACGAGAAGAAACAGCCTATACCGGAAAACATATCGTGCAGTGCTTTGTTGTGCGTAAAGGCTATTGCGTACGATGGACCCGTCCGTTTTTCATTAATGTGGATTAGAAAATTGATATGGATAAATTGTTGGAAAAAATACTACAGCTCCTACAAATCTTTTATAGCGCCCGTGACTGCATAACTGCTATCTGCTCAGTATTTGGGTTCATCGCACTGTTGGTAGTTGCCGCGGGATCTTTTGCTGGCATTACTCAAGCCCTGATCAGATTCGGGCTAGCGTTATTCGCAAAGAAAATCGCCATTATCGCAGGACTTGATGATTTTAATGACATTCGAAAAGATTTGGTCAATTCCGGCCTTATTAAAACAAGAAATATTCAGCATGTCACCAACAAACACCTTGATGAAGCTCAATCAGCGCTTTTAATGATTATTGTTCATGGATATCTAAGCAACGAAGAATTCAATGCTGTTGTCCGAGGTAAAAAGCCCCAGTGCGGATTAATCGTCTACTGCCCTCCTGAAAAAGGAAGGATCGATGAGCAGGGCATGAAACTGCTTAGCATGATTTCATTTACCGCGCTTTGCAACTTCAGGGGACGAATGGTCAACGACGTTCTTCTGATGATGCTATCCACGTCGTTTAAAGGAAAAGATATCAATTAGGGCACTATCCCCTAAACAGCCCATACAACCAATCAACTAACAGCATAAGCTACAATGCGGAACGACTTTCAGATCAATCGGGTATTCTACTGCGATCAATGACCCCAATAACGCAATTCTCATTGCCAGAGAATCCTGAATGTAGAGCGATAATTGTAGTATTGCCAATTGATTTTTGGTGGCGGAGGAGACAATGGACCTAACGAATCTACCTGAGTACATCTCAGCGATTGTGGCAATCATCGCATTGCTCATTTCTTGTTACCAAGCTCGTCTCAGTAATAAACAGTCTCTATTCAATCGACGTTAAAATATATGGATAACCGTCGATAAACTCATGAGTGTTTACGTAAAAAACGCGAAGGACTTGGAACTAGATAACGAGCCGCAAATGGCTATCGGCCAACTATTTGAATGGCTGACTAACACCACGTACCTGCAATCAATCTCAACCTCAATTAATAAGGTGTTAGATGCTGATCTTCAGCTCAAACTGCATTTAAAGCTTGATGAAATGAGATCGCTCGCCATGGAGGCGAGGTTTTGCTTCAAAGGAAAGAGCAGAGAGGCAATTGCCGAATTCATAGAAGCTTATCAATCCCTTTTATTTTCAATTTATCAGTATCAGATTCTATTAAATAAAATGTCTCAGAGTGCAAAGGTATATCAATGGACGCTTGAACAGGCTTCTGAACAGTTACATGAGCTCGAACAACGGCAAGATCTCTTTGAGAGAGAAAGCGCTCTTGCCGCTTCATACAAGACTCTATGTCAGCAAAACAAGCGGGGTGCAATTCAGCGGCAAATACAACTAGCAGGTCCTATATGGCGCTGAGAGATTCGATGGTTTACATGTTGATTTGTAGCAGCACTCCTTATCTACCGATAGTCCAAGCAAGCTATCTCATGACGTAGTTTGAATGCACCTGGTGGTTCATTTGATGACCTTCACCTGCCGTTGGAGAACTTTTAGGATAGATGTAATTACTTTAAGGATATGCCTCACGGGGGCATGATTAAGTCTACTTAAACTGACAAGCTCATAGCGGAGACAGGGCGTACGCGTGAGACCTATTTAGTGACATCTGGGGAGTGCGATGGCCCTGTTTCTCACAGACTTCAATATAATAGGCGCATTTTAACTGGCTCGTATTAGTTACGTAAATCCGAGCCAGAATTAAGGTATAAGCAATCGGGTCGGTAATACTAGGTCGTCAACCCTGATGGTTTCGCACAGCGCGAACCGGTCCTGGTAGCCGGTTACCGTGGCGAGCGACTTGCGACAATGCTCGAGAACGGTACCCGTGAGGAAGGTAACCCCCTGTCGCAGCAGCGGCAGTGCCATCTCGGTACCTCGGCCGCGATAGACCCGTCTCTCTAGGCGCCGTGCGCGCCGCGCTCCTAGTACTCCGGGTCCGGCAGATAAGCCGCGGCGTTCTCGGCGAGCTTGCCGACACCGACCTCATCGCGGCAGCGCCTCTCGTCGACGGCCTTTCTGAGCAGCAAGAACTCGTCGGCGGTGAGGACCGCCACAAGCTCCCCGAAGGGGTTCGCTCTTCCCATATAGATCTGCCCCTTGCGCCCGACCCCCCAGAGGGGTTTGTCACCAAACATAGATTCGTGTGGGCACTCGGACAAATTATCTGTTTGGCTGGGAAGAGCATGGCATTCGGGGGCCTTTCGGTCCCCGAATTATCACCTGTTATCTAAGCTGTAAGAAACGCAGTGAAATTAGTCGGCAAAGACCTTTGAAGTGTAGGGTATATTTGATTTGATTGGTTTCATTTCATAGGAACAGCCAGGTGAGGTTTTGCGATTATTCTTTTGGAATTTAGCTCGCAAGAGTCTTGCAGATCTTATTTACGCCGCTATTCAATTGAATGACGTTGACGTGGCGGCTTTTGCCGAGGTTGACCAATTAGACTTTCAGCGATTGGCCGAGCTGCTTGATGATCATTATCAAACAGTGGAAACAATTGATGGAAAAGTGAAAACGAGTATGCTTGTCAAGAGAACAATTCGCTGGCAAGAAGCCTCTGCGGTGGTAAATAATCTTACCTGCACTTTGAACCTTGACGATATCCCCGTGAATATCTCAGTTGTCCACCTGCCGGACAAGCGCAATGATCCACTGGGTCATCATCGCGAAAGAACTATCCAACAACTCGTGAGCGAACTGAATACAATAAAAAAGTTGCACCCCGGCAGTGTTAACATGCTTTTAGGTGATTTTAATTGCAATCCATTCGACCCTGAAATGGTAAAGCTCAATTCATTAAACTCGACCTTTTTTAAAGAGGTTGCAATGAGACTAAAAGTCAGAAATAGTGATGGTTCTGCTTTTCCAATAATGTATAACCCTGCGCTAGAATTTTTATCAGAGTCCAATTCTAATCAGGGTTCATTTTATTGGAGCTCGGGAGACTGCACTTATTATTGGCATTCTCTCGATCAAATCGTTGTAGATTGGCAACTGGCTGACTGCATTGTCGATTGTCGCTATCTTCATCAAATTGGCGATACTAAACTCATTGTTAAATCACAGCCGTGCTCAAAATATAGTGACCATTTGCCACTTTTGGTAACCATGGAAATGGGGGATTGTCATGGTAGGTAAAGAAAATTTCTGGACGGACATAATTGATCAACCCTTGGCGAATTCTGCCGAGAACGTCGAATCGATCATGCAGGGACAGTGCGAGGATGTAAAAGCTGCATCCCGAGGTCTGATTGAAGCTCGTTTTGTCAAACTTGCTTTTACCACCAAAACAACAGGCAGTATGTGGAGCACTCAAGAAATGAAGCTGCAATTCGGTAGCCCAAAAACAATAAAAGTAGAGAAAACCGCCTTGAAGCTCAGCGATGTTAACGACTCTTATTCGCCTTCCGATTATGCTTTTGATATTTTCACGACGCAGTACAAATTCAGGATCCTAACAATGAAATTAGGCGCCGTCTATCCAATTGAATTAGTCTTAGATGAGGACATATTCTGTCAAACAAGGGATTTGTACCCCGATGGAATTGCAGTTTCCAAGCATAAAGGGTCAATTGTTGTTCAAAATGACAACGAGCTTAAAGGTTGCTTGGAAATTATCATTTCTAGGAATGAGAAAATGAAGTTTATCGTCCATAAGATGATTGAATCGGAAAGCGCATTGCATGCAGATGCTAATGATGAATAACGCGAACTCATTACTATCTAGGGATTCATTTAGTCTTCAGCTCATAATAGAAGAAGGCATATTTCTCGGACGATTGCTGGACCAACATGAACGATTTCCAGATAATTCTCCGTGTCTCATACTCACGGCATTACCTTTTCTAACAATTGCAGAACATGATGCAATTCCCTTTCTCAATAGAAAGTTGGGGCTTGGTCTACCCACAGAAGATGCGCGACTAACTTCTATAAGACATATGACTAAGTCTCTAGACTCAAAGCATTTTGATTTTGAAGCCTATTCTTGCCAAGCAAATAAGGTGATCGAACACCTCAACAAGCAGTTTTACCTCTTTAACAGAAAGACGGGATCTTGGATCGATTGGGGGAGAACAAACGTTGGCATTTCTTATTACGAAGATGCCCCCATTTATGCTAGCTACTCGTCTACCCACCTGTTTACACAGGATAGCCCTGACCTATTAGGCACAGACGAACATAAGTATGAGGACCAAATTGGATTTTCGACAGGGAAGTCCGGGAGGGTCCTTTTGGAATTCGCAAAGAGCTATTTCCCGTCACCGGAGATGTATCAAACCCATCGGTTTCACGTAAAAGCAAATGACTGGAAATATGGAAAACTAACTGCATCCCTAGAAAAGCAGGGCATTCATGACGGTTCAATTTTCTTTTTCTTTTCTGAACTCCTTATGTTACTAAGCTCAGTATGTGCACTTAGATCCGCGGGTTATTTCAACGATGCGGCATGGCTGAAGTATTCCTCCCTAACACTAGATCACGCTTGGAGAGCCATTGAGCGCTTCTCTGGTTACCATCGTAAAAAGGGGGATAAGTCAACAATTCCAACTGACTTTTTAAATTCTGTCAGTAGACTCTTAAATCGAGATGAAAAGAAGTTTATTAATAAGACACATCCGCTACGTAACGCCATGATGCATTACGACTTTACCGACAAAATTGTTCCTATAGAGGTGGATGGTTCTGACCCTTGGACCGTTATGAGCGTAGCTTCTGAAACAGTTGCTGGAATGTCAGCTCTTGAATACGGATGTGAACTGTTTAGGGTGAGAGACAAACTGATAGATTCAATTTCTGAATTAATATCATTTCCGAACTATAATCCGTTTAAAAGTCCACTAGGATGGCGATGATGACTATCTCTTTAATCTGATCTTTGAGTCCAAATCACCCAGATCTTTAATTCATACTGTCTGGCCTACCGGCTTAAGAAGAAACCCAGTTCCAACAACTT
The DNA here is from genome assembly GCF_009876115.1 of Collinsella aerofaciens. Classification (GTDB taxonomy): domain Bacteria; phylum Actinomycetota; class Coriobacteriia; order Coriobacteriales; family Coriobacteriaceae; genus Collinsella; species Collinsella aerofaciens_N. Next base: position 106,625 of record NZ_WWSY01000001.1, on the reverse strand, counting down.
TCTTTCCGATTCCATTCGGAGCGTCATAAGACGTACGAAGGCCAAGGGCGTTTTCATGCTGGCTTTAAACAACCCTTCCATTCACCGACTGGCAAAACGATTTACACCTAATTCCCGGCACTGTTCAGGGATATTTTCTTTGTTTGTGCCTTGATCTCGCTAAACTGATAACTGCTGCTACCAGGGCGTTTTCTGGTGCACATTCTATTGGCTCCTGCGAAGATCGGAGCGGGTATGTTTGCTGCCGAGTCCTACACCAGCCGTCATTACATTGCGATTGTTGCCATGGCCTGCCTATGCGTTTTGCTGGGCGGGCCTTCTTATGCCGAGGGCGCGGAGAGCCTCATCATCGCGGGCGCGACGTACTACGAGCCGGGCGTGTCGGGCCCCGGCTGGGCCTGGACCGATACCGACCACCTGGAGCTTAACGGCTACGCGGGCGAGGCCATCGGCGCCGAAGGCAACCTGGTGCTGACGCTTACCGGGCAAAACTCCGTGACGGAGTCGCATGCGCCCGATGCGGACATCACGCTGTGCGGCATGGAGGTGTGGGGCAACCTGACGCTTCGCGGTACCGGGACCCTGACGGCGACGGGCTCGCAGTGCGGGATCCACGTCTCGCAGGCGCTCGTGGTGGACGGATGCACCGTCGATGCCCGGGCGGACGGGGCCGATATTACGGAAGAGGCGGTTGCCGGCGTGATCGCAGGCGACATGGCCGTGCGCGGCGGCGGACGCGCCGTTGCCGCGGGCGCCGGGTCCGGAGCGGGCGTGCGTGCCTACGGCGTGTATCTGCAAGATGCGGGCCTTGGCGACGGTGCGGCCGGCTGTCGGCTTTCCGTCGACGCCTCGTGGCTCGATGCGACCGGTGCCGACGGCGGCCTTGCGTGCACGGGCGGGTCACTTGTGTCTGCGCGGTTTGTGACGCCTGCTGGTGGGGCTTTTGGTGCTAGCGGCGTGGTGGACGCCTCCGGTGCGGCGGCACCGCGTGTGGTGGTTGAGCCCGATGTGGCCACGCCTCCGGCGGGGGAGACCGACGGGCGCGATGTTCCTGGCGATAGCGCGGGCAAGTCTCCCACCGACGCTAACCCCGCTGCCGGAGAGCCCACCACAGGGCCCACGGCAAATCCCACGATGAAACCCGTGGCCGCGACAACCAAGACAAACATAACGACCAAGACGACGGTAACCAAGACCACGGTCTCTACGTCCTCCAAGCCTAAAGCCACCAGAGTGACCGCAGCGACACTCCCCAAGACCACCGACAACAACTGGATCGCCGCCTCTTTATCGTTATTCCTGCTGGGATTGGCACTTTTTGGTGCCGCATATCGCTGCTGAGGTGCCAATTTATCAGAAGTATGCGGTGATCGATTTCTCATCTATTTGCTAATCACCGATTATCGCTAATCGATGACCTTACAACTGGCAGCATGCCGTCGCATCACCAAGAAGATCATCTCTCAGCATTTGCGGTGCACATGTCGGCTATAAGTTCAATTCGCGACATTGATAGCGCCCTATGACAAACAAGAAAGATTTCTCCTCTCCATTCATAATCATCTTCAAGGACAACATCGTCTGAAAGCCTATTCTGGACGGAAATCCGAGGTAAACACGTGAGCACAAAAACTCAGATTGCAACATAGATGAAATCTGGAGGCTGCTGTTTCTACCTGATAGGTAACAAGAGGGCTCATTGCACAGACGACGCCGTGGAAGGCGCGCCAACATCATGCTTGCCCCATTACGGATTAATGATGCGCAGTTCGGCCTTTGCGCATAATTAAAGACTGGTAAAATGACCCCTATAGCCGGTTCGAATTAGCGTTTGCGCATCGCAATCGGAAGTGCTTTGTTTGCACATTATATTCTGCTACGTGTCTATCAGGTACGACTCTACGGAGGAACCGGCTATTAACTTTAAGGATAATCTGATGCTCAACGAACTTCAGTCGAAAGGCGATCTGGCTGGGTTTCTTGGCCTGACCTTGGAAAAGCTTGATTTCTTTGTATATCCAACTTCCATGTATGACCTATATAGAAATAGGTTGGTTCCAAAAAGAAACGGTGGCTATCGAGAACTATTAATCCCAAGGTCTGATTTAAAAAGGGCTCAAAGAATCATCGCCTCTGAGCTTGAAAAGGCTATAAGCCATTGCCTTGTGTCCATGGTTTTATCAAAGGACGGTCGATAAAAACAAATGCTGAAAATCACATTGGCTCACAAGTAATTGTTGGCCTGGATATTAAGGACTTCTTTCCTTCTATCTCGTCAAGACGAGTGTACGGGCTTCTTGTTTCCAAGAAGTTAGGTCTAACCCCTGAAGTTGCATTCTGTATTTCAAGGATTGTTGCGACACCGAAAGGACTCCCTCAAGGCGCTCCCTCATCTCCTATTATTTCGAACATGATTTGCCTCGGTATGGATAAACAGCTAATGCACTTATCACGAGAATATCGATACCAATACTCTCGATATGCCGATGATCTTACGTTCTCATTTAATAGTTCTTACTTCTTTTATCGAAATTTTTATTCAGGTGGAAAGCTAAGGTTGCCCAATAAGCTACGAAACGCAATCACTAGCTTCCATGGAACCGAATCGTTTGAGCTCAACGAGGATAAATCGTTTTACAGTTGCAGTTTTTCAAGACAACTGGTCACGGGCGTTGTCTGCAATCAAAAGACAAATATAAAACGCGAGCAATATCGGCGACTCCGCTCAACGCTCCATCGACTAAGCAATGGCGACATTGAAGGCGCGATGGGCTGCTATTACGGTAAAACCATCGCCAAACTTACTGATGCAGAAAGAGGGATGTTTGAAGCGTCTCTTCGCGGAAGTCTTGATTTTTACAAGTCTCTGATTAAGGACCCCTGGACATCAGGACCACTTATGCGTTTGGGCAGTTTGTACAACAAAACGAAACCAGAAAATATGCCTACTTTCCCAGTCGCACTTCAACAAGACTCACTTCTGTATCTCGAAGGAGATGATGGCGAAGAAAACTCATTTGAGGGTCTCGGGTTTTATTTGCCTGGCTACGGTCTTGTTACGGCATGGCATGTGATATGCGATGCCGTTTCCCATGATAAAACTAGCAGGGAAATTAAATTATTCAGCTCGGATAAGACGCCGCTTGCAATATTTAGGTTTGGGAATGAGGTAGTTCAGGACAACAAACACGATGCCGCAATATTACAAGATGTTCCTCCTGCGATCTTAAGGAACATTCCCCTTCTTCCATCAAATATGGATTTGCTTACCAAGGGCGACAGGATTTCTGCTTACCAACACCATTTTTCCAAATCTAGATTCAGCTTTGAACTACACAGCGGAGATTTGCTCAGGGTCGGAGAACCAAGTGAAGAGGGCACACTTTGTTATACGAATTGCTCATTTCGGCATGGAATGAGTGGTGGGCCAGTGTTTAATGGTTTGGGCCAGGTCGTTGGCATAGCACATACCGCAACTGAACATGGAAAACTTGGCTCATTTCTTCCTTTAAGGGATTGTGTCCGCTCAACCGATGTTTATGGAGAATGGCTACTCTTCTAACTAGGTTGCCAAGCACTCTAGCCCCGAAACTCTCATCGCGGCAGACTCGGAACAAGGTGTCTGCTGCTTTTACCTAAACGGCAACGATACGGAATGCCATAAGAAGATGCTGAGCTACATGCTGGAAAACGGGCTAGTCAGGAAGACAAAGAACGGCGAGCTGTAGATAGTGTCGCGAAAGTTGGTGTAAGGCTCGGCTCGCGATGGTGGCCGGAGGCCGCCTGAGTGAGCCGAGAATCACCTAGAATTCCGCCATTCTAGCTCATGTCACGCCGCCTTCCTGCCGGGAATCGGGTTGTCGGCCACGACGAGCGCGATGATCCTTGCCGCGTGCTCTGCTGCGGTGCCCTCGTAGGCGTGCTCAGGCGCGTTGACCTTGGCGCCCTCCACGGCCCTGCCGATGGAGTCGTCGTTGAACCAGCGGCGGCCGGCCCAGTCCTCGTCCATCTCGGCGAACACGGCGCCCATCATCCTGATGAGCGATTTCCCGCTGGGGAAGACCTGCACGACCCGGCTGCGGCGCTTGAGCTCTCGGTTGGCGCGCGCCTGCACGTTGTTGGTGCGCAGCCTCACGTGGTGCTCGTAGGGGAAGTCCAGGTAGGCCAGGGCGTCGGCCTCGGCCTCCTCCAAAAGCTCGGCGGCCTTGGGGCAGAAGCGCTCGATCTGCTCGGTGGCCAGCTGAGAGCTCGAGTCCGGGCTCGCCGGCTGCAGGGCAACGCGCGCCATTAGCGAGGGGTGCGGCGACCGCGAGATACACGGTAGCGACCTTGGGCGCATGTGCGCGCTTCTGCAGGTTCGTGCGTAAGGAGGTGAAGTGATGGGCGAAGACGTGAAATGGGCTTTGGGCATTGCGGTCACGGCGCTCGTGCTCATGGCGTTCCTGCCGCACGTGCCGTTCGTCCTGGTGCTGGGGCCGTGGAGGACTAGGGGGCGCGTCCGAGACCGAAACCCCCGCTGGAGGGACCGTTCGTTTTTTGTCCGGACGAGCTGAGATGCTTTTATCACGATAAGCTCAGATGGGAAGCGCATCACTGGTATGATTTGGAAAAGGAGGAAACAGATGAAAGTCCAAATCGGGACAGAGTACAGCGCGATGGAAATCGCCGAGTACGCCGTCAGCAGGCGATATCGCCACGACACGCCCATCAGCAATCTTCAGCTCCAGAAGATTCTTTACTTCCTGCAAGTCATACACGCGAGCGAGACCGGCGAGCTGCTATTCGCCGACCAGTTTGAGGCATGGCCCTACGGCCCGGTCATCAGGGATGTCTACGTTGAGTTCTCTGACTGCGGCGGCTTCCCGATAAAACGCGAGTTCGACACCGAGATAAATGACTCCATCCGCCCGTTCCTGGATGCGGGGGTGGACATGCTCGCCGAGAAATCCCCATGGGAACTCGTCAGGATCTCACACGCCGAGGGGTCCCCGTGGGACGTCATCTACAACCAGAAGCGCCTACACAAGGGAATCATCCCAAATGAGCTGATCATGCAGTGCGCTAGCGAGGTCTCTGAGTGACCGAACAAGAATACGCAAAGGCGGCCGAAAACATCGGAAGAGCCCTCTCTCTGCTCACCAGCAAAATTGGGACTCTTTCGAAACCGCCCCTGAAAGTTCCTCCAATAAACGCAGGCAGTGACGACGCAGAGAAACGCAAGGCTCTCCGCGACATGCTCGAATCCCTCGCCAGCACGGATGATGCTGCGGTGCTCTCCCAAGAGGACATACGCCGAGCCTCGAGCTTCTTCGCAAAGCTATATGGGGGGAGCGAGCCCTATCGCCATAGATATGCCGACATCTGCGACCTGGTATTCAATGCACTCGGGCAGTCCTCTGGGGACTTAGACGAAGGGGTCCCCTATTCGGTCAATTGCCTCGCTGAGAACATTCGCATCATCCATGAGTACCTGACGAAGCATGGACTTTGTGACCAGGCGAAAAGTGTCCTCAAACTCGCCGACCACATCGACCTGGAAAAGACGAGGCTGAGCCACGACATCGAACAGCAGCAGGCCATGCGCGCATTCAAAACGGCAATCGCCGAAGTAAAAGCGGAAAGGGACGAGGCGGACCAGAAACGCGCAGAGCTGGAAAGGGAGTTCGACGAGCGCCTCGACAAGACGAGGATGGAGTACATCGCGATCCTCGGCGTGTTCGCGGCGGTCGTGCTCGCCTTCAACGGCGGCGTCGGGTTCTCGACCTCCGCGATGGGCGCGCTTGGCATCGACGGCGGCATACGTGCCATCGTGCTCCTCGCCGCGCTCGTGGGCTTCGTGCTCATCAACACGGTCTGCATCCTGCTGATCTTCATCTGGAAGATGTCCTTCAACCACAGGAAGGTGGAACTGGGCAACTGGCCGAGGAACTGCCTGATCGCCGCAGACGTCGCCCTCGTGTTCATTATGGCTGCGATGATGGCGCTCTCTCACCCTGGACTCAGGGAGTTCATCGGGCTGTAGCCCGAACGCGACGCCAAGGGCCGCCCTCCGGGGCGGCCCTTCTCATGGCGACACGTCTAGGAGCATAGCCGTGCGGTAATCCTCCGCCGCATGGGGCGTTGGGAAGCCGTCCTTCGGGGCGGCTTCCCGCTTTTCGCGGCGGGCGCGATTGATTGGGGGCGGTGCTTGGACGCCGACGAGCCGATGGCGAACCCGCGCCACGAGACATATTGCCGCGAGCGCGTGGCCGGCAAGACGCAGAGGCAGGCGATGCTCGCCGCATAGCCCGACCGCTCGCGCTGGAAGCCCGAGACGGTGGACAACAAGGCCTGCAAGCTCGAGGCCGAGCATGAGGTCAAGGCTAGGATTGCCCGCCTCAAGAGGCTCGCGGCGGAGAAGGCCACCACGACGCGCGCCGAGGTGCTCGCGGGCATAAGCTATACCTTCCAGGCGGGCATAGCACGCGTGCGCGGCGCCGGGGACGGCAGGCAGCTGGACTACACCTCGGTCAACGCCGTCACGCAGCTGGGCAAGACTCTGCTCGATGCGCTGCCCAAAGAGGGGGGGGGGAGGCGGCTGAGGCCGAGCGGCCCTTCTGCAGGGACTCTGGGTCGGCGAGCCGACGCTGTCAATCTACCACGCCGGCGAGCGCATCGCCACGCACCGGTTGCTGCCGCCCAATGTCTGGAATGTTACCGTCAATGGGAAATCGGCCAATTGGTTGTATTTAGATTAGCCCTAACGCAACTGCTACTCCGACGTTGGCGAGGAGGGCGCATACGCTGTCTGCCTCGCCGAGCAGGAGGGTGTGCTTGCTGAGGGCGGGCTCGTCTGGCATTCACATAATCCAAGCTAACACCTTTCCGGTCAAATCCTGCTACAGCCCTGCTGAATCCAGACGCGAGGTTTTGTAAGGCCTCTATAAGGCGGAATCTGTAGAGGAGGGAGGCTGTGGTATCGTGCGTTTCGACGATGATATGCCTTGCGAAGGGTTTTACGAGCTCTACCGCGTACTCTTTTACCCCGGGCTTCACGAGAGGCCTACGGCCAGAATGCGGGATGTGCGACGGGGGCAGCGAGCCGTTCGCCAAGTGGGGCCCGACGACCGGAAGCCTCTCCTTGAGGCGGCGACACTGGCGGATGGGTTGGCCAAATGATCACGGATGGCGTTGTAATTAGTTTCAACGGCCAAATCGATTTCGGCACGGCTGTTGCTTTCCTATCTTTGGCGCTCACTCTCCTCCAGTGGATTGTCTCGCTGGTACGGGGCCGCCGGGCGGCCGCGCGGAGCCAGGCATCGGCCATCTGTGCCCGTGTGGTCAGGATGTCCGAGAGGGAGACGGCCACGGTTGGAGGGTGCAGGGCTGATATCGCGCCGCAGTTCGGCCTAGAGGTGATGAACAATAGCAACGACCTCGTTTACCAAGTTATCCTCACTGCCGTGCTCGTCCAAGGCGCCGGGCCTGAAGACGGGAGGGCCGTCGAGGGGAGCGACGGCAGGGTTCTGCTCTCGTCCGTTGCTCCGGGCAAAACCGTGAGGTGCATCGGGCATCTCGATCGCTCGATGCATAAGGCCCTCGGCTGCGAGGTGGCTTTCACCGATCGCTACGGACGCAGTTGGGTGCGGAAGAGCGACGGTCATTTGGGCAGGATTCAATTTAAAACGCCCGTCGATTATTACGGTCTGATGCAGCCTGTAGAGTGGATGGACTTCGATGAGCCGTAATCGACATACTCTGGTTTTGAACGAAAACCCCGGAGACGATCGATAACGATTCTTCTTTGATGATGCAAGCGGCGCTACTAATAGTAGCGCCGCTTGTTTTATATTCCGCTTGCAGATCCATCTGGACATCGCGTTCCAAAACTGGCAGAAACGTTCCTCGTTGCCGAATACGAGATTGTTTTCAGCACACAGAGCGGAACACATCCAAATTGCTCCAAATGGTTTGAATGTAACTTCGACCGTTTTCGGTTAGCGGAGTTTTATGGAGTATGAAAAAATCTGGTTGGAAGTTGTTAAATCTCTGGTTTAGAGCGATTTGGCCACCGATCCAAACCAGAGATTTAACGTTAGATAGCTGTTGAATCCCAGCCAGTAATTTGACGTAGTGTCACAGCGGCTGGGCACGCTGCTTTCGGCATGGCTTTGCAGAGTGATTTCGAGCACTGCTTTTAATTGCTTTAGCTGCAGATAGTCTAGAACCGGCTGCATCTGAGCTGGGACCATATTGATCAGCGCTTCCATCGGGGGCTCCTTTCCTCCTGGTTCGATGGAAACAATTCTGAAGCGTAGGCCTACGTCCCGGTAAATGATTATTTGGTGGCTTAACTCATCTCCGCGCCTAAGACAAGCGCCCTCGCTTGTTCAGCGATCCTAAATTGATCATCACTTCCGAACGATATGGCTTTATACATTTGAGATACAAGATCGAAATCGTAGTTATGCCCTGGCACCGTGACAATGACGCGCTCGAAAGAGACCGAATATGCACTCAATGAAAGAAAGGCAGCAAGCGCCTCTTCGAGCATTACCGTATCGGCCAGCACATCCGACCTTATGAATAGGTGATTGTGCGCAAATGGCCTATACCCGCCGCCGTTTAGCTTACCAAGTTTTTCCTTGTAAGCTTCTATAACCAGGCCAAAAGAATCTTTGCCGCTGGGACCGAAGAGGCCCCAATCAAACACCTCAGCACCAACCTGCTCGATTCGTTCCGTCAGCCGTTCCTTAAGCTTTGCGTCATCCGTTTCGCGGAGCTTCGCATACAAAGCGTCCGCCTCCTGGGTTTCTTGAGATATTGCTTGGGTTACCTCGACTCCCAGGTCATGGAGTTCATCCCAAAGGTCGGGTTTGTCCCTATGCGACAGGTTTCTATACGTTGCTTCATCAAGGAATTGAAGCACGAGACGGGCGTATACCTCCCAGATATCGAATGGCATATGGGAGGGCAGCACGCCTTCGTAACTTGTCGTTGTTCCCTTATTGTCCATGTTCAAATTGTACAACCTCGTCAATCGCGATTTTCCCCGCTCATTAGCATCGACAGGAGAGCGTCTCTAAGCGAGGAAAGTGCTTGCATTTCAATCCTGTTGTCGAGAATGGTATCGAACAGAGGCATCAAGTTCTCGCAAAGTGCCGAAATGGCACCGGAATTATGGGGTATCTCCAACTGTAGTTTTTCAAGGCGCTCAGGTTAGACTGGGCAGTTCCCTGTGCAATGCCAATCATATGTTCCTTAAAGGCAGTTTGCCAGAACCAGAAAAAAATCCTGTCAGCGTGTCTTTCCTGACAGAAACGAGCACGGCAACTCGATGATTAAGTAAACAGTCAGGTTCCGCAACAATTCCGACCCTGCCAACACTGCCCATGAGCGAAAGCACGATATCTCCTAGCATGAGTCTGCAATACGATTTTATGCGGCCAGGAATGTTCACGATACGATTGGCGTCAGAACAGTCAACGTTGCCGTCCCGCACGTTCTTGATTGTCTGAACTTTATAGTTGCCGTCATCTGAATAAGTGCCGCTATTGAAAGCGTAACCGTTCCCAAAGTCGACCAGTTTATGCAGTGATATAGCAGCGTCGCATTCCGATAGATACCTATCGAGTAACCGTCTTTCTCCGTACCGCCTGTAGCGGGCGGTACGGAGAAAGACGGTTACTCACGATCTGCCCACATGTTCCTGCGTTCTATGTTTGCCTGCGTCACCGCAGCCCATGCTGAATAAAGTGTTGCGACGATTTTGCCCAAAGCTTATCAGGCTGTTAAGACGCGGTTGTTTTGGTGCTTACACTAAAATCATAAAAGTCGTATCATTTCATTAGCTTATTCATCTTTAGGAGGAAGAATGCCAACCAACAGCCAGATTCTGATAGACGGATTCATTTCGGACGAATTCTCTAAGCAGACTGAATATAGTTCTAAAGGGGACTACTTTGAACTGTTGGCTTCTTCTCGATACATGGCTCCATACGACCTTGACGACGACGAGATAGCGGAAGGGCTCATTGGAGGGTCGCGAGACGGGGGCTGCGATGCTATTTACATCTTCGCCAACAATTATTTCTTGAGTGAGGATGTCCAGATTCAAAACTACATCAATCGTGGATCAAGGGTTGAAATTGTTATTCTTCAGACTAAGGTTTCAAAATCATTCAAAGAAGACGCGTTCTTGAAGTGGAAGGACACCTGCAATGACCTTCTGACATTCGATAAAAACTTAAATGATTTCGACGATAAATATTCTGATCGCGTTATCGATACTTTTGGAAGAATAAGAGAAGCGATTCAAGCGGCGGCGATGGCCGGAAACGAAATCCGAATGAAGTTCGTGTACATCGCGAATGCGGATTCACCATCGGACGGCGTTAAGATTCAGAAAGAGCAGCTTCCCGCTGCCATTGACGAAATCGTCGGCGTAAGCCGATTTAGTTCTTCGTGTGTTTTAGTTGGAGCAGACGAATTGATGCGCATCTGGTCGCCTCCCGCAGAGAGTGGGCTTGTTATGCGTTTTTCGGGGTCCTATGCATCAGTTCCTCAGAGAACGGATGTCTTTGGCCTGGTGTCTTTGTCGGATTACTACCGCTTCCTCACTGACGACCAAGGACAGCTCCGTAGCTATCTTTTTGAGGCGAACGTCAGAGATTACGAGGGAAATGTTTCAGTCAACAAAGGAATCAGGGAAACGTTGGAGCATCCTAGCGAAGACGATTTCTGGTGGCTCAACAACGGGGTAACGATACTGGCTTCTGAAGCCTACCAAATAGCAGGAGCAGAAGTGAAAATGGAAGAGCCTCGCATCGTTAATGGACTTCAAACGTCGTATGAAATATATAAATTTATGGAGTCTCGCACAGAAGACGCCGAAGATTCCAGAAATGTGATGGTAAAAATCCTTGTGCCGGGAAGCGATGAGACCAGAAACAGAGTGATACTGGCGACGAACAACCAAACTCAGGTGAAAAAGACATCGCTTCGCGCTACTGACCAAATCCATATCCAGATAGAACTCTACATGAAAAGAAATGGACTGTATTACGAAAGGCGGAAGAACTATTACAAAAACCAGGGGAGGAAGAGAGAAGAGATCGTAACCCTCTCCTTTCTTGCGCAATGCATGATGTCGATACTTCTCGGCAGGCCGGATCAGGCAAGGGCAAGACCGTCGACACTTTTGTCTGACGAAGTTCAATATAAGAAAATATTTGGTCAGGATGGCAACCTTGAGGCTTACTACAGAGCCGCTAGTCTCGGAAAACAGGTTTGCCTGAAGTTTCCACAAATTAAGAGAGACTTAGAGGGTTCCCAAATAAGCGACATAAGATTTTACGTGATAATGGGCGTTGCTTCCATGTTGTCCAATAAAGATAGCCTGACATTTGGTGACATAGAGAATCTCGACCTTGACAAGCTTTCAGATGAAATTATTCAAACTGTTGCGGACATGGTGATGGATGTTTATCTGGCCCTTGGCGGAACATCCAAAGCTGCTAAGTCTTACGCCATGGCAAGTAAGGTCAAGGAAAAGATTTCACTACTGTTGCCTTAGGGCAATCCAGGGCTGTTCTCTAGAATGCCATCAGCAGAGAGGTCCTTTTTGCAAAGGGCCTCTCTATTTTCGTTCGGTTCCGAACAGTTTGACGATCACTAATCAGCTCGCGTCGTCAACCGCTTCGCTTTCAGCCCCTACTTTGATGCAGGCGTAGGCGACGAGCGTGCACAGCCCCATACCCATTCCAATCAGGTGCAACAGGAAGGCCATTTTCTCGCCTTACTTTTCGCCTTCGTACGGCTTTTCGGGGGCGAGCCCGTCTGGACGGCGTGCCATGAGCACGGCGCCACCCTGACGGCGGCCGGCGTCCACGAGACAACCGAGGCTATGTACAGGGCGCAGGGGCAGTAGACCACTGTATGCGGATGAAGTGCGCTGCACAGCGCCGGCACTTGGCCCCAGGGAACATCTCGGCGAGCGAGCCGACCATGCCGACGGCCTTGTCGCCGGTGAACATGCGCACGCCGCGAAGCCCTCGTAGCTCGCAATCGAGCTGGCATATGCAGTCCGCTGGTAGTATTTGCAAACTGGCTGATCAGGTAATTCTCACAATGCGCGTTTTATGCTGGCGGCGGGTTGCGGATATCCCAGTCATTGCAAAAACAATTTCCAAAACATGTGTTCTATTTGAAACTACATGAAGGAAGATCACTATAGAATGCAAGCTACAATAGCAAACGAGTATTGGACTCGAGTCTAGCGGAGGATTATGGGGTTCCAAGATATCCTTGCTGCGATTGATATCATCACGGGGCCTGACCCGGCCCTTTCTATCCTGGCGGTTTCGATTGTCGTCGCGCCGGCGTTGCTGTGGTTGTGTAAGCAGGCTTTGGCGCGGTTTTACAAGGCTGATATCTTTGTTGTGGCACTGGCGTTCGTCGCATTGTTTGCATCGGTTAGGCTTAGCCTTTTATGGTTGACGGGTGTGGCATCGGTCTTTCTCGCGGTGTGTCTGCTCGCTCTTCCCGCCAACTATTTTTGGTGTGCGCAGCGGCTAGATGACATAGTGGGCAAGGCTGATCCCTCTCTTCCCGATTGCGACTACGTAGCTGCCTTCAGGCTGATGAACTCGGTTGACCGTGATCGACTGTCCAGAAGGCAGCTCGCCTGCCTCGACAAGGACAGGATTTTCTGCAACATCTACTTGGGAAACAACGGCGTTGCAAAAAGGATGCTTGAGGACGAAAACTTAGAACCGGCTTTCAGGCATTTCGCCCTCCATATTATCGCGGACTCCGCTTGCGATTGTGCTGGGTCGCAAGCGGAACTCGAAAGCGCCTTGGCCGAGATATCCGACAAGACAGACCCTTTCATCAAAGTCCAGCTTTGGCACAACCGCGCGGTTGGCTATATCGTGAACGGTCAGTTCAAAGTCGCCGACGACGAGTTCAAGAAGACGTATCGTGAAGCCAAGCGTCTGGGCGTTCGGAATAAGTCGTTCCTCTTGCTACTGTTTGAGAATGCAACATTGAATAAAACGAAAATCGGCTTGCCTGATGGCGGCATTGAAGAAGGGTGGGGGTTGATTGAGGAATGCGAAAAGGCGCTTGCGCCGATTGGCCCCAACGATTTTGGGCAGCTCTTCAATCTGCGGCTTCTTTTCATGAGGCAGATAGGGGCAAGCATCGAGGACAGGAACAAGTTGTATTTGGCCGAGGTCGAAAGCACCCTCAGCAATGCCTCCCTTTCCGAGCAACAGCGCGTCGTCGCTATGGCGAGCTTGGGAAGAATCGCGTGGGCCGACGGGCTCGACCCCGCCCCCGTGCTCAATTTCTTCGAAGGATGCGATCGGTTTTTGTGCGTGAGCGACCCCGATGCACGTTACTATGCCCATATGAACCTGAGGGCGATGCTTTCGGGCTTGGCGGTGGATGACCGCTCCCTAAATACTTTGGCTGAGAGCGTAATGCGGTATTTCAAGGATGGGGACGCGGAGCATGATTTGGATGTGATGGAGGATGGCCTTCCTCCCGAGGCGATTCTGCGGCGCTCCCAAGTGCTGCGAGAACGCGCTGCCCTAGCCTTAATGGTGGGAGAGAACGTTGAGCGCGCCGTGTCGTACACTGATGAGGCTATAGGCCTCCTTGAGGGAAGCTTGCAGGTTATGGCGGCGCTCGAGTGTCGATGGCAGCTTGCCCGGCTGACACTGTACGACAAACCCGAGGTGGCAAAAATGCAGCTCTCGATTGCCGAAGAGCGCCTCGCTACGCTCAACAAGCAACCGTCCCTCGGATATCCCTATCTCGAGATGAGCCTGTGCTACGCCTTGCTTGGTATGCGTGCCGAGTGCAGAGGCGCGTATGAAAGGGCCGCCGGCTTCGAGACTCCGATGAGCCATTACGCGCCCGGCATTCGGATTAACATTACCGCCGCCGCCTTCTGTGCCAGGTTCTACATGCTTACGGAAATGCTTGGAAATCCCGAAGAGGTTTGCCCCTTGCTTAAAACTCGAGAGGGCAGGGCGTGGCTGTCTCGCTATCCGAAGGTTTCTTCCCTGTCGAAAACGCTTCTTTGCGGGAAGTTTCTTGGGTATGGGGATGTCGTGCCCGCCATGACGAGGCTATTCTTGGACGAGGCAGGGAAGCTATATGCCGAAACGTGGCTCGTCGTCCAAGAGATCGGGCTCGCGTTCGATCTTGATTCCAGAAAGCCCGGCGAAGAGTATGGGTTGGTTGTCGAGATCCAAAGGCACCCGCTGGTTGCCGATGACGATGCCCTTGCGAGGGTCGCTGTGCAGCACGGGTATACTGTGCTTGGTGCGAGGTTGGACCTGTGCAACGAAGACCTCCTCGGGGTCGATGACGCAGCCGCCGTATTCGATGTGCTGGATGCCTTGGGCATATTGGCCGAAGGACGCGTGCCCACATTGGAAGACATCATGAAGAGTTACCTCGAAAGCTGTGTCGACGTTCCTGCCGGCGGTTGGGGTACCTTTGCCGAGAGGTAGCTTCGTCCTGCCACGCTTCACAAAACGTTTCACAAACTTCTCGTTGCTGGCCAAGTTCTCAACACGTAGCGCTGCAATGGCCCTGCCTGTTTTATCCTTCTAGCCCCTTGGGGCTGCGGTGGAAATCCTAGACCAAAAGAGAACCGGGAGGATCATACGGATGTACAGCGCAGAGCAAAGGGCAAAGGTCATCGTGACGTTCGCCAGGTTCGGATGCAGCACGGCTGACACCATAGCAAAGCTCGGCTACCCCAGCCGCGTCACGCTCCACAACTGGTGGAAGGAGTACCAGATCGACGGCGATGAGCTCCTGGAAAGGGAGCATCGCAGGCCGAGGTGTTCCGACGAGGCGAAGCGGGATGCGGTCAATCGCTACCCGGGGCACGGGAAAAGCCTGGCGCGCACGATAAAGGCCATTGGATACCCGAGCCGCGAGGTACTCTCCAAAAGGAACGACGAGCGCACCCAGGTGATCTGCGCTGTGCGCGAGAAGGAGTGACGCGTGTGGGCCGCGTGATCGCCGACGACACGGCCGTGCGCGGCGGCGCGCCCGCCGCCGGCGTGCGTGCCTACGGTGTGTGCCTGCAGGACGCTGGCGCCGGCGACGGCTCGGCCGGGTGTGGGCTTTCCGTCGATGCCTCGTGGCTCGATGCGACCGGTACCGATGGCGGTGTCGGGTGCACGAGCGGGTCGCTTGCGTCCGCACGGTTTGTGACGCCTGCGGGCGGGGCCTTCGGTGCCGGCGGCGTGTTGGATGCCTCCGGGGCCATGGCGCCGCTTGTAGTGATCGAGCCCCAGGGCGCCACGGCGCCGGCGGGGGAGACCGGCGGGCGCGAGGCGCCCGGTGGCACGGGCGAGCCGGCCGGCGGTGCCGGTCCTGCCACTGGGCAGCCCGGTGCCGGGCCCGCGACGGATCCCGCGCTGAAGCCGGCGAGCACGACGCCCAGGATAACCACGACAACCAAAGCGACAGTGACCAAGGCCACGGCGTCCAAGCCATCCAAGGCCAAGGCTGCCAGCGCCGCCGCCACGCTCCCCAAGACCACCGACGTCAACTGGATCGCAGTCTCCTTAGCGCTATTCCTGCTGGGAGCAGCGCTCCTGGGTTCCGCACGCCGCTCAACTTGCGCCTACACGCTGCCGGTCTGAGTGGATTTCAACCTTCTTCGGATGATCCGCATCTCTATCGTTCGTCGCTCTGGAAAACCTCGCCCCGCATATCTCGTAGGTTGTCTCATGTAGTTGCCAGCACTACGGAATCGGTTGGACAGGTCCGGTGCGCATCGCGTACTTCCGTAGTTTTTCTTCGGAATATCCGTATTAAAAATACGGGTAAATTGACCGATTTGCTCAGCTGCTTTACCCTGTGTCTCAAATAACCTCAGAAAGCAGAGGAACTGTACCATGCTCAAGAAGTTTTCGGTTTCAAATTTCAAGTGCTTCGATAAGCGAATTACATTTGATCTATCCGATCCCGCCAACTACTCATTTAATCAACAGGTGATTCAGGGCGGCGTTAAGGCAAAGGGCATCATATATGGTGCGAATGGCAGCGGAAAGTCCAATTTCGCCCTCGCGATATTCGACATCGTTCTGCATCTGACCGACAAGGAAAAGCTGCTCAAAAAATACTTGCCATATCGGTGCCTTGATTCAAAGAGTTCAATCACAGAGTTTCAATACGATTTTGTCTTCGACAATATCGACGTCGTATACCGCTACGGGAAAACCGACCCACAGACGCTTGTGTACGAGAGCCTGTGCATTGATGACGTGGAGGTCTTGAGCTACAGGTTCGACGCTCAAACGGGCCATGTTGACCTGCCGGGCGCCGAGTCCCTCTCGCTTTCTACCGATCTCCCCGCTGAGTCCGACAGGCTGTCGCGTGTCAAATACGTCAAGAGCAATGCAATACTGCGAGATGAGCCGTCTGCCAGGGCGTTTAGAGCCTTCACCTCCTTTGTCGACAACATGCTGATGTTCTACTCACTCGACGAGCGCGGGTACCAGGGGCTTTCGGTTGGCACGGATAGCTTTACCCAGGGCATTATTCGCGAGGGGAAGATAGAGGACTTCCAAGAATTCTTGCGCCAGCAGGGAATCTCCCTGAACCTCGTATCCGTGAACGTGAATGGAGTTCCCGAGCTTTATTGCAGGTTCGAGGGCGGTACCGTTCCGTTTGCGTCGGTTGCCTCGACAGGCACCATGTCACTTGCTCTGTACTACTACTGGTATATCAAGATGAGCAAGGCTTCCTTGGTCTTCATCGATGAATTCGATGCTTTTTATCACTTTGAATTGTCCCGGTCGATCGTGGAGATGCTGCGGGACCTCGAGGGTGTCCAGGTTTTCATTACGACGCACAACACGGACCTTTTGACGAACGACCTCATGCGGCCCGATGTCTATTTCATTCTTAAGGAGGGGGAGATTCGCTCGCTGGAGAAGCTAACGCCCAAGGAGCTCAGATTGGCCCATAACCTCCAGAAGATGTTTAAGGCCGGTGCTTTCGATGGCTAGTCCGGTCACGCTTTTCATCGTTGAAGGGGAGTCGCGTGACCTGCGCTTTGCGGAGAAGATGAAAGAGCTTTTTCTGAAAGGGAGAGATGACCTGAGGGTGATCTGTCTGCCAGCGGCGCAGAACATCTACATGCTCTACGAACGGCTTGCAGAGGAGGACTTCGATCTGGATGTTGTGGAGGTGCTAAGAGAAACGGTGCCTTCCGCTGCAAAATGTCTAGAGGGCGTGGAGCGGGATTCTGTTGACGAGGTCTTTCTCTTCTTTGACTACGACTCCCATCAAAACAATGCGCCTGGATGCGAGTCCGATGCCCTTGTGGAGGCAATGCTCCTCGCATTCGATAACGAGCACGAGAGCGGAAAGCTCTATATAAGCTACCCGATGGTCGAGGCGCTGTACGATTATCGCGCGGGGCAGTGCCAGGCGCATTCAGGCTGTTTTGTTGACAACTCGGAAATCGCTCAATATAAAAAGATGTCGGGAGAGGGAAACGTTAACGTGGGGAAGCACATGGAGCTTCCCCAATGGAAAGATGCAATCGCTGCCTTCGTATTGAGATGCAAGTGCCTGCTCGATCTCGATGAGGTTTCATTTGGGACATATCGAGAGCTGGTTACGGTCGATGCGATTTTCCGCGAGGAGAAAAGAATGCGGAGCGAGGACGGTTCGGTGTTTGTGCTGTCGGCTTTTCCAGAGTTTCTACTCGACTACTTTGACGATAAGTTCTTTAATTCCATGGCCCCGATGCGCCACCTTAAGTTCGATGATTGCCCTCGAGAAAAAGGATGAGGCGCAATTAATCTCGCGGGCACAGGTTCTCCTGCCTAAATCGTGAACTCGGCATAAGAGCCCCAACTCGCCCGTTAGCCAATTGCTCTTGACCAGAAGGCAAAGTGGACAATTGCCTCAGAGACACATCATTACGCCAATTCGTATCGCAAGGTGCGGCCTCCGCCGTGTCTTGCGATTTGCCCCTTATCCACCATCTCTTTCAATATGCGGCCGGCCGTGGACTGGCCGATCCCGAGCAACGTCTGCGCTTCCTTTCGGGTGATTGAGGGGTGCTCTGCCAAGAACCGCAGGATCTCGTCCTCTCGGGAATAGGAAGCAGCGGGCGCCTCCTTGCTGTTTGCCGTGGGCGTTTCCGCTGCCGTTGCTGCGAAGTTCGTGTTGGGCAGGACGATTTTGAATGCGTTGTTCGTGGCCATGATTTGCGGCTGAGAGGCCGCACCCGCGTAGGCCCCCATGATCTTCCTCATCCCCGTGCCGTATGCCTCGATGAGCTGCAGGCGGTAGAAGACGTTGGCGAGATGCGGGTTCCGGCAGGCGGAGACGCCCATCATCAAATCCTCCAGCTCAAAGCCGGGCAGAAGGCCGCCGACTGACACGAACTCGATCCTGTCGTCGTAGACGCTGATCAGCGTGCTGGTGCGGAAGGAGTAGTCCCTGTGCACGATCGAGTTCAGCAAGGCCTCGCGCACGGCGACCTCCGGGTAGTCCCGGGTGTCGACGCGCAGCAGCTTTTGGTAAGTGGCATGGGTCTGGTTGTGGAAGTCGATGTAGTCGTAGACCTCGTCGAGCTGCTGCATGAGGGACCCGGAGAACTCCCGGCGATCATTGAACACACTCGGGTCCGTCCCCTCGAAAACGGCCGCTTTTACGGTATGCGGGCACTGGTCGGACAGGAGCAGGCCGAGGTTTGTGTAGAGACCGTCCGATGAGGTTATATTCAGGGCCTGCATCTGCGGCGCGCCGAAGGGGATCTTTCGTGTCTCGAATTCCCCTTTCGTCGACTCGAAGGTGAGCGCTTGGTCGAGGGAGCGCATGTCCTCAAAGCTGTCGCCGTCAGTCTCTTTGATCATCTGCCGGATGGCAGCATCGGTCGCCGGGACGGAGGAGTACCCCTGCCGCACGTAGACACCCTCGGGGCGCAGGCCCTTCTTCGCTAGGTAGTAGGGGCGGTTCGTGCCGCGCTGGACCTTGACGGCCACGACCGCCTTCCCGTCGCAGTCGAGCGTTTTATAGCTGACAAACATGGTGACGTCTGGCTTCACGGCGTCTCTCACCATGTTGGAGACCTGCAGGGCGCACGCATCCGCGTCCTCGACGCCCGGCACGGCGCCGTCGTCGGCGACGCCAACGTAGACCGTGCCGCCGCCGCAGTTCGCAAATGCGACGATCTCCTTCTTGATGCCGTTCTGCGCAATGGCCTTCAGCTCGATTGTCTCTGTTTCCTGGAATTTCATGCTGTCCGCCTTCCGATTCTATTCTGCCCATATTCTAACCATTTTGCTAACCATGGTGGTTAGCAAAATGGTTAGAATTATGCTTCCCAAAGCAGAGGCGCACCGCCCTTTTCAAGCAATGAAACAGCAGGTAGAGACTTTGTCGATTTGAGGAGCTCGCGCATAAGCTTAGGCTCAATTGTGCTGTGCCCCTCAAGGAGACGCCGCCCGTATAGAATCAAACCATCCGCACGCCAGCTATCAATTGGATTGGACGCCACATGGAGATCCCCGGCACCCTGTGCAGCAATGTCTACGACTTTGCGTTTTGCCCCGAGCCCAGCTACGACCGCCTGGTAGACCTCGCCGATCCCGAGGACTGGGGCCCCAGCAACCGCATCCTCAAAAACTACCTGTCGTTCTCGTTTAGCCGCGCGGTATTTCTGACCGAGCGCGACGTGAACCAGACCGCGCCGTCCAACCTGCCGCTGGTGTTCGACGACGACCGTTGCCTGTTCAACACCGGCCTGTACACGCGCCGCTACGAGACCATCTACGGCCTGTTTGAGCCCAACACCAAGCCCGACGCACACCAACGCTGGTTTTTGAAGGGCTTCTTTAGGGAAAGCGACCCCATGCTGGTCTCGTTTGAGTACCTGCCGTGCCGTGTCCGCTTTGCCGAGGACCCCTCCGAGCTGGTCTTTGACTACCGCTTGCCAATCCGCTCCAACATCGACCACATCCTGGGCGACGAGGAAAACCTCACGCGCATCCCCGCCAGTCTGATGGGGGAGGGAAACTCGCTGCTACTGCGCCGCGCCTTTGAGGGCGCCGTCGTCGAGGCCGCCCGCCGCGCCGCCGCCAACTACACGCTCGCCGTGCCGCAGTTCTACGGTGGACGGATTCAACTGCTTCTGCCGCTGTGCCTGACCGGCGACAAGCCCGAGCTGGCGCTGACAATCCAACGCGAGGGCGGATTCTACGCCGCGCGCACCTGCCTCACGCTCGAGATGGCCTACAACAACGCGCGTCTTATCTGCCGCCCCGAGACCTCGTGGATAAAGCGGTAAAGGCTCCTTGAGCTGCGGGTTTGCTGTTAATCTGGACCGCGCCAGAGCAGCCAGCGCCCACGAATTTAAAATCGAGGGGAAAAAGTTCTTGGTAAACCACGCGCGGCTATGATAGTATCTCTTTTGCCGAAAGGCGACGGGCGATTGGCTCAGGGGTAGAGCATATCCTTCACACGGATGGGGTCACAAGTTCGAATCTTGTATCGCCCACCATCAAAAGCGCAGGTCAGAGGTATTAAGCCTCTGGCCTTTTTGTTTTTGCCACCAAGGGTGACACCAAAAGTGACACCAAATTTTGCAACTTTATTAAAATGGGGCCTCCTTTTTTATTGAATATGACCCCTTCACAATTCCTACAAATGTATAAAATCACCTAACTAAAAGTTTTGTACCTCGGATCTCATAGACTAAATGTAACTATGGTTTACGTTTTTAATGCAAGCGTGTATAAGTGTTTCAAACTGTTGCAGAGGTGTAACACTTTGCGGCTTTATTAGCTCTTGGCTATTAGTAGATTTGTAACCTCATCTCATACCGTCGCGGAAAGTTTTTCCAAAATTGTCCTTGCATCGCCGCCGGTGTTCCCGTATAGTACTTCAACGCACGGGGGCGTAGCTCAGCTGGGAGAGCGCTTGACTGGCAGTCAAGAGGTCAGGGGTTCGATCCCCCTCGTCTCCACCCGAGCATTGAAGAAGGCTCCAACGCAAGTTGGGGCTTTTTTTCATATAGGCACACAATTTAAGCTATATAAAAGAAAGAAGGCCAGAGATGGTGTCTGACCTTTTGGAAATTCTGGTGGGCCCTCCGGGATTCGAACCCAGAACCCAGGGATTATGAGTCCCCTGCGCTAACCGTTGCGCCAAGAGCCCTTGTAGTTAGTGGCTGCGATAGTAATGGCGGCTATCCATTTGCATTAGTTTCTCACCACGAGGAAGAATACTACCATGCACGCGATGGTCGTTCAACGCACGATCTTGTCGACCAGGAGAATCAGGCGTTCGCCTTTGTCCTTGCAGTCGATAGGAGGCCGTCTTGCCCGCTTCCGGGCGCCCCGAGCGGCTGCCGGGCACCGCCACACCGCCCCCGCAGAAGTTTTTCCAAAATTGTCCTTGCATCGGCGTCCAAGTTCCCGTATAGTACTTCTTCGCACGGGGGCGTAGCTCAGCTGGGAGAGCGCTTGACTGGCAGTCAAGAGGTCAGGGGTTCGATCCCCCTCGTCTCCACCCGAGCATTGAATGAGGCTCCAACGCAAGTTGGGGCCTTTTTTCATATAGGAACACAAGGTCAAAGGCGGCACCATGATCCTCCTGGTCGACAAGATCGAAAAAAGCTTCGGCGCGCGCGTCCTCTTTAGCGGCGCGTCCTTCCAGATCAACCCCGGCGAGCGCTTCGCGCTCGTGGGCCCTAACGGCGCCGGCAAAACCACCATGCTCAAAATCATCATGGGCATCGACAGCCCCGACGCCGGCCAGGTCCAGTACGCCAAGGACTGCCAGGTGGGCTACCTAGAGCAGGAAACTAATCTGGAGCACAAGGACACCACCATCCTTGCCGAGGTCATGGCCGCCGCCAAGGAAATCCGCCGCATGGGCGAGCGCGCTAACGAGCTGCAGGCCCAGATCACAGAGTTCTCCGAGCAGGGCAAGGACGTCGACGCACTCCTTAACGAGTACGGCCAGGTCCAGGACCGCTTTGAGCACCTGGGCGGCTACGAGCTCGAGAGCAACGCCCGCAAAATCCTTTCCGGCCTGGGCTTTAAGGTCACCGACTTTGAGCGCCCATGCTCCGAGTTCTCGGGCGGCTGGCAGATGCGCATCGCGCTCGCCAAGCTCTTCCTGCGCCACCCCGACCTGTTGCTGCTGGACGAGCCCACCAACCACCTGGACCTCGAAAGCGTCCAGTGGCTGCGCGGCTTTATCGCCAACTACGACGGCGCTGTCCTCATCGTCAGCCACGACCGCGCCTTTATGGACGCCTGCGTCGACCACGTCGCCGCGCTCGAAAACCGTCGCGTGACCACTTACACCGGCAACTACAGCAGCTACCTCAAGCAGCGCGAGGACAACCTTGAGCAGATGCGCGCCAAGCGCGCCGCCCAGGAGCGCGACATCGCCCACATGCAGGTCTTCGTCGACAAGTTCCGCTACAAGCCCACCAAGGCAGCCCAGGCCCAGGAGCGCATCCGCAAGATCGAGCAGATCAAAAAGGAGCTTGTCATCCTACCCGAGGGCCACAAGCACATCGACTTTAAGTTCCCCGACCCGCCGCGCTCCGGCGACATGGTCGTGGGCCTGGAGGGCGTCTCCAAGTCCTACGGCAACAAGCACATCTACAGCGATATCGACCTCAAGCTCTACCGCGGCGAGCACGTGGCGCTCGTCGGCCCCAACGGCGCCGGCAAGTCCACGCTCATGAAGATCATCGCCGGACTGGAGCCGCCCACCACCGGCACCCGCGACCTGGGCACCAACGTGGGCGTGGCCTATTACGCCCAGCACGCGCTCGAGGGCATGACCGAGTCCAACACCGTCCTGCAAGAGATCGACACCGTCACGCCCAAGTGGACCGTGCCGCAGCAGCGCAGCCTACTGGGCGCCTTCCTGTTTAGCGACAACGATTCCATCGAGAAGCAGGTTCGCGTCCTCTCCGGCGGCGAAAAAGCGCGTCTCGCGCTCGCCAAAATGCTCGTGGCCCCCGAGGCGCTCCTGTGCCTGGACGAGCCCACCAACCACCTGGACATCGACTCGGTGGACATGCTCGAGAACGCCCTGCAAAACTTCCCCGGCACCATCGTGCTGATCAGCCACGACGAACACCTGGTGCGCGCCGTGGCCAACCGCGTGATCGACATCCGCGATGGCAAGGTCACGGTCTATGACGGCGACTACGACTACTACCTCTACAAGCGCGAGGACCTCGCAGCCCGTGCCGCCGCCGAGACGGCAGGGGAGAGCACACCTGTCGCAGGGAAGTCCACCAAGGCCAACGCCGCCCAGGCCGACACCCCCGTCGCCGCCCCCAAGCCGGCCGAGGGCAAAAAGACCAAGGAGCAAAAGCGCGCCGAGGCCCAGGCCCGTGCCGCGCTCAACAAAAAGCTCAAGGGCGTGCGCAACCAGCTTAAGAAGATCGAGTCGGAGCTCGACAAAAAGCGCGCCCGCTATGACGAGCTTATGGAATTGATGGCGAGCGAAGAGCTTTATGCCGATCAGGATAAGTTCAACGCCGCGCTGGGGGAATATAACGGCCTTAAGCAAGAGCTGCCCAAGCTCGAGGACGAATGGCTGGAGCTTTCCACCCAGATTGAAGAGGAGACCGCGCGTGAACTCTCGTAAGGCCGCCGCTGTGGCGATGAGCATCATCGCCATCGCCTGTCGCATCTGCGGCATCTTTATGAGCGCGATGACCGTGCTGCTGTGTTTTAGCGGCCTCACCGCCAAGCTGCAGATCGTGGGCTTTGTCGTTGAGCTTTCGCGCGCACTGCCGAGCGCCATCGCCGGCTATGGCGTCATCACGTCGCCCTTTGGCGGCGTGTTCCGCCTGGATTACGCCATCGTCGCCGTGATCCTGTTTGTGATCGACTACCTGCTCACGCGCGCCTCGCGCCGCGTCCGCTAGGGGAGCGCTATGTCCAGCAGCTACCTCATGAACCTGCTCGCCAGCGCCGTCGCCGTCATCGTGGGCATCGTGATCCACGAGAGCGCGCACGCCGCCGCGGCCTGGGCACTCGGCGATAAGACGGCCCGTTCGCGCGGCCGCGTGTCGCTCAACCCGCTTAACCATATCGACCCGTTTGGCACCATCATCCTGCCGCTGCTCATGCTTGCCGCCGGCGGCCCGGTGTTCGCCTTCGCCAAACCCGTGCCCGTGTACCTCAACAACCTCAAGCACCCCAAGCGTGACGAGGTCCTGGTGAGCGCAGCCGGCCCCGCATCAAACATCGCGCTCGCGTGTCTCGCTGCCGCCCTCATGCACGCAGCCTATGGCAACCTCTATGCCAGCATGTCCTTTGCCCTGGCGTCCCAGATCATGAACTTCGGCGCCACCTTTATCGTGGTCAACCTGTCGCTTGCGTTCTTTAACCTCATCCCAATCCCGCCGCTCGACGGCTCGTCGATCATCGTGCCCTTCCTCAAAGGCAAGGCGCTCAACAACTATTACCGTCTGCAGCAATATGCTATGCCCATCCTCATCATCGTGCTGTATCTGCTGCCCATGTGGACCGGCATCGACGTGATCGGCCGCTATTTCGACGTTACCGTGTATCCGCTTGCTGAGCAGCTGCTCAACTTCGCAATCGCCGGCATCTAAGGTAAACTTACAGGTCGACCGTGCAAAACGGTCGTAACATGCACCCAAACCGCGCCGCGAAGGCGCCGTCAAAGGAGGTCGAAGATGTCGTATCGCGTGTCGACGCAGGTCTACAGCGGACCGTTCGACCTGCTGCTGCAGCTGGTAACCCGCCAAAAAGTAGATATCGGCGCTATCTCCATCAGCGAGGTGGCCGAGCAGTACCTTGCCGAGGCCGAGCGCATTGAGGCGCTGGACCTGGACGTGGCGAGCGATTTTTTGCTGGTCGCAGCAACCCTTTTGGACATCAAGGCCGCCTCGTTGGTGCCGCAGGAGGCCCCGCGCAAAGTTGATGACGACGACGAGATTGACGAAGACCTCGAGGAGCTCAGCGCGCTCGACGGCGACGCCCTGCGCGAGGTCCTAATCCAGCGCCTGATCGCCTACAAGCAGTTTAAGGGCGCGGCGGCGGCCCTTGGCGCGCGGATGCAGGCCGAGAGCCGCATGCATCCGCGTGTTGCCGGACCCGACCCTGAGTTTTTGGGCCTCATGCCCGACTACCTGGCCGGCATCACCCTGCGCGGCCTGGCCGTTATCTGTGCCGACCTGGACGGCAAGCGCCAGACCTTCTTGCTGGAGGCCGAGCACGTGGCACCGCATCGCGTGCCGCTCGACCTGACCGTGGCCTCAGTCGACCGCTTTACCATGACGCACCAAACCTGCACCTTCCGCGAGCTGTTGGACGGCGACGCCACCACCGAGCAGCTCGTCGTTACCTTCCTAGCAATGCTCGAGCTAGCCAAGCGTGGCTCGCTCACGCTGAGCCAGGACGAGATCTTTGGAACCATTCAAATCAACCGCGTCGAGGGCGCCGAGGCATACGTGCCCGGCGAGGGCCCCGATCTCACCGAATAGGAGCCGCAACCATGTCAACCCTTTCCACGCTGGAGGCAAACAGCCTCAAAGGCGCCCTCGAGGCGCTGCTGCTGGTGTCGAGCGACCCGGTGAGTGCGCCCGCGCTCGCCGGCGCACTGGATATCGCCCCCGGCGAGTGCGCATCGCTGCTCGCCGAGCTCAAGGTTGAGTACGAGGAGGCCAACCGTGGCTTTCAGCTGCGCGAGGTCGCCGGCGGCTGGCGCCTGTTTACGCATCCCGCCTACCACGACGTGGTCGAGGCCTATGTGCTGAGCTGGGACACGCAAAAGCTGTCGCAGGCGGCGCTCGAAACACTGGCCGTCATCGCATACCACCAGCCCGTGACGCGCGAGGTGGTCAAGGGCATCCGCGGCGTCAATTCCGACGGCGTCATCGCGTCGCTCGTGGACAAGGGCCTGGTGCGCGAGCTCGGTCGTGACCCCCAGCGCGGTCAGGCCATCATTTACGGCACGACCAACGCATTCTTGGAAAAGTTCGGTCTGCGTTCCACCCGCGACCTGCCCGACCTGGAGCAGTTTGCCCCCGACGAGCAGTCGCGTCAGTTTATCCGCGAGCGCCTGAGCGGCCGCAGCATTCAGTCCACGCTCGAGGAGCAGGCCGAGGACCTGGACGAAGAGCGCGAACTGCTCGATACCGATGTTGACGATGTTGAGGCAATCGAGGACTTGGAGACCCTGGTCGTCGACAAGACCTCGGAGGATTTACATGACGAGGACTAACGAAGTAGGGGAGACGCGCGCCATGGGTAACGCAGTACCCGCTGCCGACGCCCAGCCCGTCTATCCGCACACCATGCGCCTGCAGCGCTTTTTGGCGCGCGCGGGCGTGGCGAGCCGCCGCGGGTCGGAAGACCTGATGACTGCCGGCCGCGTGACCGTCAACGGCCAGGTCGCGACCGAACTGGGCACCAAGGTCGACGTCGACCGCGACCATATCGAGGTCGACGGCATGCCCGTCAAGCTCAACCAGGGCGCCGTGTACTTGATGCTCTACAAGCCGACCGGCTACCTCACCACCATGAGCGACCCGCAGGAGCGACCTTGCGTGGCAGACCTGGTCCCGCGCGACCGCTATCCGGGGCTCTTCCCGGTGGGTCGCCTGGACCGCGACACCACAGGCCTTTTGCTCTTTACCACCGACGGCGACCTGTCGCAGGACCTGCTGCACCCCAGCAAGCATGTCTATAAGACCTACCAAGCACTCGTGGACGGCCACCTGACCGATCGCGACTTGGGACCGCTCCGCCGTGGCATCGAGCTCGACGACGGCCTGTGCCAGCCGGCGATCTGCCGCGTCATCAACGCGCGCGAGGCAGAGGCTGTGGCACCGCAAGGCGTCAAGCCCGGTACCACCGCCGTGGAGGTCATCATCCGCGAGGGTCGCAAAAACCAGGTCAAGCGCATGCTGAGCAAGATCCACCATCCGGTAATCCGCCTGCATCGCTGCAACTTTGCCGGCCTTGAGCTCGAGGGCGTGGCCAAGGGCTCATGGCGCGAGCTCACCGACCGCGAGGTGCAGATCCTCAAGGCCGGCGGCATCCCGCCCAAGCAGGCCGTCGGCAAGCGCGCCGGCGCGGCGGCGACCAACGCCGCGACCCGCACGCGTCACCACGGCAGCCACGGCTCCGCACCCAAGCGCAATACCTACCGCGAGCGTTACACCGGCTAGGCAGACCGCCAACCAATACAGCGCCCGCGAACCATACCAGCACGTCAACCATCGAAAGGAAGCACTGCATGATCGTCGCCATCGACGGCCCCGCCGGTTCCGGCAAATCCACCATCGCCAAGGAGATCGCCCGCCAGCTGGGCTTTAACAAGCTCGACACGGGCGCCATGTATCGCGCCGTCACCTTCGCCGCGCTCGACCGCGGCATCGATCTGGACGACGAGACGGCCATCGACGCCCTCGCCGAGCAGATCGAGATTCGCTTTACCAACGGCACCGGCGAGGACACGCGCCTGACCATTGACGGCCAGGACGCTTCGGTCGCCATCCGTACCCCGCAGGTCGACGCCAACGTATCCAAGGTCTCGGCCTACCCGGGCGTGCGCGCCGCCATGCTCATTCACCAGCGCCGCGCCGCCGAGGACCGCGATATCGTGGCCGAGGGTCGCGACATCGGTACCGTCGTATTCCCCAACGCGCAAGTAAAGGTCTTCCTGACCGCTGACCCGCGCGAGCGCGCCCGTCGCCGCGTGCTGCAGCGCCACCAGAACGACGCCCAGCCGCTTACTGCCGAGCAGCTCGAGGCCGAGGTCGACGAGACCCTCGACGCCCTCAAGCAGCGCGACAAGCTTGACAGCAGCCGCGAGGTCGCGCCGCTCGTGCCCGCCGAGGACGCCGTGCACGTTGACTCCACCGCCCATACCATCGACGAGGTCGTCCGCATTATCGAGGACCTCATCAACCAAAGGAGGTAGCCCATGCGCCTGTTTAAGCAGACGCCCGAGGATTATTACAACGCCCCCTATGCCGAGTTCCCGGCGCTCATCCGCGGCACCGTCGTCGTGGTCATGGCCATCCTGTGGGCCTTCTCCAAGCTCATGTGGCGCTGGAAGGTCGAGGACGCTGACCTGCTGTTTGAGCGCCAGGACGGACGCGGCAGCGTGGTCATCTGCAACCACACCTCGATGGCCGAGCTCTTGGCCGTGGAGACGGCGCTGTTCTTTGGCGGGCGCCGCATCCGCCCCATCTTTAAGTCCGAGTTCGCCAAGAGCAAGATCGTACGCTGGGCCTTTAGCCGCGTGGGCGGCATTCCCGTGGAGCGCGGCACCGCCGACATGAAGTGCCTGCGCGCCGCCCAGCATGCGCTGCAGCGCGGCGAGGACGTCCTGATCTTCCCCGAGGGCACGCGCATCCGCTCGCGCGAGATCAAGCCCGAGGTCCATGGCGGTTTTGCGCTCATCGCTCAGATGGGCAAGGCGCCCGTCAACCCACTTGCCATCTGTGGCTGGTCCGACATCACGCCCGCGGGCAAAAAGCTCATGCGTCCCAAGAAGTGCTGGATTCGTGCCGGCAAGGCCGTCTCGCTTTCGGACGCGCCGCCCGGGCTTAAGCGTACGGAGCGCCTGGCCTGGTTTGAGTCCGAGGCCATGAACCGCGTCTACGCCATGCGAGACGAGCTGTGCGCCGAGCATCCGGGCAGGTTCTAGCCATGAGCGAGAACGTGACGAACACTGCCGTGACCGCGTCCGACCAAGCCACCGCGCCTACCATCGAGATCGCCGCCCACGCCGGCACTTGCTACGGCGTACAGCGTGCGCTCGATATGGCGCTGGCCGCTGCGCCGCAGGCAGGGGAGTGCACTCAGGTCCATACCTTGGGTCCGCTCATCCATAACCCTATCGTGGTGCGCGAGCTCGCTGAGGCAGGCGTTAGCCTGGCTGAGAACCTGGATAGCGCCGCAACCGGTACCGTGATCATCCGCGCCCACGGCGTGGTGCCGCAAGTGATCGATGCTGCCCGCGAGCGCGGCCTTACCGTGGTCGACGCCACCTGTCCCTACGTGAAGAAGGTCCATGTGGCCGCCGAGCGCCTGGTACGCGAGGGCTACCGCGTGGTAGTCGTAGGCGAGCCGGGCCATCCCGAGGTTGAGGGCATCTTGGGCCACGCCGGCAATGATGCACAGGTCGTGAGCTGTGCCGCCGACGCCACCGCCTTGTCGCTCAAGGGCAAGGTAGGCCTCGTCGTGCAAACCACCCAGACTGCGCAGAACCTCGCCGAGGTCGTGGCTGCTATCACCCCGCGCGTGCAGGAGCTGCGCGTGATCAACACCATCTGCGCCGCCACGAGTGAGCGTCAACAGGCAGCAGCCACACTTGCCAACCGCTGCGACTGCATGGTCATCGTGGGCGGCAAGAACTCGGGCAACACCCGCCGCCTGGCGCAGATTTGCGCAGACGCCTGCGAGCGCACGCATCACATCGAGGAAGCTTCCGAGCTCCAGGCCGCGTGGTTTGCCGACGCTCACCACATCGGCATCACCGCCGGAGCCTCCACCCCGCAAGAACACATCGAACGCGCCGTCACGCGCATCAAGGAGCTTTGCCGCTAACCATGGACCAGACCGTACCCGCATACGCCGCCGAGGTGGCCGATTACGGGCGCAGCCGCGACCCCGAGCCGGGTGAGGGCGCGCTCGTCAAGAACGTGCGTCCCGAATCGCCCGCGTGGGATGTGGGTATCGAGCCGGGCATGCGCGTGCTCACGGTCAACGGTGAGCAGCTTACCGACATGATTGTGTGGCTCTGGGAGGCCGACGATGATACCGTCGAGCTCGAGGTTTTCGACCCGCGCGACGGCACCGTCACCCCCGTCGAGCTCGACCGCTTTCCCGGCGAGGATTGGGGTTTGGAGTTCGATGGCCCCATCTTCGACGGCATGCGTACCTGCGTCAACGCCTGCGTGTTCTGCTTTATGACCATGCTCCCCAAGGGCGGCCGCTCCACGCTCTATATTCGCGACGACGACTATCGCCTAAGCTTTTTGCAAGGCAACTTTGTCACGCTTACGAACCTCACCGACGAGGACGTGCAAAACGTCATCCAGCGCAACATGAGTCCCATGAACGTGTCGGTCCATGCCGTGAGTCCCGATGTCCGCCGCCGCATGATGGGCCGCAACGCCCAGCGCGGCATGGACGTGCTCGAGGCCATCATGGCCGCCGGCATCGAGATTCACGCGCAGATTGTGCTGTGCCCCGGCATGAACGACGGCGAGGAGCTGGAAAAGACCCTGCGCTTTTGCGAGGAGCACGAGCAAATCACAAGCCTGGGCATTGTGCCGCTCGGTTTTACCAAGCATCAGAACCGTTTTAGCTGGTCCTACAGCGACAAGCCCGAGCTCGCGCGCGAAACCATTGCCATGATCCGTCCCTTCCAGGACCGTGCCTTCGAGCGCTTTGGCCGCCACACGTTCCAGATGAGCGACGAGTTCTATCTGGACGCCGGCATCGAGCCGCCCGAGGCAGACTTTTACGACGGCTACCCGCAGTACTACGACGGCATCGGCATGATCCGCTCCTATCTGGACGAGACCGACAACGTGCTCGCCGCCGATGCCGAGCGCCTGACCCGCGTTCGCGAGGGAATCGCCGCCCGCAGCCAGCGCCTGCTGTGCCTTTCGGGCGCCAGCGCGCGCGATACGGTCGCGCGCTTTGTGGAATCGCCGCACGGCCTCGCCGGCACCGTCACAGCCATCAAAAACCGCTACTTTGGCGGCAACGTGGACGTGACCGGCCTCATTGTCGCCTGTGACATCTTGGAGCAGCTGCCGCAAGACCTGTCGGGGGTTATGCTCTTTGTGCCTAAGCTCATGTTCAACGCTGACGGCATGACGCTTGACGAGTATCATCGTGACGATTTACTCGCAAGCCTTACCAGTCGCGGCGCCGAGGTTCATGTGGTGTCGACCATGCCGCATGAGCTGCTCGATACCCTGGAGCACATCCTTGGCATTGTGCCTGCCGACTCTACTAATTCCGCTGACCCTACCCATTAAAGGAGAGCAGATGAAACCTATCGTCGCCGTCGTAGGACGCCCTAACGTGGGCAAGTCCACGCTCGTTAACCGCCTAGCCCAGACCTCGGACGCCATCGTCCACGAGTCGCGCGGCGTCACGCGCGACCGCTCGTATCACACGGCCGATTGGAACGGCCGCGAGTTCACCATCGTCGACACGGGCGGTATCGAGCCGCTCAAGAGCGACGACGTCTTTGCTACGTCCATTCGCGACCAGGCGCTCGCCGCCGCCGAGGAAGCTGCCGTCATCCTGTTTGTAGTCGACGGCCGCACCGGCGTCACCGAGGAGGACGAGTCGGTCGCCCGCATGCTCAAGCGCTCCGACAAGCCGGTCTTTCTGCTGGTGAACAAGCTCGACAATCCTGATCGCGAGAACGACAACATCTGGGAGTTCTATTCGCTCGGCATCGGTGAGCCCACACCGCTCTCGGCCCTGCACGGCCATGGCACGGGCGACCTGCTCGACGACATCGTGGCGCTGCTGCCCGAGGAGGAGGACGAGGTCGCCGACGAGTTCCCCGACGCCCTGAACGTCGCCATCATCGGCCGACCCAACGCCGGTAAGTCTTCGCTGTTCAACCGCATCCTGGGTGCCGACCGCTCTATCGTGTCCAACATTGCCGGCACGACGCGCGACGCCATCGATACCGTCGTCGAGCGCGACGGCAAGCACTACCGCATGGTCGACACCGCGGGCATTCGCAAGAAGAGCACCGTGTACGAAAACATCGAGTACTACTCCATGGTCCGCGGCCTGCGCGCCATCGACCGAGCTGACGTGGCACTGCTCGTCGTCGACGCCTCCGTGGGTGTTACCGAGCAGGACCAGAAGGTCATGGGACTCGCCATCGAGCGCGGCTGCGCCATCGTGGTGCTGCTCAACAAGTGGGACCTGCTCGACGACGACCGCAAGCGCGAGGCCTGCATGGAGACCGTCGAGCGCCGACTGGGCGTCATGGCTCCCTGGGCCCAGTACCTGCGCATCTCTGCCCTCACCGGCCGCAGCGTCGAGAAGATCTGGGCCATGGTCGACGCCGCCGAGAAAACGCGCTCGCAAAAGATCTCCACCTCGCGCCTCAACACGTTCCTCACCGACCTGCGCGAGTTTGGCCACACCGTGGTGGACGGCAAGCGCCGCCTGCGCATGCACTACGTGACCCAGACGGGCGTCAACCCGCCGACGTTTACGTTCTTCGTCAACCACAGCGACCTGGTCAACGATACCTACCAGCGCTACGTGGAGAACCGTATGCGCTCGACCTTCGACTTTGCCGGCACGCCCATCCGACTCTTCTTTAGGAAGAAGGAGCAAAAGGATGCTTAATCCGATTCTGCTGACCGCCATCTGCGCCGTGGTCTCGTTCTTTATCGGAGCGATTCCGTTTGGCCTGATCCTGGGCCGCGTTTTCAACCACACGGACATTCGCAAGGCGGGCTCCGGCAATATCGGCACCACCAACGCCCTGCGCGTGGCCGGCCCCAAGGTGGCCGCGCTCACGCTGCTGCTCGACTGCCTGAAGGGCGCCATCTGCGTCCTTATCGCCCGTCTGCTCATCGCGAGTGTGGGCTATGGCTTCCCTGTGAGCATCATGGCTCCCGGCGCTCCGGGCGACTGGATGCTCGGTGTCATCTGCCTGGCAGCGGTGTGGGGACACATCTTCTCGCCCTACCTCAACTTCCATGGCGGTAAGGGTATCGCCGTGGGCCTGGGCGTGATTCTTGCCTGGTACTGGCCCATTGGCCTGTCGCTGCTGGGCATGTTTATCGTGGCCGTCGCCATCACCAAGTACGTGTCGGTGGGTTCACTTGCCGCCGCCATCGGTCTTCCCATCGCTGCCTGCGCGGTCTTTCCGTACAGCAGCCTGGGCCTCAAGTTTTGCATGGCGATGATCGGCATCACCGTGGTGTGGGCCCATCGCGCGAACATCAAAAAGCTCATGACCGGTAAGGAGTCCAAGCTCTCGTTTACCAAGCGCGTCACCGAGCCCGACGATAAGTAGGAGAGAGTCATGAATGTTGCGCTGATTGGCTCCGGCTCCTGGGGAACTGCCGTCGCCGGCCTTGCGGCCGCGCGAGCCGAGCGCGTGACCATGTGGGCCCACAGCGAGCAGACGGCCGCCGGCATTAACGGCGAGCACCGTAATCCCCGCTATCTGGTGGACTACGTGCTGCCGGAAAACGTTGTCGCCACGACGGACCTAGCCCAGGCGCTCGACGGTGTCGAGGCTATCATCTTTGCCGTGCCTTCGACGCATCTGCGCGACGTCTGCCACCAGGCGGCGCCGTTCATCGCGGACGAGACGCCGGTTCTGTGCCTCACCAAGGGCATCGAGCCCGAGTCCGGCCTGCTCATGAGCGAGGTCATCGCCAGCGAGATCGGCAACGAGTCGCGCGTTGGGGCACTTTCGGGCCCCAACCACGCCGAGGAGATCTGCCGCGGCGGGCTTTCGGCCGCCGTCATCGCCAGTGAAGACCAGCAGGTGGGGGAGACCTTTAAAGAGCTGCTGCTTTCCACGGCCTTCCGCATCTACCTGTCGCAGGACATGACCGGCGTCGAGGTCTGCGGCGCCATGAAAAATGTCATCGCTATCGTATGCGGCATCTCTGCCGGCTCGGGTGCGGGCGATAACACACTCGCTCTCATCATGACGCGCGGCCTGGCCGAGATCAGCCGCCTGGTACACGCCCGCGGCGGCCAGGCCATGACCTGCATGGGACTCGCCGGCATGGGCGACCTTATCGCCACCTGCACCTCCGAGCATTCGCGCAACCGCACCTTTGGCTACGAGTTCGCTCATGGCGTGTCGCTCGACGAGTACCAGGCACGCACGCATATGGTGGTCGAGGGCGCCGTCGCGGCCCGCAGCGTCAGCGAGCTCGCCCGTTCATTGGGTGTAGACATTCCGCTCACCTTTGCCGTGGAGCAAACGCTCTACAACGGTGTTACTTTGGATAGGGCGCTCGAGATTCTAACCGACCGCGTTCCCTCCCAAGAGTTCTACGGACTCACCGACTAGCGCAGAAAGGCTTCTACCATGGGTTCCATCAAAATCGCTCCGTCCGTCCTTTCGGCCGATATGGCCAACCTCAAAGGCGAGCTCGACAAGATCGCCGGTGCCGACTACGTGCACTTCGATGTTATGGACGGTCACTTTACCGGTAACCTCACCTTTGGCGTCGACATCCTCAAGGCCGTCAAGCGCTCCACCGATGTACCGGTCGATGCGCACCTGATGGTGTCGAACCCCGACGAGACGGTCGATTGGTACGCCGACGCCGGTGCCGACATGATCACCGTGCACTACGAGGCCTCCACGCACCTGCACCGCACGCTCACCCATCTGCAGCAGCGCGGCGTCAAGGCCGGCGTGGTGCTCAACCCCGCCACCCCCGTGTGCGTACTCGAGAGCATCATCGACGTTGTCGACATGGTGCTGCTCATGAGCGTGAACCCCGGCTTTGGCGGCCAAAGCTTTATCCCTGGTACTATTGCCAAACTGCACGAGCTTACGGCCATGTGTGAGCGCCACGGCGTTTCGCCCCTGATCGAGGTCGATGGCGGTATCTCTTCCAAGAACATCGCCGAGGTCGTCAAGGCCGGCGCCAACGTGCTCGTAGCCGGCTCCGCCGTATTTAAGTCCGAAGATCCCGCCGCCGAGGTTGCGCTGCTGCAGAAGCTGGGCAACGAGGCCGCACAGGAGGCATAAACCCTTATGACCGCAGGTCAAAACCGCATACCCGTGAATCTTGACTATGCCGCCTCGACGCCCATGCGCGTCGAGGCGCGCCTTGCACAGCGCGAATATGACGACAGCGAGCTTGCCGGTGTCAACCCCAACTCGCTGCACTCGCTTGGCCGCAAAGCCGCCGCACGCCTAGAAGTCGCCCGTCGCGACATCGCCCGCAGCTTTGGCGCGCGCGTCCGCCCGTCCGAGATCATCCTTACCAACGGCGGCACCGAGGCTAACCAGCTGGCGCTGCTCGGTCTTGCCGAGGGCGCTCGTCAGCGCGATCGCAAGCGCGATCGCGTAATCGTTTCGGCCATCGAGCACGATTCGATTCTGGACAACCTGCCGCTGCTGCGTGCCGCCGGCTTTACCGTCGACCTGGTGCAGCCCTGCCGCGCGGGCTACATTGAGCCTGCCGCGCTTGTCGAGCTGTTGGGCGACGACGTTGCGCTTGTGAGCGTTATGGTCGCCAACAACGAAACCGGCGTGGTGCAGCCCATCCGCGAGCTGGCCGCCGCCGCACATGCTGCCGGCGCCTTGTTTCATACCGATGCCATCCAGGGCTACTTGCATATTCCGCTCGATGTCACCGAGCTGGGCGTCGACGCTATGACCGTTGCCGCGCACAAGATCGGCGGCCCTGTGGCTTCCGGCGCGCTCTACCTTAAGAACCGCACGCCGCTGCGTCCGCGCATCTTTGGCGGTGGACAGGAAGCCGGCCGTCGTGCCGGTACGCAGGATCTGCGCACGCAGCTGGCTTTTGCCGCTGCCGCCCGCACGCTGGCGCCCCATGTGGCCCAGGAGCGTGCGACGCTGCAAGCCCTTTCCGATAAGCTCTACGCCACGTTTACGGCCCATCCGCGCATTCACGCCACCATGGGCGACTACGCGCAGGCGGATCGTTTGCCGGGTATGGTTTCGATTTATGTCGACGGCATGGACTCCGAGGAGCTCATCATCAAGCTCGATGCCGCCGGCTTTGAGGTTTCGGCCGGTTCTGCCTGCTCGAGCGGAAGCATGGACCCGAGCCATGTGCTCAGCGCCATGGGCATTGGCCGCGAGCAGGCGTTGGGCGCACTGCGCATCTCCTTCGATGACCGCGTGAATCCGGACGATCTGGACAACTTTGCCCAGACGCTGCTCTCAATCGTAGGTGCCGCATGATCGTCGCCGAACTCGAGCGTGCGCTGCTGGCACGCTATCCCAAGACTGACGCCGAACCCTGGGACCACGTAGGCTTATCCGTAGGCGACCCCGACGACGAGATCCGCGGCGTGGCCTGCACGCTCGACGCTACCGAGGCCAACGTGCAGCGCGCCTTGGAAGCCGGCGCCAACGTGCTGCTGACGCATCATCCCATCTATATCAAGGCGCCCGAGGCCTTTTGCCCGCCCAGCGCGACGCGTCCCCAGTGCAGTGCGGCGCTGTACGAGGCAGCTCGTTGCGGCGTGAGCATCATCTCGCTTCACACCAACCTGGACCGCTCGCACGAAGCGCGCGTTCGCCTGAGTGAGCTGCTGGGCGCTGAGCCCATGAGCTCGTTGGAGCATGTGGACGACCCCGAGGCCTGCGGCCTGGGCGCGTTAGCAACGCTCAACGAACCGTGTACGCTGCGCGACCTTGCCACGCGCGCCGCCACGGCGTTTGGCAGCGACCCCCGTGTTTGGGGCGAGGCCGATTACCCGTGCCGGACCGTTGCCATTCTGGGCGGCTCCCTGGGTGACTTTGGAGAGCTTGCCATTGCCGCCGGTGCGGATGTTGTCGTGACGGGCGAGGCGGGCTACCACGTGGCGCAAGACCTTGCCTTGCGCGGGCTGCCAGTGGTTTTGCTCGGCCATGACCGCTCCGAGGAGCCGTTCGTTGATATATTGATGAACTCTGCAGTTGACGCCGGGGTCGACCCCCGTCATGCGATTAAAATACTGAACCCTTGCCAATGGTGGACTGTGACAAAAGGAGAGAACTTATGAGCGCCGGCGCTACGCTACTCAAGCTGCAACAGATCGATTTGGAGCTCGCCCGCAACAAGAGCGAACTTGCCAATATGCCGGAGCTCAAGGAGCTCGCTTCCAAGCGCAAGACCTATGTGAAGCTCAAGTCCGAGATGACCAAGCTCTACGCCCAGCGCAAGGATCTGGATATCGAGCTCGACGACCTCAACACCACCGAGATTCAGACCAATAACGCCATCGAGGCCGCCAAGAAGCGCCACGTTGACGGCTCTGACTACCGCGAGGTTCAGGACCTGGAGAACGAGCTCGCCACCCTGGCCAAGCGTCTGGACAAGATCGAGCACACCCGCAAGGACGTCGTAGTCGCCCACAAGGAGGCGCTCGACCGCGAGGCCCGTGCGCAGGCCATCATCGCCAAGTTCGAGGAGGGCGTGAAGGCCGATACCAAGGCCGCCCGCGCCAAGGCAGCCGACCTCCAGGCCCAGATCGATGCCGCCACCAAGGAGCGCACCGCGCTGGCCGCTACGCTGCCCACCGACGTGCTCAGCGACTACGAGCGCCTGCTCAAGCAGTTCCGCGGCCTGGCCGTCGAGACCATCAAGGGCAACATCCCCACGGTCTGCCACACCGCGCTGCAGGCGTCGTCCATGAGCGACCTCAACCACGACGGCAGTGAGATTACGCACTGCCCGTACTGCCACCGCCTGCTCGTACTCCCTAGCAAGGAAGCCTAACGATGACGGCGGCACCCAACAATTCAATGCAACTTGAGGGAAAAACGATCCTGCTGGGCATTACCGGCGGGATCGCCGCCTATAAGTCGTGCAATATCGTGCGCCTGCTGCAAAAGCGCGGCGCGCACGTCAAGGTCGTCATGAGCGAGCGTGCCACTGAGTTCGTGGGGCCGCTCACCTTCCGTGCGCTCACCAATGAGCCGGTCGCGGTTGGGCTATTCGACGACCCCTCCGACCCCATCCACCATATCTCGCTGGCGCAGGAGCCCGACTTGGTGGTCGTGGCGCCCGCAACGGCCAATATCATCGCCAAGATGGCAAACGGTATCGCCGATGACCTCATCTCCACTACGCTGCTTGCCACGCCGCGACCCATCGTGATCGCCCCCGCCATGAACAACGGCATGTGGAGGGCACCGGCGACGCAGGCCAATATGGCCACGCTGCGCGAGCGCGGCGTTCACGTGGTTGGCCCCGGTAGTGGCTACCTTGCCTGCGGCGACGTTGACACGGGACGCATGAGCGAGCCCGAGGACATCGTCGAGGCCATCTGCGAGGTGCTCAATCCCGTGCCCCAAGACCTTGCAGGCAAGCGCATCGTGATCACCGCCGGTCCTACGCATGAGTCGATCGATCCCGTGCGCTTCATCGGCAACCGTTCGTCGGGCAAGATGGGCATCGCCCTGGCGGGGGAGGCCGCTCGCCGCGGTGCTGCGGTCACGCTTGTGCTGGGGCCGACATCGCTCGATGTTCCACGCGGCGTGGAGTGCGTACGCGTGCAGACCGCCGCAGAGATGCTGCAGGCAGCGCTCAGCGCCTTCCAGACGGCCGATGCAGCCATTTGCGCGGCTGCTGTCGCCGACTACACCCCCGCGGCCCCGGCGGACCATAAGCTCAAAAAGGCCAACGAGCGCCTGGATCGCATCGAACTGGTCGAGACGGTCGATATCTTGGCCGAGCTCTCGCGCCAAAAGGGGGAACGGTGCGTGATCGGATTTGCGGCCGAGACCGATAACGTTGTCGAGTACGCCGAGCGCAAATTAGCCCGCAAGGGTTGCGATGCCATTATCGCCAACGATGTTTCGCGCGCCGATTCGGGCTTTGGAACCGATACCAACAAGGCCTGGATTGTGAGCACAACGGGTACGAAAGAACTTCCCGTTCTAACAAAACCCCAGCTCGCAGATACAATTTTGGACTTGCTTCAAAATTTGTAAAAAAGTTCTTGCACAAGGACAAAGTTTCGGGTTAATATACTTCCTGTTGCAAGCGAGAGCAGAGCAACAAACAAAAGCTTCGGGACG
The DNA here is from genome assembly GCF_009876115.1 of Collinsella aerofaciens. Lineage (GTDB taxonomy): Bacteria > Actinomycetota > Coriobacteriia > Coriobacteriales > Coriobacteriaceae > Collinsella > Collinsella aerofaciens_N. Next base: position 67,841 of record NZ_WWSY01000001.1, on the reverse strand, counting down.
TGGCGCAGCTTGGTAGCGCACTTGACTGGGGGTCAAGGGGTCGCTGGTTCGAATCCAGTCGTCCCGACCAGAAGTTTGCAGGTCAGGCACCTAGTGCCTGACCTTTTTTGTTTTAAGCAATTGCTTAATTTTGTTTAAGCAACAGGGTGCCAAAAATCTACCTGCGCGATAATCGCCTTTTGCGGCTACTTGCGCGTTTTGCACACGCTTGAGCCGATTTATTAACGCGATATGAATCTACATACGCGTAGCTGGTATGCAGCCGAGTACAGGCTGTATTTATCGCGGCGATTAACACAGATATAGCGACTGTAACGGACAAGCGTGTCGCTGTATTTATTCCAGTAGTTCACTTGATCGGTGGACAAGTGGGCGATTGCAACGAAACCCCAAGCGGGATGGGCTCTATACGAGGATGCCATAGTGGTAATGGCGGGGGAGTGCAGCAGGCGCTCTGAGAGCCGCTGTATGACCCCATGTCTCCTCAACTCGATAATTTGTGTTTCAAGCCACGAATCGGTCGAGCAATTGCCAAAAGAAAGGCCCATGCAGGATTGCACGGGCCTTACATCAGATCAAATTTGAGCTAGAAGCACCAAGCGGGGCAGACGCAACACCATCTCGTCGCGGCCTCGGCGAGCGACATATCGCAGTCGAGGTAGACATCGAGGAAATCGTCAGATCCCGCACAGGGGGACCGCGATGGTGGCCACCGCACCGCCCGAGGGGCCGTTGGCGAGCGAGACGGAGCCCCCGTGGGCGCTCGCGGCCTCGGAGGCGACGTGGAGGCCGAGCCCGTAGTGGCGGCCTCCGTCACGCGAGGAGCGGGAGGAGTCGTCTGTGAAGAGGCGCTCGCAGCCGCGTTCGAGGGCGGCGGGAGAAAAGCCCGGTCCGTCGTCGGCAACCTCGATGACGAGGTGCCCGCCCGCGACGTCGCAGGAGACAGCCACGCGCGAGCGTGCGTGCTCGGCGGCGTTGGCCACGAGGTTCGCGGCGGCTCGCGCAAGGGCGGTTCGGTCGAGCGGGGCCTCGGGCGCGCCCGCGACAGCGGGGCCCGTGGCCGCGTCGAGCGTCACGCCTCGCGCCCGGGCGATCTGGGCGGCCTCGGCGAGGACCTGCTCGCAGAGCTCGGCCGGCCGCATGGGGGCCCTCTCCGCCCCGCCGGACCCGCGCGAGGCCTCGATGAGGAGGCACACGTAGCCGTCGAGCCTTTCGACACTGCCGGCTATGTCGCGCGCGGCGGCCGCGAGGTCGGCGTCTTTCTCGTCTTCCAGCTCCTCCGCCACGAAGTCGGCGTTGGCGCGCAGCACGGTAAGCGGCGTCTTGAGGTCGTGGGCGAGCGACGCCATCTGCTCGCGCTGCCCCCGCTCCGCGGCCCAGCGAGCCTCGAGCGACTCGGCGAGGGAGGCCCGCATGGCGTCCATCGCGGCGAGGACGTCGTTCACCTCGCGCACGTTGGTGCTGCCGACCGCGAAGTCGAGCTCCCCCGCGCCGACGCGCCCCGCCGCCTCCGCGAGCGGCGCCATCTTGCGCGAGATCACGCGGCTCGCGCGGCGCGCCACGAGCGCGAGCGCGAGCGCGCTTCCCGCCGTAGCGCCGACGAGCATGAGGTTCTGCGGGTTGGGAAGCAGGCTGGCGAGATCGCGCGAGACCCACTGCGGCAGGTACTCGCTGACGAGTGCGCAGGCCCCGCCGCCCTTGAGCGGGAACGCAGCGTAGGTGAGGCCCGAGCCCCCGCCCTCGATCTCCACTGTGCCCGGATCCGCGGCGAGTGCCGTACTGGCCATTTCCGTCGCATCCTCGAGCCGCGTACCCTCGAGGTCTGTCATCATCACGTTTCCGTCCTTGTTCAGGATGAGGTAGCGGTAGGCCGTCGGCACGTCCTGCTGCCCGCAGACGCCGTCGCGTGCCAGGCCCTCCGCGACATCGCGCGCATTGGCCGGCCCCCAGCTTGCCTCGTAGACATAGCCCGCGTTGATCGCCACGGAGAGCACCATGAACGAGGCAAGCCACGCCGTGGCGACCGCCGCGAACGCGTAGGCGAAGTAGCGCGCGATGACGAAGGAGAGCGGCATGCCCCCGCGACCTCGCGCCCCGATCCTCAGAGCTGCCACTTGTACCCCATCCCCCAGACGGTCGCGATCGGATCGGCGCCGGCCTCGGAGAGTTTCCTCCGGGCGCGGCTGACCTGCATGGATATGGCCGCATCGTCGGCGTCGCTCTCCCAGCCGAGCACCGCCTCGCGTATCTGCGCGCGGCTCATGACCTGCCCGGGGTGACGAGCGAGGTACTCGCAGATGGCGTACTCGGTGGGCGTGAGCGGCACGGCCTCGCCACCCACGGCGAGGCCGCGCGCCCCGAGGTCGATCCGCACCTCCCCGAAGGAGAGGGCGTGCGAGCGCGGCCGGCGCTCACGGCGTAGATGGGCCGCGACCTTGGCGCGCAGCTCCGCGGCCCCGAAGGGCTTGCGGACGTAGTCGTCGGCGCCCAGGCCGTAGCCGGCCACAGCATCCTCCTCGGCCACGCGAGCGGTCAGGAAGACGATGGGCCCGTCGAAGTCCGGGCGGATCTGCCGCACGAGCTCGAAGCCATCGAGCCCCGGCATCATGACGTCGCAGAGCACGAGGTCGAAGCGCGAGAGGTCCATCCCCGGGACCGCCGTCGGGTCCGCCTCCCTGACGACCTCATGGCCGTCGCGGCCGAGGACGCGCGCGAGAGCGTCGAGGATCGCCCGTTCATCATCCACTGCCAGTATCCTCGCCATGTTAGACCTCCTGAAACTCTCGTCGGAATTGTACTAGCGCCGCATTCAGCGGTCCAGAGCCCCGCGCGCAGCTGCGGGCGCCAACATGACGATCTCAGGGTTGGGCAGCACGCGGTCGGCGATCGAGCGCAGCGCCGAACCCCAGCCCGCGTCGAGCAGGGCATTCCCGCCCAGGACAAACGCTGCGGAGAGGGGGACGTGCACGGCGGCGAGCGGCTTCCTATGCATCTGCCTTCCCGTCCTCGAAGCGGCAGAACCAGGCGAGAAGGGCGGCGTCGGCTGCCAGGGTGAGCACGAGGCTAGCGAGCTCAGTCGTGAGGAGAGGGCCCGCCGCGCGTGCGGCGTCGATGAAGGCCTCCACCCCGAGCGACCCCAGGCGCGCGGGCCAGGCGAGCGGCACCCAGCTCAGGGGCGTCGCCAGGGCACCGGTAAGCTCGCCGGTCATGAGGCCGTGCGCAAGTCCGCCCACCGAGAAGAACGCGAGGAGCACCCCCGCCGCGCCGGCGCCGATGGCGGCGTTGCGGCCGAAGCGCAGGGCCACGCCGAGCCCCAGCGCGTAGAGGGGCAGGCTGCCCAGCACGATGCCCGCCCAGGCGGCCGCAAGCGGAGCGGGCCCGAGCGGCAGGCGCCCGGCGACGGCGAGCACGGCCCCGAACACGCCGAGCGCCACCGCCAGCGCGCCCGCGCCGAGCGCCGCAAGGGCGAGCAGCTTCGCCGCGACGGCGCGCCCGCGCGAGGGGACCGCCGTGAGGTTGGCGAGGCGCCCGGCAGCGCGCTCCTCGTCCACGGCGAGCCCGCAGACGATGGCGGACATGAGCGGCATGAGGGCGCCGAGGAACTGGGCGTAGGCGTCCGCGCCCAGCGCCGGGTCCCATCGGGTTACGGAGAAGTACTCGCCGCAGGCAAGACCGGCTGCCAGGCCGCAGGCGAGGTGCACCGCCGAGAGCGGGGAGCGCGCCAGGCGCAGGGCCTCGGAGAGCAGGGACCGCGGGAGAGTCATGCGCGGCGTCGGGTCGGAGAGTCGTGTCATGGCCATCACCTCTCCTCGGAGCGCGCGAACCAGGCCGCGCCCACCGTCGTGAGCGCGGCGAACGCGAGCGCGCAGACCGCAAGGCCCGCCAGCGTGAGCATGCCGTCCGCCGCGAGCGCCCCGCCGAGCGCCATGTCCGCCGCGAGCGGCTCGCCGCTCGGTAGCACGGGGATGAAGCTCGTGGGGATGACCATGCTCGCCGACGGCGGAAAGAGCTGCGGCAGCGGCACCAGCGACCAGGCGAACCCACCCACGAGCTGCGCGGCGAGCGGGCAGAAGATGCCCGCGAGCATGCCAAGCCGCACCGTGAGAAAGAGCCCCGCGGGGATCATCCACGCCGCGGTCACCGTGTTGACGAGCGCGCAGAGGAGCATCGTGAGCGTGCCCGCGGCCGTGAGGCCCTGCGAGGAGAACGCCGATCCCGCGAGGTAGATGCCGAAGACCACGAGGTTCGAGAGCGTGCAGAGCGCGAGGCACCAGAGCGCCTTGGCCCACCAGGCGAGCCCGAGCGGGAAACCCAGGCCCAGAAGCCCCCGCATCCGCGTGCGAGCGTCCGCCCGCGCGACGCACGCCACCACGAGCGATAGAGACACAGGCAGGAAAAGCGCGTACCAGTAGTTCCACGCGCTGAAGATCTGCACGCCCCGGTAGGGCATCGCGCCGAGCAGCGGCATCGGCAGCGCCATAAGCACGGCCAGGCGAACCGGTGCCGCGTGGCGCGACTTCAGGGCCTCGGCGCGCAGGGCCGCGAGCAGGCCGCCTTTCTCACCCGTCATGCCGCCACCTCCCCGCGCGCTCGTCGCCCTTCCCGACAGAAGCTCATGAAGAGTTCCTCGAGGTCCTGCCCGGGACGAAGCGCATCCTCGTAGGCGAGGCGCCCCCCGCAGATGATGCCGATGGTGTCCGCCATCTGCTGCACCTCGGAGAGGATGTGGCTCGAGACGATCACCGTCGTACCCGCCGCCGCGAAGCCGCGGATCTGGTCGCGCAGTTCCTCGATGCCGATGGGGTCGAGGCCGTTGGTGGGCTCGTCGAGCACGAGCAGGCGTGGCCGGGCGATCAGCGCCAACGCGAGCCCCAGGCGCTGCCGCATCCCCATCGAGAAGCGCCCGACGCGCTTCTTCCCGGTGTCCGCGAGGTCCACGGCGGCGAGCACCTCATCTATGCGGCTCTCGGGAAGGCCCAGCAGCGTGGTGCGCACGCGCAGGTTCTCGCGCGCGGTGAGGTTGGGGTAGAGTGGCGCCTCCTCGATGAGGCTGCCGATTGCGTAGAGGTCCTCGCGGCGCCAGGCGTGCCCGGCAAAGAGAATCTCCCCGGCCGTCGGCCGCAGCATCCCGCAGATCATCTTGAGCGTTGTCGACTTGCCGGCGCCGTTGGGACCGAGCAGCCCGTACACCTCGCCCTCGCGGATATGAAGGCTCACGTCGGCCACGGCGTCCTGCGCCTGGTCGCCGCGGCCGAAGCGCTTGGTGAGCCCGCGCGTCTCGAGCATGTAACCCATGGGTTTATCCTTTCTCTTCCGGGAGCGCGGGCCGAGTCACCGTGCCCGCGCGCCTTACCTTTCGGATTCACCATCCATGGTGGGGCGCGTTTCTAACGAAGCCATAACGGCCGTTGGGTTCTTTTGGCGCCAGCCCTTCTCGACCCGCACATCATGATTAATTTGCTTAAGGCAACAACTTTCCCGATCGATGTAATCACCGAATCAAAACGTGTACATCACCCTCCAAAACCGACATTTTTCGGCATGTTTGGAGGCTGATGTACACGAATGTGAAATCAACCGCCGCCCAAAAGCGCCTTCCTCATGTCTGGACTCTCTATGCTTACGCTGGATAGACATCGCCGGAACGGGTATAGTAGCGAAAGTTTTGTCGTTAACCAGCGGGGGAGTCCTGTGGGCATCAAAAAGAAGATCAAAAAGGAGCTTATCGGCACTTCCGATTACCCGTCGAATAAGATCTTTACGATCTCCAATTTCATCACCTTTACGCGCCTGATCCTCACCCTGGTATTTCTGTACCTGTTTGTGACGGATAACAACCGCGTCATCGCCATCGTTATCTACGCCGTTGCCGCCTCTACCGACTGGATGGACGGTCAGATCGCCCGCATGACCAAGACGGTCTCGTGGCTCGGCAAGGTCATGGATCCCATCTGCGACCGTGCGCTGCTGTTCACCGGCGTACTTGGGCTGGTGGTCCGCGGAGAGCTGCCCATCTGGGTCTGCGTGCTCATTATTGGCCGCGACATCTATCTGGGCATCGGCACGCTTATCGTGCGTCATTATCACCGTCGCCCCATCGATGTCGTCTTTCCCGGAAAGATTGCCACTGCACTGCTCATGACCGGCTTCTCGCTCATGCTGCTCGGGTTCCCCGTTATCGACGGCCTGCATCTTTTACCTTCAACCCTTACGGCCTTCCCGGGCCTCAACGGAAGCTCGGTGCCCCTCGGCATCTTCTTTGTGTACGGCGGCGTGATCTTCTCCATGCTCACGGCTGTCATCTATTCCATTAAGGGCGGAGTGGCCATTAAACAGGCTCTCGCGCATCCCGAGGACGAGGACATCGACTTTCTGAACCCTGAAATCGAAGACTGATTCGTTGGGGTATGATTACGTACGGTTCATTATTTGCGGCACGTCCGCGATAAGTTAGGGGTTGTCATGGACAACATGGTTAACAATATGCCTCAGAATGATAAGACTGCTGACGCTACCTGCGTATTCCGCGTGCCTTCAAGCGACGTTACCGTTCCCGACCTCATGGCCAACGTGCGCATCACCGCACCCGTTCTGTCCATCGTCAAGGGTCCGCAGACTGGTGCCGCCTTTGAGCTCGAGGACGACGTGACCACCATCGGCCGCGATCCTGCGAACGGCATCTTCCTCAATGACATGACCGTATCGCGCAGCCACGCGCGCATTATCCGCGAGGGCCTCGGCGCTCGCATCGAGGACTTGGGCTCGCTCAATGGCACTTGGGTCGACGGTGCCATCGTCAATGCAGCCCCGCTGCACGACGGTTCTTCCGTCCAGATCGGTACGTTTACGCTCATCTACCACGAGAGCACGCCGGAGCGCATCGAAACCGGTGAGTAGGGCATGGCCGAACGCAACTATCTGAGTATCGGCCAAGTCGTCAACCTACTTCGAGGCGCATACCCCGATCTTTCGAACTCAAAAATTAGATTTCTAGAAGATGAGGGGCTCATTACCCCTCATCGTACGCCTAAGGGATACCGTCAGTACTCTAAGGAGGACGTTGATCGCCTGGAGGTCATTCTGCACTTGCAGAAGACCCGCTACATGCCGCTCAACGTGATTAAGCAGCGCTTGGAAAACGCCACGGACCTGTCAACGCTCGCCTACGAGGTGGGCTTGCTGTCCGATGTTCCGCTCAAGACGGAGCCCAAGGAGACTAAGCAAAAGCTGCATCCCATCGAGACCATTCCCGATATGCTGGGCGTCGAGATTTCGTTTATCCGCTCGCTCGCCGAGAACGACCTCATTCGCATCATCAAGAGTCCTCAGAATCGTGAGCTCGTCGATGGTCGCGATTTTCCAATCATCCGCTACTGCTCCGAGCTGTCACGCTTCCATATCGAGCCCCGCAACCTGCGTCAGTACGTGTCTTCCGCCAACCGCGAGTCCTCGATGTTCGAGCAGGTGCTCGTGAGCATGCTCGGCATGGATACCTCCGATGACGAGCGCGACGCCAAGCTCGAGCGTGCGTTTAAGAAGCTTCACGACCTGACCGAGGGTGTGCACACTGCGCTGCTCAAGAACCGCGTTTTTGAGTCTCTCAATGCCGTGGTCGAGGACGCCGACATCGATGCACTCGATGAGGAAATCACTCGCTCCGAGTCCACCAAAGCCAAAAACGAAGAGATAGCCACGCCGGCTTCGCACGAGGATTCTCTCGTAAAGCCGCTCAAGGTCGTCGCCCCTTCGCACTCCGGCACCGCCACGGCGGGCAAATAACCGCTGCCGCTTATCCGGCAACCCATTGAAAGGTCATGCAATGTACGATTTCGAATCTCAAATCGTCGACATCCCCGACTGTCCCGAGCCCGGAGTCATCTTTAAAGACATCACGCCGCTCTTTGGCAATCCCGAGGCGCTCAAAGCCATGACCGATACCCTCGCCGAGCACTTTGCCGGCATGGGAATCACCAAGGTCGTGGGTCCCGAGGCTCGCGGCTTTATGGTTGGCGTACCGGTGGCTGTGGCCCTTGGCGCCGGCTTTGTTCCCGCACGTAAACCGGGCAAGCTGCCGCGCGAGACCGTAAGCCAGAGCTACGAGCTCGAGTACGGCACCGATTCAATTGAGATCCATGCCGACGCTATCAGCTCTAAAGATACCGTGTTGATTCTGGACGACTTGGTCGCGACGGGCGGAACCGTCGAGGCAACAGGTAAACTGGTGCGAGATATGGGCGCAAAGCTTATCGGTTACGGTTGTATACTTGAGCTTGCGTTTCTCAACCCGCGCGAGAAGCTCACGCCGTCTGATGACGATGTGGAGCTCTTTAGCCTGGTGACGGTAGACTAGCCGTTACCCTTAGTTACTGGAAAGGAAGCTACATGCGCACAGCAAACACGCACAAAAACATGGCACGCTGCGCTGCTACGGCAACCCTCGCTTGTGTTTTGGGCTTGGGCCTCGCGGCTCCTGCCTACGCCGATACCGCATCCGACCTTGCCGCTGCTCGTACGAAACTCGAGCAGATCGGCACCCAAACCCAGCAGATTTACGATGAGCTTGCCACGCAGACGCAGGCGCTCGATCAGACTGCCGGCGAGATCACGCAAAAGCAGCAGGAGATCGCCGATGGTCAGGCCAAGCTCTCGACCTATGTCGCCGGCGAGTACAAAACCGGCGGTCTGAGCCTGCTTCAGGTTTTGACGGGTGTCGATGATCTGAGCGATATGCTCAACCGCCTGTTCTACTACGGCAAAGTTTCCGACAAGCAAGCTCAGACCATTCAAGAGGTCAAGGAGCTTAAGCAGCAGCTCACCGATAAGCAGGCCGAGCAGGAGAAGAACGTCGCCACCACGCAAAAGAAGGTCGACGAGCTTAACGCCCAGCAGGCTGAAGCCCAGAACGTCGTAAACTCCCTGGATTCGCAGCTGCAGGCCGAGCTTGCCGCAGAGGCCGAGGCCAACGCCGCGCTGCAGGCCGGCATCAACGCCAGCACTGCCGAGAAGGCCACGGTGAGCAACGAGACTGCCGGTACGACCGAGAACACCAACAACGGTGGTCAGACCAGCAATAACAACAACCAGGGCGGCAACACTCCGGCTCCTACGCCGACACCTGCTCCGACGCCGCAGCCCTCCACGCCTGCTCCGGCTCCGACGCCTTCTGCTCCGAGCCAGTCCGTCGATGGTGGTTCTGTTGTCTCGCGTGCATACAGTAAGCTTGGTTGCGCTTATTCCTGGGGCGGAATTGGCCCGAACAGCTTCGACTGCTCTGGTTTTGTTAGCTATTGCCTCACTGGTCGCTATTGCCGCCTGGGCACCACGGGTACCTTTATGGGCTGGACGCGTGTGTCCGATCCGCAGCCCGGTGACGTTGTGGTCAACTCGTACCACACCGGCATTTACATCGGTGGTGGTCAGATGATTCATGCTTCCGACTACAATACGGGTGTTATCATCAGCTCCGTTGCCGCCGGCATGAACAACAACTATATCTTCGTGCGTTACTAAGTCATCTTACACAGCGTGTGAATGTGGACCTCGTGGCTTTAAGTCGCGAGGTCCATTCTTTTTTTTCTAATCTTGTACGGCTATCTAGTATTCAAAACTAGATAGCCGTACATTCAGTTTGCAAGATGGCTATAATTGTTGAGGAACAATTAGAAAGGACCCTCTATGAGCTGGGCACTTATCTCCGATTCAAGCTGCAACCTCCGCGATTGGCAACCGACCGCGCCCCATACCACCTTTGCATTTGCGCCCCTCAAAATTCGAGTGGGGGAGCGTGAATTCATCGATGACCTTTCACTCGATGTTCATGAGCTCAACTGCGCTGTTCAGGCGGAGACGAACGCTTCTTCGAGCGCTTGTCCCAGCGTAGGGGAGTGGGCCGAGCTCTTCAAATTGGCAGACAAGACCATCTGCATGCCAATCTCTGAGGGCGTGTCGGGCAGCTACAACGCAGCAGCCACGGCTCGCGATATGGTTCTTGCCGAGGAGCCCGACCGGCAGATTCATCTAGTCAATTCGCGCGCAGCTGGCGGCAAAATGGACCTCATTTTCTTGCTGTTCGACCGCTATCTTGCAAGCAATCCGGATGTCTCATTCGAGGACGCTTGCGCATACTTCGATAGCCTTGAGCAGAACAGCAAAATCCTCTTCAGCTTGTGCAATTACGAAAACCTGGCCAAAGCCGGACGTATCCCTAAGGCAGCCGGCGTCATTGCCAACAAGCTCAATATTCGCATTTTGGGCACGGCGAGTGAAGCCGGTAAAATCGAACTCGTCGGACACACGCGTGGCGAAAAGAAGATGCTCAACAAGATTATCGACACCATGGAAGCCGAAGGTTTTACGGGCGGCGAGGTCGTTATCGACCATGTCGAGAATAAGGCAGGCGCCCAAGCACTTGCCAGCCGAATTGTGGAGCGCTGGCCAGGCTCCAAGACTATCATCATGCCCTGTAACGGGCTAGATTCATACTATGCCGAAATGCATGGGCTCATTATCGGCTACGGCATGGGCGTGGCTTCGGGCCAATAACGTCCAACCAAGCAAAAATACGGGCGGGACAAAGTGACAGATGACCCTTTGCTCCGCCCGTTTTATACGTCGGCTAGCTATTAAACCCATTAAACTTTAGATAGCTCATCAGGTACGCCTTCGAAACGAAGGATGAAACCGCACTGCGCACAAGCAGCGACTCACGCGTTACCTGATGCGCCGTATCGGGAACCGGCGTCTGCTCGACGGAAAACGCCGAACGAATCGATGCCTCGAGCTGATCGACCACATAATCGAAGGCCGTCGGGGCATCGTAGCTCAAACGCTGAATGTTAAAGAGTGCCTGCACCGCAGCAATAGGTAACACCTGCTTAAAGAGGCAGATAGCGATCAGGCGGGCAATCTGCTCGCGGCCATATTGCTTTTTGACCGGAGCAGGCACCAGGCCGACCTTCACGTAGTTATTGATCATCGATGGCGTAATGACAGGGTGCTCAACGCAAATGGACAGCGGCTCCATCCACAGCGCAACATACTCAATGACCTGGTCGCGGTAGAGCGTCACATTGGGCAACTGGTTATAGCGCGGCAGACTCAACGTATTGAGTTTACGCACGATATCGGACTGAATGAATGCATCGGGTAGCACCGTGGGCTGAATATCCTCGGGCTTAATGCTGACCGACGAATCGGACATCGGAATAACGTATTTAGCGTGGTTCATAAGAGGCCTCCGTTCGTTTTCTATATTGTATTCTAGGTTATCTAGTTTTGCATACCACATAGCCGCCAAGAAAATTGGCGGGACAGTGCACTGATGCTTCGTCCCGCCATTTAGTAAATTGATAACAACCTTACATAAGATATATTATCGTACTTATCCACGGAGAAACGCGTATGCGCTCGTTGCCGCTATGGCTCCATCAGAAACGGCGGTCACAACCTGGCGTAAGCGCTTGGAACGGATGTCGCCAGCGGCAAATAGACCAGGTGTACGGGTGGCCATCGAATCGTCGGTGACAATGCCGTCGTCGGGAGCCAGGTCGACTAGATGCTCAACAAGCTCGGTATGTGGCTGCGTCCCCGTAAAGACAAAGATGCCAAACGAGCCGGGCTCAAATGACTCGGCATGAGTTTCCCCAGATGCATTGTCCTTAAAGGTAATCGTCGTTGGCATGGCTTCGCCCGATAGCTCCACAATACTAGTTTGGTACCTAACTGTAATATTGTCCTTTGCGAGTACTTTCTGAACAACACCATCGGGCGCACGGAACTGGTCGCGGCGCAGCACGATGGTCACACTGCTGGCAATGTCGGACAGGAACAGCGCCTCTTCGCATGCCGAATTGCCACCACCGATTACAAAAACCTGCTTGCCGCGGAAAAACATGCCGTCACATGTTGCGCAATATGAAACGCCACGACCGCGATACGTATCCTCGCCTGCGAAACCTGCCGGACGCGGCGTGGCACCCATGCAAGCGATAACGCTCGAGGCCAGCGTATCGCCCATATCGTGATGCACCGTAAACAACGCTGCATCGGCATCGTAATCGATACCCGTAACCATGCTCCATGTAACCTGTGCTCCCAGGCCCTCTGCATGCTGCTGAAAACGCTCGCCGAGTTCGGCGCCACTCAGGAGCGGGAAACCCGGATAGTTCTCGACCTCATTGGTTGTGGCGATCTGCCCTCCCGACATGCCCTGCTCAATCACGGTCGTCGTCAGGTTGGCACGCGCAGCATAAATGGCGGCAGCATAGCCCGCGGGGCCGCCACCGAGAATCGCAACATCGATCGGCTTATCGGTAGTCATGAAGCGTCCTTTCGTCGAAACGTTGTCGTTCTTTGCGCTCGTACCCAAATTTACGTGAACGTGACACTCATGCACTACAATGATAAATCCGTATTACAAAGCTGAAGGGGAGTTATCGATGGACCAGGCGCAGACGAGTGACGACGCTCCCCTGCTCACGCACAGCACTCCCCAATCGGAGCAAACCACGCTCCTGGCTCAGCAAAAACCTCTCGTGACCATCGTGCACGCCTCCGTTGGCTCGGGCCACAAGGCCGCCGCAAATGCGATAGCGCAGGCATTCGACCTCATCCGCGGCACCAATGGCATCCCCGAGGATATTGAGATTGAAGTGCTCGATATCCTTGATTTTGGACGTATTAAATTCGACGGCAATAAGACCGCGGCTTCTTTTACGGGAGCCACGCGCCCCATTTACGACCTGACCTGGCGATATACGCTTACGGGACATCTTCTCTGGGGTGGCGGAACGGCATGGTCGCGAATTATGTTCCCCGCCTTCAACGAATATATTCGTAGCCGCAGGCCCATAGCCGTGGTTGCAACGCACATCACAGCAGCCAATGTTGCCGTGGGCGCCCGCGTAATTACGGGTATCGATTATCCGGTCATCTGCGTACCGACCGACTACGAAGTCGAGGGATGGTGGCCCCACAAGGACACCGATTTATTCTGTGTTGCCAACGAATTTATGGCCGAAACGCTGCGTCCGCGCAAGGTGCTCGAGACAAAGATTCGCATTACCGGCATTCCTATTCGCGCCGGATTCGACACGGATTACGATCGCGAGGAAGAGCTAGCTAAGTTCAATCTCCCCACCGAGAAGACCGTCGTGCTGGTAATGGCCGGTGCCAGCTTGCCTCAACCGTACGTTCGCTTTCGCGCGGAGATGGACCGCACCCTCCCCTTCCTACGCAGCTTCGAAGACATGCACTTTGTCTTTTTGCCGGGCAAAGACACCGAATATGCCACCCGCCTCAAAACGCTCTTCGACGCCATGAAGCTCGAAAACTTCACGGTTCTGGACTATGTCGATGATATGGCAGCGCTTATGCACGGCTGCGACCTGGCAATTCTCAAATCGGGCGGACTCACCGTCACCGAATGCCTGTGCGCACACCTGCCGATGATCCTGCTGGGCAAGTCCTATGGCCAGGAAAAGGCCAACACCACTATGCTCACCGGTATGGGCGCCAGCATGCACGTCACCACGGCACGAGAGCTCATCGTGACGTTGCGCCATCTCCACGATCATCCTGAGTCGCTCAAGGCACTGCTCATCAACGGCGAAGTACTACGCCGCCCCCACGCAGCCGAAGACATAGCCATCGCCGCCATGGAGCTCGTAGGCAAACCCCAAAAGCGCAAAAGAGCCTTCTGCCGCTTCTACTGGGGCGGAAAACCCGCGCATATCCGCTAGCGTCTTTATGTCCGCTTACCTGCGGGAGGCCCCTATATATCGTCCCGTGCTCAAACATTCTCGCGGGGCGCTCGCATCCCTCTCGCCCACCTCTCACACATATCATTCCATGCTCAAACATTCTCGCTTCGCTTCGCTCGCTGCGAAACTGCGCGTGGAACGATATGTGTGAGAGGTGGGCGGGCGGCTACTCGCTTGAAACAAAATTATCTTACTGGTTAGCCGGTGCGACAAAGGAACAATCGCTTTGTCGCACCGGCTAACTATTATTAGATATTTTGTTTCTACCTTCGCAGGCTCTAACTGGGGCGAACCCGGCGTAGCCGCTAGCAAGTAAACGTAGCTCACCTGTGGGAGAGCCCTATATATCGTCCCGCGCGCAGTTTCGCAGCAACGCGAGAATGTTTGAGCACGGGATGATATATAGGGCTCTCCCACAGGCGAGCGAACGTAAGAGGCTATGCGACTAAGCTACGCCGCTGGAGCCGAAGCCTCCGTTGCCTCGGTCGGTTTCGTCTAGTTCTTCTACTTCTATGAGATTGACCGTGGGGACTTCTTGGATGACGAGTTGGGCTATGCGGTCGCCTTTGTTGATTTGGATGTCGTTGGTGGGATCCAGGTTGATGAGGATAACCTTGAGTTCTCCTCGGTAGTGAGCGTCGATGAGGCCCGGCGTGTTGACTATAGACAAGCCCTGCTTGATGGCCAAGCCGCTGCGGGGCTGGACGAAGCCGGCGTAGCCATCGGGCAGGGCGATGGCCAGCCCCGTAGAGACCAGACGGCGTTCGAAGGGCTTCAGGACGCAGTCTTCGTTGGAGCGTAGATCCAAGCCGGCATCGGTGGGATGGGCGTATTTGGGAAGCTCGACGGTGGGGTCGAGACGCTTTATGTTGACGGTAATGTTGGACATGGAATCACCTTAGCTTGTCGAGCTCTTGCAGAAATTCATCGACGTCTTTGAAATCGCGGTAGACCGAGGCAAAACGGATGTACGCAACCTTGTCGATCTTGGCCAAGCGCTTGAGCACCATGTCACCCAACTCATGGGACGTGACGGCCGTCAGCGTGCGAGAGCGAAGCTCGACCTCGATGTCATCGATAATCTCATTGAGCTTCTTAGTGTCGATATCGCGCTTGATGGTGGCGCGCATCAAGCCGACAAGAAGCTTATTGCGATCGAACCGCTGCTTAGTTCCATCTGACTTAATGACCTCGATAGGGTCCTCGCATCGCTCAAACGTTGTAAAGCGGTAGTTACACGAGCAACATTCGCGACGGCGCTTAATGGTGTTATTTGACTCCTGCATACGGGAATCAACGACGCGGGTATGTGCCTTGCCGCATTTGGGACAGCGCATGGTACCTCCTCTTAAACGATAACAAGGGTACCATGCGCAGCGCGATAATGATTACGAACGAGCAGGAACCTTAAGATGCGCACCGGCGGCGAGCGAACCATGCTCCAGATGATTGACGCTACGGATCATGTCGGAAGTCTCTTGCGTGGAAAGGCCTTCGATTGGATATTCTTCGGCAAGCGACCAAAGAGAATCGCCAGGCTGAACGCGAATGGTCTCGTAGGTAATGTTGGAAACGGACTCGGCATACGCGGCGTGACGAGCGCTAAAGACCGACGTAGCGAGGACAAAGAAGAGCGTAAGCGCAACGGCGACGGCGACAATCGTCGGAACCTTCAGGGCAACGTGGGCCGGCGCGACTACAGCCTGCTGATTGCGAGCAGGCTTTACGGTCAAAGGCTGAAAGCCGGAGCGGCCACCCTGAACAACCGTAAAAGTGGGTTCTGCAGGCGTCTCAAGCTTAAGGGCGAGGTTTCCCTGGACCATATTCGTTGCGTTCATCATGTTCTCCTCTCGCGTGTTTTGCTGAGAACAGTTTTATCAAGCCGCGCGGACAAAAATGTCTAGCGCGAGAACGAATGTTCGGTTATTATTATCTTCGAACAGTTGTTCCTGTCAAGCATAATTCGAACATTTGTTTGACATGGGTAGAGAGGATGCCCTGATGGCTCGCAAAATTACCAAGCGTCAGCAGCAAATTTACGACTTCATCAAGGAATATCAGCAGGAGAAGGGTTATCCACCCAGCGTGCGCGAGATGGCTTCTGCCGTGGGTCTTTCCTCCCCCAGCACCGTGCACGCCCATCTCTCTGCCCTGGAGGCGCGCGGGCTACTCAAGCGCGATGCCACCAAACCGCGCGCCCTGGAACTCTTTAACGAGGACGGGTCCTCTGTCTCAATTTCTAAATCTGACGAGCCCACCGCACCTCGCGGAACGGTCTCGCTACCGCTCGTTGGTCGCGTTGCGGCTGGGATTCCCATTCTGGCTGAGCAGAATATCGAAGACACGTTTACTATCCCGACCGAAATCGCCACTGATCAGGGTTCCTTTATCCTTGAGGTGCATGGGAGCTCAATGATCAATGTCGGCATCTTCAATGGCGATTACATCATCGTCCGTGAACAAAAGAGTGCCATGAACGGCGAAATTGTCGTGGCCATGATTGATGGTTCGGCGACCGTCAAGACGTTCTACAAGGAGCAGGGGCGTGTGCGCTTGCAGCCCGAGAACGACACTATGGAGCCTATCTATGCAACGAATCCCGTTATCCTGGGCAAAGTCGTCGGCTTGATGCGCCGGTTCTCGTAATGCAAAAACGCATAACCATCTTTGATACCGTCCGCGGGTTTACGATGATTTCTATGGCAGGTTTTCACGCTTGCTATGATCTCGCCTACCTGTACGGCTGGGATATGCCTTGGTTTACCCAGACTGTCTTTCAAGACGTCTGGCGCGCCAGCATCAGCTGGGTATTTTTGTTTATCGCGGGTTGGATGTGCACTCTTTCGCGCAACAATATCAAACGTGCCGCCAAATACGCCTTAGCAGCACTCGTTGTCTGGTTGGCAACAACACTTGTCTCATTCGACGATTCGGTTAATTTTGGCATCATCTACTGCATGGCCGCATGCACCGGCATCGTGGCGTTGACCGATCCCGTCCTTAAGAAGATAACGGCGAGATGGGGCATGCCCCTATGCCTTGTGTTGTTCGCCCTCACCTGGAGCATCCCCAAAACGATCTACCCTGTCCCCTACCTGGCGTGGCTGGGATTTCCGAGCCCTGGGTTTGTCTCAGGTGATTACTACCCCATCATCCCGTTTATCTTTATGTATCTTGCAGGATACTTCGCCGCACGCATAGCGAAGAGTATCGATAAGACCGTCCCTAGCTGGGCCTACGCCAACCCCCTGCCGGCGCTCGCCAGCCTTGGACGTCACGCTCTCCCCTTTTATCTGCTGCATCAGCCCATCATTCTGGGCATTTTGGAGATCGTCTACTCGGTGCGATAACGCTCGAGCCGCGGTGCAATACGAGCCGGCAGTTTCGCCACAACGCGAACGCCGTCCTCGAGATATTCCTCATGCAGAAGGGTTCCCTGCTCATGCACCAGCGTGATGAGAGCGCCCTCACGATACGGGATATCAGCGGAGAGCAACACATCGGTGGCAGCTGCCTCGCGAGCAATCCGGTCGACGAGATCGTCGAGCCCCTCGCCCGTTTGGGCCGAGAACAGAACGGCCTCCGGATAGCGACCACGGAAACTCAATCGATCGACGCTATCGAGAAGATCGATTTTATTGAATACGGTAAGCGTTAAACGCTCTCCGGCGCCGATCTCATCAAGCACGCGGTCGACAGCCTCCAGCTGCCGCTCATAGTCCTCGTCAGACGCATCTACGACTTTGAGAATTAGATCGGCACCCAAAACCTCGGACAGCGTCGATTTAAAGGCATCGACCAGACCATGGGGCAGCTTTTGAATAAAGCCGACGGTATCGGTAATCGTCATGCCGCGACCGCCGGGCAGACGATACGAACGCGTCGTCGGGTCGAGCGTAGCAAACAGCTTGTCCTGCGAAAGTACCGTAGAGCCGGTCAGACGATTGAGTAACGTCGATTTACCGGCATTGGTATAACCGGCTAACGCGACGCGAAACGCCGGGGACTCAATGCGACTCTTGGATTGAACATCGCGACGCTGTTCAACCTGCTTGAGCTCACGACGAAGCGCAGCGATCTTATTACGAATGAGGCGACGGTCGACCTCGAGCTGACTTTCGCCCTGACCAAAACGTGAGCCGATGCCGCCGCGCGTCTGCTCCTTAGCGAGATGGCTCCACATGCCACGCAGGCGAGGCAACAAATATTGAAGCTGTGCCAGCTGTACCTGCAGGCGTCCCTCACGCGTCTGAGCATGCAGGCCAAAGATATCCAGGATCAGTGCAGTACGATCGATAATCTTTACCGGCTCGCCCACGGCTTTCTCCAAATAGGATTGCTGCGAGGGGGTCAGGTCGTCGTCAAAAATAACGACATCGGCATCCATGCGATGCACCAGGCCGCACAGCTCCTCTACCTTACCGGAACCGATAAACGATTTAGGATACGGCTTTACCAAACGCTGCGACAAGCGTGCCACGCACTGGGCACCAGCTGTGTGGGCAAGACGCTCCAGCTCATCAAGCGAGCGATCGAGCGGCCATGCATTGTCGCGCCACTCAACACCAACTAAAATGGCACGCTCGGGCTCGGGTGCCGTGGGAACAAGGGGGAAACGGGCCATTAGGCAGCCTCAATACGATGCAGGATATCCTCAACGACCTCATCGATCGTACATTCATCCATATCAAACCACACGATACGGTCATCGCGCTTAAACCACGAAAGCTGACGCTTGGCATAACGACGCGAACGCATCTTAATGAGTTCGCGAGCCTCATCCATGCTCATCACGCCATTGAAAGCATCAATGATCTCTTTATAGCCAATTGCCTGCATCGACGTCAGGGCATCTCCCAGCCCCTGGCCCATAAGACCGCGGACCTCATCGACAAGACCCTGCTCAAACATCAGATCGACGCGCTGGTTAATGCGCTCGTAGAGCACCTCGCGATTACGCGTCAGACCAAACCATAGGGCATGATAATGCTCGTGCGGAACACTAAACTGCGACTTTTGCTGCGCATAGGAGACGCCATCATCATGCATCTCGAGTGCACGAATCACACGGCGCACGTTATGGGGATGAATAACAGCAGCCGATTCTGGATCGCGCTCGGCAAGCAAGGCATGCAGTTCTTCCTCGCCAATACGCTCGGCAAGCTCCTGATAGCCCGCACGACGATCGTCCTCAAGTTCACCCGAGGGAAAGTCCATCTCATCGAGGGCGGCCTTGAGATACAGCCCCGTACCTCCGCAAAAAACCGGCAGGCAACCCGAACCAAGGAGACGTTCAACATGCGCGCGAGCGTCGGCCTGATAAAGCGCAGCAGAATATGCCACACCCGGCTCTACAATGTCGACGAGACGCAGCGGCGCCGTGCACTCATCGGGCGCCATCTTTGCGGTACCGATGTCCATGCCGCGATAGATTTGCATCGCATCGCACGACAGCACTTCGGACGAAAGACGAGCTGCCAAACGGTCGGCAACATCACTCTTACCAACCGCCGTCGGACCGACGATCGCAACGGCGGAAAGACCTGCCCCGGGAGAAACCATTAGCGCGGCTCGCCCACAACGGAGCCGGACAAATACCAGGTCTTGGCAACGTCAACGTCAACATCAACGATCTTGCCAACAAGCTGATCGATGCTGTAACCCTCGGGGATAGGCGCATGCACAGTCTGATTCTTGGGACTCTTGCCCAGCAGGACCGCGTCGTTCTTTTTACTCGTTCCCTCAATGAGCGCCGGAACCACAGTATGAAGCTCACCCTGGTTATACTCGTGTGCCGTGGTCTCGATAACCTTAACCAGACGGTTGAAACGCTCGAGAATAACCTCATGCGGCGTAGGATCGTCAATCTCGGCGGCCGGGGTACCGGCGCGCTTGGAATAGATGAAGGTATAGGCCTGAGCATAGCGGACCGTCTCGGCAAGTGAGAGCGTCTGCTCAAAGTCTTCTTCAGTCTCACCCGGGAAGCCAACGATAATGTCGGTCGAGAGCGCGATATCGGGCATGCGGTTGCGAATGCGATCGACAAGGCCCAGATAGTCCTCGCGTGTATAACGGCGATTCATCTCTTTGAGGATCCGCGTCGAACCTGACTGGACGGCCAAGTGCAGCTGCGGCATAACGGCAAGCGTCTCGGCCATGGCGTCAATGGTCTCGGGCAACAGGTCCTTGGGATGCGAAGACGTAAAGAAGATGCGCTCCACGCCCGTATCGCCCACGGCACGCAGCAAATCGGCAAAACGCGGCTTGCCAAACAGATCGCGACCATATGAGTTAACGTTTTGGCCCAGCAGCGTAATCTCACGCACGCCCTGGCGCACCAAACCGGTCACCTCGTCGACAATCTCCTCGAAGGGGCGGCTCTTTTCGCGACCGCGCACGTACGGCACGATGCAATAGGTGCAGAAATTATTGCAGCCCGTCATGATGGGCACCCAGGCGTGATACTGAGTCTCGCGATGCCACGGCATGCTCATGGCATCCGTATCCTCATGCTCATTGGTGCGGATATGACGCTTACCATCAAGGAACGCCTCGGCAATGAGCTCGGCCACATGTGCAATGGAATGCGTGCCAAAGATGACATTGACGTTATCGACGTTGGTGAGCAGGCCCTCGCCATCGCGCTGCGCGATGCAACCGCCAACGGCAACCACGCGCTTGCCCGAAGGCGAAGGCGGCAGGCTTTTGCAGGAATTGCACTGCCCGTACAGGCGAGTATCGGCGGCCTCGCGCACGCAGCACGTCATGAAGACAACGATATCGGCATGCGCGGGATCGAGCGCCATGAGGCAGCCATACGAATCAAGCAGACCGCTCACACGCTCGGAGTCGTGCTGATTCATCTGGCAGCCAAAGGTGCGGATAAAGTAGGTTTTACCGGCAAGAATATCGCGTACGGAACGCTGGTCCATGTGCATAAGTCCTAACGATGGGGAGCGAAACAAGGCAAGCAGAAGCTATGCCACAGGCTTAACATCATCCATGACGACGTTATCCATAGCAGCTCGATTGATCTGGTGAACGTAGATAGAAAGGCGGATGGCCGTGCGCGACTCCCCGTTAATGAGGATGTCGGAGAACACGGGCGCGCAGGAAATATCAAAACCGGTTGGAATCAAAAAACCGCGCGCGATAGCAACGGCCTTAATGGCCTGGTTGACGGCACCGGCGCCGACACACTGGATGTTGACGGGCACACCATCCTTGACCATGCCGGCGATGGCGCCGGCAACGGACGCGGGCGATGATTTGCTTGATACCTTCAGGCAATCCATGAAGAAACTCCTGCATTTAAAAGTACGTTTTAACTGCAATAACTGTATCGTACCGAGTGGACTCGGTAAAGGCACTATTCCTCTTTGGCAAGATCAAAGGTCACGGTGATTCGATCACGCGAAACACGGATCTTTGGGTCGCCGCAAAGGTTGAGATAGTACCGGGCGGCAAGGTCATTAAAGTCGCGTTCCACAGCGCGCGAAAACTGTGCCATATCATCCTTGGCAATACGTAGCCCGCGACGATCCTTCGCGAGATCGACAGGAGCCGGCGCATGCGAGGACGAATCACGCTCGCGCAGCAGACGCGCGGTCACACCGCGAACGGGCTTAATCTGCCCTGCCAAAATGCGATGGGCCGTGCGCTCGGACATCTCAAGACCCAAACCCGAACAAATACGGATAAAGTCCTCGGCATCAGAAGCAAGGCCTAAACGATCGACAACCGGAAGCTCACTCTCGTCATCAATGAACAGGAGACGAGACGTATCGAGCCGACTTGACGCTTGAGCATAAAGGGTCGCGGCAATCTCAGACGGAGAACCAAGATAGACATCGCAACCACGCAACTCCTCGAGCGCAAACTCACAAGCAGCGCGAATAATATTATGTGGGCCGCGAGCGCAGACATAACGTCCGTCCTCATCCTTGACGGCCTGGGGCCAGCTGGACTGATCGGCACGCTCACTGAGGCGGTCGGCCGCAACGCTCACCTTGAAGGCTGAACCAAGATCGACGCCGGACGTGACCACACGGGCCTCGTCGGTGTTCTGCTTGATCGAAAACAATGCCATGCCACGACCGTGAACGCCCCAACGGTCCATCTTCATGCTCTCGAGCTTGGAGGTAACGCGGGCATCAAAGATTCGCTCTTGCATATCCTGCGGAACGCCAGAACCGTTATCCAGAAAGACAAGCGTGCGGACGCCATCTTCCTTGGTCGTGGCGAGATAGACCTTGTCGGCGCCGGCATCGCGAGCATTACGGAGCATTTCGATGACGATGTCCTCGACATGCTGAATGTCGTGCTTTGCCTGGCGCCGCTCGGCCTCCGAAACGCGGAGGCGGACATACCCCTCGCCAAGGTTCTCCTCGACGCGAAGGTTGCCCTCCCCCGACATCGACGCGATAAATGAGATGAGCTCGTTCGCGTCGCTCATGTTATTTAGCGATATCGACAGCGCGGCTCTCGCGAATCACGACGACGCGCACCTGACCGGGATACTCCATCTCTTCCTCGATCTGATGGGCGATATCGTGAGCCAGAACCGTGGACTGGGCATCGGAGATCTTGTCAGGCTGAACCATGACGTGGACCTCGCGACCAGCCTGCATGGCATAGGTACGCTCGACGCCGTCATGGGAGTTGGCGATCTCCTCGAGCTTCTCAAGACGCTTGATGTAGTTCTCGGCAGACTCGCGACGGGCACCGGGGCGAGAGGCAGAGACTGCATCCGCGGCCTGTACCAGGACATCGAGCACCGTGTTGGGGTCGACATCGGCATGGTGAGCCTCGATAGCGTGGACGATAACGGGTTTCTCGCCATAACGGCGGGCCAGCTCAGCGCCGATGACGGCATGCGGGCCCTCGACGTCATGGTCGATTGCCTTGCCCAGGTCGTGCAGCAGGCCGGCACGCTTGGCAGTCACAACGTCCAGGCCAAGCTCGGAAGCCATCACGCCGCACAGATCAGAGACCTCGAGGGAGTGCTGAAGCACGTTCTGACCAAACGAGGTACGGTAGCGCAGGGCACCAAGGGTCTTGACGATCTCGGGGTGCAGGTCGTGGATGCCGGTATCGAAGGCAGCCTGCTCGCCAGCCTCACGCACGCGCTGCTGAACCAGGTCGGCGGCCTTGTGATACATCTCCTCGATACGGGCAGGGTGAATGCGGCCGTCGGCGATGAGGTTCTCGAGGGCGACACGGGCGGTCTCACGACGGACCGGGTCGAAGCTCGAAAGAACGACGGTCTCGGGCGTGTCGTCGATCACGAGGTTGACGCCGGAAACCTGCTCGAAGGTCCGGATGTTGCGACCCTCGCGACCGATGATACGGCCCTTGAGGTCATCAGAGGGAATGTGCACGGAGGTAACGGTGACCTCGGCAGTGTGGTCGGCAGCGCAGCGCTGAATCGCCAGAGACAGAATCTCCTGGGCGGTCTTGTGGCACTCGGCGCGAACCTGCTGCTCGGACTCGCGAATGATCGTGGCGGCCTCGTGGGTGACCTCGCTGCGAACCTTATCGAGGAGCTCCTTGTGGGCGTCCTCGCGGGTAAGGTCGGCGATACGCTCGAGCTCGGAGGTCTGCTTTGCGCAGAGCTCCTCGAGCTCACGGGAGCGCTTCTCGACCTGACCGGCCTGGCTGGACAGCTGATGCTCGCGCTTGTCGAGAGCGTCGTTGCGGCGATCGAGGGATTCCTCGCGCTGCATCACGCGGTTCTCGAGCGTACGAATCTCGTTCTTACGCTGCTTGTCCTCGGCCTCGGCGGCCTGCTTGTTCTTGATGATCTCCTCTTTAGCCTCGAGCAGAGCCTCTTTTTTGAGGGTCTCGGCCTGACGCTTGGCATCACCGATCAGGGACTCAGCCTGTGCGTGTGCCGACTGGATTTTTTCGTCGGCCTCGTGAAGACTACCCTGCTTGGCGGTGCGCATGTAGGCAATGGCGGCGATGGCACCCAAAACGATGCCAACGAGCGCTGCGATGATAGGCATGCTCACTCCTTTTTATGGATTCGTTACACAACAAAGCGAACCGTCCTTACGAACGGCTCGCGACATTTGAGTAATATGGGCGCAGCTTATGCGGGTCGGATACAGATAAACATATAAACAAACTCATCACAGATGAGCACATATCACAAAGCAAATGACAGTGTTTATCGTACGTTGAACCACAACAACTGTCAAATAAATGGCCCCAGCACGGCGGCTAAAACGCGGTGAACGGCAGGGCCACAAAACGCATACGCCTAAACCGCACATTCCTCGCGTTCGGCATTAAGACGTGCCTTAACGGCATCGGCAGCGATGTGATACGAGAAGCCCTTGCCCATCAAAAACCGAACCAGTTTTTCGAATCCGCGCGTCTCTGGAACACGCCGCTTGGCGAGCAGGGCTGACGCACGCGCCAAATCGTCTTCGACGGCAAAATAATCCTCGGGATAACCGGGAATGTCATCGAGTACGACATGACGGCGCTTAAGCTCGGTCTCAATCTTGCGCTGTCCCCAGCCGCGTCGTTTGCGTTCCTCGATAAAGTACGAGCAAAAGCGGTTCTCATCTAAAAAGCGATACTCTGTGGCGCGCTGGACGGCGAAATCAATTGCGGGCTGGCGAAAGCCGTAGCGTGCCAACTTGTCACAGACCTCACCCGTCGCATGGTCGCGTCGCGATAGCATCTCAGTCACCATGGTAAGTGCACATTTACGCTCGATGAGCTGCACCGCTTCACGAAAGTTATCCCAATCACAGGGAAGATCGGGGCGATTTTTGACATACAGGCGCGCGACCCGCACGGGAATCCAAATGGACCGCTCAAAACCGCCCTCAAGCTCACAATCGATATGTGCGCAAGGCTTTTTGGACGCATACCCGCTCGAGAACGAGGAGGCCGCCTTCTTATCGGGAAAGACGACCGTGGCCTCGGTCACCGTATACGACATGAGCGTAACCGCTACTCGTCGTCATCATCGAGCATGGCGGAACCATCGATGGCGTAAAGCTCGTCAAACTCCTCAGGCGCAGGCTGATCGGTCAGCTCGACCTCGGACGGAGCATCGTCATCAAACTCAAGCCCGCAGGCAAGGCGGACCTTATGCTCAATCTCGTCGGCGCAATCGGGGTGTTCGCGCAGGAACGCCTTGGCGGCCTCGCGACCGTTGCCGAGCTTGTCCTCGCCATAGGCAAACCAGGAGCCCATCTTCTTGCAAATGCCGCACTCGACAGCCATGTCCAGAATCGAGCCCTCCTTAGAGATGCCCGTACCGTACATGATGTCGAACTCAGCAGAACGGAACGGAGCTGCCACCTTGTTCTTAACGACCTTGGCACGCACGCGGTTACCGATAACCTCATCCTTAAGCTTAATGCTGTCGATGCGGCGAATGTCGATACGCACCGAAGAGAAGAACTTAAGGGCGCGGCCGCCCGTCGTGGTCTCGGGGTTGCCGAACATGACGCCGATCTTCTCTCGCAGCTGGTTAATGAAGATGCATGTCGTGTTGGACTTGGACAGCGAGCCGGCGAGCTTGCGGAGCGCCTGACTCATCAGACGAGCTTGCAAACCGACCGTGGTATCGCCGATCTCTCCCTCGATCTCGGCACGCGGGGTCAGCGCGGCGACGGAGTCGACGACGATGGCATCGATGGCGCCGGAACGCACGAGCATGTCAACAATCTCGAGCGCCTGCTCACCCGTATCAGGCTGGGAAATCAGTACCTCGTCGATATCCACGCCAATGCGCGCGGCATACGTGGGATCGAGCGCGTGCTCGGCATCGATAAATGCCACCACACCACCCATTGCCTGGGCTTCGGCCAGGATCTCGAGCGAAAGCGTCGTCTTACCGGAGGACTCAGGACCGTAAATCTCGACGATACGGCCGCGCGGCACACCGCCGATACCCAGAGCGGCATCGAGTGCCAGAGCGCCCGTGGGGATGGCCTCAACCTCAAGCTCGGGGCCGCCGTCACCATACCTCATGATGGAGCCTTGACCGAACTTCTTCTCGATCTCGGCCTTGGTGGTGGCGATCATCTCATCGCGCTCTTTACCCGTCGTGCGAGCATGAACGGTACGTACGGGACCTGAATTCTTGGCCATGAATAGCCCTCCTCTTAACAACCTGCATCGATAATAAACGAACGGCTGTTCGTGGTCAACCGTTCAGGCCAATCATATGCAGGCAGTCTTTCCAAAACCCAACCAAACGCCGACCAAACACTGACCAAATGCTTGACCACAAAGGGGCAAATAAGAACAAGAAAGGCGAGAATAAACCTATGACCAGCAAAAACGCTGAATGTGTCAGAGGTCCCTATCTCCACAATTAAGGGGCCCTAAGGCCCCTTAAAACACGTCTATTCCATAGAGTTGAGCACAAGGGCAATGCGTCCCAATGCCTCCGCGACCGCATGGGCACGAACACACGAACGGTCGCCCTCATAGTGGCAGCGCACAGAGTCCACGACCGGCACTTCCCAATCAGCCGCGCGATACGCCCAGCCAATATAGAAAGTGCCAGCCGGATCGTCCTCAGTGCCGCCGCCGGGGCCGGCATAACCCGTTGCGCTCACAGCAATATCGCTCTGATACAGCTCCAGCGAACCCGCCGCCATCTCGCGCGCGGTCTGATGCGACACCGCGGTATAGCGGTCGAGCGTCTCCTGCTCAACACCCAAAACGCGATGCTTTATCTCATCGCAGTAGGTCACCGCACCGCCACGCAGCACCGCCGAGGCGCCCGGGATATCGGCAATCGTCGAGGAGATCATACCTGCTGTCAGCGACTCAGCCGTCGAAACCGTCACGCCCCGAGCGCTCGCGCGCTCGACAATATCGCGCGCCAGCTCCTCGTTATGTGCGGAAATCTGCTCAAAAGAGTCCGTCATACCCACCAGGACCTAGACCGAAAAGACGATCTTGCGGCAGTTCCAGAAGTACTGGACGCCCGAGATAACGGTCAGGACAACGGCAACGGCGTACAGGAAGCGCGACACCGAGTAGATGCCGAGCGTCAGCGCCAGCGGGCCAAGGTTCAAGCCGGCCATCGCAAAGACGCACAGGTAACCGCAGATGGAGACCATCGTGGTCGCCGTCTTGTACTTGCCGAGCTTATCGGCCGCAACGACAACGCCGGCGGCACTCGCGACCATGCGCAGGGCGCTTACCAGCAGCTCGCGGAACAAGATGATGAACACGGACCAAACCGACACGGCGCCAAAGTCCAAGAACAGCAGCAAGGCCGAGAACACGAGTAGCTTGTCGGCGATGGGGTCCAAGAATTTACCGAAGTCGGTAATCTCGTTGCGCGAGCGCGCCAGGTAGCCGTCAACCTTATCGGTGCACGACAGGATGACGTACAGAATGAAGGCAGCGGCGGCGAGCGGGCCGTCGAAGGTGCTCCAATCTGTACCGGCAACACTCGTGTGAGAAAGCGCCGACACGATCATGAACACCGGGATAAAGACGATGCGAACGCACGTCACGATGTTGGCGGGCGTCCAAACACTCGTCAGTTCCTTATTGCTCTCGTTTGCCACGACGCTCTCCTACTCCACAACATGGCCGATAAGCTCATAGCAGAAGCTATCGGTAAACTCGACCGTCAGAATATCGCCCACAGATGCCTCGCTGGCATCCAGATGCACCGCGCCATCGGAATCAGGCGCCTGGAACCAGGCATGTCCGATCAGCTCGGCGCCGTCCTCGGTCTCTTCGATACCGTCGACGATCACCTGGGCGCGCTCGCCCACATGTGCGGCGGTGGCGGCAAAACCGAGCGACTCGGCCAGGTCCATGGCCTCCTGGGCGCGCTCGAGCTTGACCTCTTCGTCGACCTGGCCCTCCATCTTGGCGGCCAGGCTGCCCTCCTCCTGCGAGTAGGCAAAGACGCTCGTGTAGTCAAAGCCGACGGTGTCCATAAAGTCGATAAGGTCGCGGAACTCGTCGTCGGTCTCGGTCGGGAAGCCAACCATGGCCGTGGAACGGATCACGATGTCGGGGATGCGCTCACGTAGATCGCGGAACAGGTCCTCGAGCTCCTGGCGCGAACCGGAGCGACGCATGGCCTTAAGGATGCGTGCGTCGCAGTGCTGCACGGGGATATCGATATAGGGTAGCACCTCGGGGGTATCGCGAATCGTCTCGATAAGCTCGTCGGTCATGCCCTCGGGCTGCAGGTAGAGAACACGGACCCAGACGTTCTGCGGACGCACGGCCTCGGCTACGGCGCGCAGCAGCTGCGCCAGATTGCGCGGCGAGCCCTCGGCGACGTCACCATCCGCAAAGTCGGTGCCCCAGATGCCCGTGTCCTGGCCGATCAGCACGATCTCTCGCACACCGCCGGCAACCAAGTCGCGCACCT
The DNA here is from genome assembly GCF_009876115.1 of Collinsella aerofaciens. Taxonomy (GTDB): domain Bacteria; phylum Actinomycetota; class Coriobacteriia; order Coriobacteriales; family Coriobacteriaceae; genus Collinsella; species Collinsella aerofaciens_N. Next base: position 39,701 of record NZ_WWSY01000001.1, on the reverse strand, counting down.
CGGAGATAATGCTCCCGGCATTGCGCGAGTGATAACGACCGCGGATATACGGGATCATGCAGAAGCTACAAAAGCGGTTGCAGCCATCGGAAATCTTGACGTAAGCAACGGCGCCCTCGACAGTGCGCTTGACTTGCGGAATATAGGCAGCGATCTCACGCTCGACACCCAGCACGCCATCGATGACCGCCACGATGCCGTCCTCCTCGTCGGCCTTCACAAAGGCAGCGACCTCGGGCAGCTCGTCAGGCAGGTCGTCGCCATAGCGCGACGGCACACAGCCGCACATGACGATGGGACAAGAACGAACGCCGTCCTGAACCTCGTTGGCGAGCTCGAGCGTGGTCTCGATGCTCTCGGACGTTGCGGAGGCGAGGAACGAGCATGTATTGACGATGGCGATATCGGCATCCTGTGGGTCGAATGCCTCCTCGTAGCCCGCGGCGGTCAAAAGAGAACGCATGCGGTCGGTGTCAACCTCGTTCTTAGCGCACCCGAGGGTGATGTAGAGCACGGAGCCCAACGGTGTATCCATGTTGGAGAGCAGTCCTTTCGAATGATATTAGCGGTAGTTGGTGAACTGCAGCGGCTGGCCGTAGTCCTGGTCGCGCAGGAACTGGATAACGGTCTGCAACGCGTCCTTCGAAGCAGAGGAAACACGCAGCTTCTCGGCCTCGATGGTCACCTTGACCTTGAGCTTTTGGTCCTTGATGTCCTTATTGATCTTCTTGGCGGTCGCCTGGTCGATACCCTCGACGATATGGCCGAGCACGCGCACGGTGCCGCCCGATGCCGCCTGCGGAGCATCCCACGAGACAGCCTTGAGGTCGATGCCGCGCTTGATGAGCTTGGAGCTCAGGACATCGATGATCTGCTTGGAGACAAAGTCGGCCGGGGCGTTGATCGTAAAGAGCTTGTCGCCCTTCGAAAGCTCGATCGTGGCGCCGGAATCCTTCAGGTCATAGCGCTGGGAAATCTCGCGCGTGGTCTGCTGGAAGGCGTTGTCGACCTCTTGCATGTTGACCTCTGACACGACGTCGAAGCTGGAATCTTTAGCCATGATGTTTCCTTTCGCGTACGAGCGGCTTAGTAGCTATCGTACGAATAGTCGGTAGAATCGGTGGGCGCCTGGCCGTCAGTTGCGGTATCGGCGCCATCCGTGGACTGGGCATCGGTGCCGTCGGTGGTGTCGGTACCATCGGTGGTGTCGGCACCATCAGAACTTTCACCATTCTCGGAATCAGTCGTCTCCTTCTTGGGAACGGTGATCGTCACGCGCGCCACGCCCGAGGTCTTGGTATCGTAACGGACCTTTTCGCCGTTCTTGGTAACGGTGACATCGGAAGGCTTAGACGTGGTGATCTCGATCGAGGACTCGGGCGTGTACTCCTGCTCAAAGGGGCCAGTCGCCTGAGCGCCATAGACCGACTTTCCGTCGACCTTGACCTCAATCCACGCGGTCTTTCCCTTGGCAACGGAGACCTTAACTTTTGTGACCTCGTTCTCTTCCTTCTTGGCCGTCGTCTTTGCGGCGTCCGAATCAGTCGACTCGTCAGTCGGCTCATCGGTGTCTTCGTCCTCGTCGACCGTTTCGGTCTTCTTAGAAGACTTCTTGGTCGTCGTCTTGGTAACAGCGGGCGTCTCGGGCGTGGTCTCGGGCGTCGAAGATGCGCAGCCGCGCAGAAGTACCACGATGAGCACGATCAGCAGCAACGCCACGGCACCGATACCGGCGTAGACGATACGCGGATCGAGCCCGTTGTTTTGAGGAGCACGGGAACCGCCGCGTCCACGACTGGAACTGCTGCGGCCGCCTCCCTGAGGCATACGGCCACGATTGCTATCGGAACGGCCGCAATAGCCACCCTGGCCCTGAAGGCTGCGCTGACCCGAGCGGGGCGCAAGTTCACCGCGGCCTTGATAGCCACGCTGGCCCGCACGCGGAGCCGAAGAGCGCTGGCCATACGGCTGTGGTTGAGAGCGAAGACGCGGCGTCACCTGCGTGGTATCGGCGTCCGCATAGCCACTGCGAGAGCGTCCGGTGGAGATACCACGGTGACCGCGATCGGAATAGCCGCCGTCGCCGTAGCCGGCACGAGGGTCACGCGCCACGCCGCGGGCAGCGGGAAGTGCACGGTCCTCGGGCATCGGCGTACTGCGGAACCGGTCACGCTGCGAGCGAATCTCCTCGCCCGAACCCGTCTCGGTAATATAACCGGCCTGCTGAGGACGCTGTCCATAGCGAGTCGAACGACCGCCCTGAACCATCAGGAAGCGCCCGTTATCGACAGAGGAACGCGAATTGACGTAGCCGGCGGCGTCCTGGAAACGACCGCCCTGCTGCGACGTCTCGCGTTCGTATGCCATCAGTTCGTCAAAGTAGGCATTGACGACCTCGCGCGGATTGAGGCCCAAAAAACGAGCATAGCTCGAAATCATGCCCTGCGCATAGCCGCGCGGCGGCATCGAAGCAAAGTTACCGGTCTCGAAAAACTCGATGATCTGCGGCCTGATTTTGATGGTGTTGGCGACCTGCTGAATGGAAAGGCCCATTCGGCGACGCTGCTCGAGCAGCATGTCACCAAAGCGTGCAGCCATCAGAATCCTCCAAACTCACGATCTTCACGTGCCATCTCGGCGTCGACAGATTCCAGCGCGGCAAGCCCCTCCTCGTCCAACAGGACCTCGCGCGGCTTGGAACCGTCGGGCGGGCCGACGACACCCTTTTCTTCCAGCATGTCCATAATACGCCCGGCACGCGCATAGCCAACCTTCAGGCGGCGTTGCAGGCCAGATGTGGAGCCCAGCTGCGATTCCACCACAATATGGGCGGCTTCCCAAATGAGCGGATCATCGTCTTGCGGCTCGGCGACTCCGGTGCGGACAATGCCGCCGCCACCAGCCATGGACATGGAAGCGGGCGCCACGGCGGACAGAATCTCCTCGTGGTAGTCGGGCTCGCTCTGCGACTTGACGAACTCGACAATCTCGTTGATTTCGTCGTCCGAGACAAAGCAGCCCTGGATACGGCGGGGCTTGCCCCAGTCGACCTTGGAGAACAGCATGTCGCCCAAACCGGTGAGCTTCTCGGCACCCATCTGGTCGATGATGACACGCGAGTCGATGCCCGTGGCGACGTTAAAGGCGATGCGGTTGGTGATGTTGGCCTTGATGAGGCCCGTCACCACGTTGGAGCTGGGGCGCTGCGTGGCAACGATAAGATGAATACCGGCGGCACGGCCCAGCTGGGCGATACGCACGATCGAGGCCTCGACATCCTTACCGGCGACCATCATCAGGTCAGAGAGCTCGTCAATGATAATGACAAGGTAGGGCATCTTTTGCGGCGGATTGTCGTAATGCTCAAACTCGCCAGCAGCCTGCTTTTCGTTGTAGGTCGAGATCTTACGCACGTTGAGACGCTCGAAGACCTTCAGGCGACGCTCCATCTCGGACACAGCCCATTGCAGAGCGCTCGCGGCCTGCTTGGGCTCGGTCACCACGGGCACATAGAGATGCGGCAGACCGTTATAGCCCGCAAGCTCGACACGCTTGGGGTCGACCATGATCAGGCGAACGTCCTCGGGAAGGGCGCGCATGAGCAAAGTCGTGATGATGGAATTGATCATCACCGACTTACCAGAACCGGTCGTACCGGCAATCAACAGGTGAGGCATCTTGGCGAGGTCGGCGACAACCGGCGTGCCCTCGGCGTCGCGGCCGATGGCGAGCTCGAGCGGACCGCCCTTCACATAGGGCAGCACGTCGCCCAGATTGACGTTCTGGCGCTTGCGGTTGGGAATCTCGATGCCCACGAGCGAGGTGCCGGGGATCGGGGCAAAGATACGCACCGACTGGGCAGCGAGCGAAAGCGCGATATCGTCCTCGAGGCTCGAGATTTTGCTCACACGCTCGCCCTCACCGGGCTGCAGCTTAAAGGTCGTCACCGTGGGGCCGGCGATCCAGCCGACCACGCGGGCACTGCGGCCAAACTCAAGCAAGGTGGATTGCAGTGACTCAGCGGTCTGCTCCAGCTCCTTGTCCGAAGACGCAGCGGAAGCCGACTGCGGGTTGGCATGCAGGATTTCGAGCGGCGGAAGCTTGAGGCCGTCCTCTTCTTCGCCCTCGTTATCTGCGGCGCCGTCGTCCACTCCCCCATCACGAGCCGCAGCCGATTCGATAGCACTCGTGGCAGGCGCATCGGCAACCTTGGGATGCTTCAGGAAGTCGGGAATCTGAGGTGCGGCCGAGACGGGATTCACGGCAAACGGCGGCTCGGACTCGTCAATCTTATCGGGGTCGTCTTCCATCGAAAGCTGGCCGGTTACCTGGCCGCGCTTTGCATGGCGACGCGGCAGCAAAGTTGTCTTTGCGGTCTCAATCGGAGCCTCGTCGTCCTCGTCATCGCCCTCGGTAAGCTCAATCTCGCTATCGGACCAAGATGGGTCGGGCTCACTCGTATTGAGCTTAGGCGCAGCCTTGCCCTTCTTGACATGGCGACGCGGCAGCAGCGTGGTCTTGGCCCGCTCGGCTTCAACCGACTCGGATACGTCGACAAACGGGTCATCGTCCTCGTCGTCATCCAAAACCGGGTCGACATCGCCACCCATGACCGTGGTCACCGCGGCGTCAGTCCCCTTCTGGCGCAGAATGCTCAGGTGCGGACGAGCGACGCCGGGAACAGACAGGGCCTCTTCATCGCCCCACGGGCTCGCATTGACATCGGCACGTCGACGCTCGGCAAAATCGGCAGCGCGATCGCGTGCGGAGCGCAAAACGCCACCCACCGAAAAGCCGATAATGACCAAACCAACGACGACAAGCCCCAGCAAGACAACCATAGCGATAGGTTTACCCAGGGCGTTTTGCAAGGCACTTGCGATAAAGGCGCCAATGTAGCCGCCCGACACGGAAAGGTTCTGCGGCGTAAACATAAGGTCGCACGAATCGCTCGTGCCCGGCACCATCAACGAAAGAATGGAGACGACGGCGATAAAGACCAAGGCGCCGCCCGCAACAGAGCGCACGTTGAGCGGCGAGTCCTCACCCAAAAAGAGCGTGGCGGCAAACAGCAAGATGACGATCGGCAGCACGTAGGCGCCCAGACCAAAGCCCAGGTGGTAGAAACCGGCAACCGCAGCCGTCACGGGCGCTGTTGCCGGAGAGATCACGGCAATAAAGGACGCGATCGCCAAAACGGCGATGACCACACCGGCGATATCGCGATTGGCCGAAGGCTCGACCAAGGGCTCAAACTCATCAAACTCGGACTCGTGGCCCTTATTGGCACGCAGATGGGAACCGGCACCCTTAGCAGATGCCGGTTGGTTATTGGCCTTATTGCCTTTGACGTTTTGTGCAGATCCGCGCGCCAAACTAAACCTCCATGACGACCGGGATGATCATCGGACGGGTGCGCGTACGGCTCCAGATAAAGTTAGAGAGCGAATCGCGCACGGCCTTGCGAATGGCATCGGAACCGCTGCTGGTAAAGCTAAACTTACCCTTCTCGATCGTCTTCATGATGGACGCGGAGGCATCCTCGGAGAACTGGTCGTCGATGGCAAACGAGACGCCGCGGCCCGAGAACTCGATGGCCTCGATCTTCTTGTGTTTGAGGGAGACGATGGCAACGGCCGTGACCATACCGTCGTTGGCGAGCTTCTGGCGATCGCGCAGGACGATGGGGTCGGTATCGCCGATACGCAGGCCGTCGACGTAGACGACGCCGGACTCGACGGGCGTACCGCGCTTGACGATACCGCCGCGCATCTCGAGCGTGTCGCCGTTATCGAGGATAAAGATATGATCGTCCTTGAGACCCATCTTGCGGGCCAGCTGGGCATGGGCGCGCAGATGCACGGCCTCGCCGTGGACCGGCATAAAGTACGTAGGCTTGGCCATGGCCATCAGAAGCTTGAGCTCCTCCTGGCTACCGTGACCCGAGACGTGGACGAGAGCGCGGTTCTTATCCCACACGTCGCAGCCGAGCTTGGCCAGGCTGTTGACGACCTGCTGGACGGCCTTCTCGTTGCCAGGAACGGGAGTTGCCGAGAGGATAACGGTATCGCCCTCGTGGATGGAGAGCGTCTTGTGCTCGCCATTGGCCATGCGGGACAGGGCCGACAGCGGCTCGCCCTGCGAACCAGTGCACATGACGACGATCTTGTCATCGGGCAGGTTATCAATATCGAAGGCATCGATGATATCGACGTCATCGATGTTGAGGTAACCGAGCTCGCGCGCCACGCGGGTGTTCGTGAGCATGGAGCGACCGGTCACAACGACCTTACGGCCGCACTTGCGGGCGGCATCGCAGATCTGCTGCAAACGATGGATGTGGCTCGAGAACGATGCGACGAACACGCGACCCGGGGCGTTCTTGATGGCGTGCAGCAGGTTGGGACCAACCTCGGCCTCGGACTTGGTAAAGCCGGGAACCGTGGCATTGGTGGAGTCGGAAAGTAGCAGGTCGATGCCCTGCTTGGCAAAGCGGCTGATAGCGGCGTAGTCGGGCGTGACGCCGTCGATGGGCGTCTGGTCGAGCTTAAAGTCGCCGGTGTGCATAACGGTGCCCTGATTGGTGCGGATGAACACGCCCAGAGCGCCGGGGATGGAGTGCGTCATCGAGAAGAAGTCGAGCGAGATGCCGCCGAGGTTGACATGGCTGCCGCCCTTGACCTCGCGGAACTTGGGTGCGCGGATGCGGAACTCGGAGAGCTTACCCTCGATAAAACCGAGCGTCAGCTTGCTCGAGAAGATGGGCACCTTGTTGTTGAGGTCCTGCAGCAGATACGGAAGCGATCCGGTGTGGTCCTCGTGGCCGTGGGTAACGATGATACCGCGGAGCTTCTCCTCGTTCTCCAGAACATAGGTGTAGTCGGGAAGCACCAGGTCGATACCGGGCTGGGAGTCATCCGGGAACATAAGACCGGCGTCGACGAGCACCATGTCGTCGCCGCACTCGAAGACCGTCATGTTCTTGCCGATGCCGTCAAGACCGCCGAGCGGGATGATCTTCAAGGGAGATGATTTTTTAGCTGCCATAGGTTAGTGTGGTTTCCTTTCTTCGAAACGGGTCTGGAACAACCGACGGGGCGCTTCTGGCAAACCGACCGCCGGGAACGTACAAATATGCATCGCAGAGTCGATGCAATAGCCACAGTATGATACCCATTTGCACAACAACAGACCACCCATGCATCAAAGCCCCATCTGAACCGGTCTATCCCGCCGGTTTCCCGTGGGGCGGGCGCTGATGAAGTTTCCTGCTCTACAGTCCTGCTCACGACGGAGGCCACATTAAGTGGCCTCCTGTTCGTGCGGAACTCGCGATAAACTTCATCAGCGCCCGCCCCACGGGAAACCTGCCAAAAAGGGACAGGTTTGTTTTGGTCGGTTTTATCTGGGAAGATGCTGCTGCGGCTATCTACAGATCTGAAATCTGACTACTGAATAGACTGTCTAACTAAATAGCGAGCGGCACTAACCAGCCCTTTTGCTTGCGACCGGGAGGGGCGCATATGAAGTTTATCGCGAGTTCCGCACGCAAAGGAAAGCACTTAATGTGCTTTCCGTCTTGCGCAGGACTGTAGAGCAGGAAACTTCATATGCGGCCCTCCCGGGCGCAAACAAAAGGGCGACCCCTGTCCGGAGTCGCCCTTGCGGTGCTGGTTATGTACGGCTGTTACTCGGCGTCGTGGTGGCGGCGGGGCTTGCGGCCTCCGTTGTCGCCGGGACGGCGCGGGCGGTCGCTGCGCTCGGAGCGCTCACGACGCGGGCGTTCACGACGCTGGAAGTGCTCGCCGTCGCCCTCGGAGGCACCCTCGGCGCGAGCCGGGGCCTCGGGCTTATCGAGACGATCGAGCGAGATCTTACCGCGATCGTCGACCTCGATGACGACGACCTTGACCTCGTCGCCCACGTTGAGGACGTCCTCGACCTTCTCCACACGACCCTTGGCGACGCGGGAGATGTGCAGCAGGCCGTCCTTACCGGGCAGCAGATTCACGAAGGCGCCGAAGGGCTGAATGGAGACCACGCGACCGGTGTACTCCTCGCCCGGCTCGGGAACCTTGATGATGAGCTTGATGCGCTCGACGGCCTGATCGACGGACTCGCCGGTGCCGCCGACAAAGACGGTGCCGTCCTCCTGGATGTCGACCGAAGCACCGGTCTCGTCCTGGATGCCGCGGATGACCTTACCGCCGGAACCGATGACGTCGCGGATCTTGTCGGTCGGAACCTGGATGGAAACGATGCGCGGGGCGGTGCTGCGCGTGGTGTGGCGCGGCTCGGGGATCACATCGAGCATCTTTTGAAGGATGAAGGCGCGACCCTCCTTGGCCTGCTGCAGGGCGCGGGCCAAGATGTCAAAGGTAAGGCCGGTGGCCTTGTTGTCCATCTGCAGAGCGGTAATGCCCTCGGTGGTGCCGGTGACCTTAAAGTCCATGTCGCCCAGGAAGTCCTCGAGACCCTGGATGTCGGACAGGACCACGGTCTTGCCCTCCTCCTGGATCAGGCCCATGGCGATACCGGAGACCGGGCGCTTAATGGGCACGCCGCCGTCCATAAGGGCGAGCGTGGAGCCGCAGGTCGAAGCCATCGAAGAGGAGCCGTTGGACTCCATGACCTCGGAGACCACGCGGATGGCGTAGGGGAACTCGTTCTCGTCGGGGAGCACCGGAAGCAAAGCGCGCTCGGCCAGGTTGCCGTGGCCGATCTCGCGGCGCTTGGGGCTGCCCATGCGGCCGGTCTCGCCAGTGCAGAACGGCGGGAAGTTGTAGTGGTGCATGTAGCGCTTGCCCTCGGTGGGCTCGATGGTATCCAGACGCTGGCCCTCGTTGAGCATACCGAGCGACAGGACGGAAAGCACCTGGGTCTGGCCACGCTGGAACAGACCGGAGCCGTGAACGAGCGGCAGGTAGTTATCCTTCACCATGATGGGACGGATCTCATCGGCGGCACGGCCGTCGACGCGCTCGCCGGTCTCGACGACCATGGTGCGCATAGCCTTCTTCTCGAGCTTCTTGAGCGCCACGGGGATCTCGCGCTCCCAAGCGGCCTGCTCCTCCTCGGTGAACTCGGCACGGATGGACTCCTTCAGAGCCTCGACCTTGCCAATACGGGAGAGCTTGTCGGCATCGCGAAGGGCGGCGGCCATCTCGTCGTAGTGGGCAAAGATGCGCTCCTGGACCTCCTCGACGGGCTGGTCGAGCGGGTACTCCTTCTTAACGATGGCGCCATTGACCTGCTCCCACTCGGCAACGAATTCGTCCTGGGCCTGGCAGAAGGCGGCAAGGGCTTCCTGGCCAAACTTCATGGCGGCGAGCATGTCGTCCTCGGAGATCTCCTCGGCGCCGGCCTCGACCATCGAGATGAAGTCGGCAGAGCCGCCCAGCTCCAGGTCCAGGTCGGAGTTCTCGCGCTCCTCGTAGGTGGGGTTGACGATAAACTCGCCGGTCTCCACGTTACGGCCGATGCGCACGCAGGCAAGCGGGCCCTCAAAGGGCACGCCGCCGAGCGTCATGGCCAGGGAGGCACCCATGACGTTGATGACGTCAAAGGGGTTGACCTGGTCGGCGACGAGCGAGGTAGCGACGATGTGTACCTCGTTGCGGAAGCCGTCCGGGAAGCTCGGGCGAATCGGACGGTCGATCATGCGCGCGGTGAGCGTGGCCTTCTCGCTGGGACGGCCCTCACGCTTGAGGTAGCCACCCGGGATGCGGCCGGCGGCGTACATCTTCTCGTTGAAGTCGACGGTCAGCGGGAAGAAGTCGTAGTTCTTGCGCTCCTTGGAGACGACCACGGTGTCGAGCATCGTGGTGTCGCCCTGCTTGACCAGGCAGGCGCCGGTGGCCTGCTTGGCAAGCTCGCCCGACTCAAAGGTGTAGGTCTTGCCGTACAGCTCAAAGGTCTTGGATACGAGTGTCATTGTTCTCCTTTACCCCGCAGGCCCCTTGCCTGCAGGCTCCTCATGCGACGCGGGCCCCCTGCCCCCGCCACGCTTCAGAGCGTGATTGTTCACGCCCTTACACAAAAAGAGCGCCCCGCTGCGCAGGACGCTCCTTGCATGTACAAATCCTACTGGATGTTGTCGCGGATGCCCAGAGCCTTGATGAGCTCACGGTACTCGACGATGTCGTTCTTCTTGATGTAGGAGAGAAGACGACGACGACGGCCGACGAGCATGAGCAGGCCACGACGGGTGTGGAAGTCCTTCTGGTGGGACTTCATGTGCTCGGTCAGCTCCTTGATGCGCTCGCTCAGGATGGCGACCTGAACCTTGGGGTTGCCGGTGTCGACCGGGGTGTTACCGAACTGTGCAGTCAGCTCCGCCTTGCGCTCTTTGGAAACAGTCATTGTTTCACCTTTCGTTTTACGTCGCCCGCGGGCGACTCGATTCGCCTCGGACTGGGAAGCCGCCGGTGGAGCGAGCAACCAAGGTCGAGGTACCAACAGGTCGGTATGTTACCACAAGCAGCCTGCGCCTGCGCATCATCACCGACCCAACATGAATTCCATCGCACGGAGACGTTGATCGGTGTGCGTCGCAGCCCACACGTGCGAAAGCCCGAGCAAAAACGCCGCAGTATGCGGGTCGATCTTTTGAGCCATAAGCTCGTCGAAGGTCATGCCCATAAGGGCGCGCAGCCAGGCGACCTCACCGGTCGACACCAGCTCGGCACCGGGCACGCTCGACGCGCACGACCCGCACATGAGGCCGCCCGCCTGGGGCGAAAAATACGACAGCATCGGGTCTCCGCACAGCACGCAGGCCGAAAAATCGGGTCGGTAGCCAACGTGCGACAGCAATTTAAAAACAAAGGCCGCCACGAGCAGGTCCATATGTGCCGCGTCGAGCCCGCTGCCGACAAGTGTGAGCGCCCGCTGCGTGATGGCAAAGGTAAACGGGTCCTCGGCGTCCTCGAACGAGCACACGCGCGCGACCTCGGCGATCGCGCTTGCGGCGCATGTCATCTCGTAATCGGGAGCAGCGCCGAGCGGCGCCTCCATAAGCTCGGCCTGGGAAACCACGTCGAGCGACCGTCCATGCGCAAGCAGCAGATCAACGGTACAGAACATCTCGCAGCGCGCAGCCAGGCGTCCGCCGGGTTTGCGGGCGCCCTTTGCCACGGCACGAACCTGCCGACCCCGCTCGTCAAGCATCGTCAGGATCAGGTCCGTCTCTTTGAGCTTCGTCTTATCGAGGACGAGCACCATCGTGCGATATGTCCGGGAGCCTGCCATTCGCGCCGCGTGTCCCTAATCCTCGGCGTTATAGCCAAAGCGGCGAATCTGGGCCTCGTCGTCACGCCAGCCGGCCTTGACCTTCACGTCCAGCTCCAAAAAGACCTGGGTGCCAAAGATGCGCTCAAGGTCGCGACGGGCGTCGATGCCGATATGTTTGATCATCTCGCCGCCCTTGCCGATGATGATGCCCTTTTGGCCCTCGCGCTCGACGTAAATGGTGGCGTGCACGCGCAGCACCTTCTTGGTCTGCTCAAGCGCATCGCAAATCACGCCCACGGAGTGCGGGATCTCATCACGGGTGCGGCGCAAGACCTTCTCGCGCACAAACTCGGCAACGAGCGTCTCATCGGAAGCGTCGGTACCCATGTCCTCGGGGAACCAACGCGGACCCTCGGGCAAAAAGTGCGCAACGGTCTCGATGAAGGCATCGACGTTAAAGTTCTTGACCGACGACGTCACGATCTCGTCGTCATATTCCATAAGCTCGTGGGCGGCCTTAAGCTGCTCCATGACCTGTGCGGGGTCGGCTTCATCGGCCTTGGTGAGCACCAGGACCTTCTTGGAACGGGCGTTCTTGACACGCTCGGCAACCCAGGCGTCTCCCCTGCCGATCGGTTTAGTGGCATCAATCAAAAACGCGACAACATCGACATCGTTCAGCTCGAACAGCGCGCTCTTGTTGAGCTCGGACCCTAGACCGTCCTTGGGCTTGTGGATACCCGGGGTATCGACAAAGACCAGCTGGTAGCCGGGGCGGTTGACGACGGCGCGCATGCGGCGGCGGGTCGTCTGGGCCACAGGCGAGGTGATGGCGACCTTTTTGCCATAGCAGGCGTTGAGCAGCGTTGACTTACCGGCGTTGGGGCGGCCGACCAAGGCCACGAAGCCACTGCGGAAACCGGGCTCAACGTCGCCAAAGCCCGCGAGGCTGTCGTCCTCATCGCACAGGGCGTCGAGTTCCTCGTCGCTCATGCCCTCAAACGGGTCGAACTCCTCGACTTCCTCATAGGCCTCGGTCGCCTTAGCATCCGGGGACTCGTCGTCCAAAATTTCATCGATAGGCTGCATATTGTCGGACATGGGAATCCCTTTCTAAATAAAGCCGAGCGCGTGGGCAAATACCAGCAAGCCCACAATCGCGGCGGTGATTGAAAGTACGTATACCGAGGCGGCGGCGATGTCCTTGGCGCGTTTTGCCAGCGGATGGAGCTCCTGGGTCGCCAGATCGACAATGGCCTCCATGGCGGTATTGCACAGCTCGCCGTGAATCACCAGGCCGCAGCAGATGATAATCGTGGCCCACTCGGCAATGTCGAGCCCCACGATGCAGCCGGCAATGATGGTGCACACGCCCGCTACGAGCATAACCTTAATGTTGCGCTCGGTCTTGACGGCGGTGACGAAGCCCTCCATGGCGTAGGAGAACGACTTTAAAAAGGACGGATGGTCCTTGTTCGATCCGGGAATCATAAGCGGCTCCTAGTCGTGGGCATGATTGGTGATGGGGCCAACGTGAACGAGTTTGGGGTCCTCGCCGCGCTCGAGCGCCAGATCGCGCAGGATAGCGTCCTCGCGGGCCTCCATGACCTCGGCCTCGTCGTCCTCGATATGGTCATACCCCAGCAGGTGCAGCATGCCGTGTACGAGCATCAGGCGGCACTCGTCGGCAGGGCTATTGCCAAAGCCGGGGGCCTGACGGGCAATGACCTGCGGGGCCAAGATGATATCGCCGAGCTCGAGCGTCTCGTCGGCGGGAATATCCTCGTCAAAGGCCGAGTCGCATTCAAACGAGAGCACATCGGTGGTGCGGTCGATGCCACGCCACTCGTGGTTGAGCTCGTGCATCTCGTCCTCGTCGACATACGAAAGGGAAATCTCGACTTCACGTTCAACGCCCTCGGCGGCAAGCACAACCTCGCAGATGTGCTCCACCTCCTGCGCGTCGAGCAGCGTATCGAGCTCGGCATCGTTGCTGATCAATACACTCAACGGGACTCCTTTCGGTCGCGCGAGCGCTGCTCGCGCACGTCATCATAAGCATCATATGCCTCAACGATACGACCCACTAGGGCATGGCGCACCACGTCGGCGCGCTCCAGGTGTGCAAACGCCACATCGTCGACACGGCCCAAAATCTTCTCAACATCCGCCAAGCCACCACGACGACCCACCAGGTCGCGCTGGCTGAGGTCGCCGGTAATCACGAACTTGGAGTTGAATCCAAGGCGTGTCAGGAACATCTTCATCTGCTCGGGCGTAGTATTTTGCGCCTCGTCGAGCACCACGAAAGCATCGCTCAGCGTACGACCGCGCATATAGGCAAGCGGGGCGATCTCGATCACGCCGCGCTCCATAAGCTCATCGGTGCGCTCGCGATCCATCATGTCAAAAAGGGCGTCGTAGAGCGGACGCATGTACGGATCGATCTTTTCCTCGAGGGTGCCAGGCAAAAAGCCCAGGTTCTCCCCCGCCTCGACAACAGGACGCGTCAAGATCAAACGGCCCACCTCATGGCGCTTGAGCGCGGCAACGGCGAGCGCCATGGCCAGATAGGTCTTACCGGTACCGGCAGGACCCAAGCCAAAGGTGATGGTATGCGAGCGAATGGCATCCACATAGCGCTTTTGCCCGAGCGTCTTGGGGCGAATGACGCGACCGCGATACGAAAGCAGCACGTCATCGCGAAGCGACGTAGCCTCGTGCTCACCATCGCGCAAGACGGCCAGGCAGCGAGAGACATCGTCGGCAGACAGGGTACGACCGGCCGCCGCCTCGCGAAAAGCATGTTCGAAAAAGCGAGCCACGAGTTCGACCTCGTCCGGGTCACCGCTCACGGCGATGCTATCGCCACGGGCGACCACATGGGCGCGAACCAAGCTCTCGAGTGCACGAAGGACGCCGTCGCCGGCGCCCAAAACGCACGAGGGATCAATTCCCTCGGGAACAGTAAGTCTAATCTTCGAGGCTTCCATGGACCTCCCTGCGCGCATGGACCAAGCCGGAATCATCGACTCCGATGATAGCAACATCGAGCAGGCACGGGGCTGTAAGTCCACAGGTATCGTCAAGACGGGCATGATGGAACGAACCGAGCGTCAGGCTGTCACCATACTCGAGCACGGCACGCTCGACAGTGCCCACGCGACGACGAGCATCGGCAATAGCGAGCTCCAGCGCCGTGTCTCGCATACGACGGCTGCGCTCGGCCATAACCTCGGGCGGCACCTGGTCGGGCATGTCGGCAGCAAGGGTACCGGGACGCTTGCTATAGCGGAACACGTGCATACGCGAGAAACCCACACGGCGGCACAGCGCCAGCGACTCCTCGAACTCCTCGTCCGTCTCACCAGGAAAACCGACGATGACATCGCACGAAAGAGACGCCTGGGGCAAGTTGGCGCGAATCATACGCACCGTGTCCTCAAAGGCCTCCGCACTATAGGGACGACCCATGCGATGCAGGGTCGCCGTACAGCCGGACTGCACGGGCAGGTGCAAAAACGGGGCAATACGCTGCGGATAGCGCGCCATAACCTTAAGCAGGCGCTCAGAGATATCCATGGGCTCGACCGAGGAAATGCGCACATGCGCAATAGTCGTGCGCTCCATGATGGCCTCGAGCAGCTCATCGATTTCGACATGCTCGTCGGTCGCGCTCTTGCCATCGTAGGCACCCAGGTTCACACCGGTCAGCACCACCTCGGGCACGCCGGCCTCCTGGGCCTCGCGAACTTGCTCAAGCACGGACTCGACGGGCACGGAACGCTCGGGGCCGCGGGCCTTCCACACGATGCAATAGGTGCAACGGTGGTTGCAGCCATCCTGGATCTTCACGCCCAGCCGCGAACGACCGAGCGCATCGACCACGTCACCATCGCTGCAGGCGGGAACGCTATCGGACTCAACGCCCAGCACATCGCAGACACGTTCAGCGACATCGATCTTAGACGGCTCGGCAATCACGCGATCCGAAAGCTCCAACAGCTCCTCGGGATGCAAATTGACCACGCATCCGGTCACGACCACATAGGGCTCATTTGGATGGGCCAGCGCATGACGGACGGCCTTACGGGTCTTGGCCTCGGCCTCGCCCGTAACGGCACAGGTGTTAATGACGATCAAATCGGCATCCTGGGGCTCCACAATAGCAAAGCCCAGGCGCATAAGATCGGCAGTGATACGGTCAGACTCAACCCGGTTGACACGGCAGCCGAGGTTGACGACGGAAATATGGGGTGCGAGCACGCGGGCTCCTTAATCGAGGATATCGTCGAGGGCACTCTTGATACGGTCGGTCACCGACTTCTTACCGGAAGCGACGTCATCGCCCATCTCATCGGCAAAAGCACGGAGCAGCTCGCGTTGCTTATTGGAAAGATTGGTGGGAACAACCACGCGCAGTTGCACGATCAGGCGGCCACGCGAACCGCCACCGCCAACGCGAGGCATGCCGTAATTATTGACGCTCACGGTGTCGCCGTACTGGGCGCCGGCGGGAACCGTCACCTTAACGACCTCGTCGGGCATAATGCCCTCGACCTCGATCTCGCAGCCGAGCGCAGCCTGCGCAATCGAGATATCGCTCACCAGGTACAGGTCGTCACCGTTGCGCTTAAAGCGCTCATGGTCGGCAACGCGCACGTTGACAATCAGGTCGCCCGAAGGCTCGCCGCGAAGGCCGGCCTCGCCAAAGCCGCTCACACGCAGCTGGCGACCGGTCGAAACGCCGGCGGGAATATCGATGTCGATCTTTTCGTGCGAAGGCGTGCGGCCCTGACCGTCGCAGGTCTCGCAGGGATGGTCGATAACCGTGCCCTCGCCATGGCAGTCGGGGCAAGGCGAGGAAGACTGAACCTGGCCCAAAAACGATCGCTGAACCGTCGTGACGTAGCCCGTACCGTGGCAGCGACTGCACTGCTTTTCCTGTGCACCCTCGGCCCTACCGGTACCGTTGCAGTCCTCGCAAGGAGCAAGGCGATCATAGCTGATCGTCTTTTTGCAGCCGAGTGCCGCCTCCTCGAGCGTCACCGAAAGCGAGATGGCCATGTCACGTCCGCGACGACGCTCACGACGGCTGCGGGCGCCACCACCGGCGCCACCGCCAAAGAACGACGAGAACAGGTCGTCCATGCCCATGCCACCAAAGATATCGTTGATGTCGACATAACCAGAGCCACCGGGGCCGTCCGCGGTGCCGTAACGGTCGTAGTTAGCACGCTTCTGCTCATCGGAAAGAACGGAATAGGCCTCGTTGAGCTCCTTGAACTTGGCCTCGGCCTCGGGGTCGTCCGAAACATCCGGATGTACGGTACGGGCCTTCTTTAGAAACGCACGCTTAATCGTCCGCGCGTCGGCATCCCTGTCGACGCCAAGTACCTCGTAGTAATCCCTATTTTCCGACACGACCGAATCCTTCCGACTTTCATTATTGTCACAGTGCGTCCTATACCCAAGCTGGGCCGACCGCAAACAGAGGGTTTGATGTTATTGCATTTGGTACGGCGAAAGCATGGCCCGTTGCGAGCAGCTCGCGAACCAAACCGACACGAGCGCGAACATGAAGCCGTTGGCAAAACCGTTGGCAAACTGCATCACACCGCGCTTCCACCACAGCAGGCTGCGATGAAGCACACCGTCCGAAAGCACCATGAACAGGCCCATGGTAAACGGAATAAAGCACATCACGGCAAAGGCCGAGAACACGCCCGAGATGGCCGAGAGTACCAAAAACGGCGCCACGATGCCCATCAGGTAAAAACCGGTACGAGCTTTGCCTTCCAAGCGCTCGGCCTCAACATGAGCGCGGCCGACCAAGTCGCCGCCCGCGGCACCGTTGGTGCCAGCATGACCCATGCCGCTAATGCGGACCTCGTCGCCATCGTGCGTGCCGGCAGGAAACTCAATCGTCTGCTCGGAGGTTACGCGAGTACGACCGCTGCCACCGCAATCAGGGCAGGGGTCGGCCACGACCTTACCGGAACCGCCGCACTCGGGGCAGACCGACTGGAACGTGCCCGCACCAAACAGGAAGGACAGGTCAACGTCGATGTGGCCGCGGCCACCGCAGCTCGGGCAGGTATGGGCATGCTCAGACGAAACGGAGCCCGAGCCGCCGCAGTTGCTACAGGTATCGAAGCGCGTGTAGCGGACGGTCTTGCGGGCACCGCCCTTGGCCTCCTTGGCGTCGAGTTTGATATCGACGACCACGTTGGCGCCGTTCTCGGGATTGTAGGCAGCCTGGCCGCGACGCTGCTGGCCCCAGGCGCCACCAAAGGGAAAGCCGCCCTCAAAGGGATTGCCATAGCCCGTGCTGCCGGCGTAGCCGCCACCATAGGGCGAAGCCGTAGGAGCACCGGCAAAGGGATTGCCAGAACGCATGGCGTCGTAGCGCGCACGTTTTTGCTCATCCGAAAGCACGGCGTAGGCCTCGGAAACCTCTTTAAACTTTTCCTCGGCATCCGGCTCTTTATTGACGTCCGGATGGAGCTTACGGGCCTTTTGCTGGAAGGCCTTTTGAATATCACGCGAGGTGGCGTCCTTGGAGACACCCAGAATCTCGTAGTAATCTTTTTCGTTCATCGTCGCCATGCGCGGCAACCTCCTGCTCACAGCAGCGTATATATTCCGGTAATTCTACCCGAGCGGCCTAAGCTAGATCCCAAAACAGCTCGAACAGAACATTTCCATCGAGCCAGCCCAGATGGGTCGGCGCCAGACGAGCTCGAACATGGCCCGCGACGACATCTGCCGAAGTGAAGGGTCCCTCATGACCCCAGAGTGTCTCGGGCACCCAAGTGGCAAGACCCAATTCGAGCGAGCGATCGCAGGCAGCTGCCAGCTCGCCCGTTGGGATGACGCACGCTGCACGAACCAACAGGTCGGACGCGACACCGCGCGTCATGCGACAAGCGAGCATCAAGTCTTCGGCGACAGCCTCGCGCTGCGACAGATATTCGGCCTCGAACGCCGTCGCGTCATCGTCACGTTGCACCAGACGCACGCGGTACGCATCGCCTCGAGAAGACACGCCGGGGAACAACTTAGCCAGGCGATCGAAATCCTCAGCATCGAGCATGCCCGCGGCAGAGCGTCCTAGACCCAAATAGCCCTGTCCAGTCCAGTAGGCAATGTTATGGGCGCACTCATGGCCGTCGAGCGCGTAGCTTGCAACCTCATACGGATGATAGCCGGCCGTACCCAGGCGCTCACGCGCCGCGTCCATGCACGAAGCCTGAAAATCCTCGTCGGGCTCGAGCGACTCGTCGCGGCACGCCATGCGATAAAGGGGCGTCCCCTCCTCAAGCGTGAGCGGGTAGATCGACACATGATGAGGCGCCGCCGCCAGCACGCCATCGAGCGTGCTCCGCCAGCTTGCGGCCGTCTGCCCGGGAAGGCCGCACATCAGGTCGCACGACACATCGAGGCCGGCGTCCTTCACCGTCGCGATAGCCGCAAGTGCCCGATTAGCATCGTGAATGCGGCCAATAGCAGCCAGCTCGGTATTGTCGAGGGTTTGCACGCCCAGAGAGATGCGCGTGACACCCGCCTCGGCAAGCGCGGTGGCGAGCTCAGCGGTCAGCGACTCAGGATTGGCTTCGCAAGTAAATTCAACGGGCTTGCACCACATGGAGATACGACGGGCAAGTTTCACCAGGAGCTCCCCAGCCAGTGACGGCGTGCCGCCGCCAACATAGACGGTGCGAATCTGTGCAAGCGCCCCGGCGTCGCCAAAGGAATCGAGGCGCGCATACAGCTGCTCAAAATACGAATCGAGCGCGGCATCCAAATCACACGCAGCAAAGCTGCGCGAGTCAAAGTCGCAATAGCGGCATTTTTGAGCGCAAAACGGCACGTGCACGTACAGCGCGGTAACGGCCACCCTTAAGCCTCCAGCGGTTGAGCGGGCACCGACTCACCGGCGGCAAGCGCGGCCTCGCAGGCCACCACATCGCGCTCGATATCATCGACCAGCGCCATAAACTCCTCGTACGTAGAGCAACGCACCACCTGAGCGCGCCAGGCGGCGGCATGGGGCATGCCCTTTAAGTACCAGCTTGCGTACGTGCGGGCGCGCGACATGAGCGGCAAGAGCTCATGCGTCAGCGTTAGGTGCTCACGCAGAGCGTCCAAGCGCTCGACCGAGGAGCGAGAAGGAACCGGCGTGCCATCGAGTGCAAGGGCTCGGGCATCGCCGAACACCCACGGATTGCCGTAGATGCCGCGCGCGATAAACACCGCGCTGGCACCCGAGCCGTGCAGATGCTCAGCAGCGTCCTCGGCCGAGAACACATCGCCCGAACCAATCACGGGAATCTCGACAGCGTCGGCAACCTCATCGACGACCGACCAATCGGCCTGACCCGTGTAGAGCTGCGTGGCGCAACGACCATGCACGGCGACTGCGGCAGCCCCTGCACTCTCAAGCATCTGGGCAAATGTCGCGGCATTACGGTCCTCGGCATAAAAGCCCTTGCGAATCTTGACGGTCACGGGCACGTGCGCCGCGCCCACCGTGGCCTCGACGATCTTCTCCGCCAGGTCGGGCGTGCGCATGAGCGCCGAACCCTCGCCCTTGGTGACAACCTTGCGGGCGGGGCATGCCATATTGATATCGATGAGCGACAGGCGAGCGCCAACGCGCTCCTCGACGGCGGCGACGGCGCTCGCAAACTGCTCGGGCTTGGAGCCAAAGAGCTGCACGCAAATCTGCTGCTCCTCGTCGGCCGGTAGCACCAGGCGCCAGGTCTTGTTGCTGGCATAGGCAAGACCCGCCACGCTCACCATCTCGCTGTAGGCAAGGTTGGCACCGCGGCGGCGACACATGATGCGATAGGCGGGGTCGGTCACGCCCGCCATGGGAGCCATAAGGAACGGCTGCTCGGCATAGGCACCCAGCAGCCGCTTGCTGTATTCAGAAAGCGCCATGGACCTACTCGTCCACCTTGAGGATCGCCATAAAGGCCTCCTGCGGGACCTCGACCGATCCGATGGCCTTCATACGCTTCTTGCCCTCTTTCTGCTTCTCGAGCAGCTTGCGCTTACGCGAGATATCGCCGCCGTAGCACTTAGCAAGAACGTCCTTGCGACGCGCCTTGACGGTGGAACGGGCGATGATCTTGTTGCCGATAGCACCCTGGATGGGCACCTCGAACAGCTGACGCGGGATGATCTCCTTGAGCTTGTCGCACAAGCCACGGGCCAGGCCATATGCCTTGTCCTTATGGACGATAAACGACAGCGCGTCCACCTCGTCGCCCGAAAGCAGGATGTCGAGCTTGACGAGCTCGGAGGGGCGATATTCGTTGAACTCGTAGTCGAGCGAGGCGTAACCCTTGGTGCGGCTCTTAAGCTGATCGAAGAAGTCCAAGATGAGCTCGGCGAGCGGCATATCGAAGCGCATCTCGACCGATTTGCTCGTCAGGTGGATCATGTCGGTTGTGACGCCACGGTGCTCGATGGCGAGCTGCATGACGGCACCCGTGTACTCAGGCGGGCAGATGATCTTTGCCTTGAGGTAGGGTTCCTCGATACGATCGATGCGTGTGGCCTCGGGAAGGTCCTGCGGACTGCGGACATCGATCATTTCGCCGTCGGTCTTGTAGACGTGATAGTCAACCGAGGGACTCGTGGCAATGAGGTCCAGGTTGAACTCGCGCTCCAGGCGTTCCTTGACGACTTCCATGTGCAGCAGGCCCAGGAAGCCCACGCGGAAGCCAAAGCCGAGCGCCACCGAGGTCTCGGGCTCCCACACCAACGACGGGTCGTTGACGTGCAGTTTATCGAGCGCGTCACGCAGGTTCTCGTAGTCCTTGTTGTCGATCGGGAACAGGCCCGTATAGACCATGGGCTTGGCCTCGCGATAACCGGGAAGCGGCTCGGGGCAGGGGTTCGACGCCCACGTAAGGGTATCGCCCACGCGAACGGCCTCGGGATCCTTCAAGCCCGTGACCACATATCCGACCTCGCCGACCGTCAGCGCGTCGACCGGGGTCTCGGCAGGACGCTTGACGCCCACGCCGTCGACCAAAAAGTCGCCCTTGGCTTGCATCATAAGCAGGGTATCGCCCTTTTTGATGGAACCATCGAAGACGCGCACCGTAGCCACCACACCGCGATACTCGTCAAAGTACGAATCCAAAATGAGCGCTTTGAGCGGAGCGTTTGCATCGCCCTTAGGCGGCGAAATCAAAAAGACAATGGACTCCAGCAGATCGTGAATGCCCTCGCCGGTCTTGCCCGAGACGCACACAGCATCATCGGCAGGGATCGCCAGGTCATCCTCGATCTCGGTCTTAACCTCATCGGGATGGGCCGAGGGCAGGTCGATCTTGTTGATGGCCGGCACAATGTCCAGATTGGCGTTCATGGCGAGCGTCGCGTTGGAAACGGTCTGCGCCTCGACGCCCTGCGTGGCGTCGACAACGAGTACCGCGCCCTCACAGGCTGCCAGCGAGCGCGAGACCTCATAGGTAAAGTCCACGTGGCCCGGCGTATCGATCAGATTGAACTGATACGTCTCACCATCGTCGGCGTCATAGGAAACGCGGACGGCATTGGACTTGATCGTAATGCCGCGCTCGCGCTCGATATCCATGGTGTCGAGCAGCTGCGACTCCATGTCGCGTTCGTCGACGGTATGGGTGAGCTCGAGGATGCGGTCGCTGATCGTGGACTTGCCATGGTCGATATGCGCAACGATCGAGAAGTTGCGGATGTGGGAAATGTCAATTGAAGTATTCATGCGGACTATCTTACCCGAGCGGTACAAAAAATGGAGCCTGTTCCATAAAACAGGCTCCATTTATGCGCGTAATCTGTGTGGTGTGAAATTTACAACTTAGGCGTTGATGCTGTTCACGAGCTTGGCAAGACCGGACTTGCGGTTGGAAGCCTGGTTCTTGTGGATAACATGCTTGGCGGCAGCCATGTCGAGACGCTTGGTGACGGTCTTGAGGGCAGCCTGGGCCTTCTCGGCGTCGCCCTCGGCGACGGCGGACTGGACGTGCTTAGTCAGCGTCTTGAGCTCGGACTTGACAGCCTTGTTACGCATGCGAGCTGCCTCATTGGTGCGGATACGCTTCTTCTGAGACTTGATGTTTGCCACTTCTGGAGTTCCTTTCGAGTTCCTTGCAAAAAATGTATGACACCTCTGAGACACGGTGAGGTCATGCAAGCGCCTACTATAGCACGCTCCCTCTCAAAGGGATAGAACGAATTTGTCAAATAGGCAGGTATCATCACGATTTTCTCAAGATGTTCGTAATCCAGAGCAAAAGCGCCGTCTGAGAATCGGCCGAACCCTTGAGCGCGAGCCCCACATCAACGGCACCCTCGAGCGCTGCGACGAGCTCGGTCATCGAAAAACGACGCGCCCAGGTCAGGTGATTCTTGACCTGCCAGGACTGGAGCTTGAGCGTTGCGGCCAGCTCGCGACCCTGCCCACGCGCGTCGAGCGCCTTGGCGACGATAAGCTCGCGAATGCGACCGCACAGCAATGTGTAAGTCCACACGTAGCTCTTGGAGGGCAGGAGCTTAAAGAGCTCGAGCGAACGCCGCATATCGCGAGCCGAGACGGCGTTGAGGAAGTCCCAGGGTTGGATCTCGGCCGTACGTACAATCCAGCGCTCAACATCGGCAAGTTCAATCTGGGGCGACTCGACCATCTGGGCAAGCTTAGCCAAGTCGTTATCGAGCATGCGCGTGTTTTCGCCCGAACGCGAGACGAGCTCCTCGGCGGCCGCCGTCGAAATCGACTTACCGCGCTGCGTCGCCATCTGCTGAACACGGCGCGGCAGTTCCCAGCGCTTGGTACCCGAGCAATCGACGATAGCCTTCTTGTCGATCTTGGCGATTGCCTTATACAGGCGCGTATTCTTGGCAAGTGAGTCAGCGATGATGAGGCAGACCGTTGTTGGGCTGGGACTCGCCAGATACCCAACGAGCGGCTCCGAGACCGCCTTGGCGAGCTTTGAGCAGCCATCGAGGATTACCAGACGAAACTCGCTGCCCATCGGAAAGGTGTTAAGCGATCCGATAATGGACTCGATATCGGGGTCCTTGGTCATGTCTCGCTCGTCGAGGTTGAACTCGACCATACCCGACTTTTCCAGACGCGCTTTCATACGCGAGACGGCGTGGTCGCGCTTAACTCCGTCGGTACCGACGATCAGATATGCCGGCAGCAAACCGGTTTCGGACATTGCGCCCCCCTCCCGCAGGCCTTCGTATTCGTTCCGTGCCATTCTAGCCCAGGGGCCCACCACACGCCAACGACGTCGTCACGGTCGCTGGCATCGCATCGCAAAGCCATTCGCAGTCGGTGTGACGGTAATGTCGCCGTGTTCGATGGTACACGCGAACACACCACCCGCTTCCTTAACGGCATCGATGCAGGCATCGGACGGATGGCCGTATCGATTCCCCTCACCGGCGCTTGCGAGGGAAAGCTCGGGCTTCAGGACGTCCAGCAACTCGCCATCGACTGAAACCTTGGAGCCGTGATGCCCAAGTTTAAGGACATCGATATCCCCCACCTCCTGCACGAATTCCCGCTCTTGGTCGAGCTCGGCATCACCGGTGAGGAGCATACGCAGGCCCTTGCCTTCCTGAACATAAGAGAGCAGAAGGACAAGCGAGTCCTCATTTCCCTCGCCATCCACGGACTCGAATGGCCACATCACGCGGGCGCAAAATGAGCCGATGTCGACCGTATCCCCACGGCGCACCTGCCGATACTCCACGCCAGGTCGGTTCAATACCTCGGCAGGAGCATCCTCCAGCGCATCCGCCGCCACGGCAATCGTTCCGACCGAAAACTGTTCGAGCACGGCAGGCAAACCACCCCAGTGGTCCTCATCCCAATGCGTCACAAAAACGGCATCGATATGGTGCACGTTATTGCGAACCAACGCCGCAACCACACGCTCGTCGAGCCCGCAGTCGACAAGTGCAACTGCGCCGCCCTGGCGGATAAGAATCGCATCGGCCTGGCCCACATCGAGCACCGTCACCGAAGGCGGAGCGAATCGATCCCAATAGACGTACGGAATCGCAGCCAAGAGCATCAGGCATGCAAGCCCCACCGCCATAGGACGTGCGCGGGGACGCGGCCACCAGACCAGCAGAACCGCCAGAAAACACGGCACTAGGTAAATCCACATGCTATCGGGCGGCACGCTCACGTATGCACCCGGCACGGCGGCAAACAGTTGCTCGAAGAACAGCGCGCAACGGGCGGCAATCATGGGCACAACGAGCGCCCAAGTCCGCAACGGTGCCACGAACGAAAAGGGAACCAGCACGATCGACACAGCGAGCAGTACGCTCACCACCGGACCGAGGACCGCATTTGCCAACGGAGCAATGAGCGAGAATGTACCGAAGGCAGGAATGGTAATGGGAAGTGTCGCCAGTTGCGAGCACAGCGTGACGGAAAGCACGCTGGCAACGCCCGATGGCACACCTAGCTCACCCAACGCGTAGGTCGCATGGGGACAAAAGCACAGAATGGCTAAGACGCTGGCGCATGAAAGCTGAAAGCCCATCTCGAACAGCACCGTCGGCCGCAGTAGCACAAAGATGGACATGGTTACGAAGAGTGCCGAAAGGCCGTGCCGACGACGCCCCGCGCCGTTTACGACAAGCGTCACGAACACCATGCAGCACGCGCGCACGGCCGAGGGAGACGCGCCCGTAAAGGCAGCGTAGCCCACAAGCGTTATCGCCAATATCGCCCGCTGAAGACCACGTGAGCACCGAGTCTTTTGCAATACACCCTCGATTACAAAGCCCACGATAGCCAAATGGCTGCCCGAGACTGCGATAAGATGCGCCGTTCCCGTCACCGAAAACCAGTCGCCCGCCGGCTGGGCGCGCAGCTCGGCCGAACGACCGCAGACGACACCGGCTATGAGCGCACGCGCCGGGTCGGTCGCAGGCGCGATGGACGCAAGCAGCCCATTTCGCAGCCGAAGCAGCGGCCTCGGAGAACCCTCATCGACCGACACAATCCGAACGGCTTTAACCTTGCGCACCTCGCCTCGAAGCACGCGCGATCGTCCATACGCATCGTTCTCAAAACGTGACACGCGACCGATAACACGCACATGCGCCCCGACCTTGAACTCACGGTCACACGATAGGCGAACCGTTGCCAAGTTCTTACCGTCCGAGCGCGCCTCGCAGGTATAGGAATACACGTCGTCATTTATGGATGGGTCACCCTGCACGACAAACTCGAGACTGCTTGCCGCTCGACCGTCGAGCGTCTTCGAGGCGTTGAGCGCACCCACGGCCCACCACGCCGAAACGACCGCACCCGCTATGAGACCGACGGACGCGGCATACAGCCACCGCTTCAAAGGGGCAAGCCTCGCACAAGAGTGAGCCAGCACAACGAAAACCGCTGCCGCAACGGGAATGGCCCATAGCGGCCCGACCGCCGTCGCCCGCTCCCTCAGCAGCGCATCAGCGGCTATGCTGAGCACCAAGGCGCAGCTCACGCACATGCCGGCACACAGGGCCATCGTCCACGGAATCAGGGGCCGCGGAGGCATCACGTGCTCTCGCTCGGTCGCACTCATACGCAGATGCAATCTTTGATTTTGGCAAGTTTTTTCTCACCGATCCCCGATACGCGCATGAGGTCATCGACCGAGGTAAAAGCCCCGTTTTGCGTCCGCTCGTCGATAATCGATTGAGCCATAGAAGGCCCGATGCCCGAAAGCGTCTGCAGCTCCGCCGCACTTGCCGTATTGATGTTCACGAGTCCCGACGAAGACCCCACACCAGAAGTCGCGGCGGCACCGCTTTCGCCCCCGCCGACCGCCGCAGCCGCTTGTTGCTCCCCCACCGCCGGAACATAGATCTTTTGTCCATCCGTGATCTTGGACGCGCGATTAAGCCCTGTCACATCCGCCTCGGCCGTAAGCCCTCCGGCGGCGTCGATCGCTTGGGATACCCGTGCTCCATCTTTGAGCCGGTAAACGCCAGGCCTCACAACGGCGCCATCAACATCGACGTACACCTCGGCAGCAGAAGAGCTCTTGTCAGACGACTCATCGGCATCGTCAGGTGACGCATCCCCGGCCCCGCGCACATCCGAGGCGCCCGCCTCATCGCTACGTTCAAACGACACGTCGCTGGAGTGGCCACCAAAACCTGCTATCGCCAAGCCGCTCGCGGCGGCAATGACAACCAGAATCGCCAGGACCATCGCCTTGTGGCCGAGCAGCTTTTCTGCCCAGCGGTCCATCCGTTTAACCCGTTCGTGTTGCTCGCGCTGCGCCATAGCAAACACCTCCCAACACCATCGTGTCAGGAAACGAACGCCGCAGCCTCCGCACGCCCACACCGGTTTTCGCGGTCAAACCAAAAGTTAACCAAAACCTTGCGCAAATGTGCCCGTTTATTCAGGCACACGTCAGCAAATGAACACTTAGCCGCAAAATGCCCAGATAGCAAAAGACCGACGATGCAGGCGCATCGTCGGTCTATGCACAAATTTACTCGTGATCTTGGTAAATCTCACGCGGAGCAAGCTCAGAATGTTTGCGTTTTAAGGTCTTAGGGGCCTTGTACGTGTTGCTCTCGAAGTCGATGTACTCGGTCTGCTTGAGCAGACGCTCAATCATCTCCTCGTGATCAAACAGTTCCCAGGCCTCATGCACGGCATCGAGTTTAGCGTGCGTCTCGGGACGGCGCGGCATAAACAACGTGCAGCAGTCGGGAGCGGCCTCAGTCGAGATATCGAACGTACCGATCTCCTCGGCGCGTGCGATGATCTCCTGTTTGTCCGAACCGATGAGAGGACGGAACACGGGAATCTTCACGGCCTCGTTGACGGCCATGATGTTCTCGAGCGTCTGGGAGGCAACCTGCCCAAGCGATTCGCCCGTAACGATGGCCCTGGCACCCTCGATGTGTGCAATGCGCTCGGCAACCGAATACATAATGCGGCGATACATGATAACGCGCAGGTTACTGGGACAGGTGACCGAAATCTCACGCTGGCAGTCGCCAAACGGCACCACGTACAGGCGGCCGATCTGGACACCCGGCTCAAGCGCACGGATGATATCCTGCACCAAATACTCGCTCGTATCGGGCGTCTGCGGACGACCGGAGAAATGCACCGGCACGCAGACCGCGCCGCGACGCGCGAGCATCCAAGTCGCCACCGGAGAATCGATACCCGACGACAGCAGCGTCACGACCTTGCCGGCAGAACCCACCGGAAGGCCGCCAACGCCGCGCTCGGAGCGCGCATACACGTAGACACTACCCTGAACCACCAGAACGTGCACCATCGCGTCGGGGTCGTGCATCTGGACCTTTTTATCGGGAAACGCCTCACACAGCACCTCGCCAACCTGTCGATTGATATCGATCGAGGTGAGCTCATAGTCAGTATTGGAGCGCTTGGCGTGCACCTTAAACGAATCGAAGGAACCAAACTCGCGCAGCGCCTTCACAGCGGCGGCGCAGTACTCCTGCGGGTCGCGGTTGGTGTGATACGCCAAAGACACACGGGCAACGCCGGGGACGGTGCGGATGACACGCGCCGCCTCGTCGGCCTGATGCTCGTTAAAGGTCACGAGGATATAACCGGAAATTCGAGACACGGCGTTCACGGAAAAGGCGGCCAAGGCCGCCTTGATATTATCCATGAGGATATGCTCAAAATGTGCGCGGTTCTTGCCCTTCAGCCCAACCTCGTGATAGTGGACTAGGCAGACGCGAGCCGCCATTTAGGCTTCAGCAACCTTGTGGCCGAGCGCCTTCTCGTAACGGGGCTCGTCGTAAGAGATGTCGCCGTCGACAATCTCGTCCATAGCCATCGAGATGGTATCGGCACCGGAAAGCCCGATGGTGATGTCATCGACATCCTGGACGGCAAGCACGCGGTTGTGCTGGCCACGCAGCATGCTATTGATGTCGCAGGCGCGCTTGGAGGCAAGCGAAGCGAGCAGGAAGCGGTTGTGATCGGTCTTCTCCAGAAGATCGTCAATGCAAGGCTTTACAACGGACACGGACCTCAGATCCTTTCATGCATATCGAGAACGCGAACGAGCTCATCGGTCGCGCGGTCGAGATCGTCATTCACCACGACGTCGTCGTAGCGGTCGGCAAGGGCAAGCTCATCGGCGGCGTTTGCCATACGCAGCTCAATCGTCTCGGGCGTCTCGGTACCGCGACCGACTAGACGCTCGCGGAGCACCTCAAGCGAAGGCGGCTTGATAAAGATCAGCACGGCCTCGGGGAAACGCTCCTTCACCTGCAGGGCGCCCTGGACATCGATCTCCAAAATCAGAGACGAGCCCGAGGCGAGCTTGGATGTGACCTCGCTCACCAACGTGCCGTAGCAGTTACCGTGGACCTCGGCCCACTCAACAAACTCACCGTTTGCCACGCGGCGGTCGAACTCCTCGCGCGTCAGAAAAAAGTAGTTGACGCCGTCGACCTCACCTTTGCGTGGTGCTCGCGTGGTAGCCGAAACCGTCAGACCCAGGTTCGAGCGGCGCTCGCGCACACGAGTGACGAGCGTACCCTTGCCTGCGCCTGACGGTCCAGAAATCACAAAGAGCTTGGAATCCTGAGCGCTCACTTATTTGGTCAGCTGCTCGAGGAGCTGCTCGCGCTGACGGACACCGAGGCCCTGGACGCGACGAGTAGCGGAGATACCGAGCTCCTCCATGATCTTGGCGGCCTTGGCCTTGCCATAACCGGGGAGAGACTCGATGAGGGTGGAAACCTTCATGCGGGAAGCGATGGGGTCATCGGAGTTGAGCACGGACTCGAGGGACTTCTCGCCCTTCTTGATCTGCTCGCGAAGCTCAGCGCGGGCGTGACGTGCGGCAGCAGCCTTCTCAAGAGCCTGCTTGCGCTGCTCGTCGGTAAGCTGAGGGAGTGCCATTCGTACCTCCAAATAGTTGGGTTATATCTGATTCAATAATTGGCATTTTAGCACGTAGAACGCACAAAAAGCCTAACCGCGGCTCCATAGGTTAGACGATACCCGCAAAAAGTGCAATATACTGCGCCCAAAGTTAAGCCCCTGACCTGCGATTCCACACAAAGGATGGGAAAGTTTACGCAGGCACAGGGGCTATTTTGTGCTAATGAGACCCAAAAGTGGTGACTTAGGGGAATCTTTTACGCGACGTTTTCGGCCAGCTCGGCGACGATGGCGTCAAAGGCGGCAACCGGATCGTCGGCACCGGTGATGGGACGGCCCACCACAATGTGGCTTGCGCCACGCTCGATAGCCTGGGAAGGCGTCGCCACGCGGGACTGGTCACCAAGGGCGGCACCCACCGGACGCACACCCGGAGTCACGATCAGGGCATCAGGACCCAGCAGCTCACGCATGTCGTGAGCCTCCATCGGTGAGCACACGATGCCATCGATGCCGTTGGCCTGAGCAAGCTTTGCCAAGCGGGCGGCCTCCTCGGCCACGGGAGACTCGACGCCGATCTCGCTCAAGGCATCCTGATTCATGCTCGTGAGCACGGTGATGGCGACGAGCTTTGCGCGGTCCTCACGCGCCTCCTCGGCACCCTCGCGGCAGGCAGCGAGCATGGCACCCGAGCCCAGGCCGTGGACCGAAAGCAGGTCGGCACCGGCAAGCGAGGCCGAGCGGGCAGCGCCGCGCACCTGATGCGGAATGTCATGGAACTTAAGGTCGAGGAAGACCTTAAAGCCAAGGTCCTTAAAGGTCTTGACGATCTGGGGACCCTCAGCGTAATAGAGCGTCATGCCGACCTTGAGCCAGGTGGCATGGCCCGAAAGCTCGTGGGCGAGCTCGAGCGCGCGCTCACGGTCGCAGTCGAGGGCGACGATAACACGGTCGCGGGCATCATTCTCTAGCATTCGAAAGCACCCACCAGCTCGTTGATGTCCTTTACGCCCTGGGACTCGGCCCAGGCCTCGAGCTCATGCGCGATCTTAAGCGAAGCACACGGATCGACGAAGTTGGCCATGCCGACCGACACGCAGGTGGCGCCGGCCAGGATAAACTCAGCCGCATCCTCGCCAGTCATGACACCGCCGACACCGTTGATGGGGATATCGACGGCCTGGGCAACCTCCCAGACCATGCGCACGGCGATGTGGTGGCACAGCGGGCCCGAAAGGCCGCCCTTGGGCTTGGCCACGCGGGACTTGCGGGTATGGACGTCGATGGCCATGCCCTGGATGGAGTTGATGACCGAAAGGCCGTCGGCGCCGGCAGCCTCGAGGGCCTTGGCGATCTCAGCGACGTTGACCGGCGCCATCTTCACGAACAGCGGCTTATCAGTCACCTTGCGGCAGGCGGCCATGACGGAAGAGGCGCCCTCGGGCGTGGAGCCCATGGCGGCACCGCCGGCGGCGATGTTGGGGCAGCTCACGTTGATCTCGTAGCCGGCAGCCCAGGGGCATAGCTCGACATACATCTCGAGTGCGCGGACAAACTCGTCAACGGAGTGACCGGCAACCTGACAGATGACCTGGCAGCCGTCCTTGGACAGCTGTTCGAGCCACGGACCGGACTCGCGGGCAAAGGCGGCCACGCCGGGGTTCTGAAGACCCACGGAGTTGATCATACCGCCGGGAATTTCGGCCATGCGGGGCGCGGGATTGCCGGGCCAGGGCTCGGCAGCGCAACCCTTGGTGGTGATGGCGCCCAGCTGGGAAACATCAAAGAAGTTCTGGAACTGCCAACCGTAGCCAAAGGTACCGGCTGCGGTGTTAATGGGGTTCTGCATCTTGACGCCGCCGAAATCGACGGCCATGTTCACGGTACCCACTAGAAGACCACCACCTTGGAAGCATCGAACACGGGGCCGCACATACAAGCACCCTTCATACCGTCAACCGTCTCGACATTGCAGGTGTTGCAGGCGCCAAAGCCACAGCTCATCATGCGCTCGAGCGACACCTCGCAGTACACACCGGCCTCGGCGGCAGCGGCGGCGACCTTCTTCATCATGACGGCGGGGCCGCAGCTGGCGACGTAGTCGTAGCCGCCCTCTCCAAGCAGCTCGGCTGCCGGATCGGTGCAAAAACCGTGCGTGCCGAGCGAACCGTCGTCGGTGCACACGTTAACCGTGGCGCCCAGCGCACGGAACTCATCGACACCCACGACTTTGGAAGCGGTGCCAAAGCCCAGGCACACGTCCACATCAACACCCTGCTCGGCAAGCATGCCGGCAAGACACAGCACAGGCGGAACGCCGATGCCACCGGCGACGAGCAGTGCCTTCCTGGTGCCCTCGGGTACCATCCAGCCACGGCCACCGGGGCCCAACAGGTTAGAGGTGGAGCCAGGGCCCATCTGAGACAAACGGCGGGTATCGTCGCCCACGACGGCGTACCACAGCTCGACGGTGCCGGCCTCGGCGTCGGCGCGATAGAAGCTCAGGGGCACGCGAAGCAGCGAGGAGGCATCGCCGGGCACGGCAATGTTCACAAACTGACCGGGCTTGAGCGCACTTGCAAGCTTGGGGGCCGAGATTACGAGCGAGAAGATGCCGTCGGCGATCTCCCGGTTCGAGACGACCTCGAAGTCGTGCATGCGTGCAGTGGAAGGTGTGGGCATAGACGCTCCAATCCCCCATGCGGCTGCATGGTCTAAACGAACAGAAAGCGCGGCACCGCAAGGGCGCCGCGCACAAAAGCGATAAGGCTATGCTAGCAGATGCAGCCGTCGGCGAGCGTCTGCTTGCCACCGACAAATACATCGGTGGCACGACCGGTGAGCGTGCGGCCGGCAAAACCGGAGTTCTCGGCGCGCGACTCGTAACCGTCCTCGCCAACCGTCCAGGTTGCGGAGGGGTCGAACACGGTCAGGTCGGCGACAGAGCCCGCCTTGACCTGAACCTGATCGAGGCCCAGAATCTCACGCGGCTTGATGGCCATGAGCTCGACCATGCGGCTCACGCTCATCTTGCCCGTGTTGACCAGCTCAGTGAGCACGAGCGACAGCGAAGTCTCGAGGCCAATCATTCCAAAGGGCGCGAGCTCGAACTCGCGGGCCTTCTCCCACGGGGTGTGGGGAGCGTGGTCGGTAACGATAGCGTCGACGGTACCGTCGATGACACCCTGACGGATGGCCTCGGCATCCTCGTCGGTGCGCAGCGGCGGATTGACCTTGAGCGAGGTGTTGTAGGTCTCGTCCAGGTCGTTCTCGGTCAGGAACATGTGGTGCGGGGTGGCCTCGCAGGTCACCTGGACACCGGCAGACTTACCGGCACGCACGAGCTCCAGGCCATGAGCGGTGGAGATGTGCTGGATGTGCAGCTTGGCACCGGTCAGCTTGGCAATCTCGATGTCGCGGGCAATCTGAAGCTCCTCGCCGGCGGCCGGCCAACCCTCGAGGGCCAGACGGGTCGAGACCTTGCCCTCGTTGATCTGGCCGTGGCCGACCAGATCTTCGTCCTGGCAGTGGCTCATAAAGACCTTGCCGAACATCTTGCCGTAGTCCATGCAGCGACGGAGCATGCCCGCGCCCTGCACGCCACGACCATCGTCGGTGAAGGCGACGGCGCCGTGGGCGACCATATCGCCCATCTCGGACATGGCCTCGCCCTTAAGACCGCGGGTCATGGCGCCCGACGGATAGACGCGGCAGTGGCCGACCTCGGCAGCGCGGGACTTGACGAACTCCACGACGGTGCCGTTATCGGTGACGGGATCGGTGTTGGGCATGGCGCACACGCCGGTGAAGCCGCCCTTGGCAGCAGCGCGGGTGCCGCTCTCGATGTCCTCTTTGACCTCGTAGCCAGGCTCGCGCAGATGCACGTGCATATCCACCAGGCCGGGGACGAGATACTTGCCGGAAAGGTCGCGGACCTCGGCTCCCTCGGCGGCGAGGTTCTCGCCGACCTCGGCGATCTTGTCACCGTCGATCAGGACGTCGACGACACCGTCAAGCTCGACGGACGGATCGACGACGTGGGCATTCTTAAGAAGCAAGGCCATTATCGGCACCTCCAAGCAGCAGATACAGGATAGCCATACGCACGCAGATACCGGCGTAGACCTGCTCCAGGATGACGGAGCGTTGCGGGTGGTCGGCCATATAGGAGTCGAACTCAACGCCGCGGTTGATGGGGCCCGGGTGGCAGATAATCGCATCGGGCTTCATGAGCTTCTCGCGGTCCTTGGTCAGACCGAAGAGCTTGTGGTACTCGCGAATCGTGGGGAACGGTGCGCCCTCGAGGCGCTCCTGCTGCACGCGCAACATGTAGACGACGTCCAGCTCGGGCAGGACGGAATCGAGGTCGCTCGTCACGTGGTCGCAGCCCAGGACCTCGGGCGCCGGCGGCAGCAGCGTGCCGGGGGCGACGGCGTAGGTCTCGCAGCCCATGATCTTAAGTGCGGGGATCAGCGAGCCGCACACGCGGGAGTGCGCGATATCGCCGACGACGGCGACCTTCAGACCGTGGAAGTCACCCTTGTGCTCCCAGATGGTGTACAGGTCGAGCAGGGCCTGCGTGGGGTGGTTGTGCTTGCCGTCGCCGGCGCAGATGACGCTCGCGGGCGAGTTCTGCGTGACGATGTAGGGAGCACCGGCGTGCTTATCGCGAACGACGATGCAATCAATCTTGTAGGCGTTGAGGGTCTCGACGGTGTCGACGAGGCTCTCGCCCTTGACCGTGGAGGTCGAGGAGCCGCCAAAGTTGAGGCTGTCGGCCGAAAGGCGCTTCTCGGCGAGCTCGAAGGAGCTGCGGGTGCGCGTCGAGGGCTCGTTGAACATGTTGACGATGGTCTTGCCCTTGAGCGTGGGGACCTTCTTGATCGCACGCTCGTTGACCTCAGAGAACGCCTTGGCGGTCTCGAGGATGAGCTTGATGTCCTCTTCGGAGTACTCGGTAATGTCGATCAGGTGCTTATGGTTGAACGCCACGGTACTACTCACCTCCCAGCGGCGCGGAGCCCACGTGGGAACCCGGCGCGACGTCGTTAATCTCGACGGCGGTGTGGCCGTCGACTTCCTTCATATATAGGTGCACGTTCTCCTCATGCGACGAGGGAACGTTCTTGCCGACAAAGTCCGGCGAGATGGGGAGCTCACGGTGACCGCGGTCAACGAGAACTGCCAGCTCGATGCGGCTCGGACGGCCCAGGTCCATGACGGCATCCAGAGCGGCGCGGATAGTACGGCCCGTATACAGGATGTCGTCCACCAGCACGACGCGCTTGCCGTCGACGCTGAAGGGAATGTTGGTAGCGTGGATCGCGGGAGCGAAATTGGTCGCATAGTCATCGCGGTAGAAGCTGATGTCCAGGCTGCCGAGCGGAACGTCGACGCCCTCGATCTCCTTGATCTCCTCGGCGAGCTTCTTTGCCAGAAGGTCGCCGCGCGTGACGATGCCGACCAGAGCGAGGTCTTCACAGCCCTCGTTGCGCTCGAGAATCTCGTGCGCGATGCGGGTCATCGCTCGATTGACGGCGGTCTCGTCCATGATGACCGCCTTGGGGGAAGTCGTGCCCATCGATCTCCTTCCTCACATGTCTTGACTGCTGACACAGTCAAAAAAATAGATGCCCGACCGCTTAAAGCGGACCAGACACCCACAGGAAGGGCTGCTCTTTGGCAGCTATGTAATTCCATGTGGGTATCTCGTACCCCTTTAATGGTCAAGGGATAGTGTAGCCAACCTCGAGCTTAATTGCGAGCATAAATACAGAACAATCCGTAAACGGAGCCCAATGCTCCATAAACCTATATATATTTGTGGGACGAGCTTGAAAACGCACGCACGAGCTGGCATAATCCCCTCTGCTGCACGCAAATCGGATCTACGTCCAGGGCCGTGGCGTGAGCACTATCGCCAAAAGAGGAATATCTCTGTGTAGATTACGCACAGGGAGCTGCTTCTGTGCTATAGTTCAGGCTTGTTTGTTAACGCGACATGTTCGTTTGTCGCCCAAGGAGGGTCAGTTATGTCCAAAGTTTGCGAAGTTTGCGGTAAGCACCCCGTTGCCGGTCGCTCCATCAGCCACTCTCACCGCGTCACCAACCGTAAGTTCCGCCCCAACATCCAGCGCGTTTACGTCGTCGTCGATGGTCACCGTCGCAAGATGAACGTTTGCTCCACCTGCCTCAAGTCCGGCAAGGTTGCGCGCTCCTAAATAAGGTCTTACCAACAAGTACCTCGGACTCTCCGGGTCAAAGACCTCGCGTTCATATAGAACTTACCAAAGGCGTCCTCCCCCCACGGAGGGCGCCTTTTTGCACTCATTGGGGACAGACTTACATGAGTGTTTGCAGATGTCAAAGGAATCATAGCCCAGCTGATATGCCTTGTAGCTTGACCAGCGGTACGCCTCAAGGGAGTCGCGCACACCTTTCACGGGATTGAGATGAATATAGTCGAGCAGCTGCACCGCCTGCGTGTCCGACTCAACCGCGACCCGCGAATAGCGATTGTCAAACAGGTGCCCCGTTCTCCCCGTTTTCCCATTGAAATACTCATGTAAGTCTGTCCCCAATGAGCGGGGCGATGCAGCAGGCAGATAATAAGTTGAAACGCTTCAGTTTATTGAAGCGTTTTAGTATGCCTTTTACGGGAATCTTACCGTTCGCCGAATAATTTCTTGCTATCATGCAACACGTAGGGTAAATCTCCGATCGCAAGGAGACACAAATGGTGAAAAAGTCACCGGAAAACACTACTCCCGCAATTGTGGACAACGTAGAGGCGCTTGAGGCTAAGCTCGCTCAGATGCGAGAGGCCCAGGCGCTTTTTGCTACGTACACGCAGGAGCAGGTCGACAAGATCTTCTATGAGGCCGCCATGGCCGCCAACAAGGCTCGTATCCCGTTGGCGAAGATGGCCATCGAGGAGACCGGCCGCGGCGTTCTTGAGGACAAGGTCATCAAGAACCACTACGCCGCAGAGTACATCTACAACGCTTACAAGAACACCAAGACCTGTGGTGTCCTGGAGCGCGACGAGGCCTACGGCATCACCAAGATCGCCGAGCCCATCGGTATCGTGGGCGCCGTCATCCCGACGACCAACCCCACCTCCACTGCGATCTTCAAGACGCTGATCAGCCTGAAGACCCGCAACGCCATCATCATCTCCCCGCACCCGGCTGCCGCCAAGTGCACCATCGCCGCCGCCAAGCTCGTGCTTGACGCCGCCGTCAAGGCCGGCGCCCCCGAGGGCATCATCGGCTGGGTCGATGTCCCCTCCATCGAGCTGACCAACATGGTCATGCGCGACGTCGACATCATCCTCGCCACCGGTGGCCCGGGCATGGTCAAGGCCGCCTACTCCTCGGGCAAGCCCGCCCTGGGCGTTGGCGCCGGTAACACCCCGGTCGTCATCGACGACACCGCCGACGTGCTGCTCGCCGTCAACTCCATCATCCACTCCAAGACCTTCGACAACGGCATGATCTGCGCTTCCGAGCAGTCCGTGACCGTCATCGACACCATCTATGACCAGGTTAAGGCCGAGTTCCAGAAGCGCGGCTGCTACTTCGTCAAGCAGGGTGCCGAGATGGAGGCCCTGCGTGCCGCCATGTTCAAGAACGGCGCCCTCGATCACCGCATTCCCGGCATGGCTGCCGCCAAGATCGCCGAGCTCGCCGGCATCGAGGTTCCCGCCAAGACCAAGATCCTGATCGCCGAGGTCACCTCCACCGACCCCGCCAAGGAGGAGTTCTCCCACGAGAAGCTCTCCCCGGTCCTGGCCATGTATCACGCCAAGGACTTCCAGGAGGCCGTCGACAAGGCCGAGCACCTGGTGCTCGCCGGTGGCCCGGGCCACACCGCCTCTCTGTACGTGCACCCCGCCCAGGCCGAGAAGATCAGTCTGTTCGAGCACGTCATGAAGGCCTGCCGCATCGTCATCAACACCCCGTCCTCGCACGGCGGCATCGGTGACCTGTACAACTTTGGCATGAAGCCGTCTCTGACCCTGGGCTGCGGCTCCTGGGGCGGCAACTCCGTCTCCGAGAACGTTGGGGTGAAGCACTTGATCAACGTTAAGACTGTGGCCGAGCGCCGTGAGAACATGCTGTGGTTCCGCGCTCCCGAGAAGGTCTACTTCAAGAAGGGTTCCACGCCCGTCGCCCTCGACGAGCTCGGTACCGTCATGGGCAAGAAGCGCGCCTTCATCGTCACCGACCAGTTCCTCTTCAAGAATGGCAACACCCGCGCCATCGAGGCCAAGCTCGACGAGATGGGCATCGCCCACGACTGCTTCTACGACGTCGAGCCCGATCCGTCGCTGCAGTGCGCACGTCGCGGCGCCAAGCAGATGGCTCTCTTTGAGCCTGACGTGATCATCGCCGTCGGCGGTGGCTCCGCTATGGACGCCGGCAAGATCATGTGGATGATGTACGAGCACCCCGAGTGCAAGTTTGAGGACATGGCCATGGACTTCATGGACATCCGCAAGCGTATCTTCACTTTCCCCGAGATGGGCAAGAAGGCCTACTTCGTCGCCGTCCCGACCTCTTCGGGTACCGGCTCCGAGTGCACGCCGTTCGCCATCATCACCGACAAGGAGACCGGCATCAAGTGGCCGCTCGCCGACTACGCGCTGCTCCCCAACATGGCTATCGTCGACGCCGACAACTGCATGACCGCCCCGCGCGGCCTGACCGCTGCCTCCGGCATCGACGTCATGACCCACGCCATCGAGTCCTACGTCTCCATCATGGCTTCCGACTACACCAAGGGCCTCTCCGAGCGCGCTGCTAAGCTCGTCTTCGAGAACCTGCCCTCCAGCTTCACGAACGGCGCCAAGGACCCGCATGCCCGCGAGGAGATGCACAACGCCTCTTGCATGGCCGGTATGGCCTTCGCCAACGCCTTCCTGGGCCTCAACCACTCCATGGCTCACAAGCTCGGCGCCTTCCATCACCTGCCCCACGGCCTCGCCAACGCCGTCATCCTGACCCGCGTTATGCGCTACAACGCCGCCGAGGCTCCCGTCAAGATGGGCACCTTCTCCCAGTATCCTTACCCCAACGCGCTGCACAACTACGCCGAGATGGCCAAGTACTGCGGCATCGAGGGCAAGGACGACAAGGAGGTCTTCGAGAACTTCATCACGAAGCTCGAGGAGCTCAAGGACTTCATCGGCGTCAAGAAGACCATCGCCGACTACGGTGTTGACGAGCAGTACTTCCTCGACACCCTCGACGAGATGACCGAGCAGGCATTCAACGACCAGTGCACCGGCGCCAACCCTCGCTACCCGCTCATGAGCGAGATCAAGGAGCTCTACCTGGACGCCTACTACGGCCGCGAGCCTCAGGATTACGCCGTCTGCTAGTTTTAGCACGGTTTTTAACGGCGGGGGTGCACGGGTGTTTCACACACCCCCGCCGTCGCTTCTATCGCATCGTTGAAAGGATGCAACCATGCTGCTACCCGATTCCAAGACCGAGCTCGTCCGCCGTGGCAACAAGGTCGTTTACGACCTGGGCGACAAGATCGTCAAGGTCTTTAACGAGACCAAGCCTGTCTCCGACGTGTTCAACGAGGCTTTGAATCTTGCCCGCATCAATGAGTGCGGCATCCGCAGCCCCAAGGCTCTCGAGGTTTCCCAGCTCGAGAACGCCAACGGCTGGGCGCTCGTGACCGAGAAGGTTCCGGGCACCACCCTTGCCGAGAAGATGACTGCCGAGCCCCAGCGCTTTGGTGAGTATCTCGAGATGTTCGTCGACCTCCAGATCGAGATCCACGGCTACACCTCCCCGCTGCTCAACCGTCAGCGCGACAAGTTCGCCCGCATGATCGACAGCCTTGATCAGCTCAATGCCACCACGCGCTACAACCTTCAGGAGCGTCTGGACGGCATGACCAAGGAGTTCAAGGTCTGCCACGGCGACTTCAACCCCTCCAACGTCATCGTCGGCGACGACGGCCAGCTCTATGTGTGCGACTGGGCACACGCCACCCAGGGCTCCCCTGCTGCCGACGTTGCCACCACCTACCTGCTCTTCGCCCTCAACAGCAAGGATCAGGCTGAGGCCTACCTGGAGCTCTACTGCGACCGCGCCGACATGCCCATGCAGGTCGTGCGTCAGTGGACGAGCATCGTCGCCGCTTCCGAGCTCGCTCGTAAGCGCAACGTGAACGATGAGTTCCTGAAGAACTGGATCGACGTCGTCGATTATCAGTAATATCTGAGCGATTTATTTCGCATCGGAGGCACAAGAAAACCCCGCAGCTCATATGAACTGCGCCCCAATTCTTGGACGGGCTAATAAGCGGCCTACGCCGCACATAGGGACTGATTCCGGAATTCCTCCGGGGTCAGTCCCTTCAGTTTAACCTGCCTCCTTCTCGTGTTCCAATGGATGATGTATTCGTCCAGGTCTCTCTTGAAGTCTTCGAAGCAAGGCCATTTTCTTCCGCGAAAGAACTCGTCCTTCATATGGCCGAACACCTGCTCCGTCGCGCCGTTGTCGATGCAGTTGCCCTTCCGGGACATGCT
>NZ_WWSY01000019.1 GCF_009876115.1 Collinsella aerofaciens | reverse complement strand
GCGGTGTCCCCTCCCTTTCAAGAAAGAGAAGAGGCGGGGCATGCCCCGCCTCTTACACCACATCTCTGCGCGCTACCAAAAATAACGTAAATTAACACGAAATAGCAGAAAAAATATCTTATAGATGGTTGAAAGAACTGCCAACCCTATTTCGTTGATTTGTTTAGAAAAGCCATCTTTTTATTATCCGCGGCCATCTCGAATCGCCATGCAGGCTAATTGCGAATTATATCTGAAATTAATAATAGACAATATGTGGGTAAAAACGCCTTACCCCACTATCTCAACGACCATACTCTAGAGTTTGTCAGGTGATTTGCATGGAGAATAACGATTTGCACTCTGCTTCCGCTGTTGCTTTGAACCCTCTCACCGGCTTATTCGGTGCAACCCTGACTGATTTTTTCATTATTGGGGGCATATTAATCAACTCTGACAATTATAGGAAAATCGGGCAGCACAATAGCTGGTCCATTTCTTTTCGCTGCAACAAAAACGGCCTCCCCAATGAGAGTTCACGGACTGAATATAACGTCGCAATCGAAAGAATTCTGAAGCAATCCGGCTACAAATATGCCTTTAGACCAGTTACTCGCCATCCGTCTGGCTTTATAGCCACTCTTTTGTTTCAAAACCCATTCGAATTTAGTGACTTGCTCCATTTTGTAGAAAAAGCCCTCAATCGAGATGAAGACGAATCTAAAGCATATGCATCAGCGCTTCTTTCCGGTGTTCTTGATGGAAAAGTCATTTGATCGAAAAAACAATGCGGGCGCCGCCATCAGGTTGGACATTCCAAATGGTGGAGCATCGAATGACACCGTCATGAAAATCTGTAGCTTGATAAACACCGCACTCTCTCTGCTCAAAAGTGGTGAGTCGCGGATCAACGATGGTGATCGCCAGCGATCAGGAGGCGGAAATGCCCGCATGACTCAGATAGCAATTGGATGCGGCTCTATCACACGTCTTTTTAATCAAGTTGAAATTGCGTGCCCTCCCCGCCAAGAACTCATCTGCAAGCAGCTTAACCTGATTGCAGAAAAGGAGGGATCTGACAGCCTTTTCGAGAAAATCGAGCTTTACCCAACCGAATTGCCTGGAGCAATTGCTTTTCAGGATATTAAAGCGCCAAAAAGACTGGCAGCACCGTCATGAGCGATATCCACCACGGTCAACCCTTGGCCGCGGAAATCGATGGATCGAAACCTATGCCAAGATCAAAATCCATAACAACGCAGCAATGGACAGTTAATGATGCACAAAAGGAGATGGCGCGCATAAAGTGCCACTATTGCTGTGAGTTAGCTCACGATCATCCCCGTTTTCCCAGAAAAGGAGATGAGATGCCCTTTGTAGAGGTCCATCGCCTAATACCAATGAACGCACAAGCATATTTCAATCATTCACTTGATGTCCAAGCGAATTTAATCTGTCTCTGTCCCAATTGCCATAGCGAGATTCACTATGGAGTACGTCGCGACATATTGATTGAAAAACTGTACAAAATAAGAGCGGAACCGCTAAAGCGTGCAGCGCTGGATGTTTCGCTACAAGAACCGCTCGAATACTATAAATGAGAGACGGTAAGGGCCTTCGCCCGCGGCATCTCCCGACATGTACATTGTTGACCATGCGAACCGGCACCGCTTCCGCTTTTGACAAAACGATAGCGGTGCCGAGAAATTCAGAGGCCAATCGGCAAAACCATCATGACAATACCTCAGACTATCCCGTGCAACAACATGGACTCCAATGGCGTCTGAGCGCGCGCTCCCGTATCCGCAGCATTTTGATTTGAAATCAGGGCACCTCCTTCCACCCCTTAAACACCAAGTCATTGTGGTACTCAATGAACTCAGCTCGTGGGGCGAATCGCTTCGGAAGCGTAATCGAATCTCTGTTGTAGCGTCACAAATACTCGTCCTCAGGTGTTTCGTGCCCGACCACACCGGACACCACCATCTTTAGGTCCTTCGTAATGGTGATTAGTCCCCGATCGAACGCTTTATCGTGCAATGCGTTCAAAAGCAAGCCGTTGTCGGGCGCAAGTCGCTCCGTCTTTGGATCAGAGACTGCCCGGGGCTTGATATGGCTGGCGACCAACAGCGCCTTGTTCGTTAACCCCGTCAAACTGCATCTTGAATTGTAATTGACGAGCAAGGTATTCCGAAAGAACTTCTGGTTCACCCGCATCGAAACGATTGCTTCGCGCTCCTTGCCCTCTGACAAATCAAAGCCAATCGTCTCTTCAACTCATCGCTTAGCGGTTCTTCAAAATCGAAACGATTGAGGAAAACCTCGGTTGCTTCCTCGACAAGCTCATCACCAGCAGAGGAATACTCGGCCCAAACCATCTTGTCCATTTTGCTTGCATGGGTCATTCCGACCTTGCCACGAGCACGTCACCGCTCATCGAAAGATGCAAGATTCCAGATTTTTAGAGCAACCGCGCCCGGCGTTCTGCCAATGGCCTTAGCTAACGCTTGGACATCTTCGCTTGTATCATCAACCATTTTTGATGGTAGGGCGAGGTGCAGAAACAGAGCCACAAGGGTTTCTTCCCTCGACCATTTGTCTCCACGACCAGTCATGATTGCTCCTCGCCCGCGCACCGCTCACTTAACAGGTCCAGGATAAACCCGGAGGAAATCACGATCGCCACCCTTTCTCATTCATCGGTGAAAGGTATGCACGACGGCGCTTCCCCGCGTTTTTCATACCCCCGCTCGAGCTTCCTCCCAAGCACCTCGGCATTGCGCTTCGTCTCCTCGGTAAACAGGTCATCGATTGCCCTGTCGATCCGTACGCAGGTCTCGAAATGCTCGTCCTTCCAGGGCAGATCGAGCCCCAGACTCGTATCCCAATAGCCGCCAATCTTTGCGCTGATTACTTCCTCGGGATACAGCACGTCATTGCGAACCCCTTCGATTGCCTCGTCCTCGTCCATATCACAGGCCGCATCGTCCTCCTCGAGGCACTTGCGCAGCTCCTTTTGCTCGCGGATGCGATGCAGCACGCCGGCGCACACCACAGCCAAAAAACGATAGCGCTCGCACAGGTCCCATTCGCCGCCGAGCCATACGCGATAGCCCAGAATGACGCTTGCAGGCTCCTCGTTGAGCAGGAACAGTTCCCACGGATACACTTCAGCACACGCGCCCTCCCCTGACTTTTGCACACCACCGCGCGTAAAGGCGCACGGCTCCACGTCGTAATAGCCAAAGCCGCGGCCCGCATCGCGGCGGTTGATGACATGTTTGGGCAGCAAAATAATCTTGTCGTTGGGCTCGGGGTCAATCTTCCGCAGCTTTTTGACCTTGCGGCGGACGCGCTTTAGATTGCGCTCGCTATCGCCACGGCCACGACCGTCCGGCTTGCCCCCGTATCGCAGAGCAACCTCGCGCGCCAGGATCTTTGTGTCCGCAGCGCACAGCAAGTCGCTCACGGTGGGCAAGTCTTCCCACTCAATACCATCGACATCCCAAATCCTGCTCATGTTCAACCTCTTTCTGGCAGTAAAACCACGCGATCGTTCGCCCTGCTCAACGCGCTTGCAAGGCATACGCCCCGCTAGAGCCCCTTCCTGCTCGGCGCAATTACCTCGTCCACCAGGCCCAACTCCAAGGCGCGCTTGGCGTTGCACCAGCAGTCACGCTCGGTGAGCTCGTGGAACTCCTGAGCGCTCAGGCTGCCGTGCTCGGCCAGCAGCTCGTCCAGCTCGGCACGCATGGCCGCCGTATGCTGCGCCGCAATCTCGATATCGGTCTGCTGCGCCATCCCCGTGCCACCCATCAGCTGGTGGATGAGCACCTGCGTGTGGCGGTACACCTGGCGGTGGTCGCCGCAGGCCAGGATCACCGCGGCCATCGAGGCCACAACGCCCTCGCCTACCGTGATCACGGGGCAATCGAGCGACTGCATAGTGTCGATGAGCGCCAGCCCCGCCGTAACGCTACCGCCCGGACTGTTGATGATGAGGGTGATGGGTTCAGTCGCACTTTGGTGTTCCAGCACCAGCATGGACTTGATGAGGCCGTTGCAGGTCACATCGTTGACCTCGCCCTCCAACAGCAGCACGCGGCTGTTAAGCAGCTCGCTTGCCATATCGACGGCGGCAACGCGGCCGTCCTTGGACTTCTTGATGATGCTGGGCTCACGGTACATAACGGGCATGGTTAATTCCTTTCTGGATGGGATCGATAAAGGGAACTGGCCGCACGGCTCATGGCAAACGACGCCATGCGGCCAAAATACAGGTCGGAATGCGCGAGGCCGCAAGGGCTAATCCGTCAGCCACTTGGCGGCATTGGGATGGTCGTCGCAAAAGTACTTCTTGGCGCGGAAGGGACGCATGCCAGTCACCTTGACCAGGCAATCGGTGCGAGGCATAAGCCCCACCTCGCCCGGGGTCATCACGTAACCGCGCACATCTACGGCAGTGCGCTCGGCACCCACGTACTTGGTGCCCAAAACCGACTCGCCACACAGTTCGCTTATGTAGTTCTGCGTCGCGATGTTGCTGCCACCACCCATATAAACCAAGCTGTCGCAGTTATCGAGGATGGTAAGCGCCGTGGATTTGCCGTATACGCCATCGAGCTGGCTCAGCGATTGTGCGCACATCAAAAAGCTAATGCCGCGACTGCGCACGGTCGCAATGCTGCGCTCAAAATCGGGGATGCGTCCCA
The DNA here is from genome assembly GCF_009876115.1 of Collinsella aerofaciens. Lineage (GTDB taxonomy): Bacteria > Actinomycetota > Coriobacteriia > Coriobacteriales > Coriobacteriaceae > Collinsella > Collinsella aerofaciens_N. The sequence continues at coordinate 37,251 of NZ_WWSY01000019.1, read as the reverse complement.
CATTGGGAAACTCATCGAGCACAAACTGCACGCGACGCTGCAAATGACCGCTGGGGCTGGCATCGGCACGGCGCTGGGCAAGGTTAAACAGCTGCTTAAGGGCAACGTTCGCAAGCCATGCATTGGCCGAGTCGTTGTCGCTCACCTTAAGATCGATCACGCGCTTGCCCTCGTCGATACGATCAAGACGCATCTCGTCATTTTCAAAAACGCGCATGAGCTGAGGCGTCTTGAGCCGCGAGATGGTTGCATTGAGCGTGATCAGAATACTCTTAAGCGTCCTATCGGCCGCACCTCGAAAATCGCGATACTGCTCAACGCCGTACAGGTCTGCGTTCACCGTCCCATACTTATCGAGAAACTCCTTGGACTCCACCTCCTCCACAAGGTAGTCCAACGGGAATCGCCCCTCGCCATCTCCCGTGACTTTGATGAGCGCGGCCAGCTTAAAGACGTTGTTCATCTTAAGGTAGCGGCGCGAAGCATTGGGGTCCTCGCCCGGCGCAAGGGTGCCGGCAAGGCACTCCAGGAGATACAGGATTCCAACAATCGCTCGAAGCAGCAGGTCGCTCGCGTTATCCCAGAACGGATCATACCTACGGCTACGACCGTCAGGATCGACCCCCTCCATGATTGCCGCCACCGTGGTGGGGATATCCTCGACATCCATCACGTAACGCAGAGGGTCGTATCCGGCCGACTGCTCGGGATTAACAGTATCGAGAACCGTTACCTCGTAGCCGTCCTCTTCAAAGCCTTTCCCCGTACGGCGCAGCAGCTCACCCTTGGTGTCTGTGACCACATAACAGCATTCGTGGTGATTGAGCAGGTTGGGCAAAATGAAACTCGCCGTTTTGCCGCTGCCGGTACCTCCAAAGGCAAAGACATTGTTGGACACACTCGTCTCCCAATGTTTGTCGTCCTCGTAGAACGCCACCGTGGCACCCTTAGCCAGGATCACATCGCGCTGCTCATCGCCGGACGACAACGTCTGCATCTCCTCCCTAGTCGCCCACTTCTTGGTCTGATACTCCGTTTGTTGCGCTGTCTCGTAGCCGAACATCTTGATGACTGACATGATGTGGCTCCTTTCTTGTGCGTGGTGTTGGCGGTTGTTAGGCAATGCGATCGGCACCGTCGTCCTCATTGAACTGGGCCGATCGCGGCGACTTGGTCGCGTGGCCGATCAGGCGCTCGGCCTGCGCCAGATAACTCTCGCGAGCAGCAGTTGAGACCGTTGTGTCGCCCAGGTACGCAAGCAGTGCATGGATCATCAGCTTGTCAAGCAGGTCGTAATCTTTATGTTGCTTGATATTGAGGAGATAGCGATCTTCGAGTCCGTGTACCTTGTTGGTCAAATCGATTTCCATCTTTTCCTCCATGTAATAAAAAGTGTGTCGTTCGTCCAAAAGTGCCTCAAACGGGCGTTTGACGCATAGCTCAAAGTTGAAACGCGGACTCGTATCGAACACACGTCGTTGCACCTTGAGGTAGCGCTTATAGAACATGACGGCATCATCTTCATCCGCCGTAAAGCCACGCGATCCATCGCGGTGCAGCCGGTCGCATGGCTTTCTGCCATCGGTGTGGCGCACGAAGGAGGACGGGATATAGGCGCCCTGCTTAGTGCTGTACTTCATCCCTGTCGCAACTTCCTCGAACAAGAGAACACCAGCCGATTTAAAGCCCGCAGTACGCCCGTGCCTAAACATACTCACCACAGTCGCCACGCTGCCTATGCGGCTATCGCGCGGGGGAAAATACAGCGGAAGCAAAGCGAGCGTCGCAGCAGTCAAAAGCTCGCGGGCCTCGTGTACATCGGCTCGATACTGCTCGGGCACCAGCCCGGGACTATCGGGCGAGCGCTCTTCCAGCACGCCAACGAGCGATTTAGCCAGGCGCTCGACGTTCTTCTCGCCGCAGTACGGACACGGAAGTGGCAGCTCTGCCTTTCCGTTCTCTTCGCACATACCACGGAGATCCTCGTCGATCGCACTGAGGAATGCCTCGTAGATACTGTCCAGTTTCTTCATGAATGCTTCTTTCTATCTGGTTGCAGATGTTTGTCGATTAGTCTGTTCTAGGTTCTAGAATATTCTGACGCTAGAACGATGATTATCGATCTAACCTGTAGTTTCATAAGTGAAATCGTCCTGCTTGATTGCTTAGTTTGCCTAAAGGCTACAAAGCGAATGCATCAAGCAATTGCTATTGAGTTGGCTTTGGATTGCTTCGAGGATAGCACAGTGCGCTGTTCTCGTCATTAGAAATTTTCAAATTTTTCTGCTAATATAAACCCACTAAGAAGAAAGGGCTCTATACATGCGTGAAACTACATCATCATTGCCACGCCTCACCGCCGCCGCCCTCTCGCGCGCGCTTAACCTGGAACAAGACAGTCGCTTGCTCACTGTCCGTCTGCCTGGCGCTGTGGATGCCGAAGATCTCGCTAAGTGCTTTACCCTAAACGGTAACGGCGTGCCCGATATTTGTGAGCTTGAACCTGGTAAACAGAATACAAGTAATGGTGAGCTCGCTCCAGTGTTTATCGACGCATCAAACTACTATCGCACAAACAAGCGCGATGTCGAAAAAGACTGCGCCGTGCTCATCGATTATTTGGAGCCTGGCTACCTTGATTTTTGCGACTGGGGTCCTTTTATTTGGTGCCTGTATGCTCTCGCCCTTTCGGGCCGCACTCAAGCAGCCGTGGTGCTTCCCGCCGATTTACTTGATAAAGCTGAGCAGGCACGCACGATTTTGATACGCGAAGGGCTCATCGAGAGTGTCGTTTATTTGCCACTTTCCGAGCCCAGGCCCTACATGACAAGCGCGCTCCTCATACTGTCTTCAGGAAATCGCAGCGTTGCATTTCGCAGCGCAATTGAGCCCGGACCGCGTTTTCAATATGTGACTAAAACATCGTATTACTCTGATATCACCTTTTCTATCTCTCCTGACTGGGCCCGCATTGATACCGATACGTCAAGATCGACGCCAATCGAAACGTCCACTTTTGCCACGCGCGAGCTGCTCCAACACCACGCCTCTCTCTCAAAAGGCAAAATCAGCCTCATCGCCATCACCCGAAACTACAGCGCCACACTCGGTGACTCTTTTACGCGAGTCGCGCCATTCATGCCCCGCGAGAGCACGACATCGAACGACATTGACGCAGTCGAGGTGCGCCGGATCTCATCTCAAGATTTTCAGGACGGCAATCTTCTGCCCGCAGATGCTGCAGATGATCAAAATGGTTCGGATTCTAAATTCGTAAAGGTAGACCCCAGCGTCCTCGATCGCTACGAACTCCGCGCCGGCGATATCGTCATGCCGCGAATGCTGGGTCGCTCTGGCGCATCCAACTTGCTCGTGGTCAGTGCCGCAGACGCGAAGCAACATCTAGTTGCCTCACATAACACCACCGTCGTTCGCCCGTCATTCCAAACGATGACCGAAGATGAGCGCGTGGTGTTTTCGGAGATAATCGTTGGATACCTTACCGAAGGCCACGGGGCAAAGCTGATTCAAGCATTAACTGAAGCAGCCAGCATCCGTGCCATCCGCCCCTCCGACCTGTTTGAGATCGAAGTCCCGCCGGCGCTTGACCCGCGTACGCGCGAGTACAGTGAATCCATCAATCGCTTTGCCGAGGTCGTAGGGGCAAAGAAACAAGCCGAGGCCGCTGTCGCCCAAGCCCAGCGCGACCTCGAAGCCGCAAAAAAGGCCGTCACCCAGGTGGTCGACCAAGCCTGCGAGTAGCGCATAGGCAGTAGAAACGACTTAAGCCGGCGACAGGAACTAATCCTGCCGCCGGCTTGCTACCGGTACCCCATCCCTCGCTATCGAGGTCTAATACTTTTCCGCGAAGTGAACGTCTGTTTTAGGACCCCTGAAGCATCCACATTTTTCGTCGGCAAGATCGCAGGATTCCAGTATCGAAACCGCAGGAAACGATGTCCTTAAAGTGTCGATGCTTCGGGAGTCCGTTTTAGCTCGTTCACTTCTCGGAAAAGTATTAGACCTCGCCGCTAGCTACCCAGAAGGACACCTCTTCCTTCCCCACTGCCACCCAAAAACTCATCCAACATTAATCTTGGCTCAAGAATCGCTTAATCTATAACCTGCACTATAGAGTTCGACCAAGGGCGGCGCCGCGCAGCGCAGGCCGCCGAACGCAACGCTCGCGCCCGGGCAGATCGTCCGGCGTCGCGCCCATCGAACGAAAGGACAGGTCATGGACGACCTCGAAAAAGTTGAAACCATCCGCACCAAGTGCAACGTGAGCTACACCGATGCCAAGGCCGCGCTCGACGCCGCTGACGGCAACGTTCTGGATGCCATTATTTGGCTCGAGTCGCAGGGCAAGACCCAGACCACGTCGGCGCACGCCGCCACCGAGTCCGCGCCGGCCGATGAGCCCTCGGCCGAGATGGTCGCCGCGCAGGCCGCCTATGAAAAGTCGAGCGAAAAGACCGACTTCTCCAAGAAGATGGACAGCGTGTGGGAGTACCTCAAAAAGCTCTTCCGCCTGAGCCTGGACACCAAGTTTATCGCCACGCGCCGCGATGCGATCATCCTCAACATCCCCATCCTGATCCCCATCGTCGCGCTGTTTGCCTGGGGTGCCACGATATGGCTGATGCTGATTGGCCTGTTCTTTGGCATGCGTTACCGCATCGACAGCGACGGTGACGTGCCCGGCAGCATCAACAACCTTATGAATCACGCCGCCGATGCCGCGGACGACATCAAGCAAAATCTGAACGACGACAAGTAATCGCAGACGGGGGCACGCATGGCACGGATTCTGATCGTAGAGGACGAGGAGAAAATCGCCCGCTTTGTGACGCTCGAGCTGGAGCACGAGGGCTACCAGGTGGAGCACGCCGCCGACGGCCGCACCGCCGTGGACCTGGCACTGGAGCGCGACTACGATCTGATTCTGCTCGATGTGCTGTTGCCGCAGCTCAACGGCATGGAGGTCCTGCGGCGTGTCCGCAAGCACAAGGACGTGCCGGTGATCATGGTCACCGCGCGCGATGCCGTGATGGATAAGGTTGCCGGGCTCGATGCCGGCGCCGACGATTACCTGACCAAGCCGTTTGCGATCGAGGAGCTGTTCGCACGGATTCGCGTGGCGCTGAAGCGCTCGGAGGCCGCGCGGACGGCTTCGGGCGTTGGCGGCGCCGGCGCCAGGGCTGGCGTAGCGAGCGGCACGGCCGTCGGTATCGCCACAATGTCCCCGGCAACCGACACGGCCCAGGCTGCTGCCACGCCCTCCCCCGCCGCGCTTACCGTTGACTCGGTTGCGCTCGATCCCGACCGCCGCGAAGTCACGGTCGGCGGCTCGCCCATCGTGCTGACGGCCCGCGAGTTCGACGTCCTCGCCCTGCTTATGGCGCATGCCGAAACCGTGCTCACGCGCGAGCGCATCGCGCACGAGGCGCTGGGCTACGAATACGTGGGCGACGCCAACAACGTCGACGTGCACATCGCACACCTGCGTGCCAAGATCGAGGACGCCGGCGGTGCCCGCATCATCCAGACCGTGCGCGGGGTGGGCTATGTCTGCCGTGCGTAACGCTGAGGCCAAGCGCGTCACCTCTATCGCTCGCGCCATCAACTGGGGCTATATGTGGCGCCGCCTGATGGGCTACGTCTGGCTCGATCTGCTGCTGATGGTGATTGCGGCGGCGATCCTCGTCTATGGATACAACCAGACGCTGCCCGACAGCGCGTTTACCGCAGGCTGGATTCCCGGCGCCACCGTTCACGGCATGTCGCTGACGCCCGCGCGCGGCTGGGACCTGACAACGCTCACCTATACCGTCGAGCTTGCGCGCACCAGCAAGACCTTCCCCCTCGCGCAGGACCTCGTCACGCTATGGCCTCTCTACCTTGTCGTTGTGGGTTGGCAGGTCATCAGCGTGCTCAACATGCTCGGCGGCGCGAGGCGCGTGCGCCGCACCATGGCGCCGCTCAACGACCTGGCCTTGCGCGTGGACGAGCTCGGCCGTATGCAGCTCTCCGGCGGCAAGATGGAAACGCTAGAGCAGGCCATCGAGCGCGCAAGCGTCGACTCGCCGAGCGTCACCACCGGCGACGCCGACCTGGCAAGCATCGAGGTCGCGCTCAACCGCCTGCTGCGCCAGATGCAAGAGGCCAAGCTGCAGCAGATGCGCTTTGTCAACGATGCAAGCCACGAGCTGCGCACGCCCATAGCGGTGATTCAGGGCTACGTAAACATGCTCGACCGCTGGGGCAAAGACGACCCGGACGTGCTGGCGGAATCCATCGCGTCCCTCAAGGCCGAAAGTGAGCACATGCAGGAGCTCGTGGAGCAGCTGCTGTTTTTGGCACGCGGCGATGCCGGCCGCACCGTGCTGCGGCGCGCGAATACTAACCTGGCTGCACTGGTCGGCGAGGTATGCGAGGAATCGCAGATGATCGATACCGAGCACACGTATCGACTGGCCTTTGACGCTGCGCTTGTCAGCGACCCGCGCTGCGACGCGCCCGTCGACGTGGCGCTCGTGAAGCAGGCCCTGCGCGTAATCGTGCAGAATGCCGCCAAGTATTCGGACGCGGGCACATCCATCTCGTTTGGCGTGACGCCGGATGCGGGCGCGGGCACGATCGACATAAGCGTTGAGGACGAGGGCATCGGCATGAACCAGGAATCCGCAGCTCACGCGTTCGAGCGGTTCTACCGTGCCGACAACGCGCGCGATGCCGGCACGCAGGGCTCGGGTCTGGGACTCGCCATTGCCAAGTGGATTGTCGATAGCCACGGCGGCGTCATCGGTGTGACCTCGGTCGAAGGGGTCGGCAGCCGCTTTACGATTCGCCTGCCGCGGTAGGGATGTCCCTCGGCATAAAAAAGGGATAAGGCCATGCGGCTCTATCCCTTTTTGCTAGCTATAGCAGCTTGTGCGCTAGTCGCGGCACAGGTGCACGGCAAAGCCGGCGAACTCGCGCTTAAAGTACACGAGTTTGGTGCCGCCGTCGGGCAGCAGCACGCGCGACTCCTCGTTAACCTCGAGCCCGCGCTCGGCAAACCACTTCTCGGCCGCATCGATGTCGTTGACGGCAAAGCCAATGTGGCCCTTGGCGCCACGACCGTTCTGCTTCATGATCTCGACCAGCGAATCGTTAAAGTACGAAACGGGGGTCTCGATGACGGGCAGGCCCATCATCGTCGAGAACAGCTCCGCGATCTCCAGGGCGTCTGCCGGGTCGGTGGCGTTAATGCCCACATGGGCAACGCGCATGCCAAAGAGCTCGACCGGATTGGCGTTCTGCTCACTCATACAGGCAGCGCCTACTGAGCCATGACGTCGAGAACGGCCTTCTCGGCAGCGACGCGGTTCATGCCGGTCATGAAGGGCACGCCGCTCACGTACGGGCAGGTGAGGCCCTCGGGGGCAACGGTGGTGGCGATCAGCAGGTCAGCGCCCTCGTCGCAGTAATCCTTAGCCTCGGAGATGGCGCACTGCACGATCTCATACTTGCCGGCATAACCGTTGGCGTCGAGCAGGGTGGCGACCTTCTGGGCAACGAGCGTGGAAGTAGCAGCGCCAGCACCGCAAGCCAAAACGATCTTCTTCATAGGTAATGTCTCCCTTCATGGTTTACTTTAGGTAAGTGTACCGCAGCAAGCGATGTCACTCGGCCTCGATGAGCTTTTATGCCAGTTTGCTTGCGCGCTGCGTATAATACATCCAGTACGTGTTGTCATACCGCTCGCTTTATGAGCGACTAAGGACCCTAATATGCCCGATTCCCGCACCCTCTGGACCGCCGTCGTCATTATCTGTATCGCCGTGTCGGTATTTTTTAGCGTCAAAAAACGCACCACATTTAAGCGCCTGCAACAGCTTATGGCCGCCAAGCAGTGGGACGAGTTCGATCGCCTGCTCGACGCCAAACTCACCAGCATGCTGTACCCGCGCTATAACCGCGACTACCTGCGCCTGAACTCATATCTGCTGCGCGAGGACCACAAGCGCGCCGACGAGATGTTCGATTTGCTGTTGGGGCTCAACCTGCCCAAGATGCAGCGCGTCGACCTGGTGATCAAGGCTTTTAACTACTACGTTGGCCAGGAGGACCGCAAAAAGTCCAAGGAGCTGCTGCACGAAATCAAGGGTTTTGAGGGCGGCCAGGCCGAGGCAGTCGCACACGAATGCCAGCTGATGTACGACACGATGATCCTCAAGCGCCACAACGACATTCCCGAGCTGGAGCGCATGCTCGAGGATGTCGGCGACGACCCGGTCAAGCGCTGCCGCTTGGAGTACCTGCTGGCCCTGCAGTACCAGAACAAGGGCGACGAAGCCAAGTTCCAGGAGTTCCTGGAGAAGTCGGGCCAACACTCGATGGCCGTCAACGCGTAACGGACGGCTTGTGCTAGACTTCTAGTCTCACGGGGGCGTGGCGGAATTGGCATACGCAGGAGACTTAAAATCTCTCGCCGCAAGGATTGTGGGTTCGAGTCCCACCGCCCCTACCATATGAAGCGTTCGAGCCCGTGTCCCCAAGGGATGCGGGCTCGTTTCTTTTTCACGCCGGCGGGACTCTAAGTTGCGGTGGAATAGTTAGAGGGTGCTGAGGCTGGGGGTCCAGGCGATGGTGGGGGTTTTACCGTCGAGGGTCTCGTTGATGGTGGCGGCCATACCGGCAAGCAGGCTGTTCTCGCTCACGGTAAGCGCCCTGTAGCCACCGGCGCGCATAAGCTCGCGGATCACCACGGCGCCGGCCAGAATCACGCCCGCGCGCTTGGGCTGCACGCCCGGCAACGCGGCAATGCCCGTAACGTCCAGCGCGGACATGCGCTCGATAGCGGCCGAGACCTGCTCCATCGAAAGCTCGCGCAGGTGCACAAAGCTCGAATCGTACGGCTCCAGTTCGTGAACGAGCGTCACGAGCGTGGTGACGGTACCGCCCACCGCAACGAGGCGTTCGGCGCGCTCAAAGTCGACAGGCAGGCCCTCAAAATAGGCGGCGAACTGCTCGCCTGCCCACGCGGCAGCGGCAGCAAGCTCGCCATCCGCGGGCGGCAACGCGGAGAAAAAGCGCTCCGTCACGCGACGGCAACCGATGTCCAGCGAGCGCGTTCCCTCCAGCGCAAAGACGCTGCGCTCCGGAGCGTATACGCCCGTCACGAGCTCCGTGGAGCCGCCGCCCGAATCCGCGACGATGATGCGCTCGCCGGCAAAGTCGTGCGCCACGCCAAAAAACGTCAGGCGCGCCTCGACCTCGCCCGGAATCACCTGTGGTTTGAGCCCCAACTCGCGCAGGCCGTCCAGCAGCAGGGCGGCATTGGACGCATCGCGCGCGGCACTCGTGCACGTGGTGCAGACGCACGCGGCCCCAAAGGCACGCGCCTCATCCACAAACATACGACACGCTTCGAGCACACGCTCAACGGCCTCCTCGCAAAAGCGGCCCGTCGCGTCCACGCCCTCGCCCAGGTCGGTAATCTCGGTATGCTTGGACGATTCCACGATCGCCCCGGCCTCGGCCTGCGCCAGCACCAGTCGCGACGACACCGTTCCCAGGTCGATCGCGGCTACCTTATAGCGTTTGCAATTTGTCATTGCGGGCTCCCCTCCGGGCGCTATTTGCCGTTGGACACGACCGTCTGACCCTCGACGCCGTTAAACCCAAACAGCATGTCGAGCGCCTGGATGTACCACGGCGCGTCCTTGCCGACTTCTTCGATTTCCTTGGCCACTTCGCTGGCCTTCTTGGCGTTTGAGGACTTTTTGCTCGACGACGAGTCCGAATCGTCGTCCAAGCCTAGCACGTCAATCTTCTTCTCGCCGGGCATCACCAGGCCCAGGTCCTCGGACGCCGCGTCCTTGATACCCTCCTCCGAGAGCAGCTTGTCGACGCTTTTTTGCAGCTCATCATTGTATTGCTGGCGAATCTCGACCTGCTTGGCCAAGATATCGCTCGAACGCTTTGCCACGTACAGGTCGCGCACGGGGAAATACAGGCTCACGAGCGCCAGCGCCACGACAATGCCGATAAACAGCGGGCGCAGAGAGCCATGCGTAAAGTCATAGATCGCCTTGACCACCGCGTTGTCGTTGGCGTAGCGCATAAAGTCCGAGCCCGAAAAACGGTTCGAGGGCCTGCTCGATTTGTCGTGTGCCTGAGTCGAGGGGCGCGACGTATGCGACGAACGTGCCGGGCGCACCGGTCCATCTGTCGAAGTATTCACCTGAGCATTGGAGCGCGAGGTACTTGTCGGGCGCTGCGTGGAGCGATCGACGCCGGCGTAGGCGGACCCACCGAGCTGCACCGTGCGCGCACGGCGAGGCGACGGCTCGCGCGAACCGGCGGAATAGTACCTGTTGTCGTAAATCTGATCCATGTGCGCCTTGTGCGGTTGAGGTTTGTTTGCGCTAAGTCCTTTAGTTATAGCACGAGCGCCCGCACCGCCTTCGCCAGCCTTTGCTCGACATAAAAAAGGCGCTGAGCCGTATGGCCCAGCGCCCATGGCGCTTTGCAGCATCCAGTCAAGGCGGGACGGAACCGAGTCAGCCTCCCCCTCGCCAAATTCGCCCGTTTAGCGAATGTTGTAAAACGCGGCCTTGCCGGCATAGCGCGCGCTGCCCTCGAGCTCGTCCTCGATGCGGATGAGCTGGTTGTACTTGGCGATACGGTCGCTGCGGCACGGGGCGCCCGACTTGATCTGGCCGGCGTTGACGCCCACGACCAGGTCGGCAATCGTGGAGTCCTCAGTCTCGCCGGAGCGGTGGCTCACGATGCAAGCATAGCCGGCCTCCTTGGCGGTCTCGATGGCCTCGAGCGATTCGGTGAGTGTGCCGATCTGGTTGACCTTGACCAGGATCGCGTTGGCGGCACCCAGCTCGATGCCCTTCTTGAGGCGCTCGGTGTTGGTGACGAACAGGTCGTCGCCCACCAGCTGCACCTTGTTGCCAATGCGGCGGGTGAGCTCAACCCAGCCGTCCCAGTCCTCCTCGGCCATGCCGTCCTCGATGGAGATGATGGGATAGGTGTCGACGAGCTTCTCCCAGTAATCAACCATCTGGGCGCTCGTGTACTCCACGCCCTCGCCCTTGAGCTCGTACATGCCGGTCTCGGCGTTGTAGAACTCGGTCGAGGCCGGGTCCATGGCGTACATGAAGTCGACGCCGGGCTTAAAGCCGGCCTTCTCCACGGCCTTGGTGATGTACTCGAACGGCTCGGCATTGGTCTTGAGGTTGGGCGCAAAGCCGCCCTCGTCGCCCACGCCGCCGCCCAGGCCGGCCTCGTGCAGCACGCCCTTGAGGGTGTGGTAGACCTCGGCGCACCAACGCAGACCCTCGGCAAAGCTCGGGGCGCCCACCGGCATGATCATGAACTCCTGGAAGTCGACGTTATTGTCGGCATGCACGCCGCCGTTGAGGATGTTCATCATGGGCGTGGGCAGCAGATGGGCGTTGACGCCGCCCAGGTACTGGTACAGCGAAAGACCCGCCGACTCGGCAGCGGCGCGGGCAACGGCCAGCGACACGCCCAGGATGGCGTTGGCACCGAGCTTGGTCTTGTTGGGGGTACCGTCCGCGGCAATCAGCGCGGCATCGACGGCGCGCTGGTCGAAGGCGTCGAGGCCCACGACGGCGTTAGCGCACTCGTTATTGACGTGCTCGACGGCCTGCGAAACGCCCTTGCCCAGGTAGCGGCCCTTGTCGCCATCGCGCAGCTCGCAGGCCTCAAAGGCGCCGGTCGAAGCGCCCGAAGGCACCATTGCGCGGCCAAAGCTACCGTCCTCGAGCACGACCTCGACCTCGACAGTGGGATTGCCGCGGCTGTCGAGCACCTCGCGACCGTAGACGTCCAAAATATCGCTCATGTTGTCTCCCTCTCACTTGGAAACGGGTTGAATGCTTGGCGACACGGCTTGCACGCTACAGTGGCGCGCAGGTTCATAAGTTAGCCTTATCGCACTTTTTGCATTATGCCCTAAGTTAGCCAAGGGATACAATCTTTTTTAAAAATAATAGGGGCGATGGGACAAGTCCGTCCCGTCGCCCCCGCAGTCTTACTCCTCTGCCTTTGCGGCATCCCAGAGGTCATTGAGGCCGTGGGTCGAAAGCTCGGCCAGATCAACGTGGGCGTCGGCCGCCATCTGCTCCATTGCGGCCCAGCGGCGGCGGAACTTTGCCGTGCTGGCACGCAGGGCGCTCTCGGCGTCGATTCCCTCCTTGCGCGCAACGTTGACCAGAGCAAAGAGCAGGTCGCCAAACTCCATCTCGCGCTCGGGCGAGCCGGAAGCCTCGGCCTCAAACTCGGCACGCTCCTCGGCGACCTCGTCCCACACGTCCTGGACCGTCTCCCACTCAAAGCCCACGGCAGCCGCCTTGCGCGACACCTTCTGAGCCTGCATCAGCGCCGGCAGGTGCGTGGGCACGCCGTCGAGCAGACCCTCGGGCGCGGCCTCGCCTGCCGCCACGGCCTGGTCTTTGGCGGCCTTCTCGGCAAGCTTGACCTCGTCCCAAATCTTGAGCACCTCGTCGGAGTTGTCGGCATCCGCATCGCCAAACACGTGCGGGTGACGACGGATGAGCTTGGCGTCGATATCGCGCGCCACATCGGCCAGCGAAAACTCGCCGGCATCCGCCGCAATCTGCGCATGCAGTACGACCTGCATGAGCACGTCGCCCAACTCCTCGCGCAGATGCGTGGCATCGTCGGCCTCGATGCAGTCGAGCGCCTCGTAGGCCTCCTCGATCATGTTCTTGCCAATGCTCTGATGCGTCTGTTCGCGGTCCCACGGGCAGCCATCGGGCTGACGCAGGCGCCAGATGGTCTGCACCAGATGCCGCAGCTCGGCCGACGCGTCGACCAGCGTGGACAGGTCGCGCGAACCCTCGGCATTTTGCTGAGCCATATGCTCGGCCATGGTTATTCCTCCTCCAGGATCACGTGACGGAACGCGCCGTCCTCGTAGATGCCATAGCTGTGCGTACCGTCCTTGGGAATGCTCACGCTGCCGGGGTTGAAGAGCCACAGGCCCGGGTGCGCCTCGCTTGCCTCGTTAACCTTGATGTGCGTGTGGCCGTAGACGAGCGCGGAGCCCTCGGGCAGCGCGGGCGCGTGGTCAACGCTGTTATGCATGCCAGCGCCAAAGACGTGGCCATGCGTCAGGAACAGCTCGCGGCCGGTCTCGTCGAACAGCGTGGCGTAGTCGGCCATGACGGGGAAGTCGAGCACCATCTGGTCGACCTCGGCGTCGCAGTTGCCGCGGACGGCGATGATGCGGTCGGCCAGGGCGTTGAGCAGCGGAATCACGCGCTTGGGAGCGTAGTCGCGCGGCAGGTCGTTGCGCGGGCCGTGGTAGAGCAGGTCGCCCAGCAGCACGATGCGGTCGGGCTGCTCGGATTCGATGGCGGCGACCAGACGCTCGGTCCAGTATGCCGAGCCGTGAATGTCGGAAGCGATGAGGTATTTCATGGGGAGTCCTTTCGGTGTGGGGTTGATGGGGCTGGGCGCGGGATGTCGCCGGCCGCGCTATTCAAATCGCAGTGCCGGGGCTTGTGCCGCCTGCATCACGCGCTGGAGCGGCACATTATGCTCGCGGGCAAGACGGGCGCAGTCCTCGTACTCGGGCGCCGCACGCTCACTGCCGTCGGGCAGGGTGGCTACTTTGACGGCCACCTCGCCCCAAGGCGTCGCTACCTGCTCAAAACGACGCGGCAGGCAGACGCGTTCCATCACCTGGCGACGAACGGCGTTGGTCGTGGTCTCCAAAAAGATAATCGTCTGTAGGCGCTCGATATCCTCGTGCGAGCAGATCACCTGCAACTGCCATCCGGGGCGGCCCTTTTTGCAGTAGAGGGACAGCCAGTGCACCTCGCGGGCGCCGGCCTCGCGCAGGCGGTCAGCGGCGTAGGCGAGCACCTCGGGCGACGCGTCATCGATGTCGCACTCCAGCTTGACGATAGTTTCGGGCGCATCGGTCTCGCGAGACAGCGGGGATGTGCTATCGCATTGCATACGGTCCGGATCCTTTCCGCGCGGGCTCGTTTTGTTCACCCAAACGCTAGCACATCGGACGTGGCGCAGGCGTGACTTTCGTCCGTCGCCGCCCTCGCCCCTATCTAAACGTGTACGTCAGCCTCCAAACATGTCATTTTTTGTCGGTTTTGGAGGCTGACGTACACGTTTTGGAGCGGGGCCGCACACGATCAGAATTGCGCCCGCACTCCGTCCACCACAAAGTTCGCTGCACTCAACAATTTTGAACTTTATACGCAGTTCATCGTTCAAAAATTACCCTCGGCATACTTACCAATCTGCCGATGATACTCTAGTTGCATTTGGCTAACTAAGCGGCTGCCGAGGACCCCGCCCGGCACCGTTACGGCATAGGAGGTTTCATGTTCGAGAAGCGGCTCTTCTCCCTGGTTCCGCAGGCAACGCCCTACATTATGGCAAGCGTCCTGTCTAAGTGGATCGCGCTCATGGCAAATATCACGGTGATGTGGGTGCTTGCGCGCATCTTGGGCGGCATCGTCACGGACGGTCTTTCCGCCGCGCTCGCCGTCGATGCCCTCGCACAGGCGGCCTTGCCGCTCGCCGCCGCCATCATCGTGCGCGCCGCCTCCATCTACCTGGCCCAACGCGCCGGCGACAAGGCCGCGTTCGAGGCCGTCCGCCGCGTGCGCTCGCTCGTCTACGACAAGCTCACCGCACTCGGCCCCTCCTACACCGAGACCGTCCCCACCGCCGAGGCCGTCCAGACCAGCGTCGAGGGCGCCACGCAACTCCAGGTGTACTTTGGCGGTTACCTGCCGCAGCTCTTCTTTGCCGGCTTGGCACCCATCACGCTGTTTGTACTGCTCGTGGGCCAGGCGGGTCTTCCCGCCGCGCTGCTGCTCGCCTGCGTTCCGGTCATCCCCGTCTCCATCATGATGGTCATGCGCAACGCAAAAAAGATCGGTTCCGAGTATTGGGGCAGCTACGTCGATCTGGGCGGCATGTTCCTGGAGGCCGTTCAGGGTCTTACCACCCTTAAGGTGTATCAGGCCGACCGCGACTGGCACAAGCGCATCAACGCCGAGTCCGAGCGTTTCCGCACAGCGACCATGCGCCTGCTGGTGATGCAGCTGCGCTCCATTTGCGTTATGGACCTGGTCGTCTATATGGGTGCCGCGCTCGGCATTATCGTAGCCGCGCTGCAGCTCGCCACGGGCAAGATTGGCTTTGAGGCTGCCTTCCTCATCGTCTTTCTGTCGCAGGAGTTCTTTTTGCCCATGCGCCGCCTGGGATCGCTGTTCCACACGGCCATGAACGGCATGGCCGCCTCGCGCCGCATGTTTGGCATTTTGGATACGCTCGAGCCCGAGCGCGGCGATGTTGAGCTTGACGGCCGCGGCGATATCGAGCTTGACGGCGTGGGTTATGTCTACGGCGACCGCACGGTGCTGGACAGCGCCAGCGCGACCATTGCGCACGGCTCGCTCGTGGCACTCGTGGGCGAAAGCGGCGGCGGCAAGTCCACGCTCGCGGGGATTATCTCGGGCCGCAAGGGTGCCTACCGCGGCAGCGTGCGCATTGGCGGCGTTGAACTGCGCGATGCCACGGCCACCTCACTCATGCGCGCCGTCACGCTGGTGCCCACCAACGGCTACCTGTTTGCCGGCACCCTGCGCGACAACCTGCTGCTCGCCCAGCCCAACGCCACCGACGCCGAGCTTTTGCGCGCGCTCGGCCGCACGCGCGTGGCGGCCTTTGTGCAGGCCAACGGCGGGCTCGACATGGTGATTAACGAGGGCGGCACCAACCTTTCGGGCGGCCAGCGCCAGCGCGTGTGCATGGCCCGCGCCCTGCTGCACGACTCGCCCATCTATGTGTTTGACGAGGCGACGAGCAATGTGGACGCCGCAAGCGAAGCCGCAATCGGCGACGTCATTGCATCGCTCGCCGGCGAGCACACCGTAATCGTGGTGGCACATCGCCTGTCGACAATCGTGGACGCCGATCAGATTCTGGTGCTGGAACGCGGTCACATTGCCGAGCGCGGCACCCATGATGAGCTCCTGTCGGGCGCGGGCGCCTATGCGCGCATGTGGAACAGCCAGGAGCAACTCTCGGCATATGCGTATGCGGAGGATGATGCCGAGGATGCCGGCGCGGTTGAGGCTGTTGGCGGCAGTACTGCCTGTACCGATGGCCTCAACGGTGCCGGCTCGTCTTCCGCTACCGCGGCGCCTGACTCCGGCCGCACCCGTCGCTCGGCGCCGTCCATCATATGGCGCATGATGGGGCTTGTCCGACCGCTTGCCGGCTGGCTTGTGCTAGCCGTCGCGCTGGGCAGCATTGGCATGCTCACCGCCGCGTTCGTGCCGGCCTTTGGCGCCTTTGGCCTTATGGCCGCGCTGGGCCGCAACGCCTTGGGGCTCGGTCTTATCGCGGCATGCGCGGCCTGCGCCGCCTGCGGCATCGCACGCGGACCGCTCCATTACGGAGAGCAGCTCTGCAACCACTACATCGCGTTCCGCCTACTCGCACACATTCGCGACCTGGTGTTTGGCGCCCTGCGCCAGCTCGCCCCCGCTAAGCTCGAGGGCCGCGGCAAGGGCGAGCTCGTGAGCCTGGTCACCTCGGATATCGAGCTGCTCGAGGTCTTCTACGCGCACACCATCTCGCCCATCGCCATCGCCCTGGTCTGCACCGTTGTGTTTGAGGGCTTTTTGCTGGCTGTGAGCCCCGAGCTCGCGGGCATCGCGCTCGTGGCCTACGCGGTCCTGGGCGTGCTGCTGCCCCTGACCTCGGCCAAGGCATGCGGCACCACCGGCCGCCAGAGCCGCGAGGGCGCTGGCAAGCTGGGCGCCTTTGTGCTCGACAGTCTGCGCGGCGCGGGCGAGACCATCCAGTTTGCCGGTGGCGCCGATCGCAGCCGTGCCCTGGGCAAGCTGACCGAGCAAGTCGGCGCCGTGGACGCGCGCCTCAAGCGCCGCCAAGCGGCCAGCGAGGCCGTAGCCGATGCGCTTATTCTTGCGGCCAATCTGGTGATGCTCGGACGTGCGCTGCAGCTGGTAGCTGCGGGAACGATTGACTTTGCCGCAGCGTTTGTCGCCGTCTTTACCTTTGTGTCGTCGTTTGGCTCGGTGATGGCCGTGAGCCGCCTGGGCGCCTCACTGCAGGAGACGCTCGCCTCGGGCGCACGCGTACTCGATTTGCTCGACGAGCAGCCCCAGTGCGTCGAGGTCGCCGACGGACAGGACGTTGAGTTTGCCGGCGCCGCAGCCGAGCATGTCAGCTTTAGCTATGCGGGCGGCGTGGACGCGGGCGCCACAAAGCGGATCGCGAACGACACCGCTGCGGGTCTCATCCTCGACGACGTGGCCTGCACCTTTGCGCCCGGCACCATGACCTGTATCATGGGGCGCTCGGGCTCGGGCAAGTCGACGCTGCTTAAGCTGCTCATGCGCTTTTGGGACCCCGCAGCCGGCACCATCACGGTGAGCGGCGTCGATGCCCGCCACATCAACACGGCGAGCCTGCGCAGCCACGAGGCCTATATGACCCAGGACACACATCTGTTCTGCGGCACCGTACGCGAGAATCTGCTGGTCGCGCACGCCAGCGCCACCGATGCAGAGCTGCTCGACGCTTGCCGCTCTGCCTCACTCACCACGCTCATCGACCGTCTGCCGCAGGGACTCGACACGCCCGTTGCCGAGCTGGGCGACTCGCTTTCGGGCGGCGAGCGCCAGCGCATCGGCCTTGCGCGCATCTTCCTCAACGACGCACCTTTCATCTTGCTCGACGAACCCACCAGCGCGCTCGATGCCCTCAACGAGGCGTCCGTGATGCAGGCGATCGACGAGCTCAAGCGCCGCGGCAAGACCATTGTGCTCGTGAGTCACCGTGCCAGCACCTGCGCCTTTGCCGATTTCTCGCTTTCGGTCGAGCACGGGAGGCTGAGCTAATGGCGCGCCCGGTCGACACACCGGAGCTGGCACGCAAACGTGAGCGCGAGGCCCAAATGGTGTCGCAGATGATTGCGCTGTGGTGTCGTGGGCATCATGGAGGCGGACGTGCGGTCGAGCAGGTTGGCGACGATGAGCCCGTGCGCGTGAAGCTCGGCCTTCGGACCATTACGCTCTGCCCCGAATGCGCCGAGCTGCAAAAATACGCCATCGCGCGCATTGAGCACTGCCCGCACATGGGCACCAAGACATTTTGCTCGGCCTGTCCTTCGCATTGTTACCGGCCTGCCATGCGCGAGAAGATCCGCGAGGTCATGCGCTGGTCGGGACCGCGTATGATCCGCTATCGCCCCATCACCGCCGTGAGACACGCGATGGTAACGGTGCAGGCCAAACGCGCGGCGGCACGAAACAAGTAGTTGCCGACGCCGGCACGCGCCGCGCAGCCTTTCCAATCGATTTCGACCCCCGGCGTGCCCGGCGTGTTGAGAGCTGCGCCATTACAATGAAGCGGATTCGCTTGACGCAAAGGAGCCGCCATGTCCGCTTGCCCGCTGGTCGATTGCCATACCCACACCTCGTTTTCGGACGGACACGCCTCGTTTGAGGACAACGTTCGCGCCGCTGCTGCGGCAGGCTGCCGTGTCATGGTCTCAACCGACCACCTCACCCTGCCCGCCAGCATGGATTCCAATTGCGAGGTGCAGGTTGTCGAGGGCGACCTGCCGGCACATCGTCTGGCTTTTGAAGACGCCCGCAAGCTTGCCGCGCGGATCGCGCCGGAGCTCGAGCTTATCTATGGCTTTGAGTGCGATTGGTACGAAGGTTGCGAGCCTTTGGTTGAGCGCTGGTCCGAAGGCGCCGTGGTACGCCTGGGCAGCGTGCATTGGATTGGCAACCCAGGCGATATTGCGGCAGGCGCTGCGGGCGCGGCGGGGGCGGAGGACGTCGCTCGTCCCGACACGCCCGATTCGAGCTGCGGTTGGATCGATGATGACACCAACCTGCACGTTTGGGAAAACCTGGGCGTGCGCGGCGTGTGGGAGCGCTACGTCGACGACTGGTGTCGCGCCTGCGAAAGCTCGCTTAACTTTGATGTGATGGCTCATCCCGACCTGGTCATGCGCTTTTCGAAGGAAGGCTTTGCACCCGATTTTGACCCCGCGCCGTTCTGGGGGCAGATGGCAGAATGCGCACACGACACGAGTCGGCGCGTTGAGGTCTCGACTGCCGCGCCGCGCAAGGGGCTTGACGACTACTACCCCGCGACCGGCCTTTTGCGCTGCTTTGCCCATGCCGAAGTGCCGATCACCTTTGGCTCGGACGCGCACCGCGCCTGCGATATCTGCTGGAACATCCGCGAGGCCCAGGGCCACGCCTACGACTGCGGCTATCGAACCTTCGACATCCCCCACCCCACCGGAGAATGGGAGCCCACGCCCCTCGCCTAAGACTAGTCGTTGGGGACGCTCTTCACAAATGACCCCTTGGGGACGGAGGAAAACAGGTCGTTTTGCTCACCACCGACGCCCGTGCAACACCGCCCGCCAAAAAGAACGCCCGTTTACTACGATAAACCGCAAACCTCCGACCATCGGCTTAATGCGGAAAATAAAACCGCAGGTAGAAGCGTTGACGATTTGCTCAAAACCGACGTGTGGTCAGCAGATCCAGTTTCATCGTAGTAATTGGGCATGTTATTTGGCAGCGTCGGCAAAGACTGTCCCAAACGACTAGTCGTTTAAGAACGTCCCCAATGACTACCCAATGACTAGTGGCGGCGGGCGTTGAGTTCGCCGGCCAGTTCGCCGAGGGTGATACCGTAGCGTTCGAGTGTTACGAGCAGATGGTAAATCAGGTCGCCGGCCTCGTAGCGAATGTGATCGTGGTCGTTATCCTTGCAGGCCATGATGACCTCGCTCGCCTCCTCGGCAAGCTTCTTGAGCAGCTCGTCCTCGACGTCGGTCAGCAGACGAGCGGTATAGCTCTCCTGTGGCGACGCAACGCGACGACCGTGAATCACCTCGGCCAGACCCGTCAGCGTCTCGCCGATATTTCCATCCTGAACATTTGCGGTGCGCACACCCATAGTTCAATCCTTTCCGTTTTACCGAGCGCCCAACAGGGTGCCCGCCTTAGGCGAGTTTCTTAAAGAAGCAGGTACGGTTGCCGGTGTGGCAAGCCGGGCCCGGAGAGTCGACCTTGACCAGTAGCGTATCGCTATCGCAGTCGGCCCAGAGTTCCTTGACCTCCTGCATATTGCCGCTCGTCGCGCCCTTGTTCCAGAGCTCCTGGCGGCTGCGACTCCAAAACCACGTGGTCCCGGTCTTGAGCGTCAGCCCCACCGATTCCTCGTTCATCCAAGCAACCATAAGCACCTCGCCAGTGTCATACTGCTGAACTACACAGGGAATCAGCCCGCGGGCGTCGTACGTAAGATCAGACGCAGTTGTCACTTGCTCCATTTAAAAATCCAATCTTACAGGAATACCTTGAGAGGCCATGTACTCCTTCACCTGACGAATGCTGGAGGTTCCAAAGTGAAAGACGCTGGCCGCCAGCACGGCGTCGGCTTCGCCCTCGATCACGCCCTCGGCAAAATGCTCGAGCGTGCCCACGCCACCGCTCGCGATGACGGGAATCGGCACCGCGCGCGCCACGGCACGGGTGAGTGCCAGGTCAAAGCCAGCCTTGGTACCGTCGCGGTCCATGCTGGTGAGCAGGATCTCGCCGGCGCCGCGGCGAGCCGCCTCCTCGGCCCACGCCACCGCATCGATACCCGTGGCGTTGCGACCGCCCGCGGTAAAGACCTCCCACTTGTCGGCACCAGATGCGCCGGGCAAACCGACGCGCTTGGCATCGATCGCCACGACCACGGCCTGGTTGCCAAACGCCGCGGCAGCCTGGCTGATCAGCGACGGGTCACGCACGGCGGCAGAGTTGAGCGACACCTTGTCGGCACCGGCGGCAACCATGGTACGCATGCCCGCAAGGTCGCGAAAGCCGCCGCCCACGGTATAGGGAATGGCCAGCTCCTCGGCCGCATGCGCCGCCATCTCGATGGTCGTCGCTCGGTTGTCGCTCGTCGCGGTAATGTCCAAAAATACGACCTCGTCCGCGCCCTCGCGGTCGTAGGCGCGCGCCAGCTCCACCGGATCGCCCGCATCGCGCAGGCTCACAAAGTTGACGCCCTTGACCACGCGGCCGTCCTTAACATCCAGACAGGGAATCACGCGTTTGGTAAGCATGGGCTACTCCTCCCCTCGGGCGGCGGCCAGCGCCTGGGCCAGCGTAAAGTTGTCCTCGTAGAGCGCGCGACCGGTAATGGCACCTTCAATCGCGCCCTCACCCACCGCGGCAAGCGCGCGGATGTCGTCGAGCGTCGAGATACCGCCCGAAGCCACGACGGGAAAGCCCGCGACCTCGGCCACATGGCGATACGCCGCCACATCGATGCCCGTCTGCATGCCGTCGCGCGCGATATCGGTATAGACCAGGTGCTTAAAGCCCAGCTCGGAAAGCTGCGCCACGGCATCGTCGAGCGCCATACCCGCGCCGTCGCGCCAGCCGTTCACCTTGACCTGGCCGTCGCGCGCGGCGATGTCTGCCACCAGTAGCTCACCAAAGCCTTGGGCTGCCACCTCGGCAAAACCCGGCTCGGTCACCAGCACGGTACCCAGTGCAATGCGGCGAGCGCCATAGCCGGCCAGCTCGTCGATGCGCGCGAGCGAGCGAACGCCGCCGCCCACATCCACGGACAGACCATCGACGCCGCAGATGGCCTCGATCGCTGCCGAGTTGGCAGCGCACGCGTCCTCGTCCTCGCCAAAGGCAGCGGACAGGTCGACGACATGCACCCAGCTTGCGCCCTGCTCGGCAAAGGAGCGGGCGACGGCCACGGGGTCGTCGGAATATACCTTGCAGCGGCTCCGGTCGCCGCGCTCCAAGCGCACGACCTTGCCGCCGATCAAATCGATTGCGGGAAACAGAATCATCGGCCGACCTCCTCGACGATGTTGACGAAGTTCTTAAGGATGCGCAGACCCAGCGCGGAGGATTTCTCGGGATGGAACTGGCAGCCCCACACGTTGCCGTGGCGCACGATGCACGGGAAGCTCCGCGTATAGTGCGTGAGCGCCAGCACATCGGCGGCATCGGCATCGTCGGCCACCGCATAGCTGTGGGTGAAATACATGTTGGCACCCTCGGCAAAACCGGCAAGCAGTGGATCGGCCGCACCGGCGGGCGTCATGTGCACCTGGTCCCAGCCCACGTGCGGCACCTTAAGGCGACTCGATTCCAAGCGCGTGCACGAGCCGCGCATAAAACCCAGGCCATCGACCCAGGGGCCACCGGCCTGCTCGGAGGCGTTGCCATCGGCGACCACACCCTCGTCCGCAGGCACGCCCTCGTTGCCGCGCTCAAAAAACAGTTGAAGACCCAGGCAGATGCCGAGCAGCGGAGTTCCGGCGGCGACGGCATCGAGCACCGCGTCCGCCTCGCCGCTCTGGCGCATAAAGGCGATCGCGTCATAGAACGCGCCCACGCCCGGAATGACCAGGCCGTCGGCGTTGCGGATCTGCTCCGGGTCGTCCGACGTGCAGGCGACGGCGCCGGCGCGCGCAAGCCCGCGCACGACGCTCGACAAGTTGCCCTTGTGGTAGTCGACCACCACGATCTTCGGTTCGCCCACGCGACCCTCCCTTATCTCATTCAAAACCTATCCTTTTTTGGCAGGTTACAGCGATCCCTTGGTGCTGGGGATGCCTTGCACGCGGGGATCGAGCTCGCAGGCGTGGCGCATCGTGCGGCCCACGGCCTTAAAGGCCGCCTCGATAATGTGATGCGAGTTGCCGCCCGCCAGCTCACGCACGTGCAGCGTGAGCTTGGCGTCGCGCGCAAAGGCATAGAAGAACTCGACGGCCAGCTCGGTATCAAAGGTGCCCACGCGCTCGGTCGGTACGGGCAGCTCGCAGTAGGCCTGCCCGCGGCCCGAGATATCCACGGCGGCCATCACGAGCGTCTCGTCCATGGCGATCGCCGCGTCGGCAAAGCGCGTAATACCCGCTTTATCGCCCAGCGCCTGGCAAAACGCCTCGCCCAGCACAATGCCCGTGTCCTCAACGGTATGGTGCGCGTCGACTTCCACGTCGCCTACCGCATGTACTGTCAAATCGAACAGACCATGACGACCAAAGGCGTTGAGCATGTGGTCGAAAAACGGCACTCCGGTCGAGATATCGCACACACCAGATCCGTCCAGGTCGAGCTTTACGACAATGTCGGTCTCGCCCGTCTTGCGGGTCACCTCGGCATAACGGCCCATCTACATCTCCTCCTTCACCAGCGCGGCAAACGCAGCCAGCACCTCGTCGTTTTCCTGCGGGGTGCCCACGGTAATGCGCAGACAGTCCGCGAGCCCCGGCGCGTAGCTAAAGTCACGCACCAAAATCGAATACTCATCGCGCAGACGCTCGCGCACGCGCGTGGCATGCGGCGTGCGCACGAGCACAAAGTTCGCCGCGCTCGGCCATGCCTCCACGGGCATGCCCTCGGCAGCCATCGCGCGCAGGGCGCACAGCTCGCGCTCGCGTTCGGATGCGACCTGTGCCACCACGGGCGCGTACGCATCGCGGGCGCGCACGCAGGCAAGCGCGGCGGCCTGGCTCAGCACATTGACCGAATAGATCTGGCGAATCGCCGCGAACACGTCGATGACCTCGGGCGCCGCGATCACATAGCCCAGACGCGCGCCGGCGGCGCCAAACGCCTTGGACAGCGTATGCAGAATCACCAGGTTGGGATGCTCGGCGATAAGTCCCTGCGCCGTGGTGGCCGCGCCAAACGAATCGTCGGCAAACTCAACGTAGGCCTCGTCGACCATCACCATGCCGGGGCACGCATCGCACAAGGCCGCGACAAAGTCGAGCGGTGCCACGTCACCCGTGGGATTGTTAGGCGAGGTCACGATCGCCAGGTTGCACTCGGGCGCGGCCGCGAACATAGCCGCCTGGTCGAGCTCAAAGGTCGCCGGGTCGCGCCACACATCGCGCACTTCAGTCTGGCAGAGCGACGCAAAGAACGCATACTCGCTAAAGCACGGCGGGCAGTTGAGCAGGGTCCGCCCCGCGCCGCCAAACGCCAGCAGGTAGTTATAGAGCAGCTCGTCACCGCCGTTGCCCACGCAGATGTTCTCGCGAGCCACGCCATGCCAAGCGGCCAGCTCGTCGCGCAGGTCACAGGACATGGGATCGGGATAGCGGTTGAGCGGCGTGGCAGCCAGGGCCGCGTCGATCGCCTCGCGCACGCCGGCCGGCACGGGATAGGTGTTCTCGTTGGCCGAAAGGTTGATGCGCGTGGGCGTAAAGTTGGGATCATAGGGCTCAATGCCGGCCAAGTAGGGCTGGACGAGCTCCTTCATGCGGGGCGTGAGTTCGGCCATGTTAGGCCTCCTCACCGGTCGCGCCGGCGCCACCCGCGCCTGCAGCCGCCAGGTCCACGCCCTCGGCAACCGTCGCCACGGCATCACCCGGCCAGGCAACCTTGGTCAGGTCGGCCGCGGCCAGCGACTCGGCGCTCACGGCACCCTCGCCCTGCTCCAGCACGCGGCGACGCAGCGCGGCGGATAGCGCGTGCGCCCACAGTCCCTCGGCCTCGGCCAGGCGCTGCGTAGCGGGAGCGTCGGAGAGCAGGCCCTCGGGTGTATAGCAAATGACGCTCGAGCGCTTAACGAACTCTTCGACCGAAAGCGGATTGGAGAACATGGCCGTACCGCCGGTCGGCAGCGTGTGGTTGGGGCCGGCAACGTAATCGCCAAGCGGTTCGGAGCTCCAAGCGCCCACAAAGATGGCGCCGGCGTTGCGAATGCCGCCAAGCAGGCCCATCGCGTCCTTGCAGTGCAGCTCCAGGTGCTCGGGCGCCACGGTGTTCACCGCCTCGACGGCGGCAGCCATGTCGGCGGCCACCACGATGGTGCCCTCGTTATCGAGCGAGGCACGCGTGATCTCGGCACGCGGCGACTGCGCCACCAGGATGTCGATGCCCGCCTCGACCTCGCGCGCAAACTGCTCGTCGCAGGTCACCAGATAGCAGGCTGCCAGCGGATCGTGCTCGGCCTGGGCCATCAGGTCGGCCGCGACCACCATAGGCTTGGCCGTGGCATCGGCAAGCACGCAGACCTCGGAGGGGCCAGCGACCATATCGATACCCACGTCACCCGAGACAATCTGTTTGGCAGCGGCGACAAAGGCGTTACCCGGGCCGGTAATCTTGTCGACACGCGGAATGGTCTCGGTACCGTACGCCAGCGCGGCCACGGCCTGGGCGCCGCCCACCATATAGATCTCGTCCACGCCGCCGAGCTTGGCGGCCGCGAGCGTGTAGGGACTGATCAGGCAGCCCTTTTGCGGCGGGGTCACCATGACCACGCGCTTAACGCCGGCGACCTTGGCGGGAATGGCGTTCATAAGCACCGTGGAGGGATACTGCGCACGACCGCCCGGCACGTAGATGCCGGCCGCAGCGAGCGGGGTCACCTTAACACCGAGCATCGTGCCGTCCGGGCGCGTGGTAAACCAACTCTGCTCGACCTCGCGCTGGTGGAACTCTCGAATCTGGCGTGCAGCCTTCTCGAGCGCGGCGACAAAGGCCGGATCGAGGCCTTCGAGCGCGGCATCGATCTGCTCTTGCGGCAGACGGAAGCTCTGCAGCTCAACGCCGTCAAAGCGCTGGCAATAGTCGCGCACTGCAGCATCGCCGTTGGCACGCACGTTGGCCACGATTTCGCGGGCGGCGTCGACGATGTTTTGCGGCAGCACGCCCTTGCGGTTGAGCTGGTTGGTAACGAGGCGCTCACCGGGAGCAAGCTTGATGGTCTTCATATCGGTATCCCCTATCGGTCGAGGTTATGTTCGAAAAACGAGAGGCCGGGCGGCGGCGCCAGTCGACCCGCAGCCCAGACGTTGGGGCGCCCGTGCGTGCTCGCGCTATTGCGCCGAGCCCGCAACGGGCTCAAAATGCTTGTCCTTCACGGCCGCCGCCAAGCGATCGGCCAGATTGCGCACGCGCGGATCCAGGCGCGCGGCACCCGGGTTGACAAAGAAGCGGGCCGTGCAGTCCATGATGCGACCGGTGATGACCAGGTCGTTGTCGCGCAGCGTGGCGCCCGTGGCGGTAATGTCCACGATGCGATCGGCCATGCCGACGATGGGGCCCAGCTCGATGTTGCCATGCAGCGAAACGATGTCGGCGTTCACGCCTCGCTCGGCATACCAGGCACTCGCGATGCGCGGATACTTGGTGGCCACGCGAAGCGACCCGCGGCGGGCATAGTTGCGCTCGGCCTGACCGGCGCGCCACGCGGGCTCCGCCTCGATAAAGGTGCACAGGCCGTAGCCCAGATCGACCAGCTGCAGCAGGTTAAGGTCGGCCTCGATAAGCGAGTCCCAACCGCAGATGCCGCAATCGGCACCACCGCAGCCCACAAAGGCAGGCGCATCGCTGGGGCGCACGATGACAAACTCGATATCGCCGACCGTGCCCTTGCCGGCACGCGCGTCGCGGCCGCGCACAATCAGGTGACGGCCGGGGTCACGCAGCTCAGAGACGTCCAGGCCCGCGGCCTCGAGCACGTCGAGCGTATCAGCCTTAAGCGAGCCCTTGGGCACGGCGATGCGCAGCGGACCCTCGGCGCCACGGCCCGCGGCGTGATCACCATCGGAAGCGGCGTCCTCGGCCGAGGTACGCGCGGCCTCCAGACGCTCGAGCGAAAAGGCGAAGCCCGCCGCCGGTACCTCGATGCCGTCGCCAAATGCACCGGTAAAGATGGAGTCGTAGCGTCCACCCGAGCCGACCGGATCGGGCAAGCCGCCGGCATAGGCCTTAAAGACCAGACCCGTGTAGTAATCGAAAGAGTTCATGATGGAGAAGTCGAACGACAGCACCTGGGCGTCCTCGGGTGCCAGGCTCTCGACCAGGGCACGCAGTTCGCGCGTCAACGGCGCGGCGATACCGGCGGCCTCCAGCAGCGCGTCCACGCGGTCGAGCACCTCGGCACCACCGTGCAGGCGCGGCAGCTCGCTAATGGCGGCCTTGACGGCACCGGACTCGGCGCTGGCAGCCACGCGAGCATCGAGGCCCACAAAGTCGTTGGCATGCACGCAGCGCAGGGCCTCGGCAGCCAGCTCACGATCCTCGCATACCGCGAGCAATTCCTTAAAAGGACGCACGCTGCCTGCGATAATGCGCGCATCGGGAAGTGCCAGCTCGCGCACGGCATCGGCGACCAGCGAGACAATCTCGACATCGCCCGAGGTATCGCCCGCGCCGATAAGCTCAAAGCCCAACTGCGTAAACTGGCGCGAACCACCGGCATTGCGCTGACACTCGCGAACCACCGGCGCCTCGTAACGTAAGCGCAGAGGCAAGTCGGCAGCGCGCATGCGGGTCGAAACCAAGCGCACGATCGGCAGCGTGTTGTCGGGACGGACCACCAACAGGCGGCCGTCGCCATCAAAGAGCTTAAACGGCGTGTCCGCAATGCGCCCGCCCTCCTCGAGCGAACCCTTGTCCTCGAGTAGCGGCGTTTCAACCGGCAGGTAATGATGCTCCCTAAAGCAGCCCTTCACCGTACATGCGATCTCTTCGCGCGCCTGAGCCTCCTCGGGCAATATGTCCCGGAATCCCCACGGTGTGGCCGTCATCTGGTGAGCCTCCTCATGCTGCGTTTCATATAGAACAGAAGACCGGCATAGCTCCGCCGGTCTTCTGAGTACTTTAGCATACTAGAGTGTTTGCGGGGAGAATCGTCCTTCACGGCTCACAGCGTATTCATTTGGAAACATAGGGCGAGCGGTTAGCAGCAGTCTCTTGTCACAACGCAAAAAGGGCGCCCGCGCGAATGCGGGCGCCCTTGTGTAGGGCCGAGATATCAACCAGCCAAGATATCGGACCTGTGGCCAGCTCCTAGTAGTCGAACTGGTGGTAGTAGCGGCGGTACTTGAGGTTGTGCTTGGTGACCAGCTCGTAGTTGCGCGCGAGGCGGTCGGTGGTCAGCGCGGACAGGATCCAGGGGGACACGATGACGCGGAAGTCGTCGTCCAGGCCTGGGATCGCGTACTCGGCGGTGTCGATGATGACGTAGTCCTCGTCGCCGGTCACGCCGCTGGTGAGGAAGGCGCGGACGCGCTCGTCGAGGGCGCGGCACTCGTCCTCGCCCATGAACAGGAACACCGGGACGCCGGGCTCGAGCAGCTCGAGCGTGCCGTGGAAGAAGTCGTGCGAGGTGATGTGGCGGATGCGCTTCCACTGCATCTCCTCGAGCAGGCACATGGAGTACAGGATGGTCTCGCCCCACAGCGCGCCCGAGCCGATGAACATGGTGTAGTCGGCCAGCGCGTACTTCCTGGCGAGCTCCTCGGCGCGCGGCTCGAAGCGCTTGCGGATGTCGAGCATGTCCTTCCAGACGTCCTTCGTCTGCTCGATGAACAGGTCGAACTTGGGGAAGCAGCCGCGGCGGTTGAGCAGGCGCAGGCCGAAGCAGTCGGCGAGGTAGTAGCCCTTCTCGCAGCCGCCGGCGCCGTGGTCGGAGGCCATCATGACGCAGTTCTCGGCGCCCACGGCCTGGCCGATCTTGCCCTCGGGGTTGGTCATGGCGAAGACGCGCACGCCCATCTCCCTCATCTTGCCGACGGCCTCGAGCACCTCGGGGGTGGTGCCGGACTCGGAGGCGGTCAGCACGACGGACTTGTCGGTCATGCGCTTGTGGCCCATGACGTTCCACTCGGCGGCGTGGATCAGGTAGACCTCGAGGTCGCGGTCGCCGAACTTGTTCATGAGGTACTCGAGCTGCATGAACTCGTCCCAGGTGCCGCCGACGCCCATCAGGAAGACGGCGTCGTAGCCCTCCTCGTGCACGCGGTCGGCCAGGGCGGTCATCCGCTTGCCGGCCTCGTAGACGTTCCTGCCGTCCTCGAGGTAGCCCTCCTGGTCGAAGTGCATGATCTCGATCTTCTCGGTCTCCTTCATTCCCGCTCCTTTCACGAGCAGTTTGAATTGTCGCACGGAATGGACGGGCTTGCCGCCCCGTCGCGCCGCTTAACCTTGTGGACATTTTGGCCCCAAGCTCAACAATTCAAAGGTTCTTAATACCAGTGAACGATTACAGGTTAGCCGTTTTTAATACCGATTTTTTGATTTCATCCTCCCCTCTCGGTAGACGGTCAGTTTTTGCCGCTCATCGGTCATGCGACACATGTCCGTAAAAAATGAGCACCCCGCCGTGCACGAGGATGCTCTAGACGCTAATAGTTGTAGGTATATCCGCCGGCATCGCCGCGGTTAAAAGACTTGGCATGCTCGATCGCCTGCCCACTCGAGTCATAGGTCAGGCATTCCAGTACGAGCGCCAGATCGCCCGGCTCAAGATTGAGCAAACTCGCATCGTGTGCGCCCAGCGCTTCAATATCGAGTTTCTCAATCGACTTGTCCGGCTTGCGCCCCAACATGTCGTAGGTCTCGAACAGGCTGAAGACCGAAATGTCCACGTCTTCGATGCCCGGAAACAGCAGACACGGAATCAGCGTCATCTCGATCGACACGGGCTCCCCATCAATGCAGTTGAGACGGCGCACCGAGTAAAGCAGATCGTCCTCGGCGATGCCAAACAGGTCGGCGTAATACGGGCCGGCGTAGCGTTTGGAGCGCGCCAGAATGCGCACCGACGGCGTCGCGCCCGACGCCAGAACCGACTGACGGAAGCCGCCCTTGCGTTCGTGCTCGTCAAACCACTTGTGTCCCACAAAGGCGCCCTTGCCCTGCACGCGACGAATCTGGCCACTTTTGACCAGCTTGTCCATGGCACTTCGGATTGTCAGGCGCGTCGTGCCAAACTCCTCGGCCAGCTCGTTTTCGGACGGAATCATCGAGCCCGTCGGGTAGTCGCCGCGCTCGATTCGCTCCGCAATGCAGCGGCGAATTTGTTTGTAAACCGGCAAGTCTTCTACTGCATCAGCCATTCGATACCCACCTTCGTCGCAACGCCGTCTGCCTCGCCGTTATCGGCAAAACGATATTTGGTCGGCAGAATCACGGATTTGCAATACTCGACAAAGCCATCGTTCTCGTCACGCTCGTGCGAAGCCTTGTAAAACACCGGCGCGCCCTCCTGAGCACCCAGCAACTTGGCCTCGTCGGCGTTCAGACGGCTGATGGAAATATGCTCCTTGCCGTGCGTCACATGGACATTCCCTTCTTTGAGCAAAACGTCGTAGAGGCTTTCCTGCTCAAAATCGTGATCGGGAAGCGAGGGGCACAAAGACAGATTGACGTGGGCCGTCTCAATCGACGCCGGGGAACCATTAACCACGCGCACACGTCGAATGCAGAAGAGCGGCATGCCCAGGTCGATCTGGGCCTTTTGGGCCAGATCGATATCGGCGTACACGACCTTGGACCAAACCAGGCGTGCGGTCGACTTTGAGCCAACCCTCTCCACCGCCTGCGTATAGTTCCATGTTTCCTGAAAGATGTTCAGTGGTTTGGGAGGACACACATAGGTGCCCGAACCGCGGCGGCTTTCCAAAGTTCCGCACGAAATAAGGCGCGTAATCGCAGCACGCAACGCCGTGCGCGACACGCCCAGCTCTTCACAGAGCACACGCTCGGCGGGCAGCCGGTCGCCACCCTGCAGGTCATAATGATTGATATACCAAAGAATGCCCTCAAAGGCGCGATCTTTGGGCGGAATCGCATATAGTTCACTCGGCATGGGCACGGCTCCTCAACCGCTTGATGCTGCGGGCATCATTGCTCCGGACGCCCCATGGCGTCGAAGGCTTCTTTGATCTGCTCTGCAACGTTCCGATACGACCGATATAGGCCGGAGTCCCGCTTGACTTCGCCCGCGGTCACCGGAATCTCAAGCTTCGAAATCTCATCCTCGCCGGTTTGCACGGCAACGATGACACCCATACCAAGGCACATATTACGCTTGGCAGCGTTGTTTTTGGTAGCCTGAGCTGGATTAATCAAAATCTGCTGAGCTAGTTCGCGATTGCTAAGCTCCGACACATCCTCGGGATTTCCGGTCTCGACAATCTCGCACTGCAGCACGTCCGCATAGTCAAAAATCTTCGGCTCGCCGCCGCGCTGATGCACGGCCCACTTGCGGCGCGTGGCATCTTGGTAGATAGCCGGCAAAAAAGTAAACCGCGGCGGGTCCAAAATCGTATCCGTGATGGTAAACACATCGGGATCAAAGGCATCCTGCGGGTTTTTCTTCTTGAACAGCCCCATATCAGCCTCCCGTTCTAGTATTAAACAACTCAAGCAGAATATAGCACCAATTTCAAGCCGCCGCTTTACCGCATCGGTGCGCGGCGTCTATGGCTCGCCCAGCGGAAGGGTTCACGGACGAGGGCCGGGGTGGGGTGCTTGGTTTTGGAAGTGGGCTTCGCGAACTTCTCAAAACAAAGTATGCCTCCCCGGCCCCGCCGGCAAATAGCGGACACTCCGCATGCAATCTATGCAAACAAACAAGTGCGCTTAGCTTTATTCGGTAAGCTCGAGCACGCTGCCCTTAACGATAAGCGCCGGCTCCAAAACGACCTCTTCGGCACGCCTACCGCCCCTACCGGCAAGACGCTTGGACATGCAGCCAAAAGCATGCTCCGCGAGGACACCAGGATCCTGCTCAATCGCGGTCAGCGCCGGCTCAAAGAGAACGTCGGCCGCCGAGTTGTCATAGCTTACGACCGAGATATCGCCCGGGATGCTCTTACCCATCTCGTGCAAGCGCTTGAGCAGACCGAGGGCAATGTTATCCGAGCTTGCGAACACGGCGGTGGCATCGGTTGCAAGCACGGCCTCCGAGGCCTCGTAGGCGCTCGGGATGTAATATTCGCTCTCAAACTCCAGGCGCGCGTCGATGGGCAGTCCCACCTCGCGCAGCGCGCGCTCGTAACCGGCGAGTCGCTTGCGACCCGTATTGGAGCGACGCGCGTTAACCAGACAGGCGATGCGGCGATGACCCTGCTCGATCAGATAGCGGGTAGCCATGTAGCCACCCATCTCGTGGTCGAACATCACCTTGTCGCACTCGAGCCCCTCAATGGCACGGTCGACCATTACCGCCGGTATGGGCAGATGGCTGACTTCTTCGCGCAGGGCGCGGTCGTCGGAGAACTCGTCACCCACCACCAGAAAGACGCCGTCGACGCCGCGCGTCACCAGCTGGCGCAGCAGTTCAAGATCGTCGTCGGCACTTCCACCCGAGCTGGTAATAAAGAGCGCGTAACCGTCCTCGCGGCAGCGCTTTTCCAAGCTGCCGGCGAGCGAGGCAAAAAAGCGGCTCTCGATATTGGGAACGATAAGGCCCAGCGTGCGTGACTCGCGCATGACCAGGCTGCGCGCGATCTGGTTAGGGACATAGTGGTTGCGCGCCGCGACCTCCTTGATGAGCTTGCGGTTTTCTTCCGAGATGCGGCAGGGCCGATTATTGAGAACAAGCGAGACCGACGAGGGGGAAAGCCCCACCTCCTGGGCAATCTGCTTGAGAGTAACTTTGTTGCCCATCTCGCTCCTTCCGAGTATTCGCGCAATCTCTTGAAAGTATAGCGACCGTCCCTCTACCTCGATGATAAACACTTTACCAATCCGGTAGACGGCTGTTTTATCGCCGCCAGCGCACCAAATCCGTCCGGGTGGGGTATATTGCAATCGATTGATGACAACGACCACCAAAAGGCGGATATTCGTATGCACGAGAACGACTTTTTTAACGAGGACCTGCTGTGCGCGCTTGCTGGCGTTGCCGGCGAGGACAACGTGTTGATGAGCGAGCCCATGCGCGAGCACACCACGTTTAAGATCGGCGGCCCGGCCGACGTCTTTGTCACGCCCGATACCGAGCAGGGCCTCGTCGCCACGCTCGATACCTGCTATCGCTGCGATCTGCCCCTCACCATCGTGGGCAACGGCTCCGACTTGCTCGTCGGTGACAAGGGCATCCGCGGCATCGTCGTGGCACTGGGCGAGGGCCTCTCCGACATTACGGTCAACGGCACGCACGTCACGGCAGCAGCCGGCGCCTTGCTTTCCGATGTCGCCACGGCAGCAGCCGAGGCCGGTCTCACCGGCATGGAGCCCATCTCGGGCATCCCCGGATCGGTCGGCGGCGCCTGCTACATGAACGCCGGTGCCTACGGTGCCTGCATGGCCGATGTGCTGGGGTCTGTGCGCGTCTACAAGCCCGCCCGCATGCTCGACGACGGCACCCGCGGCAGCGGCAGCATCATCGAGTTCGATGTTGACGAGCTCAACCTGGGTTATCGCAAGAGCCGCATCGCCGACGACGGCTTTATCGTGCTTTCGGCCACCTTCAATCTCGCCCCGGGCAACGCCGCGATGATCAAGGCCGACATGGACGACTACCGCCAGCGCCGCGAGGACAAGCAGCCGCTCGACATGCCGAGTGCCGGCTCCACTTTCAAGCGCCCCGAGGGCTACTTTGCCGGCAAGCTCATCATGGATGCCGGCCTGCGCGGCCATGCTGTCGGCGGCGCGCAGGTGAGCGAAAAACACTGCGGCTTCATCGTCAACGCCGACCACGCCACCGCCGCCGACGTCGACGAACTCATCCGCCACATCCAAACAACCGTCAAGGACCAATTCGGAGTAGACCTACAACCCGAAGTCCACCGAGTAGGCGAATTTTTATAGCCCGCTCGCCGCGGTCCACTTTAATTAATAACGGGACAAGTGATGTAGCTCACTTGTCCCGTTTTCATTTATTTGCGAAGAACATCGGCCATCCGCAGGATTGAAATCATCGACCGATAAGTGAGTTCCACCTTTTCGCCCGCAAGCAGTCGTTTCGAGCCAATCTCATCTAGCCCCACAAGGCGAGAAAACAGCAAGCTACTCATCGTGCCCTCGTCAATTGATTCCTTTATGGTCTTCAAAACGTCCGTATCATGAAGCGACGCCGAGCTGTAGGGGGCAACACGAGCGGAACTCTCAATTAACGACGAGACAAAAGGATGGAGATGCTTTGGACATAGTCCATCAAACACCACATCCCCATTGTCATCCGAGCCGACTAGTCGCCAACTATAATGATCGACCCAGTCGTCTCCATCATATATGGTGTCCATGAGCAACTTCCCGTCTAGAGAGAAACCTGTTTGAACATCGGGGCGCAAGACCGCAATCCATATAGGACCCGCAGCAGCTCCAACCCAACGCACCGCTCGACAATTGTATATTGCGACTATTTTAGATCTACATGATCAGTTCGAGTTCGCAACAAGGCGATTATTGCAGCTAGGTTATATTTCATTTTTCTTTTTGGTGAACCATCGGTTCCAAATACCAAAACCGAAGTCCACCGAGTCGGCGAATTCCTCTAAAAAGAAGGCCCCGAAAGGGGCCTTCACCATCTTAATATCAGACAACCAGTCCGGTGAGTCGCGCTCAGGACCCGAGAGGGCCGCGTGCCCGCCCGCAATATATTTGATTGATCGCGAGTTCCGCACGCAAAGAAGGCCACTTAATGTGGCCTTCGTCTTGCGCAGGACTGCCCGAGCAGGCAATCAAATATATTGCGGGCGGGCACGCGGCCCAACTTGCGTTACGACAGCGCAATACCGCCGAGCCAGCCCCAGCGCACGCCAGAGCCAGTACCATAAAAGCTAATGAACGAATCAAGCGACTTAGACGTAATGGCACCCTCGTTGCTCATAACGATGCCGCCGCCAACGTAGATACCCACATGACCGTAGATAAGGCCCGGAGCACCCGTGCCGCTGTGCGAGGAATCGGCCACGATCATGCCCACCTGCAGCGCCGAGCGGTCGGAGCTATAGCACCAGGCGTTGAACATGTCACACGCGTTGCCGCCAAAATAGCCCACGCCGGCATTGCGGAAGACATTGGTAACCCACGCCGCGCACCAGTTCTGACCCGGCGAAGGCGTGGAGTAGCACGCGTTGACGACGGCCTGCTGCTTGCCCGAGCCGGCATTCTGCTGCGGAGTTCCGGGCGCATACGATCCACCGCCCGAGCTCGAACCACCCGAGTAGGAATTGTTCTTGTTCGCGGCGGCCGCGGCAGCGGCGGCCTTCCTAGCGGCCTCCTCGGCCTGGGCGGCAGCGAGAATCTCGGAATCGCGCTGAGCCATGAGCTCCTTGACGTCGTCGGAAAGACCGTTCAGCACGGTCTGGACTTCTTGCTGCTTGGCCTGCATATCCTGCATCTGAGCCGTCTGCTGGTCCTTGAGTTTCTCCAGGTTGGCCTTTTGTGCTTCGAGCTCGGTCTTCTGCGCGTCGAGCTCAGCCTGAATCGTCTGGATATCCTCGATGGCGTCGCGGTCGCTCTTGTTGATCTTCTCGACGTAATGCGCGTTGGCGACGAGCTCCTCAAACGAGCCCGAAGCCAGTAGCAGCGACAGGATATTGGTACCGCCCGACTTGTAGCTTGCCGCCACGCGATCGGAAAGGTCGTTACGCTTCTTCTTGAGCTCCGACTTCTTGGTGTCGATCTGAGCCTGCGTCTCGTCAATCTGGCCCTGAACGCCCTCGATATCGCTGAGAGTCTGGGCATTCTTGTTGGCGAGCGTCGCGTACTCATTGGCGATGCTGTCGAGCTGAGCCTGGACCTCGTCGAGCTGGGCCTGGGCGGCATTCAGTTTGTCGGTGGTTTCTTGGCTGGCCTCAGCCGCATGGGCGCGGGCGGGCAGGCCAAAAAGAACAGCTGCGGAAGCGGCGCCGAAAAGAGCCTTAAGGGCAGTGCGGCGCGAAAGCTCCTGCGTAAAGATGGAATCGTTGTTTGGTGACATATGTACTCCGTTACATGCTTATTTATATGTCGCTCAACTCAAACATATTAACGCACATCGCGCTTGTCCCAACTATTTCCACGAACGGCTGGAAAAGCATGGTCAGCGGCTCGCAAATACGTCCCACGTCAAAGGTAAGGATTATGCAAATAACGACCTATGAGTACGTTAACATCAATCCTCTGGTTTTCCTGCCCCGCGTGTTTTGGGTGCCCCCAGCTGCGCTATACTCCCCTCAAGAAGTGTTCCTGATTCGATAGGAGACTACATGTCCAAAGCACTCGACCCCAAAGACACCTGCGTCCTCGTTACCGGCGGCGCCGGCTTTATCGGCTCGCACACCGTCGTTCAGCTGCTCGAGGGTGGCTACCAGGTTGTCGTCGTCGATGACCTCTCCAACTCCAGCGCCGTTGCCATCGACCGCGTCAAGACCATCGTGGGCGACGAGGCCGCCAAGAACCTCACCTTCTACGAGGCCAACGTGCTCGACCGCGATGCGATGAACAAGATCTTCGATACCCACCAGATCGACCGCGTCATCCACTTCGCCGGCTTTAAGGCCGTTGGCGAGTCGGTGAGCAAGCCCGTCGAGTACTACCACAACAATATCGAGAACACCCTGGTGCTCATCGATGTCATGCGCAACCACGGTTGTAAGTCCATCATCTTCTCGAGCTCTTCGACCGTCTACGGCGATCCGGACAATCCTCCCGTCACCGAAGAGGACCCCAAGAAGCCCGCGACCAACCCCTATGGTTGGACCAAGTGGATGATTGAGCAGATTCTCATGGACGTCCACACCGCCGACCCCGAGTGGGACGTCGTGCTGCTCCGTTATTTCAATCCCATCGGCGCCCATCCGTCGGGCCTGATCGGCGAGGATCCCAAGGGTATCCCCAACAACCTGGTGCCTTACGTCGCCCAGGTCGCCGTCGGTAAGCTCGAGGCCGTTCAGGTCTTTGGCAACGATTACCCCACCCCCGACGGCACCGGTGTTCGCGACTACATCCACGTGTGCGACCTGGCATCTGGTCACGTTGCCGCCCTCAACTGGATGAACGGCAAGACCGGCGTCGAGATCTTTAACCTGGGCACCGGCACCGGTACCTCGGTACTCGAGGTCGTCGCCGCCTTCTCCAAGGCCTGCGGCAAGGAGCTGCCCTATGTGATCCGCGAGCGCCGTGCCGGCGACATCGCTGCCAACTGGTGCGATGCCTCCAAGGCCGAGCGCATGATGGGCTGGAAGGCCCAGTACGACATCGCGGACATGTGCCGCGATAGCTGGAACTGGCAGAGCCACAACCCCAACGGCTTCGCCGACGCCGAGTAGCACTCAACCGCGGTAGATTTCTAGGCATATTCCAAAATCTACGGGCCCCGGCCTCCAATGAACTGCGCCCCAATTCTTGGACGGGCTAATAAGCGGCCTACGCCGCACATAGGGACTGATTCCGGAATTCCTCC
>NZ_WWSY01000018.1 GCF_009876115.1 Collinsella aerofaciens | reverse complement strand
CGGATTCGCGCCTCAGGACTCAGCGCAACGCGTTGCGCTGAGTCCTGAGGCTGTTGCAATGAAGATGAGAATCAAGGCCATGTCCTCACCGCGCGTTCCATTTAGGGAGTCCTCGAGAAGTCGATCTCTCTGTGCGATAATCGAGCTATTGAGTCTCGCGAGTTTAGAGCTGGTGATATGCATTGAAAATCAAGATGAAAAACATCGGCAGGGTCGCTGAGGCCGATATCGAGATTAATGGTATTGCCGTGATCGCCGGGGAGAACGGGACGGGGAAAAGCACGGTTGGAAAAGCGCTTTATGCGGCCTTCAACAGCATGTCCGATTCGGAGAACAAAATCGACCGCATGAGGCGCAATAGTGTTGAGCGCGCCATCAGGAAGGCATATGTGGGAAGCCCTCTCGACTCCACGTCTCGCCACAGGCGAACTGCTGGAAGAATGAATAGTTTCATCGACAGGGTTTTTTCGGGCGAGTGCACGAGGGACGAGCTTATTGATGAGATAAAGGAGTATTACGGGGAGGAGATCTCCCGTGAGATCGAATCCGATTTCACGAATGGCGTAGCAGGAGTTGCCGATCAGATTATCGAGATCATGGATATCTCCGATGATGAGGTATTTCGTGCGATTGCGACAAACAGGTTCCGAAGCGAGTTCAACGGCCAGATCAATTCGGTTTTCGGCGAAGAGCCCGGGAAGGTCGAACTCCAGATAAAGGACGCATCTACGGTTTTCTCGGTTGCAAGTGACGAGGTGGCGGAGGTGCACGATAGGAGGGTTTTGCGATTCAGGGCGCATTATCTGGACGACCCGTTCCTGATCGATTCTCTCGGAGGACCCTACGGCCCCGCTTTTCGGTTCAAGCCCCTCCTTGGACACCAGGAGGAGCTGCGGCAAGATTTGATTCAGGCGACCATCCGTAACGATGACAGCGAGTCCTCGCTGTTCGAAGAGATCGCGAAGGAGCGACACCTGAAGGTTCTCATGGACAAGGTTTCCTCCTTATGTCCGGGGCATTTCGAGAGGAGCGAAAGTCGCGGTCACCTTACGTATCTCGAAGAGGGCTTCGCTCGGGGGTTGGAGCCTGGGAACCTTTCTGCTGGCTTGAAGACGTTCGCCATCATGAAGGTGCTCTTGAAGTCCGGCGCGCTAGATGCCGGAGGGACTATTATCCTCGATGAACCCGAGATTCATCTTCATCCTGCATGGCAGCTGGCCTTCGCCGAGATAATCGTGCTGCTCCAGAAAGAGCTCGGGATGCACGTCTTAATGAGCACCCATAGTCCATATTTCCTGAATGCGATCGAAGTGTATTCTAAGAAGCACGCTGTTGATGGATTGTGCTCATATTATCTTGCGGAGACCTGCACTGATGGACGCTCTCGCTTTGCCGATATAACCGGCTCGACTGAGGTCGCCTACGAGAAGCTGGCGGCTCCTTTTGATACGCTTGAGAGGGAGGAGTACGGCCTTGAGTAGCGACCTGTGCGCCTCCTGCCCTCATCCGAACTCTCCCGCGGTGCCAGATGGCAGCGATGGTTGCTCCCGTTGCAGGACCTGTATCCTAAGGGACTGCACGTCGACCATCTCCAAAACATCCAGAGACGGGAGCGTCTCTCTTGTGGATGACGATTTCCCTGTTGTCAATTTTGACTCTGTTAAAGAATGCTACTGCAAAAAGGTCAATAGGTGGATGCAACTCCCGCGCTCCGCCGATGCGCTGTATTGCGACCGGGAAACGTTATATCTAGTCGAATTTAAGAACGGCAGTCTGAAGGAGACGCTGGGGAAGAGGCTCAATCCCAAGGATGACGAAGAGCTTGGTATCAATCTTGGCCAAAGGGACGCCCTCATCGAGAAGTGCAAGGACAGCGTTTTGATCTGCTCGGACCTGTGGGGAAAGAGGACGAGATGGTTTCGCGAGCACTGCGTCTTTGTTTTGGTATACAACGAGGACAAGAACAAGACCGCGTTGAAGCGAGTTGCCAGTTCGATTAGGAGAAAAGCACGCTTTGGGCTTCCTGACAAATTGAAAGGGTTTTGCGTGAAGGATGTCTTGACGCTAACCGAAAAGGAGTTTTCGACATCGCTCCTTTCAACTTGGCGAGACGCAGAAGAAATCGCGGAGGTCGACGCGTAGGAGACCGAAAAGCATCCGGTGGCTATCTGCTCCCGATTTCAATCGTTCGTCTACAGTCGGTTTTCTTTCCGCTGCGACCGCCAGTTTGCGATGAGTCGCGCACCGTGTGAAGCTCAACACGGATGAAATACAAATAAAATCCCCCTTGCACTGTGTTGATAAATATTACTCGTCGAACTCATCTGAGCTGGGCCTTCTTGCATAGAACTGCCTGAACCTGAGCGTTTTCGGGTATCGCATTGCCCGATCGAGCACCATCGCGACCTTCTCAAGCTTGTCCTCGGGCGGACTCATAGCCACAGCCCTGCATGTCGTCCCGGTTGGAGCCGGGGTGAACCCTCAGGAAGCTCTGCATGAAGTAGCGCATCCGGTTCACGGGCCCCAGCGGGTTCTGGCCGTCGGGAACGCACTTGAGCAGCTTCGCGTTGTAGCGCTGGCTCTTCAGTGACAGCTTGTTGACAAGCGTCATGTGCGCGCCCTCCATGTCGTGGATGAGCGTGGAGCCGGGCGTCACACGGCCCTCGAACGTCGCCAAGGTCTTCGCCCTGCTCGTCTTGCCAAGGCCCTCCCGGATGAAGATTGAATGCCTGGTTCGTCGCAGCCGAGTGCGACACGGCCTCTACCCGAGACCATCATCTCTACACATAGCCCATCATTCGACAAGAACGCGCAGTTCGTCCTGCATAGGCGCATGGTGTCCCCCTCCGCCGCAAGAGGGGAGCAAAAGAAAGGTCCCTTTGTCACTACCGGACAAAGGGACCCCCCCCTGGGCAAACACGCTATAAAACCTTCTTGCCGAGCGGCTGAGTCTCAGGACACCGACGGCGCACCCGTAGACCTACCCATAATCCACGCCATTTCGAGCTTCTTGGTCTTCAACGTCACAATCCGATAATCATCCAGGCATCGAAATGACCTCGTCACAGGCGGCAAGCATCTCCTCGTCATGAGTGACAACGATTACAATATGGTCTCTCTTAACTTCGTGAAGCAATTTGATCAGCGCGCCTCGACTCTTCGCATCAAGTGCTGAGGTCGGTTCATCAAAAAGCATAACGTCCGGCGATTTCAACAGCTGTCTCACAATTGCAATCTTTTGCTTCTCCCCGCCGGACACCCCTCCTTTCCCGCCGTCAAGCATCGCCGCTGCCCCGTTCTCCACAGAGGCAATCATTTCGTCTAGCCCCAATATGGCAAGCATCCGATTCAGCTTATCCATCTCGTAATCATCAGAAAGCAGCGTAAGATTATCGAGAATCGTCCCCTCAACGATAGGGGGTTCTTGCTCCGTAATGCTGACTCGACACCGCCGCAATGCGTATCGGTCGATGCAACGCTGTGACACCCCGTCGTAGCGAACGGCCCCTTCTGTGTCATCTGGATATAACCCCAATATCACTGACAGCAGCGAGCTCTTCCCCGAACCATTCGGCCCCGAGATTCCATATAGCCGACCCCTGGAAAACACGAGCCCCTCAATGCTTAAAGCGACCCTTTCCGCCCCTGGATAACGTAGCTTGATGTTCTCAAGACGGATTTCCTCAATCGGATCAAGCGCCAATTTGCCATTCGCTTCAACCGGGACATCCCAAATTCTTTTCAGCCGCTCATAGCATACGCGATTAGTCTGGTAATCCCTCCCCCAGCCCAACAAATACTGTACCGCTGAGCTTAAGTTCGAATAATATCCGACGGCAGTCACGAGAAAACCCGGCAACAGTCTCCCGCCCATCACTTCAGCCGCGCCCACAACAAGAAGACATCCTTGAGCGGTGGAAGCGACCAACGCGTTGCCAAAGGTAAATCTAGACCCTACTTCCTGATTTGCTCTCATCGTTGGATAGAGCCCATTAAAAGCTTCGACCAGTACAGCGCGGAACTTATCGAACAAAGCATGTTTGCGAATGAAATCAACTTTCTCCAACTGATCTTGTAGACAGGAAAAAAACCTCGCGCTCTGCTCTTGTACGTCAAAACTTCTCTCAAACAGCCTCGCGCGTGAAACCGCATAAAAAGCGGCACTCGCTGCCGCAAGAACAAGGCAGACCACACTCAGTTTAATATTCAGGCTACCGAGAACAAACAGGGCGAACAAAAGGGTGACAACGTTGCTTGAAACCCCCACAACCGAGTTGATTACGAAGATGACAAGGTCATTAGCGTCGTGATTGATTTGCTGGTTATAATACGACGCATTGAAGCCCTCGAAGAATGCCTGGGGAAGGTGCTTCACGTGCTCAAGCGTATCCGCATTTAAGCCGAACCCCGCATGCGACTGAAGGTTGATGTACAGCATCTCTGAGCAATACACTAGTCCCGCTCGAACCGCCTGGACCGCAACCAAAATAAGGCAACAAACGAGAACGGCGGCAAAATCGGCGCTGGCCGGCATCGCCAGTTGGTTTACTACCATGCCGGTAAGAAAGGGACCCGCAAGCGCAAGCAGCCCGACCAAAACTGTTACGACAAGATAGGCGTAGAATCGACCGCCCAGTATATATTTCCTACAGAGATTAAGCATCCGCCTCATTTTGCCTCGCACCCCGTTTTGCCGCATTCATCATCTGGGAGAGCAACATTTTTTGCTCGGCATCATACCGGAAGGAAACGCAACGTTTCCCCTCACCGTTTAAGGCGTGGTTGGGGCATCCTCCCATGCACATGGGAAAAGCGAAGCACTCTTGGCATTCCGGGTCATCCGGCTCATATGCCATCCACTTAATCATGTTCTTGCTCAACATTGGCGGCTCGAAAATAGTTCCGACCCTCCGCTCCTTCATTCCAATGTCATCCCAGCACTTATACAAATCGCCGACAGGGTCAACCACGTACGAATTGATTCCAACGGCGCAACATATCCCGAAATTCGTCCCACCAAAAGGTTGAACTTTGAAGCCCCGCGCAATTGCCCTTTTATAAAACTCAGTCTCCTCATACGAGAACTCTTTTACAGTAAAGCAGTGGCTGTCGTTCGCACATACCTGATTGATATCGTCAACAGGGGCTAAATAGAAGTGAACCTTATTCATCAGGCCATTTAGCTCGAGATAATCCAATAGCTCTTGAGCGGCCTCGATGTTGGTCTTGTCGACGTTGCTCCTTATCGAAATATCGATGATGTCGGCACACTCTTTGACGTTCTTGAGAATACGTTCGTATGTAGGGCTTCCGTCGTGAAGAATCCTTCTCGAATCGTGATCCGACTTCGATCCATCTATAGTCACTTGCGCGCTCGTCACACCACATGCCGCGAGCCTCCTTGCAACATCAGGCGTCAGCAGATAGCCATTTGTCACTATCGATGCGGAATATTCACACGTTGGCCCCACGACATCTTTCAGATCCGACGTAATCCGTTCGATCATCTTCATTCCGAGCAGAGGCTCGCCGCCGTACCATCCAACTGAGAGACTTGCGATACCAGGATAGTAATCTTTCACGAACTTGGAGAGCTGTGTCAAAACCTCCTCGCCATCGTCGTGTACGCCTGTCCCTTTTCATAGCAGTAGGGACAGCAAAAGTTGCAAGCCATCGTTGGCGCAATGGTAAGGGACAGAGCAGTATTCGCAAAGCGCGCGGCGCGACTTTGCAACCTGATCTCCCCAAGCTCGTCCCTCTCCTCATTGACTAGGATGCCTCCCCTTATCAGCTCCGCGACAAGATCATCGGCATCCCGAACGTCCCCTTCTTGAATCCTTTTGAATTTCTGCGCGTATTCCGGATTTAACGACAGGATGCCGCCGGTTCGCGCATTCATGATAAGAAGACTTCCGTTATGTTCATGCACCACATTAAATTGCGACAGTTTCACTTCGCACCATCTCCATTTCCAATCAAATCCATATCGACCCTCAGACGCTGCGCATACGCCAGCGCACTACCTTCTTCGATAAAAACTGCACGAAAGCAGCAATAGACATGCGAGCGACACGATGACCGCATGGCCGCATGCAGCCATCAGGACCGTCCCGCCGGCAGCCCCGCACGCCCTCATCCAATAAGCCATGTGAACCGGGGGTAAAACGGTTGGGAAACTCATCGCGATAACAAGGCCCGCGAACGTTGCGACCAGCAAGGCTCCCGACACAAGAGATCTGATCCTGAACACCTCATATGCAACCGCAACCATCAGCGTATAAGCGGCGTCTATAACGATATTCGACAGGAGTGCCGAGGTCACATTACCAACCGTAAGGCTGTCTAGACCGCTTCCGGAGCACACGGCAAAGACCGCAGCGACACCGAGAGTAAACACGATGTAGGGGCACAGCGTATACACTTCGCAAGCCAATGTCTTTGCCGCAAACAGCTGCCAGCTGCGGAAGCCCCGAGCAATCGAAACTCCCCTTGCCGACACGCTCGTCGCATCACCGAATAGCGTCCCCGCCACAACAACAGAGACGATTGGGAAGAACACCGTATGCGCCATGGAGACGACACTTAGCCAGGAAGAGATACCCGTTGGCCCAACCCCTATCGAGAAAAGATAGCCCGGATCGGCGGAAAAGCCAAAGAACTGGCCCTCTCCCCCTGCGGAGACCCATGCGCCGGACCCGGCAAACACATAAATCCCCGCGATGCCCAAATACATCAGCGCTATTATCACGGCGAGTTTCATTCTCCTTGCGCGGAACAGTTCCGCCCTGACCGACATCCCAAGATTCATCGAACCGCCGTCCTTACAAATAGCGAGACGAGCGCAACTCCAACCGACACAAGCACAGTGCCGCCCGCATACAGCAAAACCTGAATTACACCAACATTCTGCATACTCAGGGAACACAGGTTCATCAGGTAATACACGGGCGAGAGCATGAGCAGCAAGCTGGGCTGACCGCTTCCGTATGTACTTGGGAACCACACCATCACAAATGTCGAAACCGCTATTGCAACGACGCTGCTCGCCACCACACTCCTCGTGAGCAAATACAGGGCGAAGGTAGCGGCGTACATCGAAATGAGCAGCAGCGCGATCATCAGCGCAATCGATACAAATTGGGCAAACCCTGAGCACGAGGCCCCAACGTCCCATTGGGCCATCTTGGTTAAATACAGCGCAGTCGTAGAAAGAAGAT
This sequence comes from Collinsella aerofaciens, assembly GCF_009876115.1. Classification (GTDB taxonomy): domain Bacteria; phylum Actinomycetota; class Coriobacteriia; order Coriobacteriales; family Coriobacteriaceae; genus Collinsella; species Collinsella aerofaciens_N. The sequence goes on along the minus strand of NZ_WWSY01000018.1, from coordinate 34,727 downwards.
ACACGGCACCGACCAGAGTGCAGTTCACCAACAGCTTCGTGATCACAATCGCCGCCTGCGACACCCCTCGCGATCTCGATACGGCGTAAGCCACGGATTCAAAGTCTCTCGACGTAGCGTAAACCGCGTAGAGAATCGTCACCGGAATCCAGACCACTGTAGACGCAAAAGACGTCCGGGCAACAGAGCCCAAAACGTCCCCTGCATCCACTAGGTTTCCAATAAAACCTATAGCCCCTCCAAGCGTATACGGGTCATCACCGGCGACCATGATCAGCACCTCAGACGAAGTCGCAGCCGCAACCACATACAGCACAGCCGCAAGCGCAATCATCAGAGCGGTCGCCGGGTGCCTGGCGAGCAACCATACCTCGCTCCGAAAAGCTGAGATGAACTCGCGTTTCATCACAGCTCGCTCTCTCGACCGATGAGCTCCGAATAAAACTCCTCAAGGCTCTTCCTATGAGAATACGCCTCCGCAACCCTCACACCTGCGGTCGAGAGCGCTTCGATTGCAATGCCCCGCCCTTCCTTTTTCTCCTCATAGCGCATAAGGACGCTGCCGTCCGGCAGAAAAGAATGTGAGGTCTCATCTCCGAGAACCGATCTCGTTCGCTCCAGATCGTCCACATGCAACACGAAACCACCGCGGCATGACTTTTCCAGCTGAGGTGCGGTCATCCTTCGAATGAGGCGACCATGACTTATGAAGAGGTAATCAGTTGCCAGCTTGTGCATCTCCTCAAGATTGTGGCTGGATACGAGAATCGTTTTACCTTGATCTTTGTTAAGATGCGTAAGGATTTTTCTTACTTCGACTATCCCCATCGGATCCAGGCCGTTTGTCGGCTCGTCCAGGATCAACAGCTCCGGATCGCCCAGCAACGCTATGGCCAGATCGAGACGCCTCCTCATTCCCATTGAGAAGTTCTTCACTTTCTTCCCGCCGGCCTCCCCCAAACCGACGGTTGATAACACACCGTCGATGGAACGATTGGTGGGAAGCCCCCACTCAATACAGCGAACGACCAAGTTGTCTCGCGCGGTCAGATTAGGATACGAAGCATTGAGGTCGGACATATAACCCAGCCTTTCCCTGCAGCTCCGTATTTCACGTCTCCCGGTTTGCCCAAACATCGAGATCGTTCCTGACGATGGCTCCGAAAGCCCCGTGATCAATCGAATTAACGTGCTCTTGCCGGCACCATTCTCCCCAATGAGTGCACACAGCTCGCCTTCCATTAAAGAGAACGAGACTGATTTAACCGCTTCAAACCCGCCATATCTCTTGGATATGGCACGCAATTCAACTGGGACTTCCCGCATGGACGACATCCTCCCCGTCAATAAAAAGGGACGACATGGCAATTGTGCGGGGTTATAGGTAACGTCGGTTCGCCCCCCATATTGCAATGCCACATCGCCCCTCAGGCGCTGCTGGCCAAAATATCTTTGAACAGTCTGTGCACGCCGTACGGCGTGCACTATCCGCTAAAAGCGGATAGTGCACTCCTGTGAAGAACACTTGGTGCTGCAGCTGCCGTGCGCGTAAAAGAAGCAATTGTTGCACATGGGCTCAGCCCCGGCTGACGGCTCGGTAATCCATTCCATTTCATTCCCCTCCTTTCGCGGTAGAAAGCCAGTTCATCTCTGCCCCCTAGAAACGGAACGTGCAGGACTGATTGGGGCACCTCTTCGTGCATCCCCCGTGCGCGTAGAAGAAGCAGTTGCCGCACGCGGGTGCAACGCCTTCCTCCGGCTCGTTAATCCAATCCATCTCTCCCTCCTTTCCTTGCATACCGAATTGATAATGTTATTCTAATTCGATATGTATCATATTTCAATATAAGCTTATTTATATATTACACAAGGTAAGCACCCCCCTGCATCCAGCACAGGAAATGACTCTCTCGTTCCCCAGTGACGCGGCGAGAAATACAGGCCACTGCAGGACGTTGAATGAACAGCCCGTGAAAACCGTTGTTTTCACGGGCTGCACCTGCTCAATACTTTTTTATTCTCCAGCCTCAGTCGTCTCTAAGATCGACCACGTAAACATGATCTGACTCCAGGACCGGGTCATCACCCGTCGCGGTCGCCCTGCTCAGCGCGTTGCGGGCGCGCCGCGTCGCCAGTTCCTCAAGTTCTCTTTCGTTGACGCGCTTAATAAGATCGCCAGGCTGGCAATCAAGCTCTACGCAAATATCCAGCAATGTCTTTAACCTAATTGCCTTCACCTTGCCATTTCGTATTTTTGAGATACTTGCCGGTGTGTGCCCGGTCGCCCGAATGATATCCGTACTCGTCTTTCCGCGTCGAAGCAATAAGCTTTCAAGCTCAATAATCAGATAGTCCATGCCGCCCCTCACACCAAATCCTCGGTCTGGTCTTGAAGCAGAGCTCCGTAGCGCCATATCGCAGAAATCGAGAAGCAGCAAACGGCCCCCAGCACAGCACCAATATCTATGGGCAGGGCCAGGTTTTCAAACATCGAATAGGCGTTCCCCAGCAAGTCGAAGGGGCCAATCACTATCGAAAGAAACCCCGGAGAAAACAAGAGGTCACCTATTGCTGCTGCAACAAACAGCCACCCGATAATCGAGATTCTTCGAGCATGCGAAAGGGTAAAGGGCGATTCGCCATGAGCCATGTCCATGCTGATTCCCCGCAGGGTCCATGTGGCCCCTCCGGAAATCAGAAGATACATCAAAGGAACCACTACGGAAACCGTCTTTGATGGATCATATAGGTTTCCTTGAGCAGCCATAAGCCCAATGGAAATAACCACCACCACCGAACAGCAACACACCGCTATAAACAGCGCCGTAAACAGAATCCCAAGCCTTCTTCCGAGAGTCATCATCTTCTGGATGGACTTATCGATCTTCTGGGCGCTATTCACCACAGCTCCTCCTAAAGCAATCAGAGGTCTTCTTACTTACTGTTTTTCCTACATTGTAACGAACTCGATAAGAAGAGGGTCGCTTCACGCCGCGCAATCCCGAACTCCAAGCGTTTCTCATCAGCATTGCCCATCTTTCGAGTCGAAATTCAAATCCAGTTTCTTATCGCATGCCAAAATCAAATCCTGATCGTGGCTTACAACAAGAATTAGCTGATTAAAGGGGTTTCGAGAGACATACTCCGTGAACTCCCGACGGCTTTCTTCGTCTAAATCATTCGTCGGCTCGTCAAACACAAGCACTTCCGGTTGCCTGCAAAGTGCTGAGATTATCCTTAGCTTCCGATACTCTCCACCAGAAAGGTCCCTACAATTCTTACCTTTTAACGATTCGACGGTTCGGCAGAAACTCGGCACAAGCTCGCAGAGATGCTCGCCCGTTCCCCGAATCGATGCCCTCTCAAGATAGTGTTCCACCGTTTCATTCGGAATAAAGAGCTTTTGCGGGCACACCGCAAACAGGTCATGTCGGATCGTCTCCATATCGAGCTCTTCATATGGCACCGACCCCAAAGCCCGATGTCCCCCAGCAGAATATAGTCCAAGAAGCACCTTCAGAAACGTGCTTTTGCCGCATCCGTTCGGCCCGGTAATGGCATAGGTTTCCCCCTCTCGACGTCCACGGAGAGATCGCGGTACAAGTAGGGCTTTCCCGCGTATCGGTACGCGATGTTGGACAACGATATGCTCTCCACGTGCCCAACCGTGAGGGTGCCGCGGTCCTCGGCGTCCTCCGTCAGAGCCCCCAATCGGTCGAACGAGGCCCTTGCGTCCTGATACGATTTGAAATAATTCAAATAATATTTGAAGCATCCGAACGCCATCGAGTAATACGAGTTCACCATTGTGAACTCGCCAATGCTCATTCTTCCGCTTAATATTTCCATTCCGGAGATCACAAGCAACGCTCCCCGGAACACAGATGAGATCAGGCCGTCGCTCGAGGTGGCCAGATTCGAGACCCTACTTGCTTTCATGTAAATCGGGTAGTACCCCTCGAATACCCCTTTGAGCGTCCGAGCGCTCTGGTCATATGCGCCATCGCACTTAATGTCAAACAACTGCGACAGCTCGCCGCTCACGGACGCGAAAAGCTTGCTCAACCCCTCCTTGTTCGCAAGCGAGCTGTTGTACAGCGGCTTTTTCAACGCCCTGAATAAAATGAAGTACGCAACAAGCGAACATGCACTTAACACCAGGAACACCGGATTGATCGAAAACAGGATGATGCATATCAACACAACCAGAACGACGTTAAGCCCGATCGTCAGGAAGTTGTTCACGACAAACGATGACACCGCATTCGAATCCGCATACACCCTCTGCGTTGTATAGGATGGATCCGCCTGCTCCCCCTTTTCCAGGGGCCCCCGTTCAAACGACTCACACGTGGTCCCCATCAGTCTCGTCGTCATCTCCAAGATGACGCGCGATACGTTCACGCCCATCGCATGCGACATGAAGGAGGCCGATATCCCTATGCCCGCAACAAAGGCCGCAAACCATACGACGCGAGATGGGTCCCTATTCGTCACGAGAAAGTCTACAAACCCACCGTTTAAGGCGGGCATGATGCACGAGAGAGCGAAATTAACCAGCATGAGAATCACGAAAAGCCGTGACCCTTTACGCCGAAACAACTCGTGAACCGTCTTCTTAAACATGCCAGCTCCCATCAAGCGGCCTTTTATCCAAAACTGAATATGTTCGCCGCTTAATCGCTCCCATATATCCCTTGTTGTTAATCCTTGCTCAAGACACTATCTCGGGCTGCGGTGCCCAGGATTCCATTTCACCTTTATATACATACGAATAGGCCCCCTATTTGCATAGGCAAGCGCGGCGATTATAACGGCAGCCACCATCAGGCCGAGAATAGCCCTTTTGTCCGGAAAAAGGGACGAGAGAAAAAGGCATATTGCGGAGAAAACTACAGACGCCCCCACCACTCGGTTTGCGCCTAGAGACTCGGCCGTCCGCTTTGCCTCCTCTAAACGCTCTCCCGATAGCAATGACATTCCGGCAAGCAATCCCGTGAGCTTGCCTCGATATATCATTATTCCGAACACCAGCAGCAGGCATGACCCCACCATTGGAACCACAACGTCCGACATCGCCATCACTCCAGTCCATTCCTTGTCATCGAATCCTTGCGGCGGCTCAGCGCATCTGGCGTCAAATGCAACCTCGTGTCAAACGGACTGCTCGCAAGCTCAATTACTTTGCATGAGCTCGAACATACCGGTTTAAACGGCATACAGTTTAGCCTCGATGGCCTACGTGATTCTCATGAACATATGCGGGGGTTCCCGGGGCTATACGACCGGGTACTAGACGCCATCGATATCACGCTGAACGAAACTTCGCTGCACCTTTCGATTGCCTTTTGTCCAACATCATTTAATGTCGACGATTTCAAACCAGTTTGCACGATGCTCCGGGACAAGCTGAAATCGTCGAGCAGGACCGACCGAATTGACCTTCGAGTCAGCCACTTATGCTCCTCGGCAGAGCCCGAAAAAACCGCACAATTCGCCCTTCAAATAATCAATACCGTCGGTTGGTCAACACGATCAACGACCTTCGATACGATCCAGGCTATCGAGGCTACTTCATGTTTGAGTGGGGCGACCCCATCGACCACTTGGTCAGATTCCCCCAGCTGCAGATGCAATTTGACCAAGTGGCCATCCACGCCAATGGCGATATCGTCGTATCCCCCTATATACCTCTCATCATTGGAAACGTTCGCAAACACAGTCTTCAGGAATACTACGATGCCGGAATGGCAACCGTTTGGGATAAACCCGTTATTACCGCGTTGGCCAATCGCATGCACTCGATTGACGAGATGGAAGAGATCTCATCGTTGATTGCAGACATCAATATGGACGGCGACCTCTATATCGACCTAATCGATGACGATCTAGGCGACCTGAGCGTCCTGTCCCAACTCTAAGGAGATGTTCCCATGTACGAGACCCCAGAAGTAGAGAAGATGGATTCCAAAACCGGCCCCATTCCCGTTGTAGTCAACTTCGCAGCCGTCGTGGATAACGTAGTTGCAGCCGTCTACGATGCCGTCGTTGCGGCCTACGCATTCTGGTACTCGGCAGATAACGACGGCACCGAGGCAAGTACGGCACAAAACTAGTCGCCAACCCATCGAGCAATCACCTCGCCTATCGCTGCATGCGATTGACTGCGCAGCCCTAGCCAACGCCCAGAGCGCCTTGAAGAGCTGCTTGTAAAATTCGCTCATTCAACAACGCGATCTCTTCACCAATCTCGGCCGGCCCGACAGAACTGCACACCAGTCGGACCGGCCAGACCCATAAAACGCTGCGTCCCGTCCACACCACACCTCACGAAACTCGCACTGCCACCACATGGGCGATTCGCGCCTCGATGTTGCGGCGCGATACTATCACGAATAGTCCCCGTCCAACAAGGCTATCCCTTCCACAGGCGTTTCAACTGTCAGTGGTAGCATTAAACTGAACGGTGAAAAATACACTAACACTAACAGCGGAGATGACGACGTCGATGCCCTTCATGCAGCTGAGCACGTCCATCGTCGGCTTCCATCGGGGCTGTTCCGACTGGGACTCCACCTTGGATTCCAGGTCCTTCTTCTCGTCTACCGCCCGCTTGACGCGCTCCTTATAGCAGTCGAGGGTCTGCTGGGCCGTGGGGTCGGCCATCTCCGCGGCTTCGATCCAGGCCCAGTGCGCCCTGGTCCACGTCCCGAGCCTCCTTCTCTGGTCGTCTCCGCCGGGGTGGCACTGCCCATTCCTGGGCAGGTACTTGGAGAGGCGCTGCTTGACGGTAACACGGTAACCTCTCCCGGGCATCGGCGGGGGCCTGGGAGAGGTCCCTGGCGCCCTCGCACTCGCAGTCGGGGACGTGGACCTCGACGATTTCGTGCAGTGCGAGCTGCTTGGCCGAAAACTCGGCGTCGCGCTTGTCGGTCTTGCGTCGCTTGTCGGCCGCGGGCCTCTGCATCTTGGAGACCGCGCCGATGACGCAGTCCACGCCGAGGCAGCGCGGCTCCCTGCAGAAGGGAAAGCCGGTGACGCCGGACTCGTAGACTGCCCCGGGCGACTCGATAGAAAGGATCGAGTCGGCGACGGAGGCGGGGTCGTAGGAGAAGGGGCTTCCCGCCGATCTCGCCCGTGAACGGATTGAAGGCGCATCCTTTGATGCTGCGGGCGTGCACCTCAAGGCCAATAGAGGCAACATGTGGCATTGTGAGCCAGTCTCGCATTGTGGCAACCTGGCTGGCTGCCGGATTTTAATGACGACGACCATTGTCAGCCTTGGCCCACGAATCAAAAGACGATACGAAGCAGGGGCTCACATTGTTCTGCTCATATCGTCTTTATGGCGCACTACCATTCACCGAAATTCGGCAACTTTTTCATTCTCTATATACATGTTTAAACAACATGTTCTACAATAGGGACAATAGAAATGGAAACTCGGGACGAGCCGTCTATCCATCTACGGCGCAGCCCCTTATTCAAAAGGACGGTGAGTGCATCCATGGAGCGTGCAAGCGGTGTTCTGATGCCCGTTTCGTCATTGCCCGGGCCTTACGGCATCGGCGGCTTTGGCCGGAACGCCTACGACTTTGTCGATTTCCTCGTATCGTGCAAACAACATTACTGGCAGATTCTGCCCCTCACGACGACGAGCTATGGCGATTCGCCCTATCAGTCGTTCTCGGCCCGCGCAGGCAACCCCAACTTTATCGACTTTGCCGAGCTTATCGAAGCTGGCTATCTAGAGCAGCGCGATATCGACGGCGTGTATCTGGGGTCTGACCCCACCAACGTCGACTACGGCGCTATCTTTGGCGGTCGCCGTCAGATTCTCGACCGTGCCGCCCAGCGCTTTGCGACTAACAAGCCTGCAGACTTTGATGACTTTATCCAGGCCAACGAGGACTGGCTCATCCCCTACTGCGAGTTTATGACCGTTAAGGAGGAGTGCGGCCTTAGGGCGTTTTGGGAGTGGCACGAGGAGCTTCGCTGCCGCGGCGGCGCCAGCAGCAAGGTTTGCGCCGACCATCCCGAGCGCATGCTGTATCACCAGATGACGCAGTACTTCTTCGATCGCCAGTGGAGCCGCCTCAAGGCCTATGCCAACGAGCGCGACATCCTTATCATCGGCGACCTGCCCATCTATGTCTCGCGCGACTCCGTCGAGATGTGGGCTACGCCCGAGCTCTTTAAGATCGACGCCGCCGGTAATCCTGTGAGTGTCGCTGGCACGCCGCCCGATCAGTTCTCTGCCACCGGCCAGTACTGGGGCAATCCCATCTATGACTGGGACGCCATGGAGGCCGACGGTTTCTCCTGGTGGGAGGGCCGCATCCGCGCCGCCCTCGACATGTACGATGTCATCCGCCTGGATCACTTCCGCGGCTTCGAGGCCTATTGGGAAGTGCCGTTCTCCTCACCCGATTCGTCCTACGGTTCGTGGACGCAGGGCCCCGGCCTCAAGTTCTTCAAGACGCTCGAGGAAAAGCTCGGCACGCTGCCCATCATCGCCGAAGACCTGGGCTTCCTAACCCCCGGCGTCATCGACATGCGCGACAACTCGGGCTTCCCCGGCATGAAGATCTTGCAGTTCGCCTTTGAGGGCACCAACTCGTACTACCTGCCGCATAATTACATCGCCAACACCGTCGCCTATGTGGGCACCCACGACAACGAGACGGCGCGCGGTTGGTTTGAGGGAACGGCCACCCCGCGTCAGCGCGAGCAGGCGGCCCTGTACACCCACCAGCAGGCCGGCGAACCCATGGCCGATGCACTCAACCGCACCATCGCCGCCAGCGTGAGCGATACCTGCATCTACACCATGCAAGACCTGCTCAATCTGGGCAACGAGGCACGCATCAACACCCCCGCCACCCTGGGCGGCAACTGGACTTGGCGCATGCTCGATGGCGCCATCACCCGCGAGCTCGAGCACAAGCTCACCGGCTGGACCGAAACCTACTTCCGCATCCCGTCGGAAGCCGAAATTGAGCTTCCCCAATAGGAGCCACCGCGCCCGACTCTACCCCACCGTGCGGACGCGTCCGTTTTCCCCGCGCGAGGCCACTTCCAATCCCTCGCGCGGGCTTCTTATGAATTGCAGACATGAAACAACCCATCACAGGAGAAAACATGCCCCAAATTAACCTCATGGAACTCGCCGAGCAGTCCTTTGGAACTTCGCTCGAGCAACTCGATGACCGTCGTATTTATAAGCTGCTGGTCAAGCTCGTGCAGGAGCGCTCTGCCGCCTGTCCGCTCAACAACGGCAAGAAAAAGCTCTACTACATCTCTGCCGAATTTTTGATCGGCAAGCTGCTCATCAACAATATGATCGACCTCGGCATCTATGACGAGGTTAAGGACCAGCTCGTCGCCGCAGGCCACGACCTCAACAAGATCGAGGAGTTTGAGGTCGAGCCTTCGCTCGGCAACGGCGGCCTGGGCCGTCTGGCCGCATGCTTCTTGGATTCCATCGCCACGCTGGGCCTTACCGGCGACGGCGTGGGCCTCAACTACCATTACGGCCTGTTCCGCCAGCGCTTTGTCGGCAACCAGCAGAAGGCCGTCCCCGACGAGTGGCTCGGCGAGCAGGACATCCTGATCGATGACGACCGCTCCTACACTGTTGAGTTCGGCGACTTTGCCGTTACCTCCAAGCTCGTCAACATCGATGTGCCCGGTTACGGCCAGCCCACCAAAAACCGCCTGCGCCTGTTCGACCTGGCAAGTGTCGACGACGGCCTGGTCCCCGGCAGCTCCATCGACTTCGACAAGACCGAAATCGCCAAGAACCTCACCTTGTTCCTCTATCCGGATGATTCCGACGAGCAGGGCCGCCTGCTTCGCATCTACCAGGAATACTTCATGGTGAGCAATGCCGCCCAGCTCCTCATCGACGAGGCCGTCGAGCGCGGCAGCAACCTGCACGATCTGGCCGACTACGCCGTGGTCCAGATCAACGACACGCACCCCACCATGGTCATTCCCGAGCTCATCCGCCTGCTCACCACCGAGCACGACATTGAGTTTGACGAGGCCGTGACCATCGTACGCTCCATGGTCGCCTACACCAACCACACGATCCTTGCCGAGGCGCTCGAGAAGTGGCCGCTCACCAGCCTGCAGAAGGTCTCCCCTGCCATCGCCGATATTATCGTCAAGCTCGATGAGATCGCCAAGGCCGAGCACGACGACCCACGCGTCGCCATCATCGACGAATACGACACCGTACACATGGCCCACATGGACATCCACTTTGGCTTCTCCATCAACGGCGTCGCTGCGCTGCACACCAAGATCCTGGAGGACACCGAGCTTCACCCGTTCTACGAGATCTATCCCGAGAAGTTCTCCAACAAGACCAACGGCATCACCTTCCGCCGCTGGATCCAGGGAGCCAACCCCGCGCTTGCCAGCCTGCTCGACGATGTGATCGGCACCGATTGGCGCAGCACCGGCGATCTGAGCAAACTCGCCAAGTTCGTTGACGACAAAGATGTTCTTGAGCGCCTGGCCGCCACCAAGGCCGAGGCCAAGGCCATCATGCGCGAGTTTATGGCGCTCGAGCAGGGCGTGACCATTCCCTCCAACGCCATCATCGACGTTCAGGTCAAGCGTATCCACGAGTACAAGCGCCAGCAGATGCTCGCGCTCTACATCATCTGGAAGTATCTCGACATCAAGAACGGCAATAAGCCTAAGCACCCCGTCACCATCATCTTTGGCGGCAAGGCGGCCCCTGCCTACACCATCGCCCAAGACATCATTCACCTGATCCTGACGCTGTCCCAGTGGATTGCAAACGACCCCGACGTGGCTCCCTACCTGCAGGTTGTCATGATCGAGAACTACAACGTCACCGCTGCCGAGCGCGTGATCCCCGCTGCTGACATCTCCGAGCAGATCAGCCTGGCCTCCAAGGAGGCGAGCGGCACCTCCAACATGAAATTCATGCTCAACGGCGCTTTAACCCTGTGCACGCTCGACGGCGCCAATGTCGAGATCGCCGAGCTCGTCGGCGACGAGAACATCTACACCTTTGGTGCCTCGTCCAAGCAGGTCGAGCAGCTCTATGCCGACGGCACCTATGACGCCGGCGCGCTCTACCGCAAGCCCGGCATCAAGCTGCTGGTGGACTCCATCACCAACCCGGCCTTTATGGCGACCGGCAACGCCGAGCGCCTGCAGCGCCTGCACGACGACATTAAGGGCAAGGACTGGTTTATGGCCCTGCTCGACATTGAAGAGTACATCCAGACCAAGGAGCGCGTGCTGGCCGACTACGAGGACCAGGATGCCTGGATGCGCAAGGCGCTGATCAACATCGCCAACGCAGGCACCTTCTCGTCCGACCGCACGATCTCCCAATACAACGACGAGATCTGGCACCTGGACTAACCCATTCCCCTTACCCATCCTCTTGAGGAACGGAGTCGTGGCAACACGGCTCCTTTTTTGTGCCCGTGCGTTGCCCCTGTGAGCCGCCTCGGCCAAACAATCTCGATCTGTAACAGATAACCGCTGGAATTGGGTCCACCTGTTACAGAATGAGACAGACGGGCAAGGCGGCTAAAAAGATCTCGATCTGTAACAGGTAACTGCCGAAATCAGTCCTTCGTGTTACAGATCGAGATAAAAGGAAAGGCAGCTCGGCGCTGTCTCGATCTGTAACATCTAGACCGACTTTGGCCCTCCTCCTGTTACAGATCAAGACAAACTGGTAGATGGACAACCCCAACACAAAGAAAGGCTCCCCTCTCGCCCAGTGGACGGGAGGGGAGCCTTATATGTGACCACGGCAAAAGGATGGCAATACCGCAGTCGCCCAAAGGGAGGGCCTGGATACACCGGGCCTAGATAAGATTCTTGCCAGACACCTTATCGAAGAGATGGGTCGCGTTCTTCTCGAACTTGAACCAGATGGGGTCGCCCGCCTTGAGCGCGCCCTTGGCCTCGAGGTCGACAACGGGGATGATCAGGACGAACTGGCCATCGGGAGCGGTCACGTGGACATGCTCGGTCGAACCCATGAGCTCGGTCACCTCGACGGTGCCCTGGAGCGCACCCTCCTCGCCCTTGTCGGCAAGCAGAATCTGCTCGGGACGTACACCAGCCGTGATCTCCTTCACGTCGCCGCCGTCCCAGTTAAGAGCAAGCTGAGCGCAGGTCTCGGGGGCCAACGCGACATTCATGTCGTCGGTCTTGACGGTAAAGCCGTTGCCCGAGCGCACCAGCTGAGCATCGAAGAAGTTCATCTGCGGCACGCCAATGAAGCCGGCGACGAAGATGTTCGCGGGATGGTTGAAGACCTCCTGCGGCGTGGCGATCTGCTGGACGACGCCGTCCTTCATAACCACGATGCGGTCACCAAGGGTCATAGCCTCGGTCTGGTCGTGGGTAACATAAATGAAAGTGCCCTTAATCTCGTGACGCAGCTTGATAAGCTCGGCACGCATCTGGTTACGCAGCTTAGCGTCCAGGTTGGACAGTGGCTCGTCCATCAGGAAGACCTTGGGATCACGCACGATGGCGCGGCCGATAGCGACACGCTGACGCTGGCCGCCCGAAAGCGCCTTGGGCTTACGGTCGAGATACTCGGTAATACCCAGAATCTCGGCAGCGGAGCGAACCTTGCGGTCAATCTCGTCCTTGGGGACCTTCTTGAGCTCAAGCGTAAACGCCATGTTCTCGTACACCGTCATGTTGGGGTACAGAGCATAGCTCTGGAACACCATGGCGATGTCGCGGTCCTTGGGAGCGACGTCGTTGACGCGCTTGCCGTCGATGAGCACGTCACCCGAGGTGATGTCCTCCAGGCCGGCGACCATACGCATCGTCGTGGACTTACCGCAGCCAGAGGGGCCAACGAGGACGATGAACTCCTGGTCGTGAACGGTGAGGTTAAAGTCCTCTACAGCGAGCACGCCGTCCTCGGTAACCTTGAGGTTGTGCTTCTTCTCCTCGGTCTTCTTCTTTTTGCCAAAGAAGCCCTTCTTTTTGGACTCGTTGTTGGGATACACCTTCTGAACATGTTTGAGAACGATCTCGGCCATGTCTTTACCTTTCGATATGCGGCGCCGCGCTGAGGGGCGCCGCAGAAACTTGCAAAACAGTTACGGCATCAGCCCTTGACGGCACCTGCCACCACGCCGTCGATGATGTACTTCTGGCAGAGGATGTACATGACGACGATGGGGACAACGACCATCATAATGCAGGCCATCATGGGGCCGAGCTCGACGTGGCCATAGCCGCCGCGGAAGTACTGGATCAAAATAGGAATGGTCTTGTACTTGGTGGAGTCGAGCGTAAGGTAGGGCAGCAGATAGTCGTTCCAGACCCACATGGTCTCGAGGATGCCAACCGAAAGATAGGTGGGCTTCATGATGGGAAGGACGATCTTAAAGAACACCTGGACCGGGTTGCAGCCGTCGATCATGGCAGCCTCCTCGATCTCGAGCGGGATGTTCTTTACAAAGCCGGCGAACATAAAGACCGCCAGGCCAGCGCCAAAGCCCAGATAGATAAAGCAGATGTTGAACGGCGTGTTAAAGCCAATGCGGTCCGCCAAATTGGACAGCGTGAACATGAGCATCTGGAAGGGCACGACCATCGAGAACACGAACAGGTAATAGAAGAAGTTCGAGATCTTGCTGTTGACACGAACCACGTACCAAGCGCACATGGAGCAGCACAGCAAGATCAGCACGACCGACGTGACCGTAATGATGAGCGAGTACATAAATGCCGAGGCAAATCCCTGCTCGTTAAGGGCGTGCACGTAGTTTGCAAGGCCGTTGAACGTCTCGGGCGTGAGCAGATCGAACGCCGTGGTGGTGCTGATTGCGGTCGCTTTCTTAAAGGAATTGAGCGCAATCATGAACACGGGGTAGATCCACGCGAGCGACAGGATCGTAAAGAAAATCGAGAGCGCGCGGTTGATAGCCTTATCGCGTTTCATTACTGCTGCACCTCCTTGGACCTCGTGGCCTTAAGCTGGATCATAGAGATAGCAACGACCAGGATGCAGAAGATAACTGCCTTGGCCTGACCGATGCCCTGCCATGCGATGCCAGCACGCGAATAGAACGTGTTGTAGATATTCAGGGCGAGCATCTCGGTGGAGTGCGCGGGGGCGCCGCCGGTAAGGGCGAGGTTCTGGTCGAACAGCTTAAAGCCGTTGGTGATGGACAGGAACAGGCAGATGGTGATGGTCGGCATCAGGTTAGGGATCTTAACCTTCCAAAATGTCTGCCATGCCGTAGCACCGTCGACCTTGGCGGCCTCGATGTAGTCGGACGGAATGGACTGCAGACCAGCGATGTAGATGATCATCATGTAGCCGACCTGCTGCCACAGGGTCAGGATGATAAGACCCCAGAAGCCAGCAGCGGAGTTAAGGGCGATAAGCTGGGCACCCACGTTGGAGAGCAGGCAGTTGATCAAAATCTGCCAAATGTAGCCCAGCACGATACCGCCGATCAGGTTAGGCATAAAGAAGATCGTACGGAAGATGTTGGTGCCCTTGAGCGCCTTGCGGGTAAGCGCCTGCGCAATGGCGAGGGCGATCACGTTGATGAGCACCGTCGACAGGAAGGCAAACGCCACCGTAAAGAAGAACGACGTGGCAAACTGCGGATCGGACAGTGCGCGCACATAGTTCTCGATACCGACAAAATGCGCGTTGTTGATGGTAATAAACTGGCAGAACGAGAGATAGAAGCCCTGGATAAAGGGGATCACGAACCCGATCATAAACGCCAGGCACGTGGGCAGCATAAAGAGCGGCCACCAGCGCTTGAGTGCTTTGCCCATAAAAGGGTCCTTTCAATATGCAGGGGGCGGGCAAACCAACGTCTGCCCGCCCCCTGTCGCTAATCAGATAGCTTGGGCAGCAACTGCTTACTCGGAAGCAGCCTTCTCAGTCTTCCAGCCATCGACGAAGGCGTTCTTGACGCCGTCCCACTTGCTGTTGTCGGCAGCATAGGCGATCAGAGCCTGCTTGAGGTTCTTCTTCCACTCCTCAGAGGGAATGTAGACGAAGTCCCAAGCAACGGTCTTCTTGCCGTCTTTGGCCATAGCAACGGCCTGCTGCGAGAAGACGTTGGTGGTCTCCTTAGCGCTCTTGAACGGGGCGGTCAGACCCATCTTGTCAGCGATGATGCTGGTGGCGGTGTCAGAAGTGACGCACCAATACATGAAGTCCTCGGTGGCCTTCTGGGCATCCTCGGAAGCCTGGGAGCTGACGCACCAGTAGTTCTCGCCGCCGGAGCACAGGCCCTGGTTCTCCTCGCCGTCAACACCGATGTAGATCGGCAGCATGCCGAGCTGGTCGTCGGTCATACCGGCCTTGGTGAGATCAGCATAGGCCCAAGAGCCGTTCTGATAGAAGACGGCCTTGCCGGTTGCGAACTCGTTGGTGGCGTCGTCGCCGGTCTTGGAGGCAAGCTGCGAAGGATCGCAGGTGGAGTCGGTGATATACAGGTCGAAGATCTGCTTAAAGTTGTCGAGATACTCGCCCTTGATCTCGTCGTCCTCCTGGTTGTGCTCCTTCTCGAACTCGTAGTAGAGCGGGAGGTTGGCGAGGTGGGTGGTGTAGCGCCAGCTGGAAGAGTCATCCATACCGGCGGAAGTGAAGGCACCGTCAACGCCGAGCTCGTCCTTGCGGGCCTGGATGTCATCGGCGCAAGCCTTCAGCTTGTCGAAGGAGTTGATGTCCTCGGCCTTGTAGCCGGCCTTCTCGAGGAGCCCCTTGTTGTAGATGATGCCGTAGCTCTCCTGAACCCAGTCGATACCCAGATCCTTACCGTCGGACTGCAGCGCCAGGGAGTCATCGATGAGCTCACCGCGGAGCTTGGTATCGGACAGGTCGGCGCAGTAGTCCTTCCAGTTCTTAAGGCCGGTGGGGCCGTTGACCTGGAACAGCGTCGGAGCGGAGCTCTTGGACATCTCGGACTTGAGCTTCTCCTCGTAGGTGTTGGAGGCGGCGGTCACGATCTTGACCTCGACGCCCTTCTCCTTCTTGTACGCCTTGGCGATCTCCTTCCACTCCTTATCGACCTCGGGCTTGAACTGGAGGAAGTAGACCTCGGCGGCGTCACCAGAGGCAGCAGAGCCGGAGCCGGCGGAGCCACCGCAGCCCACGAGGCCCAGACCAAGAACCGCAGCCGCGGAGCCAGCGAAGCCCAGGAACTGCCTTCTGCTCATTTCGTTCTTCATTACAATCCACCCTTTCACACCGTGGCGGCACCCTTTGCCGCCGCCTTCGGAGATTGGCTCGGGGACTTTGCCCCTTTTGCTGATTTGTACAATACGCTATTTGGCTAGTTGTTTGAACAAGTATTACTAGAGCGGTAGAAAAACTTCGGTGAACGGTAATTTCAACTTGATGCTTGACAAGTTTTGTATAAACAATTATTTGTTATCGAATGCAGAGAAAACGCCCGGTCAAACCGATGCATCGTCGGTTTGACCGGGCGTTTTCGCTTTGAGGGCATAAGTCTCGTCAGGCTGCGAGCTAGCCGGCTATCGCTTGGAGTTGACGCGGTAGTGGAAGATCTCGGGATGCGTGCGGGCATGCGTGACCTCGAACAAGATGCCGTCCGAGGTGTACGACTGGCTTTCCATAACGGCGACACAGTTGTATTTGCCAAGGTCCAAGTAGCTGCAGTCCTCATCGTTGGCGAGCTCGACACTCACCGTACGGCGACTCGCCATCACCTTGACGCCGCGTTTGTGCTCCAGATAGTCGTAAATTGACCTTGCGGCGATCTCGGGCGTCAGGCCTTTGGCGATCGACTCCAGAAAATAGCCGTGGTCCACCTGGCGAGCACTACCGTTAAGGCTACGGACGCGCACCACGCGAATCAACTCCTCGCCCACCTTAAAGCCCAGGCGACGAGAGAGTTGCTCAGTGCAAATCAAATGTTCAAAGGACTTAACGTCCGTCGATGCAACGGCATTGTTGCGCTTTGCAAATTCGCCAAACGACTCGACTTCCTCGAGTGCGCCCAGCATGTCGGTTTCGCCCTTGAGCCAAATAACGCGCACGCCCTTGCCGTGTATAGGCTGCACAAACATCTGGTCGGCCAGCATGCTCAAGGCGCGTCGAACGGTATTGCGCGTGCAGCCAAACTCCGCGGTCAGCTCGGCTTCGGTTGGCAGCATCTCCTGAAACGCATAGGTCCCGTTAATGATGCGCGAACGGATCTCGCGGTAGATTCCTTCGTAAATCGCTTTTGGCATGACTTCACCTCTAATGAATATGTATGGCTAGGCACGATAGCATTTCTTGGAGTTGTTCAAACCGATTATCGGTAAAGCACGGATTATTTACCGTCGACGGTTCCCCCGAAACCCAAATCGGACCGAATCAAAACCGTCAATGCGGCAAGCAGCCAGTCCTCTACAATGAGTTCATTGTTTAAACGTTCTTGCTCGCACAGCATGTTGCACCCGGAAGGCATATTATGCTGCAGAAAATCCAACGTTTTGGCGGAGCCATGTTCGCGCCCGCCATGCTGTTTTCTATATCAGGCCTCATGGTCGGCATCTCCGCCCTCGCCACGACCGTAGACATCGTCGGTGACCTCGCCGTATACGGAACGCCCTGGTACTTTTTTTGGACCATCGTCCAACGCGGATCATGGACGGTCTTCAAGCGTCTGCCGCTCCTGTTTGCCATCGCGCTGCCCATCGGCCTTGCTCAAAAGCAACCGGCGCGCTGCTGCCTCGAGGCGCTCGCGGCCTATTTTGCCTACTGCTTCTTTTTGAGTGAAATGATCGGGATCAGCGGCAATAACCTGGGCCTCATGTATCCCTCGCCCCTGGCCCCTGCCACCGGCATCACCGTCATTGACGGCATCAAGACGCTCGACACCGGCATTATCGGACCGCTGACAGTCTCGACCATCGTCGTTGCGATCCACGACCGCTTCTACGACGCCAAGGTTCCCGATTGGCTCGGTACCTTCTCGGGCTCCTCGCTGGTCTACCTCATCAGCTTTTTTGCCGTGCTCGCCCTTGCCGCCATCTCGGCCGCCATCGTGCCCTCCGTATACGCAATGACCGAAACGCTGCGCCATGCACTTACGAGCGTCGGCCCCTTCGGCGTGGGCATCTTTGTGTTTTTGGAGCGAGCGCTCGAGCCCATGGGGCTGCACCACCTGCTCTACATGCCGATCTACTACGACAACCTGGTCATTAACGACGGCATCTACGCCACGTGGAGCAGCTTGCTCCCCATCCTCTCCCATAGCACGCGCCCCCTTAATGAGCTTGCGCCGTGGGCCGGTTTTACCGCCACCGGCTGGGTCAAGCTCTTTGGCCTTCCTGCCATCGCAGCCGCGTTCTACTCCACCGCAAAACCCGAGCGCCGCGCCGGCCTCAGGGTCATCCTTGTTCCCGCCATCATCGCCTCGGTGGTTTGCGGCGTTACCGAGCCACTCGAGTTTCTCTTTATGTTCACCCACCCCGGGCTCTTTTTGCTCTACGCCGTCTTATCGTCTTGCCTTGCCACAACCATGAATCTCTTTGGCATCGTCGGCATCTTCTCGGGCGGCCTCATGGAGATGGCAGCCTTCAACTTTATTCCGCTCATGCGCACGCATGCCGGTGCCTATCTTTTGGCGCTCGGTATCGGCCTTGCCTTTAGCCTCATCTTTTTTGTTAGTTTTCGAGCACTCATCTTGATCCATGACCTTAAGACGCCGGGCCGCGAGGATCATGTCGCCAATCGCGCGGCAATCGATCGTTTAACGAAAAGCGGCTTTGCTAAAGAGCAATCTCCCAATGACGAGGTCAATAGTCGATCCGATCAAGATCACGTCCTCGCTGAGCGGGTAATTCAGCTTTTAGGTGGCGTTGGCAATATTGTGGGCGCAACCAACTGCGCCACGCGCCTGCGCGTCGAGGTCGCAGACCCTTCCATCGTTGCAGATAACGTGTCGTTTGTCGCGGTGGGCGCCAAGGGCCTCATCATTACGGGCAAGACCGCCCAGGTGATCATCGGCATCTCCGTTCCCCGCGTTAAAGAGCATTTTGACCAGATCATGGGCCTCGAGCCGGGATTTGTGCCCACCACCTCGGCCTCCCCTGCCACCAGCCCAACCCACAAGCACGGCGATATCTGTTTCTTCGACATTGACGGCACGCTCGCGTGGCAAGACCCCAGGCTCGCCCAAGACCTTCCCGAAGACGAGCGGGACCTCTCCCCCTATCCCAACGAGGCGGTTTCGCAGGCAATCCGCGAGTTCGTCGCCAACGGCAACATGGCCTTTATCTGCACAGGGCGCACCCTCAGCTGCATCCACCCCAAACTTCTTGAGCTGCCCTGGACCGGCATCGTCTGTCTTGCGGGCGGTTACGCCGAGATCAACGGACACGCAATTCGCGATCTGTCGATGACGCCCAGTATGCTGCAGCGTCTTGCCCCCTACCTTGAGCAGTCGGGCGAGGTCATCCGCTTTGAGGGCCTCAACGGCGTCGTGCGTATGAGTGCCGATGCCCCCGATGCCCCCGGATACGCGCGCACCCTGGGCGACGCAGTCACGCAGCTGCAACATTACAGTGCCTACAAGATCTTGATGTCTACATCGCTCGCCAACCACATCGCTCAAGATAAGGCACTTGAGCCGCTGCTGTGCTTTAACGAGCTCGAACTCGAGGTAACCGAAATCTCGCCCCGCGAATGCACGAAGCGCGGGGGCATCCAGTCTGTACTCGACACCCTCGACCCCCACCACGGAACCGTATACGGCATCGGCGACGCCAGCAATGACGTCTCGCTGATGAACGCCGTCGATGTCGGTATCGCCATGGGCAATGCGCCGGACTATCTCAAAAAGCGCGCCGACTACATCACCGACTCGGTCGACAAAGATGGCGTCGTCAAGGCGCTCGAGCACTTTAGGCTTATATAAGCAGCCGGCACGCGAACGCGTCCCGTTTCCCCAAATCGCCAAAACAGACGCGCCGGCAACTCCAATGTGGCAATATGGTATCTGCACACCGCAACGATGCAACCTAAGAAAGAATGCGAGAACCCGTGTCCAGTCCGTTTACCAGCTTTTTAGCCCAGCACTTTGACCAGATCAACGACTATCTGGCCACGTTCTTTGACGGACAGGCGACCTCTGCCGATATCGAGCGCTACCTGTACGCGCCGCTCTCGGCTTTTACGGCCAACGCCGGCAAGCGCCACCGCCCGCTTATCTGCATGCTCGCCGCAACCGCAGTGGGCGGCAGCTTTGAGGGCGCCCGCAGCGCCGCGGCGGCCATCGAGCATTTCCAGTCGGGTGCGCTCATCCACGACGACATCGCCGATAACGGTCAGCTGCGCCGCGGCAAGCCCTGCATGCACCTTACCGAGGGCACGGGGCTTGCCATCAACTGCGGCGACCTGGCGCTCACCATGGTCACCAAGACGGTTCTCGACGATCCAACGCTCGAGGCAGGCGTAAAGCTGCGCGTACTTCACGAGCTCACCGAGATGATCGTCCGCACCATCGAGGGTCAGGCGCTCGACTTGGGCTGGGTCCGTGACGCACGCTTCGACATCTCGGTCGACGATTACCTGGACATGGCGACGCACAAGACCGCGTACTACAGCGGAGCGACGCCGCTTGCCACCGGAGCCATCATTGGCGGAGGCAGCGAGGAGCAAATTGAGGCGCTACGCGCCTTTGGCCTGCACACGGGCCTTGCCTTCCAGATTCAAGATGATCTGCTCAACTTGATCGGTACCAAGGAGGCCGCCAACAAGGACTTCCGCACCGACATCACCGAGGGTAAGCGCACGCTCGTCGCCGTGCACGCCCTGTCTGATAAGCGCCATCACGACGAGATTGAAGCAATCCTCTCCTCGGGCACCGAGGACCCCGCGCAGCTCGCGCGCGCCGTGGAGATCTTCCAGGAGACCGGCTCTATCGATTACGCCCACACTTATGCGCTCGACCTGACCGCCAAGGCCAAAGCGGCCATCGAGGACGTTTCGCTCGACCCGCATGCACGTGAACTGTTCCTCTCCATGGCAGATTTCTTTGTGGAGCGCCTTAACTAGCGGGGGTTATAAAACCTGTCAGCAGCGTATTTAGGCACAACTTGCTACACTGTTGAGTGCATGTTTATGCATCCCTTTGCGTTGTCTATCCGACAGACGCTCAAATAGTACGAATGGTACGCCGAAAGGGGTTCGTTCATGGAACCTATTACAACGGGCATGCAAGGAGCAGCCGTCGAGGACGTGCAGTCTCGTCTCCTGCAGCTCGGCTACACGATTGATGCCGCCGAAGTCACCGACAAGTGCTTTGGAGCCACCACTGAGCAGGCCGTCAGCACCTTCAGGCTCGACAGCGGCCTTGCTGCCGGTCATGCCGTCGATATCCCCTGCTGGAGCGCCCTTGTAGACGCTTCGTATAAGCTGGGCGACCGCACCCTCTATCTGCGCATGCCCAATTTCCATGGCGCCGATGTGCAGGCCCTGCAGCGCGCTCTCAACGTTTTGGGCTTTGCCTGTGGTGAAGACGACGGCTACTTTGGTCCGCATACCGAGGCCGCCCTGCAGCAGTTCCAGGAAAATGTCGGCCTGTTTGCCGACGGCATGGCCTTCCAGGACACCTACGCCTACATCAACCGCCTGCACCATGTGTGGGAGGGCAAGCCCTCGGTCACCGAAGCCGAGTCCCGCATCGGTTTTGCTCGCGCCGCCAACGTGCTCGAGCGCTTCCAGATTGCCGTTATCGGCGAGGACCCCATCGCACGCAGTGTTGCGTCGCGCATGTGGAATATCGCCACGGCAACGACCGACAACAGCGGCATGATGCTCTGCGACTCCGAGGTCCCAACCGACGTTGACCTGGTGCTCGAGATTGCAAGCGACGAGCTGCCCGCCGACGCCGCACCGCGCGCCACGATTGCCCTCGCCGAGTGCCACAACCTGGCCCAGCGCATCCGCACTGCCAATGTCGCCGCGCAGCAGAAGCCGGCACGCATTCGCATTGAGCTAACGGGCATGACGCGCTACAACGGCACCTTCACGGCCAGCGACGCGCAGACACTCGCCGTACGCCTGCTCGATGGCGTTTGCGATGCCCTCGCAGATTAGGTAAACTAAACGAGTTGCTTTTGGGCAACACCACACATTGGGACGTAGTTCAACGGTAGAACTCCGGTTTTTGGTGCCGGCTGTTGGGGGTTCGAATCCCTCCGTCCCAGCCATTAAAATTGAGCGCCCTGAGCCCATAACGGCTCAGGGCGCTTTCTTGTGGGCAAGCGGAGGGATTCGAACCCGCAAGGAATCTACCTATATAAGACAGACGCCCCAGGCCCATAACGACCAAGAGCGCCTTGCATCTAGAATTATCAGCCCTGTTCCGAAAAGCGAGCCGCATGCAACAACCAAGTAACCACAGGCCCCGGGAGAGCGGGGACACCGGCTTAGGTTTATCGCGAGTTCCGCACGAACAGGAGGCCACTTAATGTGGCCTCCGTCGTGAGCAGGACTGTAGAGCAGGAAACCTAAGCCGGTGTCCCCGCTCTCCCGGGGCCGGCAGAATCTAGTTGTTCAGCATGCGGTCGAAGCTTCCCGAGTCGCCATCCCGATAGTCTGCGGTCATCAGAATCTCCTGCGGAATGCGCCCGCCTTCACGTAGCACGTTGCGGAACTGCACGCGCGTAACCATGGGCAGATCCTTGATCGTCGCTGCCAGGTTCTGCGGCACGCCCTGGTTGGCAGCCGCGGGCTCGCACTCGCCGCCGGCCTTCACGCGACGCTTATGCTCGGCGAGCATGGCGCGGTACATGCCGGCATGCAGGCGAATCTCAACCACATTGGCATTGCGAGCCTGCTCGACGATGCGCGCGCCCTCGCGATCGATATCACCCACGTAGTAGACGTAGTTAAAGCGATAGCCAATCTCAGCCAGATAATCATCCAGTGCGTGCGAGACGCTCGCCTTGCAGCCGCCGCCAAAAATCACGCCGCCCACCTTGGTACCAAAGAGCTTGGCATGTTTGCGTCCGCGCAGGAGCTTGACGATCTCGTCGTAGGTATCCAGGTTCTCGACCATAATGAACGGCTTGTCGGCACCCAGCGTAAAGAAGCCCGTAAAGTGCACGGGGCGATTGGGGGCGACCTTGATCGCCTGCATGCTAATGCCCTTTTCGGTCATACGTCTGATCAGGCGCTCACCGTGCTTGCCGTCAAAAGCCTTCTCGTCGTTAAAGATCTGGTAGGCACGCTGGCGGCGCGAGGCAACCGGCGTATCGGCACCTCGGTTCTGCTCGATCCAAGCCTGGATGATTGCGATTTCCTCGGCAATCTTGCGGTTGGACATCTCGTTGTGCTGAGTGCGCTGCGGAGCCTTTTTGCCGTCCTTGCCCTCGACCTTTACGATCTGTGTCTGCTGCTCCTTGATCTTAGAGAGCGCCGTAGGCGTAGGGACAACTTTGAGCAGCTGCCTGCCTAAAACGCGGGCAAGGGCAAACGCCGAGACCTCGCCGTGGACTGCCGACTTGGGCTGCTGGGCAGCGGTATCTGCTGCGGTAGACTCCGGCTTCT
The DNA here is from genome assembly GCF_009876115.1 of Collinsella aerofaciens. GTDB lineage: Bacteria > Actinomycetota > Coriobacteriia > Coriobacteriales > Coriobacteriaceae > Collinsella > Collinsella aerofaciens_N. The sequence goes on along the minus strand of NZ_WWSY01000018.1, from coordinate 11,158 downwards.
TCTGAGACTTGCGCTTAGAATCGCCTTGGGAATTGCGCTCGCGCTTCGGCATAGGCGCCTGCTTCTGCGGACGATCGGACTTACTCTCCTTCGCTGGCTGGCGCTTAGGCTGCCCCGATGAAACCTCGACCTTCGCATCCTCGTCCTGCGGCGTGGTCTTCTCGGCTGCAGTCTCGGCATGGGAACTGCGGCCCCCACGATGGCGACGGCGGCGAGGCTTGCTCGACGCGCCCTGCTCCGCCTGCTCATCAGTAGGCTGCTGGCCCTTGGCCTCGGCATCAACCTCAAGCTGCGGCTCAACAGGCTTCTGTTCGCGAGCCGCCGGCTCAATGGCCTTCTCGTCCTGAGTGGCCGAAGCCGGCTCGCTCTTCTCCTGACGCCTTACGGGATACGCACGCCCCGCAAAACAACGTCCGGGACGGCATGAACCCGGAGCCTTCTTGGCCAGTTCATCGGACGCGTCAGCAGCCTCGACGGAATCCTGGACCTCGCACGCAATACCTCGCTGCTCGGCCTTAAAATGGGCACCGCGGCGACGCTTGGGCTCCTGGATCTCAGCATGCTCTTGAGTGCGAGTCGGCTCCTGCATCCCGACGGACTTTTCCTCGACGGCCTCAGCATCCGTCTCACCCTTTTGAGCAACGGCGCGACGGAAGCGCTCCTGCTGGGCGCGGCGCTGCGCATCGCGCTTGCCGCCCCCGCCAAAACCGCCGCGTCCTGCCTTGGCCGTAAAGGCACGCACGACGTTCTCATCGAGCAACTCATCGGTATCGACATGCTCACGCGGAGCAGCTTCTTCCACAGCAGGCACGTCAGCGGAATCCTCGACGACAAAATCCTCGACGGACTCGGCAGGTTGCTCCTGGGCATCGCGGATCTCGGCATTGATGGTATAGAACGCCGGGCGCCCGTTAATGCCGCTACCCTCGATCTTTGTCACGATATTTGCCGCGATAAGCTCATCGCGCATCGCCTTGGTGTCACATTCCTTATCGACGGAGCGGAAAATCTGCGCCAGCGCACTCGACTTAATCTTGAGCGCCTTGCGGCAGAGCAGGTCGTAGGCAACCAGCTTGGCACGCTCGGCAGAAAGCGACGTCTGGCTGCTCAGACGTTCAGCCAGGGCATCGACATTATTTTGGTTATCGGAATATACCGTCTTGGCCACGGGGCCCCTTTCATATGCACACATATACGTCTATATGGTACAACGCGCGCCCTTATCCACGCAAAACATCTGCGAGAACACTCGAGCGTCACCCGCTTTTGCATGAAAAAAAGACCGAGCCCGCGAAGTCGCGGGCCCGGTCTTTCCAAGTCATATAGATGTGACGTTCAACTCGTCAGGTCAACTAAGCCTTGGCGGCCTCGGCGTCGACGGGAGCCTCAGCGGCAGCGGCGCGGCCGTACTCGGCCTTGCCCATCTCGGACCACTCGGGCTCCTCGTCGGGCATGGAGCCGGCCTCCTTGCCGAAGAACTCCTTGAGGCAGTTAACGGCAACGATGAGGCCCAGGACCATCAGCAGGACGGCAAAGACGAGCTGCAGGCCCTTGGTGGCTGCGACGGAGACGGCGGCCGTGGTGGCGGTAGCCGGGATGGTACCGAAGAAACCGTAGGCCTGGACGGCGGTCATGCAGCCCATGGCGCTCTGGACCAGCGAGGTGAAGGTGCAGCAGAGCAGGAAGACGACGGGCACATAGAGCATCCAGCCCTTGCGGCCGGTGCACTTGCAGAACACGGCGAGGGTGATCATGGTCATGCCGCCGAGCAGCTGGTTGGAAGCACCAAAGAGCGGCCAGATGTTGGCATAGCCACCAAAAGCGAGGGCGAGACCAGGAAGCAAGGTAACGACCGTGGCGAACCAGGGGTTGCCGAGGACCTTCATATAGCCGGCCTTGGACTCGATGGCCAGGGCATCGTTGGTCTGGGCAAAGAACTCGGAGAACGAGGTGCGGGCGATGCGGGCGACGGCGTCGAGCGAGGTCAGGGCCAGAGCGGAGACGTTCATGGTCATAAAGACGGTAGCGAGCGTGCCGTCAACACCGAAGGCCTGCATACCGCGGGAGATGCCAGCGGCGAAGATCTGGAACGGGGTGGAAGCGACACCGGCGTTGAGGGCGCCGGTACCGGCGGTGTTCATGTCGGAGAACATGATGCCGGCGACGATGATGGCAAGGATGCCGACGAAGGACTCGACGATCATGGCGCCGTAACCGACCTTGACGGCGTCCTGCTCCTTCTCGACCTGCTTAGAAGAGGTGCCGGAAGAAACGAGGCTGTGGAAACCGGAGAGAGCACCGCAAGCGACGGAGACGAACAGGACCGGGAACATCATGCCGGAGGCAGTGGAGAAGCCGGTGAAGACCGGAGCGGTGATAGTGGCCTGACCGTTGACGCCCAGGACGACGATGCCGAGGACAGCGCAGACGATCATGACGATCATCATGATGGAAGTGAGGTAGTCACGCGGGGTCTTGAGCATCTGGATGGGCATAGCGCCAGCGAAGACCAGGTAGACCATGACGACGGCGAACCACTGGAACTTATCCAGGTAGACCGGGAACTGCATACCGACGGCGAACATGAGAACCATGAGGACCACGCCGGTGACGAACTCGGCAGCGCCGGTGAGGTTGAACTTCTTCTGGGCCCAACCAAAGGCGATAGCGACGAAGGTGAACAGGATGGAGATGGTACCAGCGCAGCCGGCGGCATAGGACTTGGTGAAGTCGATGGCACCGGTAGCAGCACCAGAAGCGTCAACGGCCGGGGTGAACATGAACGTCTTGCAGACCATGTCGGTGAAGGCGGCGATGACGATGATGCAGAACAGCCAGCAGAACAGCAGGAACAGGCGACGGCCGGTCTTGCCGATGTACTTCTCGATGAGCTGAGCGAGCGACTTGCCGTTGTTCTTCATCGAAGCGTACAGGGCACCAAAGTCGTGGACGGCGCCAAAGAAGATGCCGCCGATGAGGACCCAGAGCACGACAGGCAGCCAGCCAAAGGCCATGGCGACGATCGTACCCGTGACAGGGCCAGCACCGCAGATCGAGCTGAACTGGTGCGAGAACGCGGTGAAGGCGGAGACGGGCGAGAAGCTCTTGCCGTCCTTCATGCGCTTGGCCGGCGTGAGGGCCTCTTTGTCAACGCCCCACTTGTTGGCCAGCCAGCGGCCATAGCCCAGATAGCCGCAGGCGAGCACCGCCGCGGCCACAACCATGAGCAAAACTCCGTTCATTACATTTCCTCCTCTAAAAAGAACTTCCTAGACATAAAAAATGAGGGCCGTCGGTTGCGCTCGACGGCCCTCATCTTCATCAGCCGCCCGTTATCGTACGGGCCAGCTGTATGTGCTAACCCGCATCAGATAATTACTACGCTGATAATGTTTAGCTGATGCGTGAACATGTCTAAGAAATCCTCTTCAATCATGATGTGAACGATCCGTGCGTGTTCACATCCCCCAGTGGTTGAAAAGGAGTATGAAACTTTAGTTACCTAAAGTCAACGCAAATTTGTAATGAATTTTCAACTTTTTTGAATTTCTCGGTATAAAACGCCATTGACCTCGGACTTTACCCCACGACAGTTTTTGCATGAGAGATGCCCCTGAGAGCCGCGGGAGCCGGGCGGCGCATATGAACTTTCCTGCTCTACAGTCCTGCGCAAGACGGAAAGCACATTAAGTGCTTTCCTTTGCGTGCGGAACTCGCGATAAAGTTCATATGCGCCGCCCGGCTCCCGCGGCTCTCAGGGGCTCCCATCCCAAATGTGCGGAGCAAAGCTCCGCACACCAACTTTTTCTTTCAGCTAAAGCACGCCGGAAATTCGACGCTGGCTTGTTAACCTTGCTGGACGTTGTCGACGCCAAACCAGCCCAGAAGCTATATCGATACAGAAAGGTCCCCGGACGGAGGGGCCGGATATAAGGTTTATCGCGAGTTCCGCACGCAAAGAAGGCCACTTAATGTGGCCTTCGTCTTGCGCAGGACTGTAGAGCAGGAAACCTTATATCCGGCCCCTCCGTCCGGGGACCGCGCCGTACCAGCTACAGCGTCATGTTTGGATCGGCGTCGACGTCGAACGGCGAGATTTCACCTCGGTCGAATTTACGGCGAGCGACCTCCGCAATCATGGCTGCGTTATCGGTACAGGCAGACAAGGGCGGCACCGTTACGCGAATCCCCTGACGCCCAAGCTTCTTGATCATCATCTCGCGCAGATGCGGGTTGGCCGAGACGCCGCCACCGATGCAGTATTCCTTGCATCCGGTAGCGTGCAATGCGTTTTTGGCCTTCTTGTACTGCACGTCAAAGACAGCTGCCTCAAACGAAGCTGCCAGATCGGGCAGATGAATCGTGCGCCCGGCCTTGGTCTCCTGTTCAATGTAGAGCGTCACAGCGGTTTTAAGGCCCGAAAGCGAGAAGCGATAGTCTCCTCTGCTGTTAAGCGCACGGGGGAAATCGATCGCCTTGGGGTTGCCCGTCTCGGCCAGCTTGGAAATGATGGGGCCACCGGGATAGCCCAGACCCAACGCCTTGGCTACCTTGTCGAAGGCCTCGCCCACAGCATCGTCGAGCGTCTCACCAAGGACCTCGTAGTCGCCCCATGCCTTCACGTGCACGAGCATGGTATGCCCGCCCGAGACAAGCGTGAAGATGAACGGCGGCTTGAGGTCGGGCTGCGCCAGCAAGTTGGCAAACAGGTGCCCCTCCAGATGGTTGACGCATACGAGCGGCTTACCGGCAGCGTAGGCAAAGCCTTTGGCAAAGGCAACGCCCACCACGAGGGCGCCCACCAGGCCCGGACCCTGTGTCACGCCCACGGCGGCAAGCTCGCTGGGAGCAATGGCTCCACCCTCAAGACCAAGCGATGCTGCGGCATCCTCGAGCGCCGCATCCACGACACTCACAATCACCTCAACGTGTTTGCGCGAGGCGATCTCGGGCACCACGCCGCCAAAGCGGGCATGGAAATCAATCTGTGTCGACACCTGGTTGGCCAGCATATTGCCATCCGCATCGATAATCGCCACGGCCGTCTCGTCGCAGGAACTCTCGATAGCGAGCACTAGGCGGCGGCGCTCAATTTCGGCACGCTCTCCCTCGGAGCGCCCAGGCGCAGGCAGCGGCCATACGCGCTGCTCTGCCGCCGTCGGCTCGGGCGAAGCATTGTCGACCGGAAGCACCAGGGGCAGCGGGGCCGTCATGACGATGGCATCCTTGCCGGCACCATAGTAGCCGCGGCGCCGTCCTGCCTCGGTAAAGCCCAGAGCGTTATAGAGCGCAATCGCGCCCTCATTGCCGTCCTCGACCTCGAGCGAAGCCGTGGTGCAGCCGAGCATCTGGGCATCATAGCTCACATGCGACAGCAGCTTGCGGGCAATGCCCTCACGGCGATGTGCCGGATCGACGGCGACATCCAGAATCTGCACATCACCGTCCACGACCATACCGCCGGCAAGGCCCAGTAGCTTGCCGTCGTCGTGTGCCACCCACCAACTACGCGGCGCAGCGACGTCCTCGCCCAGTTCGGACAGGAACATGCCCGGCGTCCACGCCTCGTGTCCGGCACCTTCAAAGCAGGCAGCCTCCAGCGCGCTCGCGCCCTCGGCATCCGCCGCGCCCATGGGACGGAACTGCAGATGACGACCGGCGAGCTCATCGGCAACGCCCGTAATTCCGCTCTGCGCACTCTCGGCAAGACCAAGACGCTTGCGCTCGTTTTCCTCGGCATCCGAAAGGCGCGTGTAAATCGGCAGGACGCGGGCCGGATCGCCGTCACCCGCAGCGTGCGCGAGCAGCAAGCCCTCGCCCGAAGGCCACCACAGGTCGCGCTCCACGCAGCGGGCGGTCTCGTCCTCACCCAGCAGCTTGCCATAGCGCACGAGACCGTCACCGGTCAGCTGAACCTGGTCCCAGTCCGCTGCTCGGCGCCACTCATCGAGCGCCACGGCGGCCTTGACCACGTGTTCGCGCTCAAATTGACGCTCGGGACCCTCATCGACCAGCATATACAGCGCCGGATATACCTCACCGCGCATAGCATCGGCCAAGATACCAAGCTTGCCGCGCACGCCAGCCTTCCACGCCGTCCAAGCGCAAGCGTCGAGCGTCGACACGCCCAGCAGCGGAACATTGGCACCACGCGCGAGGCCCTTGGCAGTGGAGATGCCGATGCGCACACCCGTAAAGGACCCCGGGCCGCGACCGACCACATAGCAACCAACATCGCTGCGATCCAGACCGGCTTGAGCCAGCACGCCATCAACGGTATTCACGAGCTCAACGTTGGCGTGACGGCGACACATGTGGTCGCCACTCACGAGCTTCGTCTCGCCCGTCTGCCCATCAATCCAGCTTGCCGCGCAGGCAAGCATGTCGGTCGAGGTATCGAGCGCCACCACCAGCGCGTTGTCGTTATGCAAGCTCATCTTGTACAGCCTTATCAATCAAATGGGAAAGCTCCATTGCGCGGTCACCGTGCGCCTCAAGCGTTATCGTTCGCACATCGCTGTCGCCCTCATCACGCTTGAGCGTCACCGAAAGATACTCATCCGTCAGCTCGTCCTGGAATTGTTCGCCCCATTCCAGCAGGCAAGCACCCTCATAGCCCAGCACATCGAAAATGCCCGTATCCTCGAGCTCGTAGGCATGCTCCAGGCGGTATAGATCAAAGTGAAACAGCGGAATACGACCTTGATCGTGAACGGCCATGAGCGCAAACGTAGGACTCGTAACCATATGCCCATCGCCCAGCCCGCGCGAGACGCCCTTGGTAAAGTGAGTTTTGCCCACTCCCAGGCCACCGGTCAGGATGAGCACATCGCCGTCCTCAAGGCACGGTGCAATTAGCTCGCCAAAGTACTCCGTATCGGCAGCGCAAGTCGTTTTGTAAGTACCTACCCCCAGGCGCTCCAGGGACATATATGCTCCTTATTATTCCGAGGCGTCCTCTGGTGCGGGATGTCGCTCCAGATAATCGCCCAGCATCTTAAAGTCTTCCTCCAGCAGCTCCTGCCACGCCGGATTGCGCAGCGCTGCTGCCGGATGAAAAGTGGGCATTACTACAAAATGCCCCATCTGGTGGAACCTGCCGCGCAGCTTAGTAATGCCAATCTCGGTCTTAAGCACAAAGTGCGTCGCGGGGTTGCCGAGCGTCACGATAATATCAGGCCAGATGCTTCGAATCTGCTCACGCAAAAACGGCGAGCAAGCCAGCACTTCCTCGGGACGCGGATTGCGGTTTCCCGGCGGGCGGCACTTAAGCACGTTGGCGATATAGACGTCCTCGCGTTTGAGCCCCGCCAGCGACAAAATGCCGTTGAGGTCCTCGCCTGCCGCCCCCACAAAGGGCTCGCCCTGCAAATCCTCGTTGCGACCCGGCGCCTCACCGATAAACATGACGCGAGCGCGAGGGTTTCCCACGCCAAACACGATATTGTGACGCGACTGGTAGAGCTGGCAGAGGTGACAATCGCCCAGAACGGCCTCAATTTCCTCGAGTGCGACCTCACGTGGTGCCTGATGGGTATGGCCGGGGATGTGCATGACGCCCATAGCGGCTCCTACACGTAGACCTTGTCGAGACGCATGCCAAAGCCGCAGGCGACCTCGTAGTTAATCGTTCCGCGCAGTCGGGCCATCTCGTCCATAGTGATCTCGGCATCGCCATCGCGGCCGACAATGATCATCTCGTCACCATACTCGGCCTCGGGAATCTCGTGTGCCGGGTTGGACTGAATGGCGACCATAAACTGGTCCATGCAGATATTGCCAACCTGATGCACGCGCTCGCCGCGATACAGCACATCCATACGATTGGAAAGCGTACGCGATAGGCCATCGGCATAACCGATCGGCAGCGTGCAGATCTGAACGCGCGTACGCGGTACGCGGTAGGTAAAACCGTAGCCCACGCCCTCACCCATCGCAGGGTGTGCCACGCGCGTCACACGCGCATGGACGCTCATAACGGGATCAAGCTGCATCACGCGGCCACTCAGCTCGCACGGCTGCATGCCATACAAGCCAACGCCGGCGCGGATCATATCAAAATGCATCGAGGGATCGAGCATCGAGGACGGCGTGTTGGCGCAGTGCACGATACCGCACTCAAAACCCGCATCCTTAATGGCCTGAACGGCCTCGGTAAAGCGCTGACACTGCAGCTTGTAGTCCCAGCCCGAAGGTTCATCGGCCGTGGCGAAGTGCGTAAATACGCCGTCGCACTGAATACCGCGATGGAAATTTATACCGCGGACAAAGTCGAGCACCTGCGTGTAGTGAACGCCGATACGATTCATGCCCGTCTCGATGGCGAGATGATACTTACCCACTTTGCCCGCCGCGACGGCACATTCGCCATACGCAAGAGCAAAGTCAGACGTATAGACCGAGGGCATGATATCAAACTCGAGCAACGTCGGAATGGCCTCGATAGGCGGCTCGCTTAGGATGAGGATGGGTTTCGTAATCCCGCCCTGTCGGAGCTCAACGCCCTCGTTAACCGTCGCCACGGCAAACATGTCGGCACCGGCCGAATACATGATCTTGGCGCACTCAACAGCTCCATGACCATAAGCATCGGCCTTGACCACGCAGCACAGGCGCTGACGTGGATTCAGCAAGTTCTTATAGGCCCTCGTGTTGCGGCGGAGCGCCCCGCGGTCGATCTCGACCCAGGACCAGCGCGTCAAATCGGCTTTGTTCATGATTAGTCATCCGACCCTTCGTCCATGATTCCCAGATCTTCGAGCGCATCCTTTGCCGCCAGCTCCATGGCAGGACCGATCAAGTCGATAAGATCGGTCGCGATGACGCTCTTCTCACCATACTCCGTCGCCGCGGCAAAACCGGCGTAGCTGTGAAGTGCGACGGCGTACGAATACAGCAACTCCCAACGATCCATCTCGTCGCGCATGGTGGCAAGCGTGCCGGCCAAAATACCCGCGAGAACATCACCCGAACCGGCAGTTGCCAGAGAAGCCGGACCCGAGAGCGGCAGCAGCACACGCTCAACGCCACAGATAGCCGTCGTCGGCCCCTTGGCAATGACCACCAGATTGTCGGAGCCTGCAGCCCAGACAACCTTCTGCGCAGCCGCAATCGCGGTACCAAGGTCGTTCACCTCGTCACCGGCAACCAGACGCGAAAGCTCACGATAGTGCGGCGTCATAACCAACGGCTGCTCGCGACGATACATCTCGGGATTACTATCAATACCGTCAATGGCAATCTTAGCAAGGCAGTTGAGTGCATCGGCGTCCAAAATAAGCGGCACATCAAGCTCGAGCAAGCCCGAAACCACCTGCATAGCGCCAGCAGATGTCGTCATACCGGGACCGCACAGTACACAGCTGTACTTCTTTGCAATCTCGCACACAGTCATGCGCGCAGCGGCGCCAAAGGAGCCGCGGGAATCAGACGGAATAGCAAAGACGGGAATCGAAGGAAGTGCCATGCGAATAAGATTGGCGCAGGCGTCAGGAGCCGCGACTGCCACGTAACCAGCACCCGCGCGAGCTGCAGACTTGGCCGCCATAATGGCAGCACCAGGATATTGCGCAGATCCGGCGACAATAAGCACAGAGCCACGGGAATACTTATCGATATTCGTAGGTAGTGGAGCAAAGTAATCAACTAAGTCACCGGGCTCGACAATCTCGGCGGCGTGGTCGACATCATCGATGACCTCGTCAAGACGGTCGTAAAGATTGCCGCAGATCAAATCGCCAGCATACTCAGGGCCATCAGCGCTATACAGACCAATCTTGGGCGCAATCATCGTCACCGTATGCTCGGCACGAATGCAGTCGTCATCAACAACGCCCGTCTCGGCATTCAGGCCCGAGGGGACATCAATGGATACGACACAATCGGCGCATTCATTGACCGTAGGAATCCAGATGGAGAACGGCGCACGCAGATTCCCGTGGAAACCGGTACCAAAAATGGCATCGACAACAACATCGGCCTTATCGATCAAAACCTCGAGTTCGTCACGCGAGGGGCCGACGCAAACGTGCACATCGCGGCCGGCAGTACGACGAGCAACATGACGTGCCAGAGCAGCAGGAATCTCATCCGGCTCAACCGGAGAAACGATATCGACGTCCACACCCTTATGGCTCAGAATATCGGCGGCAACCCAACCGTCGCCGCCATTATTACCAAAACCGACCAGAACGAGAACCCGATCGGGATTGAGCTTCAAGACCTCATTGGCGGCAAACTCACCCGCTAGCTCCATAAGCTCGGCCTTCGAAGTCCCTTCGCGTTCGATGATATCCTCGAGACGAACGACTTCTTCGGTACTCAAAACCGGTTTCATCTATGCTCCTAGCGTATCTTGCGAAGCATCGCCCAGGTGCTCCGTCAATGCTGAATTCTGCAGCTGCTCAAGCTCATCTAAAACAGAGCGAGCCTCTTTAAATGTCTGCGCTACGCGTTTCTTGGTGCTCACCTTTACCTCTTTTGGCTTAGGCCGAGCATCTTCGGTAATCGCGATGGCATTCGCAACGGCTAAGTCTCCTGTAAGCGTAATGGAAAGAGCGACCTCAACAACACCCAGCTCTTGAGCGATCTCGAGAGCACGGCCCGAAAGCAGCGCCTTCGGTTTGCCGAGTTTATCACGCGTAACCGAAACATCCTTGCGACCAACGCCTTGACTAAAACCCGTGCCAAGAGCTTTAAGTACCGCCTCGCGCGAAGCAAAGCGGCTGGCATAGTGAGCAGCGGGACGCGATGATGCATCACAATACGCACGCTCTTCTTCGGTAAACACACGCCGAGCAAACGACGGCGTCTTTTCAAGAATTGATTTCATACGGGAAATCTCGACGATATCAACGCCGATACCAGCTTCAGCCATGTTCACCTCCATATCGCACAGACTAAGTTATTGTAGCCCGTTCACAGAAGATGCGACAAACGAGGGTTATAAAACACAGCTACTATGTGAGACAAAAGCCCTTAAACGCAAAAAAAGGGGAGGCCGCGAGGCCTCCCCCTTCCAAGTTCGATGACGGCTCGGTGCCGTCCACCGGTCAGCGGCGCCCTGGCCTCCCACGGGCTGACCCCGCAGTACTCTCGGCGCGATGGGGCTTAGCTTCCGGGTTCGGAACGGGACCGGGCGTGCCCCCCATGCTCTGGC
>NZ_WWSY01000017.1 GCF_009876115.1 Collinsella aerofaciens | reverse complement strand
ACCCCGGAGGAGTTCCGGAGACAGTCCCTTGCGGCGTAGTTCTTATTTAAGCCGTCCAAGTTTTGGGGTGCAGTTCAGTGCGCAGCGGGGGTTCTTTCATGTCCGAGGACGCGCTGGGAAGTTACCCCATGCGGCCAGCGGACAACTATGTAGCCTTAGCCTAGAACATGCCCAAGAAACCGTGCACAAACAGCGCAGCCACGATAGCACCGACAAACGGAGCGATGCCAGGAACGAGCAGGCCATACATCCAGTTGTTGTCAGCCTTGTTCTTGATCGGCAGCACCTGATAGGCCATGCGAGGACCAAGGTCACGAGCCTGGTTCATGGCGAAGCCGGTGATGCCGCCCATGCCCATGCCAACAGCCCAAACGATCAGACCGACGCAGATAGCGAGCATCAGAACGTTCTCGCCGGCGCGGTTAGCGGCAGCAAGGATGGCGCTGATGAACACAAAGGTGCAGATAGCCTCGCAGAAGAAGTTACGGGCATAGTTCGTGCCCTCGGTGGTGGGGTTGGTCGAGAAGATATTGCGCTGGGCAATGGGATCGACGACACCATCGGAAGCCTTGAACTCATCGGCATACATAAGCCAAGCGATTACGGCGCCCACAAAGCCGCCGAGCATATCGGCAATCATGAAGGGGATGCAACTACTCCACGGCACCAGGCCGACGATGCACTGGGCAAGCACCATGGCGGGGTTCATGCACACGGCACCGCCAAAGACAAACAGGCAGACCGAGATGCCAAAAGACCAAGTGGTGATGGCAAACATGTGGCCGGAGCCCTGATACTTGGTGCCCTTGAGCACCGTATCGCAGTGCACGCCCACGCCAAAGATGATCATGAGGGCCGTTGCGCCGAATTCGCAGAGGAGTTTGGTAAGCATAAAACCTTATCTTTCTTGTCGGTTATAAACGATTCGTTTGGGCCACGCACTAGTGCTGCGCGACGACAACGCCCAGGCCATCGGGAATAACGGCAACCTTGGCATCGGCACCCTTCATCTCAAAGGCGAGCTTGAGTGCCTCCTCGATAGTGTTGACCGGCGTCATGTGCATATCCTTGAGCATCTGGTGATCGCACAGATCGGTGACCATGATCACGGGGTGATGCGCCAGGATGCGGGCAAAGATCTGGCTCGTCCACTGATCGGGCAGGGTCTCGTCCTTGGGACGATCGATGCAGGCGCGCTCAAACTCTGCCGGATCGTTGTCGGCGATGTTGTGATAGAAGCCCTCGCCGCCGTGACCGTCGGCACAACCGGCGACGTCGATGATCACACCGCCCTCGGGAAGCGTGGCCTCGGCAGCGCACATGCCCTTCACGGCCTGATAGATGTTCTGATCGAGAGGATAGCCACCGTTGGTGGTGATGGCGATCTCGCACTCGACGGGCTCAACGCCGGCAAGGCTCTTCACGAACTCGCAGCCGGCCTCGTGCGCCTTGTGGATGTCGCCGGCAAAGGAGCCGATGACCTCGTGCTTGCCGTTGAGCACCACGTTGAGCACAAAGGCAAGGTGAGCCATCTCGGCGGCGGCAAACATGTCCTCGCTCACGTGGTTGTGGCACAGGTTGCCGGCACGCGAGTGGGAATCATTCACAAACTGACCGTTGTGGTTGTACATGATGGTCTTGTAGCTGGCGATGCCAGGCAGGACGGACTTGCGGCTGCCAGAGAAACCGGCAAAGAAGTGCGGCTCAATGAAGCCCTCGGCAAGCAGCAGATCGCAATCGGCGGCAATCTTGTTGATGATGCACTCGCCGCCAGAAGGCAGGGTACCGATCTTTTTCATCATGCTGTCATCAGTCGCGACATGCATAACGATTTCCTCGTTGGCAACGATCTCCTCGCCGTACTTGTTGACGAGCTCCTCGTGCGTCGACGGACGATGCATGCCCGTAGCAACCAGAATGCGAACGCGCGCCTCAGGCGCAGCGGAGTGGATGTGATGCAGCAGAATAGGCATCGTCACACGCGAGGGAACGGGACGCGTATGGTCGGAGCTAATGATGACGATATCCTTCTTGCCAGCACAAAGCTCCTCGAGCGAAGGCGAGCCATAAGGGTTGGCAAGCGACTCCTCTACCAGCTCTTCCTGAGATTTTGTAGTCTTAAACTCGTTTTGATGACCTTCCATCACACCCGCGAAGTTCTTATCCTCGAGCTCCAGATGCAACGTCTTGTGGTCAAACGGCAGTTCACATTCAAACAATGATGAGCGCCCTCTTCCTTTCAACTGACACACTAGATAAACCGTTGGAAGGATACGCCGCTCACCGAAAAACACCACCGTCCACCGACTCATTAACACAACGTTCATATTTGACCCACAACAAAACGGCCGCGATCCCAAACGGGACCGCAGTCGCTACAGTCGTGAGGTGAGAATCGCCAAATGCATCTCAATCCCGATCGATAAGACGCGAGGCGCGAAGCGCCAAACGCGCCGCCGGGACAGACCCCATTCAAAAAGCGCGAAGCGCACTTTATTCTCATCAGCTCCAATCCCTGAAGACCGAGGACGAAGGGACCCGAAGGGTTTCCCTCTGAATGCATTCCGCAGCACGAAGCCCCCTTATCCGCAGCTCCGAAGGAGCAGGATAAGGGGGCTTCAAGTGCGAGGACGCATTCAGAGGGAAACCCTTCGGGTCCCGGTGAGAGCCACAGGGCTATTGATTACCCCGTGTTCTGCAGTCCTGCCGAAACGCCGGTCACAGTCGAAAGAATCAGGCTCATGTACTCGGCCTTCTTCTCCTCGGCCATCTCGTCCTGGTTCATACGCACCTCGCGAAGGGCGCGGACCTGGGCGATGGACAGGGCGTCGACGTAGGGGTTGCGCACGCGGACGGCGCAGCCGAGCACGCGGCGGCGCTGCAGCGGCCACTCGTCACCGACGATGGCAAGGACCCACTTACGCGTGAGCTGCATCTCGGTGAAGACCTTCTTGGACAGATCCTGGCGGTCGCCCAGGTGCAGATACATCTTGGCGATACGCTGGTCAGTCTTGGCGATCGACATCTCGATGTTGTCGATAAAGGTGCGGAAGAACGGCCACTCTTGGTAGGCAGCCTTAAGCTGGTCCAGATCGCCAAACTGCTCGCAGGCGGTACCCAGGCCGTACCAAGCGGCCAGATTGATGCGCGCCTGGCTCCAGCTAAAGATCCACGGAATGGTACGCAGGTCATCGAGCGACTTGGCGCCCAAGCCGCGCTTGGCGGGACGCGAGCCGATCGGCAGCAGACCGACCTCGGTCAGCGGCGTCACGGTCGAGAACCACGGTGTAAAGTCCTCGGTGTTCAGCAGGTCCAGATAGCGCTCGTGGCTTGCGGCGTTGAGCTTGTCGGCCATATCCCAGAACTTCTGCGTGGTCTCGGTGTTGATCTTCTCGACACTCGGGGCCGACTGCAAAAGCGTTGCGGCGGCAACGGACTCAACATGGCGCTGAGCCAGCGTGCGGTTGCCGTAACGGGCAAAGATGACCTCGCCCTGCTCGGTGAGCTTAAAGAAGCAGTTGACCGAACCCTTGGGCTGCGCCAGCACGGCCTTGTTGGCCGGGCCGCCGCCACGGCCCACGGCACCGCCGCGACCGTGCATGAGCACCAGGTCGATATCGTTCTTCTCGGCCCACTTGGCGATGCGCTCCTGCGCGGAGTGCAGCGCGAGCATGGCCGTGGTAGGACCGGCATCCTTGGAAGAGTCGGAGTAGCCCAGCATGACCTCCATGCGGCGGTTGGTCTGGGCAAGGCGCTTTTGCACCACGGGCAGCGTAAGCATCTGGTCGAGCACGTCGACGCAGCCCTCGAGGTCCTCAAGCTGCTCGAACAGCGGGATCACGTCGAGCTCGGGGACATCCTCTTCGTGTGCAAAAGACAGGTGGGCGAGCTCAAAGACGTCGGCCACATGCTGGGCGCTCTTGGTGAACGAGATGATGTAGCGGTGCGCCATCTTCTTGCCGTAGCGCTTTTGGATGGAACCGATGGCACGGAAGGTGTCGATGACCTCGCGCGTCATGGGCTGCAGGTCGCCGTGGATACCGTTCTCGTGGATATCCTTGAGGGCGCGGGCGTGCACCACGGAGTGCTGACGGAACTCCATCTCGACCATGTGGAAGCCGAAGGACTCGACCTGCCAGATGATGGTCTGGACCGGGCCGTAGGCAGCACGGACGGCACCGCAAGCGGCCAGCGAGCGCTGGACGACGCGCAGGTCCTCCAGGAACTCATCGGCGCTGTGGTACATGGTGTCGGTGATGCGACGCACGGTGGCGTTCAGACGGTCGGCCATGACGAGCATGACGGCGCGATGCGGCTCATGCTCGGAAATCAGCTCGGCGCGAGCCGTGTACTGGGTGCTCATCTCGACCTGATGGTTCCACAGGTTGATGAGCTCGGCAGACGGCTTGCTGTAGGTGGCCTCGAGCGTGAGGTTGCGGCCAATGCGGCGGCACTTGTCCTCGAGCTTGAGCACCATATGGGTGAAGTACTTGGCGGCGACCTCGCGGCTCACCTTGGCGGTAACGTTGGGGTTGCCGTCACGGTCGGAACCGATCCAGCTGCCGGGGTGGAAGAACGCCGGGCACAGCGGCGGCACGGTGCCGGCCTTGTCGCCCAGCACCCAGTCGTCAAAACGACGGTAGATGACGGGGATAACGTCGAACAGCGTGTTATCGAAGATGTCGATGATGGTATCGGCTTCCTCGACCGGCGTGGGCTTCTTCAACGCGATGGGGCTCGTACGTACCAGGGCGTCAATCTCCTGCAGCATATGGCGCTCGTTCTCCACCAGGTCGGAGCCGCCCAGACGCGGACGCTCCTCCAGCAGGTTGGAGATACGGCGAATCTTGCCCTCAACGGCCTTGCGACGGGCCTCGGTGGGATGCGCGGTAAAGACGGGATGGAACTCAAGCTTGCCGAGCAGCTCGTTGGCGCCCTCGGCGCCCAGCTCATTTACCAACTGGTGATAGGCGACGGTGAGTTCGTTGGCGGGATCGACCTCGGTATCGGTCGATGCGCCGGCCTCGCGCTCGCGCAGCTGCGCCACGCGGTAGTTCTCCTCCGACAGGTTTGCCAGATGGAAGAAGCTCGTAAAGGCGCGAACGATGACTTGCTGCTTATCGAGCGGCAAGCTGTCGATCAGATCGACGACTTCGCGAAACGCCACGGCGGTGGGTTCATCGGCGGTGGGCACGCCCTGCTCGTCGACGGCCTCGTCGGCAGCACGGCTGCCGGGGTTACCGGCATTGGCCACAATCTCGGCTGTCAAAATCTTGTCGAACAGGTCCGCGATCTCGGGATCATACTCGCTAAGCACGCGGCGCTCCAGGCGCAAGAACAGCGCCAGATTGTCGCGCAGCTCCTCGGGGATCTCGATCTCGGCGAGACGCTCCTTGGATTCGGCATTCGAGCCGATTCGGTTAACGAGGCGGTTGACCACGGCAGCGACGCGCGCCGCGGCTTCGGGTACAGACTGGTTGCTTAGGTTCTCAGCCACGTTTCCTCCCATTCCTCCTTCTATGCACGTAACATGCGGTATTCATTATAGGCACTTGGCAAAAACTTTCGACGCTGATTGCGCTTTACCACACAAAAGTATTTTCTGCATTGCAAGGCTTTTTGCCCCAAATGGTCGTATTTCTCGGTGGGCGGCATATGCAAACGGGGGCATTCCGCATAAATGCGAAACACCCCCGTAACAATCGCTCTCCATGAGCAGGGCACGCTAGCAGACCCGCAGCTCAAAAATCATGCGCTACAGGCGCTCGCGAACCGCCTCGACCACGTTGGCCAGATCGGCGAGAACCTCGTCATGGCTCTGCATGTCGCGTACCTTGACCTTGCCGGCGGCAAGCTCGTCGCCGCCCAGGACTAGGATGAGCTTAGCGCCCACCTTGTCGGCCTGCTTAAACTGAGCCTTGAGCGAACGACCCTGGTAGTCGGCCTCGGTCACGATACCTGCAGCGCGAAGCTCCTGCGTAATGGCGAAGACGTTCTGGCGCAAGTCCTTGCCGGCGTTGGCGACGTAGACACACGGGGCCTCATCGGCACCCAGGTCGCTGCCAAAGGCCTGCAGGGCCAGCAGGGCGCGCTCAAAACCGACGGCGAAGCCGACGCCGGCCGTAGGCTTGCCGCCCTCGAGCTCGACCAGGCCGTCGTAGCGACCGCCGCCACCGATGGAGCCGACACCGGCGCCGGGGGCCTCGACCTCAAAAACGGTGCGGGTGTAGTAGTCCAGACCGCGCACCAGGGTCGGATCCTCGACATACTCGATGCCGGCGGCATCCAGATAACGCTTGACCTGCTCGTAGTGCTCGCGGCACTCGTCGCACAGGTTGTCGCCCATCAGCGGAGCCTCGGCCATGATCTCGCGGCAATGGTCGTTCTTGCAGTCGAAGGCGCGCAGCGGATTGAGCTCGGCGCGCTCGCGGCACTCGTCGCACATCTCGTCGGCGTGGTCGAGAATGAACTGCTTGACCTGCTCGCGATAGGCCGGACGGCATTGGGCATCGCCCATCGAGTTAATGAGCAGACGGAGCTTGGAAAGATCGAAGCCCAGGCGCTTGTAGAACTCCATGAGCATAATGATGCACTCGGCGTCTGCCGCCGGATCGGGAGCGCCGAGCCACTCGATGCCCACCTGGTGGAACTGACGCAGGCGACCCTTCTGGGGACGCTCGCCACGGAACATGGCCTCGGCGTAATAAGCCTTAAACGGCGTGGAGCCCTGCGGCACCAGGTTGTTCTCCACGACGGCGCGCACCACGCCGGCCGTGCCCTCGGGACGAAGCGCCAAGCGCTGTTTGGGCTTGAGCTTGGTGTCGGTGCCCTCGGTAAAGACGCGCTCCAGGTTGGCGCCGCTAAACACGCGGAACATTTCCTTGCGCACGACGTCGGTCGACTGGCCGATGCCGTGGACAAAGACGTCCACCTGCTCGATCGCGGGCGTCTCGATGGGCTTAAAGCCAAACGGCTCGAATACGCCGGCCGCAATCTGCTGCATCTTTTGCCAAGCGCGCATCTCGGCGCCGATAAGGTCGCGGGTTCCCTCCGCCTTCTGTGCCTGCATGGGCAAACACCTTTCTTTTGTATCGCGTCATAGGTAGTGGTCATTATACGGCACAAACACAAACAGCGGCGGCGCGTCTGACCGAACGAGGGTATGGGGACTCGTTCGGCCAGACGCGCCGCCGCTGTTTGTGATCCCTTTTCCTCCGTCCCCTTCGGATCACGTGATCTGTTGGGGACGGAGGAAAAGGGATCGCCCTTTGGCCTGCGGCGACCTTGGAAACCGAATGATGGTACGAGCATCCATTCGGCTTCCAGGGCGGCCGCAGACAGAACGGGGCGAACAGAAAAGAGCGACGGACGTCTACTCCCCCGCCACGCTCGCGCGCAGCCTGGCGGCGATGGGCTCGGATGCCAGCAGGAACACGAGCATGACCACGGAGCACGCCAGGCACACAATCCAGGTGCTCGCAAAAGAGCCCGTGGCGTCGAACAGCACGCCCGACACGATGGCGCCCACGGTGCCGCCGACCATCTCGAGCGAGGTAATGGTGCCCGTGACCTTGCCGAGATCGGCCATGCCAAACTGCTTGGACGCGGCAATGGTAAGCGTGATGGTGCCCATGCACGTTCCGATACCAAAGCTCACAGCGGCCACAATAGGACCAAGGTCCGTCGTCGGGAAGCACAGCGCCACACAGGCGACAATACACGCAACGGAACCCAGCACGTTGCCAAAGCGCAAACCAAAGCGATCGTAGATGGCGCCGAGCGAAATCTTGGCGATAACGACGGTAACCATGTAGGCCGAAAGCACGGTACCTGCCCACATAGGGTCGTGGCCGCCCGTGACGATCTTGGCGCCGATGACGGTAACGCTCGTCATGTTGGTGACCTGGTTGGGCAAGATGGCGCCGTTAACGAGTCCCATAAAGAGGAAGGCGACGACAAGCAGCCAAAACGCCGGGCTCTTCTTGATGCGAGACCAACCAACGTTAACCTCGGGAGCAGTGTGCTCGTCCTTGTCGCCAGCCGTCGAGACGGACGGATCGCCCAGGTTCTCGCCGAGCGGTTTAAGGCCGATCTCGGAAGGCTTGGTGCGGAAGGAATAGTCATGCAGTTAACGAAAATCGTGTAGCACGTGGCCATGATGACAAAGCCGGAGACCACCACGAGCCAGCCAGGGAAGAACTTACGCTGCTGGGACATACTGCTCCCTTTTAAACAAACGAGTAGCAAGATTGGGTGCTACCGGTGGTCGGCGATGTAGCCCAAAGCGACGGCGGCATAAGCCGCGGCGCCAAGGGGAAGCTCGGCATCGCTAAAACGTGCCTTGGGATGATGCTGAGCAAAATGCTCGTCCGTATCAGTCACGGCAGCGCCCACGGTAAAGTACGCACTCGGGATCTCGCTCGAAATCAACGCGAAGTCCTCGCTCGCCATGGCGTGGAACAGCGGCAGGAAGGTGGCCTTGGGCAGCGTCGCACCCACATAACCAAGCGAAGCCTGGGTCATATCGTCATCGAGTACCAGCGGCGGAACATCCGAGAGCGTCTCGATAGTCGCCGGCGTACGATAGGTCGTGGCAACGCCGTTGACGACCTCCGCGATGCGGGTCTTGAGGTGCTCCATGAGCTCGACGTCGAAGCCGCGCAGCGTGCCTTCGAGCACACAAGTGTCGGGGATGACATTTGCGGCCTGACCGCCGGCAAACTTACCAACGGTCAGTGCGACCTCCTTGGCCGCCGGCACTTCGCGAGCGATGAGCTCCTGAAGCGCCAGGTGCACATGCACGCCGGCCGTGATGGGGTCGATGCAGATCTCGGGGCTCGAGCCATGGCCACCCTTGCCCTGCAGCGTGATGCGGAAACCGTACACGCCCGAGAGTGCCGGGCTCCCATAGAGCACCAGGCCAAGCGGCGACTGGCTGTTGACATGCATGGCAAAAGCCGCCTGAGGACGCGGGTTCTGCAGCAGACCGTCGGCGATGGCGGCGCGGGCACCCTCAAAGGTTTCCTCGCCCGGCTGGAACAGCAACTTGACCGTAGCGTTGGCATCAACAAGCTCTGCCTCGCGCGCTTTGAGCATACGAGCCGCACCAAGCAGCGCCGTCGCGTGCATATCGTGTCCGCATGCGTGCATGCAGCCATTGATAGAGGCAAACGGCTCTCCCGACTCCTCGGCAACAGGCAGGGCATCCATATCGCCACGGAGCATGATGACCGTGCCGGCCTGATCGTCCGCGCACGTACCGTTACCCCGAGCAGCAGCTGCCGCGCCGGCACCGATAAGGCCAACGACACAGGAGCCGTCAACAAGCACGGCATAGGGAATATCCATCTCGTCCAGACGTGCCTGGATAAAGGCGGACGTCTGCGGAAGGTTGTTACCGAGCTCAGGCGTTTGATGGAGATCGTGTCGCCACGCAGCGAGCTCGTCTGCAAAAGCCTGAGCTTCTGTGACCAGGCCATTGCCGATAGCGGCCTGCGCCACCGTAGTGGTCTGAGGCGCTGGTTGCGGTTGAAGATCGGACAGAGCTGGTGCCATAAATGCCCTCCAGTAACGTTTTTGCAGCAAGCACTTTGATAGCGTAAAGTGCAAGGTACAACTTTAAGGGCGACGCATAAAAAATGCCGCCCCGGGAGGGCGGCGCAACAAGTTGTTTACAATTGCGGGCGCGGCTTTTTGCGCAAAAAATCGAAGTGAGTCTCGCTCAAGATAATCGACAGGAAGATAAGCACGAAGCCGGCGAGCAGGCGCGAGGTGAGCGCCTCCCCCATCAGCAGCACCGAAAACAACACGCCCGAAGGCGACTCCATCGAAAGGAGCAGCGAGCCCGTCGAGGCTGGGACATGCGCCAGGCCGACGTTTTGGATGAGCAGGGCCACGCACGTGCAGCCCACCGAGAGAAACGCCATCACACCGATAAAGTTCGGCGTCCACACGGACAGAGGCGCCTGGGTCTCGAATAGCAGCGACGAGACCAGGCTCAGCACGCCGTTGCCCACAAACATCCAAAACGTGATAACGTTGATGTCCATTTTGCGACCGTACTTGGCGGTCACCGCCATCTGGATGGCGAAGAAGACCGCGCCTGCCAGCGTAATGACGTCACCGATGTTGAACTCGACGCTATCGAGCGCCACCAAGCCAATGCCCGCCAAGCACAGCAGTGCCGCGCCCAGGTTATAGCGGGTGAGTTTTTCTCCGCTCAGAAAATAGCTCGCGAACGGCACGAAGATGCAATACGTGCCCGTCAAAAAAGCATTCTTGCCCGCCGTAGTATGTGCCAGACCGACCGTCTGCAACGCATAGGCCGCCCACATGAGCACGCCCATACTCAGGCCAACGATCAGATTGCGAGCATTGAAATGTGCGGTGATGCGCTTGTGGAAGACGGCAAACATGACCAACGCTGCAGGCAGAAAGCGTACATAGAGCAGCTCGAACACCGGAATGGTGCCGAGTGCGTCCTTCATAGTGGTAAAGGAGTAGCCCCAGATGACCGCCACTGAAAGTAGCAAAACTTTCCAGAACAGCGGAGAGCGTGCGCCGGCGCCCCTGGGAATACCGCCCGCGCCCAAATCCTCACGGGCCACAGGGCTATCGGGCATGTTTTCGATTTCGTTGGCAGCGTATTGGGCCATGGAACATCCTCACACTCAATCTGGGCGTGGTGTCCGCACGCGTATGGCTGCGTGCCGCCTCATGGTCAAATAAAAACGGGGCGCACCGGACCCCCGGCGCCCCCCGCTACTGTAGCAACAACCAAGCAGCCCACGCAATTCACCGCACTAAAGCGTCGGTACAGAAAACCTCGATGTTCCGGCAACGTCAGATTGCCGCTTAGGGGCGTTTGCAGCGTCGAGCCGTTACGCGGTTTGGTAAAACCGCGTAACTAAATAAGTTTAGTACTCTCCAGCTTTTCGATAATCCAGTCGTTGGCTTTGATGACCGGACGGCGGAAGACGACGCCCAGGGCCAGTGACGGAATCAGATAGCTCGCCAAAATGCCCAGCTCAACCCAGTACTCCATATGGTAGGCGCCAGCCATGGCGGCATGCATGGCGTTGATGCCGTGGGTGAACGGCAGGAACGGATAGATTGCCTGGAACACGGGGCCGGTCATCTCGATGGGGAACGTGCCGCCCGAACCACCGACCTGCATGACCAACAGCACGACAGCGAGCGCCTTGCCGATATCGCCAAACGACACCGTAAGCGTGTAGACGATATTGGAGAACACGAGGCTCGCGACCCAGCCCGCCAACACAAACTGCAGCGGGTTATCGCACTGGATGCCAAAGAACAGGATGTCGCCCGCGCACACGAGCGTTGCCTGCAGCAGGGCCAGACCGCCAAAGAACAGGTAACGGCCCAGATAGATCTCGTGCAGGCGCACAGGGATAAGCTCGTTGACGAGCTCATCGTCAACCGAGACCTTCATCATGGCCGCCAGTACGATCGAGCCGACCCAGAGCGACAGAATCGTGTAGAACGGTGCCATGGCAGAGCCGTAATTGCGAATCGGATAGACCGGCTTGCGGTCGAGCGCGACGGGGCCGGAAAGCGACACGGCCAAACCCTCGGGATCGTTGCCGATCATCGTCTTGATCGTGGCCAAATCGTCCGACATAAGGGCACCGTCGAGCTCGTCCTTGAAAGCGCTAATCTTGTCCGACGCCTCACCCAGCTGGTCAGAAGCCTTGTTGACGAGCTTTGCGGCTTTGGAGAGGCCCTTCGCCAGCGAACCGGATGCGTCGGTCAGGCCGTCTACGGCGCTATCCAGATCGCTCGAAATACCATTCAGTGAATCCAGAACCCCCGAGACGGTCTTCTTGAGCTCCTTGGCCTTAACCGAAAACGTAGAGTCGTAGTCAGTCTTGGCGCCCGAGATACCAGCCTTGGCATCGGCGATGGCCTGATCGACCTCGGCACGCGACTTATTAACCTCTGCCATGCTGTCAGAGAGAGACTTCGCGGTGGCCGTCAAGTCCTTGGCGTTGTTGCGATACTCCACAGCAATCCTGCTCAGCGATGTTGCCACAGACTTGAGGCTGTCCTGGAGTTTTTCGTCAGTCACCTGATCGGCAAAGCTGCGGAGCTGGTCGGCCGTGGCGTCGATATCGTCGGCACGCGTGTTGAGCGCCGCCGCGGCATCGTTGAGCTGGGACACTGTAAGGTCGACATGTTGATTCGCGGCATCAAATGCCTTCGCAAGCTCGGCGGACACGTTGTCAAACGAGCCCGCGCTTCCGTCAATCGCGGCATTGATGGCGTCGTTGGCGTCCTTCAGCGCTTCCTTGGAATCGCTAATACCGCTCTTGACATGCTCCATCAGCTGCTTCGTTGACTCATCGACCGTGCCCGTCTGCTTGAGCATGCCGCTCGCCGACGTCAGCGAATCGGACGTGGAGCTCAAAATGCCCGCCAGCGACGAAGCATTTGCCCGAACGTCTCGCAGGTCCTCAATCGAATCGCCGAGCGTCGAGGACAGGTTGGCGATAAAGTTACCCACCTGGTCGGTGCTCATGTAATCGAGCAGGCTGGACACCGTCTTAAGACCGATCGTCGTAATGGTCTCGGTAAAAGTTTTGTTAACCTGGCTCTGGACGGCGCTCGAACCCTTCTCGGTCACGATCTGCGCAATGGCGTTGGCCTTCTGATTCTCGTAGAACTCGATATCGGCATGCTTCACGTCGGTCGAGAAAAGCGTCATCATGTCAGCGCTAAACGTTTTGGGGATAACGACGGCAGCATAGTACGCGCCCGACTTAACGCCCTCGATAGCCTTTTCGCGATTGTTGAGCACAACCCAATCGAAGCTCTCGTTGCCGCGTAGGGTGGCGGTCACGTTTTCGCCCACGTTAACCTCGACGGGGATCAAATCGCTCTCGTAACCCTCATCGGTGTTGACCACGGCGATCTTAAGATTGCCGGTGTTGCCGTACGGATCCCAGCTGCCGGCGATGTTAAACCACGCGTACAGACACGGTACGATAATGAGGCCCATCACGACAACCAAGCCGATCACGGAGCGAGACACGTTTTGGACATCGCGCTTAAACAGATGCAGGATGTTCTTCATTTATGCCTCACCTCCTTTGGAGTGCTTGCCAAGCGCGGTGGTATCTCCATCATTTGTGGCTGTGCTGTCGCTGCCCTGAGATTTATGGTGCGAGCCGATATGCGGCAAGCGGCCCGTGGACTGATCGCCGCCCTTGGCACCACGCTCGCTGGCGTTGAGGCCAAACATGTGGCGGGCGGCAGGAATGGCGGCCGTGTGTTCGCGCATCTCGCGACGCAGGTCCTCATCCGAAAGCGCCGAGATGCGCATCTGGGTATTGAGGCTCGCTCGGATATATTCGATATTGATAAGCCAGCCGCAGATGGCAATAACCGAGATGATCCAAATGACAAGCAGGATGATCTTGCCGTTATTGTCGATATCGAGAACCGTCGACAGGACAAAGAGCAGGACCTGAACGCCCACCACGGCGGCAAAACCGCCCTTGATGTAGTACGGGTAGCGATGTTCAAAGGCGACCGCATGATCGAGCAGTTCGCGACGGTACGAATCGGAATCGAGCATGACGCGCATGGCCGTGCGCAGCGAGTAGCGCTGGCGCGGCAGGTCGTTGGACTCGCAAATCATCATACCGGTCGTGGAGAGCTGTTTATCAAAGAGCAGGTTAAGGTTGAGCAGCAGCGGACGCAGCTGCAGGCCGATAAAGAGCGCCACGATCAAGAACACGCCCAGAATGCACAGGTTAAACAGGTAGTTGAACGAATACATGCCGCCGACCGTCTCGCGCAGCAGATTGATGCCGTAGGTAAAGGGCAGCAGCGGGTGCAGCCACTGGAAGAAGCCGGGCATCATCTCGATGGGGTACATGCCCGACGAACCCGGGATCTGCACGATGACGAGAATGACGCCGATAGCCTTGCCGATATGCTTAAACGTGGTGGACAGCGCATAGATGATATTGACGTAGGTGAACGAAATGGCGATGCCGCCCAGCACGAACAGCAGCGGGCTGACGCACTGCACGCCAATCACCAGATCGCCTACCGTAACGATGATGGCCTGCAACGCGCCCAGGATCACCATGAGCAACCAGCGGCCAAAGTAGCCTTGGCGCGCCGTAAAGCTGCCAACACCTTCACGGTCGACCTCGAGCTTGTAAATGGCGATGAGCACATAGCCGCCCACCCAAAGCGCCAGATTGGTGTAGAAGGGAGCGATGCCCGAGCCAAAGCTCTTGACCGGATAGATTGGCTTGGACGTCAACTCAACCGGAGACGCCATGAAATCTGCCACGTCATTGACATCGACGCCCATCAGATCGGCCAGCTCGCCCATGGACTCGGAGGTCTGCAGCGCCGCGATGTCATTGGCGGCGGTTGCAAGCTTGTCCTGGACCTTGGCAAGCGAGGAATCGGTCTGGGACAGCGTGGTCTTGGCCTGGCCGAGTGTAGCGCTAAGCTGCGCCAACGTGCCGCGCGCATTTGCAAGTGTAGGTGTCATACCCGAGACGATACCGGTCAGGTCGCCCGAAACGGCAGCAAAAGAGTCGAGCGCGCTCGAGGCCTTCGGCAGCGCGTTTTGGCCCAAGTCCGTCTGGGCTTGGCCAAGGTTGGTCGCACCGGTATGAATTGCGTTATTGATAGCGTCACTGGCACCCGAAACAGCCGCTGCGTCATTCGCCATGGCGCTCGACTGCGCGGACAGACCGTCCTTGATGCTCTGAAGCTTTTCATTCTGCTCTCGAAGCAAATCGATGGTCGATACAATGCGCGCGTCAATTTCCTCGGAACCTGTCGACGTGTCATTGGCGAGAATCTCCAAGTGCCCGATAACGGCCTTATTGTGGTCGATCGTCGCTTGAAGAGACTCGAGCGAGTTGTCGATACGGGTGGTCGTAGATGTGACCGCGCCCGTCAGCTTGCCGATGGCAGCGTTCGCAGAGGCCGACGTCTTGGTGAGCGCAAGGCTGCCTTCCGAGAGCGCCTTGGAGAGCGAGGTGATGGAGTTGCCCGCCGTGGTGCGAGCTTCGCTCAGCAGATCGTTGCCCTGGGAGATCGCCTGCGTCAGCGACGGTGCCTGGCCTTGCAAGCCGGCAAGTGCCGCATCAGCCGAGGCGATAGCGCCACTCGTCTTATCGATGGCGGCATTCATATCGCCAATCGAATCGCGCACCTCGCCCAAGGTGTCGGACGCCTCGGACACCGAACTTGCCAGCGAGTCCTGAGTCTGGGTTGCCTTGTCCTTTAAATCGACACCGGCATCCTTGGCGATACCGGCAACAGTCTTGCCTACCGTAGAGACAAATTCCGAGTTGATCTGCTCCTCGATGGTGTTTGCACCGGTATCGGTAACCTTGGGCGCAATGGCGCTCTTCTTCTCATTGACGTAGTACGTGAGCTTGGGCTGATGGTAGTTGCCGTCGAGCATCGAAACCAGGTTATCCGAGAAGTTCTTGGGAATCACGATAGCGGCATAGTACTCGCCGCTCTCGACGCCCTCCTTGGCATCGGCCGTCGAGTCGACGAACGTCCAGCCCAGCTGATCGTTCTCCTTGAGCTGATCGACGACCTGATCGCCCGCGTTGAGCTCGCCCACCAGGTCGTTTTGGGTGCCCCGATCGTTGTTGGCGATGGCAATCTTGATGCCCTGGGTGTTTCCGTACGGATCCCAGTTGGCCACGATGTTGTACCAGGCATACAGCGAGGGAATAACGCACACGCCAAGGGTAACCACCAAGGCGACGGGGTTCACAAGCAGTCGCTTAATGTCGCGCTTAAATATCGCAAAGGAGACCTTTGCATTGGATAGTTTGCTGCCGAGACTCACGCTTGGACCATCCATCCTGTCGTTGAATCGAATCGTACTATCGATAACCATTGTACGTAAGCGCTTTAGCGTCTCAGAGCACAATGGTATTGAGTTTTGCGGGTAGCAATATACTACGAAGACGAATTAACGTACAGTTGTACAGTATCTTTAATTTCAGCAGGTCACAAAACCACAACCCGCACAAATTAGCAATTCAAATAGTCATCGGGGACGTTCTTAAACGACTGGTCAAACAAGAACGCCCCCAACGACTAGTTTGGACCACGGTAACATCGATGTTTTAGCAATGCCAGCGAGCGGGCGCCAGAGCGAACAAATTGGCATGAAAAGAGGACGGCATAGACCTTCTGGTCATGCCGTCCTCTTTGAATGACAAGTTGTCGCTCTGGCGCCCGCGCAGCGTCGACTGGTCCGCCGTTCGTTAGAACGGCGGAACTGAGGGCAGCGTCGAGCCGTTACGCGGTTTGGTAAAACCGCGTAAATACCTAACTACATCAAGTTGCAAACAGCTGCTGCGAAGGCAACGGGGTCCTCGGGCAGAATGCCCTCGACCAGCAGGGCCTGGTCATAGAGCAAACCGGAGTACTGCTTGATCTTGTCGGCGTCGCCCACCTTCTGAGCGGCGACGAGCTTGGAAAAGACCGGGTGCTTGGCGTTGAGCTCGAGCACGCGCTGGCTCTTGGGCATACCGTCGGGCGCGCCCTCGGGACCCTTCTGGAGCACCTTCTCCATCTCGAGCGAAAGCGGGCCCTCGGTGGTGATGCACGCGGGAGCATCGGTCAGGCGCGCAGAGACGGCAACCTTCTCGACCTTGTCGCCGAGTGCCTCCTTCATGGCGTTAAAGAGGTCCTCGTTCTCCTTGGTGGCGTCCTCGGCCTCCTTTTTCTCGTCCTCGGTCGCCAGGTCAAGATCACCGGTTGCGACGTTCTTGAGCTCCAGGTGACGATCCTCAACCTCGGGCTCGGCACCATCGGCCACGGCCTTCTCGGCAGCCTCGCGGGCGGCATCGTCCTCGTAGATCTTGGGCATATCGGCGGCAACGTACTCACGCATAGCCTGGAACGTGAACTCATCCACATCCTGCGTCAGCAGCAGCACGTCATAGCCGCGGTCGAGCACGCCCTTTACCACGGGCATCTTGGCCAAGCGCTCACGCGAGTCGCCGGCGGCGTAGTAGATGGCCTTCTGATCCTCGGGCATGCCCTTGGCATACTCGGCCAGGGTAATCATCTTCTGTTCCTTGGCAGACCAGAACAGCAACAGGTCGGCGAGCTCATCGGCCTTCATGCCATAGCTCGAGTAGATGCCGTACTTAAGACCGCGGCCAAAGTTCTCAAAGAACTTCTCGTAGGCCTCGTGGTCGTTGTCACGCATATCCTCAAGGTCGGCGGTAATCTTCTTTTCCACACGCTTGGCGATGGCCTTGAGCTGACGGTTCTGCTGCAGCGTCTCGCGCGAGATGTTGAGCGACACGTCGGCGGAATCCACGACGCCGCGGACAAAGTTGTAGTAGTCGGGCAGCAGGTCGTCGCACTTCTCCATGATCAGGACGTTGGAGCTGTAGAGCGCCAGACCCTTCTCGTAGTCCTTGCTGTACAGATCGAACGGCGCGCGTCCCGGCACAAACAGCAGGGCGTCATACTCGAGCGTGCCCTCGGCGTGGAAGCTGATGGTGCGCGCAGGATCGTCAAAGTCGTGGAACGTGGACTTGTAGAACTCGTCGTAGTCCTTCTGCTCGACATCGGAGCTGCGCTTCTTCCAGATCGGTGTCATGGAATTGACGGTCTCGAGCTCCTGATAGTCCTCGTACTCGGGCTTGTAATCGTCGCCGGCGTCCTCGGGCTTGGGTTTCTGGCGGCTCTTGGACACCATCATCTGAATCGGGTAGCGCACATAGTTGCTGTACTGCTGAATCAGGCTCTTGAGGCCCCACTCGGTCAGGAAGCGATCGTAGGTCTCGGCCTCGCCGTCGGCATCGAGCTTCTCGTTCTCGCGCAGCGTCAGGATGACATCGGTACCGTGCTCGGCGCGCTCACCGTCCTCGATGGTGTAGCCCTCAAGACCGTCGGATTCCCACACATGGGCGACATCCTCGCCATAGGCGCGGCTGACGACCTTCACATGGCTGGCAACCATAAAGGCAGAGTAGAAGCCCACGCCAAACTGGCCGATGATGTCGACATCGGAGCCCTGCTGCTCGGCGTTCTCGGTCTTAAACTCCTCGGAGCCGGAATGGGCGATGGTGCCCAGATTGCGCTCGAGCTCCTCGGCGGTCATGCCAATGCCGTTATCCGAGATGGTAATGGTGCGGGCGTCTTTATCAAAGGAGACGCGAATGGCCAGGTCGCCCTGGTTGATCTTGACGCTCGGATCCTGCAGGCTCTTAAAGTTGAGCTTGTCGACGGCGTCGCTCGCGTTAGAGATAAGCTCGCGCAGGAAGATTTCCTTATTGGTGTAGATGGAGTTGATCATGAGGTCGAGCAGTTTTTTGCTCTCGGTCTTAAATTGACGCATGTGCAGTCCTTTCGCGCTACCCCCGTCCGCAAAAACGGCCCGGTTGCCCGAGCCGCATCGCAGACCTGCTATGTTCAGACTTAGATTTTATAACCCAATAGCGCGCATATATACATACGGAATCGAAAAACTGTATGTCCGAGCGCTCCAATGCGTCAATTGCCAAGGAGTGTCCCCAGCTGCCGGCAGAAAAGGAACGTCCCTATCTGCCATCTACGCGCTTGGCCATCCAGACATGGGGCTGGCCCTCGTCTTCGTAATCTACCGGGGCAATTTGCGTGTAGCCCGCCTTTGCATAGAGCGGCAACACGTATTCCTGCGCATGCAGCTTAATAAGCTTAGCGCCGGCATCGCGTGCACACGAAGCACTGGCCTCGACGATCGCACTCGCCAGTCCGCGACGACGCATAGCCGGCAGCACGGCGACGCGCCCCATAATGTAGGCCTCCCCCGCCGCAACGCCTTCGTCCATGTCGCATGCCGGCAACACCGGAGCCTCTGCGTCAGCCGCGCGCTCAAGCTCTTCGGGAAACACGCGCGAGCAACCGGCAAGCTCGCCGTCTACATAGAGCGTCACATGAATGCAGTTCGGATCCTCGTCGATAGCGTCGAACTCATTCTCGTAGCCCTGCTCGTCCATAAAAATGACGCGGCGCACCAACGCCGCGTCATCAAAGCATCCCGTCTTAAGTTGGATATCCATGGCTGCCCTTTCATTCAATGCGAACGTTAGGGACAGATTTTAGCGAAAATGAGCTCCGCGCACGCTAAACTTCGCGCGAGCCTTCGCCAGGCAATCGTAATGACCCACGTTATGGGCATCGCTCGCGATGAAGCTGTACAGGTTCTGATCGAACAGGCGCTGTGCCGGCTTTCTCTCGCGACCAAAGCGACCGCCGGCAATAAAGTCCGCCGAAGCCTGCAGCTTGCAGCCCATATCGACCAGGCGCTCCGCCACGCTTACATCCTTTTGAACCGCACGATAGCGCTCAGGATGAGCGATGATCACCTGGTAGCCACGGCACTGCAAATCGTAAATCGTGTTCTCGTACTCTCTAAACGCATACGCATCGGCATGCGTCGAAAGCTCGAGCAGAAACTCGTTGGTCCCATCGAAATGCAAGTGCTCCGCGGCATCGATACCAAGCTCAAC
The DNA here is from genome assembly GCF_009876115.1 of Collinsella aerofaciens. Taxonomy (GTDB): domain Bacteria; phylum Actinomycetota; class Coriobacteriia; order Coriobacteriales; family Coriobacteriaceae; genus Collinsella; species Collinsella aerofaciens_N. Next base: position 24,038 of record NZ_WWSY01000017.1, on the reverse strand, counting down.
GAGCTTTCGATGGTTGACCTCGAAGCCCATCTGGAGCGGAAAACCGTCAGCGTTATCGCGCAGCAGCTCAAAGGCATCCCACATCTTGTCGTAATCAAAATAGGGATCACGGCAGTGAGGAGTGCAAACAATTCTGGTTACACCAGCCCGCTTGGCAGCCTCGAGCATCGCCAAGCTCTCATCGAGATCGGCGGCGCCGTCGTCTACACCCGGCAAGATATGGCAATGAATGTCACGCATAGGTCAGCCTTAATCAACTAAACGTTTGCTCGGTTGGTGAAGATGCCCTTTTTGGAAGTCCCCTGATCGTCGGAGCCCTTCTTCACCTTCTTACCGTCCTTGGTGTAGTAGGAGTAGTAGTACTCGCTGGTCTCGGTCTCGCAGTAGTTCATAACGGTACCGATGAGCTTGACCTTCTCGGACTTTTTTAGCTGACCGATGGCGTTGAGCGCCTCCTCGCGCTTGGTGAAATCCTCACGCACCACGAACAGCGTGCCGTCGGTCAGGCTGGCAATCTCGGCAGCATCGATGAAGGTGCCGACCGGGGGAGCATCAAAGATGACGTACTGGAACTTGGCGGACAGCGCCTTTACCAGCTTGGCAAAGCGGTGAGAGACGATGATGTCGGCAGGATTGGGAATATGCGGCTCGGCATCGAGGAAGTAGAAGTTCTTCTGACCCGTCTCGACAATTGCCTGGTCAATGGAGATCTGCTCGGAAAGGACCGCATAGAGTCCGCCGCGCGAACGAACGCCGAGCATATCGGAAAGGGACCTGCGGCGCATATCGGCCTCGACCAGAAGCACGGACTTGCCGCTCGTGGCGATTGCCTGAGCAAGGTTAATGGAAACCGTAGACTTGCCCTCGTTGGGAATCGAGGAGGTAACGGTGATGGTGCGAATGGGGTCGTCCACGCTCGCAAAGCGGATGTTGGCCAGAAGGGTCTTGGCGGCATTCTGTACAACGAGTTTATCGGTGTTCTTTGCCTTAGCCATGCCTATTTACCACCTTTCATAGCCGGAATTCGGCCAACAACGGGAATGCCCAGGAGCTCTTCTGCCTCTTCGGCACCGCGGATGCGGGTGTTGAGCATGTCTGCCAAAACGACATAGGCGACTGCGATAAAGATACCGGCGAGGAACGCGACAGCAACGTACAGCATACGCTTGGGACCGCTGGGGGCTTCGGGGGTCTTAGCCTCGTCGATAACGTTGATGCTCTGGGCAGCGCCGACGTTCTGAGCGACCGTACTCACCGAGCTGGCCATGGCCTTTGCGACCTTAGCCGTCTCCTTGGCATCGGTGCCGGTAACCGAAAGCGTAATGACACGCGTGGTGGTCTCGGAGGAAACAGACACCTTGTAGTCATCCAGATCGGTGAGGCCCAGTTCATTGGCTGCGCCGCTCTTAACGCTATCGCTATCCAGCAGCGTGGCGATATCGTTGGAAAGCATCTGACTCGCCGAGAGATCGTTGTAGCTCATCTGACCGCTATCGTCGGTCTTGGCGAGAATGTACATGCTCGTCGTCGCGGTATAGGTGTTGTCCATCGCAACGAAGGACACGATGCCCATGGCGATCGCGCAGACCACCGGAAGGGTGATGACCAGCTGAAGGTGCTTCTTCAGCAGCTGGAACAGTTCGAGAAGGGTCATGCAGCTTGCCTTTCATTTCCCCAGTTCGGATTGACAAAACTGTCCGTATGTTATCGCATCTTTTTACCGAGACCAAACTCTATACATAAGAAACAGGCTCTCCTGTAAAAATGTCGGAAGCAATCGTAAAATTGCACAACAACGCCGCACCCGAAAGTCAAATGCGGCGTCTGCATCAATATCTATGTTATATCGCTATGCGAATGGCTCGTCCTGCTGTATGGGAAACGTCACCGTAATGGTGGTTCCCACGCCCAACTCGCTCGACAGATCGAGCGTGGCGTGATGATACAGGGCCGCATGCTTGACAATGGCAAGCCCCAGACCGGTTCCGCCGCGTGCCTTGGACCTACTCTTGTCCACGCGATAGAACCGCTCAAATACCTTGCCCTGTTCTTCAGGCGCGATACCGATTCCCGTGTCGGCGACCGCAAGGAACGGATGGCCTTCGTCGTTGGTGCCGCACTGCAGCGTAACCGTACCGCCGGGTCGATTGTAGCGGATGGCGTTGCTTGCCAGATTATAGATGAGCTCGTCAATCAAGCGCGACACGCCCTCGATGACCACAGGCTTGGTCTCATGACTTATCGTCACATTCGCCTGACGGGCGACCTGTTCAAGACGCTGCTCGACCGCGTAGATGGCACGCGAGAGCTCAATAGGCTCCGTGGACCCAATGGGCACCGCCTCGCCCTCAGCTGCACGCTCGGCCTCGTCCAAGTTAGACAGCGTAAGGATATCGTTGACAAGCGCTGCCAAGCGGCCCGCCTCACGATAGATGCGACCGCCAAAGTTGCGCAGGTCGCCCTCGCCCTCGACCATGCCGTTTGCGATGAGCTCGGCATAGCCCGAAATCGCCGTAAGCGGCGTCTTGAGCTCATGGGTGATATTCGCCGTGAACTCGCGGCGCATACGGTCGTTGTCCGCCAGCACCGCCATTTGGCGCTTGAGCTCCTGGCGCTGCGACTCAATACGCTCAAGCATGGGGACCATCTCGGCATAGGCGTGCTCATAGCTACGGCGTGGGTGGTCCAAATCCACCTCTTGCAAAGGCGCGATGATGGCACGGGACTCGCGGCGCGCCATAAAAAACGAGAGTACCGCACCCGCTGCTGCGATAAGCAGCATCGGCGCCACCATCGACAGCAAAATCGCCGCAACGCCAGGCTGGGCCTGCGCCAAGCGGACAACCTGGCCGTTATCAAGGGCGACGGCGCGATACAGCATAATCTCGTCGAGCGTAGAGCTTGCGCGCTCCGCGGAACCCGAACCACTCTCAAAGGCCTCGATGACCTCGGGGCGATCGCCATGGTTGGGCAGTGTGGAAGGCGACGCCTCGTTGTCGTAGGCAACCGATCCATCCTTGTTAATCAGCGTGATGCGCAAGTCCTCTCGATCGAGGCTACGCAAGAACGGGATGGGCTCCTGCTGCTCGTCGAGGGCGGCAGCAATGAGCTCGGTTTCTTGCGCCAGGTTGGCACTCGTGGCATCCGCCAAGGTGTTTTGCACAAAGAACGCACCCAGCACCGTAAACGCCACGATAACCGCCATGGCGCAGACAAAGATCGTCACAAAAACGCGGTGCGACAGCGTATGTTTTCCCTGGGGGGCGAAGACCACGGGTTACTCCTCCGATGCGGTGGCCGCGGTGTCGTCACCTTCGGCACCATCACCGGCAGAAGGCTCGGCCAAGCGGTAGCCCACGCCGCGCACGGTCTCGATGGCGCTGGCATGCTCGCCCAGTTTTTGGCGAAGCGTCTGCACGTGCACGTCAACGGTGCGCGAACCGCCGTCGAAGTCCCAGCCCCACACGCTCTGCAGCAACGACTCGCGGGTAAAGACCACGCCGGGCTTGCGCATGAGGTACTCGAGCAGGTCGAACTCGCGCAGGGTGAGCTTAAGCGACTCGCCGGCAACAGTCACCTCACGATGGCTGGGCGAGAGCACGATGTCGCCCACGCTGAGCACATCGCTTGCCTGTTTGACCATGCCGCCGCGACGCAGCAGTGCGCGGCAGCGGCTGGCGAGCTCCATGAGCGAAAACGGCTTAGTCAGGTAATCGTCGGCACCGCCATCGAGCGCCATCACCTTGTCGAGCTCGGTATCCTTGGCGGTAAGCATCATGATGGGCACCGTCGCCGTCAGGCGATCGGCACGCAGTCGACGCATAATCGCCAAGCCATCGGTATCGGGCAGCATGATGTCGAGCAGGACGGCATCGGGTACCCGTCGCGCCACGGCAGCCTTAAACTCACCGTCGCACGAAAAGCCTTCGGCCTCAATCCCCTGCTTGCGCAGCGCATAGACCGTCAAATCCCTGATGTTGTCATCGTCCTCGACGTAATAGATCATGTTGAACCCCTTTGCGGCCGGCATGACCGCATCTTAACCCTAAAGGTACCTTTACTAGATGGTATCAGCCAAAACGCCCCGTCAAATAATCCGCCGTGCGCGGATCGGTCGGATTCTTGAAGAGTTGCGCGGTGGGCGCGTGCTCCACCAGCTCACCCAGCAAAAAGAATGCGACCGAATCGGAGATACGCGCCGCCTGCTGCATATTGTGCGTAACGACCACGAGCGTGCAGGTCTCTTTGAGCTCGCAGGCCAGCTGCTCCACCACCAGCGTCGACACAGGGTCGAGTGCCGAGGTCGGCTCGTCCATCAGCAGAATGTCGGGCTGCACGGCAAGTGCGCGGGCGATGCACAGGCGCTGCTGCTGTCCACCCGAAAGACCCAGGCCCGACTCCTTGAGCTTGTCCTTGACCTCATCCCATAGCGCAGCGCGACGAAGGGAATCCTCGACCAGCCCATCCAGCACAGCGCGATCGCGCACGCCCATGCCGCGCGGCCCATAGGCGACGTTGTCGTAGATGCTCATGGGAAACGGGTTGGGGCGCTGGAACACCATGCCCACGCGCTGGCGCAAACGGCAGATGTCGTAATCGCCCAGGATATCTTGACCATCGAGCGCAATCTTGCCCTCGATGCGGCAATCCTTGATGCCGTCGTTCATGCGGTTAAAGCAGCGCAGCAACGTGGACTTTCCGCAGCCCGAAGGCCCGATGAACGAGGTGATCTGCTTGTCGCGGATCTTGATATTCACGTCCTTGAGCGCATGATGGTCGCCATAGAACAGGTCGAGGCCCTCGACATCGATGCGCGTCGGCGAGGCGGCAAGATCCTCTGCCGTGGGGCGAGTCGCATCCCCAACCTCGCGCTCGTGCGCGGCCTCGGCCTGCGCTTTCATGAGTTCTTCAAGCTCCGTGGGCTCCACAGCCGCAGCAGCCGTCATACCGCATACCTCCACATCGATATCAATTCAGCAGTATCGATAGTAGGAATCGCGGCTCATATGCACGTGAGCGCATTGTCAAGTGTTTGTAAGGGCACACTGGCTATGCGGCGGGCAGCTCGATGGTGAATATCGTGTGTTCGGGCGTCGATTCACATGCAACGGTACCGCCGTGCGCGCATACGATCTCCTTGGCGATGGCAATCCCCAGTCCAGCGCCGCCGCGATTGGTCGCACGCGCCGCATCCAGGCGATAGAACTTCTCAAAGATCACCTTGAGCTTTGCCTCAGGGATGGGATCGCCCTGATTGATAAAGCGCACGCGCACGCCACCGCCGTCCCGGCGTCTGGCCTCGATCGTGATGGTCGAGCCCTCATAGCTATAGGCAACGGCGTTTTTCATGATGTTGTTGAACACGCGAGCCATCTTGTCGCCATCCACGAGCACCGTCAGGTCCTCGCGAATATCAACTTGGGCTTCCTTATGCTGCTCGTTGAGGATGGGATAGAACTCGTCAGCCACCTGAGCCAGCAGCAACCCCAGATCAACATAGCCGCGCGTGAGCACGATATCGTGGAAGTCAAAGCGCGTGATATCGAAGAACTCTTCGATGAGTGCATCGAGCCGGTGCGCCTTGTCGAGCGCCACGCCCGTAAAGTGCGCACGTTGCTCAACCGGCAGCTCGGGAGCCTCTTGCAGCAGCGAAAGATAGCCCACCACACTGGCAAGCGGGGTGCGTAGGTCATGTGCCAAGTACGTGACCAAATCGTCCTTGCGATGAGACTCGTCACGCAGAGCTTGCTGCACCTTGTGCTCACGGTCACGCACGCGGTTAAGGGCGCCCTCGACCTCCAAGAAGTCGCCGTCAATGTTGTCCCAGGTGTCGGGGTGATCGATCAGGCGATCTTGAATACGAGCGGCCAGCACACAATCGGCATGCTGCTCGCCCTGCTCGTAGCCCTGGTAGTACAGGGCGCGGCCGCACAAGAACAGCACGCACACGGCAAGCGCCAGCACAAAGCCAAGCATGTTGAATACAAAGCCGGCATCGAACAGCACCGGCCCTTCAATGCCGCCGAGCGCCATGGCGCCAATCGCCAACGTCATGGCCCACGCGGCGCCGCCAATCACCACGCAGCGGCGAACGATCTCAAATCGATCGATCAGCAAAAAGCCGATAAGCAGCACCGCCAAGATTCCGGCGATGTTATCGATGCCAATCAGCAGCAGGCTCAGCAAAAAGAGCAGCACCGTTGCAAGCGCGCGGTTGTCGACGACCGACCTCACGTATTCAAAGAGTCGATCGGGCACCTCGAATGCCTGCCTATCGTCTTTTGTCATATCCACTTCCCCACCATCAAAGGCGCTATTCGATTATGTAGCCGACGCCCCAGACGTTTTTGATAAAGCGCGGCTTTTGTGCGTCGTCGCCGATCTTTTCGCGCAGGTGGCGAATGTGCACCATCACCGTATTGTTGGAGCCGGGCATAAAGTCCTCGTTCCACACCGCGCGGAACAGGTCCTCCACGGCCGCCACGCTGCCGCGATGCTCGACCAGATACAGCAAGATGGAATACTCGATGGGCGTGAGGCGAACCGGTGAACCGTCCACTGTCACGGAACGAGCATCGCGGTTGATCTCCAGGCCGTCGAGCTGAATGGTCGGCGACTCGGCCGCCTGTGCACGGCTACCGTAGCTGGTGTAGCGGCGAAGTTGAGCGTGCACGCGCGCGATGAGCTCCAGCGGACGGAACGGCTTAACCACGTAATCGTCCGCGCCAAGCGAAAGGCCCTCGATCTTGTCTTGCTGGGCATCGCGCGCCGTCAGCATGATCACGGGATAGGTATGGCTGGAACGGATTGTACGCAGCAGCTCAAACCCATCGATATCGGGCAGCATGACATCCAGCAGCGCCAGATCGAACTCCTGCTCCAAGATTGCCTTGGCGGCATCGGCCCCGCTATAGGCAATCTGGACATCAAAGCCCTCTTTTGTAAGGTAGATACCAACCAAGTCGGCGATGGCCTTTTCGTCATCAACTACCAAAATGCGCTCGTTCATGCGTGCTCCTCTCGCGCTCCATTATGCCCGAGGCGACGCATGCCACACACAACAAGCGTGGGTGATTAAGTCGGCCTTAAGCACCCTTGTGCCCGTTCGGGCGCGGATGTGGGCCACGCACGCACGCGATGATCGCCGACGCCGGCAAACGATATACTCTAGTTCCAGAAGAGACCATCCCGTCGAAAGCGAAATCCGTGAAGTCCCTCACCTCTTTTGCAAAGCGCTCAGCCCAGCTTGCCGCCGGCTTTGTCTGCGCTATCGCCCTTGCCGCTGGCGTGCCCACCGTCGCCGGCGCCCAAGTGCTCATGACCGACAATGTCTGCGGCAAAACCGCCGATGCGCGCGGCATCACGGCCGAAAACCTGCCCGATATCGATGCGACCAATGCCCTCGTCATGGGCAAAGACGGCACCGTCTACTATGCCCGTGGCGCCGATGAGCAGGTCAAGATCGCCTCGATCACCAAGGTCATGACCGCGATCCTAACCGTCGAGAATTGCAAGATGGACGAGAAGGTCACGGTAAGCAACGCCGCAGCCACCGTGGGTAATTCGACCGCCGGCTTGCTCGAAGGCGACGAGCTTACCGTGGAGCAGGCACTGCGCGGCCTGATGATTCCCTCGGGCAACGACGCCGCCATCGTGCTCGCCGAATATGTGGGCAAGAAGATCGACCCTAAGACCAAAGACGCCGAGGCCACATTTGTGAAGGCCATGAACGAGCGCGCTAAGAAGCTCGGCTGCACCGGTACGCTTTTTGAAAACCCGCATGGTCTGGACTTTGATGAGTGGGCTGGCGATATGCACTCAACCGCACATGACGTGGCGCTGATGATGCAGGAGGCCATGAAAAACGACACGATCCGCGAGGTCGTAGCGAGCGAGGATTCCTGGATCGAGGTCACGGGCGCCGACGGCACCGACCATTCGCATTCCATGGACACGCATAACTATTTGCTGGGCCAAGATGGCAACATCGGCGGCAAGACCGGCACCACCGACGACGCGGGCTATTGCTTTACGAGCGCCTACAACCGCGACGGCGACGAGATCTACACCGTCGTTTTGAACTCCACCACCACCGACCAGCGCTTTACCGATACCGCAACCCTTGCCAATTGGTACTACGGCCACAAGGTCACGGTCGCGATCGCCAACACGCAGGAAAAGACCGCCAACGGCAACCCGCTTATGGCACGCATTAGCCAGACAGATTGGACGGACAAGACAATCGACGCCACGCTCGCCGATCCCACGGCGCAAGCGACCGTGTTTTCTCTTGCCGGCGAGGTGACCGAAAAGGTTAGCTACGACGATCTTTCGGGCACGGTGCATGTGGGCGACAAGGTAGGCAGCGTTACACTCAAGCAGGATGGCACCAAGATTGCCGTCGTGGATTTGGTTGCCGACGAGGAAGGCTCGGGGCCGAATCCCATTGAATGGCTGCTCGTGAAGCTCGATCGCTTGGGCCGCCGCATCGACAACCGCCCACTTGCGGCAGAGAGCGAGACCGTCGCCAAGGCTCCTGAGGTGTAGAGCGCAAGAATAATCAGCCCACTGAAAGGAGGCGTCCGAAAGGATGCCTCTTTTTTTGAGGGTTCGAATCCCCAGCCTCCTTTCTCCACACAAAAAAAGGGCCCCAAATGGGGCCCTTCTTTAAATTCGTACTGGCGGAGAGCTGGGGATGTCCGGGCATGCTACGCATGCCCTCCGGCTTCAAAGCCTGGCGGCTTTTCGCCCACGGGCTACAAACGCTTTCGCGTTTGCTTAACGCCCGTGCCCTCTCGGGTTCGAATCCCCAGCGCCCTTTCTCGATAATAAAAAAGGGCCCCCGATGGGACCCTTCTTTAAAGTTAAACTGGCGGAGAGCTGGGGATTCGAACCCCAGATGCCCTTTTGGGGCATACTCGCTTAGCAGGCGAGCACCTTCGGCCTCTCGGTCAGCTCTCCGTAACAGCCGTTCTATAGTAACCAAACAGCCAAGGATGGGCAAGAGGAAATTTTCTAATTGCCTAGCATCCTTTCCTCCTTGGAGGCTTCGCCTACCCCAGCGAGCGGTTGAAGGAGCCGAGCTCGTCGTTGCCCATGGTGCGCCACATTTGGAAGATGCAACCGCGTGCCAGGAAAAAGAAGCCGTTGTCGACCAGTTGAACAGCGGCATCTGCAAGCTGATTCGTCACGGCGGACACTGGCGGCAGCTCGAGTCCAGCCTTGCGGATGGTCTCGACCGCTTCCTCGAACGTCGGAGGCTCGCTGACGCCCATCTCGTTCATAAGGCCCTGCATTTCTTCCAGCGCGCTGCTGCCCGATTCCTCACCGCGCGGCACCAGACGGTAACAAGCCAGCGCCAGGTCGAGCTGATCGCAATTCCAATAGGCAAACGCCAAGCGGTAGAACAGGTAGCCAATTGCAGAACGATCGCTGGCAATACGTAGGCCGTGGCGCGCCACCTCGATAATCTCGTCAAAGCGCTCCAGACGCGCAAGCACGTTGATGAGCGCAAAGTGCGATTGCATGGACGAGCGCGCCAGATCGTAAAGATGGCGCACCTCGGGCAGTGCTCGTTCAAAGTCCTCTTGCTCGGCGTAAAAGCTGCAAATCTCGTGCTGGGCAAAGTACAGCGCATCGGGCGCACGAAGGATCCGCACCGAGCGGTCTTCTTCCAACACCGGTAGCACCATGCGCACCAGCTGGTTATCGCAAAACTGCGTTTGAACCGGACCTGTCGCCAAAAGCTCGGCGACGGCGCACTTAGCCTCCAACTCCTCGACAAGACGGGAAAAGCCTTCAAAAGCACCTGTACGGTCGACTTTTGCCTGCTCGCGCAATTCAACAACACGGGCCACGTATGGGTCGTCGTCCTCTTCCATGACCTCCAACTCGTCAGCCGTATCGGCAAGCAGCAGATTGCGCAGCGCCGGCGGCAGCGTGCGATGGTCATCACGCGGACGAGCATGAACCTCCGCAGGCTCAATCGTCTCCGGAGCGGTTGACTCATACGCCTCAAGCACACGCTTGCACGGCATATCGTCCATGTCCATGCTCTCAAGATCCTTGGCGACAGGCACGCAATCGGCCAGATAGGCCGCACGCCCAAAGAAATACGTTGCGACAACGCGCTCGCCCTGCTCACTGTCGGTAGCAGCAATCTGCACATAGCAGCGCGTGATGCAGGTGCCCGCGGCAAAACACGCTGCCGCAAGCGTGAGTGCCACGCGCGCATCGTGCTCCGCGGCCCAGATCGCCCGCGTGTCCTCGTCCAGCTCGCGCCAGGCGTCATCCTGAGCGTCGTATTCACGTTGCGGCATGGCATCAACGACAGACTGCCCAAACCGAACGAGCATAATCCCCTCGGCAACGTTTGCCCGATAGGTATAGTCGAGCCGCGTGACCACGTTGAGCGCCTCAACGATTCGCGCAAAACGGGTGCGCACGTCCCACTCGCCGCCCGGCTGGCAAGCCACCGTACCCGGCTTGCCCCACGGGTTATCGCTCGAAGCCGTATCGAGCAGTCGGGGAACATCGTTGGTCGTCTTGGCGATATGCCACGCATCAAAGAGCGCGCAGCCCTCAAGGCTCGGCGAGGATGCCGTAGGGACCAATCCGGCCCCGATGCGCTCAAGGATGCCGGAGAGGCGGTTGAGACGGCACTCGACGGCAAGCAGCATGTCAATCTCGTCCTGGTCCAGCAGGCTACGATCAAAATTGAGATAGAAAATCTTTGAGCGATCAATGCGAGCCAGGCTCATCTCGGACTTGGCAGCGATGGTGCGCAGGCGGGGCAAGTCAATTTCGCTCATAAGGGCGGCGGCATAGCGCTCGATACCGCTCGGATTCTCGGCATGGTCAACGCGGTAAAGCAGCGTCTCGATAGCATCGGGGAGCGGTGCCGTGTTAAAGCCCAAAAACACCTCGACCGGCTCGGGCAACTTTACGAGCTTGATCTTGTCGACTACGTTTTGCATACCCTCGTCGAGTCCGCCGGCGTCCGCCGTGTTCACAATAGCGCTTTCGGAGTTGGCAAATATCACGTAGCGCAAGAACATCGAGGCCATGAACTCGCCGTAAGGAAGGGCGCGGGTCGAATTCCATGTCTCGTGGTCGGACTGCTCGCGCATGGGGCCTTCGGGAGAGCCGGCAGTTTGCGCACACGCGCGCATTGCACCGTTGGCTTCCCTTACCATAATCTCACCAATACTGGAATCCGACTCGTCAAGGACCAGTTCCATGTCGGGATCGTTGGGCAGCGGAGCCTCGCAGACGGGGCGGTCCACCTTGTACACCTCACCCGAAACGCTTACGTAGCCCAAAAGCGACACATGACTTTTGCCAACGAATTCGACGACATAACAAGATTCATGCTGGTCCTCGCCAAAGAGTTTCCAGACCACGCCATATGAGCGCCCCGCAGGCTGCTCGGGCATCGCCGGAAAGCGCTTTTTGGGATCGAGAAACCTGAGCCTGTATGTCGGACGCTCTGCCACGAAATATCACCCTGATCGGTCGTTGAGAGAAGGAGTGGTCGCGGACGGGCCGCGACACCTACTCGGAATCTTACACGAGTCGACAGGAAATCGTCCCTTTGGACGAAAGCACTCAAGCTGGCGTAAAAGAAAAGCCCCCGTTGCCGGGAGCTTTAATCTCAAATGGTGCGGCGTATAGGATTCCGCGCATCCGCTGCGCGGATCCGCACCGGCTTCGCCCGCCTGCCGGCGCGCTCGCCCGCGGGCTAAAATCGCTCCGCGTTTTCTTTACGCCCGCGCCTCGACCGAGGTTCGAATCCATGCGGTGGCGGCATAAAAGAAAAGCCCCCGTCGCCGGAGGCTTTCAATTTCAATTGGTGCGGCGTATAGGATTCGAACCTATGACGTTCTGATTCGTAGTCAGACCCTCTATCCAGCTGAGGTAACGCCGCGACTTGTTGATTATTATGCACATCGACTGAATAAAGGTCAAGCAATTTTCGAAAAAAGTTATCAAATTTGATTTTTACTCATTTTGACCACTTGATGCTATCTTCGACGCATCGCGATATAAGAAAAGCCTCCGTTACCGGAGGCTTTAAAGTTCAGTTGGTGCGGCGTATAGGATTCCGCGCATCCGCTGCGCGGATCCGCACCGGCTTCGCCCGCCTGCCGGCGGACTCGCCCGCTCGCTAAAAACGCTCCGCGTTTTCTTGACGCTCGCGCCTCGAACGAGGTTCGAATCTCCGCAATGCCCCCGTAAAGGAAAAGCCCCCGTTTCCGGAGGCTTAAAACTCAATTGGTGCGGCGTATAGGATTCGAACCTATGACGTTCTGATTCGTAGTCAGACCCTCTATCCAGCTGAGGTAACGCCGCAACGCACGGATTATTATGCACGTGACCCCTCGATGGGTCAAGCGACAATTTGGAAAAATTTTACGAAGTGATGATTAAGATGCTCGCACCTCGACCGAGGTTCGAATCCGTGCGGTGCCGGCGTGAAAGAAAAGCCCCCGTTGCCGGAGGCTTTCGATTTCAATTGGTGCGGCGTATAGGATTCCGCGCATCCGCTTCGCGGATCCGCACCGGCTTCGCCCGCCTGCCGGCGGACTCGCCCGCGGGCTGAAAACGCTCCGCGTTTTTTTGACGCCCGCGCCTCGACCGAGGTTCGAATCCATGCGGTGCCGGCGTAAAAGAAAAGCCCCCGTTGCCGGAGGCTTCAAGTTCGATTGGTGCGGCGTATAGGATTCGAACCTATGACGTTCTGATTCGTAGTCAGACCCTCTATCCAGCTGAGGTAACGCCGCAGCGCAAGACATATAAAACCACTTTAGCTTATTGGAGTCAAGCTCAATCTCAAACTTTTTTGTGAAACGCAGTTTTGTCATGCTGCTCCGCATATACCGCCGTTCCCCGTACGATCGATTGGCTTTTCGATCACGTCAAACTTGGCATCAAGTTCCCTCAGGAGCGATCTCACCCGCTGGGCACAATCATAATCGGCAAACGAGATGCTCAGCATGCGCGCGACCTGGTTGGAAGTCCCAACTCCATAGAAGTGCTCCAGCGCCACAAGCCCCACGTGCGTCACAAAGGTCTCGACCACATGCGGCGACTCCTCAAAACACCATTGTGTCAACGGACCCTCACTCGTCTGTCGAACCACCAGGCCACCCATGCCAGACGGCTCACACGTTACAAGCAGGTACTCCCCACCCTCGTCGCTCTCAAACAAAACCACCCGATCATCAAACAGCTCCATCGCGTCCCCTTTCTCTCGCTCTTATTTAGCAAAAGCATAACAGGTAGATAGCTGTATACAGAACAGTTGTTCGTGTGTTTTCTATTGAGCTGTCCGCACGGCATGATATGGACCTGCGCACGAAATAGGGCGCCCCCGAAGGAGCGCCCTTGCATATCCCCTATGCAGCCAAGTTACGCGACCGGCTCGATCTTCTCGAGACCGCCCATGTAAGGACGCAGAACCTCGGGAATCGTGATGGTGCCGTCGGCGTTCTGGTAGTTCTCCAGAATGGCAGCCATGGTGCGGCCGGCCGGCAGGCCGGAACCGTTGAGCGTGTGCAGGTAGCGCGAACCCTTGAAGTTCTCGGGGTCGCGATACTTGATGTTGGCGCGGCGAGCCTGGAAGTCACCGCAGTTGGAGCAGGAGCTAATCTCCTTGTAGGCGTTGTAGCTCGGCAGCCAGACCTCAACGTCGTAGGTCTGACGGGCAGAGAAGCCCAAGTCGCCGGTGCACAGGCTAATCACGCGATACGGAAGGCCCAGCTGCTGCAGCAGGTACTCGGCCTCGGCGGTCATGCTCTCGAGCTCCTCGTCGGACTCCTCCGGCTTAGCGAACTTGACCATCTCGACCTTGTCGAACTCGTGCTGACGGATGATGCCGCGGGTGTCGCGACCGGCGGAACCGGCCTCCTCGCGGAAGCAGGGGGTGAAGGCGGTGTAGCGGCGCGGCAGGGTGTCGGCATCGAGGACCTCGCCGGCGTGCAGGTTGGTAAGCACGACCTCGGCGGTGGGGATCAGGAAGTTGTCGCCCGAGACGTGATAGGCGTCGTCCTCGAACTTGGGCAGCTGGCCCGTGCCAAACATGGTCTGACGCTTGACGACGATAGGCGGCCACCACTCCTTGAAGCCACGGCTGGTGTGCGTATCGAGGAAGAAGTTGATGAGGGCACGCTCCAGGCGGGCACCGGCGCCACCGAGAACGGTGAAACGGCTGCCGGAGAGCTTGTTGCCGCGCTCGAAGTCAAGAATGTCGAGGTCGGTGCCCAGATCCCAGTGCGGCTTAAAGTCGAAGTCGAACTCGCGCGGGGTGCCCCAGCGGCGACGCTCGATGTTCTCGTCCTCGTCCTTGCCGTACGGCGTGGCCTCGCAAGGAATGTTGGGCAGGTGAGCCATGAAGTCGTACTGCTCCTGCTCGAGGGCAGTACGACGCTCGGCCAGACCGTCAATCTTCTCGTTGACGGCGCGCACGGCCTCCTTGGCGGCCTCGGCCTCGTCCTTCTTGCCCTCCTTCATCAGGACGCCGATCTTCTTGGACTCGGCATTGCGCGTGGCTTGAAGTTCCTCAACCTCAGTGATGACGGCACGACGCTCGTCGTCGAGCTCAAAGAACTTCTCGCGATCCCAAGACGTCTGGCGGTTAGCCATGGCGACATCGATGGCATCGGGGTTCTCGCGAACAAACTTGATATCAAGCATTAGATCCTCCGGCGATATACATTCCATTTAGGTTGCAACCTTGTACATGTATGGGCAAGTATATACTTATGAGCGTTTACGACCCAACTCAACTACGCAAGAAGGCACCCAATGGACGCAGTTTTTTCCTTTTTGTTTGGCACCCGCACCGGTTTTGCCATCCTTTTCGCCGGCGGCATCCTGCTGTTTGCGATTATTGCCTTTGTAATGGAGAAGCGCACCCATAAGATGTATGTCGACCGCGGCCCCAAGTCCGAGGACGAAGAAGACAGCTTCTGGGACTAACCTGCCAAAAAGGGACAGGTTTATTTTGGTCGGTTTTATCTGGGCAAACGCAAGTGCCCCGCAACTGGAATTGAGCCAGTTGCGGGGCACTTTTCGCTAAAAGGACAAAACCGCAGGAAAAACCTGCCAACATAAACCTGTCCCTTTTTTGGTCGGTTTTACTGGAGGGTTGCGTCGATTGCCTTGACCAGGGCGCTGCGCATGCCGGCGTCCTCGAGCGCAACGACGCCCTTGATGGTGGCACCACCGGGCGAGCATACGGCATCCTTCATCGCCGCAGGATGCTGGCCAGTTGCAAGCTGCAGCTTTGCCGTACCCAGCACCATCTGGCTCACAATGCGATAAGCATCCGCACGCGGGATACCGTGCTTGACCGCCGCATCGCCCAGGGCCTCGATTGCCATGGCGACAAACGCCGGAGCGCAACCACCCACCGTGCCGCCCACAAACAGCAGGCTTGTGTCGAGCTCGACGACAGCGCCAAGCTTACCGAGCAGGTCGAGCACCACAGCACGCTGCTCGTCGTTAAGCGTCGAAGCCTTCTCGCAGGCGATGACGCCCTCGCCTACCGAAACCGGCGTGTTGGGCACCGTCGAGATATGCGCGACGCCCGGCAGGACCTGCTCCCACTTGGCACTGTCCCAGGTCCAGGCAACCGACAGAACGACCTTTTTGGCAAGAGCATCCTTGAGCGGGGCGAATACCTTCTCGATCATGTACGGTTTGACCGCAGCGACCACGATATCGGATGCGGCGACAACCTCGGCGGCATCGTGGCAGGCGACCATGCCGCGCGCCTCGCAGCGCTCAACCAGCGCGTCGTAGCGACCCGCGCAGGCGCACATGTCGCTCGCAGCTACACCGGCAGCGATCCAGCCATCGGCCATAGCGCTCGCCATATTGCCAAAACCGACAAATCCAATCTTCATATCTCATAGTCCTTTCAGACACATTCCTCAAAACGAAAGGTATTGTCCCACGCCATTGTTTCGTATTGCCGACCTATTTGTGATACGGCTCGCCACGACTGATCTTGCAGGCACGGTAAATCTGCTCTAGCAGCACCACACGCGCCAGGTTATGCGGCAAGGTAATGCGTCCAAAGCTGAGCATCTCGTCGGCGCGGGCGCGCACCTCATCACTCACGCCGTCCGAACCGCCGATTACAAAGGCAATGTCGCTGCTGCCTCGCAGCATAAGATCGTCGAGCCTCGCCGAAAACTCCTCGCTCGAGCGCTCCTTGCCCTCGATAGCCAGCAGGATCAAATGCGCTCGAGATGGCAAGGCGGCAAGAATCGCCGCCCCCTCCTTGTCGCGCGCGGCATCCACGCCGCCCGCCTTAGCCGGGTCGATATCGGCCACCTCGCGGATATCCACCTTGGCATAGGCACCTAGGCGCTTGGTGTACTCAGCGCACGCGTCCTTCCAAAAGCGCTCTTTGAGCTTACCGACGCAAACGACGGTGTATTTCACGCGCGTCTACTCCTTCGAATCGTTTTGAACTTTGCCGGCGGCCAGCATCTGCTCGAACATCGAGGCCGACTGCGAAAAGTCGCTCGGCAGCACGACCGTCGAGGTTTTACCCGTGCGAGCGAACTCCGTCATCATCTCGGACCACTGCGTAAACATGAACAGTTGGTTGGCCTCGTCATTGCCGACACCCGTCTCCTGGATGATCTCGAGCGAATCTTTGATACCCAGCGCGATGGCCTTGCGCTGGTTGGCGATGCCCTCGCCCGCCTTTTCCATAGCCTCGGCCTCGGCGGTCGCCTCGGTGACGCGCTTGATGCGATCGGCCTCGGCGAGCTCCTGTGCCGCAGCGCGCTTGCGCTGGGCGGCGTTGATGTCGTTCATGGAGTTCTCAACCTCGGTCGGCAGTGCGATTTTGGTGATGAGCGTCGACACGAGGGTGAAGCCGTAGGCGGCCATCTGCTCGGAAACGGTAGCGTTGACATCCTTGGCGATGTCATCCTTCTTGGCAAAGACCTCATCGAGTGTGTAGACGGGGATGGAGGAGCGCAGGGCGTCGGTGATGAAGTCGCGCATCTGGTCGACGGGCTCCTGCAGCATATAGTAGCTCTTGTAGATGCCCGAATCTGCCGGGCCGGCGCCCATGTCATAGCTCACGTGGTACTGAGCGGAGACCTCAAGGCCAATGGTCACGTTGTCCTGGGTCTTAACGTCGATGCCAAAACCATTTTTCATGGTGCGCAGACTCACCGTGGCGGCCTTGCGGTCAATCACGGGCACCTTCACGTGGAAGCCCGCGTTGACGATACGATTGAACTTACCCAAGCGCTCGATGATCACAGCGTGCTGCTGCTCAACGACGTAGCAGGCGTTGGGGAGCAGCAACAACAGGATGATGATGGGAATCAAAAGGCTGGTAAGGGCGGCGATGATACCGGAAAACAGCATGGTCTCTCCTCTGATAGGCACACGTTGGCATTAGGATACCCGTCCAAGGAGATCGTGCATAACAAAAAAGCTCCCATTGCTGGGAGCTCTTTCAATCCATGGTGCGGGCGAAAGGACGTCCGCGTATCCGCTTCGCGGATCCGCACCGGCCTCGGCCGTCTGCCGGCGTCCTCGCCAGCTCGCTAAAAACGCTCCGCGTTTTCTTGACGCTCGCTCCTTCCGCAGGTTCAAGTCCCCGCGATGGGCACATAACAAAAAAGCTCCCATTGCTGGGAGCTCTTTCATTTAATGGTGCGGGCGAAAGGACTTGAACCTTCATGGGGTTGCCCCCATACGGACCTGAACCGTACGCGTCTGCCAATTCCGCCACGCCCGCGTGCAGGAATTAGAATAACGGAGCGCCACCGCGAACGCAAGAACTATTTTTGAAAAAGTTTGCAGGCATTTTCCCAAGCGGCATGCGCGATTGTTTCGGCGTCCTCACCAGTGCGATCGACACGGTCGTTAACCAGCGCGTTTGCCGTAATGGAGATCATTGCGGGCTCGCATTCAAGACCGCGGATGGGCTCCGGAGCCATATACGGGCAATCCGTCTCGAACAAAATTCGATCGAGTGGGGTTGCCGCAAATGCCTCGCGCACGTCGTCGTTGCGCTTAAAGGTGGCCGCACCACCATAGGCGATATAGCAGCCCAGCTCCACAAAGCGCTCCATCGTGGCGCGGTCCTCGCCAAAACAGTGCAGCACACAACCGGCCTGGGGCACGCCCACCTCACGAAGCACGTTGTAGGCGTCCACGTGCGAGGTACGCTCCTGGTCCATGTCCTCGTGACGCAGATGCAGCTCCACCGGCACGTTACGACACACGGCAAGCTCGAGCTGGCGCGCCATGCAGTCAATCTGCACGTTATGGGGTGCCGGCGCGATATCGTCGTCATAGTCCATGTGGTAGTCCAGACCGATTTCGCCAATACCGGCGCACAAAGGGTCATCGAGCGCAGCAACAACCTGCGCGTGAATGTCATCGGTATAATCCGGCGCGCCATACGGATGCACGCCGGCAAGATACTTGATCTGCGGGATATCCTGCATCGGCAGAATCTCGCGCGTCAGCCAGTCGCTATAGTCCGTCACGCTGCGCTTGTCGGCGATGGGGTCGAGCATCGTCACCAACAGGTCGACGCCCGCGGCTTTGGCGCGCACGAGTGTCTCGAGCACATCCTTGCCCCAGAACGAAAGCAGATGCGCATGCGTGTCGGCAAGCGGTGCCAAGGGCACGGGACAAGCAACCGTCTTCTTTTTCTTGGTAAACGTCACACGTTCGGCATTAGGCATCATGGATTAGCTCCTGGGCCAGACGGACAAAGTCGGCAACGTCAAGCGTCTCGGCGCGCGTGGTGGGTGCGATACCGCAAGCCTCAAAGGCGGCATCGAGCACGTCTTTGGCAAAGCCGTTGGCGCTCATGGAATTGCGGATGGTCTTGCGACGCTGGGCAAATGCAGCATCAATCACGCGGGCCACAAATTCGCGATCGAGTCCTTCGGGCACCACACCGTCAACACGGTCGATACGCACGACGGCCGAGTCCACGTGCGGCGCCGGCATAAAGCAGCGCGGCGGCACCTCAAAGCGGCCCGTCACCTGCGCATACAGGCCGAGCTTTGCCGTATAGCCGCCATAGGTCTTGTTGCCCGACACTGCGGCAATGCGATCGGCAACCTCCTTTTGCACCATGACGACGGCACGCTTGAGCGCCGGCATCGTCTGGAAAAATTGCAAAATGATCGTCGCCGCCACGTTATAGGGCAGGTTCGCGACAAACACCGTCGGCTCACCGCCCGCAGCCTGCTCAATCTGCTCCGGGCCCACCTTGAGCGCGTCGCCCATGATAAAACGGAAGTTGGCATAGTCAGCGGCATGGGCATCGAGCACCGGCTCGAGCTCGGGATCGGCCTCGATCGACATGACGCACGATGCCTCCTGCAGCAGCGCAAGCGCGAGCGTGCCAACACCTGGGCCAACCTCGAGCACGCGCTCATCGCCCGCAAGCTCGGCAAGCTCGCAAATACGCTCGATCACATGGTTGTCAATTAGGAAGTTCTGGCCCAAGCGATGCTTGGTCGCAAGGCCAAACTCCTCCAGCAGCTCCCTGGTTGCCGTGGGGTTTGCCAAAGGCGAAGTTGTCATGGTTGCCTCCTTAACATGGTGGCTGCATCGTAAAGCAAAAGGGCATGGACCGTTGCGGCCATGCCCTTACATCTAAACAGCAAATTGCCGATATGGCGCGCGGCGTCTTAGCCCAGACGCGGGAACAGCGGATCGCCCTTCTCGACGGGCTGACCACCAGCAAGCAGGCCCCAAGCGCAAATGCCCTTGAGGTCGTCGCTCGCGGCCTCGTCCTCGCAGGACAGGCGGCGCAGAGCCTCGGCAGAAGTCTGGGGCATGAGCGGCATCAGCAGGTGAGCGGCAATGCGGATGGCCTCGAGCAGGTTGTAGATCACAAACGCCAGCTCGTCAGCCTTGGCCTCGTCCTTGGCAAGTGCCCAAGGCTCGGAGTCCTCGATGTAGTGGTTGGCGGCATGGATGAGCTCCATGACCTCGTCCTTGGCTCCGCCGTAATCGAGCACGTCCATCTTGGCCATGTAGCGCTCGACCAGGCCATCGGCGATCTTTGCCAGCGGGTTGTCGAACGCATCGAACGATGCGGGCTTGGCGGGCGCGCAACCATCAAAGTACTTGCCGCTCATGTTGAGCGAACGCGAGATAAGGTTGCCCCAGCTGTTGGCCAGGTCGGCGTTGTAGACCTGCTCCATGCGATCGAAGCTGATGGCACCGTCGGTGCCGGGGACGACGTCGGTCATAAAGTAGTAGCGATAGCCCTCGACGCCCAACATGTCGATAACGTCCTGCGGAGCGATGGCGTTGCCGCGGCTCTTGGACATCTTCTCGGCCTTGCCGGTCTCGGCATTGCGCACGGTCAGGAAGCCGTGGGCAAAGACGTGCTCGGGCAGGGCCTCGCCGATGGCCATGAGCATGGCGGGCCAAATGACGCAGTGGAAGCGGATGATGTCCTTGCCCACGATGTGGAACTGCGCGGGCCAGCGATAGGCCAGCTCGGCACGCGCCTCGTCGGTGTCGACACCGTAGCCGACGGCCGTCATATAGTTGAGCAGCGCATCGAACCACACGTAGGTCACGTGACCCTCGTCAAACGGGACCTGAATGCCCCAGTCAAAGCTCGTACGGCTCACGGAAAGGTCATTAAGGCCGCCCTCGACAAAGCTACGTACCTCGTTCATGCGGAACGCAGGCTCGACAAAGTCGGGGTGCTCGTCGTAAAGCTTGAGCAGCTTGTCCTGGAAAGCGGAAAGCTTAAAGAAGTAGGACTCCTCCTGCACGCGCTCAAGCGGACGGTGGCAGTCGGGGCACAGGTGCTGGCCGACGCTGCCGTACTCCTCGTCGCCCTTCTGGACCTGCGTATCGGTGAAGTAGGTCTCGTCAGGCACGCAATACCAACCGTCGTAGCTGCCCTTATACAGGTAGCCGGACTCCTTCATGCGCTCCCACAGGTACTGCACGGCATGATGCTGGCGCGGCTCGGTGGTGCGGATGAAGTCGTCGTTGGAGATCTCGAGCTTGCTCCAAAGCTCCTTGAAGTGCGGGGCCTGGCTATCGGTCCACTCCTGCGGCGTCATGCCATGCTTGGCTGCGGCCTCGGCGACCTTCTCGCCATGCTCGTCCATGCCGGTCAGGAACTTGACGTTATAGCCGGCGGAACGGCGATAGCGAGCCTGAACGTCGGCGATGATGGTGGAATAAGCCGTGCCCAGGTGCGGATCGGCGTTGACGTAGTAGATGGGCGTCGTGATAAAGAACGAAGGCTTGCTTTGATCCATGGGGTTTGTCCTCCAGAAAAACGTTGCATACAGAGGATGATTCTAGCGCAAGGGCTGGATATCCTCCATCTATTGCATATCGAGCACCATGGCATAGACATCGCGCTTGCGGCGCGAATACTTCTGAGACAGGCGCTTGGCCACCGCAGACGCGGGCTCCCCCTCCTCGAGCGCGGCGCGGATATCCTCGCGCAGGGCCTCGTCGGGATCCGCTGCCGTGGCGCCGACCGGCACGATACCGGCCTCCTCATCCTCGCTCGGCGGCGCGATGACCAGCGCGATCTCGCCCTTTACCTCGCCGCGAGCGCGCAGTTCCTCGGCAAGCTGGGCAGCGAGCCCGCGCAAGACCTCCTCGTGCAGCTTGGTGAGTTCGCGGCAGACGGCAACCTCACGCTGGGGAAAGACCTCCGCCACGGCCTCGAGCGTCGCCACGATGCGATGTGGAGACTCGTAGAAGATGAGTGCGCCGGGCACCACGGCAAGGCGCTGCAAACGGCGCACACGGTCGCCGTGCTTTCGGCCCAAAAAGCCCTCGAAGAAAAAATGCTCGCAGGGAATGCCGGACGAAACAAGCGCCGTGACGCAAGCAGAGGGCCCGGGAATAACTTCGACGGGTACATCGGCCTCACGCGCCGCCTCGACCAGCGCCTGGCCGGGATCGGACACGCTCGGCATGCCGGCGTCCGAGGCAAAGGCGAGGGTCTCCCCCGCCAGCAGACGGTCGACCAGGCCGGCAGCGCGGCTAGCGATCACATTCTCGTCGCAACGGACAAGCGGCTTGGAAATGCCCAGGTGCATCAGCAGCTTTGACGTCACACGCGTGTCTTCGCAGCAAATGGCATCGGCGGCGGCAAAGGCCTCGCCAACGCGCGGGGACAGGTCGCCTAGGTTGCCGATGGGCGTGCCGACCACATAGAGTTTGCCCGTATGGGCGCTGTTTTGCGTCATATCAACCTATTCAATCATGCCGCGCTCGAGCGTACCGAGCGCCGCGCGGGCGTCCCATGCTGCAATGCGCTTCTCGGTCTTCCACGTTTGGAAGAACCAACCGGCAGCCGGCGCAAACGAAGCCAGCTGGTTGGCGATAAACACGCGCTCGTAGGCATTGCGGCCCTCGGGCGTAACCGACGAGTTGGCAAAGATCGCCGCGCCCGACCATTCGCCCACCAGCACGGGGAACCCAGTCGAAATCGCTTCTTTAAGCTCGCGCTTGTTACGCGAAATCGCCGTCGTCAGCCCGCGAGGGCTCGTGATGTCGAGCGCATACTCGTCGCGGTAATGGTACAGGTGAAGGTCCATGTAGACGTTCTTGTACTTGGCGCCGCGCATAAAATGCTTCCACTCGCTGGGATGCCCCGACGACGAGAAGACGACGATTTTATCCTCGGGCATATACGAACGGACGAGCTCGTAGGCATCGCGATAGAAATTGCGCAGGTAGTGAGCGGGAATGCCATCCGTCATGGTGAAGAGGCTCTTGCGAACGCTCATCTGCGGCGTGTCCAGCAGCTCAATGCCCAGCAGGCTCTCGGCCTCGCCATAGCGATCGGCCAAGCGCTCGAGCACGTCGAGTGCGACATGACGGCCGTTGGTGGACGAATGCCACTCGGCAACAGCCTCCGGCGTGGTGGGCGAATCGTTGGAATCGCCCTGGCCACCGGGCACGGTTGCCAGATCGAGCAGCACGCGGATGTCGTACTTGGCAGCCCACTCAATTGCGCGGTCGATGTAATCGACAACCGATATGTAGGAGGCATCGGACTCCTGTGAGCCAAAGGCATACCAGGGCACCGGCAGACGCACGGCATTGAGACCGATCTGCGCCATGCGACGAAAATCGTCCTCGCTCACAAACGTCTCGTAATGGCGGCGCATGCGCTCGTTATAGGCGGCGGTACCCATGGCCTCCTGTAGCTCGGCCGCGTTGGATGCACCGGTCGCCGCGTACAGCGACGGGGTCACCCAAGGCTCGGGAATAAACCAGCCAGAGAGATTAACGCCGAGTATCCTCTCCATCACTGCCCCCTTCGGATCATGCAGGTCGAACCCGCATCGTATTGCATAGGATAAGTATCGTTTTGAGTATACCCGCGTGTGCGGACAGGCGACCGAACGGTCTGTAAAGTGACGCGAAAGTGGGAGGAATGTCTGGGGCGGGCGGGCTCGGAATGGTGCGACGAGGTGTGTACGCGCGCCGGAGGCAGGCACCGGAAAGTGTGTCCCGTTCTGAGCCCTTATTCTGGGACGCAGTTTCCGCAGAACCCTACATAAAAGAAAAGGACCCCTTTGCAGAGGTCCTAGTCAATTCAAGGTGGCGGGGAAGGGAATCGCGTCCGCGCGCTGCGCGGACGGACCGCTGCGGCGCTTACGCGCCTTGCGAGCTGCGCTGGCAAACGCTTACGCGTTTACTCAGCTCCGCGCCCTCACGGGGTTCGATTCCATGTGGGGGCTGCATAAAAGAAAAGGACCCCTTTGCAGAGGTCCTAGTCAATTCAAGGTGGCGGGGAAGGGAATCGAACCCCTGACACGAGGATTTTCAGTCCTCTGCTCTACCAACTGAGCTACCCAGCCATTTGAGGTGTGCCTCGTTTCAAGGCTTGATTAGTATAACCAAGGACGCGTTCCGGTCAACCGAGAATTTTAAAAAAGTTTTTGAGCACAGCCTCGGCCTTGATTATCAACTTTATCCGAACACCTCCCACATTCATCCGCACATGTGCGGATGAATGTGGGAACCCGATACCC
>NZ_WWSY01000016.1 GCF_009876115.1 Collinsella aerofaciens | reverse complement strand
ACCATTGTCGGCCTAATCCGCGGTCTTTCATGCAGCAGGGGCTCTCAATGTTTTTATGTCCTGCTCATATCGTCTGTCCCGGTCGCTGTTTCGCGGCTTTGCCGCGAAACCTCGCGTCACTTTGGGGATGGATGAGGGGCGTGGCTGTTGCAACGCCTTATTCCTTTGCTTTTTCGCGGCTTTGCCGCGGAACGCGCAGCACTTTGGAGAGGGCTGGGGACGCTGTTGTTGGCGTCTCCAGCCCTCTGATTGCTACTTTGGGTCCCGTGGTGGGACTTTGTTGGTGCTACATGGTTGTTTTACCTTGTCTCGCCGCTCTCTGTGCGTAGGCGGTAGCCGTGGACGAGGTCGCTGATGGCGGGCCAGGGAATCTGGCGGTCAACCCAAAATTGGAGCTGGACCAGATAGCGCTCGGTGGCGCGGGTGAGGGCCGCAAACTGTTCGTGAGTCTCTACCTGGGCGTAGAGGTCGCGGCTGTGGGCGAGGATTGCCGTGGTGTCATCCATTTTGCCGGTGACGTCGAAGGCACCCGAGAACCAGTCGCACAGGCGCGCGGCGCTGTTGTTGATCGTTGCGAGGTCGGCGGTGCCGTCGTTGGCGTTTTCGTTGGCCTGGGCTCGCAGGAGGGAGAGGGCGTCGGTGGCATTCATGCAGTAGCCGACGGTGAAGTTCCAGACGGCGAATTCGCGGCCGGTGTCGAGCTTGCGGCGGCGCATGTAGTCGATGTCGCGGGGCTCCTCGAGCATCATTTGGTCGGCGAGGGCTTCAAGTGCAGTGGTGTACTCAGCAAGGTCGAGCGTGAGCAGGGTGTTGATATCCATCATCTTTAGGCCTTCGCTTCGATCTCGACGATTTCGTTTTTGATGTACATGCCCTGGTTGTCCCAGACATTGCGGCAGGCGGCGGCAAAGCGCTCGCGGTCGGCTTCGCAGATGCGGGCGAACATGTTGCAGGTGCCAAAGGGCTCGCATACGTCAAAGAAGATGCAAATTGACGACCAGCCGCCATACCAGCTCACGGCGCCCGCCGGCTCGTGAAAGACGGGGTTCTCGATGTGCTCATAGTTGGCGATGGGGCCCGAGACAGGATACGTTACTTCGGCATCACAAATCTTTGCCGAAAAGATACGCGACTCGACCGGACAGGACGATTCGAACAGCTTGCATGTCTTGGGCGCTTCATCCCAGAGCATGTCGGCGAGAAACGTCTCGCCATTCAACGTGATCTTGAGCATTTTTGTCATAGTAAGGACCTCCTCAATCCGTCGCTCAAGGGGCTCGCTGGCGGATAAGGAGAAGACAGCAGCGGGGTCGCCGAACCCAAACTTCACGACAGATCTCTGTCGCCCCAGCCCGCGCTGTTCTTCGCTAAAGTACCATGCCGCAATTGCGCGCGCAATATCAGTTTTTGATTTTCTGGAAGCGGCAATCGACGAGACGGCTCGCCAGCTGCCGGTCGACGCGCGGGCATAGGCGCTCGTCTATTCTTTAAGTTGGATGAAAAACGCCATGTTATTGCAGGGTTGCATACTCGTTCAATAAGTGCATAGAATCTCGTATAGTGCGAGTAAGATTTTGCGCTATCTGATTTGTGTTTAGCAAAGATATAGTTTGCATAATCCAGCCTAATACTCGCTCCATTTAAATAAAGTCGCACGTAAATGGCGTAAACATATCTGAGCTGGGGTTCTGTACGCTGAGCGGATAAAAACGACCGTTCACCGTTCAACTATTTTCAAAATGAATAAAATGAGCGATAAAGAGAATATAAACCTTAATAAACTCGCGTATTGCACGGACGCGGGTTATTAATGGGTTGTAGGCCTTTTACGGAAAGGATTCCAGCAATGTCTAAGCCTCTTGGCAAGCCCGATCGTATTGTCGTCGCCCTCGGCGGCAACGCCCTCGGCAACAACCCCGTCGAGCAGATCGAGGCCGTGAGCAACACCGCCCACGCCCTCCTCGGCCTCATCGAGCAGGGCAACGAGATCATCATCACCCACGGCAACGGCCCGCAGGTCGGCATGATCCAGAACGCCTTCGCCGCCGCCCACGACGCCATCGGCACCCCCGAGATGCCGCTGCCCGAGTGCGGCGCCATGTCCCAGGGCTACATTGGCTATCACCTGCAGCAGGGCATTGGCCGCGAGATGCACAAGCGCTATAAGCGTTGGCACGCCGCAACCGTCGTCACCCAGATCGAGTGCGACCCGGACGATCCCGCGTTCAAGAACCCGACCAAGCCGATCGGCCCCTTCTACACCGAGGAGCAGGCCAAGGAGTTCATGGCCGAGGATCCTTCCAAGGTCTTCGTCGAGGATTCCGGCCGCGGTTGGCGTCGCGTTGTCGCTTCCCCCGATCCCAAGAAGATCGTCGAGGCTGACTCCATCCTCAACCTGCTCGATAACGAGTTCATCGTCATCGCCTGCGGTGGCGGCGGCATCCCCGTCGTCCGCGACTACGAGAACAAGGGCTGCTACAAGGGCGTTCCCGCCGTCATCGACAAGGACCTGGGCGGCGAGCTGCTGGCTGAGGACTGCGACGCCGACGTTCTGTTCCTGCTGACCGCCGTTGAGCATGTCGCCATCAACTTTGGCAAGCCCAACCAGGAGGAGCTCGAGGACCTCACCGCCGACGAGGCCGAGCGCCTGGCCGACGAGGGCCAGTTCGGCAAGGGTTCCATGGAGCCCAAGGTCCGCGCTGCCATCAAGTTCGCCCGTTCCCGCAAGGGCCGCACCTGCATCATCGGTGCTCTGGATAAGGCCGCCGAGACCATGGCCGGCCTCTCCGGTACCCGCATCCACGAGTAGCCTCTACTCTGTTGCCTCTCTCGTGGGCGCCAGACAAAGCGCCCACAAACTAGCCTCTCTTCATGAGCCCCGCAGTCCGCTCCGACTGCGGGGCTTTTGCTATTCACCTAGTCATTGAGCAACCCGGCACTTGGGGACGTTCCTTTCCTGCCGGCAGCTTGGGACAGTCCTTAAAGGCTGTCCCCAACGACCACTCATTTAAGTCTGTCCCCAATGACTAGTAGTAGGCCCACATGGCTTCGACTTCGTTAAGGACCTCTACGACGCCCCAGCGGCGGGCGCTGCGGCTGGCCGAGTTGGGATCGAAGACTTCAATCTGGTCGGCGTCGTCAATACCGTAAAGCACAATGTAGTGGCCCACGTTGGTAAAGGTGCCCGGCCGAACGGCGGCGATGACGGGCGCTCCCGAACGCAGTGCCTGAGTCATCGAGTCACGATCGTTATGGAGCTCCGTTCCGTTAAGTCCCAACTGCCACGCGCCGCTCGTCATAAACGACCATTCGGTTGCACCGGTGGGGGCGTAATTGCCCGCCTCGGAAAGCGCGCACATATCGACGGGGGTCATATCGATGCGTCCCGTCTTAAAGATATAGACCATGGTGAGGCACGTAGGCCCGCAGGCATTTTGGCGGATGGTGCCGCCGGCGTAAGGCAGCTCCGACCACGCAGGGTCGATCTGATAGATATGGGGCATCGTGCCGGCTTGCCATTGCGAGCGCGGGGTCGAAAAGGCGAAAGAATAACCGGGCGCGACGGGGGCCTTGAGCAGCTTGTCCTCGGCGGTGGGCTCGAGACCGGCCGAGCCGTGGGACATACAGGAGCTCATAAGCACAAAGACCAGACAGGTGAGGATAGAGCACAGCGCGAGGCGAAGCCGACGAGCCGGCAGGGCGGGGGCGTTCACGTACGATGTCGAGCGGTAAGGCTTGCCGTCGCGTCCGCCTTGGGGATGCGAAAAGAAACGGTTGATATGGATGCCGGGCTGACGTGCGCCGTTGCGGCACAGCTGCGGAACCTCGGCCTGGCGCTGTCGAGTGCGCGCGCCCAAGCGGCTGTCTTGCTGTGCGCTTGTGCCCGTGCTCGGACGGCCACTCTGCCGTGTTCTGCTTGTCTGCTGCCGAGACGAAGGCCTGGGTTGCTCTTGAGGGCGTTGCGGATTGCTGCTCGTGGCACTTCTGGGCGTCGGCGTGGTACGGCCAGCAAGGCGAACGCTTTGCCGCCGTTGATCACCGTCGTTGTATCCGTATGCCATTCGTACCGCCTTGTCTCATGTATAACCTGTCCATCCTACAAAAAAGATGTGCAACAAATGGGCCTGCGCGTCAAAAGCTCGGTAAACGGTACGAAAGGCGCAAAACACACGGCCTTAAAAACATCTCTACATGCGTCCGATGAGCGTACGCCCGTCGGACGGGCGGCAACAATGAGTGGCAAACCGTGCCGTTCGTCCCAAAAAAGGCGCCGCTCGTTTTACAGTTCTGCCTTCGGTCGAGCCATGGGCGGCCACGCTGTGCCAAGGCCGTATTGTAAAGCCACGAAATAAAAGCGCGCGGCAAAACAGACCGCGCAAGGGGTGACGTCAAGGGGCGTCAATAAGGAAAGGAGGGGAACAATGGCGGACAAGAACGCAGAAGTTGCAGTCGAAGGTAACGGCGGCATGAAGAAAACGCTTTCGCTCTGGAACTTCTTCACCATCGGTTTCGGTGCCATCATCGGTACCGGTTGGGTTCTGCAGGTCGGCGACTGGATGGTCGTGGGCGGCGGTCCCGTTCCCGCTATGATCGCATTCCTCTTGGGTGCAATCTTCCTCGTGCCCGTCGGAGCTGTTTTCGGTGAGCTCACGGCTGCTATCCCCATCTCGGGCGGCATCGTCGAGTATGTCGATCGTAGCTTTGGCCGTACGCTGAGCTACATCACCGGTTGGCTCCTGGCCCTGGGCAACGGCATCCTGTGCCCGTGGGAGGCAATCGCCATCTCGACCCTCGTGTCCGAGATGTTCGGCAGCCTGCCCGGTCTTGAGTGGCTGCGTGCCGTCAAGCTCTATACCATCCTGGGCGCCGACGTTTACCTGTTCCCGACGCTGATCGCGCTCGGCTTTGCAGTCTACGTCATCTTCCTCAACTTCCGCGGCGCCAGCTCGGCCGCCAAGCTCCAAGCCTTCCTGACCAAGGCCCTGCTCTGCGGCATGCTGCTCGCCATGGGCGTCTCGCTGTTCACCGGCTCGCCGGACAACGCCATGCCCGTGTTCTCCCAGGTCACCGGTGCTGGCGGCGGCAAGGCCGCTACCGAGAGCACCAGCCTGTTCGCCGGCATCGTGTCGGTCCTGGTTCTGACCCCGTTCTTCTACGCCGGTTTCGACACCATTCCTCAGCAGGCTGAGGAAGCGGCCGAGGGCCTCAACTGGAACAAGTTCGGCAAGATCATCTCCCTGGCCCTGCTGGCCGCCGGCGGCTTCTACATGGTCTGCATCTACTCGTTCGGCACCATCCTCGACTGGCATGAGTTTGTTAAGAGCCCGGTTCCCGCGCTTGCCTGCCTCAAGGGCATCAACATGCTCCTGTACCTGGCCATGCTCGTTATCGCCACGCTTGGACCCATGGGCCCGATGAACTCCTTCTACGGCGCCACGAGCCGCATCATGCTTGCCATGGGCCGCAAGGGCCAGCTGCCCGAGAAATTCGCCGAGGTCGATCCCAAGTCCGGCGCTCCCAAGCTCGCCTGCGTCGTGCTGGGCGTCATCACCGTCATCGGTCCGTTCCTGGGCAAGAACATGCTCATTCCTCTGACCAACGTGTCGGCTCTCGCCTTCATCTTCTCCTGCGGCATGGTCGCCCTCGCTTGCCTGCGCATGCGCTTCACCGAGCCCGACCTGCCTCGTCCCTACGAGGTACCCGGCGGCAAGTTTGGCATCAGCCTCGCTATCGCTGCCTGCGCCATCATCATCGGCCTGCTTGTGATTCCGTTCTCTCCCGCCTCCCTCAACATGGTGGAGTGGAGCATCGTGATCGGCTGGTTGGCTATTGGCCTGGCCCTCATGGCTTTCACCAATTCCCGCAAAAAGTAACGCCTAGCCGGGGCGGATCGGGTGCGCGGAATCCTCTCTCCCGCGCACCGAACCCGGCATCACTTGGGTAGCTTTGTGAGGCCTTAACCCAACACGGCCTCGCCCACTATATGGATCCATAAGGAGGAACCATGTCCACTAAGTATGCAATCGTTGGCGGCAAGCTCATCGACGGTACCGGTGCCGAGCCGGTCGAGAACTCCCTCGTCCTCGTCGACGACAACGGCAAGATTGAGTACGCCGGCACTATGCAGGACCTTCCCGAGGGCGTTGAGGTTATCGACGCCGCCGGCAAGACCGTCCTTCCCGGCCTGATCGACACCCACCTGCACTTCTCGGGCAACCTGACCGACGATGACACCGATTGGGTCATGCAGCCGCTCCTCGAGAAGCAGGCCGTCGCCGTCAAGCAGGCCTACGACTGCCTCACCCACGGCCTCACCACCGTCTGCGAGATCGGCCGCTTTGGTATCCAGATCCGTGACTGCATCGACAAGGGCGTCTTTAAGGGCCCGCGCGTTCTGGCCACCGGCCTCGGCTTCTGCCGCGTTGCCGGCCACGGTGACTCCCACCACTGCACCCAGGAGCTCAACAAGGAATCCCATCCGTGGGGCGACCAGGTCGACGGTCCTTGGGATCTGCGCAAGGCCGTCCG
Organism: Collinsella aerofaciens; assembly: GCF_009876115.1. GTDB lineage: Bacteria > Actinomycetota > Coriobacteriia > Coriobacteriales > Coriobacteriaceae > Collinsella > Collinsella aerofaciens_N. The sequence continues at coordinate 37,314 of NZ_WWSY01000016.1, read as the reverse complement.
TCGTCGCCTGCGCGAGAACCCCGATGCCATCAAGATCTGGGCTACCGGTGGCGGCATCTGGCGCTGGGACTCCGGTCGCGACCAGCACTATTGCTCCGAGGAGATCCAGGCCGTGGTCGAAGAGGCAAAGATGGTCGGCATCCCCGTGTGGAGCCACTGCTACAACAACCACGCCGCCGCCTACGATTCCGTTCGCTTTGGCTGCGAGCAGCTGATTCACGGCTTCGATATCGATGAGCGCACCATGGACCTCATGGCCGAGCAGGGCACCTTCTTCACCCCGACGATCGCCTTCCTGCCCACCTGGTACGCCACCTATCCGCCCGTCTACGTCCCCGAGCTGCACGACAAGTACGAGGGCACCCTGGTCGAGAAGGAGCTGCAGCGCAACTACGACTGCCTGCGCGAGGCCAAGAAGCGCGGCGTCGTCATGACGATCGGCTCCGACTCCTTCTCCTTCGTCACCCCGTACGGCACCTGCTCCATCGAGGAGATGTACGAGTTCGTCGACAAGATTGGCTTCACCCCGGTCGAGACCATCACCTGCGCCACCCTCAACGGTGCCAAGATGTGCCACATCGAGGACGAGACCGGTTCCATCGAGGCCGGCAAGTGCGCCGACCTGCTGGTCGTCAACGGTGACGTCGCCGCCGACATCCACGTGCTCAACACCGACAACATGGACGTCATCATGAAGGACGGCTGGATCGTCGAGGCTGGCACCTTTGGCGAGGCCAACAAATACAGCGCCTAAGATACCGTTTGTCGATGGCTGGATGTAAAACACAGTTTTTGATTGCATAATGCAATGGAGAGGGTCGCTTGCGGCCCTCTTTATTGCTATGGGTGCTACGGACAAGAGGGGATGACGGTGGATTTAAACAGGCTGATTCTGGGCAAGAGCTACAACTCTACCAAGGTCTTTCGTACCGCTCAGCATGTGGTTCAAGCCATCTTGCTCGGTATTGTCGTTCCGCTGCTTATCCTGCTGCTCATTTGGGATCTAACCGATAATCCCAATCCTGTTCCGGCCGTTGTCGTCATTGCCGGCTTGGTCATGCTGTGTTTCTTCTTCTCGTACGTCTTTGTCGTTCCCGACGACCTCACATCGAGCGCAACCGACCGCACGCTCGCCATCGCTTCAAAAATATTCGCCTACACGTCGCGCGGCCTTACGCCCGAAGCTGCCCTGGGCGCCTCTAAGATCATCCTGTCCGAAACTATCGCCTCTGCCATCTGCTTTACCGACGGCAAGCAGGTGTTGGCAAGCTGGGGCGAGGACTCGGCAAAATGCCCCGCGGGCACCCCGGTGGTACTGCGGACTACGCTCAACGTGATCAACAGCGGTGAGCAAAGCGTTTTCTCGCGCGATGCCTCGACCGAGACAGGTGGCTACTTTCCGCGCCTGCGCGCCGGTATTGTCGCACCGCTTACTGTGCGCGGGCATTGCGTGGGCACGCTCGAGCTGTATTATCCCCGTCTGAGCAGCATCGATATGCGCCAGACGGCGCTTGCCTCGGGCTTTGCCGACCTCATTTCCACGCAGCTTGCGAGCTTTGAGCTCGAGCGCCAGGACGAGCTTACGGCCCGCGTGGAGCTGCGCGCCTTGCAATCGCAGGTCGATCCTCATTTTCTGTTTAACACCATCAGCACCATTGTGTCGCTCGTACGTACCGAGCCGGACAAGGCCAGGTCGCTGCTCATCGACTTTTCCAATTACTACCGTCAGACGCTTTCTGATTCCGATACCCTCACAACGCTCGAGCACGAGGTGGAACAGGGCACTCGTTACATCAACCTTATGCAGGCCCGGTATGGCGACGGCCGTCTGCGCGTCTCGGTCGATATCGACTTTGAGGTGCGCGACAGCATGGTGCCGCCGTTTATCTTGCAGCCGCTGCTCGAAAACTGCATCAAGCATGCGCAGCGCGAGACCTAGCCGCTTTCTATTCGTGTTAGGGCTTTTGAGACCGATGACGGCTTGGAGATCATCGTCGAAGATGACGGCATCGGTATGAGCGAAGAAGTCTGCGCGCACCTGTTTGAGCAGCATCGCCGAGAGGAGCCCGAGAGCATTACCGCCGACGGCTCCATCAAGCGAGGCTGCGGCCTGGCGCTCTTCAACGTGCTTCAGCGCATCCATTTCTTTTACGGGGAAGATTCTGGCATGCGCGTGAAGTCCCAGGAGGGCGTGGGAACGCAGGTCATCGTCGAGCTGAACGGCGAGCCGCATGAGCCGGCGCCGATGAAGGTGTAGCGCGCGGTTGGATTGAGAGAGAAAAAAGAGGGGAAGCGCATATGTCCGAGGGATGGAACATCTTGGTGGTTGATGACGAGCCTCCTATTAGGGCTGAGCTACGTTATCTGCTGGAAAAGGATGCACGTGTGGGACAGATTGCCGAGGCGGGCAATGTCACCGAGGCCGTGGAGTCGATTCTGTCGAACAAGCCCGACGTGCTGTTTTTGGATATCACGATGCCCGGCCGCTCGGGAATTGAGCTAGCCGAGACCCTGCAAAACCTAAAAACGCCGCCGGTCGTGGTGTTTGTGACGGCATTTGCCGAGTATGCGGCCGATGCCTATAACCTCGATGCCATTGATTACGTCGTCAAGCCGGTCGAGGATGCCCGCCTGTCAAAGGCGCTCGATAAGATCGAGGCCGCCCTGGGCGTTCGTCGTGTCGTCCATACTCCGCGCCAGCCCTTGCGCCTGACGGTGGATCGCGGGGGCAAAAAGGTGTTCATCCCCGTGGCGGATGTCTGCTACTTTGAGGCGCGTGCCGATTTTTGCAACGCCGTCTGCGCCGAGGGAACATATCTGATCAATGAGTCGATCTCTTCGCTCGAACGTCGCTTGGGCTCCGAGGGCTTTATTCGCGTTCATCGCAGCTATCTGGTCAATTTGGAAGACGTGCACAATGTTGAGATTGGCTCCACGGGGTTGATGGAGCTCAGGCTCGACCGCGTGAGCTCGACGGTGCCGGTGTCCCGTCGTCGTGCCGCCGAGGTCAAGTCGCACCTGGGGCTTGCGTAAGAGGCTTGCGTGCCGTCGTTTACCATCGCAGGTTTGGCATGGGCGCGCGGTGGGCATAATGGGTGGCATCGAATGAAATCGAAAGGATCATTATGCCCGCGCTTATCACCCATCATCTGTTTGGCGAGGAAAGCATCGACCGTCTTCCGCAGGGCGTCATCACGTCCGATGAAGAGCGCATTGCCTTTATCTTGGGCAACCAAGGCCCCGACCCGTTTTTCTTTCACATTCTGACACCGCGTGTTTCCGACTGCACGCTGCTGGCGCAGGTCATGCATCGGTCGCGCATGTCGCGTCAGTTCTCGTGTCTGCGCGACGGCGTGTCGCACCTGCTGCCGCGCGATGCCAACCTGGGCCGTGCGTTTGCGCTGGGCCTGCTGTCTCATTACGTGCTCGACCGCAACGCCCATCCCTTTGTCTATGAGCAACAGTTTGGCATCGTGGAGTCCGATTCAGAGCTTGAGGATTCGAGCAGTCAGGTCCATGCCGTGATCGAGAGCGACCTGGATGTACTGATGCTGCAGCTTAAACGCGATGGCGCTACGGTCGACGATTACCCGCCGGCGGGCGAGATCGTCACCACCGATCGCATCAATCGCGTGGCCGGCGTGCTGATGAGCTATGTTGCCGGACGCGTGTACGGCATTGACATTCCGGCGGGGGAGTACGGTGCTGCCGTTGCCAATATGCAGCGACTTTACCGCGCGATTGAGCCGGCCGGCTCCGCAAAGACGCGCGCGATCTCGCTGGTTGAGGGCTTGGTGCACGACTACTCGCTGCTCGACGGCCTTGCGCACCGCGTGACGACCGAGCTGCCCGAGCGTACCGGCAACCTGGGCCACTTGGCATGGAAGAACCCCTTTACCGATGAAGTCTCGACCGAGAGCTTCCCCGAGGTCTTTGACCGCGCGCTGCTCGATTACGAGTGCACGGTTGCCCGCTTTATCGAGACCGGCGATATGGAAGCCGTGACCAACCATGTCAATTACAGCGGTCGCGTGCTCAATGCCGATGAGGAGTTCGACCGCGAGGAATAGGGCTCATGCGTGCCCCTTTGCCGAATCCTTACCGGTGCTTCTGGACAATTGGGGTACGATGAACTAACTGCATATCGGGCAAATACGAAGGGTCCCTGTCCATGAAATACACCAAGCTCGAGCGTAACTGGGTTATGTACGATGTGGGCAATTCGGCCCTCGTGCTGCTCAATACCTCGGTGGTGCCCATTTACTTTAACGCCATCAATACCGGCGCTTCCTCGGCCGACCTGGTGGTCGCATGGGGCAATGCGCAGACGATCGCCTCGCTGGTCATCGCCATGCTCATGCCCATTCTGGGCGCACTTGCCGACTACGCCGGCAACAAGATCAAGTTCTTCTTGGGCTTCTTCCTCACGGGCCTGGTGCTTTGCCTGGCGCAGGCTATCCCAATGTCCGCCATGGCATTTTTGACCGTGTACGTGCTGTGCACCATCGGCCTTAACTCTTCTATGACGTTCTACGACGCCATGCTGCCTGACATTACCACCGACGAGCGCATGGACGCCGTGTCCAGCTCGGGTTATGCCTGGGGCTACATCGGTTCCACCGTGCCGTTCGTCATCTGCCTGGCGCTCATCATGGGTGGCCCCGCTCTTGGCATCCCCACCATGCTGGCAACGCGTCTGTCGTTTATCATCACTGGTGCCTGGTGGCTCATCTTTACCCTGCCGCTCATTCGCACCTATAAGCAAAAGTACGGTCGCGAGCGCGGTCCCGAGGACACCATCGGCCACATCGTGGGCGGTGTGTTCTCCGAGGTCGGACACACCATGCGCGAGATTGCCCACAATAAGACCGTGCTGGTCTACATGATCGCGTTCTTCTTCTATATCGACGGTGTGCACACGGTCATTTCCATGGCCACCAGTTACGGATCGGCCTTGGGCATCGATTCGACGCAGCTGGTGCTGGCGCTGCTCGTTACGCAGTTCGTGGCCTTTCCGTCCGCCATCATCTACGGCAAGCTCGCCGGACGCGTGGGCACGCTCAACATGATCCTGGTGGCGGTCGCCGCCTACATGGGGATTGTGCTGTTCGCCGCGTTCTTCCTAAAGACCGCCTTTGAATTCTGGGTGCTTGCCATTATGGTCGGCCTGTTCCAGGGCGGTGTGCAGGCGCTGAGCCGCAGCTACTTTGGCCGCATTATTCCCAAGGAAAAGTCCAACGAGTACTACGGCTTCTTTGACATCTTTGGTCGTTATGCAAGCGTTATGGGCACCTTCCTGGTGTCGGTCGTCACCTCGCTGACCGGCAACCCGTCGCTGGGCGTCCTTTCCATTGGCGTGCTGCTGGTCGTTGGCTTTATGCTACTGGTCCGCCTGTCCCGCATGACTCGGGCGGCAGAGCATGCCGCATAGGAGCGAGCGGCTATTGTGCCTGTCCACGGTACTCTTTTGGGGTTATCCGCAATAAACATTGCGACTTGCGAGCAATGATTTGCCCAAGTGGGTATGATGGAATCAGCTAGGTCGCGGGGCGTCGCCTGTGTTTGGCGGCGTCCCGTTTTTGTGTTGCAGGGAGGGTAAGGCATGAACGCCACGGTCGTGATTCCAACGTATTGGGCGGGCGATGACGCTTGCGCAAACGCCCCTGGCACCTATGACCATTCGACGCGACTCAACGCCGACAATCCCGAACTCGACCGCTGCCTGGCCTCGCTTGAGCAGGTGTGCGACATCCCGCGCATCATCCTTTTGGTGGTCTGTCCTGTTTCTGCCACAGCCGATGTGTCGCTGCGCGTGCACGAGATTGTCGACGCGCATCCCACGCTCAAGGTCACCGTTGTCACCAACACCCAGGCCTCGCGCATCGCAGACCGGGTTGCTCAGATCGCGCCCAAGGGTTCGGGCGAGTGCGTGAGCCTGCGAGGCTACGGTGCCATCCGCAACATGGGGCTAGCCTGTGCCGCTGTGCTGGGGCATGACGCGGTTATCTTTTTGGATGACGATGAGACTGTCATCGACGCCGACTTTATGAAGCGCGCGACCTATGCGTTGGGGCAGCAGACGCGTCAGGGCTTGCCGATCTTGGTCAAGAGCGGCTATTTCTACGATCGCGACGGCTCGCCGCTGGCTCCCACGGACAAGGCGGGCATCTGCCATCGTTGGTGGACCAAGCGCATCGAGTTCAACCGTTGGATGAAAAAGGCGCTCTCGGGCACCCGCATCTCGCGCTCCAACTACGTGTGCGGCGGCCTGATGGCCCTGCACGCCCGCGCCTTTACGCGTGTGGCCTTTGACCCGTTTATCACCCGCGGCGAGGACTTGGATTACCTCTTTAACATGCGTATGTTTGGCTACGACGTGTGGTTTGATAACGAGTGGACCGTGCGCCATCTGCCTCCGGAGTCCGAAAAGCGCTCACCGCGCTTTATGCAGGATGTATACCGTTGGTACTACGAACGGGCCAAGTTGACGTTCGCCGCGCATCAAAAGGAGCTCATCCCCGTTACGGCGGCATCGCTCATGCCCTACCCGGGCCCGTGGATTTCGCGCGAGCTCGACGACCGCGTGCGCAAGACCGCTATGGTCCGCAGCGTGTTTACCCGCGAGCATGAGGGCTACCTGCGCATCTGGCGCCATGGTATCGACGAGGCAAAGGCCTATGCGCGCCAAAACGCTGCAAGCTACCTGCGTTTCCAGAGCTTTTGGCCCAAGATCATGGACGGGCTTTGGCGTGACGCACAACTGATCAGTATCCTGGAGGGGGCCGAATGATCGACCGCCGCGCCCAGCGCGATAGTTCAATATCAATCTTTCGCATCATTGCCGTTGCATGCGCCATTTGCGTGCTGGTGTACTTTATTTTTGCCTTGGTGACCGGTATCGAGCCGATCGCCACGGTGATTGCCTGCGCGCTGCTGTGCATCTTTCTGTGCATCTTTATCTTTTTGACGCTCAATCCCGATTCGGTGCGCTCCCAGTACACCGAGGAGACGCTCTCGGTGGCCTCGGCCATGCTCGAGGACATTAAGGGCGGTCTGACGCAGGAGTCGGCGCGTTTGGTGTGCCGGCGCATTTTGCCCGAGACGCGCGCCATGACGGTGGCCATCACCGACGAGGACAACGTGCTTGCCTGCGCGGGCGAGTTTGAGGAAAAACTGCTGCCCGATACTCCCATCCACACGCTTGCCACACGCTACGTTATCGAACATGGCATCGTGCAGTCGTTCAACCGTATGGTGGATGTCGTGGGCTCGGACGGCTCGCACAACCAAGTTCCCGCCGGCATTATCGCCCCCATCAAGGTGGGCGATCGTACCGTCGGCACGCTCAAGTTCTACTACAAGACCCCGCGCGCCGTCGACCGTACCCAGTATGCGCTTGCCTCGGGCTTTGCCGAGATCTTGTCCACGCAGCTCGCCATCCACGAGCTCGAGGTGCAAAAGGAACTCACAGCGCGCGCCGAGGTGCGTGCGCTGCAGGCGCAGATTAACCCGCACTTCCTGTTCAACACGCTGAACACCATTGCATCGTTTACGCGCACCGACCCGCTGCGGGCCCGCGAACTGCTTCGTGAGTTCTCATCGTTCTATCGTGCCACGCTCGACAACTCGGGATCGCTTATTCCGGTCTCGCGCGAGGTCGCACAGACCAAGCGCTACCTTACCTTTGAGAAGGCCCGCTTTGGCGAGGACCGCGTGCTTGCGACGTTCGATGTGTCCGAGGACGTGGAAGATACGCTGGTGCCGGCGTTCGTGATCCAGCCGATTGTCGAGAACGCCGTGCGTCATGGTATGGGCGATGACGACGCCCTGAGGATCGACGTGACCGTTCACCAAGACGGCGAGGATGCAATCTTGATTGCCGTGGCCGATAATGGCGTGGGCATGGATGAGGGTACCGCCGCCAGACTGTTTGACGAGCGCTCTGCCCGTCCCGACGCCAGCTCTCCCCAGGGTGGCGGCGCCGGTGTGGCCATGCACAATATTTCGGAGCGCATCCATCGCTTTTTTGGGCCGCACTCCTATACGCGTGTCGAATCGGCGCCGGGCAAGGGCACCAAAGTGCTTCTTCATCTTGATTTGTCAGAGAGCATCTTTGACATTCAAGAGTAAAATAAAAGGCTACGGGCTCAACGTCATGCGACGGATGCCCGGCGTAGTTGGTTGACGAAAGGTTTTATCCCTATGCTGCGTGCGATGATTGTGGATGATGAAGCGCCGGCTCGCTCGGAGCTTCGCTTCTTGCTCGAGCAAACGGGCAAGATCGGCACGATCACGGAGGCGTCGAGCGTCCGCTCCGCCATCGAGATGCTTATGGAAAGTCGCGTGGATGTCGTGTTTCTCGATATCTCGATGCCCGGTGCCTCGGGCCTGCAACTTGCCGAGGCGCTGCATAAGCTCAAAAATCCGCCGGCGATCGTGTTTGTGACTGCGTATAGCGACCATGCGGTCGAGGCATTCGACGTCGATGCCGTCGATTATCTGATGAAGCCTGTCGAGGAAGCTCGCTTGGATCGCGCGATCGAGAAGGTCATGCAACGCGCCAAGCCGGTTACGGACAGCAAAGTGACCATCGAGCGTATTCCGGTGGAAAAGGGCGGCCGCAAGGTGCTCATTCCCGTGGATGACATCCGCTTTATCATGGCAAAGGACGATTACTCCTGCATCTATACCGTCGATGATCGCTTTTTGTCGACGACCTCGCTGGCGCAGTTTGAGGCCAAGCTCTGCGACTTTGGCTTCTTCCGTGTTCACCGCCGCTATATCGTCAACCTAGCGTGCGTCACGGACGTCGAGACGGTGCCCTCGGGCGCCATCCAGCTGGGCATTACGGGCGTCGACGAACGCGTGCCGGTTTCTCGCCGCCGCGTCGTGCCGCTCAAGAAGGCCCTGAGTCTCTAGCACGCTGGCCCCGCAGCCCTGTAGACCCATCGTCTGCGGAGCCGTGGGGCCTTTTTTGTATGTATCTGCCGAATCGTTTTTTGCGGAAGGGATCCCATGAACAGTGCAAGCGCCAAGCGCATCGACATCATCTCGGACACCCACGGCTATTTATCGCCTGCGCTCTTGGATGAGCTTGAGGGCGCAGACCTGATCATCCACGCCGGCGACCTCACGTCAGAGATGGACTACGAGCACCTATGCACCATCGCCCCCGTGCGGGCCGTACTGGGCAACAACGATTACTACCGCGACTACGGCCCCGATGTAGACCGTCTTGCGCTCTTTACCTACGAAGGCCTCAAATTTGCCGTAGCCCACTACCGCGAAGACCTGCCCGTGGGATCCGTAGACGTAGCCATCAACGGTCACACCCACGTAACCAAAGAAGCCCAAGTAGGCCGCTGCCTGGTCCTCAATCCCGGCAGCGCCAGCTATCCCAGAGGTACCAGAGGCCCCACCATGGCCAGAATGCTCGTAAAGGACGGCAAGATCCTGAGCACCAAGTTTATTGACTTGGAGTAACCGCAACAAAAACGGGGGATGCAGATGCGTCCCCCGTTTCCATTTGAGCCAAAGGCAGAGCTTCAGCAAGATCCTTAGACAAACCCTGCCGCGGAGAACGGGGCCGCCGAGCCGCGAAGCGGCGAGGAACAACAACGACTCGAACAAAGTGACGGCAGGGAGGGTCTCCGGGGCTGGGGGCGGGGGTTAAGTTTGTCGCGAGTTCCGCACGCAAAGGAAAGCACTTAATGTGCTTTCCGTCTTGCGCAGGACTGTAGAGCAGCAAACTTAACCCCCGCCCCCAGCCCCGGAGACCCTCCCGGAGGGACCGAAAAATTTTTTCAAAAAAGTTGTTGCGCGCCGGACAGACTTCTGTGTATACTAATCCCCGCAGCGCACGCGAGCGGAAACAAACGCGAACGCCTGCCTGGGGAGTTAGCTCAGTTTGGTTAGAGCGCCGGCCTGTCACGTCGGAGGTCGCGGGTTCGAGCCCCGTACTTCCCGCCAATGCAATTAAAGCCACGTCTTCGGACGTGGCTTTTTGCGTTTGATGCACTTTGTTTCGATAGAACGATCGCCCTGGCGCATCTTCGCCCAGAATCCCCGCCCCTTCGGGAACGCAAGTAAAATCTAATAAGCATATCTGTCTAAACAACAGCTTTGTTGCGCAACACCTGTTCAACGAACAGGGGGTTAGGTTATACTAAATTGCACTGTAGGCCGCATCTGATGCATTTCGCTCCAAGCGCGGCACTCAGTGGATATCCGATTTACCATTTGGACGTCCTGCGGTCATTTAGCGTCTCGACACAAGCTCGGCCCCGGAGCTCGTTCGAGCTGTTCGTATTCCTTGAAAGGGAAAAATGGACATATCGAGGAAGACTGATTACGCCCTTCGTATGTTGGCGATGCTTGCCGAGGATCCGGAGCGTTTGCTTTCTGTTCGCACCGCTGCCGAAGAGGTCAATGTTCCGTATTCGTTTGCCCGCTCGATTCAGCACGGTTTGGTCCAGGCCGGTATTGTGGAGAGCCTGCGTGGCGTCCACGGTGGCATGCGTCTCAAGGTCAGTCCGGACGACGTCACTATCCGCCAGGTCGTCGAGGCCGTTCAAGGCCCTATGGTTATGAATGATTGCACCGCGCCCGATGGTGACTGTGCGCGCATGGGCACGTGCTGCTATCATCCCCTGTGGGCCGGAGCCCAGGCGTTGATGCGCGATTACCTCGATTCCGTTTCGCTCGGCGACATCGTCGCTCACCGCCAGTTCCCGGCCGTCGATCCCAAGTTCGCCGACCGCGAAGCGTTTCCCGAGTACGCCACCTGCGCGTGCGCTTGCCGGGAGGAATAGCGCCGCATAAGGAGCATAGCCATGATTCAGGACCCCTTTCGTTCGATGATTCGTTCGGAAGGGGTTCTGCGTTATCGCGACCTTCCGTGGCGCCGCACGCGCGATCCGTACATCATTTGGCTTTCTGAGGTCATGCTGCAGCAAACACAGGTACCACGCGTGGAGACGCGTATGCCGGCGTGGCTCGATCGCTTTCCGACCGTGCAGGCGCTTGCCCAGGCCGCGCCTTCCGATGTTTTGGACGCTTGGCAGGGCATGGGCTACAACCGACGCGCTCTGGCGCTTCACGGGGCCGCTCAACGGGTCGTAGAGGATTGGGGTGGGGAGTTTCCGCACGAGACGCGTGACTTGGTCGCTCTGCCTGGTATTGGCCCGGCAACGGCGCAAGGTATCCGGTCGTTTGCGTTTGATCTTCCGGGCGTGTATCTGGAGACCAACGTGCGCACGGTCTTTCTGCATCACTTCTTTCCCGATGTACCGGCTGTTCCCGATCGCGAGCTGGTGCCGCTGATTCAGGCGGCCTGTCCGGCGGCCCCCGGTGCGGCGACCGACGAGATCGCTCCCTTTGCCGTGCCGCTCGATGATGCCGATACGCCGCGCGCGTGGTATTACGCGTTGCTAGATTACGGCGCATATCTAAAAAAGACGTTGCCCAATCCGTCCAGGCGCTCGGCGGGCTATAGCCGTCAATCAAAGTTTGAGGGCTCACGTCGCCAAAAGCGCGCGCATATCGTGCGCATGTTGCTGGCAGCGCGCGATGGCCAGCCGGCGGGGATGACGCTTGCTGATGCCGTGGTGGGCGTTAACGAGATGGAAGCGGCGGCTGGGCGTGGACCGGTCGAGCGCGAGCTTGTCGCGGGCATTCTGGCCGACCTGGAGCGTGAGGGCTTTTGCCGAGCCGAGGGCGATCGCTGGCTGAGCATCTAGCCCGTGCAAATCTGAAGAACAGGATTGTAAGGTTTAGATTTTCGGCATGAGGGCATCCTAAAGACGAGGCCGCTCGAAGCCTACGGGCGGCATGCGTTGAAGGGAAGTACACCTATGGATTTTGAGAATTCTCAAACCAAGAAGAACCTCGAGACCGCTTTTGCCGGTGAGTCCCAGGCACACACCAAGTATCGCTACTATGCCTCCAAGGCCAAGAAGGACGGCTACGTTCAAATCTCGAACATCTTTGCCGAGACGGCTGGCAACGAGTCCGAGCACGCCAAACTGTGGTTTAAGTATCTGCACGATGGCGCCGTCCCCGATACCCTGGACAATCTGCGCGATGCCGCCGCGGGTGAGAACTACGAGTGGACCACGATGTACGACGAGTTTGCCAAGACCGCCAAGGAAGAGGGCTTTGCCGAGATTGCCGCAAAGTTCCGTGGTGTCGCCGCCGTCGAGAAGGCCCACGAGGAGCGCTACAACAAGCTCGTCGAGCGCATCGAGTCGGGCGAGGTGTTTGAGCGTGAGGGCGTAAAGGTGTGGAAGTGCCTGAACTGCGGGCACCTGCATGTTGGCGCCGAGGCGCCCGAGGTGTGCCCGGTGTGCAACCACCCGAAGGCGTACTTTGAGGAGCAGGTGGTGAACTACTAGCGCGTGGCGCTGGTTGCTGCGGGGCGCGGGGCGGGAGGCCGGATTGCCTTCCCTCCCCGCTCACGGCTCCGCAGGGTCGCGTTGAGGGAAGGCAATCCGGCCTCCCGCCCCGCGCCCCGGCGTTGGGTCGTCGCGTGCTCGTTACTGAAAAGCTGATTAGAAGTTTGTGTGCCGCCCCTTTAGGGGCGGCACGTTTTTGTGTGGGGTCCCGGTCTTCACAATTTCCGTCAAGCTTTTGGTTAGGTTTTGGTCGGTTGGCGAAAGGGCAGAAAGGCAAAAGATTGCTGGCGAAAAAAGCTCAGAGAAAGTGCTGGTAGGAGAGTTGTTGAGGTTTTCGACAGCTTTTGTCAACAAGAAACTTTGCAGCTATTGCTACGGATTGCGTTGCCGTGGCCTTGGCGGTGCGGGATGCTGGGCGTAAGCGCCGAATGCTCCGATTGAGGAGGCCAGCATGGACCTGTTTCTTGAGACTCCGCAGCAACAAGCTGAGCGTATGTTGCGTCAGCAGCAACGGCTCATGGAGATGCAAATGCAAGGGGTAGCCGCCCAACCCCCTGCGCAAAATGCCGCGACCGCGGTTTCGCCTGCGGGCGAATCGGCGCCAGAGAACTATTCCGTACAACAAGATTCATATGCGCAGGAGCTTGCGTTCGACAAACGCCGCACGCGTCGTCGCCGCGTGGGCCAGCGCCTGCGCGCGTTAGCGATGATCGTGCTCATTCCGTTAGGACTTGCGGCGATTTTCTTGGTCTCGTATGCGCTCACCTGCATCCTCAACGGTGCCTCGCCCAACGAAGTCCTCCAACATCTGTCAGCCCTCGGCCAGCGCCTAGGCGATGTCATAACAACCATCCGCGCCGGCTGGGAGAGTTAACGTTTTGATGCCTGTGGCCCAAAATCCATTTGCCCGATTGCCGTGGAGCGCCCGGTGCGTGCGGCGGGGTAAGATTGATCGCGGTTTTGATCGGTGGTCGATTGAGTTTGTTGGGCGGAGTCTATGTCTGCTATTGATATCGTGCTTGTTGTGATCGCCTTGGTGGCGGTGGGGGTTGCTGTGGCTTGTGCCCTGCAGCTTAAGGGCCTTCGCGCCGAGCTGCGGGAGCGCGGCGATGGCGGGGCAGAGATGTTGGCTGCGCTCGAGCAGGCCAACAACGCGCTCGACACCCTGAACGTCGCGCTGTCCGAAACCCGCCGCACGGCAAATGCCATCGCGCAGCAGCAGACAACCGATGCGGCCGTTGAGCAGCAACGCTATCTGGCCATTGCGCGCGAGTTCACACAGGCCGGCGACCGCATGGACGACCTGCGTCGCGAGACGGCCCAGCAGCTGGGCGCCAACCGCGAAGGCATTGAACACCGCCTGGACAAAGTACGCGAGACAGTCGATGCCCAGCTGGGCGCCATCCGCAAGGACAACAACGTGCAGCTCGATCAGATGCGCGCGACGGTGGACGAGAAGCTCTCCCGCACGCTCAACGATCGCCTGTCGGCATCGTTTAAACAGGTGAGCGACCAGCTCGAGGCTGTGTACAAGGGTTTGGGCGATATGCAATCCATTGCCACCGGCGTAGGCGACCTCAAACGCGTGCTGGGCAATGTAAAAGCGCGCGGCATTTTGGGCGAGGTGCAGTTGGGCGCGATTCTGGCGGATATCCTCACACCCGATCAGTATCTGGAAAACGTCGCCACCAAGCCCGGTGCCTCGGAGCGGGTTGAGTTTGCCGTCAAGCTGCCGGTGGACGAGGGCGACCCCGTGCTGTTGCCGATCGACTCCAAGTTTCCCGGAGATGCGTACGAGCACCTGCTCGACGCGCAAGAGTCGGGTGATGCCGAGGCTGTGGCCACCGCGCGCAAGACGCTTGACGCCATGGTAAAGCGCGAGGCCAAGGATATCTGCGAAAAGTACCTGAGCGTGCCCGCGACGACCAATTTTGGCATTATGTTCGTGCCGTTTGAGGGCCTGTATGCCGAGGTCGTCAGCCGCCCCGGGCTTATCGAGACCCTGGGCCGCGACTATCACGTCAACGTTGCCGGCCCCAGCACCATGGCGGCCATTCTCAACAGCCTGCAGATGAGCTACCAGACGTTTAAGTTGCAAAAACGCACCGATGACGTGCTGCGCGTGCTTTCCGCCGTCAAGGCCGAACTGCCACGCTATCAAAAGGCACTGCGCCGCGCCCAGCAGCAGATCGAGACCGCGGGTAAAACGGTCGAGGGCATTATCACCACGCGCACCAACGTTATGGAGCGCAAGCTCAAGGATATCGATGCGCTGGAAGACGCGCGGGAAGCCGACGAGATTTTGGACTTGGAGTCCGCAGACTTCCTCGCAGGCCAGGAAGACGAGGACTAGCCGCAACGGACGGCGGGGTGCCGGCGTAAACGCGGGGCGCGGACGCTTTTCGCATCGTGCTTGCCTGGAGTGCGCTTCAATGTGCAACAATGGCGTTTCGCCCTATCAGATGCGAAAGGAAGCCCATGTCTCAGAGAAGCACCAGCCCGCTCAAGCGCTCCACCGTGCGCCGCACGCTGCGGCGTTTTTGGGATGTCACGCGCACGCAGCCGCTGATCGTCTTTCTTTCGGTGTTCTCGTCGGCGGGCTACATCTTTTTGCTCACGTTTGCCAACACCTATGTGATGGCCCTCATCGTCGATCGCGTCCAAGCGGGCCCCGTGGCGGGCGATCAAGTATTCGAAGTCTTTGGCCCTTACATCCTGGCGCTCGTGCTTGTGAACCTGATGGGTCAGATCCTCTCCAAACTGCAAGACTACACCGTCTACAAGCTCGAGATCGCGGGCAACTACCATCTGGCGCGCCTGTGCTTTGACACGCTCTCCAACCAGTCCATGACGTTCCACACCAGCCGCTTTGGTGGATCGCTCGTGAGTCAGACGAGCCGTTTTATGAGCGGCTACACGGGCTTGGTGGACGTGACGGTGTATTCGCTCATCCCCACCATCACCTCGATCATCTGCACGGTGGCGGCGCTCGCCCCGGTGGTGCCCACATTTACCGTGATCCTGGTGGGTATCATGGCCGTCTACATCGCGTTTGTCTGGCTTATGTACAAGCGCATTATGCCGCTTTCGGCCGCGACGTCCGCCGCGCAGAACAAGCTGTCGGGCGTACTGTCCGACGCGGTTACGAACATTCTGGCCGTCAAGACCTGCGGGCGCGAGGACTTTGAGCGCGACCTATTCGATACCGCCGACCGCGCCGCGCGCGATGCCGAAACGGTATCGATGCACGCCATGATGCAGCGCAACTTTACGACCTCGGGCCTTATCGTCATCACCATGGCCGTGGTGAGTGTGTTCGTGGCGGGCGGCAACGCGTGGTTTGGCATCTCTGCCGGCGCGCTCGTCATGATCTTTACCTATACGTACAACCTCACCATGCGTCTGAACTACGTGAGCTCCATGATGCAGCGCATCAACCGCGCGCTGGGCGATGCGGCCGAGATGACGCGCGTGCTGGACGAGCCGCGTCTGGTGGCAGACGACGCGAATGCCCCAGAGCTCAAGGTGCGTGAGGGCGCGATTGATTTTGAGCACCTGAGCTTTGCATACCGTGACGCCGCGGCGGGCGAGAGCGTGTTCGACGACCTGACGCTCCATGTGCCGGCGGGCCAGCGCGTGGGCCTGGTGGGCAAATCGGGCTCGGGCAAGACGACGCTCACCAAGTTGTTGCTGCGCCTGGACGATGTACAGGGCGGCCGCGTGCTCGTGGACGGCCAAGACGTCTCGCACTGCACGCAGCAGAGCCTGCGCCGCCAGGTTGCCTACGTGCCACAGGAGGCGCTGCTGTTTCACCGCTCCATTCGCGAGAATATCGCCTACGGCCGTCCCGACGCCACCGACGAGCAGATCCGCGAGGCTGCGCGTCTGGCCAATGCCCTGGAGTTTATCGACCGCCTGCCCCGTGGCTTTGACACCATGGTGGGCGAGCGCGGCGTTAAGCTTTCGGGCGGCCAACGCCAGCGCGTGGCCATCGCCCGCGCTATCCTCGCTGACGCGCCGATCCTGGTGCTCGACGAGGCGACGTCTGCCTTGGACAGCGAGTCCGAGGCGCTGGTGCAGGAGGCGCTCGAGAACCTGATGCGCGGTCGCACCTCCATTGTGGTAGCGCATCGCCTGTCCACCGTGGCGGCGCTTGACCGCATCGTGGTGCTGGCGGACGGCGAGATTGTCGAGGACGGTACGCATGCGCAGCTTGTCGAGGCAGGCGGCGAGTACGCAAGCCTGTGGGGCCGCCAGACCGGCGCATTTTTGGAGGCGTAAAGACCCCATACGTGGGACAATTGTGCCCATAGGTTTGTTATGCCGCCGAAGCGAGGAGTCGTTATGCCACGCGAGACCAATGCCGCCAAACGCGAGCGCGCCGTTGAGGTGTGCGAGCGCCTCAACCGTCGCTATGGCCCGGTCGAGTGTTTTTTGGATCACGAGAATCCTTTTCGCCTGCTGATTGCAGTGCTACTCTCGGCTCAAACGACCGATGCACAGGTCAACAAGGTGACGCCGCGGCTGTTTGCCCAGTGGCCCACGCCCGAGGCCATGGCCGGGGCAAGTGTGGCCGATGTGGCCGAGACCATCAAGTCGCTCGGCTTCTATAAGAGCAAAGCCAAACACGCCGTGGAGGCCGCGCAAATGATCGTCGCCGATTACGGCGGCGAGGTGCCGGCCGACATGAAGGAACTCGTCAAGTTGCCGGGCGTGGGACGCAAAACGGCGAACATCGTGCTCAACGTGGGATTTGGCATTGTTGAGGGCATCGCGGTCGATACGCACGTCAACCGCATCGCGCACCGCCTGATGCTGAGTCCCAAGACGCACGCCAAAGAGCCGCTCAAGACCGAGCAGGATTTGCTCAAGATCTTGCCGCACGAGTATTGGGAGTCGGTCAATCACCAGTGGATCACCTTTGGCCGCGAGATTTGCGATGCCCGTAAGCCCAAGTGCGACGAGTGCCCGCTGGCGGATTTGTGCCCCAGCGTGCGCGTGACGGGGTAGGGCTCGGCACGTTTTGCCGGCGTCCGAAGGCTTTGGCCAATGTTGCGCAACACATTTGGGCTGCGAAGGCTCAATATGATGGCGACAGATGCCGTTTGTTGTGAGGGGATGTCCGAATATGTTTTGCACCAAGTGTGGCTCCGAGATACCCGACGGAACCGATTTTTGCACGAACTGCGGGGCGCGTGTGGGCGCCGCTTCTCCGGCGGCCGCGCCTGCTGAGCCCGCACCGATGTCGGCGGCAGGGATGCCTCCCGTGCAGGGTGCCGTACAAAAGAAATCGCATAAGCGAGCGGTGATTATCGGCATATGTGTGGCAGGCGTGCTGGTGGCCGGTGGCGCTGCGCTGGCACTGACCGGCGTGCTGGGCCCGCTTGGGCAGGGTGGCTCATCGCAGATTACGGCGCTTGGGTCCGACGAGGGTTCGGCCGAGCACAAGGACGAGGGAAGCGCCAAGAAGAAGCCTGCCGCCGACGAGGATGAGGCGGATGAGCCTGAGCAGACCGGCAGCAGCGTAAAAGTCGACCTCAACGACCAGGCAACCTATGCCGCCGCGAACCTGTTCCTGTCGAACTTTACGGAGGAGGACTTTGGCTACAACAAGAATGACCCGAGTTCGCTGTTTGACGTAACGGATGGCTTGTCTGCAGAAGAGCAACGCGACATGACGTTTTTCATCTTTAACCATTTTCTTGACAACGGCTCAAAGCGCGTAGAGCGGGGAAGCGACATCGGCGGGAAAAGATACGGGTTTAAAATCGCGATAGATGCCGTACATAGCGAAATGAATCGCCTTTTTGGAATGACGCTTTCCGATGACGAAATGCAGTTTGATGACAATGAGGGGAAGTACGACGAAGTTATTCAGGCGCTTGGGACGAGGGCTACGGTCCAAGACGGATACCTGTATTTCAACGAAGAACACGGGGTTGCGAAAATAGCCGTTCCGGCAATCGTTACAGCGGCGGAGGACCTTGGAAACAACACGTACCGCCTGACATTTGAGGCATATGTTGCGCAGAGCTATAACGGTGGCCCATCCCCGCTGGTCTCGGATGTCCCCGAGAGCGTTTACGGGCTGCCTGCCGATCAGCTGAAGGCGACGATTGGAGTCGACTCTACGTCTGCGATGTCCGGAACTGCCGTGGTAAAGGTCGCCGCCGGTGACGGTGCTCCTGCCTTCGCCCTGCAAAGCATTAATTACGACTAGATTTCGGAATTAGAATTTGTCTCCATCACGCCAGGCGGCTCGTCCGTCTGGCGTTTTTGTTGCGGGGCTGGGCGTACGCTTGAGCTGGAGTATATGTTGCCTCCCGCTGCCTCATGCAAAAATGTGTTGCTAATTTAGAAGGCTATTCAAGCGTGCCGAAGTCGTGGCGTGCTGGCGTAGCATGAGCAAAAAAACAAGCAATGGAGGGCAACGTGGCAACATTGAAGACGCGAGAGCTTGAAGATTATTTTGAGCGCATCGTGCGCAAGCGCGAAGGTGACCTGCCTGGTCGTCGCAAAGGCGACGAGCACTTGTCTCAAACCCATGCGCTCTACCACGGCGATCCTGCGCCCTGGGCTCTGACGCCAAAGATATTCGACAAGAACATGACGTCGCTTCTTAAAGAGGCCGCCGAGCGTATGTACGGCATCATGGACAAGGTGACGCGGGCGTTTTGCTCCGATGCGTCCGTGCGTGCGTGGTTTCGCATAGATCAGGCTTTTGCTGACCTGTGCGCTATGGATGCCGGCTATGATTGCCAGATTCCCCTTGCGCGTGTTGATATCTTTCTTGACGAGGACACCGGTTCGTATACGTTTTGCGAGCTCAATACCGACGGCAGTGCTGGAATGGTAGTAACCGATGCGGTCTGTCAGGCAGTGCGAATGACGCCTTCCTTTGAGGAGTTTGCATCCGACTACCCCGGCTTTCGGCAGTACGATTTGTGCGGTAGTTGGATAGATGCATTGTTTGAGACCTATGCAGAGTGGAAGTTGGCCCATCCTCGCCGCACCGAGGATAGCGCACGATCGGACGACGGGGCCCGCGTTGACGAGGGGCTCTATGCACCGCAATCAAAGAAATGTCCCGCTTCGGTGGCAATCGTCGACTATTCGGAAAGCATCGACTTGGAAGATGCGGCTCATTTTGTCGACCTTATGAGGCGGCGGGGTGTAGTCGCACGCTTTGCGGATGTGCGCGACCTGCGGATTGGCGAAGGCGAAAGCGGTGCTAGGTGCCTGTGCGATGCCGCTGGTCCTATTGATTGCGTCTGGCGGCGCGCGGTGACCGGCGAGCTGTGGAATAAGCCGTGCGACGGACGCTCGGCCTTAATCGAGGCTGCCCAAGAAGGGCTTGCATGCATCGTCGGTGGTTTTAGAACGTGGCCGTGTGCGACTAAGACCGTATTTGCGTTTTTGTGGTCTCGGGCCGGTCAGTCCTTGTTGAGCCCGGAGGAGCAATCGTTTGTACGGGAGCATGTGCCCTATACCGAGATTTTGGACGAAAGCACCCAGTTGTCGAGATTTGCCGAAAAGGACCGATGGATCGTCAAGCCGTGCGGCGGCTACAATGCGGTTGGCGTTGTCGCTGGTTTGGATGCCACGGAACAGGAATGGTCCCAGGTGCTAGCTCGCGCTGCGGCCGCTGGGGCGATTGTACAGGAGTATGCTCAGCAGTATCAGACTCCCTGCTTGCGCGGAACGCTTGTCGATGGGCCGCATCGAGGAGAGGCGCCCAAAGGACTTGTGGATGATCTTGGTTTTGCGCCTGCTTCTAATATGGAAGGCCTGTACCTGTATCGCGGCCGTTTTGCGGGCGTGTACACACGCGTCGGCTTTGCCAACACCATAGGAGAGTGGACGAGCCGTTTAAACGTTGCGAGCTTTTTTGAGGAATAGCCGTTTCTTGGGGCACCTTCCGTGGTTGCGGCGTTCGACGTGACGGGGAGATTTTGGCGAAGCCGGTGAGTCCAGTTCTATCTGGCGTTTTTGTTGCGGGGCTGGGCGTACGCTTGAGCAGGAGTCCTCTCCATGCGCTACCATGACAGGCAATGATTTTTGACGTACGACCCGCCGAGCTTGCCCCGGCGGGCTTTTGGCGTTGCAATGCCGGAGGAACAGCATGCTCATTCACCGTATAGCCGCGCAGCTCTACACTGCCGAGGCGCTGCAGACCGTCGAGGCCGGACTCGATGCCGGCGAGGACGTGACGCTGGCCGTGTCGCAGTCGGGTCGCACGCTTATGGCGGCAGCCCAGTTTGCGCGCCGTCCGCGCCCCACGGTCTACATTGTGAGCGGCGAGGACGCGGCCGATCGCGCCGCGCGCAGCCTTGCCGCTTATGTGGGCCTGGCACACGTGTGCCGTTTTCCCGAGCGTAAGGACTACCCTTGGCGCGAACAGGCGCCCGACGACGCCGTGGTGGCCCAGCGCTGCGAGGCGCTCGGACGCATCGTACGCGGGGACAACTGCATCATGGTCGCCTCGGCTCGCGCGCTGCTGCGCTGCGTGCCGCCGGTCGAGAGCCGTTACTGGGAGTCCACGATCTTCGCCGTGGGCGAGGAGATCCCTTTTGACGAGGTGCCGCAGCGCCTGGTGGGCATGGGCTACACGAATGCCGGCACCGCCGACGCGCCCGGTCTGTTCCGTGCGCACGGCGACACCGTCGAGGTGTTTCCCGCGCAGGAAAAGGCGCCCGTGCGCATTGAGTTCTTTGGCGACGAGATCGACCGCATCCGCCGCATGGTGAGTTCAACGGGCCAGACCATCGGCAACGAGGACAGTATCGAGATTTTCCCCTGCCGTGAGCTGGCGCTCACCGACGAGGCCGTCCACAACATGCATGTGGCGCTCTATCGCGCCAGCCAGGACGACAGCAAACTGGCAGCGCTGCTCGAGATGGTGGATGCGCGCATCGTCACGCCCGAGCTCGACCGCTTTTTGCCGGTGATGTACGGCCAAACCGTGAGCCCGCTGTCGCACGTGAGTGGCAAGGCGCTCGTGGTGCTGTCCGAGCCGCGCTCGCTGTTCGACGACTGCCTGCGCGCCTACGAGGATATCGAGACCCGTGCCGGCGAGGCGGGGGTTGACCGTCTAGACGGCTTGTACGTGCGCGCCCAGCAGCTCGACTTTGGTGCCCAGCAGCGCCTGAACTACGTAAGCCTCATCCGTGCCGGCGGTGCGGTGACGGCCGAGCTCAAGATTGAGCAGCCAGCCATCGCAGGCTCGGACAATCGCTTTATGACGCGCATTCAGGAAGTCGTGGGCAAGCGCTACGCCTGCGTGTTTGCCATCCCCGACCGCGGTGCGCGCGAGTCGATGGAGCTCACCTTTGGTGACGAGGGCATTACCTTTGAGGAATCGCTAACGGCCGCGCCCGAAAACGCAGGCGTCATTGGCGACCATGTGCGCGTTGCAGCGGCGGATTCTGCCGATCGCGCCGCCCGCCAGGAGGCCCATGCTTCCATTCGCGAGCGCAAGGCAGATGCGCTCAACGCCCGCTCACTCGAGGCGGGTGCCGCCCAGGCTGCCGCCGGTGCCGCCGTGCCCACCATCTCGCGCGGGCGCGTGACCTTTGTCGATGCCGCCCTGCCGCAGGGCGTGGTGGTGCCCGATGCCAACCTGGCCGTGTTCTCCATTGCCGACCTCAATGCCCGCATGGACGCCAACCGCGCGCGCAGCCGTCGCAAGGTGGACATTACGCAGATTACCTTCCCGTTTAAGCCGGGTGACTACGTGGTGCACGCCACTCACGGCATCGCGCTCTTTAGCGAGATCGCGCGCCAGGAAGTGGGCGGCAAGGAGCGCGACTACTTTTTGCTGGAATATGCCGACGGCGACAAGCTCTACGTGCCGCTGGAGCAGGTCGACCGCATCACACGCTATGTTGGCCCCGACGGCGATAAGCCGCGCCTGACCAGGCTCAACACCGCCGACTGGACGCGTGCCACCAACAAAGCGCGCAAGAACGCCAAAAAGCTGGCGTTCGACCTGGTCGACCTGTATACGCGCCGCTCGTCGATTACCGGTATCGCCTGCCCGCCCGACACGCCCGAGCAGATCGAGATGGAGCAGAGCTTCCCTTACGACGAGACGCGCGACCAGCTGGAGGCCATCGCCGACATTAAGGCCGACATGGAGGCGCCCAAGCCTATGGACCGCCTGCTGTGCGGCGATGTGGGCTTTGGCAAGACCGAGGTCGCCCTGCGCGCGGCGTTTAAGTGCGTTGACTCCGGCCGCCAGGTCATGGTGCTCTGCCCCACGACCATTCTGGCTCAGCAGCACTACGAGACGTTCTTTGAGCGCTTTGCCCCGTTTGGCCTCGAGGTCGAGGTGCTCAGCCGCTTCCGTACGCCGGCGCAGCAAAAGCGCGCACTCAAGGCGTTTGCCGAGGGCATGATCGACGTGCTTATCGGCACGCATCGTCTGCTTTCGGCCGACGTGAACCCCAAGAACCTGGGCCTGGTGATCATTGACGAGGAGCAGCGCTTTGGCGTGCAGCACAAGGAGCAGCTCAAAAACCTGCGCGAGCAGATTGACGTGCTCACGCTTTCGGCAACGCCGATTCCGCGAACCATGCAGATGGCCATGAGCGGCGTGCGCGACATGAGCCTTATCACCACGCCGCCGACTGGGCGTCGTCCCGTGATCGTGCACGTGGGGGAGTATGACCCCGACGTGGTGAGCGCGGCGATTCGCCTGGAGGTTGGTCGCGGCGGTCAGGTGTACTACGTGTCCAACCGCGTCAAAACCATCGACGACGCCGTGGCGCGCGTGCACGAGGCCGCGCCCGAGGCACGCGTGGGCGTGGCGCACGGCAAGATGAGCCCGCGCGAGGTCGAGGACGTGATGATCGAGTTCGCGACCAAAAAGATCGACGTGCTCATCGCCACGACCATCGTGGAGAGCGGCATCGATAACGCGACTGCCAACACGCTCATCATCGAGGATTCGCAGCGCCTGGGCCTGGCACAGCTCTACCAGCTTAAGGGCCGTGTGGGCCGCTCGGCCACGCAGGCCTATGCGTACTTTATGTTCCCGGGTGAGCTGCCGCTCACCGAGGAGGCCACGGCGCGCCTGACCGCACTTTCCGAGTTCCAGGACTTGGGCAGCGGCATGCGCATCGCCATGCGCGACCTGGAGATCCGCGGTGCCGGCTCGCTCATGGGCGCCGAGCAGCACGGCAACCTGTCGAGCGTGGGCTTTGACCTGTTTACGCAGATGCTGGGCCAGGCCGTGGCCGAGGCGCGCGGCGATGACGACGCCGGCGTGGAGGCGGCGAGCGTGGGCATTAACCTGCCGGCCGATTACTTCTTGTCCGAGGAGTACCTGCCGGCGGTGGACCAGCGCGTGCTCGTGTACCGCAAGCTCGCGGCCGCCGAGGACCTGGAGAGTATCGACGAGGTGCAGGAGGAGACCGAGGCCGCGCACGGTGAGCTGCCGTTGGCGGGACTCAACCTGTTCAACCGCGCGCGCATCCGTATCCGCGGCGAGCGCCTGGGGCTCGAGAGCGTCACGCTCAGCGGCGGTCGCATCACGTTTTTGGGTGTCGACGTGCCCAAGAAGGTGGCCTATGAGCTTAAGACCCGCTATGGCGCGGTGAACTTCCCCAAGAGCCGCAAGCTGTCGGTGCCCTACAAGGCGGGCGCCGGCGCGGGCAGCGGCCTGGGTCGCGGTCTCGACGCCAACGACGGCACCGGCCCGGTGGCCGCGGCACTCATGTTGCTGCAGCAGCTGGGCGCGTCCGACGATGACTAGCGGGTCGACGCTGCAAACGCCCCATTTGGGCAATCTGGTTCCATCGAAAGGAAAGTATGTTCGGGTACATCTATAAGAAAGACGCCGCTGCTATAGCGGTTATCCTTGCCCTTTGCCTGGGCGTGGGCAGCTTCTTCGATTATCAGATCTCGAGTGCGCTGTTCAACATCGGTAGCATGTACGGCCGTTTTATCGAGGCCGCCGGCGAGCTGCCGTTCGAGCTGACGGCGAGCATCGCGGGCGTCATGCTTGTGCGCGCGGCGCGTCCCGACTCCAGGGGGAGCAAATGGCTCGCCGTGCTCGGCATCCTTGTCAATGTCGGTCTGGCCGGCTACGAGATTATTTCGTCCCTGCGGGTTGGCGGCAAACTCATCGCGGCTCAGCTGGTGCTGACGTTTGTGCTGGTCATCGCCGCCAACCTCATCGTCTATCGCCTTACGCGCGACACCGACCCCGACGAGCTCACGCGCTGGGCGCTGATGGTGCTTGCCGTGTGGGTTGCCCAAGCCATCATCCTCAACGTGATCGTCAAACCGCTGTGGTCACGCCCGCGCATGCGCGTGATCGAGGTCACGCCGGGGCTCAATTTTCAGCCGTGGTGGGTGATCGGCAACCCCGACAAGTGGGCCTATATCGCCGCTGGCGTGATCAGGGACGGCTTCAAGTCGTTTGCGAGCGGACATACGGCGCACGCGGCGATCGGCCTTATGCTCGCCGGGCTTCCCGCGGCGGCCTTTAAGGAAAAGCCCTCGCGCCGTCGCGTGGTCTTTTGGGCGGCGGCTGTGGTTGCGGCGCTCGTCGCCTTTGGTCGTATCGTGATCGGAGCGCACTTTTTGACTGACGTGAGTTGCGGCTTTGCCCTGGTGTTGGCACTTGAGTGCCTTGCCGCGCGCATTGCCTATCCTCACGGCGTACAATAGCCCCACCTGAATCATCTGGCCGATACCTGGTAAGAGAGGATTGCCATGCTCGCGTTCAACAATGACTATTCCCACGGTGCACATCCGGCGGTGCTGCAAGCGCTCGTCGACACCAATATGGAACCGCAGCCCGGCTACGGCACCGATGCACATACCGAGCGTGCCAAGCAGCTTATCCGCGAGGCCTGTCAGGCTCCCGATGCCGACGTGTTTTTGCTGGTGGGCGGCACGCAGACCAACGCGACGGTGATTGACATGCTGCTCGCGCCGTACGAGGGCGTGGTTGCCGCCGAGACCGGCCACGTTGCCTGCCACGAGGCGGGCGCCATCGAGTTTGGCGGCCACAAGGTGCTCACTATCCCCGGCTACGAGGGCAAGATGCACGCCGAGGACCTCGAGAACTATATCCAGGTGTTCTACGAAAATGAGAGCTGCGAGCACATGGTGTTTCCGGGCGCCGTGTACGTGAGCCTATCGACCGAGTACGGCACGCTGTACTCCAAGGCCGAGCTGACCGAAATTTATGCGGTGTGCCAGAAGCACGAGATTCCGCTGTTTGTGGATGGTGCCCGCCTGGCCTATGCGCTGGCGGCCGATGAGTGCGACATTACCCTGCCCGAGCTGGCGCAGCTGTGCGACGTATTCTACATTGGCGGCACCAAGTGCGGCGCGCTCTGCGGCGAGGCTGTGGTGTTCTGCGGCATGCACGCCCCGGCGCATCCCATTCCGCGTATTAAGCAGCACGGCGCGCTGTTGGCCAAGGGCCGCCTGACGGGCGTGCAGTTTGAGGCGCTCTTTACCAATGGCCTGTATTTTGAGATCGGGCGCCAGGCGATTGAGACGGCTCAGGCGCTGCGCCGCGTGCTGCATGAGCGCGGCTACGAGTTCTTCTTGGAGACGCCTACGAACCAACAGTTCGTGATTCTGCCCAACGAGGATATGGCCCGCATTCGCGAGCATGCCTCGATCGAGTACTGGGAAAAGTACGACGAGACCCACACGGTGGTGCGCTTTTGCACCAGCTGGGCCACGACGCAGGAGGACATCGACGCGCTGGCGGCTGTCCTGTAGCTTGATGCAATGACGAGGGCCGCCTTGCGCTTGGGTTTGGCGCAGGGCGGCCTTTGCTTTTGAGGGAGAGGGGTTGTGTGACCGAGATGTCCGAGCCGACGATTCGCCTGGCGACGCCCGATGATGCGCCAGCGCTGCTTGCCATCTATGAGCCATATGTGCGCCAGACGGCGATTACCTGCGAATACGAGGTGCCGAGCGTTGAGGAGTTCGCCGGGCGCATCGAGCGTACGCTCAAGCGCTATCCGTATCTGGTGATGGAGCTGGACGGGCGCCCGGTAGGCTATGCCTATGTGAGTCCGCTCAACAGCCGCGAGGCGTACGACTGGTCGGTCGAGACATCGATCTACCTGGCGCGCGACGTGCGCCACGGCGGACTGGGTCGCAGGTTGCACGACGCGCTCAAGCAGTGCCTGGTCGCGATGGGCATCACCAACATGTGCGCGCTCATCGCCGTGCCGCACGACAAGGACGACGAGTACCTGACGCACAACAGCCAGGATTTCCATGCCCATATGGGATATCGCCTGGTGGGAGCCTTCGACCGCTGCGCCCAAAAGTTCGGTCGCTGGTACGACATGTGCTGGATGGAGCTGATCCTAGCCGAGCGCGTCCCTAACCAACCCAAACCAACCTGGTTCCCCGACCTTCTCAAACCTACCATTTAGGGACAGGTTTATTTTGGCAGGTTAGCCGATGGGCTCGGTGTATTTGGCGCGGTCGGTGCGTTGGATGCGTTTGGAGACATGGAGCGGGCGGCCGTCGGTGTCGTAGACGTAGTCGGTGATAAGGATCAGTGCCTGCCCGCGCTCGACGTTGAGCAAAAACGCCTCGTTTTGCGATGCATAGCATACCTCAAAGGTCTTGTGCCCCTGTGCCGGCGCACGATGGAACTCCTGGCGCAGCGTGGCGTAGAGCGATCCGTTGATGTCGCGATCGATGAGCGACCCAAAGCTCGGCGGCAGATAGGTGGTCTCCAGACACAGCGGCGCATCGTCCAGATAGCGCAGGCGGACAAGTTTGACGAGCTTGCTGCCCACGGCGGCGTCAAAGAACTTGGCTATGCTGCCGGCCGCCTTGGCAAAGCCCGAGTCCACGGTGCGCGTGGTGGGCTTCATGCCCTGACCCTGGACCTGTGCCGTGTAGCTCGAAAACACCAGGTTGTTCTCGTGGAGCGCTGGCGTTTCGGCCACAAAGGCGCCGCGCCCGCGCTCGGTACGAATCAGGCCCTCGTCAACTAACACCTTAAGCGCGTGGCGCACGGTGCTGCGCGAAAGCCCCGATTCGCCCATGAGTTCCATCTCGGACGGCAGCTTGTCTCCGCGTGCGTAGGTGCCGGCGGCGATGCGGTCACGCAGCGTACTCGCCAGACGCTCGTATTGGGCCAAGTTCCTTTTTGACGAAGTGCTCATGCGAACAACCTGTATCTAACTTGTATGCTTACTGAACCAAGCATGTATCCAACATGACAACAAAACCGCTGGTAATGGATTGCCGAAAACTTTACCAGCAAAATTTCTAAGACAAATATAGCATACAACTAGTCGACATCGCCAAAACATGTATGTAACTTGTATGCCATCGACAGCATCAAACGAGAAGAAAGGCTGATGCACGATGACTACTCAGGAACAGGTTAAAGACGTCGTCTCCCAGGTTTTGGCTGACAAGGCAGACAAGGGCGGCATCAAGCGCGTCGTGTGGATTGGCGCCGGCGGATCCAACGGCGGCAACTATCCTGCCCAGTACTTTATGGAGCACGAGGCCACGCAGGTCGCGAGCTCCAGCTACACCAGCAACGAGTTCGTGCACGCCACCCCGGCCTACGTCAACGAGAACACCCTGGCTGTCGTCGTGTCCATGCGCGGCACCAAGGAGACCATCGTCGCCGCCCAGGTCGCCAAGGACCACGGCGCCAGCACCATCGCCATCTATGTTGACGAGTCCGGCCTCACCGAGGTCTGCGATTACAAGATCCAGTACGACAGCCTTGCCATCGACGAGTCCTGCATGGGCCGCACCAACTCCGCCGTCGTGACCATGATCGCCATGGAGCTCACACAGCAGACCGAGGGCTATGCCGAGTACGAGACCGCCATGGCCGCCTTCGACTTGGTCGATCCCATCTACCGCAAGGCCTTCGAGTACACCCGTCCGCTCGCTGCCAAGTGGGCCGAGCAGAATGCCGACAAGCCCTGCATCAACGTCATGGCCCAGGGCCCGCTCTTTGGTGCCGCCTACGTCTTTAGCATCTGCAACGTGCAGGAGATGCTGCAGATCGATTCCTGCACCATCAACACTTGCGACTTCTTCCACGGCCCCTTCGAGATTCTGGACAAGCGCACCTCGCTGTTCCAGCTCATCAGCGTCGGCCGCAGTCGCTGCAACGATGAGCGCGGCATCCGCTTCGTCAACCAGTACGGTGGCGAGCGCGTCTATCAGCTCGACGCCAAGGAGCTCGGCCTCAACGACATCAAGGACAGCGTGAGCGAATACTTCAACCACCTGATCTTTGCGCCGATCCTCAACAACGTGCACATGCGTGCGCTCTCTGCCGTCACCCACAAGGACTACATGACGCGCCGCTACATGTGGAAGCTGGACTACTAGGGGATAGAGCGGCCTAACAGCTCGATGTCCTCATAAGTTGCGGTGGAATAGTTCCTGTTTGGGGGCTTGAAGCCTCTATTTAGGAACTATTTCACCGCAACCGCCAAGTAATCCGCTGGGGACGGAGGAAAACGGATCACTTTTCCGCTCGCCGATTTGTGTCTTGAAAAATGTATATAACGACTATAACGTAGTACGAAACATATTGGAAACGATACCGAGGAGGCTGCGTTGAAGAAAAGCAATCTGGGCTATGTGCTGGTGCTGATCGCCGCGCTTATGTGGGGCACCATCGGAATCTTTGTTAACGGAATATCGGCCCTGGGTGTTTCGTCTCAGAGTATGGCGGCCTTTCGCCTGTTGTCGGGTGCCGTCTTAATGGCTCCGGTCTTGGCATTTATGGGTTGCCAGGGAGGTGCTCGTGAGGGAAAAGCCTCGGGTCCCCTGGCTCTGTTCAAGGCAAGTCCTAAAGAGCTTGTTCCCTGCGCGCTTGTCGGTATCGTCGGTTTAGCCGTCGCCAACACCTGCTATTACGAGTGCATGGGCGAGGTGGGCATGTCCACGGCCTCGGTGCTGCTCTACACCTCGCCGGTGTTTGGCGTCGCGCTTGGCCGCGTGCTTTATCGCGAGGACGTGACCCCCAACAAGCTCGTCGCCATCGTCTTTAACATTGTGGGTTGCGTGCTCGCGGTGACGAGCGGCGACCTGTCTGGTTTCCATTTCTCGGCTTGGGGCGTCGCGTCGGGTGTGATCGCCGGACTTTGCGGCGCGTTGCTGGCTGTGTTTAGCCGCATGGCCACCAAGACACTGCATCCGCTGGCGGTGACGTTTTGGGGCTTTGTTTTTGGCGGATGCTTTATGGCGGTGCTTTCGGCTCCGTGGTCCGATGTAGCCGCGGCAATGTCCCCGCAACTCATTCTGCTGTTCGTAGGCTTTGGCTTTATTCCGACGGCTCTTGCGTACATCTTCTATATGCAGGGCCTTTCGATGGATCTTGAGACATCGAAGGTGCCGGTCGTGGCTTCGTTCGAAACCGTGGCGACCGTTCTGGTCGGTATTGGCATCTACGCCGAGCCCGCCGGCGCGATCAAGGTCCTGGGCATCGTGCTGGTGCTCGCGTCCATCCTGATTATGAACACCAATTTTTCCAAGCTGCGCAACAGTGCCTTTGTCGGCCATATCGTTGAGAGCATGACCTTTAAGCCCAACGCGTGGTGGACGGAGAAATCGCAGGACATGGATCTGTTCCGCGAGCGCACGGGCATCGCGCTGGAGCCCACCGTGCAGGAAAGCCCCTGGTACTTCGTGCGATAGGGGATTGGCGAGGCGTCTGATCTGGGGTTATCCAGCCAGCGTCGATCTGCCCTGCACCAACGTTTCGAGTACGTTAAACCCGTCAACGGTCGATTTTCACCCGCGAACGGTCTTTATACTAATTAGCAATATAAGCAACGTATAAGACGTTATAATGACCATAACGAAAAGGAGGAGGCAAGATGAATCAGATCATTCTCGCATCTCATGGCGGCCTGGCCGCAGGCGCCAAAGACACGCTCGAGATGGTTCTCGGCGACGTGTCGAACGTCCACGTCGTGTCGCTTGCTCGTGACGACAAGGAGCCCATCACCAATAAGGTGGACGCCATGATCGCCACGTTCAACGCGGACGACACCGTCTATGTGCTGACCGATATGCTCGGCAGCTCGGTCAACAACAGCATGGTCGAGCTTTCCAAGAACGGCACGAAGTTCACGGTTGTCAGCGGTTTCAACATCCCGCTGGCGCTCACGCTCGCTATGAGCCCCGTCCCCGTCAAGGGCGCCGAGCTCGCGGCCCTCATCAACGAGGCCCGCACCGGTCTGACCAACCCCAACGCACCGGTCGAGGCTGCCGCGGCTCCCGCCAAGAAGGCCAAGGCGTCCCGTCACAGCTCCGGTCCCGCCAAGATCGTCCTCGCACGTCTTGACTACCGTCTGCTGCACGGCCAGGTCGTCTTTACCTGGACCACCAAGGTCCAGGCCGAGCGCATCATCGTCGTCGACAACGCTGCCGCCAACGATGACATCAAGAAGGGCGCTCTTAAGCTGGCCAAGCCCCAGGGCGTGCGCCTGAACGTCTTCACCGTCGAGCGTGCCCTCGCCAAGATGGACAAGCTCAACACCCTCGGTGAGCGTGTCATGTTCGTCTTTGGCAACACGGCCGAGATGCTGCAGTTCTGCCAGGGCTACAAGCTCGACGCCATCAACCTGGGCGCCACCGCCAACCACGACGGTGCCGATCAGGTCGGCGGCAAGGACAGCTCCGTCTTCCTCGACGCCACCCAGAAGGCCGACGTCAACCAGCTGCTCGACATGGGCATCAAGCTCTACGTCCAGCAGACCCCTACGTATCAGAGCGTCGACATCGACGCCAAGCTGTAATCAACCAGGCTTTTGCCTGACTGAAAGGAGAAGGGTATGAATACGTTCATCAGTGCGGTGCTCGTCGGCCTCGTCGGCGTGTTCTGCATGTGGGACTCCCGCCTGCTCGGTCGTCTTAACTTCGAGCAGCCCCTCGTTGGCGCTACGCTCGTCGGTCTGCTGCTGGGCGATGTGCCCACCGGCCTTGCCGTCGGTGCCGCCGTCGAGCTCGTGTCCATGGGCCTGGTGCAGGTCGGCGCCGCCGTTCCGCCCGATATGGTCCTGGGCGGCATCGTGGCCGCTGCCTTTGCGTGCCTGACCGATGCTTCTGCCGAGACCGCCATGACGATCGCCATCCCGGTCGCCGTCCTGGGTCAGCTCCTCGGCATCGTGTTCCGTTCCATCATCGCCGCCCTCACGCATGTGGCAGATAGCGCGATCGATAACGGAAAGTTCAAGACCGCCTACCGTATGCACATCTGCGCCGGCTCCGGTCTGTACGCCGTCATGTACTTCCTGCCGATCTTCCTCGCCGTCTTTGTTGGCACCGACCTGGTTCAGGCCATCGTCAACATGGTTCCCGAGTGGCTGTCCACTGGTCTTAACGTTTCGACCAAGATCATGACCGCCTACGGCTTGGCCCTGCTGCTCACCATGATGATCAAGAAGGGTATGACTCCGTTCCTGTTCATCGGTTTCCTGCTCGCCGCTTACCTCAACCTGTCCGTCATCGCGGTCGCTCTGATCGGTGTGTGCCTGGCTGTCGTCTTCATGGGCTTCAAGTTCAACGGTTCCCATGCAGCCGCCGGTGTCGATTCCGACTACGATCCGCTCGAAGACGACGAAGACTAAGGAGGAACACACTATGGCAACCGCAACCAAGGACGTGTCCCTGAACAAGAAGGTCAGCCAGTTCTTCTGGCGCTCCTGGGCCATCCAGGCCTCTTGGAACTACGAGCGTCAGATGAACATGGGCTTCCTCTACGGCATGGTTCCCACGCTCGATCGCCTCTATCCGGATGAGTCCGATCCCAAGCAGCTCGCTGCTAAGAAAGAGGCTTACCACCGTCACATGGCGTTCTACAACTGCACCCCGCAGACGAGCGCTTTCATCCTGGGCCTCTCCGCCTCCATGGAGGAGGAGTACGCCAAGGATCCCGAGAACTTCGATCCCGATTCGATCAACGCGGTCAAGACCTCCCTCATGGGTCCGCTTTCCGGCATCGGTGACTCCTTCTTCCAGGGCACCATCCGCGTTATCGCCTTTGGTCTGGGCGTTCAGTTGGCTCAGCAGGGCTCCATCATGGGCCCGATCCTGGCCATGCTCATCTCCATCGTCCCCTCTGTGCTGATCACTTGGTTCGCAGCCAAGATGGGCTATCAGGGCGGCCACGAGTACCTGAGCAAGCTTCAGGGCGGCGACCTCATGGAGAAGCTCATGTATGTCTGCGGCATCGTGGGTCTTATGTCCGTGGGCGGCATGATCGCTACGCTGATCGGCGCCACCACCCCGCTGCAGTTCGCTGAGGGCACCGTCGTGATCCAGGACATCCTGGACGGCATGATGCCTCAGATGATCTCCCTCGGCCTCACCGGCCTTATGTACTGGCTCATCAAGAAGAACGTCAACACCGGTTGGCTTCTCGTGATCGCCATCGTGGGCGGCATCGCCCTCTCCGCGGCCGGCATCCTGGCCTAGTCGCGACCAAGCGTCTAACCGCTTTCCCCCGGGGGCCTGCCTGACATCCCATACCCCAGGCAGGCTCCCATCCCCAAAATGTGTCAAAGGGACAGTTCCTTTGACACATCCTCAACGGGCCGGCGACTCGGTCCAAATCACGGTAACCCTGCGAGCGCCCGGCAATGTGGCGCCGCAAAAAATCGAAAGGAATGTGTCAGATGTACGAGATCGACCTTAACCTCCCTAAGCAGATCGTCGCTGACGTCCTGTCCAACCACGAGATCCACAGCGTCGCCTTCGTCGGCTGCGGTGCCTCTATGTCCGACCTTTACCCTGCCAAGTATTTCCTGGCCAACAACACGGACAAGCTGAACGTTCAGATCTTCACCGCTAACGAGTTCAACTACGACACGCCCTCCTGGGTCAACGAGCACACCTTCGTGATCACCTGCTCCCTCGGTGGCTCCACGCCCGAGACCGTCGAGGCCAACAAGACCGCCAAGAAGCACAACTGCCCGGTCGTCTCCCTCACCAACAAGGCTGGCTCCGCTCTGACCGTCGACGCCGACCACGTCATCGTTCACGGCTTCCACGCCAACTACGCAGCCAAGTGCGAGAAGCCCGGCTATGCCATCGCTCTTGCTCTCGAGATCCTTCAGCAGACCGAGGGCTATGACCACTACGAGGACATGATCACCGGCCTCACCAACGTCTTCGACCTCTGCGAGAACGCCGCTCAGCACTGCAAGAAGCTCGCCAAGAAGTTCGCCGAGGACTTCAAGGACGACGAGATGATCTACTTCATGGCCTCCGGTGCCTCCGAGAAGATGGCTTATTCTCACGCCGCCTTCCTGTTCACCGAGATGCAGTGGATCGACGCCGCCGCCTACAACACCGGCGAGTACTTCCACGGCCCGTTCGAGGTTTCCACCGAGGGTAAGCCCTACGTCTTCTTCATGTCCGACGGCGCTACCCGTCCGATGGACGCCCGCGCCCTCACCTTCCTTGAGCGCATGGGCGCCAAGGTCGCTCTGATCGACTCCAAGGACTACGGCCTGGCCGACGCCGTGCCCGCGAGCGTCGTCACCTACTTCAACCCGCTGCTGCACCTCGCCGTTATGCGCGAGTACGGCAACCAGATCGCCGAGGCCCGTCAGCACCCGCTGACCATGCGTCGCTACATGTGGAAGCTTTCCTACTAATCACAAGTAAGTAGACCTTACGGGTTGATTGAGAGGGGATGGGGTTTGCGCCCCGTCCCCTTTTTTGCTATCGAAAGGAGATACGTATGATCAAGGCAGTGCTGTTTGACATGGACGGCGTGCTGGTCGATACCGAGTGGTTCTACAACCGTCGTCGCGTGGCGTTTATGGAAGAGAAGGGCTTTCACTTTGACGAGATCCCCGATCTTTCGGGGTCTAACGAGCCTGCCATTTGGGAGGCGCTGGTGCCCGACGATATTGAGCTGCGCGAGCGCCTGCGCGTGGAGTACAAGCAGGTCTACAGCCCGGACCACCCCGTTCCGTATGCCGAGCTGCTCAACGAGCAGACGGAGCCGGTGATGCGTGAGCTGCACGAGCGCGGCGTGAAGTGTGCCATCGCGAGCTCGTCCTATCGTGAGCTGATTGACGAGCTGGTGGATATCGCCGGCATCGCCGACGTGCTGGACTACACCATCAGCGGTCACGAGTGCAGTGCGTTTAAGCCCGACCCCGAGATCTACCTGCGTGCCATGGAGGCGCTGGGGGTGAAGCCTGCCGAGTGCCTGGTTATCGAGGACTCGCCTTTGGGCATCGAGGCCGGCAAGCGCTCCGGCGCCCGCGTCCTGGCATTGCGTCCGCACGAGGGCGTCAACCTCGACCAATCGGGAGCCGATGCTGTTATCGACAATCTGACCGACATTTTGGCCGCTTTGTAGTGTCAACCCGCCGCGAGAAGCACTGGTTTACGCGTCATTTGCTGCGGATTGGCTTAATTTGTCATCAATTTGGATCCGTTTAGCTTCGATTCGGGCTAAGTGAGTAGACTTTTTGGCGCAGGCCGAGCACAATGCATATCTTCCTTTGTAAAACCGCAGGTCACAGAGGTGGCTGTTTTGGGTGTGCTCGGCAGATCGCGAAAAGCCTACTCACTTGGAATTTGGGCCTTTGGCTGTGGGGTTGCCGGTCCTGTTTGGTTGTCGAGAGAGGGTGAATTGAAGCGCCCCCGCTCGCTCCATGCTACAATCGCCGGCATGCCCCACAACTAGATCTGCCTTCGAAAGGAGCTAACGTGGCGAACGCCATCGATCAGCTCACGGACCGAGTGCTCGTGCTCGGCCGCCTCACCATCGTTCGCCGCGCTATTACCGCCGTGGCGGTCACAATTTCCGCCGTTCTCCAGACATTCCTGATCCAGGCGTTCATTCGGCCCGCCGACCTGCTTCCGAGCGGTCTTACCGGCGTCGCGGTCCTGCTCGATCGCGTTACCTCGCTCGGCGGCGTTCACATCGACATCTCGCTCGGTATGCTCGCGCTCAACATCCCCGTGGCGCTCCTATGCTGGAGCGGCATTAGCAAGCGCTTCGTCATCTTCTCTATGATGCAAGTTGTGCTCTCATCGCTGTTCCTCAACATCTTTCATTTCGCCCCGTTTTTGGGCGACAAGATCATGCTCATCATTTTTGGTGGCGTGGTCTCGGGTCTGGGCGCTGCCATCGCGCTCAAGTCCGGCGCATCTACCGGCGGCACCGACTTTATCGCGCTGTGGGTTTCCAACCACACGGGCAAGACCATCTGGGGCGTCATTTTTGGTTTCAACTGCTTTATCCTGGCGATCTTTGGTTTTATGTTTGGCTGGGACAATGCGGCGTACTCCATCGTGTTCCAGTTTATTTCGACCAAGACCATCGACAGTTTCTACCGACGCTACGACCGTGTG
The DNA here is from genome assembly GCF_009876115.1 of Collinsella aerofaciens. Classification (GTDB taxonomy): domain Bacteria; phylum Actinomycetota; class Coriobacteriia; order Coriobacteriales; family Coriobacteriaceae; genus Collinsella; species Collinsella aerofaciens_N. The sequence continues at coordinate 1,567 of NZ_WWSY01000016.1, read as the reverse complement.
ACGCTGCAGATCACGACACGCAAGGCAGACGAGGTCATGACAGCCTATGTTGACCATTTTCAGCATGGCATTAGCTGCGCCGAGGTCATTGGCGGATACAGCCGCGAAAAGATGTATCTGCTGCACGCCGTTGTCTCGACCTACGAGAGTCAGGACATTATCAAGCTAGTGTGCGACATTGATCCCGGCGCCGTGATCAATGTGTTCCACACGCTCAACTTTGTGGGCGGATGGTGGGGCGGCCATGTCGACGAGCCCATGCCCACAGCCGTTCCCGATCCCGACAAGCCCGCGCGCATAGCGAGTCGTCAGGCGCGCCTTAGCGAGCAGGACATCTTGCAGCAGGACGACGGCAAGTAGGGTTTTGGCTTTTTGCCGGTCAAGCGCAGCCCATTCGAATGAGCCCCCCGAAAGCCCCGTTGCTTTCGAGGGGCTCTCGTTTGACCAGATAAAACCTACCAAAATAGACCTGTCGCTTTTTGGTAGGCAGGGTGTATCGTTTTATCGTTATGATGTAACATAGAGCTAGACGTTATATACGTATTAGTAATTTCGATATTTTGATAGGAGTGATCAGATATGCCCGCGACCAAAAATGCACCGCTTTACCAGCAGATTTACGACGAGATCAAGGATGCGATTGAGAAAGGTGTTTATGCACCCAAGGAGCGTATTCCGTCCGAACTTGAGCTTGCCGAACAGTACGAGGTGAGCCGTATTACGGTGCGCCGTGCCGTCGAGGAACTGTGCTCCGATGGCTACCTGGTTAAGCAGCAGGGCCGCGGCACCTTTGTCTCCACGCCGCACATCAACCGCCAGTTCCACGCCTCGACGCTGCAGACGTTTACCGCGCTGTGTGCCGACAATGGCATGAAGGCGGGCGCACATGTGGTCGATCGCCAGATCGTTCCGGCGCGTCAAAACGAGATGGAGTTCTTTGGCTTGCAGAAGGATGCGCTGCTGCTGCATATCAAACGCGTGCGTACGGCCGACGGCGAGCCCATCTTTGAGGAGAACATCTTTGTGCCGTTTGACGCCTACCGCGAGCTGTTGACGGCCGATCTTGAGGACAAGTCCATTTTTGCCGAGGTCGAGCGTGTTGGCGGAACGCCGATTGTCTCGGTTGGCTACCGCACGGTCGAGGCCGTTCGCGCTAACGCCGAGCAGGCGGCCGAGTTGGGCATTGCTCTGCACGATCCACTGCTCAATCTGCGTGCCGGCTTTATCGGCCCCAATGGCGAGCCGGTCCTGATGGGTAAGCAGTACTACGTGGGATCGCGCTACGTTATGGTCATGTAGGGTTGGTTCCGCCGTTCTGACGAACGGCGGACCGGTCGACGCTGCGCCTTTGGTTACGCGGTTTTACCAAACCGCGTAACGGCTTGACGCTGCAAACCCGTCAGAGCGGCAATCTGCCTTTCAACTTCGGCGGCATGACCAGAAGGTCAATGCCGCCTCGTTTCAAGGCACCTTGCTCGCCCTGGCGGGTTTTCGCTCATATGACCCAATCCGCTGTCAAGAGCCACAATGGCCCCGCCGACCGCTTGCAATCGGTCGGCGGGGCCTG
>NZ_WWSY01000015.1 GCF_009876115.1 Collinsella aerofaciens | reverse complement strand
GCGAGGCTCGAGAGCGTCACCACTTACATCCAGAGGGGCAAGTCGCCGAAGTATTCGACCGTCGAGAAATACCCCGTGATCGCCCAAAAGTGCAACCAATGGAGCGGATTCTCCGTGGAAAAGGCGAGGTTCATCGACCCAGCCACCGTATCCAAGTACGCGGATGAGCGGATTCTGAAGGATGGTGACCTTCTCTGGAACTCGACCGGCCTCGGCACGTTGGGCAGGATGGCGGTCTATGACTCGGCGAAAAACAGATACGGCTGGGCCGTCGCCGACAGCCACGTGACGGTGATCAGGACGCGGGAAGATTGGCTTGATCACCGGTTTGCCTTCGCCTATTTCGCGGGGCCGTCAGTCCAGTCTGAAATTGAAGACCAGGCAAGCGGCAGCACGAAGCAGAAAGAGCTTGCGCAGGAGACGGTCAGAAACTACCTAATCCCAGTTCCGCCCCTCGCCGAGCAGCGTCGCATCGTTTATGAAGTTGACTGGCTTTTCAAAATACTTGTCTAACTGTTTTCATGACCTCGTCGAAAGGAAGATGTCATGAGAATGTTTGTACAATACTTGCAGGAAAAGGGTTATGCGGAAAACACTGTTGATTCTTATTCCTTTGCAATATGCCAGCTTATCGATAAAACTCAGTCTCTAACAAACCAGTCACTTCTTGCGCACAAAGAGTGGCTGGTTTCTTCATTCGCTCCGAAAACGGTTAACAACCGCATCGGCGCAATTAACACCTACCTTGATTTCATCGCTTTCGATGGAATCCGACTCAAAGGAGTGCGAATTCAACAGAAGCCGTTTCTCGACAATGTCATCAGCAATGAACAATACATGCAGTTAATCAGCGGCCTGAAGCAAGACGGTGATTGGTTTTGGTATTTCATCGTTCGCTTTCTTGGTTGTACGGGTGCGAGAGTAAGTGAGTTAAGACAGTTCAAAGTAGAACACGTTACCGCTGGATATATGGACATTGTTTCAAAAGGCCAGAAGCTCAGGAGAATTTGGATACCTGACTCTTTGCGTGAAGAAAGTCTTACATGGAAAGCCAAGCCAATGAATGGCCTTCTATTTCCAGGCAAAAACGACAACGCGATTACTTCGCGCGGCATATCCGTAGGGTTGAAGCGTGCCGCACTGCGCTATGGCGTCGGCCAAGACGTCGTATACCCGCATTCATTTCGGCACTTGTTCGCAAAAAACTTTATCAACCGCAACCCAGATATTTCACTGCTTGCTGATCTTATGGGACACGAAAGCATTGAGACAACGCGAATCTATCTGCGGCGCACTGCCGATGAACAGCGCGCCGCGGTTGATGAAGCAGTCAATTGGTAAGAGCAAATACTTCGGTGACTCTAGAAACAATTCGTTTCTGCTCGCTGGCCGGGGGAACAGGAACTAGAGCGCGATACAGCCTGTTGTCATTGATTGCCGGATAGGCAACCCCCTTCGCGTTCTCATTGGCATTTGCATAAGAGTCAAAGCTAGGAGAAACCAAAAAGTAGAGAAGAAAACTAGGAAGGAATCCGTCAAGACATGAAAGGACAGCAAACCCAGTACTTGCGATGGGCTTAATATTAAAATCCTTATCTACGATACAGGCATTATGCAAATAAGGGCGGACGGTCGCATAGAGCACATCATTCTTTGCGACTAGCTTTCTTGCTCGTGAGGGCGCGTCAGCTGCATTTATAACAGTTTCTTGTCCGAGCTTTTGGTTCACATTGTCAATCGACGAGATGTCGATATAGGCAAAACGCGCCTCAGGCCTCTTCTGCCCGCGATTCAAGACAAGAGACCCTAAACGACGCCACTCCCAGCTCTCGGGTATCTCGAACGGGATCTCGTCCTCGATGCAGACGGGCTCGGACTCGCGGCCCCTGGCGTCCACCCTCTTCTCATAGCGGCGGCCATCGGAACCGGCGAAGATGATCGACTCACCGCCCTTCGGGGCCTTCATCTCCCCCTCGGCCACGAGCTGCCGGCGCTGCCCGCGGATGCGCTCCAGCAGAACGCCGGCGGGCTCGTCTGCGGGGTCCTGCGGCACGAGCCCTCCCTGAACCGCCAGCTGCAGCACCGACTTGCGCAGGCGGCCGGGCAGCGCGGCGTCGAGCTCCTCGCGGGCGTCCTCGAGCTCACCGTACTCCTCGACCAGGGGCATGAGCTCGTTCACCCGCTCGACGATGCGGCGCTGCTCGGCGAGAGGCGGAATCGGAAGAAATAGCTCTTTTAGCACTGCTGCTTTGATTCCTTTTGCGGTCGTCCCCGTGGCATGATCCTTAACTTGAATTTGGAACAGTGGAGATAGAATTATTTGGCAGAACAGGGCATTGTCTGGACCAACTGTGCCGTAATTCTGAAGGGTAATGACACGCTGTCCACAGCTGCAACGTTTCATTTCGCATATCGCGCAATACCCCATCGGGGCTTCGGTTGTAAACAGCAAATCGCCACGGTGGGTCTCTCCGCGAGACAAGCGTGTTGCATATTCGTCTTCTGAAATATACTCCTCGCGTGTGTAATCAATATAGCCTTGGCGAATGTTGCTCGCAGTCATTAGTCGAACACCTGAAGGTGATTTGTGAGGTGTTTTACCCCTGTAATCAATGAAGTTATATACGGTTTCCAGCCTTGCCCAAGCCCACCCCTCGGGCAGCTCCTCAAACGGCACTTCGTTCGCGATGCACTTATCGCTAGTCACGCGACCCTTGGCATCCACCTTCTTCTCATAGGGGGAGCCATCGGAACCGATATAGATAATGCTCTCCCCGCCCTTCGGGAATTTAGCCTTACCCTCAGCAATAAGCTTATGCTTCTCTTCACGAATACGCTCAAGCAGGACGCTTGCAGGCTCATCACTCGGGTCTTGTGGAACGAGCTTTCCCTCAATCGCCATTTGCAGGATTGAGTTCTTCAGGTCTTTTGCCTTCATCTACGCCTCAATCCCAAGAATCTCGCAAATACGAGCAAGCTTCTGGTCAATCTCGGCATCGAGCTTAGCGCGCTCTTCTTTGTAGTTCCTGATCAGTTCGTCAGGCGGTAAGATCTCCTCTTCCTCGTGAGGATAGCCGCACACGTCAAAGTTAAAACCGCCGTCTCGCAACTCGTCAACCGTATAGTACTTGGCCTTGGGATTGCCGTCTTCCTCGATATCCCGACGGTTCTCCCACCATTCCTTTACAGGTGCAAAATGTTCGATCCTAATGGGCTTGGTCTTAGAGAAGTGTTTATACCCCTCGGGCATGTCCATGCGATAGAACCAAACGCCCTCAGAGGCCCCCGTATTATCGAAGAACAGAACGTTAGTAGTGATGCTCGTGTACGGAGCGAAAACACTCTGTGGAAGGCGCAAGACAGTATGCAAGTTCATGTCCTCAAGCAGGCGACGCTTGATCTCCGTCTTTGCACTATCCTGGCCAAAGAGAAAACCATCCGGAATGATAACAGCAGCGCGGCCGCCTCGCTTAAGACGATAAAGAATGAGTCCAAGGAATAGATCTGCGGTCTCGGAGCTACGGAGTGCAACAGGGAAGTTGTTTTGCACCGATGCACTCTCGGACCCGCCATAGGGCGGGTTCATAAGTACGACGTCAAACTGGCCGTCAGGCTTGTGCTTCCACTCGCGAACATCCTTCTCGAGAGAGTTATCGTGAAAGACTTCAGGATTATCGATATCGTGCAACAGCATGTTGGTCACGCACAGCAGGTAAGGGAGCTGCTTCTTCTCGATGCCGTAGACCGATCTTGCATAGAGTTCACGATCGGCTGGAGTCTGAACCTGGGAGTCGAGAATCTTGAGGGCGCTCGTCAAAAAGCCGCCCGTGCCACACGCGAAGTCAGCCACAGTCTCGCCGAGCTTGGGCGCAAGTGCCTGGGCCATAAAGTCAGTCACCGCTCGGGGCGTGTAAAACTCGCCGGCATTACCCGCGGACTGTAAGTCTTTCAGGATGGTCTCGTAAATTTCACCGAAGGCGTGGCGCTCTTTGTACTCGGTAAAATCAACCGACTCGTCAATCTCGTTGATGACTTGACGAAGTAGAATCCCATCCTTCATGTAGTTGTTGGCGTCAGTAAAAGCAGCCTTGACGACGACGTGTCGCAAAGGCGCATCAGGTGCAAGCTCAAGACTCTCAAGAGTCTTGAATAGATCATTGTTCACAAAGTCGAGAAGCTCATCGCCAGTAAGCGCCTTGCCGTCTTTCGCATCGTGCGCCCAGCTATACCAGCGCAGGCGCTCGGGGATGATGGACTGATAGGAGTCATCGTGAAACTCCCACTCCTGCTCCTTGGCATCGTAAATCTTGAGGAAGAAAAGCCAAGTCATCTGCTCAATGCGCTGCGCATCGCCATTGATGCCGGCGTCTTTGCGCATGATGTTCTGCAGGGTCTTTACGAGAGATCCCAGTGCCATTTGCTATCGTTACCTTTCTCTATGCGATGTAGAGCTCGTCCTCGAGCATCTGCGCTGCCTGAATGTACTGTTGTTTGCCGCCGAATGCGGCGACGATCTTCATTGGGCTGCCAAACCGACGGAATTCCTCGAGGTCGAGGACGTGGGTGTCGTCCAAGTCTACGAGGTTCGACGTCGCATATTTGTCGAGAAGCGCTTCAAGGACCTCACGCGCGACGCCGGCATACTCATAGAGCACGCCCTTTTTCTTGACACTATTGGCTCTCTCGCTGCGCGTAAGAGGTCTCTGGTCGTAAGCAATGTGGCAAATGAGGTCAAAGTCGCTCATTTGCTCCTGTCCAGTCTCGAGCCGCAGCTCATCCAGGAATACGCCACGCGCGCGCAGCTCATCGATAATCGCTTGTTTCTTATGTTCAGAGTTCCACGCCGCTAGGAAGTGGTCAAGAGTGTCGTATTCGCCGAGAATGTTTTTTCGCGTATAGTCCTTAAGGCTCTCAGTTACAAGAAGGCCATCGGAGGAGTAATACTGCACCATCTCCGACACTACATAGACGTCGGCCCCATGAACGTGATATTTCACATGGGAGGACGGATCGTCCGGCGGCAATACGGGTGGGTCTACGATCGGAGACGGAGGCGGAACGGGACTGCCGCCATTGCCGCCGGGACCCGGATCCGCAATGGGGTCACCCGGATTAGGCTCAAACACAACAACAGGTTCGCCATCAAACTCGGGATCTGCAAACAAACGCGATGCGTCACGAAAATCGAGGATGGTGAAATAGAGTTTGTCGTAGTCCTCACAGATACGGGTTCCGCGGCCGATAATCTGCTTGAACTCCGTCATTCCGTGCTCACCGAACTTGTTGTCGAGCACGACTACCTTACACGTCTTGCAATTAACACCAGTGGTGAGAAGCTTCGAAGTCGTAACGATGGTCGGGTATTTCTCGTCGGGGTCGATGAAGTTATCTAACTGAGCCTTACCTTCCCTGTCGTCACCCGTAATCTTCATGATGTAGGTGGGGTGATCTCTTACGATATCGGCGTTCTCGTTTACAAGGGCACGTCGCATATTTTCGGCATGCTCGATGTCAACGCAAAAGACTATGGTCTTGGAGTAACGATCCGTCTCCTTTAGAAATTGAGTTATCCGCTTGGCAACTTCCTCGTAGCGCTCTTTGATGACAATCTCGCTGTCGAAGTCTTGCTTCTCGAAAACACGTTTGGGCAGAGCTTCGCCGCGATCATCTATGGTGCCTTCCTCAGTACGGTATCCGTAAATGTCGACGTTCAGCTTAGGACGAATAACTTTATACGGGGCGAGAAAGCCATCCTCGATTCCCTGTTTAAGGGAGTAGGTGTAGACAGGTTCGCCGAAGTAGGTAATGTTTGAAACCTCTTCAGTCTCCTTTGGCGTAGCCGTCATACCGATTTGAATTGCACAATTGAAATACTCAAGTACCTTACGCCATGCGGAGTCCGCCGCGGCGCTTCCGCGATGGCACTCGTCGACGATAATCAAATCGAAGAATTCCGAGTCGAACTCGCGGAATATTTCTTCACCGTTTTCTCCAACAAGCTGTTGGTAGAGCGAGAAATAGACCTCGTAAGCAGAATCGAGCTTTCGACCTACGACCTTGGTTGTAACCCTCTTGAGAGGCTTGAAATCGCCGTCTATGGTCTGATCGACGAGAATATTGCGGTCCGCCAGATAGAGAACCTTACGAACCTCGGTAGTCTGTCGCAAGCGATGAACGATTTGAAAAGCCGTAAAAGTCTTTCCCGTTCCCGTTGCCATAACGAGCAAGATGCGATTCTTACCTCGCGCAATAGCTTCAAGCGTACGATTGATGGCGATGCACTGATAGTAGCGAGGATGATTGCCGCCGTGCTCCTGGTAATACGGAGCGGTCACAATCTCCTGGCTATACGGATGTTCAAGCCCCTTAGCTTTTGAGTATCGTGTCCAAAGTTCCGCCGGAGTGGGAAACTCGTCCATGGCAAGAGCGCGCTCTTTCCCGGTAAGAAAATCGTGCTCAACAAAACCCTTTCCGTTTGAGCTGTACGCAAACGGAATATCGAGCAGCTGGGCATATCCCATCCCCTGTTGGAGACCGGCATCAACGGTGTGCTCCGTATCCTTAGCCTCGACGATTGCGATAGGGATGCCCGGAGCATACATCAGAAGGTAGTCAGCCTTCTTCTTGTCTTTACGGGTGACCATACTTCCGCGCACAACAATCTCGCCACTGGTAAAGAAATACTCAGTGAAGACTTGGGTATTGCGATCCCACGACTTCATAATCGCAGGATCAATGAGTTTAAGCCGTGTGTCAGACTCGTTCATACGTCTCGGAACCCCTCATTGCGCAAAGCGACAGCTATTGATGTTGAGTTGATTAATTTTATCATCACTATGCAATCTAGCAGCCGCTTTATACTAAATGAGACGAAGTAAAGTCAGCCCCGTGAGAAAGCTCCAAAGAAAGCAAAATGAGCCCCGTTGACTTGAGTCAGAGGTCATTCCCGGAGCCCCGCCTACCTCCCCTCCGCCTTCAGCTTCAGCAGCAGGTCGCCCAGCTCGGGGCACTTGTTGGAAAGGCGCATCTGGGCTCGATCGCCCATCCTCCACCGCTGGCGGATCTCCTGAGCACGCGGACTCACGCGATAGTCCCCGTCCATCACCTGCTTGAGCAACTTGGCGGTCACGCGCGCGTCGGCTAGGGCACTGTGGGCGTGACCCGTCGACTCGTCAAACTCGATGCCAAACCACGTCGCCGCGTCATTCAAAGAGACGCACTCGTGGCTGCCCACGTCCATGATCGAGGTGTAAAACGCCTGCAGATCGGCCCAGTCCGTAGGAAATGCGGCAAGGTCGATTTGCTTTGCCTGGCACTCGGTCATAAGCTGTCGACGGTCCGTCCCGCTCCAGCAAACTATCTGGGCGGAGTAGCGGCCGATCCAATCGCTGAGCCTTTTGATCACCATGTAGAGTGGGTCGGCCATCGCGGTGTCCACGGCCGATATACCTGTGAGCTCGCGGACGGGAAACGCAACGCCTTCGGTAAATTCCGTCTGCACAAACTGCGAGAACTCGCCCATAACGTTGCCGTGGTAATCGAGCTTGACGGCGCCGACCTCGATAATCTCATTGCGCAGTCCACGGCGCTGGCGCTGCTTTGGCACCGGCGCAAACTCAAAGTCCAGCACAATCTGGCGCGCAAAGTTCGTCGTGTCGATAGCCGAGATACCCGGCGTCTTTTCAGCTGACACGGTCATGGCCTTTCTCCGTCAACTGCCGCTTGCTACATAGGCGGCTACATTGCCGTAAGGATAGGCGCCCGCGCGGACATGAAAGCGGGGCGCAATACCATGCGCCAAGCACACGCCATGCAGACGGCCCCAAGAGAGTCGCCCGCTCTATTCAAATGCATGAAAAAGATTGAGGCCCGGTGACTTGAATCAGAGGTCATCCCGGGCCCATCAGAGCTCACAGAGCTCTTGGTTGCTTTGGTCTCGCTCTTCACGGCGCTTATCGAACTTTCCGAGGCACTCAAGCAGCATTCGAAGCATAACAAGTCGCTGCCATTAAGGCACTGACCTCTTGACCAAGCAACGGCGCTGCCCAGCTATCACCCTTGGGCTGCCGTCAACTTTATTCTATCCGCGAGCATCTGGTTTACCAAATGGATTTTCGGTAAAGGAAGCACGGCACGCCCGCAAAACCACTACGCCCCAAGTGCCGCCATGGGAATCACCGCCACGCCGTCGTCGCGTGTGTAGGCAATGCTCCCCTTTCCAACCACGACCGCCAAAAACGCCGGCGTGGCATTCTGGGCGGCAGGATTGGAGAGCACTTTCCTCTCCAGCGCCTTGAGATTTCTCGCTCCATCGTCTGCTTTCGCATCACTCAGCTTGACCTCGATGGCTCCCCAGCGCCCGTCGTGCTCAACGATCAGATCGACCTCAAGGCCCTTCTCATCTCGGAAATAATGGACACTGTTGTCGACACCGCCGTAGGTGGAAAGGAACACGCGCACGTCGCGCAGGACGAGATTCTCAAAGAGCATCCCCAGCGTTTGCATATCGCCAAGCAGCCGCTCAGGGGTAGCCCCCAGCAACGCCGCCGCAAGTGACGGGTCACAGAAGTAGCGCTTGGGGCGCACGCGAACGCGGGCCTTCGAGCGCATGGGCGGCTCCCATCCGCACAGGTCCTCGGTCAGCTTGAGCCTGTTGAAGAGGTCCAAGTACGCAGCGATGGTCCTCTCGTCGGGGCCCGCCTCACCGTACGAGGCGTCCTTTACGAGCGTCTTGTACGTGACAGCCTGGCTCTCGTTCATGGCAAGAGCTCGCAAAAGGCCGTGTGCAAGCTCAGGCGACATGCCCTCGTCCAGCACGTTGACGTCGAGCACCGAGTGCACGTACTGGCTTGCCGTCTCTCGCGCAAGATCTTCCGAAAGCCCAAGATTTGCAGGCCAACCGCCCCTGCAGCACCAGCGGGCGACGTCATCCACCGTGCTCTCGCGACGCTGAGGGGCAAAATCCTCGCCCTTAAAGAGGCTTGCCAGTGACACGAGCGGCTCGCCGTCGCCCGACTCACACAGGGCCATGGGGCGCATTGACAGACGGGCGATCCTACCCGTGCCGGAATGACGAACATGGCTGCGCTCCTCGCTTTTGAGCGCGGTCGAGCCCGTGAGCAAAAGTGTCCCCCGTTCGTTGCCGCTCGCGTCCACGAAACGCCGGGCGGCATCCCAAACCTCGGGCACCTCCTGCCATTCATCGACCAGGTGTGGCGCATCGCCGATGAGCGCCAGGCTTGGGTCGACCTCTGCCGCCGCACGCTGCGCAGGCTCATCGAGCCTGGAGACGCTCGCCGAGCGAGAGAGCGCCGTCCAGGTCTTGCCGCACCATTTGGGGCCGTTGATCTCCACACAGCCAAACGCCCGCATAAGGGTGTCGAGGCGCTCCTCTATGAGCCGGGGCCTATATCCCTTTTGGGTCAATCTCTTTGGTGCATCCATAGACGGCCGTCCCTCTCTATCACGCGATATGCGAAATTACGCCATTCTCAATGCTGATTTTACGCTACTTTCAATGTAGTTTTTACGCCATGACAGATGTAGTTTTTACGCCATTTTCATTGAAGGTTTTACGCTTGGCATCCTTAGCGCGACCCATTCCGAGCATCACATCAGAGCGTGCTTGGTTATCTCCGCTCGCACATCTCGGCAAACGAAATCAGCTTGGCATCTCCCCTGCTCGCCGCAGCTTCCTGACATCCTTGCGTAAAGCCTCGCTTCGAGAAGATCGCATAGCTTTTGTGCTGCCGCCTAAAGAGCTCGCTTCGATGCACGAGCTTTTGCAGCACGTCTTCGCCCACCGGTTCATTGCGCCATTTGCATTCCGCAAACAGCGCAGTGCCCTCGCCATCGTCAACAATCAAGTCGATTTCTTCCTGCGTATGCGTGCGATTATCCGTCCCCCACCAGCGCCCAACGCTTGCCGGAACCACATCAAGCTGGCCCGCCCGCGCGAGTTCGTACACGTATTGTCTGCATATAAGCTCAAAGACCGTACCCATGTAATCCGATACGTGCGGCTCAATGCGCTCATACGCCATCTCGGCCATATCGTTTTGAATCAGCCCGATGTTCTGCGGAACAAACTTGTACCAGAACCTAAACATCTGATCGCTCAGCAGATACACGGCTCGCTTATTGCTCGTCTCGTTTAGGGGCAGCTCGCGCTCGACAATCCCAAGCGACGCCAGCTTATCCACATAGCTCTTTACGTTGCTCGCAGGGATTCCCGTAGAGCTCGCAATCTCCGAGATCTTCGAGCGCCCCTGGGCAATTGCTTGCACGATCGCATCATATTGCTCGGGATTGCGGCACTCCTGCAATAGCAGGTTACTCGGCTCCTCAAAGAGATAGCCCGTAGGAGTAAGAAAAAGACGTTTGATGTTGTCCTTGAGCGGTGCGGCAGGATCGACTTTCTCGATATATGCAGGAATGCCACCCGTCATGCCATAGCAAACTGCAGCGTCTTCGCGACCCATGCTCTGCCACAGGCCGAGGGTCGTCATAAAATCGAGCGGCATGATCTTAAACTGGGCCGTACGCCTACCGTATAGCGGACTCTCGTAGCCCAACACCTGCTCTTCCATAAACGAAAGCGACGACCCGCACAGGATAAGCATAAGCTTGGTCTCTTTGTACAAGTGATCGATCTTGTCTTGCAGCAACGAGCTGATCTCGGGATTCGATTGGGCGAGATAAGGATACTCGTCGATCACGACAATCAAACGTTCCGTACGAGCCATGGTAGCCAATGCATCGAACGCCTCGTCAAAACTACGAAACGACACGCCAGCAACACCAACGGAGCCCGCAAGTATCGCCTGGCTAAAGCCATGCAGGTTTGCCTCTGCATTGGTGCGACGAGCTTGAAAGTAAATAGCCTTCTTGCCTTGGATAAACTCTGTGATAAGGCGCGTTTTACCCACACGACGGCGGCCGTAAATCACAGGCATCTCAAAGGAGTCCGTGCCATACAGTCGATTGAGCTCGGACATTTCCGCTGTTCTTCCGACAAACATAGACCATCCTTCCTTTACGTTATAGCTAGCTATATTATACCTTCCTATAATATAGCTAGCTATAACGTAATTCGACAAGCGGCGCACACGAAAGGGGCGGTACACCACCGCACGTGGACCGTTCCGGAAAATGCATCCCGTTCTGGAGCCAAAAACTGGGCCGTAGTTTCCGCCAAGCATGCCATCCGGAAAGCACGTCCCATTCCGAGCGACAATTCCGGGTCACAGTTTCCGCAGATACAAGGCGACAGTCCGCCGGCCTTATCACATGCCTTCAAATATGCGATCCAGAAACACAAAACAGCAGATAGAATGCTCTTTTTCAAAAAGTACACGTCCCGAAACTTACCAAGACTTCATATCCAGCTACCGTTCACGGTCGCCGATTACCGCCCACCGATTCAAACAAGAAATATGTCGCCAAAAGCAGGCCATCTACCTGCATGGTTAGATTTTGGTCAGCTTTTGGTCAGCTGAGCGGCAAGTTCCAGCTGATACGTTTTTGCTACCCAAAAGGAGGCGGTAGCTCATGACCCATTGCAATGACCAGCTCATCGACCAACTGCTCACTCAAGCCGAACAAGAGGGGCGCTGTCTGATTCCCCCGAGCACGGCGATCCGAAAAGCGCTCCTTCGGCGCACCGGCGGCACGGTTGTCTCGCCCATGCCGGGGTTGTTTGCGCGAAAAACGCGCTGGGATGAACTCAACCGAGCGCAACGCCATTGCGAAATCCTCCGCGCCCTTGCGATCATCCACCCCGATTGGACGTTCTGCTCGTTTTCGGCCGCCTGTCTGCTGGGGCTCGAGGTCTCGTGGCGACACCTGAATGTCGTGCGTGTCTGCAGCTCGACAAAGCCGTCGGCTCGCCCGGGCGCACATATTCAGCGGCACCAGATTGAGCCGGCCGGAGCAATACGCAGAGCCGGCATATCGGTAACGCCGCCCATCCAAACAGTCACAGATTGCCTGTTGCAGACCGGTTTTGCCGACGGCATGCCCATTGCCGATTCGACGATCTTAAAGCTCGGCCTTGCGCGGGAACAGCTGATGGAGGCCGTCGAGCAACGAGCGACCGCCCGCAATGGTCGCACGATTCGCACCGCCCTCACGACACTTCGATATGCCGACGCCCGCGCCGAGAGCGGCGGGGAATCGGTCGCCCGAGCCATCATGATCGAGACGGGCTTTGCGCCCGATTGGCTTCAATACGAGCTGACGGACCCCTTCAATTCGACCAAGCCCATACGAACGGACTTTGCCTGGGAGCGCCAGGCGCGGGAACTCACGCTGGGCGAGCTCGACGGGCTCATCAAATATACCGACCAGACCATGCTGGCCGGACGCACCACCGCCGAGGCGCTCGTCGCCGAACGACAGCGCGAGGCGCACCTATCGCTCTACGGCCATCCGCTCATCCGCTTTACCATGATCGAAGTCCGTTCGGCAGGCATGCTCGCGAAAAAGCTGCAGACGGCAGGCATCCGGCAGACCGCTCTGCCGGCATGGCTCAACGAGGTGGAGTTGTAGGAGCTGTTGAGCTTATGCCCGTCTGCCTGCCAAACCGGGACAAACTTTCCGGTTGAAGCTCCAACCGGAAAGTGTGTCCCACTCTGGAGCCGAATTCCGGGATGCGCTTTCCGCCAGAGGCTCTACCGGAAAGCGCATCCCATTCTGAGCATCGATTCTGGGATGTAATTTCCGCCGAGGGCTCCAAGGGGAAACTGCATCCCATTCTGAGCGCTCATTCCGGGACACGCTTTCCGCTCCAAGCAAAAGGCCCCGGCTCACGATGGAGCTGGGGCCAAAGGCGCAGCTTATACAGTTGATGGCAAGCGCAGACGGCAGTCAGCAATGGCTGTCCGCGCCCTACCCTACCCGCGGTGACGAGCGCGGCTGTACGGCGTATCCACCATGGGCAGATCCGGACGCAGCTTGCCGTCAAATGCGCGATAGGCGTTCTGCACGGCGGGCGCCGTGGGGATCGTTGCGATCTCGCCGATGCCCTTGCCGCCGTATGCCACGGGCAACAGCTCGTCCTTCTCCACGTAAATGGCGTGGATATCCGGAATCTCGGGCGCACGGAACAGTCCGAGTGTGCCGTACCTTGCCTGGGGCACGCAGTCCTTGAGCGGCCAGTCCTCGGTAAGCGCATAGCCCATACCCATAAGCACGCCGCCTTCGATCTGACCCTGGATGGAGATGGGGTTGACCACCTTGCCGGAATCGTGCGCAGCATAGACCTCGCTCACGCGGCCGCCGTCGTCCAAAATGACCACATGCGTGGCAAAGCCGTAGCAGATGTGGCTCTTGGGGTTGGGAACGTCGGCGCCCAGCTTGTCGGTCGGCTCCAGGTACACGTAGCCAAACTCGCATCCCTCGAGCGCCTTGATGGCGGCCGCGGGATCCTGGGGATGCACGCCCTGGCCGGCGACGAGCTCCTGCGTGTGCAGCTGATAGGCGCGACCGTCGTCGTACTCAATCTTGACGCCGTCGCCATGCGCGCTCACGGGAGCGGCGGGCGCAGACTTGCCGGCCTCGATGCCAAGCATGGCATCGCGCAGCAGGAAGGCGGCGCCGCGCACGGCCTCGCCGGTCACGACCGTCTGACGCGAGCCAGACGTGGTGCCGGAGTCGGGAGCGTTCTCGGTGGAGCACTCGCCGTTGGCAATGCAGTGAAGCGGCAAACCGCAGGCCTCGGCAACGTCCTGCAAAAAGACCGTGTTGCAGCCCTGGCCGATGTCGGACGTGGCGGCGTAGACCACGGCCACGCCGTTCTCGATGCGAATCTTGCAGCGGCCGGCATCGGGCAGGCCCACGCCCACGCCGGCGTTCTTCATGGCGCAGGCGATACCGGCGTGTCCGGGATGCGCATAGTAGGCATCCTTGACCTCGAGCAGCGTCTCCTTAAGTGCCGTGGAGCAGTCGGCAATCTGGCCGTTGGGCAAAACCTCGCCCGGCTCGATGGCATTACGGTAACGAATCTCCCACGGATCCAGGCCGACCTTCTCTGCCAGCAAGTCGATCAAGCTCTCGAGCGCAAACTCGGACTGGCAAACGCCAAAGCCTCGGTACGCGCCGGCGGGCGGGTTGTTGGTGTAGTAGCCAAAGCCGCGAATGTCGGTGTTCTGGTACTTGTAGGGGCCGACGGCATGCGTGCAGGCGCGCTCGAGAACCGGGCCGCACAGCGATGCGTAGGCGCCGGTATCAAAGTTAATCTCGCAGTCCAGGCCGGTAAAGTTGCCCTCGGCGTCGCAACCCAGCGTAAAGGTGCCGTCCATGGCATGGCGCTTGGGGTGGAACGCGAGCGACTCGGCACGCGTGAGCTTGCACTTCACGGGACACTGGAACTTATATGCGGCGAGCGCGGCCAGGTGCTGGATGGACACGTCCTCCTTGCCGCCGAAGCCGCCACCCACGAGCATGGTCTCGACGACCACACGCTCGGGTTCGCTATCCCAGCCAAACATGTGGGCACACTCTTTGCGCGTATCGTAGGCGCCCTGGTCGGTCGACTGCACCTTGACGCCGTTCTTGTACGGGAAGGCGACGGCGCACTCGGGCTCCAAGAAGGCATGCTCGGTAAAGGGCGTGGTAAAGCGCTGCGTCACGGTAAACGCGCTCTCCGCCAGCGCCTTGGCGGCGTCGCCGCGCGTCACGTGACGGCTCTGGCACACGTTGTCCTTGAGCTCCACTGTGTTGCCAAAGGCAAAGAAGCTGTCGTGCAGGCGCGGGGCGTCGGCAGCCCTGGCCTCGACAATGTTACGCACGGGCTCCAGCGGCTCGTAATCAATCTTTACGAGCTTCTTGGCCTTCTCGAGCGTCGCCTCGTCCTCGGCGACCACCAGCACAATGGCATCGCCCACGCAGCGGGTGATATCGCCCTGGGCGATCATGACGTCCCAGTCCTGGATAAGGTGGCCGACCTGGTTGACCGGCACGTCCTCGGCGCGCAGGATGCCCACCACGCCGGGCAGGGCCTCGGCTTTGGAGGTATCGATGGAGAGCACACGGGCGCGCGGGTACTTGGAGCGCACGGCGCTGGCATAGGTCAGGCCCGGCTGATCGAGCTCGTCGATGTCGTCGGGATACTTGCCCTCACCGAGCACCTTCTTGCGCACGTCGATACGGAAGGCGCGCTTGCCCACGCCGTAGTCGTCGCCGCGCTCCAAGTCCTCGTCAATCTGCTTTTCGCCGCGGAGCACCGCAGCTGCCAGCGCAATGCCCTCGATAATCTTTTTGTAGCCGGTGCAACGGCAGACATTGCCGCGAATGGCGTACTTGATCTGTTCCTCGGTGGGCTCGGGGTCCTCGGCGATGAGCGCCGCACCCGCCATGACCATGCCTGGGATACAAAAACCGCACTGCACGGCGCCCACGGCGCCAAAGGCGTACACAAAGGCCTCGCGCACGTCCTCGGGCAGGCCCTCGACGGTCACGATGTTGCGGCCGGCGGCAAGGGCGGTGGTCAGTACGCAGGCCTTGACGGCCGCACCGTCCACATGGATGGTGCAGGTACCGCAGGCGCCCTCGGAGCAGCCGTCCTTGGCGGAATGGATGTGCAGGTCGTCGCGCAGGTAGCGCAGCAGCGGTTTGTTTTGGGTCGTCGTGTGCTGGACGCCGTTAACGGTAAAAGTGAATTCCTGTGCCATGGTGATTCCCTTCTACACGCCGGCGGCGATGCCGGTACGGTCGTGGATGGCGCCATGCGGGCAGACGACGGCGCACATGCCGCACGACAGGCAATCCGCGCCATCGATATGGGCGCAGTTGTCCTCGATGCGGATAGCGCCGGCAGGGCACTTTTTAGCGCACATACCGCAACCGATGCAGCTCGTGTCGCAGATCTTGCGCGCAATGGCGCCCTTATCGGTGTTGTTGCAGCGCACCAGGATGTTCTGGTAGCCGGGAACGAAGGCAATCACGCGCTGCGGGCACGCCATGCCGCACAGGCCACAGCCCGTGCACTTTGAGCGATCCACGCGGGCGATGCCATCGACCAGCGCAATGGCACCGTGGGGGCAGGCCGTGACACAGGCACCACAGCCAATGCAGCCTTCGCTGCAGCGGGCGTCGCCGCCTGCGGAGGCGCAACCGCTTCCGCAGGCAACGTAGGCCACGTTATGTTGAATGGATTTGGCCATAAGAGACTCGCTTATTTCTTAAGAAGGTACGAATAGTTGTCACGCACAGCCCTGATGGTCAGGCGGACGGCCTCGGGAAGACCGGTGTTGACGGCATCGACCGAGACGGTGCGGACCGTGCCGGCGACGCGGACCTTAAAGTGGTCCTCGTCCACGGCCAGGAAGCCCTCGTTCTCGGAGTTCTCCATGTCCTGCTCGCTCCAGAACAGGGTGAGCTTGTCCTTGTAGGGACGACCCTCCTGGTAGGGGCAGAACACGGCGCAGTTGCCGCACTCGTTGCACATGCCATCGACGTGGACGACCTGATGCTTGGCCAGGCCCGGCACCTTAATGGCAACGTTGGCGCGGTTGGGGCACACGTCGCAGCAGACCTCGCACACCGAGCCGCAGCCCAGGCAGCGAGTCTTGGTGCAGTTGCACTTGTCGCGGCACAATGACCCCTTGCGCTCGTAGCAGGTGTCCTCGCGACCGGCCTGCTCGTTGCAGTCGGCGTACTTGTTAAAGTCCACGCCGGCGATGGCACGGGCAACTTCGGCGGCGTCGGCAATAGCCTCGACCACGGTGGCAGGACCGCGGCGGCAGTCGCCCGCAGCCCAGACGCCCTCGACGCCGGTGGAGGTGGCGGCAAGGCGGCCGCGACGGTCGTGCTCGACGCCCGCGGCATCGTACAGGCTGGCGTCGATGCCCTCGCCCACGGCGCAGATCACCGTGGTGGCGGGAAGCTCGACGGTCTCGCCCGTGGCTACGGGGCTGCGGCGGCCGCTTGCGTCCGGCTCGCCAAGTTCCATAACATCGCAGGTCAGCACGGCACCGTTGAGCGCCTTGGGCGCCAGCAGCTCGCAGAACTCAACGCCGTCGGCAAGAGCAAGATCGAGCTCTTCCTCGTCGGCGGGCATCTGCTTCTTGGTGCGGCGATACACCAGACGCACGTTCTTCACGCCTGCCAGGCGCTTGGCCACGCGGGCCGCGTCCATGGCGGTGTTGCCGGCGCCAATAACCACGACGTCCTCGCCCAGCTCGAGCTTCTCGCCCTTCTTGGCGGCCTCGAGGAACTCCAGCACGTCGAGCTCGGCACCCTCGCCCAAGCCTGCAGAGCCGGGCATCCACGCACCGGTGGCCACGACAACGTCGGTAAAGCCCTGGGCCTTGAGCTCGTCAATGGAATCCACGCGGGCGTTGAGCTGTACCTTGGCGCCAAAGGCCAGGCAGAGCTCGGCGTCGTGCGAGATATCGTCGCTCGCAATGCGGAACTCGGGGATGACGTGACGGACCACGCCGCCGAGCGAATCGCGAGCCTCAAAGATGGTGACGGGCACGCCGGCACGCGTCAGGAAGAACGCCGTCGCCAAGCCGGCCGGGCCGCCGCCGATAACGGCAACGTTGCGCTCGCCGTCGCTGGCGATGGCCTGGGCGCGCAGCTTGGGCAGCACAGCGGTCATGGCCTCGCGGGCGGCCTTGAGCTTGCTGGCGCGAATCTGAGCGCCCTCGGGCTCGTAGAACGCACGCTCGCAGGCACGACCGCAGGGATGCGGGCAGATGGTACCTGTAATGAACGGCAGGGCGTTGCGCTCGATGATGATGTTGAGCGCGTCCTCGTAGCGGCCCTCGTCAACAGCCGCCAGGTAGGCGGGAATATCCTGCTGGATGGGGCAGCTCGTGCGGCACGGCGTGGTAAAGCAGTCGGAAAGCGGGCTCTTGCCGGCGACCTTGCGGTCGGGCAGCGGGCGCAGCGGCTTCTTGTAGAGCGGGTTGGTGAGCGAGTCGGTCTGAATCGCAGTCACGGCCTCGAGCGAGACGCCCGCGAACGGCTTGCCGTCCAGATCGGTAAATTCGCCAGCCATCTGGCTAAAGCGCTCGTAGCCACCGGGCTTGAGCACGTCGGTCGCCAGGGTGACGGGCCAAATGCCGGCGTCATACAGGGCGCGAATGTTGTAGACCGTAGCACCACCGGAGTAGCTGATGCGCAGCTTGCCATCGAACTGCTCGGTAATGCGACGGGCGGCCTCGATGGTCAGCGAGAACAGCGAACGGCCGGACATGTACATCTCGGTGGAAGGTAGCTCGTTTCTCGTCACGTCGACGGGGAACGTGTTGGTCAGCTTGACGCCAAACTCCAGGCCTCGCTCGGCGCACAGGGCAATCAGGCGCTCGAACATGGGCACGGCGTCGGCCCACTGCAGGTCCTCGCGGAAGTGCGTGTCATCGAAGACGATGTAGTCAAAGCCCAGCTCGTTGAGGCGCTGGCGGGCAAACTCATAGCCCAGCAGCGTGGGGTTGCACTTGATGTAGGTGTTGAGGCCCTTCTCGGTGATCAGATAGGTCGCGATGCGCTCGATCTCCGCCGGCGGGCAGCCATGCAGCGTGGACTCGGTGATGGAGTTGGACACGCGAGCCGGGATGGACTCGACAAACGCGGCGTCGACATGCTCAAACTTGTCCAGATTGGCGAGCGCCCATGCGCGGCACTCGTTCCAGACGTCAGAGCCGCTGGCGTCCTTCATGCCCTCGATGTAGGCGTCGACCTTGGGGCTCTTAATACCCTCGAGGTCATAACCCACCGACATGTTGAAGACAAAGCCGTCCGGGCTGCCCAGACCGTACTCGCGAGCGATCAGGTGGCAGGCAAACCATGCCTTCACGTACTCGGCAAAGGCCTGCGGAACCTCGAGCTCGGTCGACCATTCGCAGTTGTAGCACTCGTCCTGCGCCACAATGCAGGGCTTGTTGACGCACTTGGAGAGCTCCTCGCCGTCCATAACTTGGACGGTCTTGAGCTCAAAGAAGCGGGAACCGGCCACGTAGGAGGCCACGATGTTCTGGGCCAGCTGCGTGTTGGGGCCGGCAGCCGGGCCAAACGGAGTCTCGATGCGCTCGTCAAAAATGGGAAGCGCGCCCTCCTGGTTGGTCGTGACCATCTTGCGAACGCCAAAGATGGCGCCCTGGGTCTTGTGCTCCTCGATGATCCAGTTCATCAGCTGCGAAAACGGGATCGGCCTCATGATGTCGCTCATAGCGAGCTCCTCTCTGTAACGCCCGGCGAGACCGCGCGGCGGGCGCAAATACGGTGTAGCGCTAGCACAAGCGCCGGCGACCCCGCGGAGGTCGCCTATACGCGCGTCGGATGCGGCGAAACATCCGACGCGCGCGAATCTACTTGTGAATTAGTAGGTGCGATCGTTGAGCGTGCTCCAGAGCTTCTTGGACTCGGCCATGGTCCACGCGTTGATCTTGTCCTCATCGATACCGACAAACTCGCGATCCTTGTACAGGACGCGGCCGTTGATGATGGTGGTGCGGCAGTTTTTGCCCATCATGCCAAAGAGCATGTGGCCGTCGATGTTCTCCTCGCTCAGCGGCGTAAAGGGCTTGTAGTCCATGACGATGACGTCGGCGGCAGCACCGGCCTCGAGTACGCCGAGCTTGCGATCGAAGTACTTGCTCGCCATCTTGGCGTTGTTCTCGAACAGCATGGTCATGGCCTCGCACCAGCCCACGTTGGGCATGGCGGCGTTGTGGCGCTGAATGATCAGGAAGACCTTAAGGCTCTCGAGCATATCGTGGGTGTAGGCGTCGGTGCCCATGCACACGGGGATGCCGCGGCGGAAGAACTCGAGCACGGGGGCGCAGCCCACGGCGTTGCCCATATTGGATTCGGGGTTGTTGACGAGCCAGGTGCCGGACTCCTTGACAATATCCATCTCGGCAGGCGTCACGTGGATGCAGTGGCCCAGCATGGTGTCGGGACCCAGCAGGTTGTGCTGCAGCAGGCGCTCGACGGGACTGATGCCGCCGCGGTTGAGGCGGGAATCCCACACGTCGTTCATGCCCTCGCACACATGGATGTGGAAGCCGGTCAGGCCGTTGTTGGCCTCGGCCATCTTGTCCATGGTCTCGTCCGAAAGCGTAAAGGTGGCATGACCGCCAAACATGGCGGCGATCATATGGTTGTCGTTATCGCGACGCTCCTTGGCGGCCCACTGGGCAAACTCGGCGTTCTCGGCAATGGCCTGGTCGCATTTTTCCTGACCGCGGCGATCGGAGACCTCGTAGCACAGGCACGAACGCATGCCCAGCTCCTGAGCTGCATCCTTAATGGTAAAGAGGCTTCCCGGGATCTCGCCGAAGCTCGCATGGTGATCGAAGATCGTGGTGACGCCATCGCGGATGGAGTCCAGAATCGTGGCATAGGCGCTGGCCTTGGTGCCGTCGAGCGTCAGGTTGTCGTCAATCTTCCACCACTGCTGCTCAAGATTCTCCAGGAAGTTGGTGGGGTTGCAGCCCTTAATGGCAAGGCCGCGGGCCAGACCCGAGTAGATGTGGGTGTGGCAGTTGATAATTCCGGGCATGATGAGGTTGCCCTGGGCGTCGACGTACTCGGCATCCGGGTACTTGGCCTTGAGCTCGCACTCGGGGCCCACTTCGACGATCGTATCTCCGTCAATGGCGACCGCACCGTTTGGAATGAACGGGGTCTGAACGTTGCGGGTAAAAACGGAACCGTTAGCGACCAGAAGCATGGATGCTCCCTTCGACATCAGAGGCGGGGTTTGACACCTCTGACATGGCGGAGTGCGAAGCGCCGGCCTACACCGGAAACGGGCCCTCTCCCGTCAACGCTTCACCAAAGGGACAAACCCTTTGAAGTGCGGCCTGGCGCCGCATGACGTCGGCGGACGAGGCGATACGTCCGCCGACGAATAGCACCGAATTGGTTACTTCTTGCTCTCGGGCAAGACCAGATCCACGGCAGCGTCCTTGGCAGCATCGATGTGCTGAGCCACGACCGGCGTCTGCGGAAGGATCAGGTTAAGGACAATGGCCATGATGGCGGTGGGGGTTACGGCATTGGAGCCGATGACGGTGGACACCCAGGCGGGCATACCCTCGCCGGCAAGGCAACCGCTGGCCATCCAGATACCCAGGCCAAAGACGACGGAGGTGCCGACGATAGTGGTAGTGCGCTGCGTGAGGCCCTCGCGGGTGAACATGCGCACGCCGTTCATGGTGATGGTGCCAAAGACGCCGACGGTCGCGCCGCCGATGACGGGCTGCGGGATAGCGGAAAGGACGGCAGAGAGCTGCGGGAACAGACCGGCGATGGCAAAGACGGCCGCGATGATCACAAAGACCCACTTGTTGACGACCTTGTTGGAGCAGATGATGCCCACGTTCTGGCCAAGGGCGCTGGTGGGAAGACCGCCCAGCAGGCCGCCGACCATAGAGGTGAGGCCCTGGGACACGATAGCGCCGGAGAGCTCGCGCTCGGTGGGCATACGGTCGATGGAGCCCAGGCAGGCGGCGGAGACGTCACCGATAACCTGGATGGCAACCATGGGGAACACGACGGCGAGGGTAATGCAGACTTCGGGATCAAACTCGAGCGCGTAGGGCATGAGCTTGGGAAGGGCGAAGACCTGAGCGGTGGCGACGCTGGAGAAGTCGATCATGCCAAAGGGAATGGAGACGATCATGCCAACGATCATGCCAAAGAACACGGATCCCAGCTTGAGCGTGCCCTTGCCAAAGTTAGCGAGCGCAAAGACCACGGCGAAGGTGATAAGAGCGACGCACCAGGCCTGCGGGGTGCCCCACAGCGGCGTACCCATACCGCCGGCCATATACTTGACGGCCGTGGGATACAGCGAAACGCCGATGGAGAAGATGACCGTACCGGTCACGACGGGCGGGAACAGCCACTTGATCTTGCTGTAGGCCAGACCAAAGAGGACCGCGACGGCGCCGCCGACGATCTCGCCGCCCAGCAGCGCACCAAAGCTAAAGCCCGAGGCACCCATGGCCTGCAGGGCCGGCAGGAACGCGAACGAAACGCCCATGACGATGGGCAGGCCGCCGCCGATGCGACGGAAGGGAGCGAAGGCCTGAAGGGCCGTATCGATCGCCGAAAGAATAAGCGCGACCTGAATGATGTCGGTGCTCTGCTGGCTATTAAAGCCGTAGACGCCGGCCATGATGACCGCCGGGGTAATGATGCCGGCAAACGATGCCAGTACGTGCTGAAGGGCACACGGGATCATTTCCTTAACGGGAGGCATGCCTTCGCGAGTGAACAGGGCTTCAGTGCCGTTCGTAACCGTCTCCTGGGTCATTTGACCACCAATCCTCGAAGTAGTTGTTTTCGCATCTAACGCTCTATTGTGACGCAGTGCGGGGTTGAGGTTGTGCCTTCGTTGCATATCGTATTAAAGATGATTCTCATTCTCAATAATAATTTTTTGTTATCAGACTATTCTTAAGCTGAGACAATGCATTTCCGCAGGTCAGGAAAGTGTCCGGTCAAAATAACATCTAACTTTTCTTTTGGTCAACCGTTTACCGCCAAAATCCTACCGCTCGTCTGTATTACGCAATGTACCTGCGAATATGCGAGTCAATAGACACCGTGTTACCATGAGAAAAAATTGTTATGAACATTTCCGATTTCACCCAAAGGAGTTGCCCGTGAACGAGACCGTACGCCGCTTTTTGCCGATGGTCGATTTCCTGGAGCAGATACTCGGTAAGAACAGCGAGATCGTGCTGCACGATTTCTCGGATCCCGACCACGCCATCGTCGATATTCGCAACGGCATTGTGAGCGGCCGTAAGGTCGGCGGTCCCGCCACCGATCTGGCGCTCAAGATCATGCACGATGCCAAGTATCGCGACCTGCCGTTTATTACGGGCTACGAGGGCCGCGGCGCCGGAGGCAAGACGCTGGAGTCCGCGACGTTCTTTATCCGCGAGGATGACGAGATCGTCGGTATGCTCTGCGTCAACACCGACCTCTCGACCGTACGCTCCATAAACGCCATGGCGCAGCAGCTCATGGCGTGCTTCGACGCAGCGCCGACGCGCACGGAGCCCGCCCCTATCGAGGTCGAAAGCCTTTCGGAGTCCACCCAGGAGCTCATCGACCGCAGCATTGCCGAGTTGCTGAGCGCGCGCGGGCTGGATGTAGCGTCGCTTGGTCAGAGCGACCGCGTGGACGTCATTCGCCACCTCAACGGCAACGGGGTGTTCATGCTCAAGGGCGCCGTGACCTGCGCTGCCACCGCGTTGGGCATCTCGGAGCCCAGCGTGTACCGCTACCTGCAAAAAGTCCGCAAGGAGGGCTAACGAGCAAAATGGAGCGCGGCTCCACAAGCGATTCGTCACTTGACAAAAGACCCTGCAGCTCGCACGCGCTGCAGGGTCTTTTTGCATGTCATGTTTAGTTGTGGCCAACGCCTTAGAGAGCGGCGACGACCTCGATCTCGACCAGACCGCCAGCCGGAAGAGCGGCAACCTGGAAAGCGCTGCGCGCGGGGAACGGGGCCTCGAACTTGGAGGCGTAGATCTCGTTTACGGCAGCGAAGTCGGCAATGTCAGCCAGGTAGACTGTGGTCTTGACGACATCGGCAAAGGTGGCGCCGGCGGCGGTCAGCAGGGCCTCGACGTTAGCAAGGGACTGCTTGGCCTGGGCCTCGACGCCCTCGGGCATCTTGCCAGTTGCGGGATCGATGCCCAGCTGGCCGGACAGGAACACCATGTTGCCGGTCTGGATACCAGGGGAATACGGGCCGATGGCTGCGGGTGCGTTATCGGAAGACACGACGGTCTTGCTCATGTTTATCTCCTTACGATCAGTTGAGAAAGCGTGAGCGCGGCGTTCACACCGGGAGGCACAGTTCGGTCTGAACACCGCGCTTGATTGGGATAGTACTCAAGGTTTCCGTTTGATGCAAGATAATTATCAGCTTGCGAGAATATTTTATCGCCCAACGGTTTCCCCGGACCGCTGAACGGTTCACATGTGGAGCAGCCAGTCCAAGCTGCTGAAGACTTTATCCCGCTTGGAGCACGGGCATCGTCTGCCGCGACGGCACCACTATACTTTTGAGTATCTGAGCATTTTGAAAGGCAGGATATGACCGCAACCGCCAGTCGAACCACCAACCGCAGACCCGAGCTCTTGGCCCCCGCCGGAGGCCCGGAGCCCTTTGCCGCCGCACTCGCCGCCGGCGCCGATGCCATCTACTGTGGCATGGGCAGCTTCAACGCCCGCCGCAAGGCAACGAACTTTACCGACGAGGCCTTTGAGCAGGCTTGCCGTGCTGCACACCTGGCCGGCTCGCGCGTCTACGTCACGGTCAACATCGTCATCAAGCAGTCCGAGATGAGCGATGCGCTGCAACTCATCCACCGCTGCTCCACGCTGGGCGCCGATGCCTTCATTATCCAGGACTGGGGTCTGTTCTTTGAGGTCAAGCGCACCATGCCCGGCATCGAGACACATATCTCGACCCAGGCGAACATCCATGATGACCGCGGAACTATCTGGTGCCGCGAGCAGGGCGCCGACCGT
This sequence comes from Collinsella aerofaciens, assembly GCF_009876115.1. Taxonomy (GTDB): domain Bacteria; phylum Actinomycetota; class Coriobacteriia; order Coriobacteriales; family Coriobacteriaceae; genus Collinsella; species Collinsella aerofaciens_N. Next base: position 24,911 of record NZ_WWSY01000015.1, on the reverse strand, counting down.
GTGACCCTCTCGCGCGAACTTTCCATCGACGAGATTGCCGCCATTCACAATGCCGCGCCCGACGTTGACCTGGAGGTCTTTAGCCACGGCGCCATCTGCTTTTGCTACTCGGGCCTGTGCCTGCTGTCGAGCTTTGCCATGGCGGGCCGCTCGGCCAACCGCGGCATGTGCGCTCAGCCCTGTCGCCTGCCTTACGAGCTAATCGACGAGAACGGCCGTACGCTCTCCCCCGCCGGTCGCGAGCGCGCTCTATGCCCGCGCGACACCAACACTTCGCAGCTCGTTCGCCGTCTGTATGACGCCGGCGCCGCATCGCTCAAGCTCGAGGGCCGCATGAAGGCGCCCGACTACGTGTACTCCATCGTCGATGTGTATCGCTATCAGATCGATGACATGCTCGCCGGGGTCGCCGTAGATAAGCACGAGGACGCCGCTCGCCAGCGCCAACTCAAGCGCTGCTTTAACCGCGACTTTACGCACGCCTATCAGGACGGCACCTCGGGCGACGAGATGATGAGTTACGAGCGTTCCAACAACCGTGGCCAGATTGTGGGCACGGTACTGGGCAGCCGTCTGGCCAACCGCGACGTGCGTGGGCTCAAACCCGACGACCGTCGTCGCCGCGCCGCCATCGCCCGCATTGAGCTGTTTGAGCCCGTGGGCAAGGGCGACTTGTTGGAACTTCGCCACGACGACGAGTTCGACCAGTTCCTCACCACTATCGCTACCGATGATGCCGCCGCCGGTGACATCATCGAGTGTCGCGTGCCCCGCAGCATGCCCGAGGGCTGCCGCGTGCGTGTCATCCGCAGCCAGCGCGCCATCGACGCCGCCGGCGCCGCGCTCAAGCGCGACGTGCTGCGCCGCCGCGCCGTTGATGTAACCGTTGTGGCGCGTCTGGGCGAACCGTTTGCCGTCACGCTTACTTGCTGCGACGACCCATCGCTTACGGCCACGGCCACGGGCTTTACCGTCGAGGCCGCCAAGACCCGCGCGGTCGAGGCGTCCGATCTGGTTGAGCATGTGGGCCGCATGGGTTCCTCGCCCTTTGAGGCCGCAAGCTTTGATGTGGCACTCGATGAGGGCTGCGGCATGGGCTTCTCCGCCGTACATAAGGTGCGCGCCGCCGCTTGCAAGGCGCTGGAAGAGGCCATTCTGGCGCCGTACGCGGAGCGCGCAAAAACGCTCGAGCTGCCGGCGATTGTCACCAGTGATTCCCGCCCCGCGCCCGAGCACTACCGCGACGAGCCGCAGATCTGCGCCACCGTCACCTCGCTCGAGGCCGCCGAGGCGGCGCGGGCGGAGGGTGCAACGCGCATCTACATGACCACCGACGCGCTCGATGCGGCCAAGCTCTCCACCGCCGATACGTTTGAGCAGGGCATCGTACCCGTGCTCGATGAGGTCTGCCGCGCCGTTGACCACGTCCGCGTTGACCCATGGGTTGTTGCCGGCGCCACGGTCGCTATTGGCAACATCTCTGAGCTTGCCCTGGCCGCCCAGGTTGGCGCCACGGCCGAGATTCGCTCTTGCCTGCCGGTACACAACACGCCCTGCATGGAGGCGCTTGCCGAGCGCGGAGCCGGTGCGTTTTGGCTCTCGCCCGAGATCACGCTCGACGAGATTGTCTCGCTCGGCGCCACCGCGCCCGCGGCTCTGGGCATCACCGTCTTTGGCCGGCCGCGCGTCATGACAAGCGAGCATTGCATTCTGCAGGTTGTCAACGGCTGCATCCACGATTGTGCCAACTGCCGCCTGCGTGCCCGCAAGCTCTCGCTCAAGAATATCGACGGAAAGGTCATGCCCGTCCGCACCGACATCCACGGCCGCTCTCGCCTGTACGACGCCTACCCCATCGACCTCACGCCGCAGGTTCCTCAGCTGCTCGATGCTGGCGTGCGTCGTCTCATGGTGGACGGAACGCTGCTCGAGACGGATGAGGTGGGCCGTGCCGTCGCCCGCGTCCGTCGCGCCGTCGAGGCGGCTCAAGCCGGCCGCAAGCCAGCTGCCCGCCTGCGCGGCGCCACCTCGGGCTGCATGTTTGTGGGAATTAGCTAACCGAAAGGCTTACACGTGAACGAAGAACCTCAAGTCCTCTATTGCGACGCCTGGCTCATGGCCATCGACAAGCCCGCCGGCATGATCGTCCACGGCGACGGCACCGGCGAGCGCACGCTCACCGACTACGCCAGCGACCTGCTGTTGGCGATGGGCGATGGCTTTGCCGCGACCGACATGCAGCCGCTCAATCGCCTGGACCGCAACACCACCGGCGTGGTGCTGTTCTCGCTCGACAAGCAGACGCAGCCCGCCTTTGACCAGATGGTCATCGACCACGCGTTCGAAAAGCACTACCTGGCGCTCGCCGAGGGCAAGATCGACTGGAACGAAAAGCTCATCGACAAGCCCATCGCCCGCGACCGTCACGACAGCCGAAAGATGCGCGTCGGCGCCAGCGGCAAGCCGTCTCAAACGCGCGTGAAGGTGCTCAAGCGCCTTAAGAGCCGCCGCGGCCTGCCCACGCGCTCATATATCGATGTCGAGCTGCTCACCGGCCGCAAGCATCAGATTCGCGTGCACCTGGCAAGCGAGCATCATCCCCTAGTTGGCGACGACCTGTACGGAACGCCGCGCCCCTGCGGCCTCATGCTCCATGCCCACAGCGTGTCCTTTACGCATCCCGTAACCGGCGAGCACATCCACATCGAAGCCCCCTGCCCCTGGGAGCCCTAAAACCTGCCGAAAAGGGACAGGTTTATTTTGGCAGGTTTTATCTGACAAACGTCAAAACCACCACAAAGGTTCCTGCCCCTTCGCGGTGGTTTTGGCCTTAGCCCGTCCCCTGCTGTTAGACCGTGATGACGTTGTCCATTGCCCGGTACTTGGCAGGGACATCGCCTGCGGTAATAATCGTTGCGTCACGGAAGTCCGCGAACTTGACGGGCGCCACCATGCCAAATTTACTGGCGTCCGAGATTACGAAGCGTTTGGCCGTATGGCGCATCGAGATACGCTTGACCTGCGCTTCCTCGATATCGGGAGTCGTAAAACCCTGCTCGGCGGCAATGCCGTTGGAGCCCCAGAAGCCACAGTTGAAGTTGTAGCGGTCTAAGGTTGCCAAGGCATCGGGGCCAACGAGTGCCTCGGTCTCGGGTTTGAGCTCGCCACCCAACACCACGGTACGCATGCCGCGCAAAGCAAGGTGCTGAGCGTGAAGCACGGAATCGGTCACAAAGGTGACACCTTCAAGGTGTGGAAGATGCTCGATGAGCTTGAGCGTCGTCGAGCCCGAGTCGATGTATACAAAGCTCTCGGGCTCCACAAGCGCCGCAGCGCGGGCGCAGATACGCTCTTTATCGTCGTTATGGAGGTCGCTGCGCTCATTGAGCGTTAGGTTGCGCGTCACATGCGCGCGCTCAAGACTCGTCGCTCCACCGTGGACCTTGGCGATGCGGTGCGCTCGATCGAGCGTCTGCAGGTCGCGCCGAATGGTAGACGCCGTCACGCCCAGGGTATCGGCAAGCTCTGGCACAGTAACCGAGCCAGCCTGCTGCACCATCGACACAATCGCGTTGAGCCTATCTTCCGCTAGCATCGCTTACTCCTCCTCGGGGTACACGACTCCCCAGTCGGCGCGAAGCTTGGTCATAAGCTCCATAACATCAGAAGCATAATCCAGCTGCTCGCGCTTGGAGTCGTCGCCGGCAACGGCCTTCTCAAGATCGGCCATCTCGTAGCACAGGGCGTAAGCCTCGGTGCCGGCGTGGACCTCCTCGCGATGGCCGTTCGCAGTCCACACGATGTTCGCGTGATCGGCACGTGGATACTCGTTGACCTCGATATAGCACTTATCGAAGCTAATAATCGAGCGCTTGGGCTGCTTGGAGTGAAGCGTAAGACTCACGACGCCCAGCTGCTGCTCGGCATTACGGCAGACGATGCCGCCCGCAACGTCGACACCGGTCTCACAGGTGTTGCCCAGCGAAACGACCTCAGCGGGCTGGCTTGCCATAAAGAGGCGCATGACGGACAGTGCATACACGCCAATATCGAGCATGGCGCCGCCGGCAAGACTACGGTTGTAGAAGCGGTTGCTCAGGTCGCCGTACTCCTTATAGCTGCCAAAGTTGAGCTGGGCGAGATTCATGCGGCCAAACTCACCGGCATCCATGCGGCGGCGCAGCTCCTGATACAGCGGCATGTGGAGCACCGTGGTGGCATCCATAAGGACCACGTTGTGCTCGTCGGCAATGGCACGGGCCTCGTCGAGCTCGGCGGAGTTGAGGGTAATGGCCTTCTCGCAGAGCACGTGCTTGCCGGCTGCCAGGGCAGCGCGCAGATAGGTGATATGAGTGTTGTGCGGCGTGGTGATATAGACGGCGTCGATGTCAGGATCGGCGTAGAGGTCCTCAACCGTGTCGTAGACCTTCTCGACGCCATACTGCTCGGCAAAAGCCTGAGCCTTGGACAGCGTACGGTTGGCAACGCCCGCAAGCTTGCGACCGGCAAGAGCGAGGGACTGAGCCATCTGGTTGGCGATAACGCCGCAACCGATCACGGCCCAACGAAGCTCGGGAGCCGTAAAAATATCGTCGGGGAACGACTTGTCCTGGACCGAAGCGAACGCTGCTTTGGCGGCTGCCGCGGCGTCGAGCGGAGCCTGCTTGGAATCTGCCATATGTGCCTCCTGTGTCATAGAACGTCTTGCATTTCTGATAGCTCTATATTCGCACAAACACGCGCGTCTATGCGCGTTTTTGCGTATCTTACCTCTAAACGGTCATTTTTTCCCCGTAAACGGCGCATATATACGCGGGGGTGCGCAATAAAACGCAAAGGAACGCGCACAGACACGCAAGCATGCAATTTACAGAGCACGACGCGCGACCGATATTGGCTCTTAGGCGGATAAGAATCTATGCTTGATGCATCCAGTAGGTTGATCCCCGATACGTCTCAGGCCGGAAGATTTGCACAGGAGATATCGGTCGAAAGGACCCTAGGAATGCCATGAAGATCGCCCTGCCCGCGAAGGACCTTCCCCAACGGCTACCCCACTCATTTAAGTCTGTCCCCAATGAGTGCAATGAGTAGGGATAGAAAAAGGCCCGGGTGCCGTGGGGCATCCGGGCCTTTGCTAGCAACTTGATGTTGCGGGCAGCTTAGAACTTGTGGCCGCACTTCTTGCAGACGCGCAGCTTGTTCTTGCCGTCCTTCTCGTGACCGACGCGGGTAACCTTACCGCACTCGGGGCAAACGAGATTGACGTTGGAGGCATCGATGGGAGCCTCCTGCGAAACGATACCACCCTGCTGGTTGGCAGCGTTGGGCTTGACGGCCTTCTTGACGACCGAAACGCCCTCGACAACGACCTTGTTCTCGGCGGGGAGAGCACGCAGGATAACGCCCTGCTTGCCGCGATCCTTACCAGAGAGAACCTGGACCTTATCGCCCTTCTTGATATACATATATCTCCCCTAACTACAGGGTCTCGGGAGCGAGCGAGACGATCTTCATGTACTTCTTGTCACGAAGCTCGCGAGCGACGGGCCCGAAGATACGGGTGCCGACGGGCGAACCATCGTTGTTGATGACAACGCAGGCGTTCTCATCAAAGCGAATGTAGGAGCCATCCTTGCGGCGGATCTCCTTAACGGTGCGAACGACGACGCAACGGACAACGTCCTTCTTCTTGACGTTGGCGCCAGGGGTAGCCTCCTGGACAGCACCGATGAACACATCGCCGATGCCTGCATAACGACGCTTGGAACCGCCAAGCACCTTGATGCAGCGAATCTTGCGAGCGCCGGAGTTGTCGGCGACGTTCAGCATGGTTTGCATCTGAATCATGGTAGATGTTCCTCCGAACTAAGAACCGAAGAGAGGTGCGCAGCCTGTATACGGCCCGTGGTATGCAAGCCAGGCATACGCACATCTTCGGAAACGTACAAGTCGTAAGAGCGACTGCTTATTTAGCGCGCTCGACGACCTCGATGAGGCGCCAACGCTTCATCTTGGACATAGGACGGGTCTCCATAACGCGGACGGTGTCGCCCACGCCAGCCGTGCACTCCTCGTCGTGAGCGTGCAGCTTCTTGGAGCTGGTCATCATCTTGCCGTACTTGGGGTGACGCTTGCGCTCGGTGATGGTGACAACAATGGTCTTGGCACCGGAGACGGAGGTAACGACACCCGTACGGACCTTACGCGAGTTACGCGAATCAGTCATGTTCTCTCCTTAGGTCCTACTCGGCGACAGCGGACTTCTCCGCTGCGATCTCGCGGGCGCGCTGCTCCGTGAGGACGCGAGCGATGTCCTTCTTCACGGTGTTGACGCGAGCGGTGTTGTCCAGCTGGCTGGTGGCCATCTGGAAACGAAGGTTAAAGAGCTCGGCGCGCATTTCCTTCAGCTTCTCAACGAGCTGAGCGTCCGAGAGCTCACGAATCTCTGCGGGCTTCATTAGTTCTCCTCCTTGGCGGCGGCGGCGTCCTCAGCAGCCCACTTGGCCTCGAGAGCGGCCTCCTCAGCCATCTCCTTCTCGATGCGCTGCTCAGCGTTCTTAGCAGCAACAATCTTGGTCTTGATGGGAAGCTTGTGCTGTGCAAGACGCAGAGCCTCGCGAGCGACCTCCTCGGGCACGCCCTTGACCTCGAACATGATGCGGCCGGGCTTGACGACGGCCACCCACTCCTCGGGGTTACCCTTACCAGAACCCATGCGAGTCTCGGCAGGCTTCTTGGTGATGGGCTTATCGGGGAAGATCGTGATGTAGACACGACCGCCACGCTTCATGTAGCGGGTCATGGCAATACGAGCGGCCTCGATCTGACGGTTGGTGATCCAATGGGCCTCGAGAGCCTGGATACCAAACTCGCCGAAATGCAGCTCGGTATTACCCTTGGCCTGGCCCTTCATGGAGCCACGCTGCACCTTGCGGTGAAGAATACGCTTAGGGGCAAGCACTACTGACCCCTCCTCTCGGAGTTACGACGACGAGGACGGGAAGAGCCCTCGAGTGCAGGGTTGGGAACAGGCTGGCCCGGGAGCTTCTCGCCCAGGTAGATCCAGACCTTCACGCCGCAAGCGCCCATGGTGGTGCTGGCGACAGCCGTGCCGTAGTCGATCTTGGCACGGAGGGTGTGCAGAGGCACGCGGCCCTCGCGGTACCACTCACGACGGCCCATCTCGGCACCGCCGAGACGACCGGAGCACTGGATACGGATGCCCTTAGCGCCAGCCTTGCGGGCGGACTGGACAGCCTTGCGCATAGCGCGACGGAAGGCAACGCGGCCCTCGAGCTGCTCGGCGATAGACTGAGCAACGAGGTTGGCGTCGAGCTCGGGGCGCTTGATCTCGACAACGTCGACGGAGAGCTGGCCCTTGGAGACGCCAGCGACCTTCTCGAGCTCGGTGCGGAGGGTATCGATCTCGGCACCCTTCTTACCGATGACAACGCCGGGGCGAGCAGTGAGGATGATGACCTTCACCTTGTCGCCAGCGCGCTCGATCTCGACGCGGGAGACAGCTGCGCGGGAAAGACGCTTCTCGAGGTACTTGCGGATCTCGAGATCGTTACCGAGGGTCTTAGCGTAATCCTTCTCTGCGAACCAGCGGGAGCGCCAGTTCTCGGTGATGCCAAGACGGAAGCCGGTGGGGTAGACTTTCTGACCCATACAGCTTTACGCCTCCTTTCGAGGAGCAACGACGACGGTGATGTGGGAAGTACGCTTCAGAATGCGAGAAGCGGAACCCTTGGCGCGGGGACGGATGCGCTTAAGCGTCGGACCCTCGTCAACATAGGCAGCGGCGACAACCAGGTTGTCGGCACGCAGACCGTTGTTGTTCTCGGCGTTCGCAACGGCGGAACGGAGAACCTTCTCGACATCCACGGCGACGGCGCGGTCGCAGAAGTGGAGGATGTCGAAGGCCTGAGTGACAGGCTTGCGGCGGATCAGATCGACCACCAGGCGGGCCTTGCTGGGGGAAACACGCACGTACTTAGCGACGGCGCGAACCTCGGTGGCCTCAGTTTCAATAGACTTAGTTGCCATTTACGGTTAACCCCCTATTTGGCCTTGTGGCCACGGAACGTACGAGTCGGCGCGAACTCGCCGAGCTTGTGACCAACCATGGACTCGGTAACATACACGGGCACATGCTTGCGGCCGTCGTGGACGGCGATGGTGTGACCAACCATCTCGGGGAAGATGGTGGACGCGCGGGACCAGGTCTTCACGACGTCCTTCTTGCCAGCCTCGTTCATCGCGGTGATACGCGAGAGAAGGCGAGTCTCCACGAACGGGCCCTTTTTGAGACTTCTGCTCATAAGTGCTTTCTCCTAAAACTCGGTATCCGAAATTACTTCTTACGGCGACGAATGATGTGCTGGTTCGAGACCTTCTTCTTCTTGCGCGTACGAAGGCCCTTCGTCGGCTTACCCCAGGGGGTAACAGAGGGACGACCAGAGGTGTGGTTCTTGCCCTCGCCACCGCCGTGCGGGTGGTCGACAGGGTTCATGACGGTACCGCGGACGGTCGGGCGCACGTTCATGTGACGCTTACGGCCGGCCTTGCCGATGACGATGTTGGCGTGATCGGCGTTGCCGACCTCACCGACGGTGGCGCGGCAGGTAACGAGGATGCGGCGCATCTCGGAGGAAGGCATACGGACGATAGCGTACTTGCCCTCCTTACCCATCAGCTGGCAGGAGTTACCGGCGGAACGGGCGATAGCAGCGCCCTTGCCCGGCTGGAACTCGACGGCGTGGATGAGCGTACCGACGGGGATGTCGGCGAGGGGCAGAGCGTTGCCCGGCTTGATGTCGGCGTCAGAACCGGACATGATGGTCTGACCGACCTCGAGGCCCTTGGGGGCCAGGATGTAGCGCTTCTCACCGTCAGCGTAGTGCAGCAGAGCGATGCGAGCGGAACGGTTCGGATCGTACTCGATCGTGGCAACCTTGGCGGGCACGCCGTCCTTGTTGCGCTTGAAGTCGATCACGCGGTAACGACGCTTCACGCCGCCGCCCTGGTGGCGGGTGGTGATGCGGCCGTTGTTGTTACGACCGGCCTTCTTGGGCAGGGGCTCGAGAAGGGACTTCTCGGGCTTGGTGCAGGTGATCTCGGAGAAATCGGAGATCGTCTGCCAACGCCTACCAGCGGAGGTCGGCTTAAGGTGCTTTACAGCCATTACAATCCCTTTCAATAGGAATCCGTTAGCCATCGCAGACAGGGATTCGAGGTTCTGCCTCGGGTGCGATGACACCGGACGTATACACGGTTCCGGGCGTGTCCATTTTATACGCCCGAAACCTTGAGCTCTCGCCTCCCCTATTTGGGAGGCATGAGCTCACTCAACAGCAGCGAGTCTTAGGCCTGATTGCCAAAGACCTCGATGGTGTCGCCCTCGGCCAGCGTGACGATGGCCTTCTTCCAAGAACGGGTCTTGCCGGCGACATAGCGCACACGCTTGGTTTTGGGCTTGACCGTCAGGGTGTTCACGCGAACGACCTTGACGCCGAAGATCTCCTCGACAGCGTCCTTGATCTGATACTTGTTAGCATCCTTGGCGACCTCGAACGTGTACTTGTTCAGCTCCATGCCGGAGAAGGAACGCTCGGACACGATCGGACGGATGATGATCTCGTGGGCGGTCATTTATGCAAGCACCTCCCCGAAGTGAGCGGCGATGTCGGCGGGCATCAGCACAGCGTTGTTGTTGACGAGATCGTAGGTGTTGGCCTCGTCAGCGGTGATGATGAACGTCTTGGGAATATTGCGGAACGACAGGTAGGCGTTGACGTCCTCATCGCGAACGATGATGGTCAGACGCTTGCCCTCAAGGCCAAGAGCCTTGAGCATGGCAACGGCAGCCTTGGTGGAAGGCTTCTCGAAGCCGTAGTCGTCGACGAGCACGAGCTCGCCATCGGCCAGCTTGGCGGACAGCGCGGAGCGCATAGCCAGCTTGACCTCCTTGTTGTTCATACGCTTAGCGTAGGAACGGGGCTTGGGGGCGAAGACAACGCCACCGTGACGCCACTGGGCAGCACGGATGGAACCCTGGCGGGCACGGCCGGTGCCCTTCTGACGCCAAGGCTTCTTGCCGCCACCGGAAACCTCAGAGCGGCCCTTAGCGGACTGGGTGCCCTGACGCCAAGAGGCCATCTGGCACTTGACGATGTGGTGCATAACGTGGATGTTCGGCTCGATGCCGTACACCTCAGCGGCGAGCTCGGCCTCGGCGACCTTCTTGCCCTCGCTGTTCTTTACTTCAAACTTTGCCATTTAAGTGTTCTCCTTGGTATGACGCTGGGCTAAATGGGCTGGGCCCTTAGGCCATACGGATGGCGACGAGACCATTCTTGGCACCCGGGACAGCGCCCTTGACCAAGATGAGGTTCTGCTCGGCATCGATGCGGACAACGGAAAGGTTCTTGACGGTAACGCGCTCGTTACCCATGTGACCGGCCATCTTGACGCCCTTGAGGACGCGCGCAGGATAGGCGCACTGACCGATAGAACCGGGGTGACGCTGGAAGTGAGAACCATGCGTCATAGGACCGCGGCGCTGACCCCAGCGCTTGATGCGACCCTGGAAGCCCTTACCCTTGGAGGTACCGATGACGTCGACCTTCTCGACATCAGCGAAATCAGCGACGGTGACGACCTCGCCGACCTTGTGCTCCTCGCCGTTCTCGACGCGGACCTCACGAAGGAAGCGGACAGGCTCGACGCCAGCCTTGGCGAAGTGACCAGCCATGGGCTTGTTCACGTTCTTGGCCTTGATGTCGCCGAAACCGATCTGGACGGCGTCATAGCCGTCGGTTGCCTGAGTTTTAACCTGCGAGACAGCGCAGGGGCCAGCCTGGATGACCGTGACGGGAACGACGTTGTCGTCCTCGTCCCAAACCTGGGTCATGCCAATCTTGCGGCCGAGAATCATGCTGATCAAGATATGATCCCAACTCTCGCGTGGTCTTGGGACAATGCGTACACCACCGAGCGTACGCCCCTAGAGGACCACTACTTACACGACGTGCTCCCCAGCCTTGTATTTCGCCCGGACTACCTGACAACCCTATTAAGCAGGCATTTTGTCCAGCCAGAATACTCCCCTGGTTTCACACAGCTGTTTAGTATACACGGCTGCGGGCGTATCCATCGAGATTCATATTTCACTCACATTGTTTACGCAGGTAAAGTGCGTGGATGGCTCCCGAGCACGGCGGAGGGCCGGAGAAATATATTAAGGTCCCTGCTCTACAGTCCTGCGCAAGACGGAGAGCACATTAAGTGCTCTCCTTTGCGTGCGGAACTCGCGATGACCTTAATATATTTCTCCGGCCCTCCGCCGTGCTCGGGAGACGACACGTTGATGTCTGCTTAACTCTGCTCGCTCAGGCTAATGACTTTGTTGGGGGTCCACTATTTGCTGGAGGGTGAACTTGCATTGCATTGGCTCGCCCTCTACTTGTGGCTCCGCCTCATCAAAATCGAAAATCATAATGGCGCAGTTGGGGAGTTTTGTTGGGAGCTCGAAGCCCTCTGGGGCTGCAGCCTTGATGAATTGGCGGCTGGCGCTGCCGTGGCTTACTGCTAGGAGGGTTTCGATGCCCTCGGCGCCCATGAGATTGGTGAGGGTGCCCACCATGCGCTCCTGCAGGGCATGGCTTCCTTCTCCGCCAAATGGGATCAGGTCCTCGCCGGGGTCCCAGACGTCGGTGGGTAGGGCGTCGTGGGGGCCTTCTTCGAAGGTGCCGTAGCTGCGCTCGATGATGCCTTCGCAGGGCTCGACTGCTGCATCCCGGCCGAGGAGTTCGGTTGCGACGAGACTTGCCGTGTCCATGGCTCGGCCTAAGGGCGAAGAGACCACTTTGTCGGGAACGACGTTGTGGGCTTTGAGCCACGCGGCTGCCATCCCGGCTTGCTGACGACCCAGGTCGGTCAGCGGTGAATCGCAGCGGCCCTGGACCAGCTTTTTGACGTTGAACTCCGTCTGACCGTGGCGGAGTAGATACAGCTTCTTCATGCTCTCCCCTTCTGCATAACCTGCTTTGCCGGCACAGCCTTACTCGTGGGTATGCCCTACGTAGTCTTCGTCGATCGTGATCTTGGCAATCGACTTGGGATATTCCGATTCGACACGTTTCGCCAACGCGCGCTTTAGGTCCTCGGCGCTCATCGCCAAATCCGAGGGTCGCACGCAGTCAAAAATCACATTGGTGTGCGTGGGGCCCGGTACGCAACGCAAGTCGTGAATCGAAAGGCGGCTATCAATCTCCTGAGCCATGGCGTTGATGCGCAGGCGCATGCTCGCCACTTTGGTGTCGTCGGTCACGATGGGGTCGTAATGGAGCGTGACGATCATGCCGTCTTCGTTTCTAAACGACTGCTCGATGTTATCGAGCGTGTCGTGACTTTCCAGCGGGCTTGCCTCGGCTGCCATCTCAGCGTGAGCGCTTGCGAACTTCCTGCCCGGGCCGTAGTCGTGAACCATCAGATCGTGAACGCCCAAAACGCCGGGGTAGCTCATGATCTTGTCTCGAATGTGCTTGACCAGCTTAGGATCGGGCGCCTGGCCCAAAAGCGGGCTCACCGTATCCTGGATAAGCTCAAAGCCGCTCCAGCCAATATAGGCGCCAACGGCAAGGCCGACCCATGCGTCAAGATTGATGTGCGTCACCTGCGAAACAATTGCGCACGCCAGCACGGCGCCCGTAGCTAGGACATCGTTCTTTGAGTCCTGAGCGGTCGCATGCAGCGTCTCGGACTCAATGCGATCGCCGAGCTTTTGGTTGAGGGCCGCCATCCAGAGCTTAACAATCATCGAAAGCACCAAGACTGCCACCAGGGCAAGCGAGAACTCGACAGGTTCGGGGTGGATGATGCGCTCAACCGAGGACTTCACCAGCTCAACGCCAATCAGCAGCACGAGCGCCGCCACGACCAGACCCGAGAGATACTCGTAGCGGCCATGTCCGTAAGGATGCTCGGGGTCGGCCGGCTTGCCCGCCAGCTTAAAGCCAAGCACGCTCACGATGTTCGAGCTGGCATCAGACAGGTTGTTCATAGCGTCCGCCACAATCGAAACCGATCCCGACAGCACGCCAATTGCACCCTTCGCAGCGCATAGTGCCACATTGGCGAGAATACACACCATGCCCGTCAACGTTCCCACGCGTGCACGGTCGCCCTGCGCACGACGAACAATCCACTCGACCATCTGCATCCGCCCCCACGGTACTACCTATATATCTATTGCTCAAACGGATTGTAGTGTAGCCACTTTGTCCCCCAGATACAAAAAGGCCGCAACCCACACGGGCCGCAGCCTTGGAATATGACAAAGGAATCGTCCTTTTGTCGCACAGATTTATGCGTTTGCTTCAGCAGCGCTCGCCACTGTTTCGAGCGAATCAACTTCGTCTTCTGCCGCCTGCACCTTTGTCGGCACCACGCCAAAACAGCAGCTCAGCGCCGCAGACACCGCAAATGCCGTGCCACCGGCAGCGCAGCACCACAGCAGGTTCGAAATGCCGCCCGTGGCAAAGCCAATGACCATAAGGACATTCGTCATACCGATAGTATAAGCCGTAACGTGGCCTACGGCCGCAACAAGGCCTCCGACGGCGCCGCCAACGGCCATGCACGTCAGACACCTGCCATATTTAAAGCCGCATCCGTACAGCGCTGGCTCGCTTACGCCGCCAAGAATACCCGAGATTGAATAGCCCAGCATGAGCGCCTTCTCGTCCTTATCCGCAACGCGGAGCGACGCGCCAAAGGGCATACCCCAAACGGCGAACGTCGCCATCGTCGCGGCGATCAGAATGCACGAATCCGTTCCCACACTCATAAACTGCGCATAGGCGAGCGATAGGACAACGTTGCTGACACCCGCGATCTTAAGAAACTCCCAACCCGCGGCAAGCCCCATAAGCGTGAGCAGCGACACGATGCCACCGGAATTGCCAAGCATAAACATAAGCTGTCCCAACAGCATGCCCAGATAGCTGCCCGCCGGCGCCGTAATACACAGCGAGACCGGAACCATGACGAGCATGGTTGCAAACGGAACAAACGAAAACGCCACGGCCTTAGGGATAACGCGCTGGAAGAAACACTCCACTCGCCATAGCACGGGTACCGAGATGAGAACCGGAATAACAGTCGTTGTGTAATCGTTGACCGGCGCGGGAAGCAGACCATACACGAAAGTCATCGATGCCCCCGTCGTCGATGCGGCATCGACGAGCTTAAGCAGATCGGGCACAATCAATACGCCGCCCAGCATCATGCCCAGCTGCTCCGAGCAACCGAGCTGGCGGGCAGCGGCCCAACCAAGATAAATGGGCAAAAAGTAGTAGCCGGCGTTATACAGCCAGCTGTAAAACAGGCGATAGATTTCGGAATCGGCAGGCCATAGACCAAGCATGCCTTCGCCCATAATGACGGCAACGGTGCGGAACAGCGCCGCGCAGACAATAAACGGCAACGCCGACATCATGCTTTTGGACAGATAGTCCACCACGGCCATGGCGTTTGATGAAACCGTCGTTGTAAACGAGGTGTTAGAAACTTGTGACATGGAACGCCTTTCCCAATGTGACATGCGGACTGTCCCTTTGTCACATCGTGCGGTACTGACCGATTGCGCGGTACTTTTCGTAGCGGAGGTTTGTGAGGGTCGCGTCGTCGAGCTGCCCAAGCGTATCGAAGGCATCAAATGCCGAGGACATGACGACACCGGCGATCTCCTCATGCGACAGGCCCCTATCGTCAACAATGCCGTCGATGATGCCGAGCGCCAACAGATCGGGGGCCGTGAGCTTAAGCGCCTCAGCGGCCTCATTCGCGCGCTCGGTATCCTTCCACAGGATCGACGCACAGGCCTCGGGGCTCACGACCGAATAGGCCGAGCTCGAGAGCATCAGGATGCGGTCGGCCACGGACAGCGCCAGCGCGCCACCAGAGCCGCCCTCGCCTGTCACCACCGAGACAATCGGCGTCTTAAGGCCGCTCATCTCCATGAGATTCTGGGCAATCGCCTCGCCCTGGCCGCGCTCCTCGGCACCGATGCCGCAAAACGCGCCCGAAGTATCAACCAGGCACAGAACCGGCCGACCAAATTTCTCGGCTTGGTGCATCAGGCGACGTGCCTTGCGGTAGCCCTCGGGATGCGCCATGCCAAAGTTGCGACGCATGCGCTCTTTGGTCGTGGTACCGCGCTCGATGGCGATAACCGTCACGGGTCGCCCGTCTTTCCAGCCGATGCCGCCCACCACGGCAGCATCGTCGCCAAAGTAGCGGTCGCCGTGCAGCTCTACGAATCCGTCGAGACCCAACGAGATCATCTCGCCTGCCGTGGCGCGGTTCGCCGAGCGAGTCTGTTTGACGATTTCGAGCGCGCTTTTTGGTGCGGCCGAGCGCTTAAACAAGTGTCCCAGCTTTTTGTCGCGACGACCCGTATGCACGATCTCATGCGGTGCCCCCAGGCCGGGCGCGTGCCCTTCGTGCAGCGCCAGCAGCTCGCCTACCGTGAGCGCAATCTCACCACGCGGAACAACGGCATCGCAAAAGCCGTGCTCCAGCAAAAACTCGGAACGCTGGAATCCCTTGGGCAGACGCTTGTGCATGTTCTGCTCGATCACGCGCGGGCCGGCAAATGCCGTCAGGGCATCGGGCTCGGCCAGGATAATGTCGCCCTCCATGGCAAAGCTCGCGGTTACACCTCCGGTCGTGGGATCGGTGAGCACCGTGATATACAGGCCGCCCGCCTCGCTGTGGCGCCTAACCGCCGCAGAAATCTTGGCCATCTGCATGAGCGAGGTCACGCCCTCCTGCATGCGGGCGCCGCCCGATACGGTAAAGCCAACGACCGGCAGCCCCAACTCGGCCGCGCGCTCAAAGACACGACAGATCTTCTCGCCCACCACGGAGCCCATTGAGCCCATCATAAAGTTGGCATCCATAAAGAAGAGCGCGGTATCGCAGCCGCAGATTTTGCCCCTGCCGCACACAACGGCATCGCGCTCGCCCGAACGCTCGCTCACGCTCTTAAGCTTGTCGGCATAACCGGGAAACGAGAGGAAGTCCTTCGACGCCAGATTGGCATCCCATTCCTCAAAGGTACCCGCGTCGACCGTCATGCGCATGCGCGCGCGACCGCTCACGCGAAAGTGTTTGCCGCAACGAGGGCAGACCTCGAGGTTGTCGTGCAGGCGCGCCTCATCGATCACACGGCGGCACTCCGGGCATTTGACAAACACGTGGCGCGCGGGGAACTCGGCGCACGACTCGGTTATCGGCCCCTCAAGGACATTGACCGTCTTCGCTTTTCTATTCATCAGCATAGAGATGCCCCATCAGATCGGTGTGATACATGCCCGACAAAAACTCGTCGTTTGCCAGCACGTCGAGCTGAAGCTCGCTATTTTCGCTCACGCCCTCAATCACGAGCTCGCCCAGGGCCGAGCGCATCTTGCGAATGGCACCGTCACGCGTGGGCGCGCACACGATGAGCTTGCCGAGCATGGAGTCGTAGTACGGCGGAACTTTCGCTCCGGTAAACATGGCGGAATCCCAGCGCACGCGCGGACCACCCGGCACACGCAACGCGGTGACCGTTCCACATGACGGTAGAAAGTCCGGCGTTTCGGCATTGATGCGGCACTCCATGGCGTGGTTGCGGACCGGTACGTCCTCCTGCTCAAAGGGCAGAGGCTGGCCGGCAGCCACGCGCAGCTGCCACTTGACCAGGTCGGTATCGGTCACAAACTCCGTAACCGGATGCTCCACCTGCAAGCGCGTGTTCATTTCCATAAAGTAGAAATTGCCGTCATCTGAGTACAAAAACTCGATGGTGCCAGCGCCCTCATAGCCAACGGCACGAGCCAGGTCGCGCGCGGCCTTGTGCATGCGCGCGCGAATATCATCGCGTCCGTCGAGGCACGGCGCGGGGCTCTCCTCGATCAGCTTTTGGTTGCGGCGCTGCACCGAGCACTCGCGCTCGCCGAGCGAAAACACATGGCCCTGCTTATCGGCCATAATCTGTACCTCAACGTGATGCGCCGGCGCAACGAACTTCTCCATGTAGCACTCGCCGTCGCCAAAAACGGCCTCACCCTCGGCACGCGCCTCGATGAACGCCTTTGCCGCATCTTCCACGCGCTCGACCTTGCGAATACCGCGACCGCCGCCGCCCGCGCGCGCCTTAATAAGCACGGGGCAGCCGATGCGCTCGGCCTCGGCCGTTGCTTCCTCGGGGCTTTTGAGCAAATCGCAGCCCGGCACGATGGGCACGCCCGCAGCAGCGGCCGTTCGGCGTGCGGCGTCCTTGTCGCCCATGCTGTCGATCACCTCGGCCGAAGGACCGACAAACGCCAGACCGAACTTGTCGCAGTCGCGCACGAAGCTCGCCTTCTCGGAAAAGAAGCCATAGCCGGGATGAATTGCCTTAGCTCCCGACTTTACGGCACAGGTGAGCACGGCATCGTCGTTGAGGTAGCTCTCGGCAAGACGCGGGCCGCCGATGCAATACGCCTCGTCGGCAAGCTGCACGTGTAGCGCGTCCGCATCGGCCGTGGAATAAACGGCGACGGTCTTGATGCCCATATCGCGGCACGCGCGGATAACACGGACCGCAACTTCGCCGCGGTTGGCGATGAGCACTTTGTCGAACATGGAGCCTTCCTTAACTTTCGTGCATGAGTGCAAAAGACATATCGGCGCGGCAGCAAACCTCACCGTTGACGCTCGCAGTACCCGTCGCAAAGCGGAACGGCCCGCGCGCACGCGTGATGGAGCACACTAGATCCACCGTGTCGCCCGGGCGCACCGGACGCTTAAAGCGCACCTTGTCCAGACTCGTGTAGAACGGCGTCGCGCCGCGCGCCTCCTCATCGCCCATCAGCAGCACGCAGCAGTTCTGGGCGAGCATCTCGCACTGAATCACGCCGGGAACGACCGGGTTTCCCGGAAAATGTCCCTGCAAAAAGTACTCGTCGCCTGTAATCGTGATCTTGCCGTGGGCCTCGTCGCCCACCAGCTCGGCTTCGTCGAGCAAAAGCATCGGCTCGCGATGCGGTAACAGCTTCTTGAGCTCTTCTTTGTTCATGGATATCACCTATCCGATCCTCATGAGGCAGCTGCCAAACTCCACGAGGTCGCCGTCGGCCACGCAGATCTCGAGCACCTCACCGTCTGCCTCGGCCGTCACCTCGTTGAGAACCTTCATGGCCTCGATGATGCAGAGGGTCTCGCCGGCCTTGACCTTGGAGCCCACGCGCACAAATGGCTCGTCGCCCGGCGCAGGGGCAGCATAGAAGACGCCCACCATGGGAGCAGTCACCTCGGTGCCCTTGGGCTCCGGCGCGGCGGCAGGTGTCTGCGTGGCGGGTTCCGGTGCGGCAGGCGCGACTGTGGGAGCTGCAACTTGAGCGGCCACGGCACCCGGCATAGGCATGGGCACGGCAACCGGCTGCGCCACACTCGCGCGCTCGAGTTCGACCGCGGTGCCATCGGGCTCCTCAACGCGTACGCGCGTGAGGCCGCGGTCCTCCATCACATCGGCTATCTCGGCAAGTCTTTTGGAATCCATGCTCTAGCTCCTCGTATATCTACGCAGCGCGATGGCGGCGTTGTGCCCGCCAAAGCCTAGGTTGGTCGAAAGCGCCCAGGTAAGGTCGGCGCGAACCGCGCGATTGGGCGTGTAATCAAGATCGCAGGCGGAATCGGGCGTGTGGTAGTTAATGGTCGGCGGCACCACGCCCTGCTCGAGTGCCATGGCGCAGGCCATGACCTCAATGGCCCCCGTGGCACCGATCATGTGCCCCGTCATCGACTTGGTCGACGAGACATGTGCGGCGCGCGCCGCGTCCTCGCCGAGCGCTCGCTTAATGCCCGCCGTCTCGGACGAATCATTAAGCTTGGTCGAGGTGCCGTGGGCATTGATGTAGAGGCCCTCGGAAGGCTTGACGTCGCCCTCGGCCACCGCCAGCGATATCGCGCGGGCAATGCCGGCAGCCTCGGGATCGGGACTCGTGATGTGATAAGCATCATCGGTGTTGCCGTAGCCCACGACCTCGGCATAAATGTGCGCACCGCGCGCCTGCGCATGTTCCATGCTCTCGAGTACCAGCACGCAAGCGCCCTCGCCCATCACAAAGCCGTCGCGGTCTGCATCGAACGGGCGGCAAGCCGTCGCAGGATCGGGGTTGGTGGTCAATGCGCGGCAGGACGTAAAGCCTGCAACGGCATCGGGGATAATGGCCGCCTCGGCGCCGCCCGCGAGGATCGCGTCGGCATAGCCGTGCTTGATGGCGCGGAACGCCTCGCCCACCGCATGGGCCGAGGTCGCGCAAGCAGTCACGACTGGCAGGGTCGGTCCCTTTGCCTTGTGGCGGATCGCGATATTGCCCGAAGCCATGTTGGGGATCATCATCGCAATCATATAGGGCGATGCGCGGCGAGGTCCACGATCGGCGATCGTGTGGACGTTGTCGACGAGCGTCGTCATGCCGCCCACGCCCGAGCCCACGTAGACGCCCAGGCGCTCACGATCGATGGCGCCTTCGACATCAAAGCCCGCATCGTGCATTGCCTCGTCCGAAGCCGCCATCGCAAACTGAACGCAGGGGTCCAGATGCTTGGCGTCACGCTTGCCAAAGTACTCGTTGCCGTCAAAGCCCTTGACTTCGGCCGCCACCTTGACGGTAAACGCATCGGTATCGAAGTGCGTGATCGGGCCGATGCCACAGGTCCCGGCGCACATGGCCGCCCAGGTGGCAAGCGCGGTGTTGCCGAGCGGCGATACGGCACCGATGCCGGTGATTGCAACTCTCTGTTCCATCATGGTCTCCTCATCCAAGCCGTTCTTCGGCCCTGGTTTCTACATCGCCATTCCGCCGTCGACGCGCACGACCTCGCCCGTAATGTAAGCAGCCGCATCGCTCGCTAAAAAGCGCACCACGCCGGCCACTTCCTCGGGACGTGCCATGCGCTTAAGGGGAATCTGTTCCTCGGTTGCCGTACGCACCTTCTCCGAGAGCTTTGCCGTCATATCTGTCTCGACAAACCCGGGGGCGACCGCGTTCGCTCGTACGCCACGAGGCGCAAGCTCGCGCGCCACCGCCTTGGTAAGCCCTATCACGCCTGCCTTGGAAGCAGCGTAGTTGGCTTGCCCGGCATTGCCCATCAGGCCCACGACCGAGCTCATGTTGACGACGCAACCGCCGCGCTGGCGCATAAAGGTCTTGGTGAGCGCGCGCGTCATATTGAATGTTCCCTTGAGATTGACATCGAGCACGCGATCGAATGCGTCATCGCCCATGCGTATGAGCAGGCCATCGCGGGTGATGCCGGCGTTGTTGACGAGCGCCCAAATGGAACCAAAGTCGTTGAGGACCGCTTCCACGCACGCGTTGACGGCAGCGGGATCGGTCACGTCGCATTGATATGCGCGTGCCGTGGCGCCAACCGCCTCACAGGCTTCGCACGTCTTGCGCGCCGCATCGACGCTGCCGGCATAGACGACGGCGATATCAAAGCCGTCCTCCGCCAGACCGACAGCGCAGGCGCGGCCGATACCCCGCGAGCCACCCGTGACCAGTGCCACGCGACGTGAGTCGTTGCGCTCGAGCGCGCCGTTGTTCAAGTTGCCCATGTCATTCCTTTCGGGTTACAGCCCTGTGGACTATGCGAGCTCGTCGGCAATAGCTGCGACCTGCTCGGCCGTTTCGCACGAATACACGCGAACGTCGCTCAGCGTACGCTTGACCAGGCCCGACAGCGTTTTGCCAGGGCCGACCTCAATAAACGTGTCGATGCCCTGATTCTGCAGAGTATGCAGCGTGTCGACCCAACGAACGGCATGACTCACCTGATTGGCCAAGACATCCGATGCCGCTCGCGGGTCCGCCGGATAGGGCGCCGCCGTCATGTTTGCCATGACCGGAATCAGCAGCGGTGACGGCGCGTGGCCGGCTTGGATATACGTCGCCAGCCCCTCAGTCGCCTCGGCCATATAGGGGCTATGAAATGCGCCCGACACCGCGACTTTCATAGCGCGGCCACCAGCCTCTTTTACTAGGACGTCGAGCTCCTGCAGCGCCTCGGGCGCTCCGGCAGCAACCGTCTGCTGCGGACTGTTGTAGTTGACCGGCCAGCAGTCCTCGCCGGCCTGTTTTGCCAGGTTCTCGACTTGCGCCGCATCGAGCTTGATGACGGCGCGCATGCCGCCCGGATGGCGCTCGGCAGCCGCGGCCATCAGCGCCGCGCGCTCGCACACGAGCTCAAAGCCCGCTCGCGTATCGAACGCCCCCGCAAAGGTGAGCGCGGCGACCTCGCCAAGCGAAAAACCCGCACAGGCGGTAGGTACCACGCCGCGCTCACGCAGGGCGGCAGCCGCTGCCAGATCGTGAACGAACACGCACGGCTGCGTGTTCTCGGTCTGCGAGAGTTCCTCCTTGGAGGCGCTTCGGCACTGCTCACTGGTCCCCGGGCGCACCTCGTCGGCAATGGCGAACACCTCGGCGGCCGCCGGCGATGCCTCGATCAGGTCGACGCCCATCGCGGGGTGCTGGGCGCCCTGGCCGGCAAACAGAAACGCTACGCCACCCATGCGCACGCACCCTTCAGGACGTGCTCGGCGCCATCGACCAGGTCGTCAACGATTTCACGTGCACTTTGGCGCTCGTTGACCATGCCGGCAATCTGTCCACACAAAAACGAGCCCTCTTCGTAATTGCCGTCCTTGGCGGCCTTGCGAAGGGCGCCCGTGCCCATGGCCCCGAGCTCCTCGACGCTTACGCCCGCCGCCTCGCTCTTTGCGTAGGCGTTGGTGAAGGGGCTCTTGAGGGCACGCACCGGGTGTCCCGTCGAGCGGCCGGTCGCACGCGTCGAGGTGTCGTTGGCCTTCAGGACCATCTCCTTGTACTGTTCCGATACGGTGCACTCATCTGCGATCAGAAAGCGCGTACCCACCTGCACGCCGGCGGCGCCCAGCATAAAGGCGGCCGCCACGCCGCGGCCATCTGCGATACCGCCAGCCGCAACCACGGGAATATCGACCGCATCGACAACCTGTGGCACCAGTGCCATCGTCGAGGTCTCGCCAATATGGCCGCCTGATTCGGTACCCTCGGCAACCACGGCAGTGGCTCCACGACGCGCCACGAGACGCGCCAGCGCCACCGAGGCAACGACCGGGATGACCTTGATGCCCGCCTCGTTCCACGCCTTCATGTACTTGGTGGGATTGCCGGCACCCGTCACGACGACCGGCACTCGCTTGTCAATCACGACCCGCGCGACCTCGTCGGCAAACGGGCTCATGAGCATGACGTTGACGCCAAAGGGCTTATCCGTCCTGGCGCGCAGCTCATGAATCTGGTCGCGCAGCCAGTTGGCGTCGGCGTTCATGGCCGCGATAATCCCTAAGCCGCCCGCCTCGGACACTGCGGACGCCAGCGAGGCGTCGGCGATCCAGGCCATACCGCCCTGGAACACGGGCTTTTCGATGCCGAGCAGATCGCAGAGAGGAGTCTTGAGCATCTCTACTTCTCCAATGCCGCCTCGACCGTATCGGCGAACTCGCCGACCGTCTTGGGGTTCTCCTCGGTATCGAGCTGGATGCCAAACTCGTCCTCAACGGCGACGAGGATCTCGACGGTGCCCAGACTGTCGAGACCAATCTCCTCGAGCGTGGACTCGGGCTTCATCTCGACGTCGTCAAGACCGGCGGTCTCGCGGATAACATCGCAAACGCGCTCGAAGGTCTTCTGATCTGCCATGGTAGTTCTCCTTTGTTTGTGCCCTAGGGGCGTTTTTATTTCCTATGTGCGGCTACTTCCAACGAAGTAGATAGCCACCTATATCCAGACCGGCGCCAAATCCAACGAGGGCGATGGTGTCGCCCGCATTCAGTGCGTCGGTGCGTGCCAGCCGGTCAAGCGCAAAGGGAATGCAGGCGCTCGAAATGTTGCCGGTCTCGCGCAGCGTTCGAACCACGCGCTCGCCTGGCACGCCGAGGCGCTTGACCGCCTGACTCAGGATTCGTTCGTTAGCCTGATGGAATACAAAATGGTCGATGCCCTCGACCGAAATGCCCGCATCGCTCGCAAGCTTATGGACCGTGTCGCAGATGGCGTTGACGCCGAACTTGAACACGCGGCGGCCATTCATGGACAGCACGCTCTCGCTATCTGCGGAGGCCTTAAACGGCGAGGTGCCGACCAGACCGGGAACGCACAGCGTCTCGACGTCGGGCGCCGTCGAAAGCTCAACGGCAAGGGGGCTGTCTCCCCCAGCCTCAATCACCGCGGCGCCTGCCCCATCGCCAAAGAGCACACAGGTGGCGCGGTCGGTCCAGTCGAGCGCGCGCGTCATCTGCTCGGCAGCAATGACCAACACACGCTCGGCACGACCGCGGGTGATATAGCCCTCGGCGACATCGAGCGCAAATACGAAGCCGGCACAGGCCGCCGAAACGTCGAAAGCAGGACATGTGGCACCCAGGCGCTCAGCAATGGCGCACGCTTCGGCAGGAACGAGATGATCGCCCGTCGTCGTCGAACAGACGATAAGATCCAGCTGGCTCGCATCGATTCCGGACGTCTGGAGCGCTTGCTCGCTCGCTGCCACGGCAAGGTCGTCGAGCGACTCGGTGGTGCACACATGACGGCTCTTGATGCCTGTGCGGGTAAAAATCCACTCATCCGAGGTATCGAGGAACTCGGACAGCTCGTCATTGGAAACACTGCGCTTGGGAAGCGCCGAGCCTGTTCCAAGAATCGTGAAACCCATCACTAACCTCCTTTGAGTTGTTGACGTGTTTACATCGACCAAGAGAGGATAGCGCATTCTTCACCTTGTTGACGTGTTAACATTAAATTGTCCAAATGCGACAAAGGCTTCACATTGTGTCTATCTATCGACACCATTGCGTCATTCACTTATTCATTAGGGAGGTAGCAGCCGCTATGGATGCCCAATTAACGATAGTCGACGTAACCGGATCGACCAACGATGACCTGCTCGAAGCAGGAAAACAGGGAGCGCCGCACGGCACAGGACTTGCCGCCCGGACTCAGACAGCAGGACGCGGCCGACGCGGCCACAAGTGGGATTCAACCGCCGGCAATCTGTTACTCTCGATTGTCCTACGTCCTCGTGTTGATCCCGCCAAGTACTCTGGCCTTGCCGCCGTCAGCGGCCTAGCGGTGCTCGAGGCGCTCGAAAAGCAGGGTCTTGCAAACGAGATTGGCCTCAAATGGCCCAACGACCTGGTCGCGCGAGGACGCAAGCTCGGCGGCATTCTGGTCGAAGCCGCACGCGATAACGAAGGCAACCCCTTTGCGGTCTGTGGCATCGGCGTCAACGTGAACTATGTGCCCGCGGAGGTGCCCGATGGTGGCCTGCCGGCAATCGGTCTCTCGGACCTCAACGAGAACGTTCCCGCCGTCGATATGCTCCTCGATGAGGTCTATCACACCGTCGTAAACGCTGTAGACGCGTGGGCAGATCTGCTCAACGCCATGGAAGAAAACGCCGGACCGCTCGCGCCCGTCCACGGCGAATATGTCGCTCACCTCAATTGGATTGGAAAGCACGTTATCGCCCGCTCCCCTGCCGGTGACGAGCTGGCGCGAGGCATCTTTAAAACCGTCGATACCTTTGGACGCGCGTGTATCGAAAAGGAAGACGGCTTGCGATCCTTCCATTTTGAGGAGGCGTCGCTGCGCCCCTTGGGCGAATAGGGCGCCGCAGCCACCTACTCAGCAGCATTACCAGGCGGTCAAAACCCATCATGCAAAACAAAAGAGCCCCGCTACCGTAATGAACTGCGCCCCAATTCTTGGACGGGCTAATAAGCGGCCTACGCCGCACATAGGGACTGATTCCGGAATTCCTCC
>NZ_WWSY01000014.1 GCF_009876115.1 Collinsella aerofaciens | reverse complement strand
CGGAGGAATTCCGGAATCAGTCCCTATGTGCGGCGTAGGCCGCTTATTAGCCCGTCCAAGAATTGGGGCGCAGTTCAGTGCGCAGCGGGGGTTCTTTCATGTCCGAGGACGTCCGCGAAGGTCAGCCCTCAGATCCTGCGGTGGGAGACCTAAGCCTCGTTGTACACCGTCTTGAGCTTCACCAGGTGAGCGTAGCGGTCCATAGCGGCCTGCTCGTTCTCCTTGAAGAGCTCCTCGGCGCGCTCGGGGAAGGAACGCGTCAGCGAAGCGTAACGGGCCTCGTTCATCAGGAACTCCTGATAACCGCCCGCGGGCTCCTTGGAATCGAGCGAGAACTTCTTGCCGGCAGCAGCCTCGGGATTGAAGCGGAAGAGGTTCCAGTAACCGCACTCGACAGCCTTCTTCATCTCGGCCTGGCAGTTCTGCATGCCGCCCTTCTTGATGGAGTGCATCTCGCAGGGGCTGTAGCCGATGATGAGGGATGGGCCGTCGTAGGCCTCGGCCTCGTGGATGGCCTTGAGGGTCTGAGCCGGGTTGGCGCCCATGGCGACCTGCGCCACGTAGACGTAGCCGTAGCTCATGGCGATCTCGGCCAGGGACTTCTTCTTGGTCACCTTACCGGCAGCGGCGAACTGAGCGACCTGGCCCAGGTTCGAGGCCTTGGAGGCCTGACCGCCGGTGTTGGAGTAAACCTCGGTGTCGAAGACAAAGACGTTGACATTGTGGCCGGAAGCCAGGACGTGATCCAGGCCACCGAAGCCGATGTCGTAGGCCCAACCGTCGCCGCCGAAGATCCAGAAGGACTTCTTGGTGAGGTAAGCCTTGTCGGCGAGGATTGCCTTGGAAGCGTCGCAGCCGCACTTCTCGAGCTCGGCAACGTAGGCAGCGGCAGCAGTCTTGGAGGCCTCGGCGTCGTTGACGGAGTCGATCCAAGCCTGACCGGCGGCCTTGAGCTCATCGGACGGACCATCGGCAGCGATGATGTCCTGGGTAGCGGCGATCAGCTTGTGCTGAACGGCCTCATAGCCAACGGCCATGCCCAGACCGTGCTCGGCATTGTCCTCGAACAGGGAGTTGTTCCACGCCGGGCCGTGACCGTCCTTGTCCTTGCAGTAAGGAGCGGTGGCAGCGGGGTTACCCCAAATGGAGGAGCAGCCGGTGGCGTTGGAAATGAACATGCGGTCGCCGGCGACCTGGGTCACCAGACGTGCATAGGCGGTCTCGGCACAGCCGGCGCAGGAACCCGAGAACTCCAGGTAGGGCTGCTTAAACTGGCTGCCCTTGACGTTGGCCGCGATGAGCTCCTTCTTCTCGGAGACGTTCTCGACCATGTAGTCCCAAACGGGCTGCTGGTCCATCTCCTGCTCGGTGGGAACCATCTCGAGGGCGCCCTTGGGGCAGACCTTGACGCAGTTGGTGCAACCCATGCAGTCGAGCGGGGACACAGCCATGGTGAACTTCATGCCCTTGGCCTTGGGGCCCATGGCGTCGAGCGTGCGGGCAGCCTCGGGCGCGGCGGCAGCCTCGTCCTCGGTCATCGCGAACGGACGGATGGTGGCATGCGGGCACACATAGGCGCACTGGTTGCACTGGATGCACTTGGTCTCGTCCCAGTGAGGAACGACCACGGCGACGCCGCGCTTCTCGTATGCGGAGGCGCCCAGCTCAAACTGGCCGTCGGCGCAACCGACGAAGGCGGAAACGGGCAGGCTGTCGCCATCCATGCGATCGATGGGCTCGAGCAGGTTCTTGACCTGCTGGGCGATAGCGGACTTGGTCTCCTCGGAGAGCTCGACGGGAGCGGCGTCCTCGGCGGTAGCCCAGTCGGCCGGAACCTCGAACTTACGGAAAGCGGTAGCGCCGGCATCGATGGCCTTGTGGTTGGCGTCGACGATAGCCTGGCCCTTCTTCATGTAGGACTTGGTAGCCGCGTCCTTCATGTACTGCAGGGCGTCCTCGGCGGGCAGGACCTTGGCCAGCGCGAAGAAGGCGGACTGGAGCACCGTGTTGGTGCGCTTGCCCATGCCGACCTTAGCGGCCAGGTCGATAGCGTCGATCAGGTAGACGTTGACGTTGTTGTTCGCGATGTAGCGCTTGGCCACGGCGGGCATGTGCTCGGCGAACTCCTCGTCGCTCCACTGGCAGTTGACCAGGAAGGTGCCGCCCGGCTTGACGTCGCGGACCATCTTGAAGCCCTTAACGATATAGCTGGGGTTGTGGCAAGCGACAAAGTCGGCCTTGGTCACATAGTACGGCGAACGGATCGGGGAATCGCCAAAGCGCAGGTGCGAGACGGTGACGCCGCCGGTCTTCTTGGAGTCGTACTGGAAGTAGGCCTGAACGTACTTGTCGGTGTGGTCGCCGATGATCTTGATCGAGTTCTTGTTGGCGCCGACGGTACCGTCGCCACCCAGACCCCAGAACTTGCACTCGATGGTGCCGGGGGCTGCGGTATTGGGCGCATCCTCGGCCTCGGGCAGGCTCAAGTTGGTCACGTCATCGACAATGCCGATGGTGAACTCGCGCTTGGGCTCGTCCTTCTTAAGCTCCTCGAAGACAGCGAACGCGGATGCGGGAGGCGTATCCTTGCTGCCCAGGCCGTAACGGCCGCCGACGACCTTGATGCCCGTCTTGCCGGCCTCGTAGAGAGCGGAGACGACGTCCTGGTAGAGCGGCTCGCCGATGGAACCCGGCTCCTTGGTGCGATCCATGACGGCGATCTTCTGGACGGTCTCGGGGAGAACGTCGACGAAGTGCTTGATGGAGAACGGACGGAACAGACGAACCTTGACCAGGCCGACCTTCTCACCGTGAGCGTTGAGGTAGTCGATGACTTCCTCGAGCACGTCGCAGAAGGAGCCCATGCACACGACGACGCGATCGGCATCGGGAGCGCCGTAGTAGTTGAACAGGCCGTAATCGGTGCCGAGCTTCTCGTTGATCTTCTTCATGTAGCCCTCGACGACAGCGGGAAGCTCGTCGTAGACCTTGTTGCAGGCCTCACGGTTCTGGAAGAAGATATCGCCGTTCTCGTGGCTGCCGCGGGTGTGCGGGTGCTCAGGGTTGAGCGCATGGTCGCGGAAAGCCTGGACGGCGTCCATGTCGCACATCTCGGCCAGATCCTTGTAGTCCCACATGGCGACCTTCTGGATCTCGTGGCTGGTGCGGAAGCCGTCGAAGAAGTTAAGGAACGGGGTCTTTCCCTCGATGGCGGCAAGGTGAGCCACCGGCGAAAGGTCCATGACCTCCTGGACGTTGCCCTCGGCGAGCATGGCGAAGCCGGTCTGACGACAGGCCATGACGTCGGAGTGATCGCCAAAAATGTTCAGGGCGTGGGAGGCGACGCAACGCGCGGAGACGTGGAAGACGCCCGGGAGCTGCTCGCCCGCGATCTTGTACATGTTCGGGATCATCAGGAGCAGACCCTGAGAAGCCGTGTAGGTGGTGGTCAGAGCACCGGCGCCCAGCGAACCGTGAACGGTACCGGCCGCACCTGCCTCGGACTCCATCTCGACGACCTTGACCGGGGTGCCGAAGATGTTCTTGCGACCCTGGGCCGCCCACTGGTCGACATGGTCGGCCATCGGGCTGGACGGCGTAATGGGATAGATTCCCGCTACCTCGGTGTACGCATACGAAACATATGCGGCCGCCTCGTTGCCGTCCATAGACTTAAACTTACGCGCCATATACCCCTCTCCTCTCATATAGGTATACAGGCCCCGGCGATCGCCGGGATGTTGGCGTGATGGGATTTACGCTGTTGCTTCCAATCATCTGGCAGGCAGGCTCAGCAGCAGGTACATGGCGTGGAGAGAAGACATGCCGAGGCGAGGGGCAGTTGATGCGCCCCACAGACCCGACCGCCCGTCTTGCACATGACCGAGCGCCGCAAAGGCCGCATGCCGGATGCTCCCGGGCACGCCCCGGCGATGGGAAGCGCCCGCAACGGAAATCCGCATGCGGGTTTATTGTACCCCGCCTTCAAGTGTAATTTCGGCAAATATAGGCGGGCGGTAAAGGTTTACCTTGGGTGACTGCCAAGGGCCAAAATGGTCCCTCCATCCCCGGGCGACTGGCTCTGGCGCGCCAAGAAGTGTCCCGGAGTGCCGGCATAAAAGGAACGTCCCCATCTGCCGACTAGAGGGCGCCGACGCCGAGGAGGATAGCGTAGGTGGTGGATTCGCCAAGTCTGAGCTCGTCGCCGGGGTTGAGCTGAGCGGAGCGGCCGGGCTCGACCTGGATGCAGACGTTCGTCGCGCCGTTTACCACCATGGTTCCGTTGGTGGACGACAAGTCCTCGACGTGCCAGATATTTTGAGCATCGCACCAGATATGGGCATGGCGGGCCGAGACGTCGTCGGTGATGCCGCCCTCCCCCGTTGCCAGCGCGCCGATCTCAACGCCTTCCTCACTCGGCTGAATCCAGCGCGGGACGCTCACCACGTAGCCGTTTTGCACGCACAGCAGTCCCAGCGGATGCGCCGGCGCGACCTCGTGCTCGCCCGCGACCGAAGATGTGCTCAGCGAGCGCGGCGTCGACGTGTCGCCGCCACGGGTCGCATGAGCGCGGCGGCTCGCCCGACTTGGAACTAAGGCGGGCGTGAGAGCAAACGGCATAGGGAACGAATCTTGCGGATGTACTCCTCGACGTCAGGCAGGTAAGCCCCACGAAGTCACCGGGGAGGCCCAAGCGGCCCGGCACCACTTCCAGATTCTGACCAGGGCGAGTCGTTCGCCGGTGGCTGAAGGCTCGCTCCCACCCAAAAGGGGAGATTCGCGTTGTTCCCCAATCGCTCTCGCATCTTTCATTTTGCTCGAGGTGGGCTATAAAAACTTTCCTGGTGAAAGGCGGCGATTGGTTTCCTTTCTTTCTAGAGGAGCGCGCCTGTAATCTGTTTTCATCCTAAATCAAGTTAAGATCGGACCTTCCAGAGGCAAGTCGACTCAAACTGCGAGGCTCCATGTTGGAATAAAGAGCGCTGTCGAAGTGCCAACAACACAAAGCTTGCCAGTCTCAAATAGAACCTTTTGGGAGTCCGATTGGGCCGCACACCGAATCCCCGCTGGTGGTTTTTTATAGCTGCGCAACAATAAACAAGGTTAGTGCCAGTCCAGCATGAAATTGAGGAACGTATGCATTTTTTCTCAGTAAGTGATCGTCGTTACTGCTTCGATGAGGTCACTCGCAATTGCTTTCAGGTTGACCAAGCATCAGAAGATGCGCTTCGCATATTTGAAGCATCGGGAAGAACGGTCAACTCGAAGTTGCTAACAAAGTCACTTGCTGCGAAAGGCTACGACCAAACGACCATAGCAGAACTTGAAGACGACATTGATGAGTATCAACGATTGTCTGAGCGGACTTTCTTAACAAAAGACACGCCTCGAAAACTTAGATCCATCGAACTCCACGTTTCACATGCATGCAACCTTGGTTGTAGTTACTGTTTTGCCGGTAAAGGAGATTATGGAACGTCTCCTCTGCTGATGACAGACGAGATAGCCTTCAAGGCGGTCGACTACCTCGTCGCAAGTTCATCGGAAAACGAAACGCTTGCGATCGTCTTTTTTGGTGGGGAACCCATGATTAACGAGCCGCTGATATGGAAAACGGTCGACTATTCAAAAAGAATATACCCCAATAGAAACTTTACCTATTCTATTACGACCAACGGAACGCTTTTGAATGACACTGCTGTGAATTCTTTCAAGGAGCACGGGTTTTCTGTTCTGATTAGTCTCGATGGTACAGGATGCAAGCACGATGCATCGCGCCCGTACAAGACGGGAGGCGGCTCTTTCTCCGATATCGACAAAAACGTTCGTCGTTTTTCCGAGTCGTTCCCCTTCGGCGCAAGAGCGACCTTAACAAATAATAACTGTAACCTTGTTGAAGACTATCTTCAGTTTAAAGAGATGGGCTTCAGAAGGATTTACTTCTCGCCCGTGAGCTCATTCGATGAGAATATCAAACTCGACGAACACTCATTAAACAAAATCAGGGCGGGCCTAATAGATTTGGCGGATCAATATCTCAAACAGATTGATCAAGGGGAAAAGCCCTTGTTTAGAACATTGAAAACTGCAGTTGATTTGATTATGAGCAACAGGATCGCCTTTGTCGGATGCGGGGCTGGCAGGCGTTTTATTTCCGTGACTCCCGAAGGGGACGTATACCCCTGTCACAGGTTTGTCGGGATGATGCGATTCAAAATGGGCAACATCGTCACCGGAATTGACGAAACTAGGTATATTGAAAACTGGAGTCAGGGTGTCGAAAAAAGAATTGACTGTACGGACTGTTGGGCTCGGTCTTTCTGTGGTGGGGGCTGTAGCTGGGAGGCTGCAGGCGAGCACGGCTACTTGCCCAAGAGTCTACACCCTGCATCATGTGAATATAGAAAAATGTGCTACGAGATGGCTTTTGACCTTATTTCCCGCCACTCATCTTCGCAGGAGAAAAATCAACGAGAAGCTACTGTATCGGAATAAGCGGTTCAGCGCATTGCTGTCACCATTGTGGAGGTGTTCGTTCTTCTGATTACCGTCTGCGAAGCTTATTGCTACGTTCGCCGAAACCATTCTAGAAATATGGTGAACTAGACATCTTGGTTTGTTATACACAATATTGAGGTTTTTCTGCACTCAAAGGGAGGTAGTCGTGAAGCATATTCATCCGATTAATCCAGGAAGTGGCGACGAGGCAGGCGTGAAGCCGATGTCTTTTGACTGCCTCTTGGGCATTACTGACATCTGTACTGTTTATGATAAAGCAGATGGCTGTGGTGCATACGATTACTGCGACTATGACATGGATGGCGGCAGCATCTGCGTTGTAGATCACTGTGGCATTGATCAAACGTAGTCTCTAATTGGATTAAGGTGAGGAGCTGTTATGAAGCATATCCATCCTGTTGGTTCAAATGAACATCCTCCCGTTGAGCCTTGTTGTCTTGGAGTTGATATATGCAATTTTTACGACATCGCCGAGTGCCCTGTTGCGGATTGGTGCTATGTCGATAAAGAATCAAGCTGTGTTTTGCCAGCAGATTGGTGCGATCCAGTTGACGAGTAGTTTTGTGGCTAGGAACTATTTGGTCCAATTCAGAATAAGATGGGAACAAATACCAAAATCTCGTGTCTGGGAGGAGTTATGCCATTATTGCAAGGTCTCGTTGGATTAGCCTTTATACTTGCGTTATATCTGGCACCTTTTTTAATTCTATTCTTCATTATCCGACTCTTTCTTCGGAGAAAATAGGAGTGTCACGCAAACATTAGCGTAGCTTTCTTCCAATATGAGCCGAGCATTGGCAAGTGGAATAAGAAGCCCGACCGTTCGCCACATGAAAGTGATCGGACGGGCTTCTCTATTTAACCCGGGCCGCCACCCATAGCGGCTTTCCAAGCGTATTCTCAGTGCAAAGCAATCGTCAGTTTAATCCTATGCGCTGATACCGCATTTCATTTGTTCGGCTCGAATTCTACGGCCTGGCAACCCTCGCACTCTCCGGCAAATGGATTGAACGCGAAGGCAGAGATGATGTGTGCGTGGACATCGAGGCTGCTGTAGGCAACATACTGGGACATGGACCCCCGCTGCGCGTGGTATGCGGCCCGGCATATTCATTGCCGTCCAACCCCGTGTAGTTGCAGCAAAGGGTGGAACCTCAATGCTCAGCTCATGTTGTCCGTGGGACACGAGAATCGTAAGTACACTTTGGTGCGATTCTCACGCTGATACTGAGCCACCTGGAATAAGATACGTCGCGACAACACTTCGCTTCACCTCTGTCTCGACAAGATGACGTAGACTAAAGTTTCCTTTAGTAAGAGAACGAGAACTATATCTGAAAGCGTTGCGATGGCGTGAAGGCACCGAGTCCGAACCGCCTGAATGCTACGTGCATCTGCATCGCCTTTTTGTTATCTCTGCCAGTTGGGTAGCACTACACTTGTCATCATTTACCCTGGTACATGCTGCCTAAATCCACTACCCCTTCTACCGCGCCGACCATCTCGTCATCGTGAGAGACAACGATGATCAGCTGGCTTTGCTTGTTGCGCTTAACATAGGCCGCAAGCTCGGCGCGGCTTACAGCGTCTAACCCAGTCGTGGGCTCGTCGAGTACCAAAACTGACGACTTGCGTGAAATCGCCGACCATAAGTACACTCGGCGCAGCTCACCGCCCGAAAGCGC
The DNA here is from genome assembly GCF_009876115.1 of Collinsella aerofaciens. GTDB lineage: Bacteria > Actinomycetota > Coriobacteriia > Coriobacteriales > Coriobacteriaceae > Collinsella > Collinsella aerofaciens_N. Next base: position 42,169 of record NZ_WWSY01000014.1, on the reverse strand, counting down.
GGAGCAACGTTTCCCGAGCAACTCCTTCACGCTGTTTTCCAGCGAAAGTAGGCCATCTACACCCCGGTGATAGGAAGAAAAGGGCGTGTCGAAATACTCTAACAGCTCTTTCACCGTTTCGTCCGGCGCGAAGCACGACTGTGGGCAGCACGATATCTCTCTCGCACGTATGTAATCCAAGTCGCATTCTTCGATTGGCACGCCGTTGTATTTTACTTTGCCTTTCGATGAGTATAGCCCGAGCATCAAGTAAAGAAGTGACGTCTTGCCTCTTCCGTTTTCCCCAACTATGCAATATGTACCAGGACCGGAAAACTTGAAAGAAAACCCGCCGAGGACCTCTCGGACAGATCCGTCTGGAAGGGCAACCGAGAATTCCAAATCAGATACCGAAATGTCATTTATTTCATCGAGTTTAGCTAAATCGGTCCGATTCCACCCCGATCTCTCCTTTTCTCTCGTCGCGATAGCCGTCCTATCCCATGATGCTTTGGCATCTTGATAGGATTTGAACAATGACATCATACTTTTCAAAGTCTTAAAGAGAACCGCGAAGTATGTACCGATGATAATGTACTCGCCTATTGACATAGTTCCGTTAATGATTCGTACTCCGGAAACAACAAGTATCACCGCTTGAAACAACGCTGCGAAAAGACCATCGAGCGATGTCAGAGAATATGATAGCTTTCCGGAGCGCAAAACTTTGGGAAAATAGCTCTTAAACCCAGCGTCGAGCGCTTGTTCGCTCTTGCCGTACGAAGATGTCAGTTGAATGTTGAGAATCTGATTAAGCTGCGATGCAATTGCGGCGTAAAAGGCGCTGTCCGCCTCTTTCTTCTCATACGTGACCCTATACAAAAGTTTCCTCAACCCAGTAATTACACAGAAATACACGATGAGGAGAATGATGGAAAACACCGCGAGAGTTGAATCAATTGACCATATGATAAGCAATACGATGGGAATGGCTACAATGGACAGCGGCGCACTGATAAAATTCGCCAAAACGAAGGATGAGACCACGCTGGAGTCGGAAATAATCCGTTGCGTTGTATAGGCTGGATCGATGGTCCGACTCACCAAGTAATCGTCTCTTTCAAAACGCAAGACGGCCTCCCTGAGAAGATCAAAGGAAAGTCTCGTGGTTATGCGAATGGAAAGTGTTCCTGCAAAATAAGTAAAGAGGGTGGAGAAAACTCCTATTGACGCAACCAGGAGCGCGAAGAGTACGGCGTCTCTTTCGCTGCGGTTACCGAGAAGAAAATCTAAGAATTTCCCGTTCACGTATGGCATGGCATAGGAGAGAGCGGTTCCAATCACCGTGATAGCAATGAAGACGAAAGCCCCTTTTGCTCTGATGAACCTCGAGAGAACGCATCGAATCAAGGAAGGCCCCAATCTACCCGCCACAAAACATCAATCACTGATACCTTACACCTCAACACAACAGGAGCGAAGATTTGCCAATGAGACTGCTTTAAGATTGCCTTGGGCCAATACGATCTCAAGCTCTTCCTACAAGAGAGTCGGAATCGGACATCTCCTCCGACGAACCTGGCAATCGGGCGGTTGAAATATCTTTTTCAACCGCCCGATTGCCACAATAGATTTGAGCATCCGCCCACAAACGTCCGCGTTTTATACCCATCAAATCCTTTGCCTTTTGTCGTCTAGACTAGAAAAATCGCTCGAAATAACGCAACCGGCCTGCTCGCTTGAAGAAACCTAAGCCCGTAACGTAGATGTGCAAACTTCCGAAACGCCTTGCGCGGCATAGTGCGTATAAACTTCGTCAACCGCCTCAGAAATATCTGAGTATCGCGCCGGGTCAAAAGCATACGATGTCGCAGCTATACCCTGCACCCATTCGGAACGCGGATTAATTGAATAGCCACACAGCATCATCATACATGCATCTAGACCTGATTTCCCAAGTATCCGACGTATTGATGAGAGCATCGCGGGTCGCCCCTGCACCATCGTCGTCACCCCTATTAGCAGTATTTACCGTTTTTCTCTAAATGCGTATCGCCACCCTTAAGAATACGAAGTGTTTTATCCAGACCCGATTGTCCTCCATCTCAAACGAAGGGATAAGGAATCTCATCCGGAATCGGCAGTAACGGAGGATTCACAACGACAAGCGAAAAACATGAGTCATCTCTCAGAGGGGAGTAAAGGCTCCCCTCAAGCACCCTAGTTTCGTCATCCAAAGAGTTGATGGCAGTGTTTTTCTTACAAAGGTCGACAACAAAAGGGTTGATTTCTACAGATGTTACATCCATGCCACAGTTGGTAAGTATCAGGCCCTGTATTCTGGGGCCAGAACACAAATCGAGAGCCTTCCGTGCGCTCTGCGGTGTAAGGCGCCAATCTCAGCAAATCTGTCCCACAATACTGCGCTGAAGAACAAGACGGAACCCCTGAGCCAAACTCCCCTATACCTTATTAAGGCTAAGACAGGCAAGTTCACGCACCCGGCATATTCCAGAATAACATCCTATTGTTTTAGATGCTCTACAAGCATGAACAGCCGCGAATCGGAAAGATCTTCTAGTTTCGCCCCGACTGACCGCCAAGGGCCAAAATGGCCCCTCCATCCCCGGGCGACTGGCTCTGGCGCGCCGAGGAGTGTCCCCAAGTGCCGGCAGAAAAGAAACGTCCCTATCTGCCGGCTAGAGGGCACCGAAGAGGATGGCGTAGGTAGTGGATTCGCCGAGCTTGAGCTCGTCGCCGGGATTGAGTTGGGCGGAACGGCCGGGCTCGACCTGAATGCAGACGCGCGTGGCCCCGTTTACCACCACGGTTCCGTTGGTGGACGACAAGTCCTCGACGTGCCAGATATTTTGAGCATCGCACCAGATATGGGCATGGCGGGCCGAGACATCGTCGCCGACGTCGGTAATATCGCCCTCACCAGTGGCCAGCGCACCAATCTCAACACCCTGCTCACTCGGCTGAATCCAGCGCGGGGCGCTCACGACAAAACTGTTTTGTACGCGCAGCAAGCCCAAGGGGTGCGCCGGAGCGGGTTCGCGTTCGCCCGCGGTCATCGACATGCCAAGCGAACGCGGCGTGGAGGTGCCTCCGCCACAGGTCGCGTGCGCGTAGTCGATGGCATAGTTCACCGAGGACCGCACATCCGCCGAACAACCGACGGCGACAAACAGCACCAGCACGGCCTCGGCGCGCTCGGCGGGCATGAGTTCCGCCGCCTGGGACAGGCGATCGAGCGCGTTGCGATAGAGATTCGTGTCCTGATGGCACTCTTCGAGCGCGCGTACCATCGGTTCACCTGCAGGACCGCACACCATATTGATCACAGCCGTGGAGTCCATGGGATTTCGCTGGCGCAGGGCCAGTTGCGACATAATACGCGCAGCCGAGGTACCGTATTCGGCAAAGTAGCGCTGCTGAAGCGTGCCGACCGGCGCGCGAACGATAAAGCGGGAAACCCAAGAGCGATCGGCGGCTCGGCTCTGCGGGCTGCGGCCGTCGGCGAGCGGACGGGACGAAAGCACCAGGCCGCACAGCTCGATATGGCTCAGATGCGCCGCGCGCTTAAAGATGTCAAACATGGCCCCGCATGGGGTGAGCTTAACTTGAGATGCCATGACCTAGGCCTCCTTGGTCGTAGAAATAGAATCGGACGATACTTCGACAGGTCCGCCAAAAGTACGGGCAGCTGCGGCTCCACCGGCAAGCGGAGTCGCCATCTGGGCTTTTGTGCGTCGCGGTGCCGAAACGGGAAGTTCAAAGGCAAAGCCCATCGCAAGCAAAAACCACGTAAGCGTATAGGTTGCAACCAGAGCGGCAACAAGGCCGCCCATCACGGCGCGTTGGGAAAATACGCTACATGCAGCCACAACCAGTACTGGAACCTCGCAGGCAGAAAGCGCAAGCACACCCTGCAGGAACCCCGAGCGCCGATTGCGCGCAAGTGCCCCCGCGGTAACGCCGGCTATGCCTGGCAGCGCCAACGCCAGTGCGGCAATAATACCCGGTAGCGTCCCAGACCACACGAGCGATCCCAAAGTCGCCGTCACGCGAGCGCCCGACGCCAGCAGCGCGGCCGAAACCACGACCACAGCCCAAACCACGCCACAGACGACCGTCGCGCCGACCATCAGCGCGCGACGAACCGCACGGCCAGACGCATCCATGGGGCACGGCGTGAGCGGCTCGCCGCGGAGCGAACGACCGACATTTTGCGCATAGTGGTCACAAAACGCCGAGAGCGCCGCCTCGACCGCCGCCGGCTCGGGACGATCTTTTTGATGGCTGGACAGACAGGCCATCACCACGTCGAACAGCTGGGCATCGACAAACGCCAGCGCATCGCGTAGCTCTTCGGAATCCGGCTCAAGCCCTAGCTGCTGGGCCTGCTCGGCCGCGGCGAGCGCCACATCGGGCTCACGACGAAGCAGCTGAGTCAAATCACAACCGGGCGCATGGGCACCAATGGGATAGTCGGGCCGCGTGTCCATCTTGAGACGGTAGGGGCTCGCGATGTCGCGCGTCTTTTTGCGCGAACCCGAGGTGCCCGAAGTGCCCGGCGCGGCTTCGTATGGCTCGACGCCGGCAATGAGCTCGTAAACCGTGCTTGCCGCGGCATAGACGTCGATCGCCGGCGACATACGCAAAGCGCGCAGGTCGGGAATATCGTCGGTGAGCATCTCGGGCGGGGCATAGGCAACCGTCGCGCGACGCAGCGTGGCATAGCGCTCCGTAAACGACGCCTTGCCGTCGGTACCGGCCACGGCCGACGCAGGCTCGAGCGCCAGCGACGAGCCAAAGTCGATCAGACACAGGTCAAAGGTGCCCTCGGCAAGCTGCCGGTCAAGCGGTAGACGCGCCGTACGCACCATAATATTAGCGGACGAGATATCGCGATGTACAAAGCCCTCACCCACCAGGCTCATGCGGCAGAGCAGGTCGAACAGGTCGCGCCCCAAGCGCGCCGCCACAAGCGGCGACAGGCGGCCGGCATCGTCCACGGCAAAGCGCGAGCGCAAGCGGGCGAGCGTCTCGCCCTCGACCCATTCCATGACAATTGCAGGCACACCGTCAACCTCGCCCCAGCCATAGAGGCGGGGAAAGCCCTTAAGGCCCGAAAGGGCACGATGGCATTCATATTCCTCGCGAAACGCCGCTTTGAACTTGGCGACCAGCGCCTCATGGGCGGCATCGTCGTCAAACTCATCGCGCGTCGGCAAGATGAGCTGTTTGAGTGCTACGGCCTCGCCTTGGGCGTTGACGGCACGCGTCACGCGGCCGATACCGCCACGGCGCATGGTGGCATCGTCGGCAAACAGCATCGTAAAACGACGCAGATAGGCAGGCAGTTCGTCCTGACCGAGCGCAATGGCCGGCTCAAACCCGTCGACACGCGCCAGGCGCAGGCCGACCATGGGATCGCGACCGAGCGATTGCGGTGTGGTGGATGCAAGATCGGTCATCATAGGGCAAGCGCCGCCACGTTATTGTTGAAGTTACCGAGCGCGACGTCATCATCGCCGTAATGGCCGACCCATTGACATAGGTTGGTGTAACAGCCCCACAGATTGGCATACTGCTGATACCACTTTGACCGGGGCGAGAATGTCTGACGACCGAACTCAGCTCGAATGACAAACATCTCCCCGACCAGGCTGTCGCACGGCCTGGGATCTCCCGTAGAGTTATAGGTCGAAACCACGTCATTGGCACGAGAAACATAGCCGTCGAGCATGTTGTACTTGGTTACAAGCCAACTGTGAATGCTCTCTTCCTCAGCAGCGGAAAGGCCACCGGAGTTTGCATCGTTGTCAGCGTTGCCGCCCGTCGAGCCGCCGTTTCCAGACCCTCCGGCAGAGGAACCCGGCCCAGAGCCGCCGCCCGAACTCGACGAATCCGAGCCGGAGCCAGAAGTATCCGAGCTACCGGGCTTTCCGGACTGCTGGGCGTCCTGCTCCTTCTGCCGCTCGACCTTATTCACCGTTGCCGCCACGCTATTGTTGGACAACCGATCGATGATCTTGGTGTTGGTGAGCACGATGGTTTTGCCATTGGCAAGCGTGACTTCGTTGTCCGGGGCCTCGGCGCCGTCCGCGTCGCCGGTGCCAAACACAATATGCGCGACCGCACTTGCCCAAGCATATCCAGTCGTGGTCCCCAGGTCACTTTTGACCTCATGCCCCACGCGCGGTTCGCGTGCGGCATGTGCCTGCATCATGGACGGCACGGTCATGCCATAGGCAGAAACGCCAGCTATGACCAGCACCAGCGAGCAAGACAGCAGTGCGTACGCCCGCGGCGCCAAGCCCAGTCGGCGTCGCATGCGCACCGCGGCGCCGCGCTTTGTCTGAGTGCCACCGGGCCGCATGCGTTCTCCTCCAACAAAAACACGCCGCTCGGGAGCGGCGCATTCATTCGAATCCATATTTGAGTGTATCAGCGAACCCAAAAGGTTGCGCAACGAATGGGCAAATTAAGGATGCGAGTGGAAGCATCCATGCGATAAGCGGATACAAAGCATCTTTGTTGCACAACAAACTTACAGTCGCACGGGGAAATTATGGCTACCCCGTGCGTCGCGATGAAGACATGCGGCAGGAGCAGGCTCGCCACCTAAATCGTGCGACGGGCCTCGATGGCGCGCCCAAGCGTAAGCTCGTCGGCATACTCCAGGTCGCCGCCCACGGGAAGGCCGCTCGCCAGACGCGATACCTCAACGCCCAGCGGCTTGATAGTGCGGGCCAGGTAGCTCGCCGTGGTCTCGCCCTCGATATTGGGGTTGGTGGCGATGATGACCTCGTGGATGTCCTCGTGGCCCAAGCGTGCCAGCAGCTCACGAATGTGCAACTGCTCGGGACCAATCTTGTCCATGGGACTGATCACGCCGCCCAATACGTGGTAGAGACCGTGGTAGCTGCCCGTGCGCTCAATCGCCTGGACATCGCGCGGCTCGCCCACCACGCAAATGCGAGTGGTATCGCGCATCGAATCCTGGCAGATGGAGCACTCGTCGGCCGTGGCGTAGTTAAAGCAGCGGCTGCAAAAGTGAACCTCCTGCTTAACCTCCAGGATAGCCTCGGCCAGGCGGCGCGCCTCCTCGGCATCGGCCTCGAGCAGGTAATAGGCGATGCGCTGGGCCGACTTGGGACCAATGCCCGGCAGACGACCCAGCTCATCGAGCAATTTTTGCAGGCTATGGTTGGCACTCATATATATGCGCGTCTTAGAACGGCATGCCCGGGATGTTGAGGCCGCCAGTGATGGCGCCCATCTGCTTGTTGGCGAGCTCGTTGACGCCGCGAACGGCCTCGTTGACGGCAGCCATGATCATGTCCTGCAGCATATCGACGTCCTCGGGATCGAGGGCATCGGGGTCGATGGTGAGGTTGACGAGCTCCATCTCGCCGTTAACGGTCACCTTGACCATGCCGCCGCCGGCAGAGGCGTCGACGGTCTGGGACTTAAGGTTTTCCTGCGCGGCGGCAAGCTGCTCCTGCATCTTGCGAGCCTGCTTCATCATCTGCTGCATGTTCATACCGGCCATGATGGCTCCTTTACGTGCGGCCGCGCGACAAGCTGCAAGGGCAGCCGGAGCGCGACGGGACTTTCAAACTCAAAAATCGTACCACGGCGCGGGGCAAGCAAGCGGGGCGGACACGCTACCTCAGTCGATATACATGTCCTCCAATACAAACCACGCGCAAAGATTATGCAAGGCCGAATTATGCAAGGTTGCATAATATCGCATACTCAATCTAGTAGAGCCGAATCCGGCATTTCATGTGTGCCACTAAATAGCTAAATGCCAAACCGCTGCTCGAGGCGGAGCACATGGCGGCAGGGTATAATTTGATTGTCATAGATTGCAATTTGGAGGTGCCCCATGAATGCCCCCGACGCGCTCCAAAACATCCGCTCAAAACACCCCGTTGCATATGTGGTTCTCTATCTCTTTGTCGGCTGGGCATTGCTGGTTGTCATCACCCATGCCATAGCTTTTGGAGCAGAACTGCTGATAGCCAGCTCGGACCAGCCCGTCGTCAAATGGGAGACGACCGATGAATGCACCGACGGAACCCGAACCATTTACTACAACAGCCCGTCCCTCTACCAAGAGTTCAAGGTCAAGATAAAGGACTCCAAGATTGTCGATGCCGAACTGGGCTCTTTATTTACAATCGGAGCAACCGTCAACGCCGAGCAAGTCGAGTACACGGACGGCCATGCGACGTATCGTATCGACCTCAGCATCCTAGGCCGACCGTCACGCACCTGTCTGCTCAAATGCGACATACGCGGCACCACACTACACATGTCCGAAATACAGATGCGCCCGGACAAGGGGTCCTCTTCTTGAGCAGTATACCCGCCTGCGCAGCTACTCCACCGGCTTGAAGATGGTGGCCTGGCCAAAGACGCTGCGGATGAGGGCCTTGGCCTCGTCCTCGGTCTGCGGGATGCTCGGGGCTGCGCCCTGATGGCCGAAGGGGCTGCCAGCACCGGGATTGGATTCCCAGGGAGCGGCGGGGACGTCGTCGTTTGCAGAGGCTGCGGGTGCCACAGCAGCGGCCTTGGTCGCGGACGCCGCACCCGGCACGTCGAACGGGGGCAGATCATCCCCGCCGGCATCGGCAGCAAAACCACCGACCATAGCATCGTCGTAGGGCACCTGCTCGGATTCCCATGGCGCAGCCTGCGCAGGCGGCTGAGCCATGGGGACGGACGCGCGCTCGGGCGCTCGGGGCGCTGGCTCGGTCGGGAGCTTGCCCGTGGCAGGAGCACCGGCAGAGTTGTCGGAGCGCAGCCAAGGGGCCTTGGCCAGGTCGGATGACTTGGGCGCAGGCGCGGCAGCGGACTTGGGCGCGGGGATCGGAGCAGCCGGTTTGGGCGCAGCGGGTTCAGGCGCCGACGGGGTCGGTGCCGCTACCGGCGCCGCTTTTGGCTGCGTCGCGCTGGCGCTCGAGGATGCAGGGGGCACCGAGGACACGGGTTGCGGGTCCGCAGATACCGCAGCCCGTGCAGATGGAGAATGCTCCTCATGTTGAGGAGCCGGCGTGCCACCCCCATCCAGGACATAGTCGACGGTACGACGACCGAAGACCGCGCAGACCGTCGGCAGGACCACCGACTGCGTATCGGCGCGACCGAGCATCTTGATGGCAAAAGTCGAACCCGCGGGGAACGAGACCGTGAGCTTGGAGCCGTCGTCGGCCGTGGCGCGGGCGTTGAGCAAAAGCCCTGCGTAGGAGGCCTGACGAGCCTTGACGCGCTCGACGACCTCGGCCCATTTGCGCTGGAGCTCGCCGGCGTCCTCAACCGCGGGGGTCTCGGCAGCACCGGCGGCGGCAACCTGGGCGGCGTTGTTGGACTGGGGCTTAGGTACCGGAGCGGTGGCAGGCGCGGGGGCCGCAACGGGCTGAGGCGTCGGAGTCGGCGCAGACTGAGGTGCAGGCGCTGCAGGCTTGGAAGCTGACACGGACGCAGAACGGGACGCAGGCTGGGCAGCCGGAACAGCAGCACCACGGTCCCAAGGCATACCGCCCTGGCGCGCGGACGTACCAGCGGGGGCGGCGGTCGCCGCAGGAGTAGCAGCTCGGGTACCCGAGATCAGCGTCGGTTGTTGTGTCGTCGCAGGTGCAGCCGCGACAGCCGCAGGCGCACTCGCTTGAGCAGCAGCCACGCTCGCCGGAACGGCGGCGTTGGCAACCATGGCCTCCAAGCGAGCCACGCGCTCGGCCAAAGCCTCAATCGTTAAATCGGCCTCGGGACGCGTCAGGCGGGTGCAGGCGATCTCGAGCACCAGGCGCACGTCGCTCGCACCCCTCATCTCCAAGGCGGCATCGTCGAGCACGGTCAGCACGCGAGCCAAACGATCGGCAGGATGCTCGCCAAAGGCAGCGGCCTCGGCTGCAAGCGCCTCGGCCTGCTCGACACCGCCCTCAAACAACTCAGCACGGGCACCGGCAACGCAGGCAACATACACGTCGCGCACGTGCGCCACCAGGTCGCGCGTCAGTTCCAGCAGATCGTTACCTTCCTCGACCTGCGCGCGAATAAGCCCATAGAGCTCGGCGACATCACGATCGGCAATGGCGCGCGTAAACTCTCCCAGAATCTGGTCCGAAACTTCGCCCAAAAGTGAGCGGGCATCGTCCGCATGCACGGTGCCGTTGCCGAAGACGCTCAGCTGCTCCAGCGTGGAGAGCGCATCGCGCATGCCGCCCTTGGCATGGCGCGCCACGATGGCAAGCGCCTCGTCGTCGTAGTCGAAGCCCTCCTGCTCGCACACGTATGCCAGGCGGCGCTCGATATCCTCGTTACCGATGCGGTGGAAATCGAAGCGCTGACAGCGCGAAAGGATGGTCTCCAGAATCTTTTGCGGGTCGGTGGTGCACAGCACAAAGATCACGTGCGCCGGCGGCTCCTCGAGCGTCTTGAGCAGCGCGTTAAACGCCGCCGTCGTGAGCATGTGGACCTCGTCGATGATATAGATCTTGTACTTGCCACGCACCGGGGCAAAGTTAACGGAGTTGATGATCTCCTCGCGCACGTTGTCTACGCCGGTACGGCTTGCGGCATCGAGCTCGTAGACATCGGGGTGGTTGCCTTCGGCGATGAGCTCGCACTCCTCGCAGGTGCCATCGGGCATGCAGCCGCTCGCACCCTCGGCGCGCGCCGCCTCGGCATTGCGGCACAGCAGCGCCTTGGCCAAAATGCGCGCCATGGTGGTCTTGCCCGTGCCGCGCGGTCCGCAGAACAGGTACGCGTGGGACAGGCGCCCCTCGGTGATGGCGTGCTCGAGCGTCGAGACGATATGCTGCTGGCCCACCACGGAGTCGAAGGTGAGCGGGCGATACTTTCGGTACAACGATTCCATGGGTGCTCCCCCGGGTATACTGAGTCTTGTTGCCGCGGCGGCCATGCGGTCGCACGGCATACTGCATCCATAATAACCCGTACGGCGAGCCCGTCGCGATAGGAGTCCAAAGAGCATGGCAGACGCAGAGAGCAACCTCGTTCCCTCCGAAGCAGCCGACCAGGTCGAGGTCGCGCTCGAGACGCAGGCAGCAGCCGACGATGGCGTCCTGTACCTCAACGAGTATCAGTACGAAAACGACCTCGTCACCGATTTCGCCCGTCTGGTCGCCTCGCCCAGGCGCCGCGGCTCCCTGTATGTCGCCGCCGCGATTGCCGCGCTCATCGGCATCGGCATGCTGGTGGCCGGCGGCAGCTGGATCAAGTTCGGCGTCGTCCTGATCGTATTCGGCGCCTTTTTGGCCTGGTGGAGCAAAAATCTGCACCATACGCTCGCGCGCGACTTTATCGATGCCGTCGAGGCAGACGAATCCATGGGCGGCCGCTACCGCCGCGTCGCCGCCAACGAGGACGGCCTGATGGTCTGGGGCAAGAGCGGCAAGTCGCAGTTCTTCCCGTTTGAGAAGCTCGACCACGTACTCGACGGCGAGCGCATCTTTGTGGCCATGTTCGCCGACCAGGGCGTGACGATCCCTAAGGACACCTTTGTGCGTGGTGATGCCGAGCAGTTTGGCTCCTTCCTTAAGGCGCGCATCAACAAAAAGCTGCGCATCGAGACCAAACGCAAGAAGATGAAGGCTGAGAAGGCCGCTGCCGAGGCCAAGCAGGGCGACCAGCCCCAGGAGACCAAGGGCAAGCAACGCAAGCAGAAGAAGAACAAGAAGAAGCGCTAAGGCCAAGTCAGACAGGCCGCCTCGCCCCGCTACCTTCACCATGCGCCCGAGCGTGCTAAACTAGCAGCATCTATGCCACCGCGAACGGCTCGGCTCCGCGCCTGCCGCTCGCAAACGAACTTTAAACGCACGAGGGTTGGCCATGCCGCTTTTCTCGCAACATACCGCCCGGTTCTCGCCGGACGTTCCCTTGGAGGGCACCAGCTCTCGCGAGCTGCTCAAGCGGTTCCAGCCGCTCGAGACGCTTGCGACCGGCGGTTTTGGCTCCATCGAGATCTGCCGCGACACGCACCTGCGCCGTCGCGTCGCCATTAAGCGCATCCCCCTCACAAGCGGTGCCGGCATGCCCGCCAGCGACATCATGGATGTCCTGCGCGAGGCACACACCGCCGCCATGCTTCAACATCCCAATATCGTGCAGGTTATCGACTTTACGCACGACACCGCCTATGCCTACCTGGTCATGGAGTATGTCGACGGTATGTCATTGGCCGAGTTTTTGCATCGCGTGGATGGCCATTCGCTCACCTTTGACGAGGCCGCGGCAATTGCCGACGCGCTGGGCCAGGCGCTCACCTTCGCCCATAGCAACGGCGTGCTCCACCTGGATATTAAGCCCGCCAACGTGCTCATCGACCACTCGGGCAATGTAAAGCTCACCGACTTTGGCATGGCGCGGCTGTCGTCTGCCGGCGGCTTTGGCGGCTCGCGCGGCGGCACCATCGGCTACATGCCGCCCGAACAGCTCGATATCGAGACCGGCACAGTCGACGAGCGCACCGATGTCTTTGCCCTCGCCTGTGTAATCTACGAGGGCCTGTGCGGCAGCGCTCCCTTTATGGCCGCCACGCCCGGCGACTCGCTCGACCGCATCATCGGCGGTGCCACCTACCCCAGCGAGCTCATCCCGCACTTTCCCCCGGGAGCCGAGGCTGCGCTCATGAGCGCCCTCTCTCCCATGCCACAAGACCGCCCCAACAGCATCGAGGCATTTTGCGACCAGCTGCTCGCCGGCTTGGGCAGCGTGCGCGAGGGCCGTCGCAGCCTGGAGCAGATGGTGGGCGAGCTGTCGGATGACGAGCGCGCGGCAGACGATATCGAATCGTTGCCCTATGAGGACGACACCATCGAGGTCGACCCCGCGCTTGGTTGGGCCGGCACGCGCTGGAGCCACGCGCGCGATTACACCATGCGCGCCATCTCGGCGCTAACGTGTGGTGCCTTTAGCTTTTTGATCATGCAGACGGCTGGCGTCGCGGCGCTTCCCGGACTTATTGCCGCGGCCATCGCGATTGGGGCGGCCGCCGGCCTGGCCCCGCAGATTGGCTCGGCTATCTCGGCCGTGGGCTTTTTGGTACTTATGGCCAACGCCACCATGCAGGCGCAGGGCATCCTGTCGATGCTGCCCGTCGCGGTGCTCTTTGCCGCCACCATGTCCGGTTGGTGGATCGCCTGGGGCCGCACCGAGGCCGCCGCGAGCGCCGCGCTCACCTGCGCGGTGGCACTTGGCTGTCTAACGGGCGACGCCCTCCTTGCCGCCGGGGTCGCCGCCGGCATCGCGGCCTTTTGGCTCGGCCCGGCAAGCGCCGCGGCCGCCACGGGAATGGGCGCGCTTTTTGGCCGCCTGGCTACGGTTGCGCTTTCCGCCGGAGGCGTGCTGGGGCTCGGCAATGTTGCCGCGGCGCTGGGAGACATGCTCTTCTGGGCTGCCGTCGTGCTCGTCGCGGCGACAGCTGCACTGACATCTCTGCTGCTCAACGTCCATGCCAAGCGTGCCGTGCAGGGCTCGAACCTGACTGCAATCGCCGCCATCGCCGGCTGCGGAATAGGCACCGCGGCGTCGCTCTGTCTTGCACACCATATGGAAATTGCCAGCCTTGCGGCCGCGGTCGTCGTCAAGGTGGCGGTTGCGGGAACCCTATCCTCTATAATCGTTGGGATATGCCTATATTTGCTCGGATACCAAAGAACCTATACGGAGAGTGATCTTTCGTGAACTTCCTGAACATCTTCGAGGACCACGTGGCCGGCATCTTCGGTGCCACCCGTGCCCCGTTCTCCTTTAAGAAGCTTGCCAAGCAGGCCGCTCGCGACATGGAGGATCAGACTCTGGTGATCAACGGCGTCAACACCGCGCCGGCACTCTATACCATCCTGATCGCCGCCGACGACGATCCCATGCTCGCCCCGTTCTACCCCGAGCTTTCGCGCGAAGTCCGCGAGTTTGTGAAGGCGCAGGCCGAAAAGCGCCGGTATGTGTTTGTCGGCGAACCCCTCGTTCGCTTTATGATCGACCCGCAGCTGCGTGCCGGTAAGTTCTCGGTCTTTGCCGAGAACGTCGACGCCCCCACGCTCGGTCGTCTGTACGAGGAAGAGCGCGCTTACCAGAATGGCCTGGGTCAGAACAACTCGGCCGCAAGCCGCGCCGCCAGCGCCCCCCGCGCCGGCAAGCAGCAATTCGCCGCTCCGCAGCAACAGCACCCCGCCGCCATGCCCCAGCAGCCGGCGCCCCGTGCCGCCGCTCCCGACCCGCTCGCCGTTGCCGACCCCTTTGCGCCCAACGCCCCCGACCCCGCCGCCGCGCCCATCCCCGTGCCGCAGACCGTCTCTCGTGACGCCCTCGCCGGTATGGGCGGAGCCGCCGCGACCGGCGCCGCCGTGGGCCTTGGCGCCGCGGCCGGTATTGCCTCCAACATGGCGAGCACCCGCGCCCCGCAGCGCCCACTCGCCCAGCTCGTCGACGTCGTGAGCGGCGAGAGCCACAGCATCACTTCCGCGCAGGTGACCATCGGTCGCGAGCGTTCGGTTTCGGACATCGCCCTGCGCGACCCCAACGTGTCGCGTCGTCACGCCCAACTCACCTTTACCGGTTCGGACTGGTCGATCGAGGACCTCAATTCCACCAACGGCACGCTCGTCAACAACCGCCGCATCACGCGCTGCCCGCTGCGCAACGGCGACCTGCTGACGTTTGGCCTGAGCACCTTTGAATTTAGGGGATAGTCGCTTATGAACATCGATATCGTCCTTTTTGCAGGCCGCATCGTCCTGGTCGCCCTGCTCTACATCTTCCTGTTCGCCGTCATGAAAACCGGCGTGGGACTCGTACGCGGCCAGCGCCGCGACTCCGCTATCTGGACGATCGATGTGGACAAGGGTCCGCGCGGCATCCGTGGCATCCATGTAGACATGCTCGGCCCCGTCATCGTGGGCCGCTCGCCGTCCTCGGACATCTGCATCAACGAACCGTTTGTCTCGGCCTCGCACGCACGCTTTTCGCTGCAGGGCCCGGCACTCATCATCGAAGACCTCAACTCGCTGAACGGCACGCTCGTTAACGGCCGTCAGCTGGTGGAGCCCGCAACGCTGCGCGAGGGTGATGAGGTCCAGATTGGCGACGTGGTCATGAAGGTGAACCGTCGATGATCGACGAGGAGAACAAGTCCGCAACCATGCCCGAGACGCCGACTGCCCCCGCAGCTGCGCCGGCTCATGCCGCTCCGGCGCGCCCTGCGACCGTGGAGCCCGAGGACACGGTGTTCTCCCTGCCTCTTTCGCATGTAACTCAAGAATATCCGACACTCGTCGATGACGAGGACGCCGATACCGAGCAGCTCGATGCCCCCATCGGCGCGCACGCTGCCGAGCAGTCGGCGGAACCGGAGGCAACGCCCGCACCGGCTCACTTTGCCGAGCCCGTCGCCGAGGCGATTAACGAGAGCGCTGCCGTGTTTGCAGCCCCCGAGCCTGCCGCGCCGGTATTCCCCGTCGCCCCGACAAGCGAGGCGGTACCCGCATCCGCAACGCCTGCCGAAGTCGAGCAGCCCGTTGCCGCGCCCGCCGCAGCTCCCGAGCCCTCAGTTCAACCCCAGAGCATGCCCGCGCCGTCGCACTTTGCGACGCCCGAGCCGACGGCTGTCGAGCCGCAGCAGGACGGCAATCCCGCCGACCGCGTAACCGAAGATCTCAACCTTCCGGACATCTCCGACGCCGAGTCGGGCAACGATGCCGACACCGTCTCCCCCGGCGACACCGCCGAGATCGATGTCGCCGCCGTGGAGGCAAAGCTCAAAGATCCCGGCTCGACCATGAGCTTTGAGCCGCTGACCGACGAGCGCATCGAAACCGACTCGACCTACGACGCCGGCACCACCACGCAGCTTATGTGGGGTGCCCGCTCCGACGTCGGATGTGTACGCCCGCACAATGAGGACTCCTATCTGGTGCAGTCGCCGCTCTTTTGCGTGTGCGACGGCATGGGAGGACACGCCGCCGGCGAGGTGGCATCCTCCATCGCCGTCGAGACCATCGCCAAGACGGCGCCGCAGTTCGCCGACGCCGCGCGCCTGGCCGCAGCCGTCGAGGCCGCCAACGCCGCCGTGATCGAAGCCGCCCTCAACGGCCTGGGCAAACCCGGCATGGGATGCACGGCCACCTGCGCCTACATCGAAAACGACACGCTCGCCATCGCCCACGTGGGCGACTCGCGCGCCTACCTGCTCCACGAGGGCACGCTCATCCGTGTGACCCGCGACCACTCCTACGTGGAGGAGCTCGTGGATGCCGGCGAGATTACGGCCGACGAGGCCCGCGTCCACCCCAACCGCTCGGTCATCACCCGCGCGCTGGGCTCGGATCCCGCCATGTATGCCGACCACTTTACCCTGCACATCGAGGAAGGCGACCGCCTGATTCTGTGCTCCGACGGTCTTTCGAGCATGATTCCCGATAGCGATATCGAGAACATCGCTACGCAGTCCTCGACCGCACAGATCTGTGTCGACAACTTGGTGGACGCGGCGCTCGCCGCCGGCGGCCACGACAATGTGACCGTGGTGGTCGTCGACCTGGTCGACGACGGCGTCATGCGCGAGGCAAAACGCCTCCGACGCCGCAATGTCACCATCGCCGCCATCTTGGCCCTTGTCTTTGTGCTGGTAGCAGGCATCTGGGCATACACGGGCGTCACCGGCTCCTATTACTTGGGAACCTACCACGGCAATGTCGCCGTCTGGCGCGGCCTGCCCGGCAAGACGCTCGGGGTCGAACTCCACTGGCTCGAGAGCGAAACCAGCATCAAACTGTCCGACCTGCCCGAAGACACGCAAAACCGCCTGAAGGCAGGCATTCCGCAAACGAATGTCGACGATGCGCAGGACACCATTTCCAAGTACCGCCATCAGATTGACGAGGAGCAGACCCGTCAGGTGATTGACGCGCAAACGATTCGCGACAACACCGATCAGAAATCCACCTCCGAGTCAGATTCCGAGAAAACCGCCGAACAGTCAGCCGAGGCCGAAGCCTCCGATAAGAATTAGAAAGGGAGTGCCGCTTATGAGTCGCCGCAACACCGAACTGCTCTTGCTCATCGCCTCGGCGTTCCCCGTCATCCTGCTCTATGCGATGTACGTGCTCACCGCGGGCGCCACGATTTCCTTTGAGACGCTCGCCGTGCCGATCGGCCTGTTCGCCGCCTTCGCCGCGGCGCATATCGCCGTGCGCATCCTGGCGCCCGGCGCCGACCCCGCCATCCTGCCCATCGTCTTTGTGCTCTCGGGCATCGGCATCACATTCGTGACGCGCCTGGCCCCCGACCTCGCCATCTCGCAGCTTATCATCTTGTTTGTCTCGGTGGCGCTCATGGTGGGAACGCTCGCACTGGTCAAGAACCTCGACGTGGTCATGCGCTACAAGTACACCTTTGGCATTATCGGCATCATCTTGCTGATGCTGCCGATCTTTATCGGCACCACGATCTCGGGCTCCAAGCTGTGGATTCGCATCGCGGGATTCACCATCCAGCCCGGCGAGTTCGCCAAGGTCTTCATCGTCCTGTTCCTGGCAGGCTATCTTGCCGAGAACCGCGAGCTGCTCTCCATCTCCAACCGCAAGATCCTGGGCCTCAAGATTCCGCGCTTTCGCCTGCTGCTGCCGCTGTTTGCCGTGTGGGGTGTGTGCCTGCTCATCGTCGTCTTCGAACGCGACCTGGGCTCGGCCGTCCTGTTCTACACCATCTTTTTGCTGATGCTCTATGTTGCCACGGGACGCTTTTCGTACGTCATCATCGGCCTTGCGCTGCTGGCCGTTGGCGCCGTGGGCGCCTACAAGTTCCTGTCGCACGTGCAGGTGCGCTTTCAGGTCTGGGTCGATCCGTTTAAAGACGCCCAGGGCCAGGGCTACCAGATCGTACAGTCACTTTACTCGCTGGCTGACGGCGGCCTGGTTGGCGTCGGCATTGGCAACGGCATGGCAAACAACATCCCCGTCGTCGAGTCCGACTTTATCTTCTCGGCCATCGGCGAGGAAATGGGCCTTTTGGGCGGCGGCGCCGTGCTCATCCTGTTTATGCTATTTGCCGTGCGTGGCCTCACCACGGCAGCCCGCGCCAAGTCCGACCTTGCCGCCTTTAGCGCGACCGGCCTTACGGCGGCCATCAGCTTCCAGGCATTCTTAATCGTTGGCGGCGTAACCCGCCTAATCCCGCTGACCGGCGTCACCCTGCCCTTTATGAGCCAGGGCGGCTCCTCGCTGCTGGCGAGTTTTATCATCGTCGCGCTGCTGCTGCGCGCCGGCGACGAGGCAACCGGACGCGAAGCCGAGCTCACCGGCACCGGCACCATGGCCGCCATCACCGATGACCAGGTCGCATCCGCCGCTGCCCCGACCGGTACGCGTTTTGCCAACGCACCTTCCTACGGCAACGGCAGCCACTCCGCGGGTTCTCGCATGCGTCGTCGCCTGCTCGACACGCCAGAGTCCGGCGTGCTCGGCCGCGTGGCACTTGCCAACCGTCTGACTCGTGCCGTGTTTGCCTTTACGGCGCTGTTCGCCATCCTTATCGGCAACCTTACCTATGTCCAGGTCATCAAGGCGAAGGACTATCAGGACATGCCGACCAACAACCACACCATCGCCCGCTCCAAGTACATCCAGCGTGGCTCCATCATCACGTCCGACGGCGTGACGCTAGCCGAGTCGCTGCAGCAGGAGGACGGCACCTACGCCCGTTCCTACCCCAACGGCAACATGGCCGCGCACGTGGTGGGCTACGTGAGTCAGCAATACGGCACCGCCGGCATCGAGAGCGTCATGAACGATACGCTCACCGGCTCCAAGGATTACTCCAGCTGGAACAACGCCATCGCGTCGCTCGCGGGGCAGACCCAGCCGGGCAATACCGCCAAGCTCACCATCGACTCGCGCATCCAGACGGCTGCCGAGCAGGCGCTCAAGGGCTTTAAGGGCGCTGTGGTGGTCATGGATCCGCGCACCGGTGCGGTCCTTGCGTGCGCGAGCTCGCCCACCTACGACAACACCAACATCGATGCGCTACTCCAGTCGGGCGGCGGCGAGGACGGCTCCATGTACGACCGTGCCATGGACGCGCTGTACACCCCGGGCTCGACCTTTAAGGTCGTCACACTCTCCGCGGCGCTCGAAACCGGCACCGCCAGCCTTACCAGCACGTACCAGGCGCCTGGCTCCATGGACATCGGCAACGCGCCGGTCACCAACTATGCCAACGAGAGCTACGGCACCATCAGCCTGCAGCAGGCCTTCGCCGTGTCGTCCAACGTCGTCTTTGGCCAGGTGGCCAACGAGATTGGCGCCAGCTCGCTCGTCCAGTTTGCCAACGCCTTTGGCTACGGCCAAAAGCTCGGTCAGGATCTGACCACCGCAGCTTCCATCATGGCCGACCCGTCGCTTATGACCGAGTGGGAGACCGCTTGGGCAGGCGCCGGCCAGCCCGTCGGCATGGACCACACGCCTGGCCCGCAGACCACCGTCATGCAGAATTGCGTGATCGCTGCCGCTATCGCCAACAGCGGCGTGGTCATGGACCCGTTCTTTGTGTCCCAGATACTCGCCCCGGACGGAACCGTGGTCAAGACCACGCAGTCCCGCTCGCTGGGCCAGGCTGTCAGCTCTGCCACGGCCGACCAGGTCAAGCAGGCCATGCTCGCCGTCGTCCAGTCCGGTACCGGCACCGATGCCCAGATTCCGGGCGTCAAGGTTGCCGGCAAGACCGGTTCGGCCGAGATCGGCGGCACCAACGTCAACTCTATGTTTGTTGGCTTTGCACCTTACGATTCACCCACGGTTGCCATCTCGGTAGCCCTGGAGGATTACGACAAACACGACGTCAAGGCGGCCAAGATTGCCGGCATCGTCCTGACCGCGGCGCTCGCCGCACAGGGAGCGTGATGCCCATGATCAAAGCGGATACTTATGGCGCGCCGCGGCCGATGAGCTAGCGGCAACGCGCCACACGGCCCCAGCGGCCACACATCTGGTACTACACACATCGTTGAGCGAATAGTTATGTTAGGAGCAGGAATGGAACAGAGGGTCCTCGGGGGAAGATACCTCCTCAAAGATAAGGTGGGAACGGGCGGTATGGCGACCGTCTTCCGTGCACAGGATCAGGTCCTCGACCGCACGGTTGCCGTCAAGATCATGCTGCCGCAGTATGCCGGCGACGCCACCTTCGCCGCCCGTTTTAAGCAGGAAGCCCAGGCAGCTGCCGGCCTGTCCTCCCCCTATATCGTGGGCGTCTACGACTGGGGCAAGGACGGCGACACCTATTACATCGTCATGGAGTACCTGCGCGGTACCGACCTTAAAAGCGGCATCAAGAGCCACGGCGCCCTCGATCCCAAGAAAGTCGCGCAAATCGGCTCGCAGATCAGCTCCGCGCTTTCGGTCGCGCACAAGCACGAGATCATCCACCGCGACATCAAGCCGCAAAACATCATGGTGCTGCCCGACGGCAACATCAAGGTAATGGATTTTGGCATCGCGCGCGCCAAGAACAGTCATCTCACGCAGGATAACAACGTGCTGGGCACCGCCCACTATGTAAGCCCCGAGCAGACCCGCGGCCAGGACCTCGGCCCCACCTCGGATATCTACTCGCTGGGTGTCGTCATGTACGAGTGCGCCACCGGCCGCGTGCCCTTTGACGGCGACGACGCCATCTCGGTCGCGCTCAAGCAGGTCAACGAGCTCCCCATCCCGCCGAGCCAGATCAACTCCGGCGTCGATGCCGACCTGGAGCGTATCATCCTCAAGTGCATGGAGAAGGACCCGGCAAACCGCTTCCAAACGGCCGACGAGCTGCGCCAGGTGCTCAACAGCTACCTGTCCGGCCGTGCCGTCAACGTCTCGGAGCCCACGCGCATCATCGGTGCCGCCGGCGACCTGGGTGCTACCAAGACCCGCGAGCTTTCCGACTCAACGCGCGCCATGGTTCGTCCCGTCTCGGGCGTGAGCGGTCAGAACACCGCCCGTAGCGCTGTCTCGGGCTCCACGGGCTCCTACGAGGTCGAGAAGCCTAAGTCCAACAAGAACAAGATCATCGCCGCCGTGATTGCCGCCGTCGCCGTGATTGGCGTTGTAGTGGCCTTTGCCACGGGCATGTTCAGCGGCGAACAGGTCACGGTGCCCGACGTGCTGGGCAAGGACCAGGAAACCGCTATTGAGCTGATCAAGGAAGCCGGCCTTGAGGTTGGCACCGTCGACCAGAGCTACAACGACGATGTCGACGAGGGAAAGGTCGCCGAGCAGACCCCCAACGGCAACACCAAGAAGGCCAAGGGCACGAGGGTGAACTTGGTAATCTCCAAGGGCCCTAAGCCCTCCGAGAAGGTTGAGGTTCCGCAGCTCCTCGGCCTGACCAAGGACCAGGCCGAGGCCGCATTGGCAAGCGTGGGGCTGAAGGGCAGCGCTTCGGAGGAAGCCAATGAGGCCGAAGAGGGCCAGGTCTTTGAGCAGAGCACTGCCGCCGGCAAGGAGGTCGAGAAGGGCACGACCATCTCGTACAAGGTCTCCAGCGGCCCGGACACCACCTCGGTGCCCGATCTGACCGACATGACCGAGGCCCAGGCGCGCAACGCTCTCGACATGGCTGGCTTTGGCGTCGACGTGAGCTACCAGGAAAACGACTCGGTTACCGAGGGCACCGTAATTAGCTGGAACCCCAGCGGCAAGCAGAAGCCCGGCGCCACGATCACCGTCGTCATTGCCAAGAAGTCCGGCAAGGCCAGCGTCCCGGGCAACCTGTACGGCAAGAGCATCTCCGCCGCCGTCACCGCGCTCAACAACGCCGGTTTCTACAACATCGGCTTCTGTGACCAGAACGGCAACCCTGTGAGCGGCAACGAGAATGCCACCGTTACGGGTGTCTCCCCCACCGGTAAGCAGTCCACCGACACCACGATCACGCTGACGGTTTCCGTCTCCGGTTCCAGCTCCGGCGACGACTCCGAGTCTAGCAACTAACGTCAATCGCTTGTTGCTCCGAGCGGTTTAGACCGCAAACACATTCGCTCAGAAGCGCCCGCTTGCTCCCCCAGCAAGCGGGCGCTTTTCTTTTGACGTGGGATTACCGCCCATGGATGAGCGTAACTTTAAACCAGAAGAGCCCGGCACCATAGCGATACCGAGCTCAATCAATCTCTGGTGCCCCCGGGCGGATTCAAAAACTCCCCCCGCGGGGAAATTGGTGACGCGGGTGTCGACGGTCCGAATCCGCCGACGGCCCCACAAACCAGAAACGGCGCCGCTCTCGCGACGCCGTCATATTCCCTGGTGCCCCCGGGCGGATTCGAAAACTCCCCCCGCGGGGAAATTGGTGACGCGGGTGTCGACGGTCCGAATCCTGCCCTTAGACCAGAAGAGCCCGGCACCGTAGTGGTACCGGGCTCGACAAATCTCTGGTGCCCCCGGGCGGATTCGAACCGTCGACACCCGCTTTAGGAGAGCGGTGCTCTATCCCCTGAGCTACGGAGGCATGTTGTATTAGTGTAGCAGATTTGCGCCACTACCATGCAGCGCATAGCCGCTCTTCGAGATAGTCATCTGCGACGTTCTTTAATGACTAGTCGTTTTAGAACGTCCCCAATTACTACCCAACGACTAGTTGCCTTTGTGGAAGAGGTTTTTGATAACGGAGGGGATGCTCTTGGCGCCCTTGGCCGTCACATCGATAAAGTCGGGCGAACGCACGAGCTTATCCTCGTCGACGTACTTGCGGACCGCGCGCAACGTCTCTTTGTCATCGCGCGTCGAGAACGTAAAGTGGCCGTTATCCTTGGTGAAGATGGCAAAACGCGTGATCTTCTTGGTGCCGCGCAAAACCTCGGCGGCAATATAGTCGACCTCGTCCCACGGGATCTGAATATAATCCTCGGGATTGCGCTCGTTGTAATACTCGAACGCCTTATTGCCCACCATCACGTTACCGTGGCTGGTAAGCCCCATCAGACAGGTTGCCGGCGTTGCCAGATCGACCGTGCTGTTCTGAGATTGCGCCATGCGCGCCTCGCCCTCCAAATAAAACAATCGGACCGCATCCAGTGTACCCACCGGGTGCGGTCCGTTTCAATGGCTCAAAAGCCCTTGCCTAGCAACTCTCGGTCTTAAGCCGAAGCGTGCTTACATGAAGCCGCAGACGCGACCGATGATGCCGACGGCGAAGAGAGCCAGGATGATGACGATCGGGCTGACCTTCTTCTTGAGGAGCTTGCAGACCAGCAGGGTCAGGCACACGGCGGCAAGGCCGGGGATGAGCTGATCGAGGTTGGCCTGAAGCGTGGTGACCTTGACCTGATCAAGGGCAGTACCGCCGATGGAGTTATACATCGTCAGTGCTTCCTTGACACCCTCGGAACCGGAGGGCAGGTTAGCCCAGTCGATAAAGGCGCCAGCAGACTGCGTGACCTTGGAGACGACCGGGGTGAAGGAGATGGACACCCAGCGCTCGACCAGGGCGCCGATGATGAACATACCCAGGATGGAAGCACCCTCGGTAACCTTGCCCATCAGACCGCCAGAGAGGTCCTTGGCGATGGAGGAGCCGACCTTGTAGCCAAACTCCTGCGTGTACCACAGGAAGGCGTAACGGATGATGTTCCACGCGAAGAAGAACAGCAGCGGACCGGCAATGCTACCGGACAGGGCCAGGGAAGCGCCCAGAGCGCCCAGGATCGGGCGAAGGGTGAACCAGAAGGCGGGGTCGCCGACGCCGGCGAGCGGGCCCATCATACCGACCTTGACGCCCTGGATGGCGACGTCGTCGATCGGAGCACCGTTGGCGCGCTCCTCCTCGAGAGCGAGGGTAACGCCAATGACGGGGGCGGAAACATAGGGGTGGGTGTTATAGAACTCCAGGTGGCGCTTAAGAGCGGCAATCTGGTCATCCTTGCTGGTGTAGAGCTTCTTGATCGCAGGGATCATTGCGAAGCACCAGCCGCCATTCTGCATACGCTCGTAGTTCCACGAGCCCTGAAGGAACTGATGACGGAAGCAAACCTTCTTGCGGTCAGCCTTGGTGAGCTGAATCTTGTTCTCTGCCATATGTATCACTCCCCTCCTACTCGTAATCGTTCAGAATATCGCCGAGCGGGTCGCCGGAGCCACCGCCCATGCCGCCACCCTGCTTGGCCAGATCCTTAAGGCCAAGGTAGATGAGGGCAAGGGAGATGCCGATGAGGCCAAGGGCGATCAGCGTGAGCTGAGGGATGGCAGCAAGGACAAAGCCGAGGATGAAGAACGGCCAGGTCTCCTTGGTGGCCATCATGTTGATGACCATGGCGTAACCGACGGAAGCGACCATGCCGCCGCCGACAGCCATGCCGCCGGACAGCCAGTCGGGCATAGCGTTAAGCGCGTTGGTAACAGCCTCGGCCGGGATGATGCACAGAAGCACTGCCGGGATGGCGATACGAAGGCCCTGCATGAGGATAGCAGCGTACTGCCAGCGCTCGATGCCGGCGAAGTCGCCCTTCTCGGCGCAACCGTCCATGGCGTGAGCGATAGCGGTAGCCAGGGTACGGCAGATCATGGTCAGGAACAGGCCAGCGACCGACAGCGGGACGGCGACGGCGATAGCGGCGGTAACGGCCTTGCCCGAATCGGTGGCGCCGCCGTTGAGGGCGAGCACCATGATGATCGAAGAGGCGACCGAGGCCAGAGCGGCGTCAGGCGCGACGGCGGCGCCGACGTTAGCCCAGCCAAGGGCCATCATCTGGAGCGAACCGCCCAGGAGGATGCCCTCCTGAAGGTGACCGGTTACGAGACCGATAAGCGTGCATGCCACGAGCGGCTGATGGAACTGGAACTCATCCAGAATGCCTTCCATACCGGCAAGCAACGCGACAATCGCAACAAGCAGAATAGTGATTGCAGACATGTATCGGACCCTCCTTTACTATGCTTGAGCGGCCAGTTCGGCCTTAGCTTTCTTCAACATGGCGTCGAGATCCTCGGAGGAATCCGAAGGAACCTTGCGGACCTCGAACTTGACGCCCTTGGCCTTGAGGGCCTCGAGAGTCTTGACGTCGTCATCGCCCATAGCGACGGCGTTGGTGACGACGACCTTGCCCTTGGAGTGAGCCATAGAACCGATGTTGACTTCCTTGATGTCGACGCCGGCCTCGATGGCCCTGAGCAGATCCTGCGGGTTCTCGAACAGCAGCATGGCCTTGGTGTCACCAAAGCGCGTGTCCTTGACGACCTCGGCCATCTTCTTGATGGGCACAACGTTGGCATGGACTCCCGGAGGGGCAGCCTGCTCGATCATGGTCTTGCGGAGCTCGTCGTGAGCAACGCCGTCGGAAACCACGATGATGCGGTTGGGGTTGATCTGCTTGGTCCACGTGGTGGCCACCTGACCATGAAGCAGACGGGTGTCGATACGGACGTGGGCGATCTTGATGTGCCCATCGCCGATGACCGTTCCCGGAGGGATGGCGCCTGCAGGAGCAGCGGCGGCCGCAGCCGGCTTCTTCTCCTCGGGCTCCAGAGACTCGGGCTTGACGCGCACGCCAGCCTTAGCCTCAGTCACGAGATGTTTTGCGATCGCATGTGCAGTGTTCTTTGCGTCAAAGCGCTGCGAATATGCCTCGATGAGCATAGGCAGGTTGACACCGGTGACGATAGCCCAGGAATCGTGGCCCTCGATGAGCCCGCTGATCTGGTTGAACGGCGTGCCGCCCCACAGATCAACGAGGAAGAGCACCTGCTCCTGGTCCTCGAAGGAAGCGACTGCTTCCTCGACCTTGGCACGGAAGTCGTCGGGGCCCATGCTCGGCTCGAGCGAGACCACGGCAACAGACGGCTGATCGCCAAAGACCATCGAGCCCGTCTGCTTGATTCCAGCCGCCAAGTCACCATGGCTAGCAAGAACAATACTTACCATCACATAACCTCCTTTTTGTCTACGTATTTCCTACACGACAATAATGGAGTATACCTGTTCGCCTTGTGGATTTATAGCTAAATTCGCAAACGGTTGCATTATTTGTTTAAACGTCTAAGTTTGTTACAAATTGATTACGTTGCTGATTTACAGCTCATTGCCTACTAAAACGTGATTTCCCAATTACTTTCACAGATATATACAGACACTCTGTTCATTAACGCCGCTTTTAGGTTAATCCCAATGCGCCTGCGTGCCGCTATTTTGTTTAAACAGACATAACTTGACTAATTGTATAACTTATGCTCTAGCGCAAGTAGTCGTTGGGGACGTTCTTAAACGACTAGTCAAACAAGAACGTCCCCAACGACTAGGGGCTAGACGATGTGGAGAGGGTTAGCGGCGTCGACGGCGTCGGGGGCGTCAGAAGGGCCGTCGGGGGCAGCGTCTGCCGGATCCTCGTCGGGGGTCTCGATCTGCTTGATCATGACCTCTTGGCCCTGGAGCAAATAGGTGTCACCACTGCCGCAATGGGGGCAGGTCTTGCCGTGCTCGACTGTCGCATAGTCGCGGCCGCACGCCTCGCAATGCGTCACGGCCTCGACGGACTCCACGATAAGCTCCGCGCCCTGCGTGATGGACTTTTTATCTGCCGCCCAGCGCCAAGCGTCGAGCAGCAAGTCGGGAACGACGCCCGAGACCTCGCCCAGCAGCAGCGTGACGCTCGAAACGCGACGCACGCCATTGGCGCGCGCCACGTTCTCAACATCGCGAATAATGTGATAAACGATTCCCAATTCATGCAAGGTAGAAACCTTTCAACAACGGTTGATGCGATGCAAACTCAAAGCAAGGGGACGGCGAAATCTAGTCTGCGCCGTCCCCTTACCCGCCATGGTTACCTATTTACGACCGAACTTGATTTTGATTGCACGCTTTAAAGCATACTTGCCAAGGCTCGGGAGCTTTTGCTCGTATTTGACCATCGTGGAGCACTCGGGGCGATCGCGATCCAGATGGATGGCATCGAACGCGCACTTGGTGGTGCACAGGCCGCAGCCGATGCACTTGTTGGGGTCGACGATTGAGGCACCGCAGCCAAGGCAACGGGCGGTCTCGGCGCGCACCTGCTCTTCGGTAAAGGTCTCGACGTACTCGCTGAAGGGCGCGGCCTTCTCGCGCTCGTGGTCCACGTGGGCAACCTCACGGCTCGCGTTGTCATAGCTCTCGATCACGACATCGTCGCGGTCGAGCGCGGTGTAGCGGCGCTGGTTGCGGCCGATGGTGAGCGTGGAGCCCGGCTGCACAAAGCGGTGGATGGACACCGCAGCCTCGTGACCGGCGGCGATGGCATCGATGGCAAAGCTCGGACCGGTATAGACGTCGCCGCCCACAAAGATGTCGGGTTCGGCGGTCTGGTAGGTCTGGGGATCGGCAAGGGCGCCCTGACCACGGCCAAGCTCCACCTTGGAGCCAGCCAGCAGGTCGCCCCACACGATGGACTGGCCGATGGACATGACGACACGGTCAGCATCGACACGGCGTAGATCGTTCTCGTCGTACTCGGGCGCAAAACGGCCTTCGTCGTCAAAGACACGCGTGCAGCGCTTGAAGGTGATACCGCACACACGACCGGCCTCGTCCAGGTGGACCTCCTTGGGACCCCAACCGCAGCTGATGTGCGCGCCGTCCTCGATGGCCTCGCGACGCTCTTCCTCGCTGGCGGGCATCTGTGCCTCGCTCTCCAGGCAGAACATCTCAACGTGCTCGGAACCCAGACGGCAGGCGTTGCGGGCAACGTCGATGGCCACGTTGCCGCCGCCCACCACGATGGTGCGGCCGGGCAGCGCGTCAATCTTGCCGCTGTTGACCTCGCGCAAAAAGTCGACGGCCACGGTCACACCCTCGGCGTCCTCGCCCGGAATGTCGGCAAGGCGGCCGCCCTGGCAGCCAATAGCCACGTAGAAGGCCTTAAAACCCTGCGTGCGCAGCTCGTCGAGCGTCACGTCGCGGCCGACTTCCACGCCATAGCGGAACTCGGCACCCATCAGGCGAATGATCTCGACCTCGGCCTCGATAACATCCTTCTGCAGCTTAAAGCTGGGAATGCCGTAGGTGAGCATGCCACCCGGGCGCTCGTTTTTCTCGAACACGATGGGCTTGTAGCCCTTCTCGGCAAGATAGAAAGCGCAGGACAGACCGGCCGGGCCGGCACCGATGATGGCAATCTTCTGGTCGAAGCCGCCAGCGCGCGTCGGCGTCACCACGGGCGGGACGTAGCGGGTCGCAGCGTCCAGATCGCGCTGGGCGATAAACTTCTTGACTTCGTCGATAGCCACGGCGGCGTCCACACGACCGCGGGTGCAGGCATCCTCACAGCGGCGGTTGCACACACGGCCGCAGATAGCGGGCAGCGGGTTCTCGCGTTTAATGAGCGCCAGGGCCTCGTCATAGCGGCCCTGCGCCGCGAGCTTCAGATAGCCCTGAACGGCGACATGCGCGGGGCAAGCCGTCTTGCAGGGCGCGGTGCCGGACTCGTGCGTCTCGATGCGGTTGTCGTTGCGGTAGTTAGGCGACCACTTGGTGTGGTCCCACTTGGTGGCATCGGGCAGCTCCTGGCGCGGATACTCGGGCACCTGTCCGCCCGCCTTTTTGCTGCAGAGCTTCTGGCCCAGCTTGGCGGCGCCGGCCGGACACACCTCAACGCAGCGGCCGCAGGCCACGCACTTGTCCTTCTCGACCTTGGCGACATAGGCCGAGCGCGACAGGTTGGGCGTGTTGAACAGCTGCGAGGTGCGCAGGGCGTAGCACACGTTGACGTTGCAGTTACAGATGGCGAAGATCTTGTTCTCGCCGTCGATGTTGGTGATCTGGTGCACAAAGCCGTTGTCCTCGGCCTGGCGCAAGATGTCGTAGACCTCCTCGCGCGTCACATAGTGGCCGCGGTCGGTCTCGACCACATAGTCGGCCATATCGCCCACGGCAATGCACCAGTCGGCGGGGTCGTCGGCGCAGCCCTCTCCCATCACGCGACGGCTCGCGCGGCAGCTACAGGTGCTGGCGGCATACTTGCCATCGTATTTGTCGAGCCAATGCTCGATATGCTCGATCGGCACCGACGTGCTCGCGGCATCGATGGCCTTCTCGACCGGAATGACGTGCATGCCGATACCGGCGCCTCCGGGCGGCACCATCGGCGTGGCCTTGGACAGCGGTCCCTTGGACGCCTGCTCAAAGAACTTGGCATAGACCGGGTGCTCCTCGAGCTGGCTCACGCGCATGTTGAGGAACTCGGCGGAACCCGGCACCAGCATGGGCAGCACCCACTGCTTGGCGCGCTCGGGATTTTCCCAGTTGTACTCGAGCAGACCCGTGTAGCTCATGTCGTCGAGCATCTTCTCGATATCGGCCTCGGGCATGCCGGTGAGCTTGACCATCTCGGGCAGCGTATAGGGACGGCGCATCTTCATCTTGCAGAGTACCTCGGCCTGCTCGTCGGTTGCGGCCTCGGCAAACGACCAGTACTCGTAGCCCAGCAGCTCGTCGCGATGCAGCAGACGGTTGGTGCAGTGCTCGCACAGCTTGACGATGGCCTCGCGCGGATGCTCCGGCAGCGGCGGCACGAACTCCGAACCGATGTCAGGCTCGGTGTAGCTAATTCCCGGTCCGTTGAGAATCATGGTTGTCCCTTCTCTTGCCGCAGCCCGACGAGGCCGCAGCGCCCCTCTTTTTTGCAGGCCGGACATGCCCCCATGCCGTTCACCCGCCATTAGTTGACATTGTGTCAAAAATAGTATTGACGAACCGTCAACAATATTCAAGACTGTTAGGCGAACGGTCAGGCAAAAGAGGATGGAAGGCGGCAAAACATGGGCGGCAAAACAGCAGATACCTCTGTGGTCGATGCCGTCCCCGCATCCGATAGTGCGGCAAAGCGCTTGACGGGCGACGAACGCCGTCGCGAGATCCTCGATGCCGTGCGCACCGTAAGCTCCGAGCTTGGCGTGTCCCACTTATCGGTATCGGCCGTGACCAAGCGAGCCGGCTGCACGCGTTCATTGTTCTACCACTACTTTGCCGATATGGACGCCGCCGTCACCGCCGTCATGGACGAGGCAATCGACGGTTTTATCTCCGAGCTCGAGCAGTGGAATGCCAGCCGCATCGTCGGTGATATCGAGGGCGCACTCGACACCGTCGCCCCGCTCTTTAAGCGCCTGGTCGCCAGCGGCCACGAGCTGCCGAGTACGCTCACCTCGAGCAGCGGCGCGCTCTACGGCGGCTTTCTGCACAACGTGGTCCAGCGCGTGGCACAGTATATCTGCGACACCACCGTGGTGGATTTTGTCGCCCATCACGAGCTGCGCATCGACCATGTCTACGAGACGTTCTACACCC
This sequence comes from Collinsella aerofaciens, assembly GCF_009876115.1. Taxonomy (GTDB): domain Bacteria; phylum Actinomycetota; class Coriobacteriia; order Coriobacteriales; family Coriobacteriaceae; genus Collinsella; species Collinsella aerofaciens_N. The sequence continues at coordinate 11,860 of NZ_WWSY01000014.1, read as the reverse complement.
TCATCATGGGACTGTTGATGTATATCCGCACGCACCCCGATGTGCCCGACGAGACGGTCAAGGAAATCATCGCCTCGACACTCCACATCGAGGGCTATACCGCCAAGTATCTGGAGCGCAAGCCCCAGAACTGACGACATTTGGTCAAACTGCCCGCGATCGAAAGAGGGGCCGCGGGCTTGTGAAAGGAGAGCGGCATGCTGTTCGATGTTTGGGGTAGCGATACCCTTATCCACTGGGCCGGCTGGGCCATGGTCTTTATCGGCCTGATCGTGCTCAACGAGGTCGGCCGCCGCACCAAGCTCGGCGCGGCCATCATCTTTGGCGTGGCTCCGCTGGCCATGACCATCTACTGCGTCGCCATCGCCGTCGGCGTTTCGCAGGGTGCCGAGTGGGCGCTCACCAACCCCACCCATGTGTACCAGAACAGCTGGTTCCACTACGCCAAGGTCTACGCGGCGTTGGCCGGTTGCTGGGGCTTCATCGCCATTAAGTATCAGTGGGGCAAGATCGGCAAGGCGCACTGGTTCCGCGCGTGGCCGTTTGTGATCGTCGCCATCAACATCATGATCGCCGTCGTGTCCGACTTCGAGAGCGCCTATCACTTCTTTGTCCTGGGCGAGCCCACCTGGGTCACCTCCGAAGGTGCTACGCAGTTGGCCGGCTGGAACAACGTGTTCAACGGCATCGCCGGTATCATCAACATCTTCTGCATGACCGGTTGGTGGAGCGTCTACGCCTCCGAGGACAAGACCGACATGCTGTGGCCCGACATGACCTGGGTCTACATCATCGCCTACGACATCTGGAACTTCTGCTACACCTACAACTGCCTGCCCACCCACTCCTGGTTCTGCGGCTTTGCGCTGCTGCTGGCGCCCACCGTCGCCGCCTTTATCTGGAACAAGGGCGGCTGGATCCAGAACCGCGCCTTTACGCTGGCCATTTGGTGCATGTTTGCCCAGGTGTTCCCGTACTTCCAGGAGGAGTCCATCTTTGTGACCCACTCCACGCTCGACCCCGGCGCCGCTACCGCGGTCTCGATCGCCGCACTGGTCGCCAACGTCGCCGCGATCATCTACATCGCCTACCGCGCCAAGAAGCTCGGCCGCAATCCCTACAAGCAGGATGTCTTTGAGGGCACCAGCGATTGGGAGAAGGCCACCGCTCGCCGTGCCAAGGTTGATTACGCGCACGCCGAGTAACATGTTGGCCGCTGTTGGCACTTGGGCATAGGCCCGCTCACCAGGCCTTTCAATCCAATGTCTCGCAGAGCCCCCGAAAAGCGTTTCGCTCGCTTTCCGGGGGCTTTTTGTCGTTGCGCCTCTATTCATCTATTCAAAAACACGCGCATATATAAAATCGGATTTCAAATCATGCGGCGGCTCTATGGAGCCCCGTTTTTGGGTACATTGTTGTCCCGATATTGAGCTTGGGGGATATATGAAAGATGAGACGATGGGCCAAGAGGATGCGGTCCAAGATGCAGAAGCGTGTGCCGAGGCCCTGGAGAGTCTAGACCAGATCGCGCTGGCCGAGATTACGTTTGACGATTCGAGCGTTAATGTGCAGGATGAGCCGGAAATCGAGGCGCAGCTCGATGATCAGGATGCAAAAGACGATGGCGCCGCGCCCACCGAAGACGAGGCAGGTCACGAAGACACCGAAAGCGAGGCCGGCAATCAGCCCGAATCCGACACGGGCGAGGAAACCGTCTTGCTCGACAGCTTGCCGGCCGAGGATTCGCTGACCCGCGAGCTTCCTGGCCTGGGTTCCGCACCAGCCGTGGACGAGACCATCGCCATGGGCGATATTCCCCTACCGTCCGTTCCCTCGGCACGCGAGGCCGAGGTTCGTCATCGCAAGATGTCGCCCAAGCGCCGCAATCTGATGGTCGCCGGTATCGTGGCCGCCGCGCTCGTCGCCGGCGGTGCAGGCTATGCTGCCTGGAACGGATATCAGCAAGAGCAGGCTGCCGCTGTCGCCGCCAATGCCCACACGATGATGTCGGTGCAGATTGGCGTGCATGCCGCGGGCCTCGACTGTTCCACCAGCTCTAAGATTCCCGTACAGGTGAGCGGTCAGGACGCTGATGGCTCATCCGTGAGCGAAACGCTCTATGTTGACGAGCACGGCCGCGGCATCAAACTGCTGCCCGGCGATTACACGCTCTCCATCGCTGCCTCTCCCATCGCGGCCGACGGCACCATCTATACCGTCCCGAGCACCAAGGCGCAGGTCACGATCAAGAGCGACGGACAGGACCTAAGCAGCCAGGCCGCCTTTAAGCTCAAGGTGCCTTCGGCCGACACGGTGACTGACGACCAGATCGATGCCGCCGCCAAATATGCCGAGGAGGGAGGCGCGAGCTCCGCCGCCACCGCCAAGGTGCTCCAGCAGGCGGCAACCGCGCGGCGCGACGCCGCCGTCAATGCCGTGAGCGCGCAAAAGGCACAGGCGGCCCGTGATGCCGACGCCCGCCACAAGGCAACCGACCTCTACCAGCTCGATATCCCCGTCGAGTGGTACGGCAAGGTCGAGACTTGGCAAAATGGCAGCACGCTATGCATCTATCTTGCCGGCGACAGCGATACACCGATTGTGACGCTCGTCGCAGTGCGCGAGGGCGAGAGCTTTACGCCCGATGAGGGCGATACGGTTTTGGGTGCGGCCAACCTAGGCAACGGTTATACCGTCTACGCCAGCGGTCCCGTCTATCCGTACGTGGTGCCCCAGACCATCAACGGACGGACGCAGAATCCCGTGTCGACCTACCCTATGGACTCGGCCATTGAGCTTGTCGAGCTCACGACCGGCAACCGCTACACCTATAGCCAGATCAAGAACGTACTGGTCGGCAAAGACGGCAAGGCCGACGCTGCGACCAAACTCGAGACCGACTACCTCGCCCAGATTCTCCTGCCGAGCATCAAGGCCCAGGACTAGCGGACCATGACACCTGAGTCCTGGCCTCGCAAATCCATAGACGATTAGGAAAGGAGCCACTTCCATGCGGGCACAGCATGTACCACGCCGTGTTTGCATGGAATATCGGCCTGCTCATCCATGGTAACGATTACCGACTCGCCAAGATCAAACTGGGCCATCGCGGCATTGAGCGCGGCAATTTCGCGCTCGCGCGTTTTCTCGCTTGTCATATCCACACTTACCTGAATCAGGCCGTAAGCCTGCATGAGCAGTGCATCCCCAGCCACAAAGTCCACCTCATGGCTTTTATTCTTATCTTTAATCAGCAGGCGGCAAACCGAACCGGGCCGCACGGCGGGGGTCCTTCTTCTGAGCGCATTGAACACCGCGGTCTCGAGCCTCTGACCATGATCCAATGCCGATGCGGGGGAGAACGCTCCGAACATCGCAGGATCGACGGCGTAGACCTTAGACGCAGACCGCGTATTATTTGCAAGCGAACGCGTGAACTCCGGCACCGAAAACAGCAGGTAGGCGTCCTCGTAATACTCAAGTAAGTCGCTGAGCGTATTTCGACTGACGGATATCTGTCTGCTCTTGAACTCGTTGTACACTTTGTTCACTGACAGCTCTCGTCCCGAAGATGCCATGCACCGCGCCAGAAACAGCGAGGCCAAACGGGGGTTCTTGACGTCGTAACGTTCAACGACGTCCATGGCGACCGTTCGCGACGCATATTCCTGTAGCAGCTGAATCGCGTCTGCGGGCGTCTGCTCAAGTGTCGCGATGAATCCCCCTCGCTCGAGATATCCGACCAGATGGTGTCGGAGCAACGCTGCATCGCTCGAGGAGAAGGGTGCGTTCGACTCAGGAACGCTCCCCGTCTTATATCGGACGTATTCCGAAAAACTCAACGGAAAAAGCTCTCGCACAAGAGAACGGCCCCTGAACTCGCTCTTAAGTTCTGAGGACAGCATCTTAGAAGAAGATCCCGTCACGTAAACGGTCGCCTTCTCCGTATCGACCACGCGTCGCAGAAACGCACCCCATTCGGGTATTTCCTGGATCTCGTCAAAGAAAAGGTAGGCGCCCTCGCCTCGAGCAGCAGGATATAGTGCATAGAATGTATCGAGCACGTCCGCTAGTAGCGATGGCTCATACGGACGCAAGCGCTCATCCTCAAAATTGAAATATAGCATCCGGTCAAGCTCGACGCCTTGGCCCTGAAGCCGCCGTATCTCCTGATACAGGCGATACGTCTTTCCACAACGACGGGCGCCCACAATCACATATACGATGTTGTCGCGCTTTGGCTCCTGCGGGTTGCCCAGATCAAGGTCGCGCTCAAAGACCTGCGGAATCCCCTGTTGCTCAAAGTCCTTTATTTTTTGAGCCACCAAGTCGTTGAATGCCATAATTCTCCAATCTTGCTCTCCTGCTAATCAAGATTATAACGATTCTTGATTAGCAGGAGAGCAAGATTATGCGTATCTTGATTAATGGATAAGCAAGTTTTCTATTAGTGGCCCCTCCCGGAGGATATCGAGCGGCCGAGGGGGGCAGGCATGAACGCCTCTAGCCGAAAACAAAGTAGCTAAAAAAGCCCCGTCCCAAATGAGCTACTTAACGCCAGGGGTCGGCTTCGAAGAGGGGCTCGCGCTCGGGGCGACGATCGCTATAAGGATCGTAGCCGTCGTCATCCTCGTTCTCGGCACGGATGTAGGGGTCGCGCGGCTTGGGCACAGGCTTGGGTGCGGCCGGCGCGGCGTTGGCGACCGGCGCATTCGTCCTGTTCTTGTCTATCATCTGCATATCTCCTTGCCATGCAATCGTGTTCAACATTATCGATTGTCGCACGAAAAAGGGCGGCGGACCCAATTGGATCCGCCGCCCTTGGCGTTTAGAGACGGCTGGCAGATTTTAAGGCATGTCCCATAAATCTACTCGGCGTCGGGGACCTCGTAGGTAGCAGACGGCGTGTTGTCGCACACGACGGTAAAGCCGCCGTCCTTGTCGGCATCGACCGTCACCTGATCGCCCTCGCGCACCGTACCGTCGATGATGGCGGCGGCGATGGCGTCCACGACCTCGCGCTGGACCAGGCGCTTGAGCGGACGGGCACCGAACACGGGGTCCAGGCCACCCACGGCGAGCATCTGCTTGGCCGCCGGGGTGATGGCAAGCGTCATGCGCTCCTTGGCCAGACGCGCGCGGACGTCGGCAAGCTGGATGTCGACGATCTTCTCGATCTGCGCCATGCCGAGCGGATGGAACACCACGATATCGTCGATACGGTTGAGGAACTCGGGGCGGAAGGTCTGAGCCATGGCGGCGTCGACCTGATGGCGCATCTCCTCCTCGTCCTTACCGGACAGATCGGCGATGGCCTTGGAGCCCACGTTAGACGTCATGATGATGATCGTGTTCTTGAAGGACACCTGGCGACCCTGGCCATCGGTCAGACGGCCGTCATCAAGCACCTGCAGCAGCACGTTAAAGACATCCGGATGAGCCTTCTCCATCTCGTCGAGCAAAATCACGGAGTACGGACGACGGCGCACGGCCTCGGTAAGCTGGCCGCCCTCGTCGTAACCCACGTATCCCGGAGGCGCACCGATCAGACGTTGGACGCTGAACTTCTCCATGTACTCGGACATGTCGATACGCACGAGCGCACGCTCGTCATCGAACAGGCACTCGGCAAGCGCCTTGGCGAGCTCGGTCTTGCCCACGCCGGTGGGGCCCAGGAAGAAGAAGCTGCCGATGGGCTTGTCCGGATCGGAGAGGCCCGCACGGCTGCGACGCACGGCCGCGGCGACAGCGGAGACCGCCTCGTCCTGGCCGATGACGCGCTTATGCAGCTCGCCCTCCAAGCCCTTCAGCTTGTCGAGCTCGCCCTGCATCATCTTGGAGACGGGCACGCCGGTCCAGGCGCTCACGACCTCGGCGATCTCATCGGAGGTCACCTGCTCGTTGAGGCCCTCGCCGTCCTGCTGCTTTTGTGCCTCGAGCGCAGCCTCGGAATCCTGAATCTGCTGCTGCAGACCCGGGATCACGGAATAGCGCAGCTCGGACGCACGGCCCAAGTTTCCGTTGCGCGTCGCGCGCTCCTCTTCACTCTTGGCCTCGTCGAGCTGGCCTTTAAGCTCCTGCACGTGGTCGATGGCGTTCTTCTGGTTGAGCCAGCCGGCCTTTTGCACGTTGAGCTTTTCTTGGACCTCGGCAATCTCCTGGCGCAGGGCCTCCAGACGCTCCTTGGAGGCGTCGTCGGTCTCCTTCATGAGCGCCTGCTCCTCGATCTGCAGCTGGGTGAGCTGACGCGTGGTGGCGTCAATCTCGACCGGCATGCTGTCGAGCTCCATGCGCAGGCGGCTTGCGGCCTCATCGACCAAGTCGATGGCCTTGTCGGGCAGGAAGCGGTCGGCAATGTAGCGATCGGAGAGGTCGGCAGCTGCCACGAGCGCGCTATCGGTGATATGCACGCCGTGGAAGATCTCGTACTTCTCCTTGAGGCCACGCAGGATCGAGATGGTGTCCTCGACGGTAGGCTCGCTCACCATAACGGTCTGGAAACGACGGGCGAGTGCCGCGTCCTTCTCGATGTACTTGCGATACTCGTCGAGCGTAGTCGCGCCGATTGCGTGCAAGTCGCCACGGGCGAGCGCCGGCTTCAGGATGTTGCCGGCATCCATGGAGCCCTCGGTGGCACCCGCGCCCACGATGGTGTGGAGCTCATCGATGAACAGGATGACCTTGCCCTCGGACTTTTGCACTTCCTTGAGCACGGCCTTCAAGCGGTCCTCGAACTCGCCGCGATACTTGGCGCCGGCGACCAGCGCGCTCATGTCGAGCTCGATGAGGTCGCGGTCGCGCAGGGTGCTCGGCACGTCGCCGGCCACGATACGCTGGGCGATGCCCTCGACGATGGCCGTCTTGCCGACGCCCGGCTCGCCGATGAGCACGGGGTTGTTCTTGGTGCGGCGGGACAGAACCTGGATGGTACGGCGGATCTCGTCGGTACGGCCGATGACCGGGTCGAGCTTGCCGGCGCGGGCCAGATCGCAGATGTTGCGACCGTACTGCTCCAGCGCCTCAAACTGGGTCTTATCCTCGGCAGACGTCACGCGGTCATCGCCACGCAGCTCCTCGTAGACCTGCTCGATGCGCTCCTTGGTGACGCCGGCGTCACGCAGTACACGACCAGCCTCGCCCTTGTCCTCGGCAAGCGCCATCAGCAAATGCTCGGTCACCACAAAGCTGTCGCCCATCTTGGTGGCCTTCTTCTCGGCCTTCTCGATGACGCGGACGAGCTCATTGGACAGGCCCATCTGCTGGCCCTCGCCCGAAACCTTGGGCGCGCGGTCGATGGCATCTTGTGTGGAGCGTGCAAGCTGGGCCGGATCGGCGCCGATGCGCTCGATGATCACGGAGATATTGCGCTCGCCGGCACCAAGCAGGGCGGACAGCAGGTGAATCGGCTCCACCGCGCCGGCCTGCGCGTCGGCAGCCGTGCTCATGGCGGTCTGCAGCGCCTCGCGCGACGTCATTGCTAGCTTATCGATTCTCATGGAATCACCTCTCTTGGGGCGGCCGCCCTACGGGGCGGCTTCACGTTGTTCGAGAAGTATTGTTGCCAGCTTTGCGCGATCTTATACACAAATCTAAGTCTCTATATATAAGATTTTCTGAGTGGTTGATGGATAGGGTACTGAGATGTCAGCCCGCCGCTGCCCAGGCGCACTACCATCTCGATCTGTAACATCTAGCAGCCATTTTTGGTCCTAGATGTTACAGATCGAGATGAAATGACCAGCGGCAACCGTTTGTCTCAATCTGTAACATCTACTCGGCAAATTAGGGTCTAACTGTTACAGATCGAGACAAACAGAAGACACCCGAATCGAAAATCTAAATCTGTAACACCAGGCCCACTTTTAGCGGCCAAGATGTTACAGATCGAGACAAACCAAGAACCACCACAAAGATGCCCGTCCCCTTTGTGGTGGTCCAGAGAAGAATCAGCCCCGATTAAAAGAAGCGACATCAAGCCCAGTCTACGTTTGGCGATCCCAAGACCTAGCGAGAACGCAGCGATGGAATCGAGAACCGACAATAGCCCGTTCGCACAGATAGAGGCGGAGATTCAAGGTCAGAGTCCGGCTTAAACGGCTTAGCTATCGCACGTCACAATGTTCTCGTCGTCCTTCCTATCGTATTTATAGTGCTTATAGTGAAAATAGCGGCTTTAGTGAGAATAGTATTGCGCAAAACTCGTGAACTCAATTTTTGACCTCTCGCCCAGAATGAGAGGGAGGCAAATATTCCTATTAGAGGTCAAATCGGAGCCTAATAGGGCCTTTTAGCCCCTCTCATTCCGGGCGGTCGCTTTCTTTTGACTATTGTCGTAAGCTGGTATCGCTTATCTTAATGATTGCATACTGTTTGCGAGGTACCCGCCGTGAAACGCTCCACCTATATCGGCCTGCTCGTCTTAGCGTTTGCAATTACCGCAGCCGGCGTAGGCATTATCTATCTCGCATTTCTCCCTGCCTCGGCGACGCAGGCGGCGGTTGAAACCGTAAGCTACCCCATCGAAATCCTCACCGATATCGTCAAACCCGATTCAATCACCGTCGATTTCGACGGTACGCCCGCAGCGCTTGGGGTCAGCAACTATCCCCGAATCGAACTTGGGGCCACGCGCTATACCCAAGATGAGCAGCTTATCGGCAAGGCAACCAATTTACTCAAAGGCAAAACGTTTACGCGGTGGTACGGCGCCGCAATATATCGAGCCAAGAAAGGCCAAATGAATGGCGGGTATTATTCGACCCTTGAACTCGATGCGGCAAACGGGAGCAGACTGTGCAACGTCTCATACGACCCCGGCTACGTGGACAACGAAGGGCCGGGGGTCTATATCTCGGATGGCGACGTAATCTACGTCATGGAAGGCGACCAGACGGCAGTCGTCGATTTTATGGATCGGTGTACCGAGGATGCCTACGAACAAACCTGCGAGCCCGATCCACAGACAGCGCGCGACAGCGGCTCAGCACGCACTTGGCTATTTGACGATGAGATAACCTGGACCCCATCGAAATAAGAACCCGCCGGACAGGCACCTTTGTGGTGGTCCAAAAAGAAGCCGCCCCAATAAAAAGAGGCGGCATCAAGCAAGTCTATTTATTAGCGTCCCTCAAGACCCAACGAGAACGTCGCGGTAGCCCCGGCCATACCTTTCCCTCGGGCGACCCTCGCGAAGCGCGTGAGCACGAGGGAAAGGTGTGGCCGGGGCGTACAGCAGCGTTACTCGGCAGCGGCCTTGAACTTGTTGTAGTTGATCAGGCAGCCGGCCTTGACGATGGCGCGCTCCTCTGCCGTCATATCGGCAATATAGAGCTCAATCTGCTCAACCGCACCATCGGCGCGCACCACGTAGGCGGCGATGTTCTTGAGATCGCCATCGAGCGCGGCACGGATACCCGGCACAAAGACGTAGTCGCCCACCTCAAAGTTGGGCTCGGCCTCCATCTGGAAGGGCACCATGCCCCAGTTCATGACGTTGGAGCGATAGCGCTTGGTGGCGTACTCGTGGACGATGTTGGCCAGGCCGCCAATTACGCGCTGGCAGCTCGCGGCCTGCTCGCGGGCGGAACCGTCACCGGGCTTCTTGGCATAGAGCATGGAGCCGTACTCGGTCGCCTTGGCATCGGCCGCGACACCCACGCCGGCCAGTGCCTCGAACACACCGGCAAGCTCGGCATCGAGTGCCGCCAGGTCGCCCGCGGCCTCGCCGGCCACGCGACGCTTCTCCACGGCGTCGACCTCCTTGGAGCGGCCCACGTAGGCCGGGTCGCGACGGCTCAGCGTAAACTCGGCCAGGCCCAGCGGGTTGGAGCGGAAGGAGCTCGTCTCGCCCGATGGGATCAGCTCGTCGGTCGTGGTGACCGGGTCCATGATCTTGGAGCACACCTTGAGCAGGATATCGTCGCCGAGGGGCTCCATCGCGGGCCACGGCTTGATGTTGGGGCCTTCGACCAGCTCGTCGGCAGGCTCCGCCTTGCCAAAGCCCCAGTACACGCGCTTTTTGTACGGCACGTCGTCAAAGGTGTACTCGCAGGCCTCGTCCCAAGTCTCCTCGGGCAGGTCGGTCGCCGGCGTCAGGACGCCGCCGTTGGCAGCCGTCGCCGCGATGGAGCGGGCGTCCATCAGGGCCACGGCGCTCAGCTGGCCATTACCCGGCTTGGAACCCTCGCGGTTGGGGAAGTTGCGCGTGGTGTGGCGGATCGAAAGGCCGTTGTTGGCGGGCGTGTCGCCAGCGCCAAAGCACGGGCCGCAGAACGCCGTGCGCACGATCGCGCCGGCCTCCATAAGGTCGTAGATATAGCCGCGGCGTGTAAGTTCGAGCGCCACGGGCTGGCTCGTGGGATAGACCGACAGCGAGAACTCGCCGCAGCCGGTGTTGGCGCCCTTGAGCACGCGGGCAGCCTGGACCACGGAGTCGTAGTTGCCGCCCGAGCAGCCGGCGATAACGCCCTGCTGCACGTGCAGTTTGCCGTCGACGATCTTGTCGAGCAGGCTAAAGTGCGTCTTACCCTCGCCGATCTTGGCGGCCTCGAGCTCCACCTCGTGAAGGATGTCCTCGAGGTTCTCATTGAGCTCGTCGATCTCAAAGCCGTTGGAAGGATGGAACGGCAGCGCGATCATGGGCTTGATGCTCGACAAGTCGACCTCGACGCAGCCGTCGTAGTAGGCGACATCGGCGGGCTTGAGCTCGCGGTAGTCGTCGCCGCGGCCGTGCATGGTCAAAAACGCGTGCGTGTCCTCGTCGGTTGCCCAGATTGAGGAAAGGCAGGTGGTCTCGGTGGTCATGACGTCGACGCCGTTGCGGTAGTCGGTCGTCATGCTCGAGATGCCGGGGCCCACGAACTCCATGACCTTGTTCTTAACGTAGCCCTTGGCAAAGACGGCGCGGATGATGGCGAGCGCCACGTCGTGCGGGCCGACGCCGGGGCGCGGGGCACCCGTGAGGTAGATGGCAACGACGCCGGGATAGGCGACATCGTAGGTGTCGCGCAGCAACTGCTTGGCCAGCTCGCCGCCGCCCTCACCCACGGCCATGGTGCCTAGGGCGCCGTAGCGGGTGTGCGAGTCGGAACCCAGGATCATCTTGCCGCAACCGGCAAAGTTCTCACGCATAAAGGAGTGGATAACGGCGATGTGCGGCGGGACAAAGATGCCGCCGTACTTCTTGGCCGCAGAGAGGCCAAAGACGTGGTCGTCCTCGTTGATGGTGCCGCCCACGGCGCACAGCGAGTTATGGCAGTTGGTGAGCACGTAGGGCAGCGGGAACTGCTCCATGCCCGAGGCACGCGCCGTTTGGATGATGCCGACAAAGGTGATGTCGTGGCTCGCCATGGCGTCGAAGCGAATCTTGAGTGCCTCGGGGTCGCCGGACGTATTGTGTGCTTGGAGGATCGAATACGCGATGGTTCCGCGCTTGGCATCCTCGGGCGTCTTCGTAATGCCGCGCTCAGCAGCCTCGGCCGCAGGCACGACCTCGCTGCCGCCGCGCAGGTAGATGCCGTCCTCGTACAGCTTGACCATACTGTCTCCCACTCTGCCCAAAAGATTTGGGCGCATAGCATACATTCGTTCAATATCGTGCCATAGAACGGTTGCGAGTGGGTTACGAATCTGCACGTTCACTTTATCTAGGTAAAGTAAAGGACGTGCCGGTCGAGGGCCGGAAGATTTTGTGCAAGAGCGTCCCTTTCGACTAGTCATTTAAGAACGTCCCCAATGACTACCCTACCGCATCCGGAGCAAGGCAACGCCGCAGGCAGAGGACGGACAGACACTATGACCCAATCCGAGGGCACTAAAAAGACAGGAGCCCCCGCTCGTGACCGCGGGTCGGGGCTGCGAC
>NZ_WWSY01000013.1 GCF_009876115.1 Collinsella aerofaciens | reverse complement strand
GAGGTCGCCGCGGACGGGTTGATATAGGGAGAGGGCCTGACCCCATATCGTTGGGGCCAGGCCCGATTTTGCCTCTTGACAATGTCCTGCTCATATTAAAAGGAACGTCCCCAAGTGCCGGCACGAGATAAAGAAAGACAGTGCTGCGGGAAAACGATCCGCAGCACTGTCTTTCTTTATGCAAAGACGATTAGATTGTCCCTGTGGATCGCGGGCTTTTCGGCCAGGTCTGCCAGCAGGCGGTTGCTGGCGATTTGGTCCTGGCGGCGGCCGGCAGCAAGCTCCAACACGTCCGAATCGGCCTCGGCGATACCACGGGCGACGACCATACCGCTCGGGTCGCACACATCGAGCACGTCACCCTCGGCAAACTCGCCATCGACCTCACGAATACCCACCGCAAGCAGGGACGACCCGTGGCCGACCAGCGCTTTCGCGGCACCGTCATCAACCGTCACCGAGCCGTGGGCCTTGTCGCCCAGCGCGATCCACAGCTTGCGGGGCGCAATGTCCAGACGCTCAGCCGGCGGATCGAACAGCGTGCCCACGCTCTCGCCGCGGGCGAGGCGCACGAGCGCATCGGGCTCCTCGCCCGAGCAAATCACGCTCTGAATGCCAGCCGTCATCAAAATGCGGCTCGCGCGAATCTTGGTGATCATGCCGCCCGTACCCACCGAGGTCGAAGAATCGCCCGCCGAGGCGATGATCTTGGCATCGATCTTATGCACGACCGGGACAAACTCGGCCGTCGGGTCCTCGTGCGGATTGGCGGTGTAGAGGCCGTCGATGTCGGACAGCGTCACGCACAGGTCGGCGGAAACCAGGCAGCTCACAAGCGCCGCCAGCGTGTCGTTGTCGCCGAACTTGATCTCGTCGACGGTAACGGTGTCGTTCTCGTTGACGACCGGCACCACGCCCAGCTCCACCAGACGCAGCAGGGCGTCGCGCGCGTGCAGATAGGACGTGCGACGCGCCGTGTCGTGACGTGTGAGCAGCACGAGCGAGGTGAGCAGATCACGTGCATGGAACTCCTCGTCGTAGGCCGACGAGATGATGCACTGACCGGCCGAGGCGCAGGCCTGCAGGCTCGGCAGGTCACCAACCGGCTTGCGGTCGAAGCCCAGCACGGGATAGCCACAGGCGATGGCGCCCGAACTCACCACGACCAGACGCCAGCCGAGCTTGCGCAGGACAGCAGCCTGATCGGCAAGCCCGCCGATAAAGGCGCGGTTGACCTTGCCATCGGCGCCCACCACCGTGGACGAACCGATCTTAACCACCATCGTCTTATAAGAAGTCGTCATACGTCAAACCAATCGAATGCTGAGCGAGCGAACGGGTGAGCGAGAATATAATCCGCTTTCCTCCGTCGCATGCAGATCATTTTGCCCAGGGGAAAGCCGATGCCGCGGCCATGTTCTTGCGCACGAGCTCGTCGCGCACCTGGGCCAGGCCCTGTTCCATACCCACCACGTAGGTCTGCGGATACAGGAAGCGCTTAAAAGCCGCGTCCAGATGGTCGAGTGCCCAAGCACAGCGCTCGCGCGCATCCTCGATGCTCTCACGCGGAGTCACCGCACTGCCATCGCGCACGATCGGCACCAGCAGCTCGCGATACTCAAGCTCCGACACATCGGTTACCAGGGCAGCATCGTTCACGGCCACGAGGGTATTGCCACGCGCGGCGCCCTCCCCCGCCAGATGGTCCTCGTCATAGATCATGTCACAGACCGGGCCGCCAAAGCCATCGTAATAGCGGCGCACACGCTGCACGCCCGGAATCGTGCGCTTGTAGGGCTGCTCGGAGAGCTTCACCACCGGCGTCCACGGGTCCGCATCGCTCGCACGACGGGCGGAAAGCTTGTACACGCCGCCCAGCGCCGGCTGATCGTAGCAGGTCGCGAGCTTGGTGCCCACGCCAAAGCTGTCGATGGGTGCGCCCTGGTCGAGCAGCGACTGAATCGTGTACTCGTCCAGGTCGTTGGACACCGAGATCCCCACATAAGGCAGGCCCTCGGCATCGAAACGACCGCGGACATACTTGGAGAGCTTGGCCAGGTCGCCCGAGTCAATGCGAATAGCCGACAAGCGCTCGCCCGCCGCCTCCATCTCCTTGGCAACCGTAATGGCGTGCTCGCAGCCCTCGCGCACATCATAGGTGTCGATGAGCAGCGTGCAATTCTTGGGGCTCGACTTGGCAAAGGCGCGGAAGGCCTCGAGCTCGGAGTCAAAGCTCATCACCCAGCTGTGCGCGTGCGTGCCAAAGACGGGGATGCCGTAACGGCGCCCGGCAAGTACGTTAGACGTGGACGAGCAGCCGGCCACATAGCTTGCGCGGGCGACGGCCAGACCACCATCGGGACCCTGGGCGCGGCGCAGGCCAAACTCGGCGACGGGACGGCCGTCCGCCGCCAACACCACGCGCGCCGTCTTGGTGGCGACGAGCGTCTGGAAGCCGACGATGTTGAGCAGCGCCGTCTCGAGCAGCTGGCACTCCAGCGCTGGACCGGTGACGCGCACCATGGGCTCGCGCGGAAAAACAAGCTCGCCCTCGGGCACGGCGTCAATGTTCACGTGCGCGCGGAAGTTGCGCAGGTAGTCGAGGAATGCGGGCTTAAACATCGCACCGCCGGCGGGAGCCTGAAGCGAGGCTAGGTACTCGATGTCCTCGGACGTAAAGCGCAGATTCTCGACAAGCTCGGGAAGCTCGGCGGTGCCACACATGACGGCGTACGCGCTGCCAAACGGATGGTCACGGTAAAACGCCGTAAAACAACCTTGCTCATTGGCTTTGCCGCTCTCCCACAGGCCCTGGGCCATAGTGAGCTCGTACAGATCGGTGAGCATTGCGATGTCGGTGGGATGCGAGATGTCGGTCAAAGCCATGGGGCGACCTTTCGGATGCGTTGTACAGAGGTTGAGGGTTGGACAGGGCGGAATACGCGAGCGGGGCGCCGGGTGCGGTTCGGTTAGTGCAGCCCCATGCTGCCCGTGATCGTGTAGCCCATAAAGACGATAAACCCAATCAGGGCGAGCGCGATGATGAGCTTTTGAGCCGGCGGCATGCCGGGGATATCGTCCTCGTCCACAGGCTCTTTAGAGGTGACCATGCGCTGGGCAAACGTCATCTCGTCACGGCTCGGCTTGGAGGCGGCGGGCTTGGGACGAGCGGCTTTTTTAGGCTGAGATTTGGGCGCGGTCGGCGCCGGCTCGGATGCGGCCTTGGCAGCGGCCTCCTCGGCCTTCGCACGCTCGGCGCGCAGGGCGGCCAGCTCCTCACGCTCGCGACGAGCCTTTTCCTGCTCCTCGCGGCGGGCCTTCTCGGCGCGGAGCTTTTCCAACTCGGCGCGCTCCTCGTCAGACAATGGTTGGGACTCAAGCTCGGCCATAGTACAGCCCTTTCTTTTTAAAAAAAGCCGCCGACACAATGTCAGCGGCTTATCAAATCCAAGGGTGGAGACGAAGGGAGTCGAACCCTCGGCCTCTGCCATGCGACGGCAGCGCTCTCCCAACTGAGCTACGTCCCCAGGACAAGTTGATATTTTACCTACGGCTCGCCAACTGTCAACGCCCAATACCCAGTCTTTTTGGGACGGGGCCATTTTGACTAATTTTCGAGCAGGCAATCCTCTCGATGATTTTTTAATCCCCGTCCCAGAAAAATCATCCGCGTGCGTACTACTTTGCGCTGGTGAGGACACCGGTGGTGTCAAACGCCGGGGTGAAGCTCTCGTCTACCGCACCGCCCTCTTGCCAGAACATCGTCGTAAAGCCCAGGTCGTCGGCATGGTCGAGCACCCGCTCGTACTCCTCGCGCGTCACGGCACGCGCCAGGTCGCCGCCCTGCTCGCGCATGAGCGCATTGGGCGTGTACTGGTTCATGACCGAGATCGGCACATCGCCCACCGTCTGCCACACCAGGTCCAGCACGCGACACGAATCGTCCGCATGCCCCGGCAGCACCAGGTGACGCACGATCATGCCGCGCTTCATGAGCCCGTCCTCGTCCACCAGCTCTCCCCCGCGGCGCTCGATCTCGCGTGCCATTTGCGCTAAGCCCGACACGGCCACGCGCGGGTAGTCCTTAATGTGGGAAAGCGACTGCGCAAGCCCCGCATCGGCATATTTAAAGTCGGTAAGCCACACATCGACCAGATCGCCGAGCGCAGCCACGGCACTCGCGCGCTCATAACCGCTCGTGTTGTAGACGATTGGGATGACCAGCCCGCGCGCCCGTGCCGCGGCAATCGCGGCCGGCAACAGGTGCGCGTAGTGTGTCGCCGTCACCAAGTTAATATTGTTCGCACCCTGGTCCTGCAGCTCCAACATAATCTCGACCAAGCGCTCGGGCGAAATCTCAAGTCCAAAATTGCCCGTCGAGATCTCGTGGTTCTGGCAATAGACGCATTTGAGCGAGCAGCCACTAAAGAAGATCGTGCCCGAGCCGGCCTCGCCCGAGATAGGCGGCTCCTCCCACATATGAAGCGCCGCGCGGGCCACCTTAAGTGTGTCGTTAGCACCGCATACGCCGGACGCACCCTCACCGCGCGCCGCACCGCAACGGCGCGGACACAAATGGCAGGCGGGCGAAAAAAGTTCGGTCAACGACGTCGGCATAAAAAACATGCTCCAAAACAACGATTCAGCAGCTCAAGCGCAAAAGGACCAACCGCACAGACGGCTCGAGCCCAAGGCGCCGTAATCGTCCGACACGATTTTTGTAATGTCAAGACTGGAATCCACAAAGTGCCGCTTTATGATGTAGGTATTCCGCCCCCCGCGGAGCAACTGGGTGAACCGTCGCGTTTATTTAGGGAGCCCACACAGTCGTACCTAGTACAGGTATCCTTCGTTGTTAAGGACGCTGGAACAGTCGATGAGGGCACCCACCTGTTTTAGGTGGGTTCATTTTCGTAACGTGGGGGGTGGTTTTCTTTTGCCGAAACTCGCCATTGCAAATCCCGCCCAGATCCCCAAAAGGCACCAGGCAGAGCCCCACTATCACTCGAATATCTGGTAAGCGCGTGATTATCGCCCCGTGCAATTCTTCACACCCTCCTTGGTCGAGTATCATGGGTCAGCTATACCCTTTGCGGCATGGCATCCTTTGACCTTTTCCTTCGACGCTTGGCGGTTTATCGATCCATGGCTTCCTCCACGAGCTTCATACCGTACCTTTGCGTGGCGGTCGCGGCTTTTATCACGACCTTCCTTGCGGTGCCCCTGGTCAAGCGCCTGGCAATCAAGCTCGACGCCGTCGACTATCCTTCCAAGCGCCGTATCAACACTAAGCCCATCCCGCGCATGGGCGGCACGGCGGTCTTTTTGGGCCTCGTCGTCGCCTGCACCGTGCAGATCCTAGGCACCTGGTACCTGGGTTGGCCGCCCGTTTTGGTGCCCCACCCCCGTCTGCACATCAGCTACCCCATACTTGCGCTTTCTTTTACCGTCATCTTTGCGACCGGCGCGATCGACGACGTCTTCCAGCTCAAGCCCAAGCAAAAGCTGGCCGGCCAGGTCCTCGCCGCGCTCATCGCCTGCGTGGGCGGCCTAAAAATCGGCGTCATCGTCAACCCGTTTGCCCCCGGCGAGATTATGCTCGGCTGGCTCGCCTACCCCATCACCGTAGTCTACCTGGTGGCGTTCACCAATATCATCAACCTCATCGACGGCCTTGACGGCCTGGCGACGGGTATCTGCGGCATCGCATCGTTCACGATGTTCTCGATGGCCGTTCTCTCGGGCCGCATCGATGCCGCCGCGCTCTCCATCGCGTTGTTTGGCGCCTGCTTGGCCTTTTTGCGCTACAACTTCAACCCCGCGAGTATCTTCTTGGGCGACTCGGGTTCACTGCTGCTGGGCTTTGCGCTGGGCTCCATCTCGCTGCTCAACGTGAGCCGCACCGCCGCGCTCACCTCGCTCATCATCCCGCTCATCGTGGCCGGCGTGCCCATCATCGACACGTTTAGCGCCATCGTGCGCCGCAAGCGCGCCCACATTAGCATTGGGCAGGCCGACAAGGGCCACATCCACCACCGCCTCATTCAAGAGGGCTACAACCAAAAGCAGGCCGTACTGCTCATCTACGCGTGGTGCATTATGCTTTCGGCCGGCGCCGCCGCCATCAATCAAGTCGAGGTCCCCATGCGCGTGCTCATCTTTACCGTGCTCGCCATTGGCTCCGCGGCCTTTGCCAAGCACCTGCACCTGTTTGAGCCCGTACTGCGCCACCATTACAACAAGCGCACGCACGAGGACGAGCTGGTAACCCCCGACGACCCCGCTTTTAAGCAAGAGGAGCAGGCAGCCGAGGAACGTAAGGAAGAGCGCCACCGCAAGCTCTAGGGTAAGCTGCCGAGGATGTGCCCAGGCACCGTTGGCCAAGCGCAGCCGCGCCGCACCCAGCGCGCAAGCCGCCCCTCTCCCGCCCCTCGCGTACTTACGCCCTGGCCCTCCAATAAACGCGTTATCATCTTGACCCATGAACATACGTTAGGAGCAATCATGCCAAACGAGAACAGCTACGAAGTCGCACTGCAAAAGAGCAACGCCATTCGCGAGGGCCTGGCCAAGACGCCCGAGAAGTTCACCATGCTTACCGGCGACCGCCCCACCGGCCGTCTGCACCTGGGCCACTACTTTGGCACCCTCAAGGGCCGCGTTGAGTTGCAGAACATGGGCGCCAAGACCAACGTGCTCATCGCCGACTACCAGGTCATCACCGACCGCGACACCACCGAGCACATCCAGGACAACGTGTACAACATGGTCATGGATTACCTTGCCTGCGGTATCGACCCCGACAAGACCATGATCTACGCGCACTCCGCCGTGCCCGCCGCCAACCAGCTCATGCTGCCGTTCCTGTCGCTGGTGTCCGAGGCCGAGCTAGCGCGCAACCCCACCGTTAAGGCCGAGATGGAGGCCTCGGGTCACGAGCTCACCGGCCTTCTGCTCACCTACCCGGTGCACCAGGCCTGCGACATCCTGTTCTGCAAGGGCAACGTGGTGCCCGTCGGTCGCGACCAGCTGCCGCACATCGAGCTCACCCGCACCATCGCCCGCCGCTTTAACAACCGCTACGGCAAGGTATTCCCCGAGGTCGACGCACTGCTGTCCGAGACCCCGCTGCTGCCCGGCCTGGACGGCCGCAAGATGAGCAAGAGCTACGGCAACGCCATCAACATCTCGATGACCGCCGAGGAGACGGCCAAGCGCATCAAGAAGAGCCAGACCGACTCCGAGCGCATGATCACGTTCGACCCCGAGAACCGCCCCGGCGTGTCCGGCCTGCTTTCGACGGCCGCCATCTGCACCGGCCGTTCCGAGGTCGAGATTGCCGAGGAGATTGGCATGGGCGGCTCCGGCCAGCTCAAGAAGTACGTGACCGAGGCCGTCAACGAGTACTTCGCGCCGATCCGAGAGCGTCGCCAGCGCTATGAGAACGATCTGGACTATGTGAAGGACGTGCTGCACGAGGGCAACCGTCGTGCCAACGAGATTGCCGAGCAGACCCTGGCTGAGGTTCGGGACGCCATGGGCATGGTGTACTAGACCGATCTGCTGGCTAGAACTTTCGATTGCTTTAGGGCGGGCGCTACGGCGTCCGCCTTTTTTGTTGCCTGACCGGTTCGGCTCTGCCCATTGCACTCTCCCGACAAACAGGAACGGGCCCGCTGGCAGTCAGTTGCCAGCGGGCCCGTTCCCGAAGTACACCGTTGAATCGCACAGAGGGGAGGAATGCGAATCAAACTCAACAGGGCAGGCTTTTTCATCGCCTATTGCCTGCTCCGTTGCTGAATACAATATAGTTCACCGTGGTTTACTTTCTAACGGCAACATACGCCGCCACACCTTCTCCATAAGTTAGCCCCGGTAAACCTACCAAATAGGGACAGCGTTCCACCACGATGGGGACAGGCACCTTTGTGGTGGTTTTGGCCACGGCAGAGCTGTTAGAGTCCGGCAGGCCAGCGACAGGCGCTCAGATCGACGTGCATGGGATCGGTAAACGTCACGCCCTCCCCCATTAAGAGTTCACGCTGAGCATCGGGGCCGCCAAAGGCAAAGCCCTCACAGATACGGCCGTCGGCAAACACCACACGATGACAGGGAATTTGGCCAGGACGCGGGTTGCTATGCAGCGCATAGCCCACATAGCGCGCGCTTCGTGGGCGACCGGCGAGCAGAGCCACCTGACCGTAGGTGGCGACCATCCCCTCGGGAATCTGCTCGACTACCTCGTACACCCGCTCAAAAAAGCCCTCAGACGCCATCGCTCGCTCCCTTCCACCCGGAAAAGCATAAACCACCACAAAGGTTCACAGGCACCTTTGTGGTGGTTTTGATCGGAAAGCTAGTTGGCTGGCTGGAAGAAGGCTACGGCCACGGCACCGGGGCCTACGTGGGTGCCGATGGTGGCGCCGATGGTGTGGACGGGCAGCTCGCCCTCGGTGTGGCCAGCCCACAGTGCCGCGCTGTCCTCGATATACTTCTTGAGCACCGCATCCGAGAGGCCCGTATAGCCCAGCGCCAGCGGCATGGAAAAGTCGATGCCGCCTGCCTTTTCGACCTTTTGGTTCAGCAGGTTGCGGCCGTTCTTGGAACCGCGCGCCTTGCCCAACTGCACGATCAGTCCGTCCTCGGCAGCCACAACGGGCTTTACGTTGAGCAGCGTACCCACGGCGCCGGCCGCAGCAGACAGACGACCGCCGCGCACCAGGTACTCAAGCGTCTCGAGTAGGCCGATGACGACCACACGGTCGCGGACTGCCTCGACGGCCGCCGCGATCTGGGCCGCACTACGGCCCTCGTCCACCAAGCGCAGGGCATACTCGACCAGCACGCGCTCGCCAAGCGTCACGTTATTGCTGTCTACCACGAACACGTCGCCGCCCGGCGCCTCGGCAAGTGCGGTACGGGCACTCTGATTGGTGCCCGAAAGCTTGGCGCCCACGGTAATAATCACTGCCTCGTCGCCGGCCTCACGCGCCTCGGCAATCGCCTGCGAAAACGCGTACGGGTTAACCTGGCCGGTCTTGGGCAGCTCATCGCGCTCCACGAGCATCTCGTAAAAGCGCTGGTGATCGATGTCGACGCCATCCATATACACATCGGTGCCAAAGGTGACGGACAGCGGCAGAACACGCAGAGCGGGGTGCTCCGCCGGCGACATATCGCTTGCGGAATCGGTAATAATACGGACGGACATAACAAATCCTTTCTTGCGCAGGTCTCGTGCAGGGAATTTAGACAGCAATGCCCCGGCACGGCATGCGCGCTCAAACGGGACGATGCAGTTGTTAATGGGAAGCAAATGCCTTGGCGGCCTTAGATCTCGCGCAGAGTGTTGAGAATCGTACGCAGCGACGCATACATCTGCTCGCGCTGCTCCACGCCCATGGCCTTGCCGGTGGTGTCGAGCACTTCGTGGATGATGCGGTCGGCCTCGTTCATGCTCTCGCCACCCAGCGTGGTCAGGCGAACCGGGGCGCGGTACTTGACGGCAGCGTCGCCCGAGTCATCAACCTCGACAAAGCCGCCCTCTTCCAGGTGTGCCAACGTGCGCGAAACGGCAGCGCGCGTCACGCCGGCCACGCGAGCCAGGTCGGCGCCGGTCATGCCGTCCTTGCTGCGCTCCAGGTAGTACAGGCACATAACGTCGGAGCCCTTGAGGCCCAGCCTTGCGCCCTCGGACGTCTTGATACGCTGAATCTCCTTGTAGAGCCCGCTAATCAGTCCGACAAAATCCTCAAAACGTGTCTCGTCGTTCTGCTGCATGGGAGACGACCGCCTTTCGCTTGCATGATGCTAACGGGTAAACATCTTAGCCGCACTCAGCGACTGCCGCCTCCACGCGACCCATTTGTTAACCCATCAACATAAAAACCACCACAAAGGGGACAGGCACCTTTGTGGTGGTTTGGGGCATCAATAGGTTCTAGGCGCCGCTACAGTTCCACGCAAGGATTGTCGCGGGTCACAAGCGTCTTAATGACAACCGTCGCTCCCAGATAGCGCTCAAGCAGCTCGGCTAAGCGATCGATCGCAGCCTGGCAATCCCCCATCCGCTCGGGCTCCACGCACTCAATCGCCAGGAACGCGTCGGCCGAATCATCGGACAGCGCCGTGCGAACGCCGTCGCGCCAGTTCCAGCAGCGGCACACGGCGCCTGCATCGTCGATGTAGGCGAGCTCGCCGGGCAGCGTCGGATCGTCCGCCTCCTCGCCAAGCGGCAAGAACGCATCGCCACCGTCGGTCACCTTCAGGCGAAGGTCCCCCTCGATCGCATGCAGATCCTCGCCTCCCACGGGCAGCGCGTAGGTCAGCGACACCGTGTTGTAAATATCCACCGCGGGCGTAATGTGGCCCACCGGCTTGCCTTTGAGCACGCGTTTGAGCAAGTTCTCGATCGAGCAGCGCGCGCCTTTCTTGGTCTTGAACAGACGATAGGCCTCGCGCCATGCCTTGACCGGTGCGTTCTCGCTGATAGTGTCGCTGGTCAGATGACGCTCCGCATCGATATTGGCGCGGTCGAGCAACGCCGCAATCGCATCCACGTCCTCTTGAGGAATCTGAGCCGTGGGCTTCATGCCCTCCACGACCACAACACCGACCGCTGCCTGCGGAAACAGCTCCCAGAATGAATCCTCGGCAATAAAGCTCTTCATACGCTCTCCCTTCATTGTGCGCGCCCGAGTGAGGGCGCCTAAACAAAAAGCGCCCTTACAACGGCCACCTTCAAAGTCCTACGGTGCCGTCACAAGAACGCTTGCGCTGTCCCCATCCGGAGAAGGGGACGATATGTCAGGCGTATTGTAACCCGAGTCATCCACGCGAGCAAAACCACCACAAAGGTGCCTGTCCCCTTTGTGGTGGATATGGACTCACGGCGAAGCTAGTGGCGGAGTCCCAGCAGGCCGCGGCCGCGATGACGGGCGTCGGCGTGTACTTGAGCGTGCGGACCGGCGGCTTTGACGGACTCGGGCAGGTGCGAGTACTTCTTCTCGAAGTTCTCCTCGAACATCACCGCCAGGTTGTGCGCGGCCTCGTCATAGCGCGCGGTGCTCTGCCAGTATTGGCGCGGCACCAGGATGCCATCGGGCACGCCGTGGCACGTCGTGGGAATGTCGACGTTAAAGATGTCGTCGTGCACGAACTCGCTGTCCTCGATGGTGCCGTCGAGGGCGCGCGCGACCAGCGAGCGCGTGTAGGCCAGCTCGATGCGATGGCCCACGCCGTAGCCGCCGCCAATCCAGCCGGTGTTGACCAGGTACACGCGCGTGCGGCCGTCGGCAATGCGCTCGCCAAGCATCTTGGCGTAAACCATGGGGTCGAGCGGCATAAACGGCTCGCCGAACAGCGAAGAGAACGTGGGCGTGGGCTCGGTGACGCCGACCTCGGTGCCAGGGATCTTGGCGGTGAAGCCCGTCACAAAGTGATACATGGCGGCGTCGGCCGTCAGGCGCGAGATGGGCGGCAGCACGCCAAAGGCATCGCAGGTCAAAAACAGCACGACGCTCGGGGTAGTGCCCATGCCCTTGGTCCACGCGTTGGGGATATGCTCGACGGGATATGCCACACGCGTGTTGTGCGTGATCGAAATATCATCGTAATTAGGCTTGCGGCCCTCGTCGAGCACCACGTTTTCGCAGATGGCGCCAAAGCGAACGGCATTGAAGATCTCGGGCTCGTGGAACGCATCCAAGCCCTCGCACTTGGCGTAGCAGCCGCCCTCGATGTTGAAGATACCCATGTCGGACCAGCCGTGCTCGTCGTCGCCGATCAGCAGGCGCGTGGGGTTGGCCGAAAGCGTGGTCTTGCCGGTGCCCGACAGGCCAAAGAACACCGCGGTCTCGTGCGTGACGGGGTCCATACTGGCCGAGCAATGCATGGGCAGCACGTCGTCCTCGACGGGCAGCAGGTAATTCATGACGCTGAAGATGGACTTTTTGATCTCGCCGGAGTAGCCGGTACCCGCGACCAAAATCACGCGCTCCTGGAAGTTGATGACCACGGCGGCGCTGGAGTTGAGGCCCTTGATGGCGGGATCGCACTGGTAGCCCGGCGCGGCGAGCACGCAGAAGTCCGGCTCGCCGGTGCGCGCGATTTCGCGGGCGAGCGGGCGGGCGAGCATCTGCTTAATGAAGAGTGCCTGGCTGGCGCGCTCGCAGGCGACGAGCAGTCGGCGCGTGTGGTTGCGGTCGGCGCCGGCCATGCCGCGGGTGACGAACACGTCGCGCTCGTTGAGGTAGTCGACGATGCCGGCCTTGATGGTCTCGTAGCTCTCGATCGAAAGCGGGCGGTTGACGGCGCCCCAGGCGATCTTGCCGTGCACGTCGGGCGTGTCGGCGATAAAGCGGTCGTTGGGCGAACGTCCGGTACGCTCCCCCGTCTCGATCACCAGCGCGCCGTTGGAGGCCATGCGGCCTTCGTTGCGGCGGATGGCATGCTCGACGAGCTCGGCTGCCGGCAGGTCAACCAGCAGGCGGGGCTGATTCTCGGCGGGGTCTTCGACCAGCGTAATGCCAAAGTTGGACAGAACTTCTGCAGGGGTAACACCAGGCATGGGGCCTCCTTTAAAAACGCGGCACGTGGACGCAGCGCGCACTTTACTCACGTAAAGCCCGTTGTACCCGATATGCAAAAACGTTTTTGCGGCAAGGGCGAAGCGCCCGCCCAACGGTCAAAAATCGCACGCAAGCGGCCTAGTCGTTAGGGACACTCTTGAACAGGCAACAACCAAGGAGCGACCCCGGATGCCGGCACTTAGGGACGTTCCCAAAGTGCCGGCACATAAGGAACGTCCCCAAATGCCGTCTACTGAATGGCGCCGCCGAAATTATCGAACAACCTGTTCAAAAACACGAACGAACACCGTCGCGTCTATACTAGAGCGTAGCAATAGAAAGGACTCCGCTTTGAGCATCACGCCCATCGATAGCATTCGCCGCGCCATCGCCCGCCGCAATGGCGTCGCCGACCCCACCGTATCGGACGGGGCGCACGGGCAGGGCGGACGCATCGAGAACGGCCTGTTCCCCGCATCGCACACCGCCGAGGAGCTCGCACGAATCCAAGAGCTAAGCCAGCGTAACGCCGGCGGTCCCGACAGCAGCCAGGCCACACGCCGTCGCCGCGAGCGCGATCGCCAGCCCGGCCCCATCCACCGCATGGTCAATGCCTGGTGGAACCGCCTGCTCGGAGCCGTCTACGGCGGCGGCTTCTCCACGCAAGAAGCCGAGTACGAAGATCACGCCACCCGTCGCGACTACCTTTGGAATACCCTGGGCACCGCCGTGTGGGGCATGGTGTTTCCGTTGCTCACCATCGTGTCCACACAGCTCGTGGGCGCCGAGGAGGCTGGCAAATTCTCCATCGCCTTTGTCACCGGCACGCTCATCATGATCGCGTGCAACTACGGCGTGCGCAATTTCCAGGTCTCGGACATCGACGAAAAGACGTCCTTTGCCTCTTACCAGCTCAACCGCTGGATCTGCGGAGCGCTCGCGCTGGCATGCGGCCTGGTATACAGCAGCGCCCGCGGCTACGATGCGCAGATGGCCACAATCGGCCTGGGCGTCTACCTGTATAAGGTGATCGACGGCATTGCCGACGTGTACGAGGGACGCCTGCAGCAGGCCGACAAACTCTACCTGGCCGGCATGAGCCAAACGCTACGATCCGTCGGCGTCATCGCGGTCTTTAGCGTGGCACTGTTCCTCACGCGCAGCATGCCCATCGCCGCCATGGCCATGGGCATCGCCGCGATTACCTCGCTCGTGCTGGTCACCGCCCCGCTCGCCCTGCTCGAAACCGAAAAATCACGCCGTATGAGTCTGCGCGAGGCTGGTCACCTGTTTATCCAGTGCGCCCCGCTCTTTGGTGCGCTGTTCCTGTTCAACCTCATCGAGAGCATGCCCAAGTTCGTGATGGAAGGCACACTGGCCTACAAATACCAGCTGTACTTTAATGCACTGTTCTTTCCAGCGCAGGCTATTTTGTTGAGCATTGGATTTATCTATAAACCGCAGCTCCTACGTCTGTCGAGCATTTGGGCGAATCCGCGCAAGCGTCGCCGCTTTGACTTGATTATTGTTGCCGTTATGGCACTGATCGTGGTCATTACCGGAGCGTGCGCCGCATTTATGGCAGGCCCCGGCATCCCCATCATGAGCTTTATGTACGGCCTCAACTTTGAGCGCTACCGCACGCTGGCACTGCTAATGGTTGTCGCCGGCGGCGTCACCGCGGCAATCGACTTTATCTACGCCATCATCACGGTGTTGCGCCACGCCGGCGATGTCACCAAGATCTACCTGATCTGCTTCGCCGTAAGCGTGGCGCTGCCGGTGATCCTGATTAAGCTGCTGGGTCTGATGGGCGCCGTGGTGAGCTACCTAGCCATCATGGCCCTACTCCTGGTGCTGCTGATAATCGAGTACGCCCACATCCGCCAGCGCATCGAGCGCGACCGCAACCCCTACGGCGCCTAATTAGCTGCCCCGGTCACCGGAATTTGCGATGGAATCGCCCCGGCTGGGGTCTCGTTGAAGACAATATGCATTACGTAAAACTAAGTGAGTAGATTTTTACCGAATCCCTGACCACACCGACAGAGCACAAGTCTGTGACCTGCGGTTTTATTGAGGCAAATATGTTGGGTGCTCGGCATTTCCAAAAAAGTCTACTCACTTAGCCAGCGGGCAGCCAAATGATTATTTAATCCCCGTCCCAGAGAAATCAATTAGCGGGCAGAAGGGCAAGAGTAGTCAAAAAAGCCCCGTCCCAAATTAGCTACCACTTGCACCGATTATTCGCCCGGGTTGATGTTCGCGTAGAACTCCGCCCCATCATCGAGCCGCAGGATGCCCACGCGACCGAACTCGGAGCCGGTGGCGGCGGCGCAGTCGATGTCGATGCGATCGGGCACGCCGGCGGTATCCTCGCCACCCAGGCGCACAATCTGCCCGCGGCCCGACTCCTCATCGAGCCCCGCCAGGCCGCCAACCTCGCAATAGCGCCCAAGCGACACCGTGGGCGTGTGGCCGCTCACCACGACCGGGCCCTCGCCCTCGGCAGAAAGCAGTCCCGTCGGCGCATCCCAATAGCCGTGACGAATCCACAGCAGGTCATCGGACGACTGCACGGCGAGCATTTGCCGCAGCAGCTCGCTATCGGCATCGACCGCTCCCCTGCCGTCACCGCAATCGACACCATGCTCAAGCAAAAACGCGCGCGCCGCCTCGGTCTGGATGCCGGCATGCACCAGCAGGTACGGGCGCTCCTCGGTCTCGGCCACCGCGTAGAGCGGCAGCGCGGCCATCCATCGCACGAGCTCCTCGTATGCCTCAAATTCCATGTCGTTGAGCTGCTCGCTCGTCGTCCAGCCACCGTTGATATCCCAGGTCTCGGCATCGAGCGGGTCCTGGCCAATGATGGCATCGAGCATGATCTGCTCGTGATTGCCCTTGAGCACGTGGGCGTTGGGCAGCGAGCGCACGAGCTTAATAACGCCGACCGGATCGGGCCCGCGATCGATCATGTCGCCCAGCACGTACAGCGTGTCGTCGGACGTCAACGAGATCTTAGACAGGGCCTCGTCAAGCGCACGCACGTGCCCGTGAGCATCAGATGTCACATAGATCGCCATGGTACGCCTCTCCTTGCATTGCGGTCTAAGCCCGGCGCCGCAACTAAAACTTCAAGTTGAACTTAAACGTTACCCATTGTACTCCGTTGCAATAAAGCTGGAAAGGGTTTCCGAGCAGAGGCAAAGACGGCAGCCGTCTATGACGATATCGCGCACGCCCGTAATCCGCCCCCATAAACCCACCACCTTTGGGTACAAATAACCGCAGACAACTGACCGTGCCACGCCAACCACCCAGGAGCGGACACTATCCATGAACCAGATACTTCTCTTTATCGGCCTCGTCATCATTTTGTGCCTGACCATCAAACCCGTCGGCAAAAAACTCCCCTTCCCCACCCTCCTCATCTTTATTGCGCTCGGCATGCTGCTCGGCGTCAACGGTCCGGCGCACATCGACTTTAGCGACTACGCGCTCACCGAAACCGTCTGCAGCACGGCGCTGCTGTTCATCATGTTCTACGGCGGCTTTAACACCAACATCGACCGTGCCAAACCCGTCGCCGCGCCCGCTGTGCTGCTGAGCACGCTCGGCGTTATCACCACCGCCGGCATCACTGGCGTGTTCGCACACTTCGCACTGGGCTTCGACTGGATCGGCGGCCTGCTGCTGGGCTCGGTCGTGGCGTCGACCGACGCGGCGAGCGTCTTTAGCGTGCTGCGCGAGCACAACCTGTCGCTAAAGGGCGGCACCGACTCGCTGCTCGAGGTCGAATCGGGCTCCAACGACCCCGTCGCCTACATGCTCACCGCGGTACTCGCCACCCTCGCGGCGGGTGGCAACATCGACATTCCCGTGCTGCTGGCCAAGCAGATCATCCTGGGCGTGGGGCTGGGCCTTGCCATCGGCTGGATATCCAGCCGCCTGATTGAGCGCGCACACGCAACGGCCGAGGGCGCGCAGACTATCTTTTTGTTCGCCGTGGCGATCGTCGCCTACGCACTGCCGAGCTACCTGGGCGGCAACGGCTTTTTGGCCGTATACCTGGCAGGCATTGTGCTGGGCGCGAGCGACATCACCGGCAAGGTCGAGATGGCGCACTTCTTTGACACCCTTACCGAGATGGCCGAGATGACGATCTTCTTCTTGCTCGGCCTGCTCGTAACGCCCGCACGCCTGCCGCAGATGCTGCTGCCGGGCCTGGCGCTCATGGCGTTTATGCTCTTCGTGAGCCGCCCCATCGCCGTCGGTCTGCTGCTGGTGCCCTTTAAGACGAACCCTCGCCAGGTTGCACTCGTAAGCTGGGCGGGCTTGCGCGGCGCGGCTTCGGTCGTCTTTGGCCTCTTTGCCGTGGTAGCCGGCGTTCCCGGCGGTCACGACCTGTTTGACCTGGTATTTGTGATTGCCGTATCGAGCATTGTGGTGCAGGGTTCGCTACTGCCGGCGGTGGCGAAGAAACTCGATATGATCGATGCGGCCGGCGACGTACGCCGCACCTTTAACGACTACCGCGACGAGGGCGGCATGTCGTTTGTAAAGCTCAAGGTGGGCGCTGGACATCCGTTTGCCGGACGCTCGCTCGCCGATATTGGCAGCGCGACGGACATGCTCGTGGTCTTGGTGCTGCGCGACGGGGCGCACCCGGTACTGCCCAACGGCGATACCGTCATCGAGGAAGGCGACCTTCTGGTGATGGCAGCCCCAACGTTCGAAGAGCGTGCCGAGGTTACGCTGCGCGAGGTCACCGTGACGCCCCACGGTCGCCTGGCCGGTCAGCGCCTGCGCGATGTGCCGCAAGGCAAGCATCCGTTTATTGTAGTGATGCTCAAGCGCGACGGCCAAACGATCATTCCCGATGGCAACACCCTCATATACGCCGGCGACGAAGCCGTCATCGCCACGCTGGCGTCGTAGCGGCCACAGGGCAGCTAATTTGGGACGGCCTTCTTTCTAACTTCTTTTAGTAAGCCTTTTTTAAACGCAGTACTACCACCAAAAAACTTCTGGTCAGTATTAGTCTGCTTATTTGCCTGATATTTCAGACTCGTGAACTCAATGGTACAGACATAGTCCGCGGCCTGAGCCAAATAGTAATCCGATGAAGTTGTCGGCTTATAGATAACTGCATTTTTAGCCAAAGCGTAATCGATTGCCTTGTGAAGCGCACTCGAAACCGAACCCTGTCCTCCGTCGTAGTAAATCTTTACAGCATCAAACTGCTGAAACCAACTCAAATTGTCGAATATGAAATCGATGATTTCACGCCGCATCGCATCAGCAATCTGTTTAAGAGTTCGGTACCGATGCGTCTTGAATACAAACACCTTGTACGAGATGGGCAAATGTCGAAACATAACTCGAAATAGTGAGAACAGCCTTTTTCTCTCGCTGATGCCCAAGTCCTTGAACTGATCTTTTCCATTCATGAGAGGAGAAGCATGGAACGGAAGAAGCGGCAATCCGCTTTCGGCTACCGCCCTTTCATATTTCTCTATTCCCTCAGCGATGGGAATATCTTGTTCATGAAAAACAAAGGCCACAAGATAGTATCTTTCACGAAGATCATCGCTTCCAGATTCATCAATAAAGATACTCAGCTCTCGCATGGGCAATCCTTAATAAAAAAGCCGGGGAAAACGTCCCCGGCACTTGGAAGCCCTCTCTTAAGAGATGACCACCTAGTTTATACCATGAAGTTTGACGTATGTTCAAGCATGAGTATAAAATACAAACATATGTTCGTCAATACCAAAGATGGCCATCATTCAGCGTCATCGTCGACGGCAAAGTCGCGGAGGTCGAGGCCTTCGCGTTCGGCTCGGGCTAGGAGCTCTTGGGGCGACTCGTCCTCGATATCCACTACGTTGAGCATAGCGGCCGGAAAGCCCACGCCCGCCGCACTCCCCGCGCGGTCGAGCAGGCTCTCGCGCAGCTGATCTACATCGACTTCGATTTTCATGGTGAAACCTCCCGCCAAACCAGGCCCTTACTCGTCAGCGCCGAGCGCATCCACGGCAGCGACAAAAGCCTCAACCTGTTTGTCGTCCATCTGCGTAGCCAAACGGCCCACGGGTTCATCGTAGGCGAACTGTACCTTATCGATAAAGCAATCCCAAGCACGCACGTCCACGCGCACGGCGGCCTCGCAATACTGGCTGAGCTTTTTGAGTCCATACCAAAACGCATTCACATGGCGCGCAGGATCCTCGTCCAGCACACCATCGTAGCGCCGTCCGTTAAACTCACGCATGCGCGCCACGGCAACCTCGAGCGAGTCGCCGCCGTCGACCGAAGCCTCGTCCACAAGCTCGGGAATCGCAACTTCGCGCCGAACATTGTGCCTGGCAGCACCGTCATACTCGCCCACCAACACGTCTTCGTCAAACCGATCATCGTAGTCGAAATAGCTACTGCCGCGGCAAATCCCATGCGGCGAACCGGCACCAAAGGCACAGAACAACCCGCCGTCGGTAACAACGCGCCTATAGGCCTCAAACGACTTCTTAACCTGAGCGAGCAACTCGGCAAGCTCCCCGGCATCGCACCCCGTCTCGCACGTAATGCAAACAAGCCCCGGCAACGATACCGGCTCCACCGTGCTCCCTGCAACGCGGGCAGCGCGTTCGGCCCGATACGCTTGGGCTGCCAAGCGCGCTCGCTGCGCAGCACCGCGCACATTAGTAAGCTCGCGCTCCAGCGCCACATCGCCAGCCACATCGCTCGCAAACGCGTCAGCACCCTGCGGCCCGGTCGCACTCAGCTCGGACTCAAACGTCGCCGTAATCATGCCGGCAAGGTCCGTTGTATCGGCGGTGCAACGCAGCTGCTCCAGCTGCGTGCATAGCAGATCGGCATCCAAGGGTGCGGCATCCACAACGCGCGCGTCACTCAGACGCGCCGCGCCCTGCAACACCAAAGCCCCCGCAGCATCGTATGCCGCACGAACCCTGTCCGCCGTATTGGCACGCAGCTTTACCTCGATAAACGCAAGCGTCTGCTCCAAGCGGGCCAACAGTTCGGCCTTGTCCTCCATACGCAAAAAGGCAGCATAGCGGCGCTCCATCTGCAGCGGGCCCACAACACCCGCCTGCTTGCGAGCGCGCGCAAGGGCCGCGCCCTCGACACGGCGAACATACCCGTCAACAGCCTGCACGGCAGAGTCGCGCGCAGCGTGCTCGGCAGCCTCGACGCCCCTAAGCACACCCAGCAGCTCGCGGGAGCGCGCCTTGCGCACCAACTCCCCACGATCGTACTGCTCAAGCGCCGTCTGACGCTTGGCCACCGATTCAAAGCCAAACAGCTCGTCGAGCAGCTCGCCAACAGAACGCTCGCCCGCCATGGCAAGGCCTCCTTACCCGAACACGCCAATACGCTCGCGGGCCCACGCGCACGCAAGCCCGCTCGCCCGCACTTCTACAGATCCAGCGCCTTCTTTGCGGCGTCGACCGGGTCGCCATCCATGTAGAACACCGGGCTCAACCCCGAGATAATCTCGGAGGAAACGCTCTGTAGGCCCGCGATGGCGCTCAGCGGCAAAATCACGCGCTTGGCGCCGGCGTTTTTGGCCACGCGCATAATGTCCTCGAGCCCACGGATCTCGTCCATAGAACCCGACATGCGCAAGATTCCAGGAATCGCCAGCGCGGGCATCACCGGGCGGTTGCAGGCCGCGGAGCACAGGCCCACAAACTCGGCGAGCGAAACTTCTTCGGACAGGCCCTTGCTCTGCAAGTCGTTGTAGAACAGCAGGTAGTCCTTGGAGCCAATGTGCATGCCCGGCGCCACGCGGTTCGCCAGGTTCACAAAGTTGTCGAACGCGGCCTCCAGCGTATCGCGCACCGGCTTGTTAAAGGCCACGCCCTCGTGCTTAAACTTGCACTCGCCGGCAACGGCCTTGTTCTCCAGCTTGTACACGGCGACCTCGCCGCCCTGCGATCTGCCCACGCCAAACACGTGACCGGACAGCAGCGGCCCGTCGGGAATCAGCGTGTCCTCGCTCTGCTCGGGCACGCGCACCACATGCACGTCCTGCGGGTTGTCGGCATCCATATAGCCCAGGTTGACGTCGATAAACTCGACGCCCGCCATAATCTTGAGCTGCTCCTTTACGCGGCGACGGCCCTCGATGGCATAGTCCAGCAGCCAGCGCACGTCGTCCTTGTCCATGGCCTCGTCGGGGAACAGCAGCTTGGCCAGGCCGCTAAAGGTCTTGCGCACGGCGATCTCGTCGCGCTTGTTAAAGTCGCTGTTAAAGCGGAAATACCGGTCGATATGGTGCGTAAAGTCCTTGCGGCGCATCTCCTTGCAAAACTCCGACAGGCAGTCGGTGATCAGGCCGTAATGCCCGGTCAGCAGACTCGAGCGCATCTTGGGAATCTCCCAGCCCGGCAGGTAATAATGGATACGGTCGAAAAAAGCCGAATCGTTGTTAAACTCCGGCGGGAACGGATCAAACAGGTGCGTGGTCTTAAGGACGTTTTGCACAGTGTCGTTGATGTTGCCCTCAAAGACCATGGAGGCATCGGCGTTGATCTGGTCGCGGCCGCGCGCGTAGCTGCCGCTCGCCATATAGTCCTTCATGATCTGCACGGCATTGGTGTCCTTAAAGCGCATGCCGGCGACCTCGTCGAACGTCACGCAGTCCCAGTGACCCACCAAGCCCACACGGTCGGCGCGCATGGAGTTCATGCGGCCGAACAGGTTGGCCGTAGTGGTCTGGCCGCCCGAAAGCAAGATGGCGTAAGGCGAGACCTCTTTGTAGATATGGCTCTTGCCGGTGCCGCGGGGACCCAGCTCGCACAGATTGTAGTTGCGCTCGATCAGCGGCACCATGCGCTCGATAAAGTGCAGGCGCTCCTTCTCGGAAAGCTCGCTGGGCTCATAGCCAGCCGAGCGCAGCAGCATGTTGAGCCACTCGTCGCGCGTAAAGTACTGGCGCTCGTCGACCATGGCATCCAGGTCTAGATTGGGCATCTGGATGGGCGTGAGCGACGCCACACTAAACGGAGAGTCCTCGGGTCCGCGCTTTTTGCGCTTGGCCTTGGAGCGGCGCGGCGCATCGTCGCCAAAGACCTCCATGCCAAACTCGTCTTCCTCATCCAAGGGGTGACGATACTCGATGCTCATAATGCACCAAATGCCGCCTTGCAGAATCTTGGAATAGTCGCGCACGTACTCGGCCGGCATCACAAACGGCTCGATGGTCAGATTGGCAAACGACGCCACGTAAATGTCTTTGTACTCGTCGAGCTTGGCCGTCACCTTATCGATGATGGTAAAGCGGCCCAGTTCGCGGATCTTGGACTTAATGCGCTCGGACTCGTCGGGACGCACGTAGTTATCGGTGAGGATCCTGCGGATGCGCTCCAAACCCTCTGCCACGGCATCCTCGTCGTCAGTTGAGCAGTACACGCCTAGCAGGTACTCCAGCACAAAGGTGGGCACGTTGGCGCCGCGCTTCATAAGGGCCGTCAGGTCCTTGCGCACGATCTTGCCAGCAAAGTGCTCGAGCAGTTTGCCGTCCAGCCCATCCATGTCGTAGCCGTCGCCCTCGGGGTCCTCGGCCACGGCCTGGTCATAGCCATCGGTCGAGGATTCACCCTCGGCGGGCGCGGCAGCTTCAACGGGCGCGGCGGTCTCAGCCTCCGCAGCAGGCACGGCCACCCCTGTAGGCACCGCAGCCTGCTCGGGCACATCCGCATCAATCGAGGGAACTTCCCACAGATCGTCATCATGGCTATCAAACATAGGGCACACTCCTAAAAACCAAAGTCAGCAACAGGGGCAAACGAAACAGCGATGGTGTACGTCTCGCGCCAAACAATCTTGCCCGTCTCGCGCTCGCGGCAGACCAGATAGTACGGACCCTTGGCCGAGAATCCATCCGCTGCATGCAACGCAAACTTGGCATGCACCACGCGCTCCTGCGAGTTAACAGAAGTCTTGTTGGCATGCGCCTTGACCGTATCGCTCACCTCGTTGCCACTTGCATCGGTAAACACCAGCTCGTACTCGCACGGCAAGACCTTACCTTGGGCAGGCTCTTCCTGGATCAAGTTGACCGAGAAGAGCGAGTTGGTCACTCGGCGTCCCTCGCTTAGCACGCGCAGCGTCGCCGCGCGCGTGTCGACAAAGTCCTTGGAACCCGAGCGCGCACGCCAAAAACCGATAACGGGCACGCAGAGCTCCTGCAGGCTCATGCCGCCGTGGACGTAGTTGTTAGTGCCGCCGGGACGCTTGAAGTGCACGTTCTCGCGCGGGGCAAACCCCTCAAAACCGGCACCCAAACGTCCCATGTTAACATTAACAAACACCCCACGCACCTCGTACGAAAGCTCGCCCACGGCCTCGTTGGGCGCCACCAGATGACGTTTGCCGTACATGACGGGAGCGTCAAGGACGGGAAGGTCCGGCTTGCCGAGCATCTGGCACTCGCTGAGCTCCCGACGCGTGTAGATAAAGCCGTGGTCCGCCGTTATAACAACACGCGCGCCCGGGGCGTCGGTGCACACGCGACGCGCCAACGCAGCAAGTTCCTCCACGGTGTCCGCACAGGCATCGAAGATGTCATCCTGCGTAGCGGCCTTCTCGCCCGTAGCATCGATCTTGTTGTGGTAGAGATAAACGAGCTTGGAGTCCTTGAGCAGCGCCTTGCGCTCGGTTCCCGCCATGTTGAGGTATGCGCTCGAGCGCAAAGCGCGGGCCGTAGACTCAACGTGGGCAAGCACGGCCTCGCGCTGCGGAGTCGTTGCGGTGGGCATGCCGTCAGCCAACACAAGCGAGCCATCCGCTGCAAGTTCAAGCGCTTGGTGCGGCAGCAGCGCGGGCATGCCCACCTCGGTGATGGAGGGAAAGACCGCCTGCATGCTAGAAACCCTGACGTTGCCGCCGCGCTCGCGCTCGAGAAGCGCCGCGACATCACGGGCCACCTCATAGCGCAGCGCGTCGCTTACGATAACGACCGTCGTCTTGGCAGAGCCCACAAAGGTGGGCAGCACATGCCAGTAGAACTCATCCTGCCGTGCAGGGCCATCGATGTAGCCGCAATCGGCCCACTCCCCTTGCGCAGCGACCGCCCAGCAGGCATTGGCATCCGCCAAGAACCAGTTACTGTAGAGATTCTCCGCCCAGTCCGCCACAGCGCGGGCAGGTTCCTCGAGCGCATCGCACTCGACGGAGCGCACCCGCAGATACGCGGTGCACATGTGGCGATAGGCAGCGTCCATGGCATACCAATCGGACGTGTAGGCATCCCACACCTGCTGGGGTTGCGCCAGATGGAACCCACCCGCGTGTGTCTGCCTAAAAGAGCACATATCGGCCACGGCAGCAAGTAGGTCAAAGTAGCTCTCAACACGACGGTACCAGCTTAGGTCGCAACGGCGCGCAGCAAATGCGCGCGCACTCTCAACACGGTCCGCGCCCTGAGCAAACGAGCTGAACAACTGTGAGAGCACAGCCTCGTTGACGCACGGGAACACGTCAAGCGAGACCAACGCATCGATTGGCAGGGTCTCGAACCGCGCAAAGAGTCCACGGGCATCCTCTACCAAACGGCAGATCTCAAATAGGTCCTCGCTCGATGCCTGGGCATCGGCGGCCTGGTCCCACGTACGCACCGCCTCAAGACAATAGGGGCCGTAGGCGGGAGCCACATAGCTTTCGAGTCCCTTGAGCGCCCCCTCGGGAAGCGCGGTGGATGCCGCCGTAAGGAGCACATGGGATGCAAGCATAAGCAGTGAGTCGCGCTCGTACAGCGGCCCATCAAACCCATAGCAGCGCAGCATAAAGGCAGAGAGGACGTCGCGCAAGCTGTACTTATCCACCAGCGCAGCCAGCGCCTCGGGGCCCTCGTGCAGCAGTGTGGCCATGCAGCCGCGCAGCACAAACGCGGGCCGCGCGTCGCCCGGCTCCTTGCCGCCAAAGATCACCGTAAGGATTCCAAGCTCGATATCGGATACGCCCGCGGCATGCGGAACACACGCGGCAAACTTAGCGCAGCGGGTCTTGGCATCAAAGAACGTCTTGTGCTCGCGCAGACTCTCACGCACGGCGTCGACATTCTCGATACCCAGCTGATCGGCCAAAAGCGAAAGATAGTCAGCCTGGAACTGATCGGCATACAGCTCAACATCGGCAAGCCAATCACCCTCAAGCCTGCCGCGCGGGCAACGGCGATACAACAAGATATCGTTCGCAAGGTCATCGCGGTTGATGAGCTTCTTAACGGCAAACATGCGGCCCTCGCAGGCTTCAACAAACCGCACCGGGCGCTCAAAGTCACCGTGGGCGGGCATAACGCCATCATCGGCCCCCGCGCCGTCGAAACCCTCGGCGGCCAATCGCTCAAACTCAGGAGCAAACTCACCGTCCGCATCGTGCCAAACCACAACACGGCGCGGCGCGCATGGGGACAACGGCTGCAAAAAACGCAGCTTGAGCTGTTCTTCTACATCGATCTTGGGCATGAATATCCTTACCGTATTTGCAGTTACTTAATCTTTGCCAGCACATCCTGAAACTTGGCGTAGTTGACCTTAACGCCATCATCCAGGTCGATCTTAATCATCTGGTCTGCCAAGTGGTGCAGCTTCTCCTCGTAGCCAATGGTCTCTTTGAGCTGGTCATTGAGCTTTTTCACGCGCTTATCCAAGCGCACGCGCTCGCCGCGCTCGGCACTGGCAAGGGCATCGTTGGCATAGCCGATCTGGGCACGGTAACGCTCCTGCTGCTCATGCACATAGTCGGTGCGGATGCGAGCCAACAGGTCGGGCTGATAGCGATGCATGTAAACAAGGCACTTGAAGCCGTTCTTTTTGCCGCTGTCGAACAGCCAGTAGATAGGGCGCTTCTTGTAGGTCTGACAGTGGTCCTTAAAGAAGTCCTTCAAAAAGTAGGTGCGGATGACCTCACGCGAGGTGCCCTTGCCGCCGAGCACCTCGGCAATAAAGGCCAGGTTCTGCTCGAGCGTCTCCTCGCCGTACACGGTACGCACAAAGTCAATAAAATAGCGCACGATGTCGTCGTCAAAGTACTCGTCATCGGTAATGGGCAACACGTTGTCGCCATCGGGCATAAAGGTCACGTGGTCAGGGTTGGGCATCTTTGCCAGATAGTCGTCGACCGTGGCGCCCTGATCGGCCAGGACCAGCCCGTCCACATCCAGCGAATAGCGGCCAAACATACAGCCCACGGCATAGCTTATGAGCGAGCTGATCTCGTCGCGCTTGGTACGCACGTATTTGTTGCCCTTATAGCTCTCGGGAATCTCGTCGGCGGTATCGAAGATGCGCGCCACCGAAACGTACTTATCCTCGACCTCGATGGGCACTTCGCCCTCCATGTTGTAGATCTTGGCAAAGATTCGGTTGAGCTCTTCCTCGTTAGCGCGAAGCTGCTCAAACCGCTCGTTGACCTCAGCCTTGCGGGCCTCGTATTTATCTTGAAGTAAAGTGGCCATAACTACAGACCTTTCAATTTATCAATACAGTAGAAGTTGGAAAACCCGAGCCCATTCCATCAATCAATAAACACCAAGACTCGTGAGCTGAAAAACAGCGAAAGCCTTCCGATGCTCGACCGATATCTTCAGGACAAGTCTGGCTATCAATAAATCCCATAAGTGAGAGACGACAACTACAATAAAGTCAATAAAAGATGGGACAGAAAAACGAATGCCATGATTAATGACAGGACAGTCAGGCCAGTTGATATTTTCAATCGCTTCCACATGTTGTTATGTTTCAAAAGGTAAGCCCGATAGGTAATGTTTAGGGAAGAGCAGTAGGACTTAAGCAAGTCCCGTTCCCTAATTTGCCCGCCCTCGTCGCAAGCCTCTTTGTAAGTAGTCGAATACCTATCAAATTGTTCAGAAGGAGATGCGAGTGCAATATTGCTCCTTAAAAATATTGCACTGACAGCTATAACAAGAGCACAGCCAAGAAGACCAAGAAGAATCAAATAGACAAACAGTATTTGCCTCGTTGAAATCCCATAAACTTCCTCAAGACCTTGAATATTTGAAATATAGTCGAGAGGTGCCAGGTACGCAACGGACAGAATCGTGATGGTAACCATGAGGTTATCAACGTAGCGATTTAAGCTATCCCCCCTCTCTTTTTCAAATTCAAGTGAGGAAAGAATAATGTCTCTCAAGTAATCGCTAATCTGCCCCTCCTTGGAGAGAGCGCTTTTATCGACGTCATGTCGCTTGTTCTTTTTGCCCATGAAAGTCACCTTTACTACTTGGTTTTTCGATCAGGTAAACCCGCCGGTTTTTCATAAGTAAATTGCGTTAACCTTGTTATGGGTCCAGGAATCGTGACCGGCTTCTTTGCTCCCGCCCCTTCATCTTTTCTTTTCTTGTCATCTTTCTTTTTTTCAGACATATTTAATTTCAATCCAATCTATCCAATGACGTTCTTTTGTTAAAGATAGGTGAGTCCTAACAAGACAGCTAAATTAAAGGATGACGCTTGAAATCCCAAGAAGTTTCAAACGAGTCATAGTCAGCCTTTGAAATTGAGCGAGAGTCTTCAACGAGTGAACAAACAGTCGGTTCGGCGGCCTTATCTTGGATGATCGGTAACTGACCGATTTGGCCTACCTCAAAGTTTAGAGTCGGCGACATAAACGCCAAATCAATTTCGGCAATGGAACAGTTGCAGAAAGCCTGGATGTATCGAAGCTCATTCGGCTCCGCAAAAAGACATGCTCCAGCTACCTCAAAAAGCATCCCTCGAGGTGCAAACCTAAAGGAGGCGAGGCTGGAAGAAATTTTAGACCAGGAAACTGCGGGCTTGAAATAGTCGTTCTGGTTCTTGATCACAAAATCAGGTGTAGAGAGATAGGTATACTTGGACAGAATTGCTTCCTTCATCTCCCGACCGTCATCAAACCAATTAACCACCTCATCGTAGTCACCCCACCACTTTCGATAGGAGCCGCCCCGAATAATCGGAAACCAACGGGAACCACTTTGCTTTGCCTCGGGCCTGCCACTGCAATCTCGCGATGTGTTGGAAGGCACCACTTCCCACCATTTCCTCAAAAAGCGGCCATTATCGCTCGTCGCCAAGCCCTGTCGCGGAGTAGCAATGGCATCGAGCCTCTTTCCTTTTGTGAACGATTCAACAAGAGCATCGCTGGCCCAGTAGGCTATGGGGGTGCCGGGGATTTGTTTGAAGGTGTCGGCGTTGCGGCGGTAGAACCAGCCACAGTCGGGGTTTTGGATGGCCTCCAGCGCCTTGGGAGCCTGAACCGCGGGGCCAGTAAAATCGGCAAGACGAACGTATCCGCCTTTATAACCATCGATATGCGAATTGTGATAGGTAAACGTGCAGATGGGCACGGTTGCCCCTGCAAAGCCAGAATACTCGAGCTGAATGAGCGTGGTTAGGGTCTTGTCATCGATAAGCCTATTTCGAAGCTTCTCGTAGCTACCGATAAACATCCAAACAAATGGAGTCATCATTCCGACTTCGCCGTGCTCGCCAGCAAAGTCCATAATGCGCACGATGAACGAAGAGAACAGGTCACTCTTCACGTCGGGATAATTTCTCTTGACCCACTTGCTCATGAATGGATTAAAGCTGCTGCTGCCCATATACGGAGGATTCGCAACGGTGCAGGTAAAACGACGGGACAGCTTCTCGCAGATGGCGGCAGCGCTTTCGAGCTTAGTTTTGGCCGTAGCGGCAAAAAGGTCATCGGAACAACTCGCGACGGCAGCCTTGAGCTCGTCGATCTCGTCCTCTGAAGGATTGAGCAGCGAACCGATCTCGCCCAAATGGCTCAGCTCCTCGGCGAGCTTCTTGTTGCCCGGGAGCTCGTCCTCTCCCAGCGGGATGCTCGAGAGCGCGGTAACGTCGGCGCGCACGGCGCGCTTGAAAAAGCGACGATCGTGCTCGCGGGCGCACATGGCAAGCGCCAGTTCCGCGATCTGCGCTGCACGGGGATCGATCTCCATGCCAGCGAGGTTTTTAGTAAGAATGAGCTCGGGAATTTCGCGCTCACGATAGCCGCGCTCCTCGTACATATGGAAGAGCAATTCGAACGCATAGACCAGGATATGGCCCGAGCCGCATGCGGGGTCACAGAGGGTTATCTCCTCGGGGCTCGAGATGCGTATGAAGTCCTCGTGCTCAGCATCGGGCTCGATGTAATATTCCATGCGCTCGCGCAGCGAACTCCCCGGGTTATTGAGCATCCACAGACGGCCGAGCGAGTTCTCGACCATGTAACGCACGATCCACTCGGGGGTGAAGAGCTGCGTGGCGGGCGCGATGTCCGCCGCCGCTGCCTTGCGCTTGGACTTGAAGAACTCGTCTTTAACGTCAGCGTTGTAGTACTGATACATCCAGCCCAGAACGGTCACGCCCTTGCGCCAGTCCTCGTCAGTGAGGACGGCATTGAGCTTGCCCACCACGCCGTCGGACATCATGAGGCCCTGGGGCAACAGCAGCTCCATGGCTCCGCCCACGCGTTCAAAGACGCCCGGTAGGCAATCGGCAAGCTCCTCGCACTGAGCAACAAACAGGTAGCGCCACAGCGGTTCATCCAAGCCCGCCATCTTGAGCTCGGCTATGCGATCGGCATCGGCCGTCGCTATCTCCACGTCCAGTGCGTTCTCCACGGCCTCGCTACCATGGCTGCCGTCCGCACGACTTAGTATGCGCATGCGGCTGGGAAGCCATCCGCGTGCATCCATAAAGCGAATGGCCACGATGCGGTTGAACCAGGTGTAGGCCGCACGGTCGCGCAGCACCTCGTGACCCACCTCTGCCTGCATGCGCAGCAGTTCGTCGCGTTGCTCAATCTCAGCCGGACTTAGGGGCAGGCCGCTAACGGTCTCGGACCCAACGGGCGCGGGTGCAGGTTCGGTGATGCCGTAGCGCACCATCTGCGCCTCCACGCCTTTGATGAGCTCCGTACGGGCCCAGGTGCAGAAGCTCTTAAGAGCAGAATCGTTCATGGTTGATGAGCCTTTCTAAACGCCATAAGCCACCGGTGCGCGCTTTGGCACCGGTGGCTCCGCGGGTTAGTTGATACGGATCTCGTCGTTTGCAGCGAGCGCCTGCATAAGGCGGGAGCGCAGGTCGTCCACGTAGCGCTCCACGTCCCCTGCGGACAAGAGACGACTCGGCTTGGCCAGATCGGCGCGGCGCACAGTCTTGATCTTGCGCTGGGGCACGGGTGCAGGCGTGGGCGCTGACGACGCAACGGCCTTGTTGGAGATCTTCTTGACCACCTCACCCGTACTCGTGACCTCGGTGGTGCGGCGCTCGTTGTCCATACGCATGCGGGCCGCATCCACAACGTCGTACATCCCGTTGGTTGCTGCGCTGAGCCAGTTGGCCCAGTTAGTCGCGGCAACACTCAGCTCGTTGAGGCTTTGAGCACTGTGGGCACGGTTTTTGAACGACTC
Source organism: Collinsella aerofaciens (assembly GCF_009876115.1). Lineage (GTDB taxonomy): Bacteria > Actinomycetota > Coriobacteriia > Coriobacteriales > Coriobacteriaceae > Collinsella > Collinsella aerofaciens_N. The sequence goes on along the minus strand of NZ_WWSY01000013.1, from coordinate 21,807 downwards.
GTATTTGGCGCCGGCGTCTGCTATGGCATCCTTGGCTTGATTGACAAAGCCCTTTTGACTCTCAGCCTGTGCCTGCAGGTCTTGCAGATCGCTCTCGATTCGGCACAAAAACTCATTGCGGCGGATGCCCAGCAGCTTTTTCATGTCGTCCTCGACGGGATCCATAAGCGGCTGCAGGTCTTTAATGCGGCCGTAGGGCTTGGGATCTTTGAGAACCTCACGCACCTTTGCCACATTCTCAACCGCGCTGGGAATGTCATCGGAGGCATACTCGATACCCTCGGTGCGGCTCAAGAAATCCTTGGCGTGGTCAAACGCTGTTCGCTGGTTGGACTCGAAGAACTCAACCACCTTATCAAAGTCTTCCTTGGCATCGAGCAAACGCTCCTCATGCTTGGTGAACGTGGTCAAGAACGCCTCGGCCTCGTTCTGGTCCTTAAGGACGTCGGCCACCTCCGAGCGCATCTTCTCGCACTCGTCCTCACCGGGATACGGGTAGGCCGGCTTGATGCCCGTGTAGTAGTCGCGTGCCATGGCGAGGCACGCCTCGCGCAAGCCCTCAAGGCGCTCTTTGAGCTCGGCCACGAGCTTATCCTCGTTGGAGGGCACGGTCTTGAGATCAAACAGATCACGCATGAGCTCGCCCGTGGCGCGCAGCAACCGGTCGCTCATGCGCACGCGCAAGCGCACCTGGGCCTTATCGGCATCCTTGCGCAGGAGCGCCACCATGCGGCTATCGTTAGCTTGAACCGTCTGGCCGCCAAACAGCACCTGCGCGCGCTGCTCCACCACAAGCTGCGCCACCACATTTGCGATGTCGACCTCGCGCCAGCCAAAGGGCCTTTGCTGGTACTGGCGCTGGATATCGCCCATAGCGGTATCCAGATGGCGCTGGTGCTGCACTTTGAGGTAGTCCTCAACCTCCTTGAGCGCACGCGTGTTACCCGCGTTCATGCCAGCGAGCCCCGCTTGAACGTTGCCCGCCAGAGTGGAGCGGATATCGGAATCGCTCGTGACCGGCGCGCCGATATAGCCGGCCTTTTCAAAGACCACATCGCACAGCTGCGCCAGCACCTGCTCAAAGACCTGGGCGGGTTTGGCAGCACGGATCTCAATCATGCGCCCGTTGACGGCGCATCGTGCATGGAGCACCGCCTCAGCCAAAAGGGCGTCAGCCTCTTTCTCGTTAAAGTCCTTCTCGCGCATTTTGGCCTCGACGATCTGGCGGGTACTCGGCGGTAGCTCCTGCAGGTTGCGCGTCTGGGCGTACATGCGAATCTTAGCGGCGTTGACGAGTGGGGCCCAATAATCCACCTCGTCGCTCAAGGCCACGATGGCCTTATCCACGGATTTCAATGCCAGCTCGGCATCGTCCGCACGGCCCAGATTGCTGGCCATGGTCACCACGGATAGTTCCATGCCGCCCATGTTGGATCCATGAATCGAGCCATCCACGTAGCGGTCAAAGGGGAAGTCGTTGGTCCCGCGGTTGAGTTTGCGCGCAGTGTAGATGCTTTCGAACAGGCGCTTCTTGATGTACTCAATCACCTTCGCGTTATCGATCGGGGTGCGTGCGATCTCCTGCGCTATCTCCTGCTCCTTGTCGGTGAGGAAGCTATAGGTATCGCCCTGGCGTGCCACGTAGCTCTCGCGCTCCAAGCGGGCGAGAGATTCCTTGACGCGGTCCTTAAGGGCGCGCTTGTCCACGTCCAGGCTATCGATCATAAGGATGGAGATGTTCTCGACCGTGGCCTTGACGTAGCCGATGTAGCGGATCAAGTACAGGAGCTTGAGCACCTGGACGTCGTAGGGTTCAAGGCCCTCCGCGTTCTCGGCCGCACGGACCGCGCGGTCAACCACCTGGCTGATGCCGTGCTCAAGATCTTTGGAGATAGTGTCGAAGAAGCGCCAGAACGGCACGAGCGCACCGGTCTGGTCATGCTGGATGGCCTGAGCGCTCTCCTGAAACGCGCTCAGCATGGAGCGCTCGCCCGTGGACATATGCTTGGCCTTAACACCATGCTTGCGTACCTCGGTCATCACGTCGGGCAGAAGCTTAAACTGGTAGCCCACAAACGGGTAGCTGGCCACAAAATCCTTGGAGTTGGCGAAGCCGGCAAGGTCGGAGCGCGAGCCCCCCTCAAAGGTAAAGTTGTTTTTGAGAACGGCGGCGTCTTGCTCGTAGACCTGTGCAAGCATATCGGCCGCCGGCGCGGTCTTCTCGAGCACACGGCGTTGGATGACCTCGTCCACGCTGGAGCTGGAGAGCGAAAGGCGGGTATTGAAGCGGCCTTGGATCTTTGAAAAGTCGTTGCCCACGGGCAGGCTCAGGTTGTCGATGGCCTCCTGGCTCGTGACCATCACCCACACGCGGCCACCGCAGGCGGCACCCAGCTCCTCGACGATGGTCTGAAGGCTCAGCATAAGGCTTGGGTCCTGGTCGTTTGTAATAAACTGACCCACCTCATCGACCATAAAGAGCAAACGGAAGTTGCCACCGTGGGCCGCTGCCTGAGCGTCCACGTAATCCTTGACCTTTTTGGCAAAGACATCGGGGGCCAAAACCTCGTCCTCAGAACCCTCGAGCCAGTTCCATGCGGCCTTTTCGCTCATGCCGAGCACGCTCTGCAGCACCTCGACGACGTCGTCCTCAAAGTAGCTGTAGGTGTCGCGGGCCTGGAGCCAGGACTCGCCGTTGACGCGCTCAAAGGCCTCGCGGAACTCCTGGGTCTTGCCCAGGGAATCGATGTAGTCCTCGAGCTTTGCAAGCTTGAGGTCCTCGCCGTAGAAGCTGCGCGCCTCGTAGAACATGCGCTCAAAGCCGCGAAGCAGCGCCGTGGGAGCCGTATCGCCCTGCTTCCACTGGCCCGCCTTGCTATCGATGTTAAAGAGGATGGCCTGCGTGGGCACCGAGCAGGCGCGCTCCATGGCAGCCGCGACCATGGGGTCGACGATTTTGCCGTCAAAGTAGCGGATGGCGCTCTTGCCGCCGATCTGGCGATTCTCGAGCAGGTAGCTCAGCATCTTGAGGAAGTGCGATTTACCGGAACCGAAGAAACCACTGATCCACACGCCGATCTTGTCGGTGCGTGCATCGATGGCATCGCCGTAGGCCTTGAAGAACGTGGCAAAGTGCCTCTGCAACTCGCGCGTCACCACGTACTCGTCAAGCTCCTGGCGGATGGACCCATCTTTTGAATCCTGGACCTTGACCACGCCGTTGATGGAGCGGTTGATGTCTTTTGCAAAGAGGTCGCGAATGATCGTGTTGTCCATGGGTGCTCCTTTGGGTTTGGGAACGTTATGGCAAAGGGTTGTTACCGGCGGCAGGGACTTGCCTGCGGGGAGCCGTGCTTACGAGATATCGATGGCGCGGTAGTAGTTGTCGGCCGGCAGACGGTTAAAGAGCTGGAAAGAAGAGCCGTTGAAACTGCCCGGATAGGCGGCGACCACAGGCACCTCATCAAAATCCGCAAGCATGCAATGGAGAAGCGTGTGCATGCGAAAGAATGGGAAGACCTCGCCCGCGCCGGTGAGGAGAACGACGTCTCCAGGCGCGTGCGGCTCGGTCTGCTCAAGGATGTACGCGGCGACTTTCTCGGGCGAGGCGAACTTGGCCACGTCCTCGAGCACGCGCTGGGTACCGCGGCGCTCCTCTTGGTGCGGGATAGCCTTGAGGACACGGCGCTTTTCGAGAATTGCCAGCACGGCGTCGTAAAGGTTCACGACCTTGAGCGTGCACGGAAGCTTGTCGGCCTCGGCATCGCGTGAAAGGGTGTCAAATAATGCACGCGCCTCAAACTCCAGCGCGGGGTCATAGCAAAAAGTGTGGAAGCCGATCTCATTGCCTATGCCCTTGTTGGCCAAAAAGTCCTCGCTGCACAGGCACTCGCGCAGAAGCTGCGCACGGCGCTCAAATTCCTGACAGGCGCGCTCGAAGCGGGCATGCGCCGCCACGACGCTCTTGCGGGAATGGATGCCGATATTGGTGGTGAGATCGGTCGCCGGGGTGATAACAGGGTCGACGGCGCTTTTGACGGGAGCCACGCTACATCACCGCCCTGCCGGTAAGGGCCGCGATAAGCGACTGCTCGCCCAGCTGAACCAAGGCTCGCTCGACATCGGAATCGAGGAAGAGTGGTGACAGGCGCTCGGACTCCGGGCCCTGGCCCTCGCCGATAAGGCCGGCATGGCGGAGCGTCTGGCGGAGCGAGCCCTTAATGCGCTTGACCGTGGCCTCAGTCCAGCGGGCCGCGTCCGGATACTCCGTGGTAAAGCGTGTCATAAAGGCGTTGAGGTCAACCGCCGTAAAGGCATAATCGAAGTTTTGTAGGCGCTCCCCTACCTCGACGAGCACGAGCTCGCGCACGATGTCGTAGCGGCAGATCATGCTGTAGAAGATGGCCTGGTCCGCCTGCGTGGGGGCGCCGGATGCCATGAGGCTGGTTAGGGATGACGCAGCCTCGACGGCGGTATTGGGGTCGATGCAGCGCGCGGCGCATACGGCGTCCGTGGGCACCATGGCGTCGAGGCGGCGAAGGCACACGGCTACGCGGTTGGCGACCATGCGCTCCGTGGGATATTGAAAGAGGTTCTCGCTCTTTACGCGTACAATGACCTGCTCGTCGCTTGCGCCCTGCATACGAAGGGCAGCGACGATGCGCATCTCATGCGGGAGGAATTGCTCGCGGGTGAGCACCCCCCCCCCCGAACGCTTTTTGTGGTTACATCCACAGTACACGCTCCAAGGGTGTCAAAGGCTGTCACAAGTACGCCGCAACCCGGCAGGCAGGCGCGGCGCACATGACAATAATCATACCTGTTGGTAAAAAAGTTACCACGCCCAGAGTTTCAAATGTTGAGCAACAAAATTTAATCCGGTTAACGGTCATTTTCGCAGCTTAGAAACTTTAACGAGGTCGCCCCAAATCACACATGCCAGACAACCGCGCTTACGAATGCAGGCACGCACACGCCCAACGCCACCCTCCGCTACACTCAACATAGAGTTCTACATATGATCCTATGTAAGGAGTTTCATATGCCTGTCGTAAAGCCTATTTCTGATCAGACGCGCGCGCTAACTACCATTCAGGAACGCGAAGATCGCATTCAACGTACCATCGCTCATGGTTATGACGACCTCACCAACGGTCGTGTGCGCCCCTGGAAACAAGCGAAGGCCGAGGCGGATCGGATGCGAGCCTCGAGATAAGCCCTCCCCCATGTAACCATCCTGTAAATCATAGCGGCGCACTCGAGTTTTACCGTGATACGGTCGCGCCCGGCGCTCCACTGTGCTAAAGTATCCCGAACGTTCAAATGACTACGAGGGGAACTAGAAGATGGCACGTGTGCACAACTTCTCAGCTGGCCCGGCCGCGCTGCCTACAAGCGTGCTCGCCGAGATCGCCGACGAGATGATGGACTACCGCGGTTGCGGCATGTCCGTGCTCGAGATGAGCCATCGATCTAGCATGTACCAGCAGATCATCGACGACGCCGAGGCAACCCTGCGCCGTCTGCTGAGCATCCCCGACAACTACCGTGTCCTGTTTTTGCAGGGCGGCGCCACGCTGCAGTTTGCGGGCATCCCCATGAACCTCATGCGCCGCGGCCGCGCCGGCTACGTCGTGACCGGCAACTTTGCCAACAAAGCGTACAAGGAGGCCGCCAAGTACGGCGAGGCCGTGCTGCTCGCGAGCTCCGAGGACACCAACTTCGACCGCATTCCCAACATGGCCGACATCAGCGCGCGCATTGCCGCCGAGGCCACGGGCGACGGGCTCGACTACGTCTACATCTGCCAGAACAACACTATCTTTGGCACCATGTACCACGAGCTGCCCGATTGCGGCGACGTGCCGCTGGTCGCCGATGTCTCGAGCTGCTTTCTGTCGCAGCCGCTCGACGTTGAGCGCTACGGGCTCATTTACGCCGGCGCGCAGAAAAACGCCGGCGCCGCGGGCGTGACCGTGGTCATCGTGCGCGACGATCTGATCGCCGACGGCCCGGCCTTTGCGCAGACGCCGCAGTACCTGGACCTTAAGACCCAGGCCGCCAAAGGCTCCATGCTCAACACGCCCAACACCTTTGGCATTTACGTGTGCGGCAAGGTGTTTCGTTGGGTCGAGAAGACCGGCGGACTTGCCGCCATGGCCGAGCGCAACTGGGCCAAGGCCAACCTGCTCTATGACCTGCTCGAGCACAGCGAGCTGTTCCATGGCACCGCGCAGGCCGGCAGCCGCTCCATCGCCAACGTCACCTTCCGCACCGACGACGCCAGGCTCGACACGGCCTTTGTCGCAGGCGCGGCCGAGCACCAGATTCAAAACGTCAAGGGCCATCGCCTCGTCGGCGGCATGCGCGCCAGCGTGTACAACGCCGTCACCATGGAGGACGTGCAGGCACTGGCCTCGTATATGAAGGACTTCGAAGCGCAGCATAGTTTGAGTCCGCGATCTAACTAGCCCGCAACGAGCGGGCCGACCAGCCACTTCAAACCACTTGTTATAAACAAATCCGCTAAGGAGTTTTTCATGCGCAAGATTAAGACCATCGACGACATTACCAAGGACGGCAAAGTCGAGTTTGGCGAGGGCTACGAGTTTGTGGACACCGCCGAGGAGGCCGACGCTATCCTGATGCGCTCCACCGACCTGCACGGCTACGAGCTGCCCGAGGGCATCCGCGCCATCGCCCGCTGCGGCGCCGGCGTCAACAACATCCCCGTCGAGGAGTACGCCAAGAAGGGCGTCGTCGTCTTTAACTCCCCCGGCGCCAACAGCAACGCCGTCAAGGAGCTCGTCCTGGGCATGCTGGTGCTCTCGAGCCGCGGCGTGGTGCAGTCGATGAACTGGGTACGCGACAACGCCGACGATCCCAAGATTCAGGTCGATGCCGAGAAGGCCAAGAAGGCCTTTGTGGGCCGCGAGCTCAAGGGCAAGCGCATCGGCGTCATCGGCCTGGGCAACGTAGGCTCCAAGGTCGCCAACGCCTGTGTCGACCTGGGCATGGACGTTTACGGCTACGATCCGTTCATTTCCGTCGAGCACGCGTGGGTGCTGAGCCGCGAGGTGCAGCGCGTGGGCACGCTCGAGGATCTGTGCCGCGGCTGCGACTACCTCACCGTGCACGTGCCCAGCAAGGCAGACACCATCGGCATGATCAGCACCGAGCAGATTAACCTGCTGGCGCCCGACGCCGTGCTCATCAACTACGCGCGCGAAACCATCATTGACGAGGACGCCGTCGACGCTGCCCTGCGCGAGGGCAAGCTCAGCTGGTTTAGCTGTGACTTTGCCACGCCCAAGACCGTCAAGATGCCCAACACGTTTATCACCACGCATTCGGGTGCCGGCACCGGCGAGGCCGAGGCCAACTGCGCCGACATGGCCATCAGCGAGCTCAAGGATTACCTGGAAAACGGCAACATCGCGCACAGCGTCAACTACCCCGCCTGCAGCATGGGCAAGGCGCGCGCCGCAAGCCGCATTGCCTGCCTGCATGCCAACGTGCCCAACATGATCGGCCAGATCACGGCCATTCTCGCCAAGGACAACGCCAACGTGCAGCGCATGACCAACGAGTCCGCTGGCGAGAACGCCTACACCATGTTCGACACCGATGAGCACCTGGACGGCAGCACGATCGAGGCACTCAAGCATATTCCGTCGATGTATCGTGTGCGCGTGATTAAATAGCGCCGGCGCCAATCCTGCCAGACAGACCACGAAGCCCATTCGGCCCCCGTTTTCACGAAACGGGGGCCGATTTTGTTGCTCCGGACGACTTTAAAATGATACCCATAACAAGTTTTTTCAGATAATCGATAGTGAGGCTCAAGTCGCTAAGCACACCCGCTTTGATAAACAGCTTTATCAGGGACTTTAGTAGGTAAAAATCGATCTCTATGTGCCGAATGTAAGTTGACTGTCCATTTTCCGAAACAACTTATTCTAGATAGCATTTTTAAGGCCCCTCCAAGGCGAAATATAAGTCTTTTTGTGACCAAAACTCTAGTCCGCGCGACCGTTTTCCACCCGCGCGGCTACATTCCTGCCCAATCGATAAAAATCTCCTCACGAAGCCGCCGTTCGAGCTCCTGCTGTCGCGGCGTCTTGTCTTTCAGCGGCACATCGAGATAGGACATGATGAGCTCCATCACCACGCGGAAGGCATCGGAGTCGGCCAGCTGACCATAGGTCATCAGAATGACGGGATATCCCATCGCTTGCAGCGCCGTCGTTCGATCGGAGTCCGAAATCTTGGATTCAATGGATCCGTGAATGGCTTTACCCTGGCATTCAACCAGACACTCTCGGCTGCCGTCCTTATTTGCCAGCAGGATATCGGCATAGCGCCTATCAAGCCCCGAAATCAGGCGGGCGCTGCGCGTCATACGAATCTCAACGTTATTGGTAAGGCTCAGCCCTTCGCCGCCGCGCAACCTCGTAAGGCCAAACAGCATCGAAGCCTGGACCTCGAGCGGCGATGCTGCCACCCCCGTAATGCATTTCGCGGCTCGTATGAACGATTTAGCGCCGCGGAGCCCCCGGACCTTATCGACGAACTCTGTAAGCTCAGAGAGCTCGATCAAGGGAGGTCGTTTCCACAAGTCCGTTGGATTCCCCGAGACATCCTTTACGTTTTCCCAGCCCGACCGTGCGTCACCCCACCGGCCCCCGTATGCCTGCTCAAGTGCCGACTTTACCTGAGGCGCAATCTTGCACACGGCAAAGGTGTCGCACATCTCATACATGCACATGATTAGACGCTCGTTTGAGACCGAGGAAGCCAGGGTCAGCAGGGTAAAGAGTGGGGACGCAACATCGAGGCCAAACTCCGTCTGCCGCACGGAATCAAACGGCCTCTCCCCGTTCCAAACATGCCTGACAATGCGATCGCCCTTACGTCCGCAGCTGCCCTGCGCCAACACGTGTAACGGGGTGCCCAGGAAATGCGTGACGAGCGGATGCTCACATAGGTGCTCCCTGCGCGGATCGTCCGCAGAATCGGGCAGGTCCGGCATTATTGCCAAGACCTGTGGAGGTATCCGGTGATACCGAAAGGCAGATATGTCGCACAGCATGTCGTCCATGAAGGGTACGTACCCGCTGCGTCGCTTGTGAACCCGCCCGGACGGCAAACGCGCTGGCTCGGCCTGCGAACGGTAAATACTGCCACGCCCACGTCGCGGATCTCTCAGGAGGCTTACAATCGGTTTGGAAAGCAAACTGATTGTGAGGTTGCATATGGTTGATGAGGATTTTGCCTGGCGGCTTGCGCAGGAGCTTGTGCGGATCGACAGCTCAGACCCGGGCGCGTATGAGGATGAAATTGAGCGCTTCATTAAGAGGCTCATTGAGCAGCAGCTGGCACAACTTGATAGTTCTGCGCTCGATGCCGTGCAGATTGAGGAGCTCGAAGTGCTGCCCGGGCGCCGCAACCTTAAAGTCACCGTGCCGGGCCAAAGCGACGAGCCGCGGCTGATCTATATCTGCCACATGGATACCGTCACCTTGGGCGATGGCTGGGACGCAGACATCGAACCGCTTGGGGCGGTTGTGCGCGACGATAAACTCTATGGCCGCGGTGCCTGCGATATGAAGGGTGGCCTGGCCTGCGCCATTGCCGCACTGGTCCATACGCTCGAGCGCGTGGCGGCGGATGGCGCGCTGCCACGCCGCGGCTTTTCGCTCATCTGCTCGGTCGACGAGGAAGACTTCATGCGCGGCTCAGAGGCCGCGATCGATGCTGGCTGGGTCAGCTCGCGCGAATGGGTGCTGGACACCGAGCCCACCGACGGACAGATCCAGGTGGCGCACAAGGGGCGTACGTGGTTCGAGATTGAAATGGCTGGCGTGACGGCGCATGCGAGCCAGCCTTGGAAGGGCGCGGATGGCGTCGCCGCCATGGCCGAGGTCGTGTGTTCGCTTCGTCGCGCGTTTGCGGCGCTGCCCGCGCACGATGAGCTGGGGCCTTCGACCATCACGTTTGGCCAAATCGAGGGCGGATATCGCCCCTACGTCGTACCCGACCGCGCCAAAGTCTGGGTCGACATGCGCCTGACCCCGCCGACCGATACGGCCGCCGCAATCAATATGGTCGAGCATGCCATCGCCGTCGCCGAAGCCGCCGTTCCCGGTTGCCATGGCAGCTACACCGTGACGGGCGACCGCCCCGCCATCGAGCGCGACCCGAACTCTCCCCTTCTAGCAGCGCTCAAGCGTGCCGCCGATGACGTAACGGACGCGGACACGACCGTCGGCTTCTTTACCGGCTACACCGATACCGCCGTCATTGCCGGCAAGACAGGCAACCGCAATTGTATGAGCTACGGCCCCGGCTCGTTGGCGCTCGCACACAAGCCCGACGAGTATGTGCCCCATGCCGATATCGTTCGCTGCCAAAACGTGCTCATCGCGCTTGCCGATAACACGCTCTGGGACGCAAGCGGCCAAGTTGGGGCATAATAAGCCGCGAACAAACCGACTCGCGCGTTAGGACCGCCCATGAAAGCACTTCCGTTTCCCTGCATCCGCCCGGCTCAGGACCGTGTGCTCGAGGCGCTGCCTGCGATGGGCGGTATCCTGAGCGGCAACGACGCCCTGCGCGGCGCCATTGCTGACGGCCTAATGCTCAAGGATCCAGGCGCGGCGTATTACGTGTACGAATGCTCGGGCGAGCCGGGTCGCGCGACGGGTGTCGTGGCGATTTGCCCGGTTAACGTACTGACGGGTAGCGACGAGGCTGCCGCCGAGAGCGTCGACGCACTCGCCGCCGCGCGCGCGATCGCCGAGCTTAAGGTGCAGCCGCGCCCCGTGTCGCTCGCCTACGAGGCGTCGCCCGTCATGGATATCATTTTGAGCGCTGCCAAAGAGGGCGCATCGCTCTACGCCGTCACCGATCCCGCGGGCGTCACACATCGCGTGTGGGAGGTCAAGCGCGAGGACGCCGTTGCCGCCATCCGTGCCATGCTCGATCAGGCGCCCGACCCGGTGTTCGCCGGTGACTCCGCCTATGTCGCCGCACTGGCTGGGGCATCGCAGATTCTGGCCGACGAGGCCCGCGCTGCCGGCGCCTACTCTGGCAAAGAGCCGTTCAACTTTGCTGTAGCCGTGCTGTTCCCCGCCGCGCAGGTCAGCGGCAGCGCGCCGCAGGTTCCGACGGGTCTGCTCACTCACCAGGTCTCACGGTTCTAGCGAACTCAAACGCTAAGCTGGAAAACCCAGCATCCAAACAAACAAGGGGCGGAGATGCAGCAAACGCATGCACCTCCGCCCTTTTCGCATCAAACAATTACGCCGGTAAACCGGGCCGCAACGTCAGCGTTATCCACGCTGCGGACCTGCCGCCGCCACGAGCGGCTCTAGCCCCAGCTCGCGCGCGTAGTCTTCCTGCGTAAAGACTTCGACCAGTTCAAACGTATCGGCCGCATCGTCAAACGCAAAATGCAGCACTGAGCAGTTGCCCGGCACGCGTTCGCGCTCGTCGGCCGCCGCGCCCCGCACGTGGTCCAAAAACTCCTTGATAGCTGAGCCATGACTTACCGCGAGCACGCACGTATGGTCCGGACGCCGCATAAGATCGGTCAGCGTCGCCACCATGCGCGTGCGCACCTGGATCTGGCCCTCGCCGCCAAACTGCCGATAGAAGTCGCGCCACGGGCGCTCGGGCATAAGCATCACGCGCTCGGCCTCAAAGTCGCCAAAGAACCACTCACGCAGGCCGTCCAGGCGCTCGTACGCCAAGCCCGGCCACAAGTTGGCGATAGTCTGCTCGGTGCGATGAAGCGTAGAGGTGTAGGCATGATCGGGCTCAATGCCGCGCGCACGTAAAAACATGCCGGCGCGCGCCGCCTGGTCGCAACCCAACTGCGTAAGCGGCGAGTCACTCCACCCCTGAATGATACGCTTAAGGTTGAATATCGTCTGTCCATGACGGACCAGATACAGATCTTTATTCATAGGGGTCCTTTCGTTCGTTACCAACCCAAGAGCGAAAACGCCCCGTCGCAATAGCCAAAATGAAGCACGGCACCGTTGTCGGGTAGCTCTCCCCCGCCAGTCACATACTCAAGAAACTCCTGGCAGGCTGAGCCGTGGGAAACCGCCAGCACGCAGTCGTGCTGCGGCCGGGCCATAATACGGGACAGCGCCGCGACCATGCGCGACTGAAGCTGCACTTCCGACTCGCCGCCAAAGGCCACCGGATAATCGCCCCAGGGCTGCGGCGGCATCTCGCGATTTGATGTGCCCTCCAGCGAGCCAAAATGCCACTCACGCAGGTCATCGACCAGCTCAATGGAACGGCCCTCGCCAACGATAAGCTCGGCCGTATGCCGCGCCCGGCCCAACGGCGAGGAATACACATGATCAAAGGCCACGCCACGCGCCGCAAACGCCGTACGCGCCGTCAGCGCCTGCTCGCGCCCGCGCGCCGTAAGCGGCGAATCGTGCCAGCCCTGCAAAATGCTCTGCACATTGAGCTCAGTCTGCCCATGCCGCACCAAATACAGATCTGCCACACGCTCTCCCCTCGTACCACCACAAAGGGGACAGGCACCTTTGTGGTGGTTTACCGTCTGATCACGCCGCGGTGACGCTCAGCTACACCAGCACGTCGGCGAGCGGGCGCTTGGGTACGTGGTGCACCTGCGCATCGTCACGCCAGTAATTAATTGAGCCGTCGGGGTTGGAATCGATCGCATCGATCATCTGCGTCTCGGCCGGCACGCCAAAAGCCATGATCAGCTTGAGCTCATACTTGTCGTTATCGAGCCCCATAGCATCGATCGCGTGGGGCGTAAAGGCCTTGAACATGCAGGCTGCCACCTCGGGCGTGGCGCTGCGAGCGGCGAGCATCATCGTCTGCGCGGCAATGCCCGTGTCGACCTCGGTGATGGGCGCGGCGGGCTTACCCGGAACAGCGCGCTCGGCAAGAATCGCGATGTAGCCGGTCGGACGCTCGCCCTCGGCAGGACCCGACCAATCCTTAAGCGCGCCGGCCCATGCAAGCTCATCAAATACACGCGCGCAATCCTCGGCACCGCTCACCACATGAAAACGCAGACGCTGAGCATTGGCGCCGCAGGGAGCCAGGTGCGCCAGTTCCGCCAGCTCGAGCAAAAACTCGCGCGGCACGCGCATGGACTCGTCAAAACGGCGGCACGTACGGGCGCGGCGGACCAGCGCGTCAAACGTGTCCAGGCCAAGCTTTTCGCAACCTTGCTTTGCCATCGATTCGACACTCGACGGTGCCTCGGGAACTGCTTCGTTCATAGGGACCCCCAATACAAGCCAATTGTCCTTAGGAAAATCTAACCTAAAACGTAGGCAATAACGAACAGGGCTGCAATGTTCTACACCTGTTGAATAGAAAATCGCGACGTGGGGAACAACGGAAACAATTCGGGGCCTTTGGGTTACGTTTCGCCCTCCCCGACCCATACGTCAGCGCCCTTAGGGGATACTGGTTGTAACGATCAAGGCTTACGCCGCACGGAAAGGAGACATTATGGGCATCTTTAAGAACGATGACCAAAAATCGAGCCAGTTTGGATTTGACGAGAAAAGCATGGCAGGCAAAGCCGTCAAGGCCGTGCGCTGGATCTACGCCATCACGGGCGTCGTGGCGCTCATTGCTGGTATCGCGCTGCTTTTTGCACCCGCCAAGTCCCTCGTCTTTTTGACGACCGTCCTGGGCTTCTACTTTGTGATTACGGCAGTCATCAGGCTGTTCACTGCCATTTTTGAGCCGCTGCTGCCCACCGGCTGGCGCGTGACGAGCATCATCTCCAACCTACTCATTATCTTGGGCGGCGTCATAATCCTGCGCAACCAGGCCTTCTCGACCGCGACGCTCACCACGATGGTGGTTATCGTGGCCGGCTTTGGCTGGATTGTCGAAGGTGTCATGTCCATTCTGGAGTCCGAGCTTTCGTCCAACCGCGCCCTCGCCATCCTGAGCGGCGCACTTTCCATCATCGCCGGCATGTTCGTGTTTATCTATCCGCTGTGGTCGGCCAAGATGCTCGTCATCTTTAGCGGCGCCGCGCTGCTGGTGTTTGGCGTAACGCTGATTGTTCGCGCTATTCAATTTGGCAAACTGGTGCGCTAGATGCCACGAACGCTCTTTATTGATGCAGACGCCTGCCCGGTCGCGCGCGAGTCGATTGACTGCGCGCGGCGGGCGGGCGTCGCCGTTATTATCGCCGGCAACAGCACGCAAAACCTGGAACGGCACATTCGCCGCGACGACCCGCGCGATGCCGAGCACGCGCGACGCGGCTTTTGGGTCACGACGCTCGACGTGAGCGTGGGCGCCGACAGCGCCGACTTTGCCATTGTCGAACGCCTGCAGGCGGGCGACGTGGTCGTGACGCAGGACATTGGCTTGGCGAGCATGGTGCTCGGGCGCGATGCCGCCGCTATCGGTGTGCGCGGGCGCGTCTACGACAAAGCAACCATCGACATGCAGCTGTTTATTCGCCACGAGGAAAAGAAGGTGCGCCGCGCCGGCGGACGCACTCGCGGGCCGGCGGCATTTACCAGCGAAGACCGCGCCCGCTTTAAACGCAACCTCACCGAGCTGCTGCGCTAACCAAGGTAGATTTTTGGGACATGTCCGGAAATCTACCTTTTTGTTTTGGCGATTGACGCGCATCCAACGCCCAAGTCATGGCGGTAGATTTTACGGTATACCCCAGTTTTTACGGCCTATCCCAAACATCTACTTAGAGGCCAAAGGCGGAAAGGATGAGACCCCAGCCCGCGCCGATGACGTACATCATAATCAGGAACACGGCATTTTCGCGGGCGCTGCGGTTGGTGCGGAACAGCACCAGATAACCCACGCCGGCGGAAATGAGCGTGCCGGCGAGCATCGGGGCCAGCTGCAGCGCGCCTTCCAGGTACAGTTGCGTGATGACGACGCTGGCCGAGCAGTTGGGGATCAGGCCGACGAGTGCCGAGCCCAGGACCGCAAGCGTCTCGTTGCCGCGCAGGAACTGCTCGATTGCGGACTCGCCGAACGTCTCGAGCACGGCAACCAGAATCAGCGTCACCAGGAAAATGAATACCGATACCTGCACGGTGTGGGAGATGGCGCTGCGGATAATCGACAGGACAGGCGTCCCTTCGTGGGAATGGGAGTGACCGTGACCATCATGGTGTTCATATTCGCCCTCATGACCGTGATCGTGGCCATGTCCGTGTTCGTGCTCGTCCTCGTCTTCATCACAACCGCAATGGTCGCGCTCGCACAGCTCGTGGATGTGGTCGGCGCTCACACCCGCCTCGGCCACCTCGTCGATGATGTCACAGCCAGTGTGGTCGTCGTGCGCGCAATTCACGTGGGCCGGGTTGGCCGCGGTTCCCAGCACGGTACGGCGAATCGCCGCGTGCGCGCGGGCGTTACGGCGCAGGCCGCGAATGGCAGCGTCCACGATAAAACCCGTGACCAGTGCGATCAGCGCTTTCGAAGCCAAAAGCATCGCCATAGTCTGCACGGGAACCTGCTCGGCAAGCAACAGCGGCAGCATCTCATCGGAGGTCGAAAGGAACACCGCCACCAACGTGCCCAAGGTCACGACACGGCCGGCGTACAGCGTTGCTGCCATGGCCGAAAATCCGCACTGCGGCACCATGCCCAGCAGCGAGCCAACCACGGGACCCGCAGCGCCGGCGCGCTTGATAGCGCCGTTGACGCGGTCGCCCGCAACGTGCTCAAGTGTCTCGAGAGCAAGATACGTCACCAACAAAAACGGCACCAGCGACAGCGTGTCCTTGCCGGCGTCGAGCAGAATATCAATCAGTAAATCCATGACGGATGGAACCTTTCGTGTCTTTCGGCAGCATTGTAAAAGTCCTAGCGGTCAACTAGGGTATTGTAGTTGTCCCGGGCGCGGTGCCAATAGTTGCCTATGGTAAACTATCATCTCGCCATAACTCAGTAACCTCGAGCCGCACAACGCGGCCCGTCCAAGGAGTAGCATATGAACGTATCGCAAGCACTCGAATACGAGCGCCAGCCGTTTATCCCCATGTTTATCTACGGCGACCACGGCGCCATGGAGTCCGAGCGCCAGAAGGGCGAGGAGGCCCTCAAGGTGCTCGAGACCGAGTACTTTACCGCCGAGGGCGACCCCGGCTTCGACTTTGCCACCGTGCGCGACCTGGCCGACCGCAACCGCGACCTGTGCGACCAGATTGGCGAGGCGCGTCTGCGCAACGTGACGCCCGCGACGCTCTCGCGCGGCCTGTCCGATGCCGACACCTGCGCCGCCATCGGCAAGATGCAAAAGCGCACCGCCGCGTCCGTTATGCGCGAAATCCGCGGCGACCGCGACGCGCTCGGCGTGGCCTACGCCCGCAAGCCCATCCAGGGCACCGTGCTCGGTATCGACATCGAGACCACCGGACGTGCACCCGAGCGCGGCTATATCATCAACGTGGGCTGGGAGATCATGGAGCTCACCAGCGACGCCGTCCCGCATGACGCCGAGGCACACTACTGCGGCCTGCCCGACATCTACCGCGGCGAGGATGTGCCGTTGTCGAATATCCACCACATCACCTGGGACGACATCGACGGCAAAAAGCCGTTCCGCGAGAACAAAGAGCTGCAAAAGCAGCTGCTCAAGCTTATGAAGAAGTACCCGTACATGGCACACAACGCCGCCTTTGAGGACAGCTGGTTCAAGATCCACCTGGACGGCTACGCCGAGGCACGCCGCGCCGGCAAGATCATCGTCATCGACTCGCGCCAGATCTGCCGCAGCCTGGACGCCGACGTGCGCTCGCTCCCCCGCGAGTCCGCCCCCGCCGCGCTCGAGAACTGGGCACGCCGTCGCGGCACCCTCGCGCCCGACGCCAACGAGCAGCATCTGGGTCTGGACGACACCGACCTCATGCTCCGCACGGTACAGGCCGAGTTCAACCTCAAGAACCTATTCGCGAAATAGCAACGCCTGCGACAAACACTACTTGCTCACGAGCGGCCTCGCAGCGGGAAACACCGCAGCGGGGCCGCCCTATGTTCCACAGATAGATCTGCCATCACAAATTCTGAACCCTCATTTTGAACGATTTCGGCCAATTCCCGACACGTAATTCGTTGTCGGATGGTGATGCATCGATATCAAATGTGCAGCAATTGAGTTTTTATATGCTATAGCTAAGCTGCGATAACATTGATTTTAGGCATGCCAACCCATAATTGCGTCAAGCTTTTGGACAGCATTTGGTTAGGCCCCTAAAACGACTTTCCCACTCAGCGCCATCAGCACGGCATTAGCTGACACGATATATACCATGAGTATCGTATTGTCACATACCACTGCAAAAGCGGTCTACCAGGCCGCGCATTCGGCGTCTACGAAAGACACCGAGCCCTGTAACCCTGCCGCGATTTACGGATCATGTCCCACCGGAACGCTCCTTGACGCAGCCGCAGAATGGCTCACCAAACACGATGTTTCCCTTGACGCAAATGATTGCCTCGAAGTAATGGTGTTTGATCGCAGGAATGCGCGCTATGCAATGAACTGTCAATGCCACGTTTCGTCAAAACGATTCTCGAGCTCACGCTTTATAGAGCTCAAAGATGGCATCTTCATTGTTGGCGTTGAGCTTTGCGCACTTCAGGCCGCCACCTATCTCCCTTTTCGCGAACTGGTGGAGTACTACTTTGAATTGTGCGGCGCTTACTCCCTTGGAACCGGCTCTTCCACCTCGTATAACGAGCGTTTCGCGCTCACCTCGACCGAAAGGTTAAAACAGTTCTTTAATTCCATTACCAGATGCGACGGTCTGGCCCTTGCCCGAAAGGCGATTCAATGTGTGCGCGACGGATGCCGGTCTCCTATGGAAACGGCCTTTGTCATGATGCTAACGCTGCCTAAAAGCGAAGGAGGGCTTGGTATTAAGGGAATTGAGACCGATTGCGAGGTGCAGGTCACCGCTGCCGCAAAGAATCTCACGAGACGCAAAAAGTTCTTTATGGATGCGTATCTAAAGAAATCTCGCACAGACATTGAATACAACGGGTTTTATCATGACGCGGAAGAAGACCGCGCCATCGATGAGGAGCGCAAGAATGCGCTTGCGTCCATGGGATACGGAATCATCACCGTCAGTCGTTATTCCTTTATGCATGCCAGCGCTTTCGTTAGGGTCATGGAGGCGATCCAACGGAAAGAGAGCATACGCCCCTCGCGTCTGCCAAAAGACTTTCAAATCATGCAAGAGGACCTGAGACAGTTTGTGCTCAGAAGGTTTATAGAAGAGAAAAAGCGAATTCAGAAGCAGCTTCGCCAGGATTCCGAAGATCGTCAACAAATCGACCTCGAAAAAGCAACACTCGAAGGTATCACGCTGGATGACCCGACAATAAATGAAGTTCGGCAATCGATGACATGCAGACTGTCGAATCCGACAGCCCATCATTTGCCCAAATAAGCAGCCTCGCGCCCGAGGGCAGAATCTTCGGGGCCGGAAGCTAGACCGGCTAACAAGGTGGGTACCCTAGCGATGTGCAAAATTGCGAGTATTCAGCAGGGTCGGCCCTCCAGCACCCACAAGTTAATCCAAATGAGAAACAAAAACGCTATCGAACGGGAACGTTAGGCAACATTTGAGGAAGACCTTGCCTGTTTACCGCCCTTGGATAACTCTTGAGCGGCTTTATTTGGCCTGGAATAGATTAACGGACCCCCTATAGTTGCAGAATACTCCAATTTTTGCACGGCGCGGGGGCACCCACCCCGGCATCGGCTATCAAAACCGCTCAGTCCGGAATCTCGTCCACTATTCCCCATCATTTTGTGCGACGAATTACCTGAACGTCATTGACATATGAACATGCGCTCATATAATCGGAAGTAAGCTATATGAGCGCATGTTCATATGAAAGGATATTGCAATGAGCATCCGCGGCGACGAAACGAAACCCGACATCGAGGCCACCGAGCCCGTGATCCCCACCACCTGCTCGCCCGAGGACCTTCCCGACGAGGAGCTTCTCTACGACCTTGCCGACCTGTTCAAGGTCTTCAGCGACACCACGCGCATCAAGATTCTCTATGCCCTCATGGGCCGCGAGCTCTGCGTGGCCGACATCGCCGAGACGACCGCAACCTCGCAGTCGGCAGTATCGCACCAGCTGCGCACGCTTAAGCAGTCGCACCTGGTCAAGTTCCGCCGCGACGGCCGCAACATTCTCTACTCGCTCGCCGACGATCACGTCTACACCATGCTTAACCAGGGCATGAGCCATATCTGCGAATAGCAATCAACCACGGTACCAGCGCGGCCTGCACCCAAGCCGCAAAAACAGGGAAAGGAACCCACCATGAAAAAGCAGTTCAAGCTCGACGAGATCGATTGCGCCAACTGCGCGCGTGAACT
Source organism: Collinsella aerofaciens (assembly GCF_009876115.1). Lineage (GTDB taxonomy): Bacteria > Actinomycetota > Coriobacteriia > Coriobacteriales > Coriobacteriaceae > Collinsella > Collinsella aerofaciens_N. The sequence continues at coordinate 2,398 of NZ_WWSY01000013.1, read as the reverse complement.
TCAGGACGAGCTGGCTAAGCTCGATGGCGTCAAGTCCGTTTCGGTCAACTTTATGACCCAGAAGCTAACGCTCGAGGCCGACGACGCCGAGTTCGACGAGGTCCTGGACCGCGTCGTTGAGTTCACCGCCGACGCCGAGCCGGACTGCGAAATCATTCTCTAACCCGCGCATACGTTGACCTGTAAGGCCGCGCTTGCCGCGGCCTTTGCTCGCGAAATTATATGAGCAAGTGTTCATACACTCAAATGGGAGGTTTGAATCATGGCAGCCGCCGATCCCAAAAAGAAAAAGAAGAAGCGCAAGAAGAAAGAGTCCCTTGAGCACAAGCGCAACCGCATCCTGGTAGCACTGGGCATTTTTGTCGTTGTCTATGCCCTCGACGAGCTCGGTGCCCTCACCGCCGCATTTGGGGAGCCGGGCAACATCTATGCCAGCTTCGCACTGTTCCTGGTGCCGTTTTTGATTTCTGGCTACGACGTGCTCCAAAAGGCGTTCAACAACATCCGTCGCGGCAAGGCTTTCGACGAGAGCTTCCTCATGGCCGTCGCGACCATCGGCGCGTTTGCCATGGTGCTCTTCCCCGATACCGATCCGCACATGGCCGAAGGCGCAGCCGTCATGTTGTTCTACCAGGTCGGCGAGCTGTTCCAAGCCTACGCCGTGGGCAAGAGCCGCAAGTCGATCAGCACCATGATGGACATTGCGCCCGATTATGCCAACGTTGAGCAGGCCGATGGCACGTTCGAGCAGGTCTTTCCCGATGACATCGCCGTCGGCACCGTGATCGTGGTCAAGCCCGGCGAGCGCGTGCCTATCGACGGCGTCATCGTCGAGGGCGAAACCCAGCTCGACACCGCCGCGCTCACGGGCGAGTCAGTCCCCCGCCCCGCCAAGTCCGGCGACGATATCATCAGCGGCTGCATCAACATGACGGGCCTCATCCACATGCGCACCACCAAGCCGTTTGGCGAGTCCACCGTCGCGCGCGTCCTGGAGCTCGTGGAGAATGCCAGCGAAAAGAAGGCGCGCACCGAGAACTTCATCACGCGCTTCGCCCGCGTCTACACCCCCGCCGTCACCGGCGCTGCCGCGGTGCTCGCGCTCGGCGGCGGCCTGGTCACCGGTGCCTGGTCCGACTGGATTCTGCGCGGTCTGACCTTCCTGGTCGTCAGCTGCCCGTGCGCCCTCGTGATCAGCGTACCGTTGAGCTTCTTTGGCGGCATCGGCGGCGCGTCCAAGCTGGGCGTTCTCATCAAGGGCTCCAACTACCTCGAGGCGCTCGCCGACGTGGACACCGTCGTCTTCGACAAAACCGGCACGCTCACCAACGGCACGTTCTCAGTCGTCGCGGTGCACCCCGAGGCTGGCTATACCGAGCAGTCGCTGCTCGAAGTCGCCGCCCTCGCCGAGTCGTTCTCCGATCACCCTATCGCGCAGTCGGTGCGCGCCGCCTACCAGGGCGAGCTCGACCCCAAGCGCGTGACAGATTCCGCTAATAATGCGGGCCACGGCGTGACGGCGATCATCGACGGCAAGAATGTCGTCGTCGGCAACGCCAAGATGCTCGCCGCGGGCGGCGTTGAAGCACCGGACTGTGAGGTTGTCGGCACGATCCTCCACGTGCTGGTCGATGGCATCTATGTCGGCCACATCGTGATTGCCGACACCGTAAAGGCCGATGCCGAACAGACGATCCGTGACCTGCACACCGCTGGCATCAAGCGCACCGTCATGCTCACGGGCGACCGCGAGGAAGTGGCTGCGTCCGTTGCCGAACAGTTGGGGCTCGACGAGTTCCACGCGCAGCTGCTGCCAGGCGACAAGGTCGAGCGTGTTGAAGCGCTGCTCGCGGCCGAAAGCGGCAAGGGCAAGCTCGCCTTTGTAGGCGACGGTATCAACGACGCACCCGTGCTTACGCGCGCCGATGTTGGCATTGCCATGGGCGCTATGGGTTCCGACGCTGCAATCGAGGCCGCCGACGTCGTGCTCATGGATGACAAGCCGTCCAACATCGCCCGCGCTATTCGCGTGGCGCGCAAGACCATGACGATTGTTTGGCAGAACATCATCTTTGCGCTGGGCATTAAGCTGCTGATTCTAGTGCTTGCGGCACTGGGCATCGCCAACATGTGGCTTGCCGTGTTCGGCGACGTAGGCGTGGCGATCATCGCCATCCTGAACGCCATGCGCGCGATGGGTGTCAAGAACCTGTAGCGTTCGTGGGCTGTCCGGCCGGGGCCGGGCTTGGTTTTGAAAACGTCCTCGCGCATGAGGCCCGTCTTTCCTGCTCCTGCGGAGCAACGGAAAGGCGGGCCCCGCGCTGACGCTCCTATTTGGCAAGGTGTTTTTTAGAATCCATTTTGCGCTCGGCCTCGAAGGCCCGCCTGTCCCAATCGA
>NZ_WWSY01000012.1 GCF_009876115.1 Collinsella aerofaciens | reverse complement strand
CGCCCGCACCCGTTGCAGCAGCGCGGCCACGCGGCCAGGCGCGGGCAGGCCGCCGACAGGTCGGCGGAGGCGTCCACGCGCTCGCCGCGCCTGGCCTTCGGCGCCGTCACGAACCTGTGCGACGCCACCTCGGCGCTCACCGTCGAGGGCGACCTGCCCAGCTCCCTCGCGATCTCCCTGCACGACGCCCTGCGCTCCAGCATCCTCTGGACCGTGTCCCGCTCGTGCCTCGTGAGCCTTCCGTAGGCCCTCGGGACCGCCCTTGCGGAGCCCCTTTTCTTCTTTCCGGACATGCCGTCCTCCGATCTCCCGGGGCCGGCCGATCCGGCCCTCAGGGTATCGGGTTCCCACATTCATCCGTACATGTACGGATGAATGTGGGAGGTGTTCGGATAAAGTCGATAATCAAGGTATAAATTGTTTCTGTTTTAGCAATATATGTTTGACAATACGTTTATAAAAGGATACTTTATAGTAATTAATATGCATGCAGCAAATAGTGTCATTCATTTTGTTAGAAATTGCCCATGCGGTTATTGCAGCTGCATGTACTGCAACGTACAGCGTAATTCTCCGCACGAAGCAGAAGACGGTTCCAATTCGATCGAGGCGATGACGCGTGATGGCTACTGGTCCTAAATCGAGCAAGACGGCTACAAACGAATATCGAATCTCAATTGAAGGTAACCCTTATCCGCATGCTCTGGCTCTCGTCAACCCAGCGGGAGACAACCTCAACATCAAAAGACATGGGTTCACGGGTCCACTAGGACAGCTATTGAGTCTTAAATACACCGTTTATGACGATGCAAATGAAAAGCTCTTTACTGTCGTCGACGGTGGTTTTAGTAACATGCCCAGGGTTGCGCTCATCATCGAACACAAGGAAGTCGCGGTGTTCGATTATGGCCTAAACAGACTTGAGATGAAGTGCGTAACGAACATACCGAATTACACAATAAAAGGTAACTTCCTATTTGGAGATTACGATATATTCAGTCAACGGGAAGTGAAGCTATCTTCAGTTAACGTCCTTCAATGTGATAAACAATCGTGCTTTAACATACAGGTTTTGGATAAAGCCGAATTAGCCGCCGCAATTGGAATACCCACAGCCATTGCCCTTCTGAGGGCTCGGATTGAAGAGCATCTCGAATAAATTGCAAAAAGCAGTTCGTAACAACATTCAGGAGCTAGATAGTTTTTTTCTGGCTCCTGAAGCTGTACTACATAGAGATGAAAAATATTGCGGCAAAGGGGCTGTCCCTTTGCCGCATTCGGTTACTTTCGACAGCCCTCTTTCCAAGCCTCGGCCGCAAGCTTCCAGCGAAAACGCAGGTCGCGCTCGCGGTCGATGAACATGATGGCAAACGCGACAAACAGCAGCACGCTCGCCACGACGATGGCGTGCAGGCCCATGCGCTCAATACACCAGTTGCCCAGCACGGCGCCAAACACAAAGGTAAAGATCACGCCAAAGTACAGCACGCCGTTTTCCAAAAAGCCGCGCTTGTGGGTGATGATGTAATCATCCACGTTTTGCAGCGCATTGCGCAGGTTACCGATGCACATGGTCGTGGCGATGCCGTGACCGTGGATCTTGCGGAAGCTCTCGACCTGCATACCGCAGGCAAATGAGGTAAGGCAGTTGGCAAGCAGATTGAAATCGCCGCCCGGGATAAAGCTCACGCCCAGCAAGATGACGGCTTCAAAGAACACCGTCACCTGGCGCCAGTGAATCACACTGCCAAACCGCTCGTGAACCAGGTCGGCAAGCATAATGCCCACGGCAAACGACACCACAGGGAAGAAGTAGCGCCCCGCCAGCGCCCAGTTGCCCTCCGAGATGCTCACGCCCACGAGCAGGATGTTGCCCGTCTGCGCGTTGGCGAAAACATGGTCGCGCCCAATGTACGAATACACATCCATAAAGCCACCGGCGAGCGCCAAGATGATGCCCAGCTCAATAGATTCCGATATCTGTTTGGCACGCTGCATCGTCGTGCATCCTCCTTGTTGACGACTCTCTCGTGCGTTGGCGGAGACATAGCCGCCGTTCATACTGTAACCCATTGACAACATGGCGTGTGCTCGAGACGGGTTCTCCAACGCGCAGATACACAGTCTGGAAACAAACGGCGGGCGCGGCACCGACACCCGAGACCTCGTGTACTCCACCAGTCTTTTTAGCCCCGTCCCAAAAAGACTGGTTACAATTACGTGCAGCATACAAACACCGGGAGGGATCGTGGCAAAAAAGCCTCAGCACGCTCAGAACAGCCAACGCGGACAGCAGGGCAAACAGGGCCAGCAGCAAAAGCGCGGCGGCAAGGCGCAGGGCTCGCGACCCACGCATGCCTCAGCAGCGCCCTCACGCCCCTGGCGTCCGGGCCGCGACAAGTTCCTCCCCGTCAGCCGCGCCGACATGGATGCGCGTGGCTGGGACCAGTGCGACTTCGTCTATATCTGCGGCGATGCCTACGTGGACCATCCGAGCTTTGGCATGGCCATCATCAGCCGCGTGCTCGACGCGCACGGTTACAAGGTGGGTATCATCTGCCAGCCCGACTGGACCGACCCCGCCAGCATCACCGTGCTCGGCGAGCCGCGCCTGGGCTTTCTCGTCAGCGCCGGCAACATGGACTCCATGGTCAACCACTATTCGGTGACCAAGCACCGCCGCCATACCGACGCCTATACCCCCGGTGGCGAGGAGGGGCACCGCCCCAATCGTGCCGTCACGGTCTACGGCAACCTCATCCGCCAGACGTTCAAGGACGCTCCCATCATCATCGGCGGCATCGAGGCAAGCCTGCGCCGCCTGGCCCACTACGACTACTGGCAGGACAAGCTCAAGCGCTCGGTACTGCTCGACTCGGGCGCCGACATCCTCATCTACGGCATGGGCGAGCATGCGATCGTCGAGATCGCCGACGCGCTCGATGCCGGACTGCCTGTCGATCAGATCACCTACATCAACGGTACCGTCTACCGCACGGGTTCGCTCGACGAGGTCTACGACTACGACCTGCTGCCCAGCTGGGACGACCTTACCGCCGACAAGCTCAACTACGCGCGCAGCTTTAATGTGCAGCAGCAGAACATGGACCCCATCACCGGGCATCGTCTGGTAGAGCCCTACCCCAACAGCGTCTATGTGGTGCAGAACCCGCCATCGGCAACACTCACCATAGACGAGATGGACGAGGTTGCCGAACTCCCCTACGCACGCGATTGGCATCCCGACTACGACGCAACGGGCGGCGTGCCGGCCTTTGCCGAAATCAAATTTTCCATTAGCTCCAACCGCGGCTGTTTTGGCGAGTGCTCGTTTTGCGCCCTCACCTTCCACCAGGGCCGCGTACTGCAGATGCGCAGCCACGACTCGATCATGCGCGAGGCCGAGCTGCTCACGCGCGATCCCGAGTTTAAGGGCTACATCAACGACGTGGGTGGACCGACGGCCAACTTTAGCCGTCCGGCCTGCGACAAGCAGCTCAAGCACGGCGTGTGCAAGAACAAGCGCTGTCTGTGGCCGAGTGTGTGCAAGAACATGGTGGTCGACGAGAGCGGCTACACGCAGCTGCTGCGCGATCTGCGCCAGCTGCCGGGCGTCAAGAAGGTCTTCGTCCGCAGCGGCATACGCTTTGACTACACCATGGCCGACGCCTCGGACGAGTTTTTGCGCGAGCTGCTGGAGCATCACGTCTCGGGCCAGCTGCGCGTAGCACCCGAGCACGTGAGCGACGCGGTGCTGTCCGTGATGGGCAAACCGAGCCGCGCCGTCTACGACGCGTTCTGCCGTAAATTTGAACGCTTGAACCGCGAATACGGACTCAAGCAGTACGTGGTGCCGTATCTAATCTCGAGCCACCCCGGCTCGACCATGAAGGAAGCCGTGGACCTTGCCGAAGCCGTGCGCGACATGGGCTACATGCCCGAACAGGTGCAGGACTTCTACCCCACCCCGTCCACCATGTCGACGTGCATGTACTACACCGGCGTGGACCCGCGCACCATGAAACCGATCTATGTGGCGCGCGACCCGCACGAGAAGGCCATGCAACGCGCGCTCATCCAGTATCGCAAGCCCGAGAACTACAAGCTGGTACGCGAGGCGCTGGAAAAGGCTGGCCGTCGCGACCTGATCGGCTACACCAAGCATTGCCTGATTCGCCCCGTGCCGCCACGCCCGGGCGAGACATCTGCTGGCGGTGGGCATGGCACCGGCAAGAAGGGCGGCAAGCCACATGGTGGCGCCGCCGGCAAGGGGCCTAAAGGCAGCAAGGGGCACAGCGGCATGTCGCGCGCGCAAAACACTGCCGGGCGCAACCGTGCAGCTCAGGGGCGTCAGGGTGCCAACGGAGGCGGGCGTCGCAACTAGGGCGGCGAGGCGGCATGCCGCCGTTGGCGACACGACACGCCCCACCAATAAAATGCCGCTCGCCGGGGCGTCGCAGAACGATTCCCCGGCGAGCGGCCGATTAATATTGTCTATCTCAAGACGTTGTTACTTTTTGTCGAAACGACCATAGAGCGCAAACGAGAGCGCCGCAGAGATAACCCAAGTCAAAGCGATGCAGACGACAATCATGATCAGGTTCATGGGATTACCGCTTGGATCGGCATAAACGGGCAACGAGGTAATGCCAGGCATAACAAAGCCGAAGCACTTAGCGCCCAGAACAACGGTGAGCGCGCCGCCAATGCCATCCGCAATCATCGCAGCGATAAGCGGAGTCCTGTTAGGAACCTGAACGGTAAACAAGGCGGGCTCGGAAATTCCCATAAATGCTGAGAAGGCGCACGTCATTGCAGCGGACTTGAGCTTTTCGTCGGTCATGCGCAGAGCTGCACCAAAAGACGCACCGCTTTCGGCGAGGTTATGGCAGAAAGAGATCGGGAGCAGATAGTCATACCCCAGCGTTGCGATATTGGAAATCTGGATGGGGCTCGTCGACTGGTGCATGCCAAAGAGCACGATAAGCGGCATAAAGAAGCCCAGCAGAAAACCGGCAACGGGACCTAACGTCGAGAATAGCCAAACGATACCGTTGGCAAGACCAAGACCGCACCAGGCACCAATCGGGGCGAGCACAAACAGGTTGACCGGAATCACGATAGCAAGGGAGAGCGCCGGAACGACAACGAGCTTAAAGAGATCCGGCACGACTTTGTCGATTGCGCGATATACAAAAGACAAGCCAATGACGCCAAAGATGACCGGGAACACGGAATCGGCGTAGCTAAAAATCGGCACCGTAAAACCGAACAACGCAAGAGGCGTCTCGCCCGTACCGACAGCGTTGACAATAGTCGGGTACATCAGCGATCCGGCAACACAAAGCGCAAGCGAACGGTTGACTCGGAACTTATCAGCTGTAGACATTGCCAGCAAAAACGGCAAGAAGTAGAACGGGATATCCGAAATCATATTGAATATCGCAAAGTCGCCGGCACCCGTGTCGATTCCAAAAGCCGCGATAGCAGCCAGGATGCCCTTTACGATGCCTCCCGCCACCAGTGCGGGAATGATAGCGGAGAAGATGCCGGTGATGATATCGAATACGCGAGCCGAACCTTTTTGGAGCTCAGGCTGCTCGGCGTCGGCGGAGACCTCGCCACCCATCCTGTCGCCAAGCATGGGCTCCAATTCGTCATATACCGACCCCACGCTGGTGCCGATGATAACCTGCCACTGCCCGTCTTTAACCTGCGCGCCCAAGGCGCCGTCAAGCGTCTTAAGGGCCTCCAGGTCTGCCTTGCTATCGTCCTTCAGGTTGAACCTCAGCCTTGTAATGCAGTGCGTTGCCATAACAACGTTATCGGCGCCGCCCACGAGCTCGAGGACACGAGCGGCCAGTTCCTTCTTGTCTGCCATAACAATCACTCCTACCCAAGGTCTTCGCCATTGGTGGCGATGCATTTCTGGTACCAATAGAAAGAGTCTTTACGCAAGCGCTTCGCAGTGCCGTGGCCGCAATTATCCAGATCGACATAGATAAGCCCGTAGCGCTTGTCCATCGTAAGAGGACCGCAGGCAACAAGGTCAATGAATCCCCAGATCATATATCCGCGCACGTCAACGCCATCGATCACCGCCTCTTTAAGGCACTTTATGTGCTGGCGCAAATAATCGATTCGATACTCGTCGTGGATGCTGCCATCCTCCTCGACCACGTCAGATGTACCGAGGCCGTTCTCGGCGATATACAGAGGCAGCCCATAGCGGTCATACATCTGGTTAAGGGTAACCCTCAGGCCAATGGGATCGAGCTGCCAGCCCCACTCACTCGTCTCGAGATAAGGGTTCTTGTTTGCCATGACCAGATTGCCCGCAGTCTTCTCCCATCCCTGATCGCAGGTGGATACCTGGGAAAAGTAGTACGAGAAGGCCAGGAAGTCGACCGTGTTGCGAGCGATGAGCTCTTCATCGCCCGGTTCCATTTGAATCTCGATATCGCACGCATCGAAATAGCGATTCATATAAGCGGGGTATTTTCCGCGAGCCATCACGTCCGTATAGAACCAGTTGGAATACTGGTCGTCGTGAATAGCCTGCATGTTATCTTCGGGACGGCAGGTGGCGGGATACGTACAGAATCGAGCGATCATGCCGCCAACGGGAGTATCGGGTGAAAGACGATGGACAATCTCGACGGCACGCGCATTGGCAACGAACTCATGGTGCAGGCACTGGAAGATGGCTCGATCGAAGTTCTCCCCCTCTTCGTCTTTGACCAGACAGACCCCGTCCCAAGGCGAAAAACGCGCTGCATTGAACTCGTTAAAAGGCAGCCAGAAATCGACCAGATCGCCCAATTCCGTAACGATTGTCTCGACATAGCGGGCGAAGAAGTCAATCGTCTTGCGATTCTTCCATCCCCCATATGTGGTGACAAGATTTACCGGGATGTCATAGTGGAGCATGGTGACGAAGGTCTTAATGCCGTGCTTTTTGCACTCACCCAGCATGCTTCGATACCACTCGATGCCTTCGCGGTTAGGCTCAAGGTCATCTCCGTTAGGATAGATTCGGCTCCAGCAAATAGAGGTGCGGAACAGCTTGAGGCCCATCTCCGCAAAAAGCGCGATGTCCTCACGATAGTGATGATAGAAGTCGTTGCCACGCCTAAACGGGTAGAACTCAACGCCATCATCTGCGAGAGCGTTCATTAGCTCGTCATGGCAGAATGGGTTGTTTTGATGCTTGTCCTCAATCTGGTCATGAGTCCAGGTACCATCCAGCCATCGACAATCCTGCGTCGACTTTCCCTTTCCGCCCTCATTCCAGGCGCCATCGGCCTGCGAGCACGATATGGCTCCGCCCCATAAAAAGTCGGAGTCAAACCCATGTTTTAACTTACCCATTTGCCCTCCTTGATCGGATGCTCCAGCGGATAACCCAATACTAGGAAGAACAAGATGCATAAGATATCGCATAGAAAGCATGGCTTTATAACATTTTTTTAGATATAATACCGTTCAAGGTATCGATTCTACCGTTCACCGCTGGAGCACCCCATGGATTCGAATCTCAAACAGCTGCTCTATACGCATACCGAGACCGAAGAGTGGCATCGCACACATCCGGGAGAGCTCAGCCCGCGATATAACAGGGTGGAAACCACAACCATTAACGGCGAAGAGGTCTATCTGTTTGATTGGAAAGAAACTCTCGACGAAAACCCCGTGGGCCTTATCAAGGAGTCGCGCTTTACCGATATTCCTCCTCATATCAATCGGGATATGGAGCTTAACTACGTGTACGACGGCGTCTGCACGTTTATCGTCAACGAACGGCGACTACTCCTTAAAAAGGGCGACGTGCTCATTTGCAACACCGGCGTAGTCAGAAGCGTTCCATACGTTAAGGGCGAGCATGATATCGTCATTTCGATCGTCTTCAAAAAAGAAATGTTCGATTCGTTGTTCCTGAGCCAGCTACCCGGCGCGTCACCATTAACGAATCTTCTATTTGATTTTGTGTCCAAAAACCGCGAGGCCCGAAAATATCTCATTCTTCCAGAGGAATACGCCCGACATGCGCGACGCCTCATCGAGATGCTCTTTATCGAATATCACTTTAAAGATGCCTATTCCAATGAACTCATGAGGCACCTCGCCGTCAGCCTATTCCTTGTTCTCATTCGAGGACTGTACCGACGCTCCGCAACTGATAACCAGGCGATCATGTCGGACGAACGCATCGTGTCGATTCTGAATCATATTGAGCGAAGCTACGGCGACTGCACACTCGAAAGCATTGCGAGCGATACGGGTTATAGCACCAGCTATCTCAGCAGCTTGATCAAGCAAAAAACCGGCAAAACGTTTTCGCAAATCAAGCTCAACCAGCAGCTCACAGAGGCGGCATATCTTCTCAATAACACCGAGCGCAGCGTGCAGTATGTAGCCCGAAAAGTCGGCATCTCCAACATGTCGTTCTTTTACTCAAAATTTAAAGAAGCATTCGGCGAAACGCCAGGTGCGTTCAGGACGCATCGGTCTAATTAAAGTCATTGATAATCAGGTCGATCAGTTTCACATGGCTCAGAAATGCACGACCGGAGCAGCGAGCGCATCGCCTCTACCAGCACAAAGCCGGCGATGGCAACCGTGACCGCCACGTCGAGCGGTGTGTTCACAAACCACAGCAGCCCCATGAGATACGACCCGGCATTAAAGGCAAAGTGCAGCAGGATCGTGTAGCGGAGCTTTCCAGTGGTCACGAGCACCCAACCAAAAATGAGACCGGCAGCGCCCGCATAGCAGCCCTGCACCCAGTTCATGTGCATAAAGCCGAAGACCGCCGCCTGCAGTACGATTGCCGCGGCGACGCCCCAGGCACTCGGGGCCTCCCAGGGCGCTATGGCGCCGTCTTGCGCGTTCACGCGGCGCCGACGTTTCCAGAGCGGATGGCACTGTGGATTAAACGCACGCAGTGAGAACTCAAAGATGATGCCGCGCACCAGGAGCTCTTCGCAAAATGGCGCGCCAATCACCGTGGTCAGAACGGCCAGATAGCTCGTGTCGCCCATGCCTGTTTCCTCGACGAGCTCGCTATAGTCTGCCGCGACCTCGGGCAGCAGCGACAGCACGCCGTCGCATAGGTAGCTAATGACCACCTGCATGGACAGGCCGATCACGACAACGCAGACGATGCGCTTCCATGCCGCGCCTGCTCCCCCACCGAGCGGGTGCTCGCCTTGCCGGCGCGCCATAAACGAGCGCGGCCACAGATAACGCCACCACAGCAGCGCCATCAAAAACGACGCCGTCTGAGCGGCGGCCTGGAACCATTGGATATCGAGATTGTCGATCGGATAGCCCGTCAGCGCCGACACGGCATCGAGAACAGAAAACAGAACCACGCTCAGGGCTATATCGGCAGCGACAACGCCAAAACAGGCAAGCGCCCACGCTATCGCATTGAGCATGCCAACCTCCTCAAAACCGTTCCCTAGTTCTACCACAACTCGGCAGAGAGCTGATTCCATGGGGACGGAGGAAAACGGATCACTTATTGATAAGAATCGGGCGCAGCGCCAAAAGCCCCGTTGGGTGAAATGTCGAACGGGAAGGTGCCGCAGCGATTGAACGCGGCGATAAACATGCGGATGGCGTTGGACGGCGTGGTGCCCACGAGCTGGGTTGCCGCCGCGAAGGCCGCCTTTTCCTCGGGCAAGACCTTCGCGACAACCGGGGTCATGTGTTCTGCCATGGCGCTTCCTTTTTGAAACGACGGTGGTGCGGATAGATGCGGGCCACGCGGCTGGGCGACGGGCTGTGAAGGCAACCCGATTGGCCCGCATCCGGAGTTTGTTTCTGCTGCGTTGGTATTACTTGGTATTCCAAAGTATTACCCCGCAGATAGAATAGCACACCCGACCCCATGGGAGCGGAGGAAAACGAATCATTTTGTTGCTGAGTTAGTATTTAGAGCGTGATGATGTCCGAGATATCGAGGGCCTGAGCGTCGGCGACATCGTGCGAGGCAAGCAGCAGCATACGGCCGTCGAGCAAGTCGAGCACGACCTCGGCGCATGCGTCGCGCGCAGCGGTATCTAAACCGGTAAAGGGCTCGTCAAGAATCACCGCGCCGCCCGGGCACAGCAGGGCTCGAGCGATCTCGACGCGACGGCGCTGCCCGCCCGAAAGCTCGGCCACGCGAGCATGTACATCGACCCCCGGCACCAGCAGGCGCAACAGGGCCGCAGCACTCGAGGCGTCCACGCGTGCATCGGCGCACACTAGCACGTTATCCAGCGCCGCGGCGGACTCGACCAAGCGTGCATCCTGAAACACCATCGAGCACGGCGCGCACTCCCCCGCTGCCAACGAAAGCAGCGTCGACTTGCCCATGCCCGAAGCGCCCATCACACAGATACGCCCACCCGCGGGCACGTTGAGCACCAGACCATCCAGCGCCGGCGCCCAGGGCGCGCGATCGCCCACGGCAAGCGCAAGCTCCGCTGAAGTGCCATCGCTCGCAGCCCCCGCACGCCCACGCAATCCATGCCCATGCGCCCGCACGGCAACATGCCACGCCACGGGCCCCGAAACCCGCAGCAGCCACACTAGCACGCGCTCACATGCCCACGATGCCGCCACGACCAACACGGTCCACGCCAGCAGATCTGCCGTCTCAATCAAAAGCTTTGCCTGATAGATGCGCTCACCCACGGTGCCCGTCGCCATGCCGATGAGCTCCGCCGCCACACCGGCCTTCCAACTCATGCCGATCACGGCGCGGGCGCACGAAAGCACAAACGGCAGGACTTCGCGCCAGGTGTGAGCGCAAAACAGTCGCCAGCCCCGCACTCCATGCAGACGAAACATCTGCTCCAGTGACTGATCAACCTGCGTCAAACCCTCGACCAGCGAGAAATATACGCCCGGCAGCGCCATCAAAAAGACCGCCGCGATGCTCACACGTGCCGACCCCAACCAAATGAGCAGCAGGACCACCACGCAGGCAACCGGCGTCGCCTTTACAAACGACAGTGCCGGAGCCACCAGGTGCGCAAACGCACGCGACCGCACCGAGACTCCCACCAGCACGCCGCCGCACACCGCGGCAAGCGCCAGCCCGCCCAATATTCGCGCGCCCGAGCCCGCCAAAATCGCCCAGGTACCGCCATCGCACACCAGGCGCAGCAGCGCCAAGGCAACAGCACCCGGCCCCGGCAAGATCAGCGGCTGCGCTACCAACGCCGCCACCAGCACCCACACGGCAAGCCAAAAGGCGGCGACGGCACCTGCTGCCGCCACCGCCTTCATACGCTCTGTCATTTGTCGAGCAAACGCACGCACGGGCTACTCCATGTAGTAGAAATCGTCAGCCGGGAGCTTGCCGCCCACGGCGCTCGCGTCCGCATCGGCCAGCACCTGCAGGTACCCACCGAGCGCCGCCTTCATATCCTTCCCCGTCTGGCACACGAGCATGCACCCGGGAATCGCCTTTTCGGCAATCGTGGCGTTATCCACGATGCCCGCATCGACCACGGCCTGAGCCCAATCTGCCGGCGCCGCATTGACGGCTTTCACGCTCGCCTCATGGCAGCGCAAGAATTCCGCCACGGCGTCGGGATGCTCCTCGGCAAAGGAACGGCGCACCACGGTCACACCCGTCAGCAAGCGCGAACCCGTGTCACCCGCCAGCTCATCCCACGCATCGGTCAGGCTTACCGGAGCCGACAGCTTGCCTTCGCTCTTTGCGATGGCAGCTGTCTTGAACGGCTCCGGCAGCACGCCCACGGCGGACGGGTCGGCAAGCAGGGCCGACAGCACCTCGGTGGGCTCGCTCTTAAACTCGAGCGTCACCTGTCTGGTCAGGCCCGCGCGCTCCAGCAGGTAGTTCATGACGTACTCCGGCGTGGTGCCTTTGCCCGTCATGTAGACGGTACGACCCGCCAGATCACCAAACGAAGTAACGTCCGCGTTACCCGTCACCACGTTCAGCACGCCCAGCGTGTTGATGTCGATGACCTGCACCGCGCCCTCGGTCTTGTTGTAGAGCACGCTCGCCACGTTGGCGGGCACCAGGGCAATGTCGACATCGCCCTGAATCATCTTGGGCACGATCTCGTCGGCCGCGGCGCTGATCGCAAAGTCGAACTCGTTATCCGTGGCATCGTCGGCCGCCTGGTCCATAAACTGCACCAGGCCAATCGAGGTCGGTCCCTTGAGCGAGGCGACGTGCACCTCGACCGGCTCCGCAGCAGCACCGGCGCCGTCCGTGGCAGCCGAGCCCGCAGCAGACCCGGTCCCGGCAGACCCGCCACCACAACCAGCCAGCGCGAGCGACAACGCGCCCGCGGCGAGCACCGAGGCAAACCCCCGGCGCGACATCTCAACATCAAAAGCGCGCATCGCTAGCACGCCCCCTCATTGGGCATCGACCAGGCGTGATGGTCGGTATGCAGCAGGTCCTCGGCCAGCGGCGAGAGCGGCTCGCCCAAGAACTCGCGATAGCACGCCTGGACATCGGGATTCTCGTGCGAGAAGCGAATCTCGGCGTTCGCATCGAGGCCCCAGAGCACCTGGCCACGCTCGGCAGCCAGCTCGCAACCGTCGTGGATGGGCTGACCGCCACCACCGACGCAGCCGCCGGGGCACGCCATGACCTCGACAAAGTCATAGCTCACACGACCGTCGCGAATTGCGTCGAGCAGGCGGGCGGCATTGCCCAGTCCGTGCGCCACGGCGACGCGCACCCTGGTGCCCTCGATATCGGCCACTGCTTCCTTCCAGCCGTCCAGACCGCGCACGTCGGTGAAGAAGTCGGCGTCGGGGTTCTTGCCCGTCACCAGGTAATAGGCCGAGCGCACGGCGGCCTCCATCACGCCGCCCGTGGCGCCAAAGATCACACCCGCGCCCGTGCCAAAGCCCAGCGGCGTATCAAGCGGCTCCTCGGTAAGCGTGTCCACGCTCACGTGGCTCGCGCGGATCATGCGCACCATCTCGCGCACCGTCAGTGCAACGTCCACGTCGGGCGCGCCGCCCTCGCCCATCATGCTCGGCAGCGCACGCTCGGCCTTCTTGGCCGTGCACGGCATAACGGACACCACGAACAGACGCTCGGGCTCCACGCCCAGCACCTTGGCGTAGTAGGTCTTGGCGATGGCGCCGAACATCTGCTGCGGCGACTTTGACGTGGACAGGCTGTCGACAAACTCGGGGTAACGTGCCTTCACAAAGCGTACCCAGCCCGGGCAGCAGCTCGTGAACATGGGCCAGCCGTGGGTGTCGCCCTCGCCCTTGACGGCCTTCCCTAGGCGCTCGAGCAGTTCGGAGCCCTCCTCCATAATGGTGAGGTCGGCCGAGAAATCGGTGTCGAACACGTACTCAAAGCCAACGCGGCGCAGGGCGCAAGCCAGGCGCTCAACGGTGGCCTCCTCGCGCGGAATGCCGAGCTCCTCGCCCCAGGCGCTACGCACGGCCGGCGCAATCTGCACCAGTACGATCTTGTCGGGATCGGCGATGGCGTCGAACACGGTCTCGGTATCGTCACGCTCGCGCAGGGCGCCCGTCGGGCAATGCGTGATGCACTGACCGCACGCGACGCAATCGGTCTTGCCGATCGGCGCACGCCCGCGGGTGCCCACGGCGGTATGCGTGGCGCGGTTGGTCAGGTCCCAAATCCCTAAGCCCTGCACGCTCTCGCACACCTTGATGCAGCGCATGCATTTGATGCACTTGTCGTTATCGCGGATGATGGGGAAATCGAAGTCCCAGCCCTCGCGCGCCAGGTGCTGCTCGTACGGCAGATAGAAGATACCCAGGTCGTTGGCGATGGTCTGCAGGTTGCAGTTACCACTGCGCACGCAGCTCGTACAGCGCGAGTCGTGCTGGGACAGCAGCAGCTGCACGTTGGTGCGACGCGCCTCGCGGGCCTTGGGGCTGTTGGTGTGGACCACCATGCCGTCGAGCACGTAGTTGTTGCAGGCGGCAACCAGCTGGTCGCAGCCCTCAACCTCGACCACGCATACGCGGCAGCCGCCGATCTCGTTTAGATCGCGCAGGTAGCACAGGGTGGGAATCTGGATGCTGACGGACTTGGCCGCATCCAGGATCGTGGTGTGCTCGGGAACCACGACCTCGCAATTATCGATAGTGAGCTTGACCATGTTATGCGCTCCGTTTTCGGTGTTGTCGCTGACGGTGGTGTTGTTGGGCTCTACCATTCCAGGTTCCTCCCTCCGCGGAACGCGCCAAAGCCAAAGTGATCGCAACGCAGGCAGCGGCTCGCCTCCTGGCGCGCCTCCTGCTCGGTGAGACCCTGCTCGACCAGATCCCAATCGTGAATACGCTCGCCGGCCTCGCGCTCGCCCAGCTCGCAGCGGCCGCACTCATGCTTGCCCTTAAACTGGACGGTCGGCAGCTCGACCTCGAGCTTGATCTTGTGGTCAAAGCCCAGGTAGCGGTCGATATTTGCCGAAGCCACGCGGCCGGCGTTGATGGCACGGATGACGGTGGCGGGACCGGTCTGGCAGTCACCGCCGCTAAAGAGGCCATCGAAGTTGGGCACGGCGCCATCCGAATCGGTGACCACGCAGCCCCACTTACAAGCGATGCCCATGTCCTCAAACGGCCTGGAATCGATGTCCTGGCCAATGGCCACAAACACGCGCTCGCAGGGAATGACGCGCTCGGGCGTGGCGGCGGCACGCGGGGCCGGACGCCCACGACGGGGCTCGCCGATAATCTGCGGCTGCACGCGCAGGCCACTCACGCGACCTTCCTCGCCCGTCTCGATAGCGAGCGGGGCGGTCAACTCCAGCACCTCGCAGCCCTCGGCCTGGGCGCCGGCGATCTCGGCGTCCTGGGCCGTCATGTCGCAGATGCGACGGCGGTAGACGATGCTCACCTTTTCGGCACGGCAGCGCACGGCGGAGCGCGCCACGTCCATGGCCACGTTGCCGCCGCCGATGACGCACACGCGCTGGCCGCTCAGGTCGGGCAGCTCGTCGTCGCCGATGGCGCGCAGCATCTTGACGGCCGACTCCACGCCGAGCGCTTCCTCGCCCGGAAGGCCGAGCTTCTTATCGCTGTGGGCGCCAATGGCCAGGTAGACGGCATCGAACTCGTCGCGCAGGCGGGCAAGTTCCTCGCCGTTGACGGAGTGATCGAGCTCAACGTCGATGCCGGCGCTCAAGATCCAGTCGATCTCGGCCTGCAGGCGCTCGCGCGGCAGACGATAGCTGGGGATGCCATAGCGCAGCATGCCGCCCAGGTGGTGGCGCTGCTCAAAGATGGTCACCTTATGGCCCATCACGGCCAGGTAGTAGGCGCAGGAAAGGCCGGCCGGGCCGCCGCCGATCACGGCGACGCGCTTGCCGGTGTTGTCCACTACATGCGGCTTGTGGTCGTTGAGGTCACTGTGCTCGACGGCAAAACGCTTGAGGGCGAGGATGTTCATGGGGTCGTCGACCATGCCACGGCGGCAGTGCATCTCGCAGGGATGCTCGCACACCAGGCCGCAGACGAGCGGCAGCGGATTGTTCTTGCGGATGACCTTGACGGCGTCGGCATAGCGGCCGGCCTCGACCAGCGAAATGTACCCGGGAATGTCGACGTGCGCCGGGCAGCCCGAAACGCACGGGACGCGGGCCTCGCGGTCAAAGCCGCAGGAGTGCTCGCGGATGTGATGCTCAAAATCGTCGCGGAAGCCGCGAATGGCCGTGAGTGCCATGGCGCCGGCTTCGTAGCCGATGGCGCAGTCGCTCGAAAGGTAGATGGTGCGGGCCGTGCGCTCAATCAGGTTGAGCGTGGACTCATCGGCGCGCCCTTCGAGCACATCGGCGAGCAGGTCGCTCAGCGCGCTCAGGCCCACACGGCAGGGTGTGCACTTGCCGCAGCTCTGGGTGGAGCACAGGTTAACGAGCGCTGCCGTAAACTCAACGGGACACGGGGCGAGCGAACTCACCGCCAGACGGCGTCCGAGCGCATCGTGCAGGTCGTCCATGACGGCCTGAGCGTGGCTGCGTTCCATTACGTGCAGTCGAGCCATAAGATCCCCTCTCACATGGCAGCCCGGAGGCGAGACCGAGCGAAGTTGCTACACGCACAACACTGACCTATAAAATTGTTTGGCAGCGACACGGTTCGGCAGGCGGTATGAAACGTCGTCCTTAGCGGTGAAAACGAACATTTCCGCAGATAAATGCCATATTTGATAAAACGCGTTACCAAATGACAATGCCCCGTCCACGCAATCACGTGGACGGGGCATTGCTCTAGGTATGCGGTCAGCGACCCTGTTGCTTTTACTTAAGCTCGGGCCAGTAACCCTTGTTGGCCTCGATCATGTCGTCGAGAACTTCCTTGGCGACCTTCATCGACGGCACGGTCTTGTTGAGCGTAAAGGCCTTGAGTGCCTTCTCGTACGAACCCTCGATCGTGGCCTCGACCACGAGCTTCTCGGAGTTCAGCTGCTGCATCATAAGACCCTGCTGGAACAGCGGAATGTTGTCGCGGCTGATGACCTCGGGGCCATTCTTGCCAATGTAGGCAGGCAGCTCGACCATAGCGTCGTAGGGCATGTTGGGGATAGCGCCCTTGTTCTCGCAGATGACCAGGAAGCGCTGCTTGGTATCGTTCTTCAGAGCAATAGCCAGGTCGGCAATCCAGTCGCCGTGGCTGCCCGCATAGAACGTGCTCTCGTCGATCTCGCCAGTCTTCTCGTAGTGGTCGATGCCGTCGAAGAGGTTCTTCTCGCGTGTCTCCTCAACCTCGTTAGCACGGGTGCGCTCGGGGTTGGAATGCTCGACGAACTCCTTCTGCTGCAGGTAGTAGTTCAGATACGTGTTGGGCAGGTACTCCGGGAAGCACTCCATGATCTCGTACTCGCCCTTCCAGACGTAGTACCAGCTGCCCTTGGTGTGGCGGTTCTGCTCGGGGTGCTCGTCAGTGGCCTCCTCGGGCTTCTTGGGCATCAGCGAGCCCATGCCCTTGAGGTACGAATCGGGCAGCAGAATCTCGTGCTCCTTGATGTACTCGCGCAGCTGCGGGAGCACCTCCTCGCCCTTGTGGCGAATCGAGGTGAACCAGCCAAAGTGGTTGAGGCCAAAGTAATCGTACTCGACATCCTTCTTGTCGATATCGAGTGCGGCGCAAACCACGTCGATGATCGCGATCGGCATGTCGCAGATGTTGATGATGCGAGCGTTGGGACGCAACACACGGCAGCCCTCGGAGACGATGGCAGCAGGGTTGGAGTAGTTGAGAATCCAGTAGTCCTTCTTGGCGTACTTCTCGACGTCATCGATCAGCTCGACCATGGGGAAGATGGTGCGCATGCCGTAGGCAAGGCCGCCGCAACCGCAGGTCTCCTGGCCCACGCAGCCATGGCGCAGCGGAATCTTCTCGTCCTGCTCGCGCATGGCGTAGCCGCCCACGCGCATCTGGGCAAACACGAAGCTCGCGTCGGTAAAAGCCGTCTCCTTGTCGGTGGTCACCGTGAGCTTGATGTCCAGGCCGAGGTCCTCGTGCAGAATCCAGTCCACGAGCACGCCGATCTTGCGCTGGCGCTCCTCGTTGATGTCGTACAGACGAATCTCGTCAACGTCGAGCTCGTCCTTGCGCAGAGCGATGGACTTGACGATGCCAGGGGTAAAGGTGGATCCGCCACCACACAGAGTAATGATCATTGTTTACTGCTCCTTCTCAATTGCGTTTTCGACCTTGTCGCGCATCTCGGCGACCTTCATGCCAAAGATGATCTGGATATTGTTGCCGTTGCGGTTGATGCCGCTGTTGGGCACGTGGTTGATGAGGTTCTCATCGATGAGGTCCGGGTTCTTAACGTTCACGCGAAGACGTGTAAAGCAGTTCTCGAGCTCCTCGATGTTGTCCTTGCCGCCAAGACCTGCGACCAGGTCGGCAATACCTGCATCGACGCCCTCTGCGGGAGCTGCGGCAACAGCGCCCTGCTTCACCGCGACAGACGCGGCGGCCTCGCCCTCGGCAACGGACTCGGCGAGCTCGGACTCCTCCTCGCGGCCAGGCGTGTGGAGGTTGAGCTTCTTAATAAGGAAGGTGAAGAGGAAGAAGTACAGAGCGGCGTTGACGACTCCGAGCACGAGCATCATCGGCCAGTTGGTCTTATCGACACCAAGGACCAGGTTGGAAACCACGATGTTGATGATGCCGCCTGCAGTCGAAGCGGGCACGGAGAGGACCTTGAGCAGGACCAGGAAGATACCGGAAAGAACCGAGTGAACAACAAAGAGCACGGGAGCGGCAAAGACAAAGAGGAAGTCCATGGGCTCGGTGACACAGGAGAGCACGGCGGTGATGATCAGCGGGATGATAACGGCCTTGGTCTTATCCTTGTTCCCCTTGTAAGCGGTGAAGATAAAGGCGAGACCGATACCGATGTAGGGCCACAGGTTGTTGAAGGTGTAGCTGTTGAAATAGGTGCTATCGGAGAAGGGCTGGCCCGTCATTGCCATCTCGGCAACACGGATGGGATAGGCGCCGGCGATAACCTGATCGCCCAGCGTCAGGGTGCCGCCCACATCGGAGAACTGGAACGGGGTGTAGATGAGGTGATGCAGACCGGTAGGAACGAGCAGCTTGTTGAGCATGCCGTAGATAAACAGACCGATGTTGCCCGACTCCTTAATGATGCCGGCAACGGAGGAGATGGCACCCTGAACCGGAGGCCAAACGATGCAGAAGCCAGCACCCATGATCCAGGAAATGATAATCATGATCAGGAACGGAAAACGAACGCCCGAGAACATCGAAAGGGCAATGGGGAACTGCTTGTTCGAGTACTTGTTGAACACGGCACCGGTGATGCAACCAAGAATGATGCCGCCAAACACGCCGGTATCGAGCACCTGAATGCCCATAACGGTGCTCTGGCCGGTTCCGGTAAGACCGAGCATGCCGCTCGCTTCGGCAAGAGAGCCGGTGGCGTTGAGCACGATGTTGTTAGCCTGCAGGAACAGGAAGAACGACATCAGGGCAATCAGCGAAGCATGGCCCTTGTTCTTCTTTGCCATGGCGCCGGCGATGCCCACGCAGAACAGAATCGAGAGGTTGTTGATGATAAACATCAGCGACTGATAGACAACGGTGCCCACAAGCTGGAACGGACCGGAGCCCAGTACGGGGATCAAGGCGCAAATGGTCTTGTTGGTCAGAATAATGCCCACGATGAGCAGAATGCCGGCAACCGAGAGATACATCATCGGCTGGACGATTGACTTCGCGAACACCTCCAACGGCGCTTTGAAATTGAACTTCTTTTTTGCGGTCATAGCGGTACTCCCCTTCCTTTTCCGCAAATTAAGACAGATGTGCCCTAGACAAGACCGTGAGCCCTGCCTTATATCAATCGATGTGTGGGCACGTTATGCCTAGAGACCAGGTTCTCCAAGCAGGTTAACAATGTGATATGCGAGATAACTCTTCTCGGCATCGGTAACGACAACGTTATAGGTAGACGACAAGTGGGCAGCTATGGCGTCCGCGCACGAGAATGCGCACGGATACGCCGTTTCATCGATTCGGAACAGCGCGTCGCCATTGATTTGCCCGGCCGCAGGATCGAGCGCTCGCTGTGCGAAAAACTGCAGGTGACGAACGAAACGCTCATAGGGCAGCGAGGTGTCATCGAGGGTCGTAGCATAGCGCTCGGAAACAATCGTGAGCACGTCGCGAACAAGCTGGACCGAGATGATGAGACGGTCGGAGCGTTGCGGCATGGTGGCGTTGACGATATGCAGCGTAATAAAACCCTGCTCTTCTTCGCTCATCTGGATGCCCATATACTCCTTGACAATCTGCAGCGCACGGCCCGCAAGCGCATACTCCTTGCGATAGAACTGCTGGATCTCGAGCAGCAACGGATTCTCGCAGGGGACGCCCTTGCGCTCGCGCTCCAAAGCAAGGCTGATATGGTCTGCGAGAGCAATGAGAATCTTGTCGTTGATATCAACATTGAGCTCTCGACGAAGCATCTGAACGATGTCCTCGGAAATCACGAGGTTGACGGTGGGGATGGACTCTAAAAGATGTGCCAAGCGGTCAATCGTACGCGAATCCTGAGAAGTTCCCTCCTGCAACGCGTAGGTCTTTTCGACCGATGCCTCGTCGATGGCATCGCCGGCATGACGGCCAAAGCAGAGGCCTCGACCGATGACGATGAGCTCAGGGCCATCGTCCGAAGTGACCATTGCGACGTTGTTGTTGAAAACTCGCTTGATAACCACGGTACCCACCACAAGAATTTACTCGGAAAGCCAGACGACAGGCTCTTTAACAGCAACAGGGCCGGAAGCGTGCTCACGAAGAGTCGAGTTCTCCGAACGCTCGCACACGATAACGAAGACCGTGGGATCGAAGCCGGCGGCGCGGACCGCGTCGAAATCGACCTCGACGAGGGGCTGGCCCGCGTCGACATGGTCACCCTGAGCAACAAGCGCATGGAAGCCCTTGCCCTCAAGTTTAACAGTGTCGATTCCGATATGCAGCATCACCTGAGCAGAGCTGTCGTCGGACATGATACCCAGCGCGTGCTCGGTCGGGAACAGCGCCGCGACGGTACCGGAGACAGGAGCGCACACCGTTCCCTCTTGGGGAACCACGGCAACGCCATCGCCCACGGCACGGCTGCTAAAAGCGGGGTCATTGGTTTTTTCCAGATGAACAAGCTCGCCGGAAACGGGAGCGAGGATTTCGAACTCGGAAGTTGCAGTCTTCTGCTCATCCGAACCGCCCATCAGGCGAGAAAAGAAACCCATGGTGGCATGTCCCTTCATAAATATAGCCCAACCAAAATCAAGCGAATGCGTCCATAGAGACACATCCGTTCAAAGACTTTGGTTAGGCCCACGTCCGAGGGACTCGGTAACCTTCCGCATTTCTTTTTACGGGAGCTATTGTAGACAAGCCCAAAGCCAGAACAATCATTATGACCGGTGAGCGGTATTTTTTCTTCGATAAACGGTATTTAAGCGGCACTTGGGGACGTTCCTTTTCTGCCGGCACCCAGGGACACTCCTTGCTCTGGCCCCATTGCACCAATTTCGTATGCGCTAGATGAAGAGTTCGCATTCCTTCCGCACGACGCAAACCTTGCTCAGCATCTGGGAAACAGCGGATAGCTTGTTGGGATCAAGCTTGCGAGCGCCTCGCGGACATACGGCGATACAGCGCATGCAGGAGATACACGCCTCGTCAGCTGCTCGCTTGGGGTCGCCCTTGTCGATAGCGCAAACGGGGCACGCCGCGGCGCATGCACCGCAGGAGACGCAATCCTCTGTTGCCTCGGGTGCCATGCGGTGACCTCCAGCTTGTTTATAAGGACGATTGCCGGGAATAGAGGGCTCGGATGCATCCTCAGCCAACAGCTTCTGCTGAATTTGCTGCGCAAACTCTGCGAGCTGCGCCGCATCCTGCGCATCCGGTCGCCCAGCAGCAAACTGACGAGCAACGGAATGCTCAGCAATAGCAGAAACCGCTGCGACCACCCTAAATCCGGCGCGCTTCGCAACGTCCTCCAACTCTACGAGCGTGTCCTCAAACGCGCGGTTTCCGTATACACAAACCAAAACAGTCCGAGCCCCGTTGCCGCGCACTATGCCCAACCGGTCAGCCACCACAGCCGGGATTCTACCGGCATACGCCGGCACAGAGATTACGGCCACGTCGTCCTCAGTCATCGAGACGGCGCTGAAATCTAGCCCGCTATCGGTCAGATCGACGGTAACGGTATTTTTGTCCAGCGCCCCGGCCACAAGGCCAGACACCTTCCGCGTTCCACCCGTCGGACTAAACACAATTTCGAATACGTCCATCGAGGCACCCTCCCCCTACGCCTGGCGACGCGTCAAGCCGTTTTCACATCCAGCCAGAGTATACGGTACGTGGGATCCCCGTTTTGGTGCACCAAACACCCCAATGCACCCACCCTACGCTGTCTGCCTCTTCGTTTTGTATTAATTACGGTACAGATTGTATATATTTACGGGATACCGCCGTGTTCTCCTGAGGTACCCCATCCTGGCCCGTGCAAAAAACGGAGTATTCTGCAACGTGACCGCGCCAGCACCGCCGCGGGTGGGCAAAACTGTAGGGCGCCGTATCATTCTAAGTCCCGACATGGCGAGAATGACGCGCCCCTGCTCCGGAAAACGGCGAAATCTGACTCGGAACGCTCGCTAGGGATATCCGAAGGCCGCCGTTGGCAATACCGAATCGTATGCAACCAACTAGAGCTGCTGAATACTCCAAAAATGCACGACGCACCCCATGGGACCCATTGCCGCATGACAGAAAATAGGTCCTCGGCATCCCCCAGATGCATTCCCGAGAAAATCACGTTTGGATTAGCGATGGACACGGTAAACAAAAGGGCCCGAGCGTTGTTTGCTCGGGCCCTTTTGTTTGTCTCACGCTAGCGTGCGATGCGTATGTTATCTGCGCTTGCCGCCGCCGTCGCCGGGACGACGGGAGCTGCCGCCGCGATTGCCGCCACGATTGTTACCATAGCTGCCACGGTTATCGCGACCGCCGGCGCGACCGCCGCGGGAACCGGCCTGGTTGTCACCACGCCCGCCGCGGTAGCCGCCACGGCGCTCCTCGCGGGTGTCGTCGTAGTTGCGCCAATCATCGCGACGATCGCGGCTGGCACGCGGGTCGCGACGATCGCGCGACTCATTCGAACGACCGGCGCCGCTGCGGCCACCGTTGCCACGAGCACCCTCGCGACGCTCGCCGCCACGGACGCCGCGCTCGTCACGCGAACCACGGCCTTCGCCGCCACGGCCACTGCGCTCGTCATTGCGACCGGAACGACGACGGTCACCCGAGCCGCGCTTGCCGCCGCGCGAACCGCGGCCCTCGTCCTCGCGCTCAACACGACGACGGCCACCACGGTCCTCGTCCTCGCGGCGACGGCGATGCGCCTCGCCCTGGAACTGCTTGGCACGGCGCTCGGCACGGTTGCCGCGCGGGGCCTGCTTGACGGCAGCAGCACCGCCGCGCTCCTCGGCAGCCACCTCGCGGGCCACGCTCTCAACGGCCTCATCCACGCGAGCCTGAACGCCCTCGCGCACGCGGGTCTTGCCGCCGCGCTTGGGACGGCTCGGACGCTCGCCGTCGCCGCGGCGCTCGTCGCGACCGCGGTTGGAACGACCAGCCACGTCGCCGTAATCGTCGCCGTTGCGCTTGCCGTCGCGACGCGCTTGCTCGAGTTTCTTCTTGCTCTTGGACTTGCCGCGCTTGGTCTTCTTCTTCACCTTAAAGGCCGCAGGGTCGCGCTCGGGATCAACCGCGGGCGGGTTGGGACCCACATGCAGGTCACCGGCCTCGTAGATGTCGGCCGTCTTGTCCATGAGCTTCTCGATCTCGTAGAACTCGTCCACGTCCTGCTCGGTCACAAACGTGATGGCCCACCCCAGCTCGCCGGCGCGGCCCGTACGGCCAATGCGGTGAATATAGTCGGTCGGCTCGGCCGGCACGTCAAAGTTCACGACGTAGCGCACGTCGCTAATGTCGATGCCGCGGGCAAGCACGTCGGTTGCCACCAGCACGTCGACGGTGCCGTCGCGGAAGGCCGAAAGGGCACGCTCGCGCTGGGCCTGGCTGCGGTTGCCGTGAATCGCGGCGGCCTTGATGCCCTTACGCTCCAGACGACGGCAGCAGCTGTCGGCGCGGCGCTTGGTGCGCATAAAGACGATGGTGCGCTCCGGGCCCTCCTTTTTGAGGAACTCGGGCAGCAGGTTGTTCTTTGCCTCGATGGACACCGGGAACACAAACTGATCGACGGTGTCGGCGGTCGACGTGGCAGGCGCGATCTCCACGCGGGCCGGGTCGCTCACCAGGTCGGTGATCTCGCCCACGGCCTCCTCGTCGAGCGTCGCCGAGAACAGCAGCGTCTGGCGCTCGGCCGGCGTCTCGCGCACAATGCGGCGGACGGCGGGCAAAAAGCCCATGTCGAGCATGCGGTCGGCCTCGTCGAGCACCAGCACCTTGACCTCGTCCAGGTGGCAGGCGCCCTGCTCGATCAGATCGACCAGACGGCCCGGCGTGGCGACTAGGATGTCGCAGCCGTACTTGAGGGCAGCGGTCTGCGGCTTGTAGCTCACGCCGCCCACGACGGTCACGGCGACATGACCGGTGACGTCGGCGATCTTGCTCGCGACCTCGTCGATCTGCTGGGCAAGCTCGCGCGTGGGGGTGATGACGAGCATCACGGGGCCGCGGCCGTTGCCCTCGGGCTTTTTAGCGCCGCGACGGCGGTTGCGGCCGCTGCGCTCGCGCACAGGCTTGGGCGGAGCGATGTGCTCCAGATTGTTCATGGTCGGCAGCAAAAAGGCGGCCGTCTTGCCGGTGCCGGTCTGAGCGGCGGCAAGCAGGTCGCGGCCTTCGAGCACCACGGGGATCGAGCCGGCCTGCACGGGCGTCGGCGCCGTGTAGCCCAGGTTCTCGATAGCACGAAGTATCTCGTCCGAAAGTCCCAGCTCGTCAAAGGCGGGCAGGTTCTCGGTCGCGGACTCGACGGCCTGGGCAGCATTGGCCTCGTCGGCAGCATCGAAGGCAGCCTGGGTCATGGCCTCGCGGGTCTCGTCCAGAATCTCGGCGTCCGTGACGTCGGATACAGAATTACGCATATGTTGTTGTTCCTTATCTGCACGCGTTATGGGCACGGCATGCAGCCGCGCGGGGCGTGCTTGGTAGTGCGCTAATACATACAAAACAGGTGCGCACAGAGAGGACGTTGCTCAGCACGCTGGCGATCGCTTTGGCAGCCCTATCACGCGCCGTCCAGACGCAGCGGCCCTAAGCGATGGAGCAGATTCGCCGCCGGTTAGTATACCCGCGCTTCGCATGCCCCCACGTAAACCACAGATGACGAGGCGGACGCGGCGGGCCCGAGGTGGGCCCGGCCGATTGTCTCAATCTGTAACATCTACAGGGCAAATCTTCCTCTACGTGTTACAGATCGAGACAAACGGTCGACACGGTTCACAAACGTCTCAATCTGTAACAGTTACCGAGTAAAATCGGTCCTAATTGTTATAGATCAAGACAGAGGGGGATTTCCGTCCAGTCCAAACCAAATCTCTCAGTCTTCCTGCAATTTCGAACATGTGGCCTATAATGTTGCTTTGGTTACGCTATATATTGCGCAGCCATTTAATACGTCGCCCACCGGGGGCCATTAATTCCTATCGCCATATTGGCTAGGAAGCAATCAAAGGAGGTATCCGTGGCAGCAGAGACGCCTTGCTCGGTCCTCTATAACGATATTCGCTCGTTCGGCGGTCTTAAACATCTCGAGATCGCCCGAATGCTCATCAATGGAAACTCTTATCTCGGCAGTACCCTGCTCGAGAAATGCTCTTCCAACCGCTCGTATCTCACCCGTTACATCGTCCATCGCAAGCCTGACCAGTGCGCGCCCTCCATCTACAGCGACTTTACCGTCACCACGCTCAACCTTTCCTCGGCAATCTGCAGCAAGCTCGGCGGCGGCGAGTCCGCCTATCGGGCAATCGCCGAGCACTATCGCGGTCCGGCCGCCAACGAAATGATGTCGGCTCTCGCCAGCTACAAACTGGACAGCCGCCTATATGCAAATGCCCTCAATCGCATCGACAACTTTGACGGCAATGCCGTGCGCGAGAAAAGCACGCTCTTCTTGATGCTCTTTGTGGCAACGGGTGCACTTGCCGATCCCGTTCAAGGCGTGGCCACCGTCGAGCGCTTTTGCGACAGCAAGACGGGCGGGCACTTTGGCACCACCGAAACTACCGTCGGACGTGGCTTTATGGGCAGCCTGGAGCAGCCACGCACCGTCGCCCCCAACCTCGGTCTGCTCAGGACACATGCCGACAACTGCGTCGACATGCAAATCCATCCCCTCACACGCGATCCGCGCGGCACCGTGATTGGTTCTTTGCCCAAAACCTCGCCCAGCATCACCGATGTGGGCGCCGACGCATCACGCGAGCATCTTCGCATTTGGCTTGAGGGTGAGCACTGGTACGCCCAGGGCCTTGGATCGACCAACGGCATAGTGCTCGAATCGGGTGCGGGCGACGGCGATATTGTGATTGAGCCGCCGCGCGACCAACGCGAGCCCGGCAAGATCTATCCCCCGGTGGAAATCGAAAACAGCGACAGGCTCCATCTGGGTCTCTACACGACATTCCTTGTCATTGTGGACTAGCGCGGACGGCGATCGAAAGACGGTCGCCGTCCGTCTTTCGTCTTCTACCTTCTGCGTCGTAACCGACAATACTCAGCGGTATACGTGGGCAGTGCGGCTATCATGGTACTTTACCGATATCCGCACTGCCCGCGTATACGCGCGGCAACCCATGCCAGACAAAGGAACGCCATGGATACTACCGATAGCGCCTATGGCGACAAACTCATCCGTCTCGACACGTTCGATACCGCCGTGGCAGTCGACCCCAGTGCCGAGGACGACGCCAAGCGCCGGTTTATGACGCTTATTCTTCAGACGGCATACCGCGACGGCGGCAATATCGGGCACGTGCTGCGCGCGACCAACACGAGCGGCGAGGTCTTTGCCGTCAAGCTGCTCAAGGACAACGCCATCCTTTCCGGCCAAGCCCCCGACCGCTCCGCCGAGCAATCGGCCGCTCACCTGGCCAACACCGCCGCGCTGTTCGAGGAGTATCGTCATCTGTGTACCGTCTCGCACCTGCGCGGATTTCCGCGCGTCTATGGCTACGGATCGTGCGAGGACGACCCGCTTATCCTCATGGAGTGGGTCGAGGGCACCTCGCTCAAGCAGGCGCTGCCCTTGCTTCCGCACGACGCCTCGGGCGGGCTGACCACCCAGATGGTCGCCGCCGTCGGAAACGCCGTACTTCGCGCGCTCTTGATGACCCAAGGCCTCGTGAATCCGGTCATCCATCGCGACCTGTCGCCTGCCAATATCATGTTCCGCACCACCAGCCGAACGCTCGAGCAGCAGATTGCCGATTGCTCCTTTGACCCCTGCCTCATCGACATGGGCTCCGCGACCATGGCACTCGGCGACGACACAATCACCCGACGTGCCGACATTTGGCGTTTTGCCACACCCGCATATGCCGCGCCCGAAATGCTCACGCAGGATATCGAAGGCATCGCGGCCCTTCGCCGCTCGCCCGTGATCGACGTCTATGCGCTTTCGAGCATTCTGTACCAGCTCTACAGCGGTCGCAAGCCGTTCGATGTCGAGTCGACGGGTGCCGCGGCAACCGGCTCGTTCTACCTCATAAAGACCAAGACCAAACCGGCACCGCTCGAGCCGCGCTGCGAGGGCGACAAGGCGCTTGTCCAGATCATCATGAAAGGCATTTCGGTCGAACAGGGCGATCGCCCTACCGAGCAGCAGATGCTCGAGGTGCTCTCGACATACCTCCCCGCTGCAGAATCTGAGGACCGCGAGGGTGCAGGAGACGAGGCCGCAATTGATATCGATTCTGGCACGCACCTTAAGGTCGACGTCGCCGGCGAGCGCGCGAGAGATCTTGGAGCAGGCCCGGCACGACGCCATGACCCGCCGTCGCTTTATTATCGGCGGCGTCGTTGCGGTCGTTGCGGGGCTCGGCGTCGTTGGCGCGGCAACCCATGGCTTTGGCATCCCCGACTACCTGGACGGCATCCGCGGTTCGCTTGACGACTACACTTGGGACCAGCTGCAGGAGATTTCGCTCAAGATTAAGGCCGCCGAGACCCGTAGCGAGGCACGCGAGATTGCCAAGCGCTACCACCTGCTCGACGCTGATGGGCATATCCCCTATCCGTGCACCAAGCGTGTCACGCTCACCAACGGACTGCAGGTTGGCGCGCAGCTTGTGGGCATCCGCCACGATGAGCTTCTGGACGGGACGGGCAAGGCCGGGCTGACGTTTATGTTCGACGCGGGTATTGCCGAGCGCAACGCTGCGGCTGAACCGCCGAGCGCCGGCTGGGCAGATTGCGAGCTGCGGGGATGGCTCGATAACGACGGCCTTAAGCTGCTGCCCAACGAGTTGCGCGCACTCATCAAATCTGTCAAAAAGATCTCGAATAACGTTGGCGCCGCCAGAAGCGCATCGTGCCTGAGCGAGTTGCCCGCAACCCTTTGGCTGCCCGCCATGGTCGAGCTGTGCGGTACGCAACCGCCCGATTCGTTTGCCGAGGGCTTTCACTACCTGGCCGACATCTATAACGGCGAGGGCAAAGAGTACCAACTCTTCCGCGAGCTCAAGGTAAGTCCGTATACCACGAACGAGACGTTGGTTCGCCAGTGGAAGGGCAAGGACACCTGTTGGTGGGAACGAACGGCGAGTCCCGACACATCAGAGAGCGAAGGCACACTCTATATGAACCGCGTGGGACACGACGGCGACGTCTTTACGTACGCAACGCCTGCGGAAAAGCCAAACAAGCGAACCTGCGTGATCCCCGGATTCTGCATCTAAGCGGCGGGCGTCTTGCCATGACGAGACCCCTCCCCGGCAATTGTCTCGATCTGTAACACCAGCTCGGCAGATACAGGTCTAGATGTTAAAGAACAAGACAAAACCCTAGCCCCGCGAGACAACATCTCAATCTGTAACAGTAAGGGGTTAAAAACCTCTCTAGATGTTACAGATCAAGACATTTGAGTTGACCGCGGACGGTCCGTCTCGATCTGTAACAGTTAGAGGTCATATTTGGTGCTAGATGTTACAGATCGAGACATTAGCTTGCCGAGAACTCCACCTCATAAATGTGACTCAAGTGCGTCGATGTTTCCTTGCCAATGTTGCGCAACAGGAGCCCTGTCGACGGTCGTAACGTACGAATTGTCGTAGGTACCCCTTCAACGATTGGGAGAAGAAATGACAAAGTACGCACCTAAACACTCGGAAGTCTCAGGCGGCGCCAAGCCTCGCCCCACATTCTCGGGCCACAAGGCAACACGACTCGCCGTCACCGCGGCAACTACCATCGCTATGACCGGCTCGTCGCTGCTCGCGCCGTTCTCGGCATTTGCCAACGATGTGAGTGATACCACGGCACAGGACGCGATCATGTCCCCGTTTGCTGTCCACGCCGGCGAGGCGGCAGGCTCCGCAGTAAAGGCAGACGCCCAGAAGATTGCCGACTTGCAGGCTGCGATCGACGCCGCAAAGGCTGCCGAGGCAGACGCCAAATCCGACTACGACACGGTGGCTGCCCCCTATACCGAAAAGCAGGCGGCACGCGACAACGCACAAAGCGCCTATGACGTCTCCGTCTCCGATAATTCGCAGGCAGAGGCCGCCGCGCGCGCCGAATATGCTCGCCAGCTCGATGAAAGCGTCAAGGCGGCCGACAGCGCCAGTGCCACGCTGAAGGATGCCCAGGGAAAGCTCGATGCAGCCAAGACCGACGCCGAGAACAAGTCGAAGGTCCTTGATGCCGCAAAGCAGGCGGCAGCTGATGCGCAGGTCAAGCTCGAGGCAGCCCAGAAGGCAGCCGCCAACGCAACGCCGGAGGAAATCAAGGTCGCCAAGCAGGCTGCCGCAGATGCGCAGGCCGCTCTGGATCAAGCAAAGGCTGCGAAGGCCACTGCCGATTCCGCGCTCGCCGATGCCCAGCAGGCTCAGAGCGCCGCGCAGAACGCTTACGACGAAGCGGCAGGCACGCTGGCTTCCGCTCAGCAGAAAAAGAACGCCGCGGATGGTAAGGTAGTCGCGGCACAGACAGCGTACGACAGCGCACAAGCCGATTTGGCGGCCGCAAAGGCAGGCGCCGAGGGCCCGGAGTATGACGCCGCCCAGGCAAAGGTCGATGCTGCCCAAAGCGCACTCGACCAGGCGAAACAGCAGCAGGCGACTGCCGAAGCAGGCCTTTCTAAGGCAAATAGCGACGTTGCATCCAAGCGGAACGCCCTCACCGGCGCCGAAAGCGAGCTCGAAGCCAAGAAGCAGACAGTCGCAGCAGCCGAACATGATGTAACGGCAGCCCAGACGAAAGCCGATGCGGCGCAATCGGAGTTGACCTCGGCAAAGCAGGCATATGCTGCCGAACTGGAGAAGGCAATGGCCGCTCAGAAACAAGTCGACCAGGCAAAAGCCGAGAAGGAGCAGGCAGACAAGGCGCTCGAAACTGCCAAGGCAAACCAGGCGGCCGCCGATCAAGCCGTTGTCGATGCACAGAAAGCATACGATACGTGCAAGGCAGCAACCGATAAGGCAACGACAGCGGAGGCGCAGAGCGTCATCGGCTTCTACCAGTTCATCGGTGCCAACGACGCTGCAAACATCATCTATAGGCAGAGCGATAAAAACCCGACGACTATTGGCGATAAAAAAGACGGCACGTCACTCGACAACGCCAAGCTATCGTTTAACAAGCTGCGCGAGATTAACGAATACCGTGCAAGCGTTGGATTGAGCGAGCTTAGGGTGACGGCCGAGCAAATGGCAATCGCTCAATCCGACTCCAATTACTCTGACAAAACGCTAGGTCACTCAGATTACGCCAATTGTGAAAATGCCGCTTGGAACTTCAGTACTAAAGAAAACATCGCGCACCAATGGGTCGATGATGAAAAGGAGATATTTGACGAGGCTGCAGCGAAAGCCGGCCTTGGCAACGTTGCCCCCAAAGATGCTTGGGATACTTTCTGGAGCCACAAAACCGAATTCGAAAAGCAAGGGGCAGACTTTGGCACCGTCGGCCATTATTTGAATATCGTACAACCTAACGCCAAAACCATGGGATACGGCATCAACTCGCGCGGAACCCTTTGGCCGTATGTGTTCGTCTTGGAGATCGACAACAATTACGGTTCGTACGAAAAAGAATACTCGATCGATGAACTCGAGAATCTCTTTGATCAGTATCAGCTGAGCCTCTCCAAAGCCAGCGAAAAGCTCGCCGCCGCAAAGACGGACCTTGAGCAAAAGCGCAGCACAGCGGCATCGAAAGCCGATGCCGTAAAGGCAGCTGAAACCCTCGTCGCTCAAAAGCAGGAAGGCATTGTTGCCGCGAATAGCGACCTTGCCGCCAAGAACGACAGCGTAGCAAGTGCCGCCGCCGCTGTTGCCCTAGCAAAGCAGAACCTCGCCAAGGCAAACGGAAAAGTTGCCGAAGCCGAAGACCAGGTCAAAGCCGCCCAAAGCAACGTGGCGACCGCAGAGCAGGTCGTCAACCAGAAGCGCGCCGAGCTTAAGGCATCGAAAGAGCAAGCCGCTCAGAGTCAGAAGAAGGTTGATGACGCCAAGGCAGAGACTCTCGTAAAGCAGCAGGCTCTGCAAGATGCAAAGAAGGAACTTGCCAAGTATTCAGCCGATGTTGCTGCGGCTCGGGAGAAAGCTGACGAGGCCCATCAGGCGCTTGATGAAGCCACGGCAGCCCAGACGTCTGCCCAGAGCGCTCTCGAAAAGGCGAAGCTCGACGAGGCTGCCAAGAAGCAGGCCCTCGACACCGCGAAGGACAACGCCGAGGCCAAGGCGGCGACCGCGGAGCACGCTGCGAGCGATCTGACCACGGCGAAAAACGACTTTGCTTCAAAGAAGGCCCGTGCCGACGCCCTGAGCAATGCAGCCGATAATCTTGCCACCGCCGAGGCGGCCAAGAAGGAGGCCGACGCAGCAGTTACCGATGCCGGAGTCGCCCTTAGCACGGCAAATGATGCCATCGCGAACGCCGAGCAGGCGGTCGAGAATTCTCAGGCCGCATCGGACGCCGCTGCTGCTACTCTCGGAAAGCTCAAGTCCATCAACGTCGAAAACGGCATTGCTACTGGCTCTGACGCAAACGCGAACGATACGCTCAATGCCCTCTTTGCCAAGTGCGTCGCCGCCAAGCAGGCAGAACATAACGCAAAGGCCGCACTTGATGCCGCTCAGGCAGACCTTGATGCTGCGACGCCCGCCTACACCGCGGCTCTCAACGGCTACAACGAGGCGAAGGCAAAACGCGTAGCCGCCGAGCAAGCCCTGAAGGACGAGATCGCCCGCCAAGAGCAAGAGGCGGCGAAGGCCGAGCAGGCCAAGATCACGCAGGCTGCCGCTAAGCCGGTTACTGGAAAGCCGTCTGCCGGCAACGCCAAGACGGCCGCCAACTCGGCACTTCCCACCACAGGCGACAATGCTGCGCTCGCCGGTGAGACGTTTGTCATCGGAGGTGTCGTGCTCGTAGCCGCCGGCGTCTTCCTGACTGACAAGAAGCGTCGTCAGGAGTAAGGATTTCGGGAGGACGGCTTCTCCTCCCTCCCACCGCTTCGCAAACCCTGCCCAGCATGCGCCGGGGCGCCCATCACGCGGGCGCCCCGGCGTTTTACATTGTATGCCCGGAGCATCTGTTCCGAGATTGTCTTGATCTGTAACAACTAGGACCCAAACATCGATCTTACTGTTACAGATCGAGACGTTCGGGTTACCCTCGAATGGTTTGTCTTGATCTGTAACAGTTACTCGGCAAAACGGGGTCTAGTTGTTACAGATCGAGACGTTAGTTTTCGGCCGATTTCTATGTCTTGATCTGTAACAGTTAGAGGTCATATTTCCCTGCTAGATGTTACAGATTGAGACATTGAGTTTCCTGCCAACTGTTTATCTTGATCCGTAACAGCTATGGTTCAAAAACCGATCCAGATGTTACAGATTGAGATGATTGATTGGGACGGTCCATCGGTAAACCAACTACCCTCATCTGCAGCGAGATGTCATACATTTCTTTCTGTACTGGACACCCCCAGGGGGTATGGGTGTATAGTATCGGCAGGTTAACAATTCCAACACCGAACCACAGAAAGGAGAAGCCATGGCTCAAGATAAGTTCGACGTGGGTGGCATGACATGCGCCGCCTGCCAGGCGCACGTAGACCGTGCCGTGAGCAAGCTCGACGGCGTCCAAAGCGTCGCGGTCAACCTGCTCGCCGGTTCCATGATGGTCGACTATGACCCCGCGCAGGTCTCCCCCGACGATATCTGCACCGCCGTCGACCGCGCGGGTTACTCGGCCTCACCCGTCGATGCGGGCACCGGTGCCGCCGGCTCAAACGGCAGCACGCAAGCCAGGTCCGGCGTCGCCCACATGGAGTCGCCCACCAAAAAATTGGAGGCCGCCGCCTCTGTCATGCGCACTCGTCTCATCGTCTCGATTGTCTTCCTCATCCCACTGTTCTACATAGGCATGGGGCACATGCTTGGTTGGCCGCTGCCTGACATTTTCACCGATCACACCCATAGCATGACGCTCGCCCTCATCGAGCTCGTCCTGCTCATCCCCATCGTCTATGTCAACGACGCGTACTTTATCAACGGGTTTAAATCGCTCGCGCACGGCGCGCCCACCATGGACGCCCTTATTGCCGTGGGCGCCACCGCTTCCATTGCCTGGTCGCTCTACGCCATGTTCATCATGGCCGACCAGTTAGCCGCGGGTCAGATCCACGAGGCCATGATGACGAGCATGGACAACCTGTATTTTGAGAGCGCAGGCACGATCCTGTCGCTCGTCACCGTAGGCAAATACCTCGAGACGCGCAGCAAGTCCAAAACCGGCGGCGCCATCGAGGCGCTGATCGACCTAGCGCCCAAGACCGCGACCGTCGTGGCAGAGGACGGCAGCGAGACCACCGTCGACGTCGACAGCATCCTTCCCGGCCAGGTCCTGCGCGTGCGCCCCGGAGAGTCCATCCCCGTCGATGGCGTGGTGCTCGAAGGCAGCTCGGCCGTGGACGAGAGCGCGCTCACCGGCGAGTCCATCCCCGTGGAAAAGACCGCCGGCGACACCGTCAACGCCGCCACCGTCAACCGCACCGGTTCGTTTACCTTCCGCGCCACGCGTGTGGGCGCCGAGACATCGCTCGCCAAGATTATCCAGCTCGTCGAGGACGCCAACGCCACCAAGGCGCCTATCGCCCGCCTGGCCGACAAGGTCGCCGGCGTGTTCGTGCCCGTGGTGTTTGTAATCTCTGCCGTAACTTTTGTGGCGTGGATGGTGCTGACCGGAAGCATCAACGAAGCGCTTACCTCCGCCGTGGCTGTGCTGGTGATCAGTTGTCCGTGCGCGCTGGGCCTGGCCACGCCCGTCGCCATTATGGTTGGCACCGGCAAGGGCGCCGAGATGGGCATTCTGTTTAAGAGCGCCGAGGCGCTGGAGAACCTGCGCAGCGTGGGCACGGTGGTGCTCGATAAGACGGGCACGGTCACCCGCGGCAAGCCCGCCGTGACCGATATCGTGGTAGCCACGCGCGCTGACGGCTCGTCCGCCATGAGCGAAAAGGCGCTGCTCAAGCTGGCCGCCGCGCTGGAGCGCTCAAGCGAGCACCCGCTGGCCGAGGCGATTATGGCCGAGTGCGAGACACGCGGGATCGTCGCGCGCACGGTCGAGGACTTTGCCGCCGTGCCCGGTCGTGGCGTGACGGCGCGCGAGGGACAGAATGTCATCGCCGCCGGCAACGTACGCCTGATGGACGAGCTGGGCGCGAAGGTGCCCGCCGGCCTTGCCGAGCAATTTGCCGCCGAAGGCAAGACGCCGCTGTTCTTTGCCAAGAACAGCGAGCTTGCCGGCACCATTGCCGTGGCTGACAAGGTCAAGGAGACGAGCGCCGAGGCCATCGCCGCGCTCCGCAAGCTCGGCGTCGACGTGCGCATGCTCACCGGCGACAACCGCGTCACCGCCGAAGCGATCGCCCGCCGCGTGGGACTGAGTAGCGAGCAGGTCATCGCCGACGTGCTTCCTGCCGACAAGGAGCGCCACGTGCGCGAGCTGCAGGATGCAGGCGGCAAGGTCGCCATGGTGGGCGACGGCATCAACGACTCCCCCGCCCTGGCGCGCGCCGACGTGGGCCTTGCCATCGGCACCGGCGCAGACATCGCCAAGGAGGGCGCCGACGTGGTACTCATGCGCAGCGACCTCATGGACGTCGCCCGCGCCATCGAGCTTTCGCGCGCCACGATCCGCAACATCAAGCAGGACCTGTTCTGGGCGCTGTTCTACAACGGCATCGGCATTCCGCTGGCGGCGGGCGTGTTCTTCCCGCTCACCGGATGGCAGCTCTCACCGATGTTCGGCGCCGCCGCCATGAGCCTGTCGAGCGTCTGCGTCGTAAGCAATGCGCTGCGCCTAAAATCCTTTAAGCCTAAAGTGGCAAAATAGGCTCACCATTAAGTCCATTTAGAACGGGTTTTCCAGGTGCCCGAGATTGGCCTGAAAGAGGAGCGACGCGTACTTTGGTACGCGAGCGACGGTTTGAAGGTCAAGATCGGGTGCCTGGGAAAGCCGACACAACAGAGAGGAATACCCATGCGATTCACAATCAAGACTTCCGGCCTTATGTGCGGCCACTGCGATGCTACTGTCGAGACGGCGCTACTCAACGTGGCCGGCGTGACCGACGCCGATGCCGATCACGAGACCCAGACCGTCCAGGTGGAGTGTGCCGACACCGTGACCGCCGAGCAGCTCGCCGCCGCCGTCGAGGGCGCCGGCGAGAAATTCCACGCCCTGTCCGTAACTGCCGCGTAGCAGACGCTGCCTACTCAAT
The DNA here is from genome assembly GCF_009876115.1 of Collinsella aerofaciens. Classification (GTDB taxonomy): domain Bacteria; phylum Actinomycetota; class Coriobacteriia; order Coriobacteriales; family Coriobacteriaceae; genus Collinsella; species Collinsella aerofaciens_N. Next base: position 37,463 of record NZ_WWSY01000012.1, on the reverse strand, counting down.
CCTCAGAAGTTGCGGTGAAATACGGACTGTTGTGCCGCCCTAGGCCTTTAAACGGTCCGTATTTCACCGCAACTGACAGGGATATCCGAAAGATCGACCAGAAACGAGGACCCGCCATGATGGCAGACCATAAATCGGTGACCCGCATGCTCAAGACGGCACGCGGCCAGATCGACGGCATCTTGCGGATGGTCGATGAGGACCGCTATTGCGTCGATATTTCCACGCAGCTCATGGCCACGCAGGCGCTCCTCGCGCGCATTAACGCCGACGTGCTCAAGGCGCATATCGAGGGCTGCGTGACTTCGGCAATCGAATCGGGCGACGAAGACCTCAAAGCCGCCAAGCTCGCCGAGATCGAACGCGTCGTCGACAAGCTCTCCAAGTAATTGGGGGCATTGGGGACAGACCGCTTTGCACCGTCTTGGTGTATCGGGGATAGGTACGTTTGCACCACATTGGTGCAGATTAACCTGTCCCCCTTGCTCTAAATCGGGTATAAAGGCGTGCGGCATATCGAATGAAAGGCAATTTGCATGAATGACTTTATGAAGGGTCGCAATGGTGCCGATGAACTCACCATCGTGATGGGTTTTGCCGGCATCGTCATCGCGATGATCGGATCGATAGCCCGCATCCAGTGGCTCAGCTGGATTGCCATCGCCGTAATCGTGATTGGCGTGCTGCGCGGCCTGTCCAAAAATATCGATGCACGTCGCAAGGAGAACGAGGCCTTTGTCGCCGCGACCGCCAATGTTCCCGGCTTGGGCAAGTTCGTCGCCAGCTTGGGCGGCGGCGCTGCAGCGGCTAGCACCTCACGCGCAGCCGGCACCAGCAAGGAAGACTTTGAGCGTGCCAAGCGCACGGCCAAGAAGATGTGGAAGGGTCGCAAGACCACGGCATACCTCAAGTGCCCCAACTGCGGCCAGATACTCTCTGTTCCCAAGGGCAAAGGCAAGATCCGCGTCACCTGCCCCAAGTGCCACGCCAAGATGGAAACCCGCTCCTAGCGCCCGCACGCGGGACAAATTAATCAGGTTTGTTTGTCCCAAATCTTAAGTATTTGTTCGATAAAAAAGCCGAGGCCTCGTGTTGAGACCTCGGCTTTTTTATTATGACAAAGGGACCGTCCCTTTGTCACACCTATGCTACGCCATCGCGGGCGAGCTCCTCGGCAAGCGCTTCGGCAGGCATGTCCATAATCGCGTTGAGCTCGGCGTCCACCTCGGGAATACGCTTCACCTTGAGCTTGCGTACCAGATCACCGCGACACATCACATGTATCGGCTCACGCAGAGCGCACAGGTCGTCGAGCGGATTCTTGCGCGTCACCAAGATATCGGCGGCCTTGCCGCACTCGATTGTGCCGGTCTCGCCGCCCAGCCCCAGCAGCTCGGCGTTGACTTGCGTAGCCGTATGCAGCGCGAAGGCGTTGCTCACGCCGACATACTTGGCAAAATAGGCCACCTCGCGCCACATGTCGTACTGCGTCACGAACGGGCAGCTTGAGTCCGTGCCCAGGCCCACCTTAATGCCAGCTTCCAGTGCGGCACGGGCGCTCTCGATGATGCCCGAGCACACGATGTCGCCGTTCTTCTTTTGTGTATCGGCCGAATGGGTCTTTTCCGGGTCGAGCAATACAAACGGCAGCGCCGGGCTGATCGTGCAGGTCACACTCGGCGCGCGTCCCTCGAGCTGTGTGCCCGCGGCACCGCGATACAGCTCCAGGATCTCGGGCGTCATCGGGGCACCGTGCTCGATCGTGTCGACCCCGGCCTCAAGCGCGGCCTTCACGCCCTCGGTACTCTCGACATGGGCCATGACCGGAAGGCCCATATCGTGTGCCGCCTTGCACGCCGCCGCGGCAACCTCCACCGGCATACGCAGCACGCCCGGCTCGCCCACCTCGGTCGCATCGAACACACCGCCCGTTACGAACAGCTTAATGACGTCGGCACCGCGCGCATACAGGTCGCGCACCTGTTCGGCTGCCTCGGCGGGACTGTTAGCCACCTGGGCGAACAGTCCTGCACCATGGCCGCCCGGCACCGTGACGCCCGTTCCCGGCGCCACCAGGCGAGGACCTTGATACTTGCCGGCATCGATAGCATCGCGCACGGCCAGATCGGCAAACAGCGGGTCGCCTGCACCGCGCACCGTGGTCACGCCGCTTGCAAGCTGCTGCTGGGCGCTACCTTTGAGGATATGGCGCACGATGGCGCGCCCCACGGGATTATCGAGCTTCTTCATCAACGCACCCGCATCGCCCGCCGAAACCGGCTTGCCCGAACCGCACAGATGCACATGCATATTGATGAGGCCCGGCATGAGATACGCACCACCCAGGTCGATAACCTCGGCACCCGCGGGCGCCTGCGCCACAGCACTCGGCCCCATCCATGTGATGACACCGCGCTCAACGGCCACGGCCATGTCGGGCTGCGGCTCCATATGTTCCGAACCATCCAGAACAGTCGCATTGATAAACAACGTGGAACGATCGGCAGACGCCATATCGAGCTCCTCCCTCACGATTAACATGAACATTTGTCCATTATTACCTAGTCCCGCTGGATTGCTGCAGACGCATCGGTTAACGGAGGGAAGAGGGGATGTGGGGGACGTAATACGTTGAGCCCCACCTCAGCAACATCAGGGAAATGTCTCGATCTGTAACAGGTACAGGGTTATTGGGCCCCTTGATGTTACAGATCGAGATATTCGGTCGACGTTTCACCGGCTTGTCTCGATCTGTAACAATTACGAGCTCAAACAACCTCTAAACGTTACAGATCGAGACGAAACCTCTCAGCGCCCATACCACTGGCGTCTCCACTCCTCAGCCAATTCAGCCTGCCGAGGAATACCCGCCAGCCTCATTTTCTCGACCAGCTTCCCCGGGTCTTTGAGTTCGTTAAACGTAAACCGAAGCACCTTATGCCCGAGCATTGTCAGATGAGATTCCCGCTGACGCTCCGCCACGAATGGGTCGACCGACTCCCGACCCTCGCCGTTCTGCAAGGTGTACTTCCCCTTTCCGTCGAGCTCGCCGATGACACACGTCCCGTCCTCGAGCCGCCAAAAATAGTCGACGCGAAACACCTGGCTCGGATCGAGCGGGTCGCGAAACTCCACCTGCAGCTCCGGAACCGGAAAGCCGTACGCAATAAAGAATGCTCGGAACCGAGACTCGCCGCCGTTTTCGGACAGCCCGTCTGCATACGACGCAATCACCTGTGCCCTGCGATACCCTCGCCTGCCCTCGCAATCGGCGCGGAGGCGCTCGCACAAATCCCCACGTGATACGCCTTTCGCCCGCAGTGCAGAATCGGCAATCGCCAACCCATAGGAGAACGGCGCACGCAGCAAGCAATCCTCCGCCGTGCGCCAAAACGACGTCACCCGCACGCCGTCGACGCGCTCGAGCGCGCCCGCCATCTGCGGACGCAACAACCTGCACCCGCCGCTCAACGTCACCGAACAGCAAGTCTTAACAAGGAAACGCGGCCCGAGCAGATCATTCGGCACCTCCAGACCCCACAAAAGCGCCGCGTCATAGCCCCAAAACGCCCAATCGGGATGGAACCCTGCAAGCCCTTTGATAGTCCTCAGTGTTCGCTCCGCCAGCGTCAATGCATCCCAATCATGCTGAAAATAGAACAGATACGGTTCGGGCTCCGCGATATCGTCGGTTCCAACATGGCGTCGTAGCCACATGAGCTCGGTATTGTCATGCGTTGCGAGCAGCGCACCTTGCTTGGCCGTCTCCGTGAGCCGCGCGAGCATCCTATTCCGCGCCAACGTGTTGCGAGTCGCATGTTTGTGTTTGAGAACGGTATTAGACACTTTCATCACCACCACGTCAGACAAATGGACCATCGCAGCTGTTGCCTCCGCTGGCAAATGTCTTGATCTGTAACAGGAAGACAGTCCTTGAGCCTCTAGTTGTTACAGAACAAGATCTTTCGGCAGCCGCCAACCTTCCGTCTCAATCTGTAACAGTTACGGGCCCAAACAGCCGCCAAACGTTACAGATTGAGACAAAGTCAGGGCAGCAGGGCGACACCAGTCACATCCCCTACTCCCACTCCTGCTCGTAGATGTTGAGCGACTTTACGTAGCGCCCCTGGGCGCCCATGATGTCGCGGACCAGGCGCAAAAAGAAGCTGATGCACGAGGTGTCGAAACCGTCCTCGAGGTCCTCGGGATGCACCGCGCCTGGCCCGTCGACCGCCGTGTCGCACAGGCGCGCGATATCATACAGGTAGAGCTGCCCCGCCGTCAGCCAGACATCGTCGACGCACGCGAGTCGCACCGCAATCGCACCATCGTTCCAGTGCTCCTTTTGCACGATATGTGGGTCGTAGACGTCAAAGCGACGATCGGTGCGCGTGTCCTTCAGCACGACCATGCCAGTCGCGGGATCCTTGTCCAAAATGCCAAAGCGCGAGAAATACTGCGTGTCACGTACCTGCTTAAGTCGCCCGAGCGAAGCAGGAGAAATTGACGCTGCTGGCTCGTCCACATACAGATCCAACAGCGTCTTGCCGTGGTAATAGGGGCGCTCAAACAGCAGCCAATCGGTAAACGCCATGTTGTAGGCCATGATTTCGTTTTGAGATGGTTCCTCGCAATAGTTGAGCCACGGATCGACGATAATCTCGAACTGCTCGCACGCCGGCTCCAGGAATTGAAACTTCCGCAGCATCCAAAAGTGAGCCATGTCGGCAATATCGTTGCCAACGGCTTCGGCTAGCTGCGCTCGGTCTAAAGCGTGGTCAGTCATGGCATCCTCCTCAAACTGATGGACCTCAATTTGAGCTTACGAGGAGGGTGGGCAGCCACGACCAGCACGGGCAAAATAGGCCTCCGGCTGCAAACCAGATACTGACCAAACACTTGACGAAAAGCTTGACCGGAAATGCGCACCGCAACAAAACCGCAGGTTAACATAGACGGCCAACCCGCCCTTTTGAGCCAGATACCCGCAGCCACCACAGAAACAACAGGTGACCACAGCCCAAAAAGTCGACAAATGAACACCCGCACGTCAGCAAACGAACAAATCGTTCGAAGGCGCGCAAAGAGTGTCCCCAACGACTAGACAAAAAATGACCAGTCATTGGGGACGTTCTTAAATGACTACTTTACAGCTCCAGCGCGTCGGCGACTTCGGCAGCGCAGGACAGGGCGTCGGCCATAGCGTTCACCACGAGCGAGCTGCCGTTGCGGGCGTCACCGGCCACATACACCGGCGCGGCATCGGCGGCGACACCCTCCGTGCGAGCCGCGAGGTGCGAGCCCTCGGCAGCCATCACCGGCAGCGGACGACCAGCGGTGGCAACAGGCACACTCACCGCATCGAATACGACATGCTCAGGACCCGTAAAGCCGCAGGCGATGAGCACCAGCTGCGCCGGTACCTCGTGCTCGGAGCCCGCGATGCGCTCGGGCTTTCCCGCCGACCAATCCAGGTCAACCACGCGCAAGCCCGCGGCAGCACCCTTCTTGTCCAGCAGCACCTCGAGCGTATCCACGCCCCAAGCACGCATCTCGCCGCCCATGGCAGCGATGGCCTCCTGCTGACCGTAATCGGTCTTCTTAACGTTGGGCCACTGCGGCCAGGGGTTGCTCGCCGCGCGCTTATCGGGCGCAGCCGGCAAGAATTCAAACTGGCGCACGCTGCGCGCGCCTTGACGCACGGCGGTACCCACGCAGTCGTTTCCAGTATCGCCACCGCCAATGACCACAACGTCCAGGCCGCGCGCGTTCACCGCGGGCTCGCCGCCATCGAGCACCGAGACGGTCGAAGCCGTCAGGTAGTCCACGGCGTACACCACGCCGGGTGCATCCACATTCGTAGCCGAAAGACCGCGGGGCGCACGAGCACCGGCAGCCACCACAACGGCGTCAAAGTCATCGAGCTTGGCGGCAACCTTGGGATCGTTCACATCGGCGCCCAGCTCGAACACAATGCCCAGCTCGCGCATGAGCGCCACGCGACGCTCGACCACGGACTTCTCGAGCTTCATGTTGGGAATGCCGTACATGAGCAGACCGCCCGGGCGGTCGTCGCGCTCAAACACCGTCACGCGGGCGCCACGACGCGCAAGCTCCCATGCTGCCACCAGACCAGCAGGACCGGAGCCCACCACGGCAACCGTGGGTGCGCCCTCCCCTGCCGGCTCAAAGCGACGCGGACCGCCATTTGCCCACTCATGGTCGCTGATCGCACGCTCGTTGTCATGGATCGTCGTGGGCTGACCATCGACCGAACCCAGGTTGCACGCGGCCTCGCATAGCGCCGGGCACACGCGACTCGTGAACTCGGGCATGGGCGAGGTGAGCGACAGGCGCTCGGCAGCCTCGTCCCAGCGGCCGCGATACACCAGCTCGTTCCACTCGGGAATCAGGTTGTGCAGCGGACAGCCGCTCGGACGTGCTTTGCCAAAGCTCGCGCCCATCTGGCAAAACGCCACACCGCACATCATGCAGCGGCTCGCCTGGGCACGGCGCGCATCGTCGTCGAGCTCCACGTACAGCGGATCGAAATCGCGGCTGCGCTCCTCCACGGGGCGTAGCTCATGGGTCACGCGATCGATATCAAGAAAAGCACCGGGCTTACCCATGGCACTTACGCCTCCTTCTTGGTCGAAGCAACAGAGCTGGCGGCCGCGGACGCAGCACCCGCAGCACCGCCCGCAATATCGAAGCGAGCGACATCCGCGGCGCTCGCGCGACCGGTCACAATGTCAAACGCCAGTTCCTCTGCCTGCGCATGTGTCTTGCCGGCAGCCTCGCTCGCAGCGACAATCGCCAGCACACGCTCGTACTCGGTCGGAATGACCTTCACAAAGTGCTTGTTCATCGTCTCAAAGCTGTAGAGCAGCTTGATGCCGCGTGGGCTCTGTGTCGCGTCCACGTGCTCCTGGATGAGCTCGCGAATCTGCGCCAGCTCGCCGGCCGTCGGGGCCTTGAGCTCAACGCTCTCGTAGTTCACGCGGGCATCGAGCGTGCCGTACTGGTCAAAGACATAGGCCACGCCGCCCGTCATGCCGGCGGCAAAGTTCTGCCCGACCTCGCCCAGGATGAGCGCCAGGCCGCCCGTCATGTACTCACAGCCGTGGTTGCCGCAGCCCTCGACCACCACGGTGGCACCGGAGTTGCGCACGCCAAAGCGCTGGCCGGCCAGACCGTTAATGAAGCCGCGTCCGCTCGTAGCGCCAAAGAACGCAACATTGCCCACGATGATGTTCTCGTCGAACTTGTAGGTCGCATGCGGGTTGGGGCGCACCGACACCTCGCCGCCCGAAAGGCCCTTGCCAAAGTAGTCGTTGGCGTCGCCGCACACGTTGAGCGTAATGCCGCGCGGCAGGAAGGCGCCAAAGCTCTGACCGGCCGAACCGTCGCAGTCGATGGTGATGGAGCCGGCGGGCAGGCCCTCGGGATGCGCCTTGGTCACCGCGTTGCCCAGGATGGTGCCCACGCAACGGTTGACGTTGGCGATATCGGCGCGGAAGCGAATCGGGCGCAGGTGCGCGCGAGCGTCGGCCGTGTAGGGCACAAACAGCGTGGAGTCGAGCGTCTTGTCGAGCTCGCTGTCCGCGGCCATCTGGGGCAGGAAGTGACGGCCGTCGGCACCCGGGATGTGGGCACCGAACTCGCAGGTCGCGCTTGCCAGCACGGGCGTCAGATCGAGCAGGTTAGCCTTGCGGTTGCCCGGGACCTCGATCTGGCGCAAGCACTCGGGATGGCCGACCATCTCGTCGACGGTGCGGAAGCCCAGGCTCGCCATGACCTCGCGCAGTTGCTCGGCAACAAAGAGCATAAAGTGCTCGACGTGCTCGGGCTTGCCGCGGAAGCCGCGACGCAGGCGGCAGTTTTGCGTGGCGATGCCGGCGGGGCAGGTATCCTGCTGGCAGTCGCGCTGCATGAGGCAGCCCATCGAGATGAGCGGCATGGTCGCAAAGCCAAACTCCTCGGCGCCCAGCAAGCAGGCGACGGCAACGTCGGTGCCGTCCATGAGCTTGCCGTCGGCCTCGAGCACCACGCGCGAGCGCAGGCCGTTTTGCAGCAGCGTCTGCTGGGCCTCGGCAAGGCCAAGCTCCAGCGGCAGACCCGCATGCCAGATAGAGTCGCGCGCAGCGGCACCCGAGCCGCCATTGTGACCGCTGATCAAGATCTTGTCGGCAGCACCCTTGGCCACACCGGTGGCGATGGTGCCGACGCCCGCCTCGCTGACCAGCTTGACCGACACGCGTGCGCCGGGGTTGGCGTTCTTAAGGTCGAAGATGAGCTCGGCCAGGTCCTCGATAGAGTAGATGTCGTGGTGCGGCGGAGGCGAGATCAGGCCGATGCCGGGCGTGGACTGACGGACCTCGGCAATCCAGGGGTAGACCTTCTTGCCGGGCAGGTGGCCGCCCTCGCCGGGCTTGGCGCCCTGGGCCATCTTGATCTGAATCTCGAAGGCGCTGCACAGGTAGCGGCTCGTCACGCCAAAGCGCGCGCTTGCCACCTGCTTGATGGCGGAGTTCTTGGAGTCGCCGTTAGCCAGCGGGGTCTCGCGACGCGGATCCTCGCCGCCCTCGCCGGAGTTGGAACGGCCGTGCAGGCGGTTCATGGCGATGGCCATGCACTCGTGTGCCTCTTTGCTGATGGAGCCGTACGACATGGCGCCGGTGTTAAAGCGGCGGACGATGTTGAGCGCGGGCTCGACCTCGTCGAGCGAAACCGGCGTGCGGCCGCTGGCATCAAAGTCGAGCAAGTCGCGCAGACGCACGGCACGGCCGGTGCGGTGCAGGCGGGCGCTGTACTCCTTAAAGGTGTCGTAGCTGTCCTCACGGCAGGCGGTCTGCAGCAGGTAGACGGCCTGGGGGTCGATGAGGTGTTCCTCGCCGCCGAGCGGGCGCCACTTGGTCAGACCCAGCGTGGGCAGCTGATCGGGAGCCGGGCTCTTAAGGATAGCGAGCGCGGCGTCGTAGCGCTCGTTTTGCTCGCGCTCAACGTCCTCGACGCCCATACCGCCCACACGGCTCACCGTGCCGGCGAAGTACGCGTTGACGAACTCCGGCGTAAAGCCCACGGCCTCGAAGATCTGCGCCGAATGGTAGCTCTGCACCGTGGAGATGCCCATCTTGGACATGATGGAGACGATGCCGGCAGTCGCAGCCTTGTTGTAGTTGGCGATGCCCTGCTCGGCCGTCACGTCCAGGTCGCCGTGTGCCGCCAGATCGCGGATGCACGCATGTGCGTTGTACGGATAGATGCCGCTCGCGGAGTAGCCCACCAGTGCCGCAAAGTCGTGCGGAGACACGGCGTCGCCGCTCTCCACCACGATGTCGGCAAAGGTACGCACGCCGGCGCGGATCAGGTGGTTATGCACGCAGCCCACAGCGAGCAGCGACGGCACGGGCACCTCGCCCGCAGCGGCACGATCGCTCAACACCACGATGTTCACGCCATCGCGGACCGCAGCCTCAACGTCCTCTGCAAGCTGTTTGAGCGCAGCCTGCAGCGCGCCCTCGCCGGCATCGCGGCGGTAGACGGCACGGAAGCGACGGGTCTTAAAGCCAACACGGTCGATGGCACAGATATGCTCGAACTCTTCATCGTTGAGCAATGGGCGCTCCAAGCGCACCAGCTGACAGGCCGTGCGGGAATCCTCGAGCAGGTTGCCGTGGTTGCCCAGGTAGAGCGTGGTCGAAGTCACCATGTGCTCGCGCAAGGCATCGATCGGAGGATTCGTGACCTGAGCGAACAGCTGATAGAAGTAGTCAAAGAACGAACGCGTCTTCTTGGACAGGCAGGCCAGCGGTGCATCGATGCCCATCGAGGCGAGCGGGGCCTTGCCCTGCTGGGCCATGGGACGCACGACCTCGTCGACGTCATCCCAGTGGTAGCCGAGCTTGGCCATACGCACGGCGGCGGGCACCTCGGCGTCCTCGGCGGACGCGGGCGCGGCGGGCTCATCGAGCGCGTCGACGGTCAGCGTCTCCTCGGCAATCCAATCACGGTAGGGCTTTTCCTTGGCGTAACGGGCGCGCAGCTCGTCATTGTAGATGACGCGCCCGCGGGCAAAGTCGACCTCGAGCATCTGGCCCGGCCCCAGACAGCCGCTCGTCACGATGTTCTCGGGGCTCACCTCGATGGTGCCCACCTCGCTTGCCAGCATAAAGCGACCGTCGCGCGTCACGTAGTAACGAGCGGGGCGCAGGCCGTTGCGATCGAGGGCGGCGCCCAGGGTACGGCCGTCGGTAAAGGCGATGGCCGCCGGGCCGTCCCACGGCTCCATGAGCATGGACTGGTAGGCGTCGTAGGCGCGGCGCTCCTCACTCAGGCTGTCGTTGTGGTCCCACGGCTCGGGCAGCAACATGGACGCGGCACGCGTGAGCGGGCGACCGTTCATGACCAGGAACTCGAGCACGTTGTCCAGAATCGCGGAATCGGATCCCTCGCGGTTGATGATAGGCATCACGCGCTCAAGATCGTGCTGCAGCACGGGGCTGTACAGGTTGGGCTCGCGGGCGCGAATCCAGTTGACGTTGCCCTTGAGGGTGTTGATCTCGCCGTTATGGATGATAAAGCGGTTGGGGTGCGCGCGCTCCCAGCTGGGCGTGGTGTTGGTGGAGTAGCGCGAGTGGACGAGCGCCACGGCCGTCTTGACGGCGGCGTCGTTGAGGTCGATGAAGAAGCGGCGCATCTGCGTGGCGACGAGCATGCCCTTGTACACGATAGTGCGCGAGCTCATGGAGCAGACGTAGAAGATCTTGTCGCGCAGGGCAAACTCGGCATCGGCCTTCTTCTCGATAGTGCGACGGCACACGTACAGGCGACGCTCGAAGGCATCGCCGGCGGGCGTGTCGTCGGGGCGGCCCAGAAAGGCTTGCAGAATGGTGGGCATGCAGGCGCGTGCCGTCTCGCCCAAGTCGTGCGGGTCGACGGGCACCTCGCGCCAAAAGAGCAGCGGCACGCCGGCCTCGGCGCAGCCCTCCTCAAACACGCGACGGGCATCCTCTACGCCCTTGTCGTCCTGCGGGAAGAACAGCATGGCCACGCCATAGTCGCCCTCTGCCGGCAGAATCTGGCCGCACTTTTGAGCCTCTTTGCGGAAAAAGTGATGCGGAACCTGGAACAGGATACCGGCACCGTCGCCGGTGTTCTTCTCGAGTCCCGTACCGCCGCGGTGCTCCAAGTTGACCAGAATGGACAGTGCATCGTCCAGAATCTGGTGATGGCGCTCACCGTTGATATCGGCAAGCGCGCCGATGCCACATGCATCGTGGTCGAATTCTGGGCGATAAAGGCCCTGCTGCTGAGCGGAATCTGCCTGCATCGCGATCCTCCCCTAGATATTTAGACAGTCAGTTGAATAGGCATAGTAGGGGCATCGGGGCGTCGTTGTGTTTCCCGCCCGTTTCGAAACAATCGCGTAACGCACACCGACCATCAACGTCTTGCTATCAAACATGTACGTCAGCCCCCAAACATGTCGAAATTTGACATCTTTGGAGGCTGACGTACACGTTTTAGTGCAGGGACAGCCGGCACATATGCATCTGGCCCCTTTGAATCATTCTGGAAACAAGGGCCATGCGGACTTTTGCATGATGGGGCTCGACACAGCAGGCCTCAAGGGCGGCAACAAGACGCCCAAGTTCGGCCTGTAAGCTCACCGCTTCAAACATCTCAATCTGTAACAGGAAGACCCAATTTTGGCGCCTAGATGTTACAGATTGAGATTTTCTGCGGGACGGTTTTAGTTTGTCTCGATCCGTAACACCTAGGCCCAATTTCCATCCCTAGTTGTTACAGATCAAGACAGTTCGCAGCCCCCCTTCATCATCCTATTCAAATACAACAATTTTGTTAGTCTTGGTTAACTTTTAAGCTTAAAACGGGTATCCTTTGCGGCGTCAAGCAAACGGCACGCACACCGTGCCAGATCAAGGAGGCCCCTATGGCGCACCGAGCAGACCGACAGACAATGCAACTTGTCCTTATCCGTCACGGAGAATCCGAGTGGAACAAACTCAACCTGTTCACCGGCTGGACCGACGTAGAACTCACCGACACGGGCCGCGAAGAAGCCGCAGCAGGCGGTCGAGCCCTCAAAGAAGCGGGCTTCGACTTCGACGTCTGCTACACCTCGCGTCTCAAGCGCGCAATTCACACCCTCGACATCGTGCTCGGCCAAATGGATCGCGAGTGGTTGCCCGTCATCAAATCCTGGAAGCTCAACGAGCGCCACTACGGAGCGTTGCAGGGTCTCAACAAGGCCGATGCCGCAGCGGAGCACGGCGACGAGCAGGTGCTCATCTGGCGCCGCTCCTTCGATGTCTGCCCGCCGGCACTCGAGCCGGACGACGCGCGCGATCCCCACACCCAGGAGCAATACCGTGATGTCGCGCCCGATCAGCTGCCCTATACCGAGTGCCTCAAGGACACGATCGCCCGCGCCTGGCCTTATTTCGAAGACGAGATTCGCCCCCAGATGCTCGCCGGCAAGCGCGTACTCATCGCCGCACACGGCAACTCCCTGCGCTCACTCGTCATGAAGCTCGAGCACCTCACGCCCGAGGAGATCCTCAAGGTCAACATCCCCACCGGCGTGCCGCTCGTCTACACCTTCGACACCGATTTCAACGTCCTCGACAAGCGCTACATCGGCGACCCGGCGACCATCGCCGCCAAGATCGACGCCGTGGCCAATCAGGGCAAAGCGCACAAGTAGCCCCAACCCAAAACCGACGCGTGGCGCCGCACGGCCCAGATGCGACGTCACGCCGCCCATACACAGGAGCGCACCATGCTCAACCATCTCAAACAACACTTTGGCTCCCGACGCACCGGCGGTCACGGAGGACTCGACATCGCACGGCATATCGGCCCCGGATTGCTCGTGACCGTCGGCTTTATCGACCCGGGCAACTGGGCCTCCAATATGGCCGCGGGCTCGCAGTTTGGCTACGCGCTGCTGTGGATCGTCACGCTGTCCACGATTATGCTGATCGTCTTGCAGCACAACGCGGCGCACCTGGGCATCGCCACGGGCGCCTGCCTTGCCGAGGCCACGACCCGCTTTCTCCCCCGCTTCGTTGGGCGCACGGTGCTCGCCAGCGCCTACCTCGCGACCATCGCCACCGCCATGGCCGAAGTCCTGGGCGGTGCGATCGCGCTTCAAATGCTCTTTGGCCTGCCCGTACGCGCCGGCTGCGTCATCGTCGCGGCGGCATCGATTGCCATGCTCATGACAAGCTCCTACAAACGCGCCGAGCGATGGATCATCGCCTTCGTGGGCGTGGTAGGACTTTCGTTTTTGGCCGAGCTTGCACTAGTCAACGTCGACTGGCCGCAAGCCGCCACAAGCTGGATCACACCCCGTATGCCCACCGGCTCGGCCGCGATTATCGTAAGTGTCCTAGGCGCGGTCGTTATGCCCCACAACCTCTTCCTGCACTCCGAGGTCATCCAATCCATGCACTTCGAAGGCCAAGGCGAGCAGGTTATCGAAGAGCGTCTGCGCTATGAGCTCTTCGACACGCTCTTTTCGATGGGCGTGGGCTGGGCGATCAACTCGGCCATGGTCATCCTGGCCGCAACGACCTTCTTTGCGCACGGCATTGTCGTAGACGACCTCGCCGTCGCAGCGGCCACGCTCTCCCCCATCTTGGGCCCGGCGAGCTCGACCATCTTTGCGGTAGCGCTGCTGTTCGCGGGACTATCGAGCAGCGTGACAGCGGGCATGGCGGCGGGAACCATCACCGCGGGCATGTTCGACGAGGAATACGACATCCACGACCGACATTCCTCGGTCGGGGTGGCGGCCTGTTTCGCCGGAGCAGTGGCGGCGTGCCTGGTCGTTCCAAATCCTTTTGAAGGTCTCATCTGGAGTCAGGCACTGCTGTCGCTTCAGCTGCCGATTACGGTCTTTGTGCTCATACGACTCACCAGTTCACGCCGCGTCATGGGCAAATACGCCAATTCGCGCCCGCTCAACGCGCTGCTTGTAGGGATTGGTGCCATCGTGACGATTCTCGATGTCGTGTTGTTGACAGGGATGTAATGGGACGGGGCACCTACCCAGGCAAACGTCTCGATCTGTAACATCTAGACCCGCTTTTGATGTCTAGATGTTACAGATCGAGATCATTCCGAGGGACAGCTCCGTTTGTCTCGATCTGTAACAGGAAGACCCGTTTTGAGCCGTTAGACGTTACAGATTAAGACAAAAGGTCGGCCGGACTCACAACAGACAGGATCGGCCAACAGCAACCGTGATCCCTTGGGGGCGGAGGAAAAGGGCCCCGGCCGAGAATTCGACCGAGGCCCTTGGACAGAGCTATGTTCGGCTTTCGCCGTGTGTCTGCGAGCTACTCCTCGACGAGCTCAAACTGATCGGGACCGACGCCACACACCGGGCACACATAATCCTCGGGCAGCTCGGGCGTATCGACCTCAACCTCGTAACCGCAAACGACGCACACGAACTTATACGTCTTCTTCTCCTCAGCCATGATGTTCTCCTCTCAAACGCAACTGGTGATGTACTTCATTTATCAGTATAGATTCTTAATAATATAATGCAAGTATTTTTAAAACATTTCTAACCTTGATACGAGGACGCCTTCGGAGGCGTCTTGCCCTTCAGGACCTTATGGTAGTAATCGTAGGTGAGCGGCGTCTCGTCACTCAAGCGCTCGGCATCCTCGACCTCGCCGATAAACAGTAGATGCGTGCCAACATCCACAGTGTCGATCAAATGGCAGCTAAACAGGGCCGCCGCGTGCTCGGGCACATAGGGCATGCCCAGAGCCGTCTCGCGGGTCTCGTATTTAGCAAACTTGTCATAATCGCTGCTGGTGCGGAACCCAAAGTTACCGATGTAGAGCATGTCGGCGGTCTGATCGATCACGGTCAGCGCGAACGCTTTGGCCGAAGCGATGACGCCCGAGGTGACGTTGTCCTTGTTCACGGCAACCGAAATGCGCGGCGGCATGGACGTCACCTGCACCGCAGTGTTGATGACGCAGCCGGCGCGCAGCCCGTCTGCCGCGGCGCTCACCACGTACAGACCGCTCGGCATGGTAAAGAACGCAGTTTTGTCCATAACAATCACTCCCCTAACGCGGGTTGGAACCTCATGGATGTATGTACCCACAAAAAAGGCGGCGCCCACAACGGACACCACCTTTGAGACATATGTGTCAAAACAGTATAAGCAAGATGAGACGCCCGCAGTTGCGGTGAAATAAGGACTGAATAGCCCCTCAAACAGGCAAAACAGTCCGTATTCCACCGCAACTTATACAGAACGCCTAGCGATTGCGCTCCTTGAGGGCGCGGTCGATCTCGCGCTGGACATCGCGCTTGGCCATATCCTCGCGCTTGTCGTAGAGCTTCTTGCCGCGGCCTAGGCCCAGCAGCAGCTTTACGCGGCCGTCGGTATTAAAGTAGAGCTCCAGCGGCACCAGCGCATAGCCGCGGTTGCGAAGTTTGCCGTCAAGAAAGTCGATCTCCTTGCGGTGCAGCAGCAGACGGCGCCGACGGTCGGGATCGCGATTCCACACGCCACCATGACTATAAGGGTGGATATGCAGGCCGACGAGCCAGCACTCCCCACCACGAATCAGTGCGAAGGTATCGGTAATCTGGCACGCGCGCTCGCGAATCGACTTGACCTCGGTACCGCTCAGCTCAATACCGCACTCAAACGTCTCATCGATAAAGTACTCGTGATGTGCCGAGCGATTCTTGGAAATGAGTTTGCGCTCGCGCTTACTGGGCATCGCCGGCCTCCTTGGCGCCATCGGCGTTTGAGCCCGCAGCCTCGCGCTTTGCCTTGCGCTCGGCATTGAGCTCGGCATCGCTCTCGCGCACCAGTTTGATAATCGCCGCGCAGGCCTCCTCGCCCACCAAGTCGCGAGCACGTACCGTCAGGCGCGTCGCCTCCTGCTTGTCGCCGTCGCTTGCAGCATCGGTCGCGCACATAATCAGGCAGATGGCAATCTCGGCCGAAGGCGAGGTCGGCACGCCTTGCAGGGCCAGTTCACCCATCACGTGGTCGTCGCTCTCATCGGCGGCATCCGGATAGGTGGTATGGATCTTGTTGAGCAGGCGCGTCGTATGCGCATCGTTGGGCGCCAGGCGCAGCGCCAGACGCGCGCAGCCCACGGCAGCCGAAACGTTCTCGGTCTCGGGCTCCAAGAAGTACTGACCTAGATTGGCGTAAGCGCGGGCGGCGCACTTGCCATCGCTTGCACGCTCCAGCACCGAGAACGAGAGCGATGCCCATTCCTGCTTGTCCTCGAGAGCGCGGAACAGCTCGGCCAGATCCAGGCGGTAGTTGCAGTTCATGGGGTCCCAGCGCACGGCCTGCATCAAGGCGTTGCGAGCACTCACATAATCCTGCTGGCGAATGTAGGCAAACGCCATGTCAGAGTACAGGCGGTCAAACGGCACCTCGACCTGCACGAGCTCGCGCGGATCCTTCTCCACGCGGCGATAGGCCAAGCGCTCAAACTTGCTATCGAAGCTAAAGTATTGACGCTTCTCCTCCGTCTTGCACTCAGCGTCGATATACTCCTCGGCGAGCTCCACCAGACGCTCCAGCAGCGGCGTCGCCGTAGCCAGGTCGCCCTGCGCCAGATAGTTCTCGGCATACGTGATGTCTTGCAAGCTGATGGGCAGATCCATGGCTACTCCTCGATCTGAGCGAAACACGGCAGGCGCCGTATATACGGTTAATACACAAAACCCGGGTCTCTTACGAGGCCCGGGCGTTCAATTTTGGTAGCCCGTACCAGATTCGAACTGGTGATCTCCGCCTTGAGAGGGCGGCGTCCTAAACCGCTAGACGAACGGGCCATATGTAGCAAATGCAATGGCTGGGATGGAGGGAGTCGAACCCCCATTGACGGAACCAGAATCCGCTGTCCTGCCATTAGACGACATCCCAATGACTGCATCGCTGCGCTCGGCTGTGCCTTTGCGCAAGAAAGAAATATACGGGAAGTCCGGCCGTGACGCAAGCCCCAATTTTGACTTTTTTGAAATTCAGTCAAATACGGCCGACACGTGAAGGACCTGTGAAGTCGACCGCTGCACACGAAGGGCAAAACGCCGCGAGCGGTAGCCGTCAACCGTTGGCAGATTCTACCGCGAAAACGATAGCACCAGGCAACACAATCGAAGTATCAATGATCACGTAGATATCGAGGCGCCATGGACGAAGAGCTTGATTACCTATGGGAGACCCTGGGCCTCGAGATCACTGCTGACCTTTGGCCCGAACGGGACAAAATCCATCCCACTCTGCGCCCCGCCATCACGGTGATGCAGGCAAAATACCGCCGTGCATCCTTTTTGATCATGCGGATGTCATGGCACGCGGGACTCCCCGACCTTAAGCGAATCCAGGCAAGCCTCGTCGAGCTGTCCGGTATGCCGACCGTCATATCCGAGGCGCACCTGGAGCAGCGCCAGCGCGAGCGACTGCAACAGCAGCGGATCCCCTTTATCTGCCCCGGCGTTCAGGCATATCTGCCCTTTATGGACGAGGAGTACTGGAGCGGCAAGCCCAACAAGCACGTAAAGGTCTACGATCCGCACGAATGGGCGCAGTTGGAGGACTGACTGGGGCAAGCCTGCCGGCGGAAAGTGCGTCCCAGATTTCAAGCTCAAACTGGTCCCCACTTTCCCATCGAGCCCTCAACCGGAAACCGTATCCCGTAATCGAAGCTCAAAACGGGTCGCACTTTCCGCAGCCGCTACAGCAACGCCTCGACCCAAGCCGATTCCCTAAAGCCGGGAATCGCAAAGTCGTCGCCCACCAACAGCGGACGCTTAACCAGCATGCCGTCGGTCGCCAGCAGCTCGTAGCACTCCCGATCCGTCATGCCCGCATCTAGACGCGCCTTCAGGCCCAGCTCTCGATATTTCATGCCCGACGAATTAAAGAAGCGCCGCACCGGCAGTCCCGAACGAGCAATCCAGGTCGCAAGCTCATCAGCCGTGGGATTGTCCAAAACGATATCGCGGTCGATATACTCTACCCCGTGTTCGTCCAGCCATGCCTTGGCCTTCTTACAGGTCGAGCACTTGGGATATTCAACAAACAGTACGGTCATGGGAATCCTCCGAATATAGATCGGCCAACGCAGGCACACGCCACACGAGGCGCCTTCGTATGATGGGCCAATTGTAGCCCACGGGTCACACGCTAAACGAACCGTACCCCGAATCCGCGTTTGATGAACGGCAGCAGCTCCATTGCCTCGGGCGTGATATGGCCCGCAACGTTCATGCGCTCGTCACCGGGAAGATCGACCCGCGCAATCTCAAGCTCGCCTTCGTAGCGCCCATATCCGCTATTGCTCACAGCGATCGACCCCGCCTTTCGCGGCAGGCCGGCTCCGGCATCCGTCGGCACGGAATCCGGCTTATGCGTCGTACGTGACTCCTGAGACCTAAAGATGAGGGTGCTCGAGTCGGGCCGGTCGTGATGAATCTGCCCGCGCACATAGGCATAACCGGGCTCAAGCTCGCATTGCAGGTCCACGTATCCGGCGGAAACTTGAGCAAACTGCGCCCAGCCCGCATCGGAAAGATCGGGGTCGCCGACCAACACAATGTCGCAATCGGCGCCATGTGCAAGCTCAAGCATATTGAGAGCAACCTTTGACGCGCGACCGCGCTGCGCCTCGACCGTCGGCAGTCCCTCGAATACCGGCCCGCGAACGTTGGCATCACCCGGCACAAAAGCCATGATTTCGAATCCAAGCGCCGCAAGACGAAGATTCACCCGAGCAATGTCCTCCAGAGCTAAACCGGTATAAGGCTTGGGGTAAAAATTGTGGCAGGCGGCAAAACGAGTCACATCGGCACCGGCCTCACGCCACGATGCGATTTCATCAGAACTCACCGTCGATGCATTGACCACTATGCGAAATACACCGGACAGCTCCGCGACCCGTTGGGCGCTAAAGCCATAGTCCAAACGAAGGTATTCCAACCCCAGATCGCGCAGGTCCTCGATGCGCTCAAGCCCGAGCAAATCGCACGTGCGCGGCCCCACATCGGCGATGAGCGCAATGCCGCGGGCGGAGAGCAGCGACAGCACATGACGGACCTTATCGGCATACGCCGCTCCCCCATCCTCGGGAATATGCAGTGAGGTGAACGCGTAGCGCGCACCCGCCGCGGCACCACGCTCAATCGTCCGCTCAATATCCTGCAAAGGGCTGGAAAGATAAATCGAAATACCCGTTTTCACGCTACAACGCTCCTTTAAAAAAGGCCGGCGGAGCAGTTAGCCCCGCCGGCACAACCATAGCATCAAGAAATCTGCCGCGCGCCGCGAACCCCGAGCAACACGGCTCGCGATATCAAACTACTCGCCAAAGAACTCATTGATCTTCTGCTCGTCGACGCCAAAGAACCACGTCAGGACAAAGCCGGCGGCATAGGCAAGCAGCATAGCGGCAACGTAGCCGAGCTGCTGGCCAGGAACGACGATCAGCAGGCCAAACAGACCGGAAACGCCCTGAGAAACCGTGCCGATGTGAAGC
Source organism: Collinsella aerofaciens (assembly GCF_009876115.1). Taxonomy (GTDB): domain Bacteria; phylum Actinomycetota; class Coriobacteriia; order Coriobacteriales; family Coriobacteriaceae; genus Collinsella; species Collinsella aerofaciens_N. Next base: position 17,898 of record NZ_WWSY01000012.1, on the reverse strand, counting down.
AGCGCCGCGAGCGCGCCGCCAAATCCGGCACCCAGGCAGGCCGTCACAAACGGACGAACGAGCGGCAGCGTAACGGCATACATCAGAGGCTCGCCCACACCCAGGATTCCAACGGGAATGGACTCTGCGACGTACTTCTTGAGCTTGGCGTTCTTGGTCTTAAAGTACAGCGCCAAACCGGAACCGACCTGGCCGCCGCCAGCCATCATAAGGATGGGGAGCAGGTAATTGATGCCCTTGGTAGCGCCGTCGGGATCGTTGAGCATAGCGTGGATCGGCGTGAGCGCCTGATGCAGGCCGACGGAAACCAGCGGCAAGAAGCCTGCCGACAGGATATAGCCGCCCAGGACGCCCAGCTTCTCGAAGATAAAGGTCAAAACGCTAAAGATGGCAGTCGTCAGCCATGCGCCAACCGGCTGGATGACGAGCATCAGAGCAAAGGCGCCGATGATGAGCACCAGCAGCGGGGACAAGAACGTGTCGAGTGCGTTGGGCATAACTTTGCGAATCTGACGCTCCATCCAGGCAAAAAATGCGCCAGCGATAAGAGCCGCGATCATGCCGCCCGCTGCGGGGTTGTACTGCGCATTGGTGAGCGGCAGCAGAATGGCAGCGGCAGGATCAGCCGCACCAGGCGCAAGCAGGGGCATGGCACTGTTGGCAATACACATCATGCCGGCGATGCCGCCCAGCGCAGCGGAGCCGCCAAACTCACGTGCCGCGTTATAGCCCACCAAGATGGGCAGATAGGCAAACAGGGCCCAGCCCATGGAACGAATGCCCTGGTACCACCACTCGCCTGCAAGCGCGCCTGCCGTCGAGACGTTAATGACGTTGCAGATACCGTTGATGAGGCCAGCCGCAATGATGCCGGGAAGCAGGGCAACGAAGACATTGGAAATCTTCTTGAGGAAGGCCTGAACCGGCTTGGACTCGTACTTTGCCTTCTGCGCGGCCTTGTTTGTGGCCGCAGCGTCAACCACGCTCTCGTCGGCAACGCCTTTCGCAAGGCCGGTGAGCTTGGAGAACTCCTCGAGCACCTTATTCACCTTGCCCGGACCCAGCACGATCTGCATCGTGTCGTCCTCGACCAGGCCCATCACGCCGTCGAGTGCCTTAATGCCCTCCGCGTCGACGCTGCCCGTGTCTTTGACGGTCACGCGCAGGCGCGTCATGCACGCCGCGTTTGCCAGCACGTTGTCTTTACCGCCCAAAAGGTCCAGCAGCTTTTGAGCCAGCTCTTTGTTCGTCATAACTCCTCCTTGTATTGGGTATCTCGTCTGGATGTCATATCAGCTCACGCCGCGCACCTATTGGGCGTCGGCATTGCTCTTCTCATGGCCACTCACCGCAGCACGGACATGGCCTCGCGCCCGCTCAAGAGCTACCGCAGCCTGCTCGGCATCGCAGTCCAACAGTACCGAGACAATAGCGGTTTTTACATGGCCGCCGGCATCTGCAAGCGCCTGAACGGCGCGCTCGCGCGTGCAGCCGGTCGCCTCCATCACGATGTTCTGGCCGCGCACCACCAACTTCTCGTTCGTCTGCTGCACATCGACCATCAGGTTTTGGTATACCTTGCCGATCTTGACCATGGCACCGGTCGAAATCATGTTGAGAATGAGCTTTTGAACCGTTCCCGCCTTGAGCCTCGTTGAGCCGGTCAGCACCTCGGGACCGGGCACGGGCTCAATGGCAAGATCTGCGCTCTCCCCGATCTTCGACCCTTGGTTGCAGGCAATTGCAATGGTCTTGCACCCAGTTGCCTTGGCGTACGCAAGGCCGCCCACCACATAAGGAGTACGGCCGCTTGCCGCCAGGCCAACGACAAGATCCTTGTCCGAGAGTCCACGCTCTCGCAGGTCGTTCGCGCCAAGCTCATCGCTGTCTTCGGCACCTTCGACAGCCTTGATAAACGCCGTCTCGCCTCCGGCAATGAGCCCGACAATCAGATCGGGTGACACGCCAAACGTGGGCGGACACTCCGAAGCGTCGAGTACGCCCAGACGACCGCTGGTGCCTGCGCCCATGTAAAAGACGCGCCCGCCGCGCTCGAGTGCCTCAGCAGCCCAGTCGATTGCTGTGGCAACCTGGGGCAACACTTTCGTGACCGACTGGACGGCACGAAGATCCTCATCGTTCATCGTCGTGACGATTTGCAGCGATGTCATCGTATCGAGGTCCATTGACCTTTGATTACGCTGTTCGGTCGTGAATTTTGTTAAATCGAGCATTTCATTCACCTCATCTTTCCTGTTTCTCGATGTAGTTTTGCTTAATGACATGCGTCGCCCGTTCGTAGTCGCTGGCAACGTAAGCAGCGTAAAGGGCATCGACAACCATAAGCTGGGCCATACGCGAAGCCATGGCACCGCTGCGGACCAAGGGTTCACTCGCAGCAACGCCGAGCACGGCATCGGCCATGGTGGCAAGCTTGGATGATCCATCTACTTTGGTAACGGCCACAACGGGACAGTTGTGACGTTGAGCCTCGGCGGTGCAGTCCAGCACCTCTTGCGTCAAGCCCGAGTAGCTAAAGGCGATTGCCATATCGCCCTCATGCATGTTCTTGGCACATAAGAGCTGATCATGCCAGTCGTCGTACAGATGGCACTCTTTGTCGACACGCATGAGCTTTTGCGCCAGGTCGTGCGCGACCAAACGAGAGGCACCAATACCGAACAGATTGACCGCGCGTGCCCGCTTAAGACGGGCCGCGCATCGCTCCAAGACGGTGTAATCGAGCGTTCGCGCCGTCGCCTCGATCGTGCGCACGTTGCTTTTCATCACCTTCCCCACGATACGTTCGACGCTGTCATCCATGGAGATGTCCTCGAGGGCTACGTCTTTCTTGTCACCTAAGAGCGCCAGCTCGGCAATCAGTTCGCGCTGGAACTCCTTGTAGCCCGCAAAACCCAAACGCTTGCAAAAGCGCAAAATGCTCGAGGGCGAGGAGAACGTGACATCGGCAAGACCGCGGACGGACAGCCCGACCACCTCGTGCGGATGAGCGCTTACATATGCGATGACATTGCGTTCCGCCGGGCTCGCGCTGAGCTCACGCTCGCGAAGCCGCAAAAGCAATCCGTTTGCCATCTCAAACACCTCCGTTGAGAAGAATTAAAGACCAACGAACGATTCGTACCGGATACAAACAGCTTTTGCGGTACATTGTGCCGCATCGTGGCGCACAAAGGGCGAGCGTTCTACCGCTCGCCCCTCAAATCCGACCGCTCGGAAATACGCGCGACACAAAATAATTCAACGAGGCCGCATTATCAGAAACGGGTTTGTTACCGGCTAGCGCCTCGCATGGGCGCCGATCGGCCGAGTCGCATGGCGCACCAACGCCGCTGCCAGCAATACCAACAGCATGGCGGTGATATAGCCCGCAGCATCGAATCCTAAATCGATAACGTCGAAATGCCTGCCGGGAACAAAGATCTTATGTACCTGATCGCCAACGGAGCAGGCGGCGCAAAAGAGCAATACGGGCACGCAACGGGAGCACACGCTCCACGGACGCCTGGAAAAGCAAGCCACGATCACCGAGGCGAACAATCCGACGAAGAAAAACTCTACGGTATGGGCAACGCGACGGACGTTTGCGCCCACCCACATGCGAATGGAAGCAAGTCGGCCAGACCGGACATTCGAGGCAACCGAATCGGTGCCCCCGGTCATTCCGTTCTCCGTCTGGGCTTCACCCGTGGCATCGGCGGCCTGAACGCCCGTAGCCTGACCCTCCACCACACGCGCGGTGGACTCGCTCAGCAACGACGTCTGCGCCGCATTTTGCTCCGTCAGCACCCAGATGCCCGCCAGCGTTGCAGCGAACAGAACGATCGCGGTCCATCCGATTATTTGTTTTACGCGCGCCAAGGGCCAACCTCCTTTTTTGAATATCAGCGAGTGTAGCCCCAAATGGCATCGTCACCGTATCAAAATTTGAATCGCAACAGGAAGCGACAAAGCGACGCAAACCCCTACCCCGCCTCGCGCATCCAGCGATCGAACGTCCCCACGCACACGCCCAGGCACTTTGCCGCCTGGCTGCGGGTAATATCGCCCGCCTCATAGCTATCGCGCACCAGCTCAAACTGAGGAGGGCACGGCTTGCGAGGTCGACCGAAACGGACCCCTCGCGCCCGCGCCGCTGCAATTCCCTCCGCCTGGCGCCGATGGATATTCTCGCGCTCCACCTGCGCCACGTAGCTCAGCAGTTGCAGCACAATATCGGCAATCAGGGTGTTGGTCACATCCGGCGCGCCGCTGGCCCTGACGCGCGTGTCAAGCAATGGCATGTCCAACACCACAATGGCAACCCCGAGCTCCTTGGTAATGCGTCGCCATTCCTCAAGAATCTCGGAGTAATTACGGCCAAGTCGGTCGATAGAAAGCACCACCAGCACGTCCCCGTCTCCCAGGACGTGCAGCAGCTCGCGATAACGCGGTCGATCGAAGTCCTTGCCACTCGCATGGTCGGCATAAATATTCGCCGAGCCCACGCCATAGGCGCCCAGCGCATCCAGCTGTCGATTCAGATTCTGATCGCGCGAACTCACCCGCGCATAACCGTACACCGTCGCCATCTCATCCCCGCTTTCTTGTAAACCTACCAAAAAGGGACAGGTTTATTTTGGTAGGTTTTACCTCTCAAATAGCAGGTAAGCGGGCGACCGAGCAGACGGCAAGGTAGCCACGATTCAAATGCGAAGGGCGGTCCCGAAAGGCCGCCCTCCGCTCCCCCACCATGAGTCGGGGTTTGGCTAATGGATAAGCTTAAAGTCCAAGTGCCCACGCGTGGTATTGACGCGCGAGACCTCGACAATCACGCGCTGACCCAGTTCATAGCGAGTCCCCGTGTCGGCGCCCGTGAGCGTAAGCGCGTCCTCGTCGAACTCGAACCACTCGTTGCCCAGGCTCTTGATCGAAACCAAGCCTTCGACCTGCGTTAGGTCCAAGCGCACAAAAAGGCCCATGCTGCTAACCCACGAGACGGTTCCGGCATAGCGCTCGCCCAGACGGTCCTCATAGTACTGGGCAATCTTGATCTTTTGCGTCGCATGGCTGGCGGCATCTGCCGCGCGCTCGGCATCGCTGCATGCGCGGCAGATCTGCGGCAGAATGCGCGGCAGCGACTCGCGCCCCTTGCCGATCAGCCGCGGCGTACGGACCAAGGCGTCCTTGCCGCCGAGCCGCTCATAGGCCAACTGCAGTTTGAGCACGCGGTGCACCACCAGATCGGGGTAGCGACGGATGGGACTCGTAAAGTGACAGTAGCACGGCGCGGCGAGCGCAAAGTGGCCCTCGTTGCGCGGCTTGTACAGCGCGCGCTGCATGCTGCGCAGAAGCAGCGTGTTAACGAGCGGTGCGTTGGCCGTACCGGCGGCAGCATCGACTGCAGCCTGCAGCTCATCGGGGCTCCCCAGGGCAATACCGGCAGCACGGCGATCGTCGATGATGCCTAGCTGCGCCAGCGCAACGGCGGCACCGTGCAGGCTATCGGGGCTCGGATCCTCATGCACGCGATAGCAGGCCTCGATATCACGGTCTGCCAGCCACTCTGCAACGCACTCGTTGGCGAGCAGCATAGCTTCCTCGATAAGCGACGTGGCACACGAACGCTCACGCGCCACAATCTGCACGGGCACTCCGTCCTCATCCAACAGAGCACGAATCTCGGCCGTGTCAAAATCGACCGAGCCGCGGGCGCGACGGATACGACGGCGGAGTTCGGCGAGTTCGTTAGCGGCGACAAGGAAATCGCCGAGGTCGACGTTGTAGCCGCGGGCGGCCTCCTCGCACGCAAGACCGCGCTCAAGCGCTTCCTCGCGCGAGGTCTCGGCAGCCGCAACATCCTCGGCTGCACCCTCCAGCACCGAATACTCAACCGCGCCGGCACGCACCAGCAGCGCCTCGGCGCCGTCATAGTCCATACGCACACGCGAGCGAATCACGCTGGGGTACGGATCGTAATGCCGCACGCGACCCTGTGCATCGAGCTCAATGTCAACGGTAAACGCAAGACGGTCCTCGTCAGGGCGAAGCGAGCACAGGTCACAGGACAGGCGTTCGGGCAGCATGGGAAGCACGCGATCGGCCAGATACACCGATGTCGTACGATGGCGAGCCTCAAGATCGATATGCCCGTCCCAAGCCACATAGTGTGAAACGTCGGCGATATGCACACCCAGCTTGTAGCCACCCTCGGGCGTGCGCTCCAGCGAAATGGCGTCGTCAAAGTCGCGCGCGTCGACTGGGTCGATCGTGATGACAAAGCGGTCGCGCAGATCGCGGCGGAGCGGGTCCTTAAGCGCCGCGGACACATCGAGCGAAAGCCCCTCGGCCTCGTCCAGCGCGGCCTCGGGATAGCTATCGGTATAGCCGTAACGCGCCATCACATATTGAACGCCCAAATCGGGCGCGTCATCTCCGCCAATGCGGCGTTCGATCGTCACGGTACCCGATTCCAGGCGCGTCGGGTAGGTCAAAATGCGCGCGACAACAGCATCACCCGGGTGGACACCCAGACGATCCGCCGAGGTATCCTCGGGCAGAATGAAGAAGTCGGCCTTCAGACGCGAATCGAGCGGCTCGATCACACCGAGCGGACCGGCGGTCTGGTACGTGCCCACCACGCTTATGGCTGCACGCTCAACCACGCTTTCGATCACGGCGCGCCGCTCACCGTGCGGGCTGTTCTTAATGCTCACGGCAACGGTATCGCCATCCATGATCTCGCGCTTACCGCGGCCCATGACCTTGTAGTCGCCGTTTTCGGTTACAACGTAGGCGCTATGCTCATGGAGCTGCACGCGCCCGGTCAGGCTCGGACGGCGTTCGCTGCGCACCGGCCCGCGCTGATTGCGAGCTCCACGCTTATGCTTGTTATTGCGCCCCATGGCGCCTCCTAACTATCGATTGCGAACTCCAAAGAGTCTACCCAAATGATTCGCTTTCCTGCCGTCCCCTAGGGATCAAAAAACGGGCCGCCCCATAAGAGACGACCCGTTGGAAGGGATGAATTCCAAGCATGCCTACACGCGCAGGTAGCGGCGCATGGCGATGGCAGAACCAAAGAGACCGATAATCACGCCGACCAGAATCAGCGCAGCATAGGTCACCAGGTAGTACTGCATCGGCAGGGCAAACGACATCCAGCCGATGCTCTCCTGCAGACGCGGGATCATCAGATTGCGCAGCAGCTCCAGAACGCCGATGGAAAGCAGCGAGCCCAAAATGGCCTGCAGCACGCCCTCGGTGATAAACGGGCCACGAATGAAGCCGTTGCTGGCGCCGACCAGACGCATAATCGCAATCTCACGACGACGCGCCGTGATGGACAGGCGAATCGTGTTGTTGATGAAGATGAATGCGATAAAGGTCAGAAGACCAACGAGCACCACGGCGGCGATGCGGATGTAGTTGGTCACCTGGAACAGGCGGCTCACTTCCTCCTGGCCGTACAGCACGCTCGCGTTGACGTCGCCGTCATCCGCGATCTTCTGGAAATCGGCATCCTTCTTGAGCTTCTTTGCCGTGCTCTCGACCTTGGACGGATCGTCCATCTCAATAGCGAAGGAAGCCGGCAGCGGGTTCTGGCCATCGAGCGCGCTCATGGTGGCGTCGGCGTTGCCCGACATCTTGCTCGTATACTCGGCCAGCGCGTCGTCCTTGTCCTTATAGGTCACGGACTTGACGTTATTCCACGTCTTAAGCTCGGCCTCAAAAGCCTGAACATCGGCCTGATCGGCGTCATCACTAATGAACGCGTTGATGACAACCTGATCCTCGACGGTGCCGATCACGGAGTTCAGCATCGCAGAGCCCATGATGAACAGGCCGATGATAAACAGCGAAAGGAAGATCGTGATGACGGCGCCGAGCGAGGTAGTCCAGTTACGGAAGAAGTGGCTGATTGCCTCTTTGAAGGAGTAGCCCACGTTAGTTGGTGCCATAGTTGCCGTAACCTCCCCTCTCCTGGTCGCGGATGACGTGGCCGCCCTCGAGGGCGATCACGCGACGGTGCATGCTATCGACCATCTCGCGGTCGTGCGTGGCGACGATCACGGTGGTGCCGGTGCGGTTAATACGCTCAAGCAGCTTCATGATGCCCAGCGAGATCGCCGGGTCGAGGTTGCCCGTGGGCTCGTCGCAGATCAGCAGCGGCGGACGGTTGACCATAGCACGGGCGACGGCAACGCGCTGCTGCTCGCCACCGGAAAGCTGGTCGGGCAGCGAGTCCATCTGATCGGCCAGACCGACCAGACGCAGCACCTCGGGCACCTGGCTGCGAATGACGCCCTTGGGCTTGCCGATGCACTGCAGGGCAAACGCCACGTTTTCGTAGGCGGTCTTTTGCGGCAGAAGCTTAAAGTCCTGGAACACGGCGCCAATCTGGCGGCGCAGGAACGGAACCTTACGGTTCTTGATCTTCATGAGGTCCTGACCGGCAACCAGGATGCGGCCGCTCGTCGGCTTGACGTCGCGGTTGAGCGTCGACAGCAGCGTGGTCTTACCCGAGCCGGAGTGACCGACCAGGAAGACGAACTCGCCCGGATAGATCTCGATGTTGATGTCGTCGAGTGCAGGCTTGTTAGGCTGTGCCGGATAGATCTTGGTGACATGCTCCATAAGGATGACGGGCTCGACACCGGCCTGCTTGGCCATCTTCTTGCGGCTGGCCTGCGGATCGATGGGCGCAAACACCGACGTAAAATCGGGGTTGTTGAGCGCGTTATCGAGGCTTGCGACCTCGGCTGCCTGATCGCTCTCGACCACCGGGGCAGCAGGCTGCATGGGGTCGGGAATAGCGGCAAAGAGACCGGACTGCGCAGGCTGAGGAGCCGGCGTCGCAGGGGCCAAGGGGTCGGGAATGCCGGCCATGGTAGGCTGCGGCGTGGCGGCACCAGCCTGAGGCTGCTCCACGCGAGCGGTCACGGCCTGAACGGGCTCAAAACCCGCCGTGCCGGAAAGCGCGACATCGCTGGTGGGATTGTAGGCAAAGGGATCGGATGCCGGCTGTGCCTGATCTGCCGGCTGAGCGGGGGCCTGAGCAACAGGCTGGCCCTCTGAATCCGGAGTGGCGAAACGACTGCCCTGGACGCCTGCCTGCGTCTTGGGGGCATCATCGCCCGCACCGGAGGTACGGAAGTGGTTACCCACTGGTGCTCCTTATCGTCGTGCGTTTAAACTACATGAGCGCTTTACATTTTAGCAGCATTAGCTTTGCTGCACATAAGAAGCATGGCGGGCTTTGGGATCCCACCGGCCGGGCGCAGGGTTACCTCCCAAATCGTCCTCGCGCATGGCCGGCATTTGTCCTGCTCCTGCGGAGCTGCGGACAAACGCCGGCCTGCGCTGCGGAAAGATTTGGGAGGTAACCCTGCGCCCGGCCTGCGGCTACTATGGGACCGACGCACCAACTTGAAATGCTGCGCATACAAAGTTGGAAGGGTCTGAATTGCACTTTGTTGGGATGGGCCCGTTTCCCCATGGGACCTTTGCTTGGCAGGACTCTAATTTAAATTCAACAAAAACAGGGGCGCCCTCTTTGGGGATGCCCCTGTTCTGGCTTGGATGTGGTTGTTGAGACGATACTTTGCCTCGTCTTGCCTTATGCCAAGAACTCCTTGGTGGTCGCCACGATGTTGGCGGCGTCCAGGCCGTACTTGTGCAGGAGCTCGGCACCCGGGCCAGACTCACCGAAGGTGTCGTTGACGCCGATCTTCTTGAGCGGCGTCGGGCACTGCTCGCACAGGACGTCGGCAACGGCGCTGCCCAGGCCACCGATCACAGAGTGCTCCTCGACGGTCACGACGTGGCCGGTCTTGGTGGCGCTCTTGACGATCAGGTCGGCATCGATGGGCTTGATGGTGTGCATGTTGATGACCTCGGCATCGATGCCCTCGGCAGCGAGCTGCTCGGCGGCCTCGAGAGCCTCGCCGACCATCAGGCCGCAGGCGATGATGGTCACATCGGCGCCCTCGCGCATGACAATACCCTTACCCAACTCGAACTTGTAGGTCTCGGGGTCGTTGATAACCGGCGAGGCCAGACGGGCAAAGCGCATGTACACCGGACCGTCGCACTCGTAGGCGGCGCGCGTCACGGCGCGGGCCTCGACGTCGTCGGCGGGAACAATCACGGTCATGCCAGGGATGACGCGCATCAGGGCGATATCCTCGCAGCACTGGTGCGTGGCGCCGTCCTCGCCCACCGAGATACCGGCGTGCGTGGCACCGATCTTAACGTTAAGGTGCGGGTAGCCGATGGAGTTACGGACCTGCTCAAAGGCGCGACCGGCAGCGAACATGGCAAAGGTGCTCGCGAAGGCAACACGACCGGTGGTCGCGATACCGGCGGCAACACCCATCAGGTTGCTCTCGGCGATACCCACGTCGAAGAAGCGGTCGGGGCAAGCGGCCTTAAATTTGCCGGTCTGCGTGGCGGCGGCCAGGTCGGCGTCGAGGACCACAAAGTCATCGTGCTCGTTGGCGAGCTCGACGAGGGCCTCGCCGTAGCTTACGCGCGTGGCGATTTTTTTGACGTCTGCCATCCTAGAGCTCCTCTCCGGCGGCCGTGAGCTCTGCCATGGCCTGCTCAAACTGTTCATCGTTGGGGGCCTTGCCGTGCCAACCAACCTGGTTCTCCATAAAGGAAACGCCCTTGCCCTTTGTGGTCTCGGCGATGATGGCGGTCGGCTGACCCTTGGTGGCGCGGGCCTCGGCAAAGGCGGCGCGGATCTGATCGAAATCGTTGCCGTCGGCAAGCTCCACCACGTGGAACTTAAAGGCGCGGAACTTGTCGGCGAGCGGCATGGGGTCGTTGACCTCCTCGACGGGGCCGTCGATCTGCAGGCCGTTGTGGTCGACGATCACGCAGAGGTTATCGAGCTGCTGGTTGCCGGCAAACATGGCTGCCTCCCAGACCTGGCCCTCCTCGCTCTCGCCATCACCCAGCAGGGCGTACGTGCGGTAAGTATCGCCCCAGTGCTTGGCGGCAACCGCCATGCCCACGGCGGCGGAGATGCCCTGGCCGAGCGAGCCGGTGGACATATCGACGCCCGGGGTGTCGTTCATGTTGGGATGACCTTGCAGGTGGCTGCCGATATGGCGCAGCGTCTCGAGATCCTCCTTGGGGAAGAACCCACGCTCGGCGAGCACGGCGTACAGGCCCGGAGCGCAATGGCCCTTGGAGAGCACAAAACGGTCGCGATCGGCCTTGCGGGGATCGGCCGGGTCGACGTTCATTTCCTCAAAGTACAGATAGGTCATGATGTCGGCAGCGCCGAGCGAACCGCCCGGATGGCCGGACTTGGCAGCGTGCACGCCGGTGACGATGCCCTTCCTTACCTCGTTGGCAACCTTTTTGAGCTCTTCGTCGCTCATTGTGCCTTCCTTTCATCCTCATTAGACAAAATGCGCACGGCACCGAAGGTAATCCCAACACAGCCGCAATGCACGTACGTCATTCATTATGCTGGAAACTGATGGCTTTACCAGAGTTTTTATCATTATTTGAACAATTTAGCAGGCAGAACCGCTGATGAAACGGTTTATCAATGTGAACGTCTTTTGGATGGAACGCGATCGACCCTACGCGCTAATGTCCTTGAATCCCTCGCCGAAGGCTTCCGTAACGTCGGCAACCGTCACGATGGCATGAGGATCGCGCTCGCGCACGATCGTCTTGAGGGTATTGAGCTCTCGACGGCTCACGATGACCATAATCACTGGCTTCTCGGCACCCGAATACATGCCAGTCGCCTTAAACTTGGTACAACCACGACCCAGGCCATACATGATATCGGCAGCGATATCAGGGAACTTGTCCGAGATGATGAGTACCATACGGCGTTTGTTGCCACCATCGACCACGGCATCGATCACGTAGCCGCTAATGACCATCGAAAGGCCTGCATACAGTGCGTTTTCGATTGAAAAGACCGGAGCCGATAGCGCGCATACGGCAACATCGATCGCCATGACGGTCGAGCCCACCGGCAGCGAGGTGTTACGCGAGATGATTTGGCCAATCGTGTCCGAGCCGCCGGTGTTGGCGCCGGCGCGCAACACCATGCCGTAACCGATGCCCGTAATAATGCCGCCCCACATGGCAGGGAGCATCAGGTCCGCATCCGCCAGAGGTGCTACAAACGGGGCGAACAGATCGGTAAAGAAGCCCAGCAGCACAAAGCCCGTCGCGGTCTGCACCACGTAGAACATGCCGCCCTCGCGCATAACGACCAACAACAGCAAGGCGTTCATCACGATCGTCTGAATACCAACGGGAAGCGATAGGCCGCGCGCCGCGCCGACCGCCTGGATAATGGTGGCAAGGCCCGTAACGCCACCGGCGGCAAGACCGTTGGGAATCAAAAACAAGTCGGTCGCGATGGCGGCCAAGGCACACCCCAACATGATCTGGGGCAGGTCGTGAAAGAAGTTCATCGAAAGAATGCACTTGATGTCCAGACGATATGCCATGCTGCCTCCCTCAAAAAAGCGCACCCAAACGGATGCGCTTTGAACTTCTTGCTGTATTCGATTCTACCGATTCGCCGAACAAAAACCACCCCTGCGCAGGGTTTGCTTTGGATACAAAACCACCCTGCTCGGAGGGTTTTATCCATTTCCACATAAACCGGGCGGTTTATGCAGATGGGATCTCTGCGTCAGCGTTGCCAGTGGCCCAGCGATGGTAGCCAATAACAAACGGGTCCAGGTCGCCATCGTCAAGAACGGCCTCGACATTGCTGGTCTCAACGCCCGTGCGTAGGTCCTTAACCATCTGATACGGGTAGAGCACGTAGCTGCGGATCTGGTTGCCAAAACCAATCGTGGTTTTGGGTCCGCGAATCTCATCCAGGGCCTCGGCGCGCTTCTCGAGCTCAATCTCGTACAGGCGAGCCTTGAGGATCTGCATGCACGCGGCCTTGTTCTGGATCTGGCTGCGCTCGTTTTGGCAGGTGACCACAATGCCGCTGGGAAAATGCGTCACACGCACGGCGGAGTCGGTGGTGTTCACGCCCTGACCGCCCGGGCCGCTCGCGTGGTACACGTCCACGCGGATGTCATCGGGGCTGATCTCGATATCGATATCATCGGGTAGCACGGGGATGACCTCGACGCCGGCGAACGTGGTCTGGCGGCGTTTCTTGTCGTCGGTGGGGCTAATGCGCACCAAGCGGTGGACGCCGGCCTCGGCGCGCAGCATGCCAAATGCGTCCTTGCCCTCGACGGTAAAGGTCGCGCGGTCGATGCCGATGACCTCAGCAGCGGGGCAGTCGTTAATCGTGACCTTCCAGCCGCGACGCTGGCAGTACTTCATGTACATCTTAAAAAGCATGAAGGTCCAGTCCTGGGCCTCCAGACCACCCTGTCCGGGCTTGATGGTCACAATGGCATCGCCGTGATCGAACTCACCGGTAAACCAGCTCGAAAGCTCAAGCTCATCGATGGCACGGGCCAGGCGCTCAGCCGTGGCTGTAGCCTCCTCGCGAAGGGCGGCGGCATCGGGGTCATCCCCCATCTCCTCGGCAAGCTCCAGCGCGGCGCGGGCATCGGAAAGCTCGCCGCGCGCGTTGTCCACGGCAGCGATATCTTCCTTGGTGCGCGCGATTTCCTCCATGGTGGCACGGGCGGCGTCGGCGTCATCCCAAAAGCCGGGGGCCACGCTTTTGGCCTCGAGCTCGGTCACGCGCGTGCGCTTTTCGTCCAAGTGGAGATACGACTCGACCTCGCCGAGCCGGTCCGCAAACGCGTCCAGCTCGGCGGGCGTTACCTCTAAAGCCTCAGCCATTAACGATTCCTGCCGTGGCAGTACTTAAACTTCTTGCCGCTACCGCAGGGGCACGGGTCGTTGCGGCCCACGTTGACGTACGGATCGTCGCTCTCGGACTTGCGATAGGTGGTCACCTTGCCACCGTTGTTGACGGCAGCCGGACCACCCTGGACAGCCGTGCGGGCCTGCACCTGCGCCTGCTTGCGCAGCACCGAGTCGCCGTTGTCACCATCGACCTCGGCAGGACCGGAGAAGTGCGCACCCTCGAGCGCGGGCTCCTCCTTGTGCTCCACGGCACGCGGGGCAGCCTTGATCTCGATGCGCAGAACTGTGCGCAGGTAATCCTCGTACATGGTGTCGACGAGGATCTGGAACGCGCCGTAGGCCTCGGTCTTGTACTCGACCAGCGGGTCGCGCTGGCCAAAGCCGCGCAGGCCGATACCGGTCTTGAGGTAGTCCATTTCCTGCAGGTAGTTCATCCAACGCGTATCGATGACGCGCAGCATGACCTGGGTATTGAGCTCGCGCATCAGGTTCTCGCCCAGTCGCTCGGCCTTCATGTTGTAGCACTTCTCAACATAGGCCAGGACATCGGCGGCCAGGGCCTCAAAGTCCTCGTCGGGGAACTGAGGGGTATCGATATGCCCGGTCAGCTCGACGACCCACTTACGCAGACCCTCAAGATCGCGCTCGCCCTCGTGGCTGTCCTTGGTGCAGAACTCCTGAACACAGCGGTACACGGTATCGTGCATGACCTCGGTGATGTGATCGGTCAGGTCCTTGCCGTCCAGAATCTTGTTGCGCTCGGCGTAGATGACCTGGCGCTGCTTGTTCATGACGTCGTCGTACTCAAGGACGCTCTTACGCATGGAGAAGTTGATGCTCTCGACCTTGTGCTGGGCGCTCTCGACGGCCTTGGAAATGATCTTGTGCTGGATGGGCATGTCGTCGCCCATATCGGCCGTGACCATCATCTTGGAGACGCGGTCCATCTTGTCGCCACCGAACAGGCGCATGAGGTCGTCCTCGAGCGACAGGTAGAACTGGGTCTCGCCCGGATCGCCCTGACGGCCGGAGCGGCCGCGCAGCTGGTTGTCGATACGACGGGACTCGTGGCGCTCGGTGCCGATGACGGTCAGGCCGCCGGCGGCAAGCACGCGCTCGCGCTCGGCCTTGCAGGTCTCCTTGGCCTCGGCGTTAAACTGCTCAAGCTGCTCGGGCGTCACGTCCTCCATGGTCAGGCCCTCGTACTCAAGGCGCTCGCGCACCAGCTCGTCGGGGTTGCCGCCCAACAGGATGTCGGTACCACGACCGGCCATGTTGGTAGCGATGGTCACGGCGCCGTAGCGTCCGGCCTGGGCAACGATATGAGCCTCGCGCTCATGGTGCTTGGCGTTGAGGACCTCGTGCGCGATGCCGCGCTTGGTAAGGGCGGCCGACAGCTTCTCGGAGCTCTCGATGGAGACGGTGCCCACCAGGACCGGCTGGCCCTTGGCGTGACGCTGCTCGACATCGTCGGCGACGGCGTTGTACTTGGCCTGAATGGTACGGTACACCAGGTCCTCGTGGTCAACACGCTGAACGGGTTTGTTGGAGGGGATGACCTCGACGGGCAGCTTGTAGATCTCGCGGAACTCGGCATCCTCGGTGAGTGCCGTACCGGTCATGCCGGAGAGCTTGTCATACAGACGGAAGTAGTTCTGCAAGGTGATAGTGGCCAGCGTCTGGTTCTCCTCGCGTACAAGCACGCCCTCTTTGGCCTCGATGGCCTGGTGCAGGCCCTCGGAGTAACGGCGGCCTTCCATAATGCGGCCGGTGAACTCGTCGACGATCTTGACCTCGCCGTTGGTGACCACATACTGCTTGTCGCGGTGGAACATGTACTGGGCCTTCAGCGCCTGCTGCAGGTGGTTGACCAGCTGGCCGGAGAGATCGGCATAGATGTCATCGATACCCAGGCGACGCTCGATCTTCTTAAGACCGCGCTCGGTGGCAGCGATGGTGTGCTTGGCCTCGTCCATGACGTAGTCGCCCGTGGGTTCAACGTCCTCGGTGGCGGTAAGCATGTCGTGCGACACGTCCTCGCCGCGCTCAAGGCCACGCACGGCACGCGCGAAGTCCTTGTAGGTACTGGCGGACTTGGTGCCAGCGCCCGAGATGATCAGCGGAGTGCGAGCCTCATCGATCAGGATGGAGTCAACCTCGTCGACGATGGCGTAGTTGTGGCCGCGCTGCACGCGCTGCTCGGGACGGGTAACCATGTTGTCGCGCAGGTAATCAAAGCCGAACTCGGAGTTGGTGCCGTAGGTGACGTCGGCCTGGTAGGCCGGGCGCTTGAGCTCGAGCGGCATGTTGTTCTGGAGCAGACCGACGGTCATGCCCAGGTACTTGTAGATGCGGCCCATCCACTCGGAGTCGCGCTTGGCAAGGTAATCATTGACAGTAACGACGTGCACGCCCTTGCCGGCAATAGCGTTGAGATAGCCGGCCAACGTGGAGACGAGGGTCTTGCCTTCGCCAGTCTTCATCTCGGCGATGTGGCCCTCGTGCAGTGCCATGGCGCCAATGAGCTGCACGTCAAAGTGGCGCATACCCATGGTGCGCTTGGAAGCCTCGCGCACGGTGGCAAAGGCCTCGGGGAGCATGTCGTCGAGCGACTCACCGTTGGCGTAACGCTCACGGAACTTATCGGTCTGGCCGCGGAGTTCCTCCTCGGTCATCTTCTCAAACTGGGGCTCAAGACCGTTGATCTGGTCGACGATCTTGTAGTAGCGCTTAAGGTCCTTATCGGATCCAAAGGACAGCAGCTTTGACATGAATCCCATGTGGTTTTCCTTTTTGGCCATCGCCCACGCCGTGCAGCTGCGGGCGAGTTAAACACAGATGATTGTACTTTAGCCAAACAAGGCGCGGCCTATACGGTCGACCTCGACCGCCACGTAATAACTATGACCAACCTGCCGCAATGGAACAGGTTTATTTTGGCAGGTTTTATCTGAGCAAACGCCGTCTCTCTGCCATTTGGTGCCACGGGGACAGGTTAGCTTGCGCCAATAAAAAGAAAAGGGCCGCGCACCCAAATGGATGCACGGCCCTCATGCCATGAATGCGAGTGATTCCGCGGCGAGCTATTTACTCAGCAGCCTCGGTGGTCTCGGCCTCGGCAGCGGCCTCCTCGACGGGAGCCTCTGCGGGAGCCTCGGCGGCCTGCTTGGCAGCCTCCTCGGCGAACTTAGCGGCACGCTTAGCCTTCTCGGCAGCCTTAGCCTCAGCGGCGGCCTTGCGAGCGGCCTCGGCCTCAGCAGCCTTGGCGGCCTTGGCAGCCTTGGCCTCCTCAGCCTTCTTGAGCTGGGCGGCAGCGGCGCCACCGAACTTGTCGGCGAAGCGCTGGACGCGTCCACCGGTGTCGACGAACTTCTGCTGGCCGGTGTAGAACGGGTGGCACTCGTTGCAAAGCTCGACCTTCATCTCGGACACGGTAGCGTGCGTCTTGAAGGTGTTGCCGCAGGAGCACGTCACCGTGCACTCGACATACTGGGGATGGATACCCTGCTTCATGGTAGGACTCCTTATTGGTCAGGCGCTGGTTACCGATCAGCGCATAAGGCGTCTTGGTTTCCGACCAAGACAACAAACTCGGCTATGGTACCACGGCGCCGCGCGTCCCACAAAAGGTTCACGGTCTTTTCGGAACGACACGAATCTGACCCATCGAAACACATCTCCACCGTTCCTTCAACTGGGAAAATGCCGTCCCCGGGGCCTGAGAAGGGCCCCGGGGACGTTGGACTGACTGCGGGAACGGCCTTTCCGATCAATGTGTTCGGCTGAGATCGGAAATCAACCAAACTGAACTAGGTTCAGTTGACATGGTTAAAAACGAGGGGCGACGCTTTTGCGTCGCCCCTCGTCCCGGCCGGTTGCTTTAGTTGTACACACGGTAGTTACACTTGAACTGGGTTATGTGTCCATAGTTGGAGCGGTACCAGCCCGACGTATAGCTGATTGCCTCTGCGCCTAGATAGTCGTAGCCCTTGTTGTAGCGAAGCTGACGGTAGGTCGTGTCGTACTCTGCTACGTAAAACGTGTCTCCAGAGAAGGCTTTGTACC
>NZ_WWSY01000011.1 GCF_009876115.1 Collinsella aerofaciens | reverse complement strand
TCTGATGGTGTCGACGTCAATGGTATACGGGTGCATCATCGACGTCTTCAATACAGAAAATATCAGTGCGGAATGTTTTCAAAACCAAGCCCGGCCCCGGCCTGCGGTGACATCGCTGGTGGTTCTTGGGCATCGCTTGTTGGCGGGGTTCCTTGTCTGAGTTGGACTTAGTTGGTGGGGCTACTGGTCCCGGTCGCTGGTTCGCGCTTTGCGCGAACTCCGCGCCACTGTGAGTCAGTTAGGCTTCCGTTGTTGGGCCCGCCACATCTTCCCGCCCCAACATCGCCCTTAACTTCTCAAAGCTCTCCTCGCTCAGGCAGTGCTCCATGTGGCAGCCCTCTTGCGACGCAACCTCAGCCGAAACGCCTGCATCCTCCAGCAACCCCACGAAAAAGCAGTGGCGCTCCCACATCTGACGGGCGACCTCAAGACCGCGTTCCGTCAGATGCACATCGCGTTTGCCCATCTCCACGTAGCCGTTGCTCTCCAAGGCAGCCATGGCTTTAGAGACGCTTGCCTTGGTTACGCCCAGGTATTCGGCAACGTCAATCGAGCGAACGACGCCCTGGCGCTCCGAGAGCACATAAATAGATTCGAGATAGTCTTCTCCAGATTCACGCAGGGCCATGGGCCGCCTTTCGCGATGGCTTCTAGTTAGCCTTTGGATACTTTTGCTTGATTTACTTTACCGCAAAAGTTGCCTATGTCTTACTACGTTGTCTAAAAAGTTAACCGTGTTTCACAAAACGCACGGGACGAAAACAAAGCGGGGACACGCCCCGCAAGGAGTGCCCCCGACTGCCGGCGCAAAAGGAACGTCCCCAAGTGCCGAATCCGTAGCTATAGCAGGCCAAAGTGCTCGGCGGCGTTGTAGATGCCGTCGTCGTCTACGGCGGTCGTCACGTAGGTCGCCGCGGCCTTCACGGTATCCTGCGCGTTGCCCATGGCCACGCTCGTGCCCACGGCGGCAAACATCGACAGGTCGTTCTCGCCGTCGCCAAAGGCAATCGCCTCGCTCGCGTCGATACCAAGCCGCTCGAGCGTCGCCGCCACACCCAGGTCCTTGCCGCCGTTAGCGGGAATAATGTCGCAGAACAGGTCGCACCAGCGCGTGGTGAGCGAATGCGACACGGCGTCGGTCACGATATGCTCGTCGGCCGGATCCACAAAGGCGCAAAACTGGTAGACCGGCGCGTCAAAGGCGTGCTCAAACGGCTCCTCGTGGTAGACAATTCCCGCGTTGCTGCCGGCCGTCACCACGCGCTCGGATAGACGGTTCACAAACGAGTTCTCGCCCTGCATGCACAGCGAGTCGTAGCACCCCTGCGCCACCTGGTCCACGATCGCCGCGACGTCGTCCGGATCGATCGGGCAGCTGCGGTAAACGCCCTTGCCATCAAAGCAGTGCTGGCCCGAAAGCGTAATGTACGCATCCCAGCCCAGGTCGAACAGCCAGTCCGGCATCTGGTAGGTCGGACGGCCCGTGGCGATCACGCACGCAATTCCCTGCTCGCGAAAGCTGTCGAGCACCTGCTGCGCCGACGCCGGAATCCGGTGGGTCTTAAAGCTCAGCAGCGTACCGTCGATATCGAAAAACGCGGCTTTGATCATTCTCGCCTACTCCTCGCCCTCGAGCTTTTCGCTCGCCTCGAGCCACGCCATCTCCAGCTCGTCCATGGCGGCGTGTGCCTCGTCGATCTTTGCCTGCTGCTCACCCAGCGCCGTGTAGTTGGTGGGATCGACCTGGGCCATGGCGGCCTCGGCCTCCTCCACGCGAGCGCGCTGCGTTTCCATCTTGCGCTCGAGCGAGCTCACCTCACGACGGAGCTTTTGGCGCTCGGCGTTGGACAGGCCATTGGGCTGACCGCTCGCCTTGGGCTTATCGGCCGTCGCAGCCGCGGCACCGGTGTCGAACGTGCCGGTCTTGGCACTCGGCGCGCCCACGGGCTCGCCCTCGGCGGTAGCGTTGCACAGGCGCAGGTACTGGTCGACGCCGCCGGGCATATGCGTCAGGTGGCCGTCGAGCAGCGCCCACTGCTGGTCGGTCACGCGCTCCATCAAAAAGCGGTCGTGCGTCACCAGAATCAGCGTGCCGGGCCAGCCGTCCAGCAAGTCCTCGACAATCGCCAGCATGTCGGTATCCAGATCGTTGCCGGGCTCGTCCAGGATGAGCACGTTGGGCTCGTCCAGGATCGTCAGCAGCAGCGACAGGCGACGGCGCTGGCCGCCCGAAAGATCGCCGATGCGGCTCCAGAGCTGCTGCGTCGTAAAGCCCAGACGCTCGCAGAGCTTCTCGGGCGAAGTCTCCTTGCCGTCGATGACGTAGTACTTCTTATAGTGGCTGAGCACCTCGCGGATCGTGTCACCCATGTAGGGTTCGAGCTCCTCGAGCTGCTGCGACAGCACGCCAAAGCGCACCGTCTGGCCGATCTTCACGCGGCCGCGCAGGGGCGCGATCTTGCCCTGGATCACGTCGAGCAAAGTCGACTTGCCGGCGCCGTTCTCGCCCAAAAGACCATAGCGGTCGCCCGCACCAATGAGCCAGGTCACGTCGTTGAGCACCTGCTTGGGCGCGCCATCGGTATCCGCATAGCCGGCGTCCACGTCGACCACATCGATAACCTGCTTGCCCAGGCGGCTCACGGCCAGGCGCTTGAGCTCCAGCTCGTCACGCACGGGCGGCACGTCGGCGATCAGCTCGCGAGCGGCATCCACGCGAAACTTGGGCTTGGTGGAGCGCGCCTGGGCACCGCGGCTCAGCCACGCGAGCTCCTTACGTGCCATGTTGCGACGGCGCTCCTCGATAACCGCGGCCATGCGGTCGCGTTCCACGCGCTGCAGGATATATGCCGAATAGCCGCCCTCGAAGGGATCGACCTGGCCGTCGTGAACCTCCCACATGCTGGTGCAGACCTCGTCCAAGAACCAGCGATCGTGCGTGACCACGAGCATCGCGCCCTGACCGCGCTGCCAGCGGGCCTTTAAGTGACGCGCAAGCCAGTTGATGGTGCGCATGTCCAGATGGTTGGTGGGCTCATCGAGCATGAGCACGTCATAGTCGCCGATCAGCAGGCGCGCGAGGTCCACGCGGCGGCGCTGACCGCCCGAGAGCTCGCCTACCATGCCCTCCCAGGGCACATCGCTAATGAGGCCGGCGAGGATCTGGCGCGTACGGGGGCTCGACGCCCACTCGTACTCGGGGGCGTCACCCACAACGGCATGATGCACGGTATCGGTATCGACAAGCTGGTCCTTTTGGCCGAGTAGACCGATCGTGATGCCGCGGCGGTGCGTCACGCGTCCGTCATCGGGCTCCAGCGTGCCGGCGAGCACGCTCAGCAGCGTCGACTTGCCGTCGCCGTTTTTACCGACAATACCAATGCGGTCGCCCTCGCCCACGCCGAGCGTCACGCTATCGAAAATATGCTTGGTGGGAAACTCTAGGCTGACGGAATCGCATCCCAAAAGAATCGCCATATGCCCTGCTCCTTCGTAGAAATTCAACGTTCTCCATGATAGCGAAAACCACCACAAAGGGGACGGGCGCCTTCGTGGTGGTTTTGGGCAAGCGCACCAGCACACGACACAAAAAGGCGGGCCATCTCCCGCAAGAGATGACCCGCCTCTCCAATCAGTCCCGCGGCAACCGTGGCCGCCGCGGGCCTCAAGCATGTCCCGGACTAGGAGAACATGCCGGTGAGGTAATCATTCAGCCGCTTATCCTTGGGCCGTTGGAAAATCTCGTCGGTCTCGTCGTACTCGACCATATCGCCCATGTAGAAAAACGCCGTGCGGTTGGACACGCGCGACGCCTGCTCCATGTTGTGCGTCACGATGACGATGGCGCGGTCGGCCACGATCGACGACATGAGGTCCTCGATCGCCAGCGTCGAGATGGGGTCGAGCGCCGAGCAGGGCTCGTCAAACAGGATTACGTCGGGGTTGAGCGCCAGCGTGCGCGCAATGCACAGACGCTGCTGCTGACCGCCCGAAAGCGCGTAGGCGCTCTTGTCGAGCTTGTCTTTGACCTCGTCCCACAGCGCGGCACCGCGCAGACTTTCCTCGACCATGCGGTCGAGCTCGTCACGGTCGGTGATGCCGTGGCGCTTGGGCGCAAAGGTGATGTTGTCGCGAATGGACTTGCGGAAGGGGTTTGGCTGCTGGAACACCATGCCGATGGAGCGACGCAGCTCGTACGTGTTCTCGGTCTTGGTGTTCACGTTGCGCCCGCGGTAGTTGATCTCGCCCTCCACGCGACAGCGGCGAATCTCGCGATTCATCAGGTTGAGGCTACGCAAGAAGGTCGACTTGCCGCAGCCCGAAGGCCCGATGAGCGCCGTGATCTCACCCTTGTGGAAGTCGAGCGACGTATTGTGCAGCGCATGGTGGTCGCCATAGTACACGTTGACGTCCTTGGCGGAGAGCACGACCTCGTCGCTCACGGCCTTGCCGCTCACGCGCACGCGCCTCTCGCTCTCCCCCACGCTCGACAGAAAGTCCTGGGGGGTGTCGGACGTGGCCGCCTCGGTTGCGGGCGTTGCATTCATATCGCTCATTCGGCCGTCATCTTCCTTGCCAGTTGCTTGCCCACGATACGGGCGACTACGTTAAACAGCAGCACGCAAATCATCAGCAGTGCCGCGGTGCCCCAGACGATCTGCTGGGCCTCGGGGCTGCCCTCGCCATAGATCTTGTAGATGTGCACGGCCAGCGACTCGCCGGGACGGAACACGTTCCAGGCGCAGGTGGGGCTCGACAGGTTAAAGCTCAAGAAGTTGAGGCGGACCGGCGAGCTCATGCCCGAGGTAAAGAGCAGCGCCGCGGCCTCGCCAAACACGCGGCCGGCCGAAAGCACGATGCCGGTCACGATGGCGGGCATGGCCTCGGGAATCAGGATGTGCAGTGTGGCCTCCCAGCGAGTGAGGCCCATGGCCAGGCACGCATCGCGCTGGGCCTGCGGCACGTCCTCGAGCGCCTGCTGAATCACGCGCACCAGGATGGGGATGTTGAACATGGTGAGCGCGACGGCGCCGGAGATGATGGAGTACTTCCAGCCCAGCTGCACCGAGAACACCAGAAAGCCGAACATGCCGACGACGATGGAGGGCAGCGAAGACAACGTCTCGATGGCGGTCGAGGCGATGTCGCGAATGGGACCGTCGGGCGCGTATTCAACTAGGAAGACCGCGCCGCCCAGGCTGATGGGCACCGAGATGATCAGGGTAATCAGCAGCAGATAGAACGAGTCGAACAGCTGGTAGAGCACGCCGCCCTGCGTTCCGTTGGCGCGTGCGGGCTGCGTGAGAAAGCCCGGCTGGAACAGCGTCGAAATACCCTCGAACAGGATGTAGGCCACCATGGAGACGACGATAAGCATGACGATGGCGACAATCGCCGTCAGCACGCCCGTGGCGATACGGTCTTGCCTTTGGACACGCCCGAGTCTCGCCTCGTCGATATGGATGCGCGTGCTAGCCACGAGCCTTCGCCCCCTTGCGGCCAATGAGATGGATGATCAGGATAAAGATGAGGCTCATGCCCATCAGCAGCAGGCCGAGCGCCCACAGGATGTCGTCCTGGGCCGAGCCCTCGGCATAGACCGCCATGGACGTGGTGAGCGTGGTGGTGATGGTAGACGCCGGCGACAGCAGCGACGTCGGCATGGCCTCGATGCCGCCAATGACCATGCGCACGGCGAGCGTCTCGCCAAAGGCGCGGGTCATGCCAAGGATGACTGCGGTCATGAGCGAGGGCATGGCGGACTTGAGCACCACGTGCCAGATGGTCTGCCAGCGGGTGTAGCCCAGCGCGAGCGAACCCTGGCGGTAGCTATCGGGCACGGCGCGCAGGCCATCGACCGAAAGCGTGGTCATCGTCGGCAGAATCATGACTGCCAGCACGATAGCGCCGGGCAAGATACCCAGGCCTGTGCTCACGTGGAAAACGCTCTTCATGAGGCCAACGACCACGTGAAAGCCGATCAGGCCAAAGACGACCGAGGGAATGCCGGTCAAAAGCTCAATAAGCGGCTGAAAGACCTTGGAGCCAAATTTTGGTTGGATCTCGACCGCAAAAATGGCAGAGCCGATGGCGATGGGCAGCGCGATGAGCGTAGAGAGTACCATGACCGCAAACGAGGTGACGATCAGGGGCAGGGCGCCGGTATAGGGCAGGCCGTTTTCGGCTGTGTTGGCCAGGTCCCACTTGGTACCGGTGAAGAACTCGACGACCGAAACGCCGTCCTTAACAAATGCCGAGAGGCCCTTTTGGGCGACCATAAAGATGAGCGCGGCAACGACAAGCGTCACGAGCGCTACGCACGCGCCCGTGACGCCCAGGCCTACGTTCTCAAGGTCGCGCTTTGGCAGCTGTTTTGCCATTGCAAACCTTTCCGGGGCGATTACTTATTTAGCGGAGACCTTGCCGCTGGCGTCCTTGACGACCTTCATGGCAGAGACGGGAATGAAGCCCTGCTCCTCGACGAGCTTGCCCTGGACGTCGTCGGAAAGCATGAACTCCAGGAAGGCCTTGGTGGCCTCGTCGGCGTCCTTCGCGCAGTACATGTGCTCGGTAGCCCAAATCTTAAAGGAATCGTCGGTGACGTTTGCGCTCTTGGGCTCCACGCCCTCGACCTTGATGGCGTTGAACTTGGAGTCATCGAAGTGCGAGAAGTCGAGGTAGGAGATGGCGTTATCGGTGCTGCCCATCTGAGTCTGGACGTCGCCGGACTTGTCGAGCTCGGCGTCGCCCTTAAAGTCGACGGCCTCGTCGCCAAAGACGGCGGCCTCGAAGGTGGCGCGGGTGCCGGAGCCGGCCTTGCGGTTGAGGACGACGATGGTGGCGTCGTCGCCGCCGACCTCCTTCCAGTTGGTGATCTGGCCAGAGAAGATGCCCTTGAGCTGCTCGAGGGACAGGTCGTCGACCGTCACGTTTTTGGAGACGACGGGGCCCATGCCCACGACGGCGACCTCGTGGTCGACGAGGTTCTTGACCTGGTCGGCCTCGAGCTTGGTCTCGGCGAAGACGTCGGAGTTACCGATGGTGACGGTGCCGGCGGCGACAGCGGTCAGGCCCTTGCCCGAACCGTTGCCCGAGCCGGAGACGGAGACGTCGGGGTTGGCATCCATGAACTTCTCGGCAGCAGCCTCGACGAGAGCCTGGAACGAGGAGGCACCGTCGTAGGTCACCTCGCCGGAGACGGACTCGGCAGCAGCGGCGCTACCCTTGTCGGCGGCGTTGGAAGCGCCTGCGCCACCGCAGCCAACGAGGCCGAGGCCGACGATGCTGGCAAGACCACCAGCGAGGCCGAGGAACTGACGACGAGAATAAGCCTGATCGAGCATGATCTTCCTTTCATACATGCGACTCGCGGGCACCCTGCCCGCTTTGCTGTTTGGAAAGATACGGCCTCGATCGGGCGACGACCGCCTTATCTGCGGTTTCTTACGGCCATTTGATAGACCCTTACCGCAAGCGCGGCCCAGCCTTTACAAACGGATAACAATCCAGCGCCGAACATGGCGCACCTTTTACACCAATAAAAACAAAGTTGCGGTGAAACAGTTCCTGCTTGGCCATCAAATGGCCCATTCTAGGAACTATTCCACCGCAACTTAGATTGGGAAACCGCGAAACCCTAAAGCTCTAATTCATTCAAACGGAGGATCGCAACAATATAGATCTTGAGTGCTTGCTTGAGCTGCTCTTCGTTGGCGCACTCGTTGGGACCGTGCATCTGGCCGCCCCATGTGGGCAGCTCCAGGCCGGTCTCCTCGGGGCCAAACGACACGGCGCGGGCAAAGTTGCGCGCGTACGTGCCGCCGCCCATGGCAAAAGGCTCGGCGTGCTTGCCCGTAAACTCGTTATAGGTATTGATAAGCGCCTTCACGGCCGGATCGTCGGCAGACACCGAGAACGGCACCTTTGCATGACCCAGGCGACACGTCACGTCAAAGCGCCCCACGAGCGGCTCGAGCTGCTCGCGGATGGTATCGGCGCTCGTGCTATCAGGGAAACGCACGTCGATGACCTGCTCGATATGGCCATCCACCACGCGGATGACGCCGGGGTTGCAGGTGAGCGGGCCAAACGCCGGGCTCGTCGCGTCGATACCCAGGCCGCGACCATAGGCGTCCGCATGCACAAAGGCCAAAAACTTGACAAACTCGTGCTCGGCAGGCGTCAGCAGGCGTTCGCCGCGGGCACCAAACGCGTCCTCGGCCTCGCGCAGATACGACACGATCAGGCCGACGGCATTGATCGTCCCCTCGGGCATCGAGGCGTGACCGCCAATACCGTGGGCGAAAATCTGCACATGACCATTGTCGAGAGCCGTGATCTCCAGGCGGTCAGCATTCTCGACCGGCGCCGGCAGCTCATCGGCGGCAATCGCGAGCTCGCAGATGGACTGCGACGGAATGGCATTGCTCGCCTCGGCGCCGCTCCACGACACGATGCGCCCGCCGTCGATCTTGGGACTCACGAACGTCGCCCCAAACTGGCCCTTCTCGGCATTGCAGACCGGGAACTCGGCATCGGGCGTAAACAAAAAGTCGGGGTCTGCGTGGTTCTCCAGATAATGGTGAACGTCGGACATGCCCACTTCCTCATCGCAGCCCAGCAGCGCGCGGAAGGTGTAGCGCGGAACAATGCCGTGCTTGAACAGGTACGCGCCGGCATAAAGCGACAGCACTGCCGGGCCCTTGTCGTCGATCACGCCGCGACCGAGCAACCAGCCCTCGCGACGCTCCATCGCGAACGGATCGGTGTTCCAGCCAGGGCCGGCGGGAACCACGTCCACGTGGCAGATAGTCGCGAGCTGCTTGTCGCCGCGGCCTGGGATATCGGCGATTCCCACATAGCCCTCGTCGTCGCTCGTCTGATAGCCGAGCTTCTGCGCAATGCCGAGCGCGCAATCGAGCGCGTCACGGACCGGGCGGCCAAACGGCGCGCCGGGCTCCGCATCGGCAGAAACTGCCACGGAAGGATAACTCACCAGCTGCTCGATATCAGCGACGACATCCTCCCAGACCTCGTCGACATACTCAGCGACGCTCTGCTCCACCTGATTCATGGACGACCTCCTTACCAATGAGCGGCGAGCGCGCTCGCCCCTCACATTACGTCATTAGATAGCGAAAAGTTTAGCAAGCTCGGCCACCGAGTGCACCACCGCATCGGCACCCGCCGCCTCGTGCTCGCCCGGCGCCGCCGCGCCCGAATAGATGCCGATGCACGGCACGCCCATTGCGTGCGCGCCCTCCACATCGTTAAAGCGATCGCCGATCATCACGGCATCGTCGGCCGTCGCGCCGAGCGCCGCCAGGGCATCGCGGACCGAATCGGCCTTGGTCTCGCGTCCCTGCGGCGGATTCATGCCAATCACCGCCTCAAACTGAGAGAGCCCGAGCTCACGCACCATGTCGATGCACTTGGCCTCCATGCGCGACGTCGCCACGGCCATACGTTTGCCTTGGGCGACCAACCCATCCAGCAGCTCGGGGACCCCATTGAACACGGGATACTCCTCCGGTCCCAGTTCATCAAAAAAGGCGCGGTACTCATCGGCCACCACAAGCGACTCCTCGCGGGAAAAGCCGTAAAAGTCGTGAAAGCTCTTCCACAGGGGCGGCCCGATCATGCGGCGCAGATCACCCATCTGCGCCTCCGAAAACCCGCGCGCAGCCAGCGTCTTGCGCGTCGAGGTCATCACCGCCCGGCCCGTATCGGCCACCGTGCCGTCAAAATCGAACAGCACGACCGGCCGTCTGCCTATCTCCAACGCCTCCATCGGCATTCCTCTTCCCCAGTTGATGATTTCCACACCGACACTTCAAACTGTTGACTATTCAACAATTGAACCTAGTAATGTGGAACGACTCCACTATACTTGTCGCACTTTGCTCTCAGAAGGCGGCGCGCAAGCGCCCCAACGAAAGGTGCAATTATGTCTTTTGCCATCATAACCGACTCCACGTCGGACATCTCCCCCGCCCGTGCCCAAGAGCTCGGCATTTACGTGATTCCGCTGCATGTGATTATCGAGGGCGAGGACCTGCTCGACCAGGTGCAGATTACCGCCGAGGAATACGTCGCCCGCATGGCTGGCTCCGAGCAGCTGCCGCACACCTCGCAGCCGAGCGCCGGCGAGTTCAAGGCGCTGTTTGACCGCGTACGCGCCGATGGCCACGACAGCGCGATCTTTATCTCGCTGTGCAGCGAGTGGTCCGCCTGCTATTCCAACGCATGCCTGGTCGCCGAGACCCACGAGCTCGACGTGCGCTGCATCGATTCGCGCACCGGCTCGGGCGCCGAGGGCCTGCTGGTGGAGTACGCGCTTGCCATGCGCGAGGACGGCCGCAGCTTGGACGAGACCGAGGCGCAGATCCGCGCGACGCTGCCCGACGCCCACCTGCTGCTGATTCCCCGCACGCTCGAGAACCTGGTCAAAAACGGCCGCGCCCCCAAGCTCGCCGGCCAGCTGACACAGATGCTCAACATTCGCCTGGCCGTTTCGCCGGAGTGGAAATCAGGCGAGATCAAGGCAATCAAAAAGGGCCGCGGCGCCAAGCGCATCGTCGCCAACACCATGGCAGATTGCCTCGCGTTTTTGGACGAGCACCCGGGCTCAAGCGTGCGCGTTCTCACGACCGGCGCCGCCGAGGAGCAGGAACTTGTCAACGAGGCGCTCGCGGGCCAGGACTACGTAGACGCCGGCACTGGCCCCATCGGCTGCACCATCGCCACCCACGTAGGCGTCGATGCCATCGCCATCAGCTACTGCCCCCGCTACCAGCCCATCCACTAGGGGCACCTTTACCTCTTGCGGTGGAATAGGGACTGTTTTTGGCTTATTAGCCGCCAATCAATCCCTATTCCACCGCAACTTAGAAATCGGCGATCAGCCCAGCGGACCCTGAAACAGTTCCTGATGAGTGCCCATTCTCACCAGCCTAATCACTGGGTTAGTCTTATGGGGAAGATAAAGAACGACCACATCGACCAAGCCATCGGATAGGTGGAAATCGATGTGGCCGTTGTAGTTTCCGCCCGGGTTTGAGAGCTCGTGGGCGCCATACTCCGCCGGAAGTGACCCATGAGCCACAAGCTCTGCAACCGCCGCTTTAAACTCACTTTTTAGTTGCGGATGCATGCGCATCGTTCGTTTGTAGTCCACCTTAAATTGAGCCTCGACTTTAATCTCGAACATCGCTATTCCTCATCGAGGAATGACATAAGCTCATCAGCGTTATTGAATGACAGGCTATCGTCCGGCAAAATCCCCAGCTCATGAGCCTCGGCGATCACCATGGCGCGCCTCGTCACCTCGTTGGGCACCTCCGCCCTTCCTACAATCTCAAAAGGAATCTTTCGCTGATTTACCAGCTGCCGAACGGCAAGATTGAGATAGGAATTGAGGCTGAGGCCGACCGAATCCAAGAACTCAGTCGCCTGCTCCTTGAGCCCCTCTTCGATTCGAACCGTCGTAGGCTTAACTGTTGCTGTAGACATTTGCGACCTCCTCGCCCTCGTCTTTTACACCAGTATACCCAATATAAATGGCAATCTGATGTTAGATAACATCAGATTGCCATGCGTATTCATGTCGCGTGGGCACGATTGATCTACATCAGCCCGCTGAGCGCAATGTCAACGGCCTCGTTGAGGTCGTCGGTAATGTGTACCAGATCCGGATCGAGCGGGCTAATCATACCGGTGCTCATCACCGGGCCGTTGAGCCAGTCGAATAGGCCCTGCCAGTACTCGGTGCCCACCAGCACGAGCGGCATGCGCTTGACCTTGTGCGTCTGCACCAGCGTGAGAACCTCGAACATCTCGTCGAGCGTGCCAAAGCCGCCGGGAAATACGATGGCGCCCGAGCTGTACTTAACGAACATGGTTTTGCGCACAAAGAAGTAGCGGAAGTCCATGCCGAGGTTCACGTATTTATTGAACCCCTGCTCGTGCGGCAATTCAATGCCTAGGCCAACTGACTTGCCGTTGACACTCGCCGCTCCCCTGTTGGCCGCTTCCATGATGCCGGGGCCGCCACCGGTGATGACCGCCACGCCACGTTGCGCGATCTTGCGCCCGACGGTACGCGCCGCCTTGTAGAGCGGATCGGTCTTGGGCGTGCGGGCGCTACCGAAGATGGTCACCGCAGGTCCAAGCTCGGCAAGCGCGCCAAAACCATCGACAAACTCTGCCTGAATGCGCAGCACGCGCCACGGGTCGGCATGCAGCCAGTCGGTCGAGTCCTCGGGCGCCAGCAGGTTGGCGTAGGTGTTGTCCTTAGGAATCATGGGGCCGCGCATGACCACGGGGCCGCGGCGGTACGTCTCGTCGTAGACAGGCTCGCCCTCGACGTTCTCATTCTTAATCATGGGTACTCCTATCGAGAAAAAGAAAAACGGGCGGGGTCGACGCTGTGCGCCAAACACCCGCCCGAACATCAACTATTCGGTATGGTACCCACGATGCATCAAGTGCTTGCAAGCTATCGGTCATCGGTCGCGCAAGCGGTGTTAGCAAACGTGATGACCGGCCGGCGCTCGCCCCTTGCCGTTGCCCGCGCTCTGCAAGCGCCCGTGCTGCTCTTAGTAATCCACCGCCGCAGGGCTGTTCATCCAGTCGCTCACGAACGCGCCGTAGCGGCCCTCGATAATGGCCTGGCGGGCCCGCTGCATAAGGTTGAGCAGGTAGTAGATGTTGTGCATCGAAAGCAGAATGCCGCCGAGCATCTCCTTCTGCGTGACCATGTGACGGATGAGCGCACGGCTGTAACCGCCCGTGCACACCGGGCAGGTGCAGGTGGGATCGATGGGACCGTCGTCGTGCGCAAAGCGAGCGTTGCGGAAGTTGAGGCGACCCTCGCTGGAGAATGCCGTGCCCATACGGCCGGTGCGCGTCGGCAGCACGCAGTCAAACATGTCGATGCCCACGCCAACGCCGCGCACGAGCGTGGTCGGGTTGCCGACACCCATCAGGTAGCGCGGCTTATGCTTGGGCATGTACTCGCTCACGAGCGGCGCCAGGGTCTCGAACATGGTCTCGTGATCCTCGCCCACCGAATAGCCACCGATACCATAGCCCGGGAAGTCGCCGCACTCCTCCAGATGGCGCAGCGAACGCAGGCGCAGATCCAGGTGCATGCCGCCCTGAACGATGCCAAAGAGCGCCTGGTCATCGCGGGTATGCGCCTTATAGCAGCGCTCGGCCCACATGCTCGACAGCTCAACGGCGCGCTCAACGTAGGCGCGCGTGGCGGGATAGCCCGGGCACTGGTCGAGCTGCATGCAGATATCGGAGCCGAGTTTCATGGCGATTTCCATGTTGTCCTCGGGCGTCCAAAACACGTGGCGGCCGTCGTAATCGTTGACGATAAAGCGCACGCCCTCGTCGGTGAGCTTGACGGCATCGTTGTGGCTGAAGACCTGGAAACCGCCCGAGTCGGTGAGGATGGGGCCGTGCCAGTTCATGAACTTGTGCAGGCCGCCCAGCTCGGCGATGGTATCCTCGCCGGGACGCATGGACAGATGATAGGTATTGGCGAGCACGATCTGGGCGCCGAGCTTCTTGACAGTCTCGGTAGGAATGCCCTTGACGTTTGCCTTGGTGCCCACGGGCATAAAGATCGGCGTCTCGATGTCGCCGTGCGGGGTGTGCAGTACGCCGGCGCGCGCGTGCGTCGTCGGATCCTCGGCAATCAGGTCGAATTTAAAAAGGTTCTGGTCCATAAACTGGAACTCCTTGGTTGCGGTTCATACGCAAACCATTATACGGGCAACCCGCAAGAAGCACCGACTCGACAGAAACTAGTGCATTAGGATCAGGTTCCCGCGCTAGTCGTTGGGTAGTCGTTGGGGACAGTCTTAAACGGCTAGACGTTGGGGACAGTCTTCAGCGCCATCTTGCAAATGAGCGCCCCAATCTGCCGGCACTCAGGGACTGTCCCCAAGTGCCGGCAAGAGTGTCCCTTTCGACTAGTCATTTAAGAACGTCCCCAACGACTACATCCAACAGTCAAGGTAACGCCGATGCTCTGACAACATCAGCGAGCGGTCACCAGAGCGAACAAATTGGCATGAAAAGAGGACGGCATAGACCTTCTGGTCATGCCGCCCTCTTTGAATGACAAGTTGTCGCTCTGGTGACCGCGCAGCGTCGGCCCGTTACGGCGTTTGGTAAAACGCCGTAACTCCTACGGACGCTGGCCCATGCCACCCTCGAGGGTGACGGTCTCGCCGTTCATATACTTAAAGTCGGGACCGCAGAGCTGAACGACAACGCGGCCGATTTCCTTCTCGACGTCGCCGTAGTGACCCGCCGGCGGCATGTGGACGTTGGCCTTGAACGCCTCGGGATAGGCATCCTGGAAGTTCTCGAGCGCGGCGGTCCAAGCAAGCGGGCAAACGATATTGACGTTGATGCCGTCCTTGCCCCACTCGTTGGCAGCGACGCGGGTCAGACCGCGGATGCCCTCCTTGGCAGCGGCGTAGCTGCACTGGCCATAGTTGCCAAACAGGCCGGCGCCCGAAGCAAAGTTGACCACGGAGCCCTTGGTCTCCTTCAGGTGCGGGTAGGCCTTCTGCATGTACAGATAGGTGGCATACAGACCGGAATAAATGGCCAGGTTAAACTGATCCATGGTGTGGTCGGCGATAGTCACACCCGAGGCGCTGGCCTGAGCATTGTTGACGACGGCGTCGATGCGGCCGAACTCCTCAATGGCCTTGTCGATGACGTTCTGGACGACAGCTTCGTTGTCCTGACCAGCCGAAACATCGGCCTGAACAGGCAGAACCTTGACGCCGTACTCGGCCTCAAGGGATTCCTTGGCAGCCTCGAGCTTGGCAACGTTGCGGCCGGTAATGACGAGGTTTGCGCCCTCCTTGGCAAAAGCGATATCGATGCCGTAGCCGATGGAACCAGCGGAGCCGTCCTTAAGCGTGGCCTTGCCGCCGCCGGTAACGATCACGGTCTTACCAGTGAAAAGTCCCATACAAAGTCCTTTCAAATCGCGACGGGCCTGCCCGTCGACTGCGCGCATCCAACTTCACGCGCCAAAAGCTGAAATGCAACTTTAGCGGGTTCAAGCGAAAAATAAAGCCCATGGCAGGCGAACGGCGCAACGTCTTTCGGCGAAGGGAATGTCAAGTACAAACTGGATAAAGTGGCCGAGTTTTTGCTATCGACGCGAGCCATCGAACACGTTTTGAAACTTTGCTGCAGCGCGCGGGATGTCGACGCGAGACTTTATCATAGGGTGACAAACAACGATGAGGAGCACATGCCTATGACAGACGAGCTGGACCCCCAGACTCAACAGCATATTGATGATTCCGCAGACGTCACCGCAGATGCTGACGCTGTGACCTGCGATGATATTGGCCTCGACGACCCCATCTTAGACGAAAGCGCTACGGCGGAAACCCCCGGCGCCGAAGATGCAGGCGAGCAAAACGACGATGCGCCCGCTCAGGACGACCACCCCGTACAGGATGCTGCTCCGCAAGCTGCGGGCCCTATCGAGGTTTCTTCGGAAGAAGAGCTCGACGCCGTCATGGACTCCATGATGGATGCCGTCAAAGCGATGAAAGACGCCGTGGCCGACGCTGACGTTGACGCCGAGGAAGAGGAGGCCGCCGAGGCAGCCTCGACCTTCGTACCCGGCGAGACTCCGGTTGCCGACCAGGGCAGCACCATGCCCTCGTTTCTGCAGCTCGAGCATCCCACGATTGGCACCGATGCGGTCGACCCGCACGCAGCAGGCTTTTCTGTGATCGAAGGCGGTACCGGCAATATCGCCGTGCCGCAGACTGCCGATGCGGACGCTGCCGACACCGCTCGCCCGACTGCCCCGCACTCCCCCGCCGCGAGCCGCGATCTGGGGACCGCTGTCTCGAACACTGCGAACGCCGTGGGCACCTTTATCGCCCAGGGCGCCTCGGCCATGCGCGAGATGAACGCCGCGAAAAAGGCACTTGCCGATGCCCGCGCCCACCTGGCCGAACTTGAGCAGCGCATTGCCGATCAGGCCGAGGAACTCGAGACGCGCCAGGATATCGCAGGCCGCTACGACCAGATCGTCGCCGACCAGCGCCAGGCGATTGCCACGGCCCAAAAGACTGCAGCGGCCGCCGAGATTGACCGTGATGCCCACGCCTCCAAAGCGACAGAGCTCAAGGGTCAGCTCGAACAAATGAAGACAGAGGATGACGCGACTGAGCTCCGCCTGAAGGCCGCGCTCGACGCCGTGGAGGCCCGCGAGGCGAGCTCACGCGAGACCGGCAACCGCCTTGTTCGACGTCTTGAGGATTCCAAGCGCATCCGCGACAAGGTGAAGGCAGAGCGAGACGCCGGCATTGCCGCCGCACAACAAACCGTCGACGCCACGCGCGCCCAGCTCGAGACGCTGCGTCATGAGTATGCCGAGCTGCAACGCAATCCCTCGGCAAATCCCGCCAACTATAC
Source organism: Collinsella aerofaciens (assembly GCF_009876115.1). Lineage (GTDB taxonomy): Bacteria > Actinomycetota > Coriobacteriia > Coriobacteriales > Coriobacteriaceae > Collinsella > Collinsella aerofaciens_N. Next base: position 61,264 of record NZ_WWSY01000011.1, on the reverse strand, counting down.
GGTGCGCACCAGCGAGCTCTCGATGCAGATTTCCGACACGGCAGATGCCCTGCGTAAAGCCGAAGAAGATGTCCCGCGCATCACCGCCGACCTTGAGCACTCGCTTGCCGCAGCCGAGCAGGCCGTCGAGCAGGCTCAAGCCCCTATCGCCGACGCAAAACGCGCGCACCAAGCCGTGACGACCGAAGCCGATGCCGCGCGCGACGAGCTGCAGACGGCGAAGACCGCCGCCGCGACTCGTCAGCGCGAACTGCGCGAGAAGATCGCCGCGGAGGACAAGGCACGCCGCGAGCAGGAGCAGACCATCGCCAACGCCCAAGCAGATGCCGCACATGCACAGTCGATCATCGAACAGGCGACCGAGGTGCACGACCACCCAGAAATCACTGAGTCGCTTGCAGGATCCTTGGCCCGAGACAAAGCCGAACACGCCGAGACCGAGCAAGAAGTCGACCAGCTCGAGGCCGCCGAAGACGACGTACGAGAGCGCACCCGCGACTCACGCATCAAATTCACCGGAGCCATCGTCTGCATCGTCGCCGCAATCCTGGTGATCATCCTAGTCTGGCTGTTCGCAAGCAAGTAGTCATTGGGGACGTTCTTAAACGACTAGTCAAACAAGAACGTCCCCAACGACTAGCCCAATGACGAGAGTGGATAATCTCCCACTTTGAGCCCCCAAGCAGGCCAAAAACGGGAGATTATCCACTCTCATTCTGCAGGCACTCATTTAAGTACGTCCCCAATGAGTACCTGCCGATGCTTTGGCGAAGTCAGCGAAAACCCCCCTAAGCGAGCAAGGTGACGTGAAAGAGGAGGGCATTGACCTTCTGGTCATGCCCGACGATTGAACGTCAGATTGCCGCTTAGGGGGGTTTGCAGCGTCGGCCGGTTACGGCGTTTGGGAAACGCCGTAACCTACAAAATGAGCATGGCGTCGCCAAAGCTGAAGAAGCGGTAGCGCTCCTCGATGGCGGCGGCGTAGGCATCCATGATCTGGTCGCGGGTGGCAAGCGCGCTCACGAGCATCATGAGCGTGGAGCGCGGCACGTGGAAGTTTGTGATCAGCGCGTCGACCACGTGATAGGTCGAGCCGGGCATGAGGTAAAGCTGCGTCGTGGCGTTCTCGCGCGCCACGATGTCGCCGCGGCCGAGCGTGTCGGCACCGTCCTCGCGGCCTTCAAAATAGCGCGCCGTCACAGCCGGATCGGACACCGGCGCGTCCGCGTCAAACGCACTCTCGAGCGAGCGCACCGCGGTGGTGCCGACGGCGATCACACGATGACCCTCGGCCTTCGCCTTATGCACGGCGTCGACAACCTCCTGCGACACGTGGTAGCGCTCGGTGTGCATGACGTGCTGCGTAGGGTCGTCCTCCTCCACCAAGCGGAAGGTATCGATGCCCACCTCGAGCTCGACGGCGGCAAACTTCGCGCCCTTGGCCTCGATAGCGGCCATGAGCTCGGGAGTAAAGTGCAGACCCGCCGTAGGAGCGGCAGCCGAGTGCTCCTCCTTCATGGCGTAGACGGTCTGGTACTTCTCGGGGTCGCCCTCGTAATCGGTAATGTAGGGCGGCAGCGGCACGTGGCCGGCCGCATGGATGGCCTCGTCGAGCGTGCGCGGGTCGCCGGCGGCATTGCAACCGACCGGCTCAAAGCGCACCAGACGGCCACCACGGCTATCGGTGACAAAGTCGATGACCTCGGCCGTCAGCACCACGGGAGCCCCCTCTGGCGCATGGGCGCCACCGGCGCGATACTCAATCTGGGCACCGGGCTTCAGGCGCTTGCCCGGCTTGACCAAGCACTCCCAAACATGGCCCAGCGGGTCAACATCCTCGCGGCGCTTGAGCAGCAGCGTCTCGACCACGCCACCCGAGCCGGCTTTGCGACCGATCAGGCGGGCCGGCATCACACGCGTCTTGTTGATGACGAGCACGTCGCCCGGCTCGATATAGTCGATGATGTCGCGGAAGATGCGGTGCTCAACGGTGCCGCCATGCTCCAGCGGCGTTCCCGCCTGGGAGCCCTTGCGATCCACCACCAGCAGGCGGCAGGAGTCGCGCGGCTCGGCGGGAGCCTGGGCGATCAGTTCCTCGGGAAGGTTGTAGTCAAAATCATCGGTACGCATAGACACGTCGGATTCTCCTTATATAGCTAAAGTCCGCCCTACATCCTAGCAGGCTGACGTCCCAAATGAACTACTTTTTGGCAGCCTTGCGCTCGTCGCGAATGCGAGCGCGGTCCATGGCCGCCTCGACGGCAGAAAAGCGGCAGCCGCAGTAGTTCTGTCGATACATGCCCAGTTCGCGCGAACGGCGCGTAGCCTCGGGATAATACGGGCGAAAATCGCGGATCACCGGGGTAAGCCCACGTGCCGCCGCCAGGCGCTCGAGTACGTCATTGCAGGTGTCGAACAGCTGGTACGGCGAGACGGCGAGCGTCGTACCCACATATTCAAACCCGCGCTCCTGGGCAACGCGGCATGCCTCGGCCAAGCGCAAGGCATAGCACACGCGACAGCGACGGGGACGATCGGCACCCAACGGGGCCACGCCGGTCTCCCAGCGTTCGCGGTCCTCCCCGGCCTCGATGAGCTCGATGTCGCCGTCGGCACACCACCGGCGCAGCTCGTCCAAACGACGCTGCCATTCATCGCGCGGCTGAATATTGGGATTGGTCCAGCAAATCGTGGGCTCAAACCCCTCCTCGCGCAGCAGGCGAACCGGCTCAAGCGAGCATGGCGCGCAACAAGCATGCAGCAACAACGGCTTCATCGACATCTCCTCCCCCGCAATGATTTTTTAATCCCCGTCCCAGAAAAATCATCCCAAAAAGACTACCGTGCGAAAAAGCGCACGCCAAAGGACGTGTCCTCGCAGGCGGCAATGCGGCGGTCGCGCAGGATCGTCCGCACGTAATACCAGTCGCCCGTGCATCCCGAAAGGTGCAAACCAGCCGCCAGGTAGCACAGCAGCGGATACCCAGAAAACGCAAATCCCAGGGCAAACGCCGCCGTCACAACAACCGTCGGCGCCAGGCAAACCGCCATATACCGCCGGCGCGAATACACAATCCCCTCGGCGCAGGCATAGATCATGCACGTCTCACGGTTCGCTCCAAAAGTCACGTGCGCACTCGCGGGCGCCAGCAGCTTAAAAAACACACCGTGCACCAGCTCGTGCACGGCAAACGACGCCATTGAGACCGCAGCCAAGCCGACTATCCAGCCCAAGACCGCCGTCCAGCCGCCCGCGTCAGCCGCATCCAAGTCTGCAGGCCCGCCCAGCAGCATAAACACCGGCACCAGGCACACGGCAAACACGCCGACTACGACCATCCCCCACACAAAGCAGGCGTGCAGAAAATCCTCGTCCTCAAACGCATGTATGTTGGAAATCTCATTCATAGCATCTTAGGATAGCGCCCCTGCCACGTACCCGTCCGCATGTGCGATAATGTCGAACGATATGCACGAATTGACCACCGCGCCGCCGAACCCCGTGCCCGGCTGCGCTCTTACAATATGCGAAGGAGTCCCATGGCATCCAAATACTCCATGAACGACCGTCCCAGCTGGCCTCGCCGCGCCATCGTTACCGCCGGCGAGCCCTACGGCAACAAGGGCCTTCACTTTGGCCACGTTGGCGGCGTCTTTGTCCCGGCCGACTTCTTCGCCCGCTTCCTGCGCGACCGCCTGGGCCGCGAAAACGTCATCTTCACCTCGGGCACCGACTGCTACGGCTCGCCCATCATGGAGAGCTACCGCAAGCTCAAGGAGAACGAAGGCTACGATAAGTCCATCGGCGAGTATGTCGAGTCCAATCACTCCCGCCAGGCCACGACCCTCAACAACTACAACATCAGCTGCGATATCTACGGCGGCTCGGGCCTTGAGCCGGCGGCCCAGATCCACAACGAGGTGACTGCCGAGATTATCGAGCGCCTGCACGAGCAGGGCACCATCTCCAAGCGCTCCACGCTGCAGTTCTACGATGCCAAGGCCGGCACGTTCCTCAACGGCCGCCAGGTCATCGGCCGCTGCCCCATCCAGGGCTGCAAGTCCGAGAAGGCTTATGCCGACGAGTGCGATCTGGGCCACCAGTTTGAGCCCGAGGAGCTCATCGCGCCCAAAAGCCAGCTCACCGGCGAGGTGCCCGAGTTGCGTCCGGTCGACAATCTCTACTTTGACCTGCCGGCCTACCTCGACTTTATGAAGACCTACACCGCCAAGCTCGCCCAGAACCCGCAGGTTCGCTCCGTGGTCTCCAAGACCATGGAGGAGTGGCTGCTGCCGGCTCAGCTCTACATCCAGAACAAGTTCCGCGAGGCCTTCGATGCCGTCGAGGACCAGCTCCCCGAGCACACCGTGCTGGAGCCCGAGGGCAACAAGAGCAGCTTTACCGTCACCTTCCCCAGCTGGAAGAAGCGCGACGACGCCCACGCGGTGCTCGCCAACGGTGGCGTGCGCTTCCGCAGCGGCAAGGCACTCGTGCCCTTCCGCATCACCGGCAACATCGACTGGGGCGTTCCGGTGCCCGAGGTCGATGGCGTCTCCGACGTCACCTGCTGGTGCTGGCCCGAGAGCCTGTGGGCGCCCATCAGCTATACGCGTACCGTGCTCGCGCGCGATGCCAAGGCCGCCGGCGTGACCGAGGGCGTCGCCGCCCAGGATGCCGCCCTCATGGGCGAGCCCGCCGCCGACTCCACGCAGGTGCCCGCACCCACCTACCAGCACAGCTCGCTTGACTGGCGCGACTGGTGGTGCTCTGACGACGCTCAGATTTACCAGTTCATCGGTCAGGACAACATCTATTTCTACTGCATCGCGCAGACCGCCATGTGGGAGGCCCTGGGCTGGGACCTCACGCAGAGCACCGTCAGCGCCTGCTACCACCTGCTCTACATGGGCAAAAAGGCCAGCTCGTCCTCGCAGACGCCTCCCCCGCCGGCAGACGACCTGCTCAACCACTACACCTGCGAGCAGATGCGCGCGCACTGGCTGTCGCTCGGCCTATCCGAAAAGCCGGTGAGCTTTAGCCCCAAGGCATACGACACGCGTGTGACCGGCAAGGACAAGGACGGCAACGAGGTACGCGCCTGCGACGACAAGCGCGTTATCGACCCGGCCCTTAAGGAGAGCGCGCTGCTGACCGGCGTGTTCAACCGTCTGGCCCGCAGCTGCTTCTACGGCGTCGCCGTCAAGGAAGGCGACGAGAGCCCCTACCGCAACGGCTGCATCCCCGCCGGTGCCGCTTCTGACACCGTGGTCGAAGCCGCCCAGCAGGCAGCCCTCGCCTTTGAGCAGGCCATGTACAAGTTCGAGACGCACCGCGCGCTTGCCGTGTGCGACGACTACCTGCGCGCCGCCAACAAGCGCTGGAGCGACGCCTCCAAGGCCGCCAACAAGCTCGAGGGCGAGCCGGCCAATGCCGCGATGACGCAGGCCCTTGTCGACGCCTTTACCGAGCTGCGCGTGGCAACCGTCCTGATGCACGGTATTGTGCCGGCCGGCTGCGAGCTCATCTGCGAGTACTTCGACGTCGACCCGGTCGCTTTCTTTAGCTGGGATAACATCTTTGCCTCCACGGACGAGTTCGTGGAGATCCTGGGCGAGAAGCCCGGCGAGCACCGCGTGAAGCCGCTGCCCCCGCGCTTCGACTTCTTTAGCAAGCACGAGAGCCAGTACTAAACACTCGACATGTAATGGAATGGGAAGGAAAGACGGATGTCCAAGCCGCGTCGTCGTAAGCAGAAAAAGCAGGTCAAGGCCGAGCTCAAGCTCAGGCAGTTTGCCGCCACCGAGCTTTCCGACCAGCTTGCCGCCCTCCCCTGCGCTGCCGACCTGCCGCGCTTTATGGTCGACACGGTTGCCGGCGCCTATACGCCTGCCGATGCCGAGCTCATGATCGAGGGCTTCGGCGCCGCGGCCACACGCCCGGTCACACTGCGCGCCAACACGCTCAGGGCGACCGCCGAGGACATCGCTGCGGCGCTCGATGCCGCCGGCATCGCCCACAACCCCGTCGCCTGGTACCCAGACGCCTTTATCCTGCCCGAGGCCCAGGTTTCCGATCTGTGGGATCTCGGCATCTACCGCGACGGCAAGATCTACCTGCAGAGCCTGTCGTCCATGATGCCGCCGCTGGTCCTGGGCGCACAGGCAGGCGAAGACATCCTGGACATGTGCGCAGCCCCTGGCGGCAAGACGACGCAGATCGCCGCCCTCACGCAGGGGCAGGCGCACCTTACCGCCTGCGAGATGAGCATTCCCCGCGCCGAGAAGCTCGAAGCCAACCTCCACCGCCAAGGCGCAAAAAACGTGCCCGTCATGCGCACCGACGCACGCGAGCTCGACGAGTTCTTCCGCTTTGACCGCATCCTGCTCGACGCTCCCTGCACCGGCACGGGCACCGTCATCAGCGGCAACGAGAAAAGCCTGCGCGGCCTGACCGAGCAGCTGCTCGTCAAATGCGCCCGCTCGCAGCGTGCGCTTCTGGACCGCGCCATGGGAGCCCTCAAACCGGGCGGCACGCTCGTCTATTCGACTTGTTCGATCTTGCCGCAGGAAAACGAGGACGCCCTGCAAGAGGCCCTCGACAAGCATATGGACTGCGAGCTCATCCCCCTCGACGGCACGCCAAGCGAAAGTGAGGCACGCCGCGCCCAGGAAGCTGGCGAGGAGCCGCGCATCGAGTCCAACGCCCTGACCGAAGCCATTGCCGCGGGTCAGGTATCGGCCATCGCCAACGGCCTGCCCGGCACGCTCACCATTCCGCCCAGCCGCGAATTTGAGGGCTTCTACATTGCCCTGATCCGAAAACGCAGCTAGCGCACGGATCCAAAACTCAACAAGCTATCTCCGTGCGCGTTTGCCCTGCTGGTCGCGATGCTGTTTAAGCATCGCGCGCTCCTTGCGTTCGGTCCTTTTGCCCTTAATGGCCGTGACCACAAAGTAGATGACCGCGGCGGCAACGATTGCGCCCACACACAGGCCAATCGAGCCAAACATTGCTGTCAATTCCATACCGCGTCACCTCTCTTTTAAACGGGACATTCAAGATAGCACCTCAATACCCGCCACCACAGCTCCTTCACGTTCGCCGGCCCTTCGGTCTAACGGATGGCGCGGCGGGGAAAAATCAACTCGTCAAACGATTTAGCATTCGCAATTCCGGCTGCATCGCGCCGGCCGTCATCACATAGAATCGAGCCTCCATGGATACCCTCAACGATCTAAACGAGCGCGTCGACGCCTTCGTCGGCACCAGCTCCTTCGACACGCCTGCCGCGGCAAACGACCAAGCTCCCATCGATGTGCCCGCCGAGGTTCACGAAGACATCGTCGCCTCGGTCGATTTCTCCGAGGTCGAGCTCGCAGACGAGTTCACCGAGCCCCAGGTAGCCGTCACGCCCAACGGCCTGCTCCCTATGGAGCCCCTGCCCATCGACGGACGTCTGCGCAAGGCTGCCCTTCGCATGCCCGACGAGATCGAGGAGGCCAGCGGCTTCACGCTCTTCGGCCGCCGCATCAAGTCGCTCATTTACACCACCGATGTCGCGGTTATCCGCAACTCCAACGCCGATGCCGTCTTTGCCGTTTACCCCTTCACGCCGCAGCCGGCCATTACGCAGGCACTGTTGACCGTCGCCGAGTGCCCGGTCTTTGTAGGCGTGGGCGGCGGAACTACGACCGGTAAGCGCTCCGTTCAGATGGCAGCCGTCTCCGAGATGCAGGGCGCGGCGGGCTGTGTGGTCAACTCCCCCGCCACCGCCGAGATGGTCGAGCACATCACCAACATCGCCGACATCCCCGTCATCGCCACGGTCGTACGTTGCGACGACGATGCTCACGCAAAGGTGCGCGCCGGCGCCAAGATTCTTAACATCGCCGCTGGCAAAAACACGCCGCAGGTCCTGCGTGAACTGCGCGAGCACTATCCCAACCTGCCGCTCATCGCGCCGGGCGGCAAGACGCCCGAGAGCATCCGCGAGACCATCGCCGCCGGCGCCAACGCCATCATCTGGACGCCGCCTTCGGCACAGCAGCTACAGACCGACATGATGCAGCGTTATCGCAAGATGAAGGAAGACGCCACGCCCGTTATCTCGCGCGACGATGTGCCCATTATCGACCAGGTCGCCGCCGCCGAAGTCAGCCAGGTCGAGAACATGAATCCCGACGTGCCGATTCCCGACGAGGTCATCGAGCGCGTCGCTTCGATCCACGAGCGCGTCGAGGAGCGTCGCGCCAACCGCGGGCTCAAGCCCTCACTGCACGGCTTTTTCTTCCGAGGAAAGAAACGCTAACCGCAACAGCAAGGCCCGCCCCACAAACGTGAGGCGGGCCGTTTTCGTTTGAGCAATCATGCAGCGATGTGATGGGGCAATTAATCCACGCGCTTGTCGCCCATAAAGAAGAGCGCCACCGTACCAGGTCCGGTGTGCGAGCCAATCAGAGTACCGATGTTATTGATCTCAATCTTGCCTTTAAGCTGCGGAATCTGTTCCTCGATCAGCGCCGCAACTGCCTCGGCATCCTCGCGACACGCCGAGTGCGACATGATGCACTTACCCGAATAATCCGCACCGTCCTGCACATGTGCCACCATGGTCTTAGCCATCTCGGAAATCGCGCGCTTCTTAGTGCGAATCTTCTCACGTGGCGACAGCCCACCTTCGCAATCGACCGTCATAAGCGGGCAAATCTTAAGCGCCGTGCCGATGATCGCGCTCGCAGCCGAAATGCGACCGCCGCGCAGGTAGCTCGACAGATCGGTCGAGAAGAACCAGTGGTGCAGGTTGAGCTTGTGCTCCTCGATCCAGGCAGCCGTCTCGTCGAGTGAAGCCCCGCTATCGCGCACGTCGGCGGCACATTCCGCCAGCAGGCCAAAGCCCGAAGACGCCGCCAGCGAATCGATGACGCGCACCTTGCCGCCCTGGGGATAGCGATCCACGAGCATCTGCGCCGCAACGCAAGCCGAGCCATACGTACCCGAAATACCCGACGACAACGTCAGGTGCAGCACGTCTTTACCCTCGGCAACAAGCGGCTCCCAAAACTCCTCGTACTCACCCACGCTCACCTGAGACGTCTTGGGCATGGCGCCCGCGGATATCTGGGCAAAAAACTCGTCCGGCGTAATCGACTGATACAGATCGTCCGTATAGACAACATCGTCGATCTCGTAATGAAAACACACGACAGGGATATTGCGCGATTCAAAGAACTCCCGAGTTCGATCGGCGGCGGATTCACAGGTCAGGACAAAATCACTCATATGAGGCTCCTTACTCATTGCTGCGCAAATTATCGCACAGTGAGCCTACATACGGTACATATGTCCACTATTTACCAAATCGAACCAATAATAGCGAACATCTTTACCACCATCGTCTCCACCGACCCCACGCATAAATATCTGAGAAAACACCTTCTGTCGTCTCCACCCAACCGCCATATCTACCTCAACTAAATCGATTTACCAAACCGTTCGGCCAACAATTCAACCTCCCACCCCCAATCGAAACAAAAGCGGCGCATACTGATAAACGTTTGACGCTGTTTATCAGTTTTACCAGCCCTATCGGAAGGTGTTTCATGGTCGCATTCGATCGCAATCCGCAAGACTTCAAGTATCTGCGTCTGCTGTCGAAACAATTTCCCACCGAGCAATCCGCGTTTACCGAGATCATCAATCTCTCGGCCATTCTCAACCTGCCCAAAGGCACCGAACATTTTATGAGCGACGTGCATGGCGAGTACGAAGCCTTTATGCACATCCTCAACAACTGCTCGGGCGTCGTGCGCGAGCATATCGACGAAATCTTTGGCGAAACGCTCTCCTTTGACGAGAAGGGCGAGCTGTGCACGCTTATCTACTACCCGCGCGAGAAGATCGAGCTGGTCCGCAGCCAGCGCGAGGACTCACCCACCTGGTACAAGACGATGCTTGACCAGCTCATCATGGTCGCTCGTTCGCTTTCAAGCCGCTACACGCGCTCCAAGGTGCGTAAGGCCATCCCGCGCGATTACGCCTATATCATCGACGAGTTGTTACACACGCACCCGGACGAGAACAACTATCGCGTGCGCTATCACGAGCGCATCGTGGAGTCCATCCTAGAGACCGCCAGCGCCGACGACTTTATCGAGTCGCTCGCCTCGCTCATCAAGCGCCTGGCCGTCGACCACCTGCACCTGGTGGGCGATATCTTCGACCGCGGTGGCGGCGCGGCCAAGATTATGGACCGCCTGCTCACCTACCATTCACTCGACATCCAGTGGGGCAACCACGACCTGCTGTGGATGGGCGCTGCGGCCGGTGAACCTGCCTGCATCGCCACGGTGCTGCGCAACAACCTACGCTACGACAACTACGAGATCCTGGAGAACGACTACGGCATCTCGCTGCGTGAACTTGTCGCCTTTGCTGATGCCACCTACACCGCCGGCGAGTCCATCACCCCGCTGATCAAGGCCATCAACGTGCTGCTCTTTAAGCTCGAGGGCCAGATTATCCAGCGCCATCCCGAGTTCGACATGACCGACCGCCTGTTACTCGACAAGATCGAACACGACACCGGCACGGTCACGCTCGCCGACGGCAGCGTGTGGCCGCTCACGACCAACGACTTCCCCACCGTCGACCCGGCGGACCCCTATACGCTCACGTCTCAGGAGCAGCACATCATCGACAAGCTCGTGTCCGAGTTTGTCACCGCCGATCACCTGCATCGCCATATCGATTTCCTCTATTCCCACGGCTCGATGTACAAGGTTGCCAACGGCAACCTGCTGTTCCATGGCTGCGTGCCACTCAACGAAGACGGCACCTTTAGCAGCATGAACTGCCTGGGCACCTGGCACGCTGGCCGCGATTATCTCGATTTTTGCGACTACATCGCCCGCCGCGCCTGGCGTGTGGGCGACCGCGACGCTCTCGACTGGATGTGGTACCTGTGGATTGGCTTTAACTCACCCGCCAGCGGACGCCTGGTGCGTACCTTTGAGCGCGCCTATATCGCCGATAAGAGCACCTGGGTCGAGCCGATGGACCCGTACTTTACGCTTACCAAGTCGCCCTCGGTCTGCGACGACATCATGCGCGAGTTTGGCGTCACGCCCATGGCATGTTCACCGACCGGCCACATCATCAACGGCCACACGCCCGTTAAAACCACCAAGGGCGAGCAGCCCATCCGCGCCGAGGGCAAGCTGCTGGTCATCGATGGCGGCTTCTGCCGCGCTTACCATCCCAAGACGGGTATCGCCGGCTATACGCTCATCTCGAGCTCGCGCGGCTGCCGCCTCAAGTCGCACCGGGCCTTTACGACGGTTGCCGAGGCACTCACCCGCAACGTCGATATCGAAAGCGAGACCAACCGCTTTGACGAGGCCGACCGTCGCCGCATGGTGAGCGACACCGATTCCGGTGCCAAGATCCGCAGCCAGATCCAGGACCTGCGCCAGCTGCTCGATGCATATAGAAACGGTGCTATCGAGGAGCGCGCCTAGCACCACCCGTGGGGATTGGCTAAACTTGCTGAGTTTGTCATCCCCGCGGCGCCCCGGCGCCACCATAAGGCAGGTACCATGCAAAAGCTCCTTGCGCAGATCATGAAGTTTGGCGTCGTCGGCGTCATTGCCACGGTCATCGACTTTGGCATTATGAATCTGCTCCACTACGGTCTGGGCCTCAACATCCTAATCGCCAACACCAGCGGCTTTATCATCTCACTCATCTTTAACTACCTCGCCAGCATGAAGTACGTGTTTGCGCACAAGGAGGGCATGAGCCGCCGCCGCGAGTTCATTATCTTTGTCGTGCTGTCTGTGATCGGTTTGGGACTCAACGACGGCATCGTGCTGGCGCTCAACGCCGGCCTGGGGCTCGAGGCCAATATCGCCAAGATTTGCGCCACCGCGCTTGTCATGGTCTACAACTTTGTGACCCGAAAGATCTTCCTGGAAGGCGACGAGACCAAGTAACTCGCAACCTTACAGCTTTACAATGCCCACAGATGACGCGCGTCGAGCGCTGTGTTGTTCGTGGGCATTGCTCGTTTACGGGCAAATTTTCAACGTTTGCGGATTAGCATTTGATAATTTGGCGAGTTCGTATAGTTCTTGGCAAAGACCTTACGTTTCCCTTGCAAAAGCTCTAAAGTATCCTCTGCTCGATTCATCAACGCATTGGATGTGATTACGTGCGCAAGGCACTGGCACAACCTCATACCAAGCAGTTCCTCAAGTTCGCTGTCGTGGGTCTTATCTCCTTTGGCATCGACTGGGGTATGCTCATTGCGCTCGTCGAGCTGTTTCACCTCGACTTTTTGATGAGCACCACGGTCTCGTTTACCACGTCCGTCGTGGTCAACTACTGGCTCAGCATGAAGTATGTGTTCGACCACCGCGAGGGCATGAGCCGCAAGCGCGAGTTCACGATCTTCACCATCCTGTCGGTGATCGGCCTGGGCCTCAACGACCTATACATGTTTGTGGGCGTCACGTTTTTGAGCATCGGCTACCAGGCCATGAAGGCCATCGCCACGTTCCTCGTCACCTGGTACAACTACTTCAGCCGTCGCTTCTTCCTCGAGGGCGCACGGTCGTAGTCGATTCGCTATTTGCTTGAATGTATAACCGGTTGGAATTCCCATTCCAACCGGTTTTTTGTTTGCCGAGAGACCGGGCGGCCCGGTCCCATTCGCATGAAAACGGGCGGCCCGGATGTTTGTCCGAACCGCCCGTCTGGCGCGCTATGTCGAGGCCTCTAGCCTGTAACGTAATACCAGACCACGTTGTCGCCGTTGGAGAGAACGTAGTTGCTGCAGGCCGTCATGGGCGTTGTGCCGTTGACGGAGTACATCCAGCCGCTCGTACCGCCGTACTGTTTCTCCGCCAAACCACCAATCGCGGAGACATACGTGCCGTACGACGAGCCATGTGCGTTGACAGAAAGGCCCAGCGCGCACAGGGCATCGTAGACGGTAGCGCCTTCGTTAAAGGTAAAGGTGCCACCAGAAGACACAGGATTGCCCACAGCGCTCGATGTGACCGAAACCGTCACTGTTATGTAGCTGGACTCCTGCGAGCCGCTCTGGCCGCCCGAGGAGGCGTTTCCACCATTAGAGGATGAGGCTCCATCAGACGACTGGCCACCGCCAGACGCATTGGAAGTATCGCCGACTCCCGTATTTTGGGCAGCGGATTTATCGCCAGACTTCTTGCCGTCCTGACCATCGGACTTCTTGCTATCCGAGCTTTTATCCGATTCCTTGTCCGAAGACTCGGAATCGTCCTTGCCGTCGTTCGAACCCTTGGACTCGTCTTTTGCATCATTCGATGACTTGGAGTCCTCGGAACTGGCCTCGCCCGAAGCCATAGTCGAGCCAGACGCCTTGGTGTCCTTGGTGACGACGCTCTCCCCCGTCACGGCCTGAATGATCCAGTCGATGGACCAGGCGCCGCTCTCGGAAGGATGGACGAAGCCCAGCGAGACGACGATCAGAATGGTGCACGCGGCAGTCAAAACGCCAAGGAGCGCCTTGCGACGAGGGGCGGACGCCGCCGAAGCGGCGCCCTGTTGCTTTGTATCGTCGAACTGAATGAACGAGGAATCTGGTTGCTTGGGGTCAGCGTCCTTGGATTTATTGGACACAGCCCTCACCTACCGACGTTTGGTGAACACGAACACGCCGACGATGGCGAGACCGATGACGCCGGCGGCAACGCCAACAATGGCGAGCGGGTTGGTGCCAGCCTCCTGCTCGGAGGCACTAGAGGACTTCTTAGCAGTGGTCGTGGAAGCAGCACCCGTATCGGACTTGGAATCGGACTTCTTGTCGGACTTGCTGTCCTTCTTGTCAGACTTCTTGTCAGACTTCTTCTCGTCCTTCTTATCGGACTTATCGGAGTCCTTCTTGTCGGACTTGTTGTCCTTGGTCTCGGTCTTGGTCGACACCGTCGTCTTGGTCGCCGGCTTATGACCCGGGGCGACAACGCCGCCAGCCTGCTGGCCCTTCGTGCCAGAGCCGGAACCCGTGCCAGTGCCGGCACCAGCACCAGAACCGTTGCCAGCGCCACCGTTACCACCATTAGTGCCAGAACCGCCATTACCGCCAGGGTTAACAGCATTCTTGGTCCACTTGGCATACAGCGTCAGATCGGCCGTCACCGGCGTACTGAAGTCATACGCCTGCGTGCAAGCCTCATCGGTGAACCAACCGCCGAAAGTGTAGCCATCGCGCGTCGGATCGGCCGGCTTGACCAGCTTGCCGTCGGCCGTAGCAACGAACTTAGTGTCGCAAGCAGACCCGCCGTTGGAATTAAAGGCAACCGTCCAAGACTCGACAGCCCCCAGCTTGAACAGAGTACCCGAATCATTGATGTAGTAGAGGTTGCCAGAAGCATCGGCAATGACCGGAGAGTCACAGTACTGGTAATGGCCAGCCGCATCATAAATCTGCGTCGCCTCTGCGTCGCCAAGCGTATAGCGATACACGCCACCGCCAGCAGAGTAGTTGACGTAATCCTTGCTATCCGCGCTGTTCACGGTGAAGTACACATAGGTCTTGCCGCCCTGAACACTCACCAGCGGAGTAGCAGCAATACCGTTGAGGCCAGCCGGCAGCGCCTTGCCGTCGGCAGCAGCGACCATCGTGGTCTTACCCGTCTTCAGGTTATAGAGAACCAGAGCAGAGCCCGTAGCCGTCTGTCCGCCGACAATCAGATTGTCACCAGACACCGCTGGGGCGCTCAGATTATTCGTAAGGCCCAGATCAACCGTCTTCTGTTCACTCAGCACGCCCTTTGCCGAAAGCGAAATCACATGGAGCTTTCCGTCGTGCGTCATCTGATAGAAGGTCGAACCATTGGACGGATCGGCAATGCAATCGGCATTTGCGACAGCGCCGAGCTTCATGGTCGAAACGACATCGCCCGTCGTCTTATCAATGCACTTAAGCGTGCCCGCGCTCGTAGGAACAATGGTGTACTTATCCGTCAGCGCAGCGCCAGTCCAATAATAGCCCTCGGAAGGGTCAATGTTCTGCCAAGAGACTTCGCCCGTGGCAATCTTGATACGCTTCAGGGAGCCGTTGCCGTAGGTCGCGTTGTAGTTCTCGTCATACGAAATATCGACCGTACCAACATAGACATACTCGCCGTCCGAAACGACGGTGCAGGAGCTCTGCGTCAAGTCCGTCAAACCAGGCGTCAGCCACTTGCAGATCAGCTTGTCTGCAGTAATCGCCTGGACCGCACCGCCGTTGAGCGGAACGATGATAAGGCCGTTGGTATAGATCGGACGAGAGGTATAGCTCACCTTGGAGGCAAGCGGCGCAGAGGCAACCTTTTTGCCCGTGGACGAATCGATCTTAATGAGCTCGTTCTCGGTCGCGATGTACACAAAGCCGTTAGCGATGACAGGTTCGCTGCAGTTGGCATACTGCTGACCAGACTCGGCCTTCCAATCGAAGGCCCACTTAAGACCGGCGGCCTGCGCAGGTGTCTTGGCATCCGTTACGGTCGAACCGTTGCCACCGTTGCCGTAGCCGGCCCACTCGGCATCCCAATCAGGAGTCGTTGCACTCGGGTCCACGACAATCTTGTCGGGATCGGGCATGGGCGATTTATCGGTGGTGTAGGCAAACGTAGCCTTGTCGCCGCTCTTGAGCGTGACCTGGTTGGCGCAGAGAGATGAGGGCTCTCCGTTGATAAACAGACGCCAATATTTCTTGGTCGCACCATCCCAGCCATACGGCTTGTGATCGAACGGCGAAGTAATGGAATTCAGGAACCAGTACTCACCACTCTGGGAGCCGTTGTACGTAACGCCCTTCGCCTTCAGAACCGTCTCAATAAGGTCCTGGGCCGTAGAGCCTTCGGGCAGGGAAACATTGCTTGCCGAGCCCCAGCGAGTATTGTTGCCGTTGACATCGGGACCGATAACATCGACGGACCCAAGAACCTGACCGGGGAGGGCATCGGCGTCAGCACCATACATAAAGGTGACGGCGTCACCCTCTTGGAGTTCGTAGTTGCCGGCCCCGACTTGGGCGAACTTGCCATTTACATAGAACTGCCAATAACTTTTGGTCGCAGGATCATACTCATAGGTCTTACCGTCAAGCGGCGAGGTAATGCCGCTGAGGTACCAACCCCAAGACTCTTCTTTAGCATCGAGGGTAAGACCAGTCTGCTCCAGCAAATCCTTAGCAGTGGAACCAGCCTTGAGACTCGTCTGGCCCGTCGAGGCCCAAACCTGCTGCTTGCCGTCCTTGTCCTTACCGAGGACCTGAACGGAGGCACGGACGGAATCAGAGGGCAACTGGTCGCCCCAGCCACCGTAGAACCACGTAACGGTATCGCCAGCATGAATGGTGACATTGTCTGCCGTGTAGTCGCTCGACTTGCCGTTGATGAACAGCTGCCAATAGGTCGAATAATCGAGCGGCGTACCCAGCTCAACGCCGTTGTACTTAAGGCTCAGAATGAAGGAGCCCGCAGCAACGGCGTCGATGTCATTCGCCTCGAGCGCGACCTTCGTAAGGTCAAGTGCGCTCGAGCCGGACGTCACCACATACTGCGCGTTATCGACCCAAGTCTGAGTCTTGCCCTGGGCATCGCGACCAATGACGGTCACATTTGCGGCAACCTGGTCCTTAACGACAGGGGACGCGCTACCAGCCGTATAGGCAAACTCAATCTTCTGCCCCTGGGTGAGCTTGATGCTGCTCGCGCCAACCGAGGAAGACGCGCCATCAACAAAGAGCTGCCAGAAGGCACCAGTTGTCGCGTCGTAGGCAAGCGTGCGGCTATCCGTCGGGGACGTAATGCTCTTGAGGTAGAACCCGTATGCCGTGTTTGCATCGTAGTCCGCCTTGAAGCCCGTCTTCTGCTGCAGCTTAACGAAGGCGTCCGCAGCCGTCGCGCCCTCGTCGAGCTTGAGTTGCGTAGGTGCCACCCAGGTCTGAGCCTTGCCGTCGGCATCGGTGCCGACAATCGAGAACGAGACCTCGACTTGCTTCTTGGCGACATCGCCGGTTTCTGTCGGGTTCTCTGTCTGGACGGCAGTCGCGGCGGCAGATCCTGCTTGGCCAGCGGATGCCGTCGAAGACTGCACGCTCGTGGCAGGGCTCTCCCCCGTCGCCGAGCCTTCGTCGCCAGTTGCCGCCTCTGTAGTGGCGGCACTAGCTGCAGGCGCGCCCTCGGAATCCGAAACCTCGGCCTTACCCTGGTCGGCAGCACCATCCGCAGGCGCTGCACCCTCGTCCGGCGTCGCAGCCTGAGCCACAGCCTCGGCAATGCCCTCGGCGCCCTCGGCCCACAGCTGAGCCGGCGTGGTGCCAAAGGCCATCGCGAAGGCCAGGAATGCCACCAGGCCGCGCTTGGCTACGCCGCGCGCAATTGCGCCACGGCGATGCGAGACGCGCTGGCGCTCGTCCACAAACATATCCATTTGTCTCCCATTGTCTGTACTTGGAGCGTTGCCTTGAGGCTGCCCCACGTCATCGCGCATGTTGCGCTCGAGTTCCCCCATCGGGGTCCCCCTTCCCTCCAGAGCCCTATGCACACCGGCGGCATACGCCGCAGCCGCATGCAAGATGGGAGGCGATCCGACTTAACCTTAACGACTCGGGCACGTCGTCCGATCTGCGACGCGAACATCCCGAGCCAAGAGGAATTACGGTTACTGGTACAGCCGGGGACTTGCACCCCAATTCTCCCAAACGCGCAGGTAAACCGCGCATTCGTGCGTCTCCGCACCACCATCTAGGCCATCGATTATTACCGTCAAAATGGTATCACGCAAAAGGGCCTCGCACGCAGGCGAAGCCCAAGGTAAAAGCTATTGTTTGCGATAGGAAAATGCGGTGACGGTCGCGGCCTCTAGTGCTTGCCGCCGTGACTGTTGAGCCAGATATTGCGGCCCAGCATAAGCGCCAGCACCAGTGCGCTGACGTAGCCCATAAAGCCAATGACCGGGATACCAAACACAACCGGCTCGATGCGCGCGTAGTACACCACCGACGAACCGATAAACAGGCCAGCAATCACAATTGCCATCGACATACGGTCGATAATTCCGCCCAGCTGTCGCAGCGCCTTATCGCTGCTCATGATCTGCGTGTTCACCTTAAGCTGGCCGCGCGTGAGCATGCGCGAAGCCAGGCCAAGATACTCGGCCGCCTCGAGCGAGCCCTTCGCCGCGCGATAGCTGCTCGCGGCAAGATCGCGCCCCATGTCGCGCACGCGCGTATAGGTGCTTTTCTCGTTTTTAATGTGCGTTTGGATGATCTGGATCATGTTGACGTTGGGCATGTACTCGGTCAGCAAACCCTCGAGCGTCACCATGCCGCGCGCGAACATCGTTACCACGCTCGGCAGCTCAACGTCGTTTTTGCGCGCCAGGTTTAACAGCGAGGTCAAAAACTCGCCGATATCCAGATCCTTCAGGTCAAGGCCTGCAAAGTCAGCCACGATAAAGTCCAAATCGGACAAAAAGGCCGAATGATCGAGCTCAGCCGAGTCGCCACGCGTCACGGCGAAGCGCATGAGCGAATCCTTGAGCTTGGGCACGTCACCCTCGGCCACGGCGAAAATCATGTCCTTGACGATACCGCGATCGTGACTCGACATGCGTCCGACCATGCCCAAGTCGATAAAGTAAACGATGCCGTCCTTGAGAATAATGTTTCCCGCATGCGGGTCGGCATGGAAAAAGCCGTCATCGAGCACCTGCGTCGAGTAGTCCTCGACGATCGCGGCGCCGATCTTTTCCAAGTCATAACCCTCGGCTGCCAAACGCTTGGGATCGGCGATGGAGATGCCGTCGATGTAGTCCATGACCACCACGTGCTCGGTGCAAAGGTCCAGGTAGGATTTGGGACACGATACGCCATGCACGCTTTTGTGGAAGTCATAGAAATCGTTGAGGTTTTTGGCCTCGGCCAAAAAGTTGGTCTCCTCGCGAAACGAGGTCCACAGCTCTTCGACCACGCCGTGCAGGTCAACAAACTGGTCGGTGTTGACGAACTTGGAAACGATACGCACCACCGAGCGAATGATGTCGATGTCCTGCGCCATCACCTGCTGCGCACCGGGGCGCTGCACCTTAACGGCCACGTCCTCGCCGGTCACCAGGCGGGCGCGGTGCACCTGCGCGAGCGATGCGCTACCAAGCGGATTAGGGTCGATCGCATCGAACATCTCTCCCAGGCGCAGGCCGTATTCTTCTTCCAGACAACTGAGTACGACCTCGTACGGCACCGGCTCCACGTCGGACCGCAGACGACGCAGCTCGTCGCAAAAGCGTTGCGGCAGAATCTCGGACCGGTTGGCCAGAATCTGCCCCATCTTGACGAACATGGGGCCGAGTTCCTCGAGCAGGCGGCGCAAACGAACCGGCGTGAGGTTATCCCACACGCGGTACTTTTTGACCAGGCGAACAATCTGCCCGATGCGCTCGCGGCGACCCGCCGGCGTGAGCTGGTATTCTTCATCCGGCGCCATCGCGTCGGGCTCCTCGGGGACCATATCGACAGCGCGCGGCTTCTTGCGAGCGCCCGAGACGGCGGCATCGACCTCATCGACAACCGCCGCCTCGTCACCCAAGGGATCTAGATTGTTGTAATCGGTGGTGGAATCTGCCATCTGCGCTGCTACTCGGCCTCTTCGGTATCCTTCGCATCGTCGGGCTCAACGGACTCGACGGGCACCGAGGTCACGTTGTCCTCGACCGAATCGACGATGTCGCGCACATGGGCCAGGAAGGCCGTGCGCTCGGGGGCTGTCATGACGCGGACGCGAGCCAGAATGAGCTCGTCGAGCACGCGTTGGGCCGCGGTCTCGCCCTGCATGCCCAAGCGCTCGGTCAGATCGGAGATGGTACCGCCGGCCTGCTCGAACATGTCGGACACGCTGCGGGCGATATCGGGGGTGGCGGTGTCCTTGCGGACCTGCTCGCCTTTGGTGTTAAGGTCGTCGAGGACCTTCTTGCCGCCTTCGACAGCAACGGCGGCAGCGCCAAAGCCCACGTTGATGGCGCCGTTAACAAGCTGATCGAGTTTCATAACCATGGTTGTCTCCAATCACAAACAACTGCATTGGCCTTCTTGTACCCAAGATTGAGTGAAAGCGACAAAGCGTTTTAGCGCTATTCAACCGATAGGGAATCCCTACCTCACGTTATCGTTCATTGCGAAGGAGTTCTTCATGGCGCAGCTCGTGGTGTAGAGCACCTTGCCCAACAGAGCATCGGTTTCTACACGAACACGCTCGGCAAAGGCCTCGTTAGCGCGTGCAAGCTCGGCGGGCACCTCGGCCTCGGGCAGAACGGCTACGGCAGCGTCGACGTCATGGATCTGCTTGTGGCCCATGCCGCCGACCTTCTCCTGGTAGTCCTCCACGGCGCGGCCGCACTCGTGGAAGCGAACGTCGGCCAGCGCACCAATCAGGCGGTTGGCCCAGTAGAAGTTCTCGGACGTCACGCGAGCCTGGGTGCCGGCGTAGTACTCGGGCATGGTCTCGACGTTGGCGTACAGCGGAACCAGTGCGTTAAACGAGTTGGAGCCAAAGGCCATCCACTGCACGGCGCGATACGCCGGCTGCGCATAGGGGCGCAGCTGCAACACGGCGAGCTGGCTGTTGCGGTTGATGCCGATGGGGCGATAGGCGCCGCGCGTGGCGGGCGTACCCTTGCTGCCGTAGCAGTCGTACTCCGTGCCCTGGTAGTGGCTCGAAAGCACGTACTTGATGTCCTCGATGGTCACCTTGCGCTCGGGCACGCGGCTCCAGGGAATATCGTCGCTCTCGGGCGTGTAGTCGGCCTCGGAACCGTCCCACACATCGCTGGGGTTAAGGCAGCGCTGCATGTACCAGGCGCGCGGCGTGTTGTAGACGTGGTCGCTGTCACTGTGCGAGCCAAAGGCCTCGCGCGGGTTAAAGACCGCGGCGGGACCGTCGCCCTTAACACCCAGCGTCAGGTCCAGATGCCACTCGGCCATCCAGGAGCGCAGGTCGGCGGAGCACATGTGGTCGACCTGGACGCCCTCGGCGTCATCCAGGTCAAAGCTGTCGATACCCAGCTGGTTGGGCATGGTCACATAGGCGTCGTCAGGCACGCGCTTGGCGATCCAGTGGTGACCGCCTATTGTCTCGAGCCACCAGATCTCGTCCACATCACTAAAGGCGATGCCGTTGTTCTCGTAGGTGCCGTAGCGCTCGAGCAGGTTGCCCAGGATACGCACGCCGTCGCGGGCGGACTTGGCATACGGCAGCACCAGGGTCACCATGTCCTCCTCGCCCAGGCCACCGGGCTGCGCCGGAACATAGCCGTCCTCGCCCTCGTTGCCCTTGGCGGGCACGTAGTCGACGAGCGGGTCGGCGCCGCGAACGCGCTCGTTGGTGGTGAGCGTCTCGGTTGCGGACATGCCCACATTGAGCTCGTTGAAACCGGCCTCGGCCCAGATGCCGTGGCCCGGGACAACATCGGGGACGCTCGTGTAGCGCATGGGGTTATCGGGCAGCTCAACGGTCAGGTGGCTCAGGACACTCGTGTAGACACGCGGCTGCTCGTCGGGATGCACCACGCGCATGCGCTTGGGCTCAAACACCCCGTTGGACGAGTCCTCGTTGCGGGCAACCAACGTCGACCCGTCGTAGCTCGCGTTCTTACCAACCAAAATCGTTGTGCACGGCATGCGCATCCTCCTTGAGCGAAGAAATCAAACGATAACAGTGTATCGCTTCGGCGCAGAAAGGGCGAAACCACGGCGCTGGCAACCCCTGTGGTCAAAAAATGCCAAATATGAGTACTGTCACCAATTTAGTAACAGCAATTTTGCTACGCATGGGTGTCGAAAGTCTACATTTGTTCAAAAATTAGATGATGTAATTCCTCATAGGTCCAATAACAAAGGCTCTCTATCGATAATAAATATCGTTAGAGAGCCTATTTGACCTAAAATATATGAGACTATCTTGGCAACAGTACTCATATTTGGCATTTTTTGTCCACGTGGTATAGAACTAACCCCCTCAAACAGCCCAAAACGCCTATTTCGATGCACGCTCCGCCGCCTCGATTACGTGTTTGGCGAGAATCGCCGTCGTTACAGCGCCCACGCCACCCGGAACGGGAGTAATTGCGCCAACAATCGGCTCCGCAGCATCAAAATCGACGTCACCCACCAGCTTGCCAGCGGCCTCGTCCCAATTAATGCCAACATCGATGATCGTCTGGCCCTCGCGAACCGCGTCCACACCAATCGTGCGCGCGCGTCCAACGGCCGCAACCACAATGTCGGCAGCACGGCACTCGGCAGCAAGGTCGCGCGTATGCGTATGGCACGTTGTCACGGTCGCATTGCGCGCCGTAAGCATGGCGGCAACGGGACGCCCGATCACCAGCGAGCGCCCGACCACAGCAACCTTAGCTCCATCCAGCTCAACGCCGTAATGATCCAGCAGAGCAAGCACGGCTTCGGCTGTGCAGGGGGCAAAACCCTCGCCGCGCCCCGAAAGCGTGGTGAGCAGCGAAGCCGGCGTCATGGAGTCAACATCCTTGGCGGGATCGAGTGCCGCGGCGACGGCGTTCTCGTCAAGGCCGGCGGGCAGCGGGCGGAACATCAGACAGCCATGAACAGCAGGGTCGGCATTGATGTCCTTAATAGCCGCCAACAGCTCGTCCTGCGAAACATCAGCGGGAAGCAAAACGCGGCGAGCTTCAATGCCAACCTTCTCGCAGCGCCTGAGCGCACCGCGCTCGTAGGATAGGTCGTCCTCGCGTTCACCCACACGCACGATAGCCAACGTCGGAACAACGCCCCGCTCGCGCAGGGCTGCGCAGCGAGCAGCAAGTTCCTCAGTCAAAGCGCGAGCGACGGGAGCACCCTTCAGCAGTTCAGCCATGGCTATCCTCTCTTCCTTGCAGCGTCGGCGGCGCGGCGCGCCAGCGCATCGGCGCGCGGCAACCACATGTCGAGCAGCTCATCGCACGCGGTCTCGAGCTCCTCGGCGCGCGCCCGGTCCTTCATAGACGTGGTGTTGGCAAAGAGCGTCAAGCTCGCGCCCTGCATAGCGGAACGGCAGAACACGGCGCCGCACGCCACATCGGACAGCAGCTGACGCGAACCCTTGTCGGCCATGTCCTCGAGCAGCGCCAGCGCACGCCCGCAGGCATCCATAATGCGATACGGCGGCATAGCGGCCACATGCAGCGCATCCTGAATCGCGGTCGCTCGAGCCGGATCGTCACGCGGAATACCGTACGCCGCGGACACCTGCCCATAGGCACGAACGTCCTCGGCAACCAACTCGACAAGCTCCTGGGCCAGCTCATCAGCATGGGCAAACGCACGCGTCAGGTCATCCGCACGATCAGCAAGCGCGGGATTGGTCGCACCGTAGCGGGCAACCATTCCGCACAGCGAGGCGCCCAGCGCGCCCACAAAGGCGCTCGCGCTGCCACCGCCGGGAACCGGCTCGCGCGCGGCCAGCGCCTCGGCAAACCCGCGGCAGGTCTTGTCCATCATCTCTTGGCTCATACACATGCACCTTCAAGTCATATACATCGGTCGGGTGGCAACCGCCGACCGACCGCATCGATCACGTAATGGTGCTAAGTCTAGCCCATAAGCACATGAGCGTCAGCGCACCTGGCCATCGCGGATTTCTATGGCACACGATAGGCGGCAGCGACACAAACATGGGACACATGGCCCACCTTTCGAGACTCCCGGGCAGCGGCAACTGGGGCATACATATAGGTAAGGAGCCCTATGTTGGGGCAAGCTCATCACGGCGCCGGACGACGAATGGAGGAATAACCGCACAGTAAACAAAGGCATCATGTGCATGCGTAACCGCCGCCCCAGCGATCCGCGGCGCACGATGTCCCTGGCAGACAAGGAGGACGCCACCATGAAGAAAAAGACCCTATCGATTCTTTCCCTTTGCATCGCCCTCTTTGCCGCATTTGCCCTTGTCGGCTGCGGCGGGAGCGCATCGGGCGGAAGCGGCAGCACCGCCAAGAGCGAGAGCAGGGAAAAGGCCCCCGTCGCCGAAAAGACTGACTTTATCTGGTTTAAGGTCGAGATGCCCGAGAGCGTTGGCGTGAGCGACTCCGCCGGCAAGAACGCCGACAGGGTCCAGCTCACCTTCCCCGAGAACGAGAACGCCTCGGCCGATCGCTTTATCCCCGTTTGGAAAAAAGCGCTGACGGCCGAGGAATCCCACGCCGACCAGGCGGAAAAGAAGGGGGATACGTTCCAGTGGAAGGATGGCGGGTCCGTCGAGTATAACGGCAGGACGTGGCTCGTCGGAACATACGAGGACAACAGCGGCATCTCAACCATGCTTTTTACCGACGTTGAGCCGGGAAGCGTCTACGTCCTCATCTCGAACTTCGACCAGCACAAGAAAGAAGCCGAGACGCTCCTCAACTCCATCGAGTTCCCCGATGACATGGAAGAGGCAGTTTCCGAGGCACGCGAAGTCGAGATTTCGAGCATCGAGATCAAGTAACGGGACACCCGCACGTGCCTATGCGCACCCGCGTACACGCGCCCCATTAAAACAACGGGCACCCAACCCCGGGGAGGGCCGACAGCATCGGCCCTCCCCTCTTTTGCGTCCGAGCATATTGCCACTTAACGGCGCAAATCCGGCCCTCAGAATGGGACACATGGCCCACCCTAGCGAGCCGCCCACGCGTACAGTAAAGGCAGGTAATCCATGGGCGGTTACAGATCGAGGAGGACACGACCATGAAAAAGAAGGCCTTTGCGATTCTCACCCTCTGCATGAGTCTTTTTGCCGCAGTTGCCCTGGTGGGTTGCGGTGGAAGCGGTGGCGCTGCCGGCAGTGGCGGTGGCGGCGGAGCAGAAAAGCCAGCCGTGGATATGAGGACCGACTTCATTTGGTTTAAGGTCGAGGTGCCCGAGGGCGTCGAAATCACGGACGTCGCAGGCGACACCGCCGATAGGGCCCAGTTTAAGTTCACCGAGAGCGAGCACGCCAGCGATCGCTTCATCCCTGTCTTCGACTCTGACAAGAACGCTGACGAGCTGTTCGACTACGAGGCCAAATGGAAGGCCAACTTTGAGTGGACCGAGAATGATCCCGTCAAGTACAACGGCAAGACTTGGCGCAACGCTTCCTATACACACTCGGGCGGCGTAACGACTGAGTACTTCACCGAAGCAGGCGGCGGCAGCGTTTACGTGAGCATCGACAATGTCGAGGAGCACAAGGACGCCGTCGAGACCATGATGAAGTCTCTGGAGTTTGCCGATGACATTGCCAAGGCCAAGACCGAGGCCATGGACGTCAAGCTCGACGATATCGAGATCAAGCGCTAAGCGACTGGCGAGCGCAACGGGAAACACGGTCGCAGAGCAAACAAGCGACGGTACCCCAGCGCTTCGTACCCAGGGAGGGCCGGTAAACCGACCCTCCTTTTCTTATGCCGATAGCCGGCGAACGCGAGGGTGCCGGGCGGCAAAACCACCCCCAGCGCGGTAGCAGCACAAATAGACAAGCGCCCCAACGCGTCCGCCCGCCGATTTATGGCGCCACGCAGACAATTAAGCCAACACGTTTAGACATCCGGGCAGTATAGTGAACAAAATGAGTGCATAACCGCACCCTGCGAACGGAGGAGTTATGACCGAACACCACGCCATCAGCCGTCAAGCATTCACGTTGGGCCTAGGACTCGCAGCATTGTCGCCATTTGTAAGCCTGCCCGAAACCGCGGGATTGGGCCTTCCCGTGCGCGCGGCATTTGCAGAAGACGCTGCCACAGCGTCAGTCAGCCTCGACAATTTCGTCATTCGCCTTCGCCCCGCGGGCTATTTTCGCACCGCGAGCGTCAACCAAGACGGCAACGTTCGCGGCAACGTCTGCCACCTGTTTAACGACGGCACGTCCAGCAAGCTCATCCTTGAGAACGTAACGACCAAGAATGACGATACAAACTAGTATGCTATCCGCACCTTGCTCAATTTCGAAGAGCATAAAAAGACGGGCTACAGCATTTGGTCGGTCGACGACGACTCGGACAAAGATGGAAAGGTCATCCACGTATGGGGCGGCGAGTATGACAACAAGCCCAGCCGCGCTTTTGCGTTCGAGCGTCAATCAAACGGAACCTATATCATCCGAGACCGCACGGTCGAGAAAGAAACCGAGAAAAAAGACATTAAGTACCTGGCAATAGAATCGAACGGCGAAGACCAGGACAACAATAAGATCTGCCATAAGAGTAAGAGCATTCCGTGGGAGCTCGAACTTATCGGTTACGACATGAAAAAGAACGATGCCACGGTTAGCAGCCTCGACTGGATCACGTACAGCAGCTACGTCGATGGGCCATGTTGGATGAAATACGTCGACGACAACAAGTTCCTCGACGAGCTGAGCATCCCGGGTACGCACGATTCGGGCACCTGCAGCGTGGACAACGACACTGAGCCCCAATCCTCGCAAGTAAAATGCCAGCAGGATTACATTCCCACGCAGTTGCTCGAAGGCATTCGCTATTTTGATATCCGGCTCGGAAAGGGCGACGACCCCGGTATCGACCACGGGGATTACTACCTGCTCAAAAAAGACGCGTACTTTATGCATCTTTCCGATGTCATAGGCTACTTCAAAACGTTTTTGAACGAAAACCCGACAGAAGCGCTCATCATGCTTGTATCACGAGGCAACGACGAGGCTACCGACGAAAGTGTTACGACGGCTTTCGCCAAGGTTTTGGACGACAACCCCAAACTGTTCTATACGTCGAGCCGAATCCCCACGCTACACGAGGTGCGCGGAAAGATCGTTCTGCTGCGTCGATTTAGGCTCGCCGGCAACAGTGTAAGCGGCCACACGTGGGGCCTCGACCTTACCGAATGGGATGACAAGATCAAGGCTCACTCCGACAGCGCCACTATGTGTCTCGTCCAAGACGCGCGGGGCTTTGAAGCCGCGGGGGAAACAGGCGACAAAGAGCCCTATTGCACCAAGGTATACGCCCAGGACAAGTACAAACTCACGGGAACCGACAAGCTCAGCTGGGTCGATAATGCGCTGAAGGAAACGACCGGGCGCACGCGCAACGAGGTAGATGTCGAGGACGATAACGGGGCCAAGGAGCAAGTCCTGGAGCGCTGCTGGTCTATCAACTACACCAGCTGCACGGGCTTGTCGCACGGAGGCAATCCTTTTACCTCGGCACGAGTAGTCAACGAGCATCTGTATAAGAGCCCGTACATCAACCCCAGCGGCACCGAGGATACAAAGTCAGATTACCTCAAGCACATTGGCATCATCGCATCCGACTTTGTTGATGCGGCGCTGGCCCGGAGCATCTACCAGCGCAATTACGATACGGAGCACAAGCAGACGGCTTCGTACTATCTCCCGTACTATCTCCCGACCCGCATGCGCATGACGTACGGCGACTCGCTGAGCGATGCCTCATTCCAGGATGGCAAGACCGTTGGCGAGGGTCATTTCCGCCTTGCCGACAGCAGCAACGCGCTCAACGCGACAGCTTCGGGCCATGCGTTTGCCATTGAATACGTGGATGTCGACGCCCTGGGCAACGAGACCGTTACGGGGCTGCAGGGCTCTGTGCCCATCGATATCGATCCACGCGCGCTGACGCCCCATTTTGAGGGACTCGAAGGCCTTAAGGCCGGCGAAGACGTGCGCGCCAAGATTGCGGCATCACTCGAGGGCAAGCTCGAAACCGATGCCTGCACGGCCCAGCTCGAGTTTGTGCACGACGCGAACGGCGCTCCGGGCACGGCAATGGCCGAGGGCGAAACATTTGCCGCAGGAACGTACTGGGTGCGCGTGAACGGTCTCTTGGGCGACGCGGC
Organism: Collinsella aerofaciens; assembly: GCF_009876115.1. GTDB lineage: Bacteria > Actinomycetota > Coriobacteriia > Coriobacteriales > Coriobacteriaceae > Collinsella > Collinsella aerofaciens_N. Next base: position 33,380 of record NZ_WWSY01000011.1, on the reverse strand, counting down.
GCAGAACTACACGCTCGCCAGCGACGGAGCCGCAAGCTTTACCGTAGCGGCCTCGGGCAGTGCAGGCGGCACCGGCGCCGGCAACGGCAGCGGCACGGGTTCCAACGCAGACAGCGCTGATAAGAATGGTAAGGGCAACAAGGGCAAGGGCTCGGGCGGAAAGCTCGCCAACACGGGCGACGGTTCCGGCATTGCCGCCGGGCTCGCCGCTGCCGCCATGGCGACGACAGTCGCCGGCGCAGCAATGCTTGCCAGTGACCGCGACAATACCGAGGACGTTAACGAATAGGCAAGCCAGTTTTTTGGGCGCATCAACTCAATCGGGGCGCAGAATACCGTTCTGCGCCCCGATTTTTACCTTAGCCCGAACGCCGTTATCGGCTACATCACCATGTTCAGTGCATTCACGAACTCCTGAGCTTGGGAGCGGCTGCTCAGGCTAAAGACACAAGCAGTCAACAGCCTGTTACGTAGGAAAACGTCGCGACCCTTGATCCTGTTGACCCCCGTGATGTCCTTAAGATAGACAATCTCGGTGTGCTTGCCACCAAAAGTGCCCTTCTTGAGCACCTCAATACGGTTGGGGTAGATCTTGACGTCTTTAGACCTACCCGAACCTTTGTCCTGAAACAGCAAGGTGTTGTTGTCCATGCGTGCCACTCCCATGGGGTTCGTTAAAACTGTCTCTATGGTCATATTTTAGTCACTTCGGGAATCCTGCACGAAGGCGCTAGGCGACATTGGAATTCGAGTCCGCGCGAGGACTTTTAATGAAGTGCCCGGCACTTCCCCGCAACACAAAAACGGGGCAGTCCGCAGGAGTGCGGACTGCCCCGTTCCTCTAACTATCGCATCGCAGCGCCAACCGGCTGCGCTTCCCTACTTCCCAAAATCGCGCCGAACAGGCCCTTGCGTTTGGGCTTCTCCTCTCGGTAAGAACCCTCCGCCGCCGCTGCCACTTGGCGCGGTTGCTCGCCGCCTCCACGGCGCACGATCTGGTACAGAAACGGCGATTTAACGTATTTGACCTCGATGGGCGCGGCATGCACGGTACTTTCGCCGGACAGATGTAGACTCGGATTGAGCGACGCCACCACATGCGTCTCGCGCTTGTCGCTAAACACCACCGCTGCCGCGCGGCTCGTCTGGCCGTTTACGGCAATGCGCACCTGCTCGCCATCGCGGCTGTCCGTCGCCGGACGATCGACAAAGTACACCGGCACCATCACCAGGCCGTCCTTATGCTTGCGGGCCTTGCGCGCCCAAGTGCGGATGCTCTTTTTATTGAGCCCCAGCACCGCCTCGGCATCGTTGCCGGCAATGTCGAGCGCCAACTTATCAATGACCACCTGGTCCTTGGTAGCCGCATCGACGGAGACAACGCGAAAGTCACCTTCCTGCATGGCCGGGTCAAACGGCCCAACCTTGGCAAAGTCCCACGGCTCCAAAATGCCCATGAGGCGAACGTCCAGGTAGTTTGCCCTGGGGTATGCCCAGTCGAGCACCTCGTAGTACACCAGGGTTTCCTTGCTCAAGCCCTTGCCCGGGAAGCTCGCCATCATGCGCAGGTCCGCCAGCGCCATGGGGAAATAGAAGAGCATCATGTCGTTTTGGATCGCGTCTTCCACGTCGTGCCCGGCAAAGGCATCCGGGTACTGACGCACCAGCTGCAGCGCGTTGGCACGCGCCTGCTGCGGCGAGATTTCGCAGGGAATACCCTGCTCAGGTACATACTCCGCACCAACGCCCATGGTCAGGCGCTTGCTGAAGGTACCGGGCTTGAGCAGGTCGGCAATGCCGATCTTGTTGCCGCAGGACGGGCACTCAAACACACGCTGCGTTGATTCGCCCTCAAAGGACGCTCCGCAGAAGGGGCAAGGAATGCTCACATGCGTGGCCTCTTGGAACTCCTGCGCCGTGCCGCGATCCTCCCACAGCAGATGTTCCAGGACCGACTGACTGCGCCAGTGCGAATTAAAGAAATACCAGTCCGGGTCCTCCGGGCGCTCGAGTTGCGACACATGCGTGAGCTTGAGCAGTCCATCCACCACCGTCAACGGCGTATGGCGAATGCCCAAAGCGCTCTTGGGCTCTCCGGCGTCCGCCTGCCACGGAACCACCGTGCCGCAATAGGCGCACTCAAAGCTGCGCTTAGCCTGGTGCGAGTACATAGGGCCGCCGCAGTTTTGACATTTAATGGCAAACATCTCGTCCATGGAAACGTCCTCCTTTGCACAGGGACTGTCGACATTAAGTATGTCGAGCAAACAGACACATGCCCATACCCATGTGGCCCAAAATGGACCACCCAGGCAGACGAGAAGGCTCGCTCGTTAGCACCGGCAGACTATTGCTGCATTTTCTGAGCATCGGTGCACGGCGCCCCCGCGCGAGCTACACTATCCCCTTAAACATGATTGTGAGGACGACCGCTATGCTATTTGTAAATCGGCTGGTACATACGCTTGTTCCCGGCAGCGAGAGCGAGCCGGTCGATGCATCTTGCCGCACCAACGCGGGCTTTTCCGCAAGCCTCGTCTGCATTGGCCTCAACATCACTCTGTGCCTGGCCAAGGGCATCGCGGGCCTGCTCGCCGGCTCTGTCTCGCTCATCGCCGACGCCTTCAACAACCTCTCCGACGCCTCGAGCAACATCGTGAGCCTGCTCGGGTTCCGCCTTGCCAGCCGCCCGGCAGACGAAGGCCACCCCTATGGCCACGGCCGCTACGAGTACCTAGCCGGTCTGTTCGTCGCCGTCCTGGTTTGCGCCGTCGGCATCAACCTGATCCTCGAGTCGGTTACCAAGATCATCAAGCCCTCCCCCACCGCCTACACGCTGGTCTCCCTAGCCGCTCTCGTCTTGTCCATGCTCGTCAAATTCTGGATGGCCGCATTCAACCGCGCGCTGGGCAACCGTATCGATTCCGAAACACTCATTGCCACAGCACAGGACTCCAAAAACGACGTCATCACCTCGGGTTCGGTCTTGATGGCGGCGCTTATTTCGCAGACGACCGGCTTTGACCTCGATGGCTGGGCAGGCCTGGGTGTGGGCATCTTCATCTGCATCAGCGGCATGGGCCTAGTGCGCGACGCCATCAGCCCGTTGCTGGGACAAGCGCCCGACCCCAAGCTCGTCCAGGCAATCCGCGACAAGATCATGTCCTATCCGCAGGTCTTGGGCACACACGACCTCATGGTGCACGACTACGGCCCCGGTCGTCAGTTTGCCAGCGCCCACGTGGAGATGCCCGGCGAGGGCGACGCGTTTGAGCACCACGAGATTTTGGACACCATCGAGCACGACATCAAGCGCCAAATGGGCATCGATATCACGCTGCACTGCGACCCTATCGCCACCACCGGCGACGACCTGCGCGGCTGGGTCAAGCGCGGCGTCATGCAGATCGACCCCGCGCTTTCCATCCACGACCTGCACGAGCACGACGGGTTCGTTTCGTTTGACCTGGTGCGTCCCGACGGCTTTGACATATCCGACGAGGAGCTCCTGGAGCTCGTCACGCGCATCGTGCACGAGCGCCGGCCCGACGTCTCGTGCGTCGTCACATTTGATTCGGGCTTTAGCTCGCCCGAGCGTCCGGCCGAGCAGCTGTAGCCCGCTTAACAGCTAGTTTCCCTGCGCGCCCGAGATGCCGTTTTGTAGGGCGTTCCAGGCATCCGTCGCCATGTCGCCCAAGTTCTGAGCGGTGTCGCCCAGGTTCTGAGCCGTATCACCCAGCTCTTGGGCCTTATCCCCAAGCTCCTGTGCCTTGTTGCTCAAGTCCTCCAGCGTATTGGAGCTCGAGCTGTCGGTACCGCTTTGGCCGTCGGACGAGTTGCCCGAGCTGTTCTTGTGCGTGAGCTGAATTTCGAGGTTGCCGCTGTCGTTATAGTAAGCAGAAGTAACGACCCAGTTGGCATCGACGACGGGCGTTGAGCCATCATCAGTCAGGACCACGGCATTCGAAAGATCGACGCCGCGCGACTTGAGGATCTTCTTGGCGTTGGACCAGTACTGCCCCGGGATATCGCTCAGATCGACGGTGCTAGACGAGGCGGACTCGGTTTGCTCGGCAGTAGTATCGGCCGTTGAACTCCCTCGCTTGTTGAGCATGCCCGACACGATGGCAAACACAACCGACAGCGCAAAGAAAATCGCCAGCACGATGAGGATCTTCTTGATCACGCTCGACGAACGCGACGGCTTCTTCTCCTCGTCCTCGCCATATTGCGGAATCGACTTGGGGTACTCGCGATACGGCTCGCGCGACTCGTAGCGAGGCTGCGCCGTGCGAGGCATATACGTCGTCTGCTGAGGCTGCGGAATGGGATTCTGTGGCAGGTCATCATAGGGATTCGGCGTCGAGGCGGCATAAGAATCCTGCGGCGCGTAATCAAACGGGTCCGGAGCTGCGTTGCCATAGGAGCCTTGCGAAGATGCAGCGTAAGAATCCTGCGCCGTGTCGCCATAGCCCATAACCCGGGTGGGCTCGGCAGAAGGCTGCGTCGCGGCGGGGTCGGTATATCCGGGGTTGGGAACAACGCGGGTCGCATCGGCGCTATCGCCAGCCTGCGCGGAACCGTAGCCGCCCATCACGGTTGTCTTGTCCTGATCCATGCAACGATTCCTTTCCGTCGCGCGTGAGCATCAAGTTATCCATGCATTCTACCCGCGCAAAAGCCTATGATGGGCAGAGCCCGTCGGTATCTACAAGACATGCGCGGGCCTAAGGATAAAAAAGCCCCGCCGGGCCTTGTGGGCACGGCGGGGCGGACAAGCAGCTATGGGCAGCAGGCTTAGAACAGGCCGGTGATGTTGCCGTCGTTGTCGACGTCGATGTTCTCGGCCGCAGGGACCTTGGGCAGGCCCGGCATGGTCAGAACACTGCCAGTCAGTGCGACCACAAAGTGGGCACCGGCGGAAACCTTGAGCTCGCGCACCGTGATGCGGAAGTTCTCGGGAGCGCCCAGGGCCTTGGCGTTGTCGCTAAAGCTGTACTGCGTCTTGGCCACGCACACCGGCAGGTTGCCAAAGCCGTTCTCGCGCAGCTCGGCGAGCTGGCGCTTGGCGGCCGGCGTAAAGTCAACACCGTCGGCGCGGTAGACCTTGGTGGCAATGGCCTCAAGAGCGTCGGCCACATCGGCGCCGTCCTCATAGGCAAACTTGAGCTCGCTCGGCTGCTCAATCAGACGCATGACCTCATCGGCAAGCTCGAGCGCGCCCTCGCCGCCCTTGGCCCAGACCTCGGAAAGCTTAACGTTGACGCCGAGCTTCTGGCACTCGGACTCGATGAGCGCAAGCTCGGCCTCGGTGTCCGTCGGGAAGCGGTTGATGGCGACCACGCAGGGCAGACCATAAACGTTCTGGATGTTGTCGACGTGACGCAGCAGGTTGGGCATGCCGGCCTTGAGTGCCTCGAGGTTCTCCTCGTTGAGGTCGGCCTTGGCGACGCCACCGTTGTACTTCAGCGCACGAGCGGTCGCGACGACCACGACGGCGCTGGGGCGAACGCCCGTCATACGGCACTTGATGTCGAGGAACTTCTCGGCACCCAGATCGGCACCGAAGCCGGCCTCGGTAATGGCAACATCGCCAAAGCGCATCGCCATACGCGTGGCCATGATAGAGTTGCAGCCGTGGGCGATGTTGGCGAAGGGGCCGCCGTGGACAAACGCGGGCGTGCCCTCGAGCGTTTGCACCAGGTTGGGCTTGAGCGCGTCCTTAAGCAACGCGGCCATGGCACCCTGGGCCTTAAGGTCGCGGGCACGGACAGGCTCGCCGGCAAAGCTGTAGCCGACGACGATCTCGCCCAGGCGCTCCTTGAGGTCGCTGATGCTCGTAGACAGGCACAGGATTGCCATGACCTCGGAGGCGACGGTGATATCGAAGCCGTCCTCGCGCGGCACGCCCTGGGCCTTACCGCCAATACCGTCGATGACGTGGCGCAGCTGACGGTCGTTCATATCGACGACGCGCTTCCAAGTGATGCGTTTAACGTCGATGCCAAGCTGGTTGCCCTGCTGGATGTGGTTATCAAGCATGGCGGCCAGCAGGTTGTTGGCAGCACCGATGGCATGGAAGTCGCCGGTAAAGTGCAGGTTGATATCCTCCATGGGGATCACCTGAGCCCAGCCGCCGCCGGCAGCACCGCCCTTAACACCAAAGACGGGGCCGAGCGAAGGCTCGCGCAGGGCCACGGCACTCTTGACGCCGCGACGACGCAGGCCATCGGCCAGACCGATGGTCGTGGTGGTCTTGCCCTCGCCCGCAGGCGTTGGGTTGATAGCGGTCACGAGGACGAGCTTGGCCTGGTGATCGGTCGGCTCGTTGAGCAGTGAATAGTCGACCTTAGCCTTGTCGAAGCCGTACGGAATAAGGTGCTTAACGTCGACGCCGGCGTTCTTGGCCACCTCGGTAATAGGCAGCGGCGTGACAGAACGTGCGATTTCGATGTCAGTAGGCATGGGCGGTCCTTTCGTTACCGAATGAGAAAAAGACCAATTCAGCATAGCACGGGCGCGCAATAGTAAAACGCCCATAACCGATGAACGGCGATATGTTTACCCGATGCCCGGCGATAGCCCAACAGCCCGCCAAAACAAAGCGCCCTAAACGGTAGGTTCAATCCCCAGGTGCTCAAAGGTGCGCAGGGTTGCCTGACGGCCCTGCGGCGTACGAATCATCAACCCGCACTGCAGCAAATAGGGCTCATAGACATCCTCGAGCGTGCCCGGGTCCTCGCCCACCGCGCTGGCAAGGGTCGTAAGTCCCACGGCACGACCGGAGAACGTCTTGGCAAGCGTCTCCAAGATACGAATATCCATCCAGTCCAGGCCGAGCTCGTCGATCTCGAAGAACTCGAGCGCCTGGCGACAGATATCGAGCTCGATGGGACCGTTGCCGCGCACCTGTGCGTAATCGCGCACGCGCTTGAGCAGGCGGTTGGCAAGACGCGGCGTGCCGCGCGAACGCGAGCCGATCTCAAGTGCACTGGGATGGTCGATCGCCACGCCCAGAATAGTTGCCGAGCGCGTCACAATCTGCGCGAGCTCTTCGACCGTGTAGTAATCCAGGCGATATGAAATGCCAAAGCGGTCGCGCAACGGGCCGGTCAACATGCCTGAGCGGGTCGTTGCTGCTACCAGCGTAAACTTGGGGATATCCAGGCGAATCGAGCGCGCCGCCGGACCCTTGCCAATCACGATATCGAGGGCAAAGTCCTCCATCGCGGGGTACAGGACTTCCTCGACCGAACGGTTGAGGCGGTGGATCTCGTCGATAAACAGCACATCACCCGGCTGCAAGTTGGTAAGGATGGCCGCCAGGTCGCCCGTACGCGCGATGGCCGGGCCACTCGTCGTTTTTATCTGAGCGCCCAACTCGTTGGCGATTACGGTGGCCAGCGTGGTCTTGCCCAGGCCCGGAGGACCCGAGAAGATCACGTGGTCGAGCGTCTCCCCACGGCTCTGCGCCGCTTCGATCAACACGCGCAGGCTCTGCTTGATATGCTCCTGGCCGCAGTAATCGTCCAGGCGCTGGGGGCGCAAAGTGCGATCGACATCGAGGTCCTCGGCCGTCAGCTCCGAGCCCACCATGCGCTCGCCGTGCGCCATGGATGCCGCCGGCGAGTTGCCGGGCGTCGCCCACAGGTCCTGAGAGTCATCGGCTTCCCACATCACGCATCCATTCCGAGTCGCTTAAGCGCCGCGCCGAGCAGATCCTCGACACGCATATCCTGCCCATCATACCCGCTCAGAGCGACATCGGTCTCCTGCGGGCTAAAGCCCATGGAAAGGAGTGCCGCACGGGCGTCATCGATCGCCGAAGGAGCGGCGGCGGGCACGGGCATCGCAACCTGACCGGGGATCGCATCGACCGGCACAAAGCCCTTGTCCTTGGCAAAGGTGCTCTTGAGCTCCAAGATGAGGCGCTGGGCGGTCTTTTTGCCCACGCCGGGCACCTTGGCCATGCCCTTGTCGTCCTCGGCCATCACCAGGGAATACAGCTGTCCCACGGTATAGGTGGAAAGTACGGCGAGCGCCAAGCGCGGGCCAACGCCCGAGACGGACACAAGCCGGTCGAACATCGTGCGCTCATCCTTAGAGGAAAAACCGAAAAGTGTCATGGCGTCCTCGCGCACCTGCATACGGGTATAGAGGCGCACCTCACCGCCGGGCGTAGGCAGCGTGGCCGCAGTGCCGCCAGAAATGCCGAGTTCAAAGCCAACGCCCGACACGTCGACGACAGCAGAGCTCATCGTGGCCTCGACAAGCGTTCCGTGGAGCTGGGAAATCATCAGTATCCGGTTCCTCTCTGTTGATAGAACTCGCCACCGGTGAGGGCGCGGGTGCGGCTGAGGTTTACGTGGCAGATGGCGCAAGCCAGGGCATCGGCGGCATGGTCGGGATGAGGGTCGTGGTCGAGCTGCGTGAGCGTGCGCACCATGTAGGCGACCTGCCGCTTGTCCGCGGCGCCGGTACCCACCACAGCCTGCTTGATCTGCATAGGCGTGTACTCGCCGATCTCGAGCGCGCACTCCGAAAGCGCCACGAGCGCGGCACCGCGGGCATGTGCCGTGGGGATTGCCGAGCGGACATTAGCGCCAAAGTAGATGCTCTCGATAGCAGCAGTATCGGGTCGATAACGCTCCACGACGCCCTTGAGGTCGCGGGCGATATGCGACAGGCGCACCGCGAGCGGACTACCCGCGCTGGTCTCGATACAACCGTAGGCACGGCAGCGAACCTCGCCGCGCCGCTCCTCGATAATCCCCCAACCCGTATGGGCCAAACCGGGGTCGATACCCAAAATGACCAAGCCAACCTCCCCTCGTCACAAGTACAGCACAAGGCAAGGCCCCGAGCATCATTCACGAACGTCTGTTCTAGAATAACACAACGGGGCCAAGGTGCTTAGTTGAAGTATCGGGGTTGGGAGCGAATCCCATCCCCAGTTTAGTTCTGCGAGAAGAACGGAAACTGTCGGGGATCAACCGGCGGATGCGGCCTCGGACCACCCTGGGGCCCACCCTGCGGGCCACTCTGGCCGCCCATCATCTTTTCGATGGCATCCTGGACCTCGCCCTCAAACTTCTTCATGCCCTCGTGCAGGCGGCGCTGGCCGTCCTCGGAGCGCAGCTCTTCCATCTGCTCGGGCGAAATACCCAACAGCTCGCCCAATAAGTCCATCATCTCGCCGCGCATACGGCCATTCGTATCGTCGTCGGCAAAGCGTCGCACCTCGGCGCGTGCCAGCGAATCAACCGTCATGCGCTCCTTGCCGTTGAGCCCCAGATCGGACCACGCAAGCATGTACGGCCAGGCGCGCTCGACAAACGAACGGGCCGAGACGATCGGCGCCGTCGGCAGCATGCGGCGGGCGGCCTCGCCCTGACGCACGAGCATCAGCAGCAGCGAGCAAGCCTCGGGCTTGCAGGCGGCCATTGGGATGTCGTCGAAGGGTCGGCTGCGGTCCACGTGCGCCTCGAGCGCGCCATCGACCTCGCCCGGCTCGAGCCCACCGAGCAGCTGCGCCGCGCGATCGAGCATGTCGACCGGACCGGCGAGCGTCGAGAGTGCCTGCGCCAGCACACGATCCATGCAATCCTCCACTGCGTTGAGCGTCACGAGCTCTTGGGGCACCACGGCCGAGGCACGGTTGCGCACGCGTGCCACAAACTCGAGCGTCGACAGATACACATCGCCAAAGGGCGCAAAGTCGCCCTGGTAGCCGCCGGACAGCGCGGGCGCCGCCAGCGCGTACTCGGTCTTGGAAAGCGGGCTCAGCGCCATAGCGCCCAGCTCGAGCGCCGTATCCTCGAGCATCAGGCCCAGCGCACGCGATCGCAGGCGTTCGGCATCGCCCGCCGACACGTCGCGGTCGAGCACGCGCGCCGCATCCGGCGCATCGCGCTCGACGGTGCGAATGTGCAAGCGCTCGGCGATTGAGCGCACGGCAGAACAGCGGGTGGCCTCTGCCTCCTCATGCGCCGGCGTAAAGATGCGATTGCGCCCCAGCACCAGGCCAATCACATTACGCGGACCCAAGGCATCGACGGCAAGCGCCGCAAGCAAAGACGACGGCAAATCACCCTCGAGCGCCACCACGGCGCGCGACGTGCCATGGGCACGGGCGTTATCGCGCACAGCGAGCACCAGCGCCTGCCACAACCACTCCTCGGAACGAAACTCGGGCAGCTCGTGGTCTTCCAAAGCATCGAGCATTACGCCGCGCTGAATTTCCTGAACCAGCAGGCTCTCCTCAAAGCACGGCGCTTGGGCCACCACGCGCCCGCAGTCGTCGAGCACAAACGACCCGCCGGTATACACCGACTCGTCATAGGCACCGACCGGCGCCATGCAGGCAAACCATACGCTGCGCTTGGACGCGATCTTGCGGTAGGCACCGCTGCGAACGGCGGCAATGGCGGCCGTCTCGCGGTCGGTCATATCAAACGCGTTGAACTGAAAATAGGCGATGAGGTCGACGCCGGTCGGCAGCATCTCGAGCTCACGGTTCAGGTCAAACACCACGGCGATGCGCACGCCGTCCACGTCAAACACCGGAGGCGCCCAACGCGCGTCGTTGTTCTCGCCACGCTGCAGGGCAATACTTGCGCGCGCGGGCACCACGCGACCATCTTTGAGCATCATATAGTCAAGCAGGGGCTGGCCCTCAAACGAAACCGCAGAGGGCACGATGCAGATCATGTCGAGCTCTTGGATGCGCTCGGCAACGCCCGTCAGGCCCGTCAGCATATCGTGCTCAAAATCGGCAGCGCCCACCAGGCTGCCCGGCATGGCACCCATAAAGAGCGGGGCCGGAACGCACAGCACGCGCGCGCCGCGCTCATGAGCCAGGCGAGCCTGGTCCTCGATGCGGCCGCAAATGCCCTCGATGTCACCCAGGCGCATATCGATCTGTGCAAGTGCGAGCTTCATGGCCCCGCCCTTTCCGTCTTAAAACGTCGTTGTCGTAGTAAAAGCGCCGGCCGCATAATGCAGCCGGCGCTCGCATGTGCATATGCTAGCTATGATACCCCGAGCGGGGGCGCGCTCCTAGAACGTCGCGGACCACAGCCCATGCAGGTTGCAGTAGGCATAGACGGTACCGGTCTTGGAACCGCCAGCGAAAAACGTCGTGGGCTTCATGCCGGGCTCAAGGTAATGGACCTCCAGGCGGCCCTCGGCCTCAAGCGCGATCCACTCGATGTAGTGCTCGGGCAGCATGGGGTGCTCCGTCGAGCCCACGCGCGCGCGAATGACGTGGCCGTCGCGCTCGATCTCGACAACAGGCACGTGCTTCTCGTGCGCCGCATCCTCGGTGTTTGCCGTCAGCTCCGTGCAGCCGGCAGGGGTCGCAACGCCGTCGCCAAGGGCGGCAACGAGCTTGCCGTCGGAGTCCTTAAAGAATTTCGCCATGATGTTCTCCTTTGCTGATGTGCCAATATTCCTGATGCTTCTTATGCCCAAAGGTAGGCGAACCATCCACGGCATGGCAAATGAACACATATCGAGGGGCTCGGCAGAGTCCAGGGCGCTCAGGCAATTCCGAGTACCTGTCCTGGCACCCATCGGCATGCGCAAGTTAGCGACCGTCGCCACCGAGCAGTGCCAGAACATCCTCGCGCGTGAACAGTGCCGATGAGATGCCATCGCCGCCGAGCACGCTGTTAACCAGATCGCGCTTGGACTCCTGCATCTGCATAATGCGCTCCTCGATCGTGTCCTTGGCGATGAGCTTGTACACGGTCACGGTGTGCTGCTGGCCAATGCGGTGGGCGCGATCGGTCGCCTGGTCCTGCGCGGCCACGTTCCACCACGGGTCGTAGTGGATGACCACGTCGGCAGCCGTCAAATTAAGGCCAACACCGCCCGCCTTGAGCGAAATCAAGAACACCGGCACCTCGCCTGCCTGGAACTGCGCAACCATCTTGGCGCGGCTCTCCTTAGACGAAGCGCCCGTGAGCTTAAGGAAGGCGATGTCCTCCTTAGACAGGCGCTTGCCGATGATATCGAGCATACCCGTAAACTGGCTGAACAACAGGATGCGATGCCCGCCGTCGAGTGCGCCGTGCACGAGCTCCATGCACGTATCGAGCTTGGCGCTCCCCGCCTTGTAATCCTCGTAGTGAAGACGCGGGTCGCAGCAGATCTGGCGCAGCTTGGTGAGCTCGGCGAGCACCTTGAGCTTATCTTTCTTAAACTCCCCGGCCTCGCGGTGCTGCACCTGCTGGGCGATGCGGTCTTGGTTGGCCAGGTAGAGCTTGCGCTGTTCGCCGGCAAGCTGCGCCATCACCGTATCCTCGATCTTCTCGGGCAGGTCGGCCACCACATCTTCCTTGACGCGACGCAGCACAAACGGCGACACGAGCGCCTGCAGACGAGCGGCACTGTCGCCCTCGGCATGTTCGACGGGACTCTCAAAGCGCTTGGCAAATGAGTCGCGCGTGCCCAGAAGACCCGGCATCAAAAAGTCGAAGATACTCCAAAGCTCGGACAGGCGGTTTTCGATGGGCGTTCCCGTCAAGGCAAAGCGCACGCCGGCCGGCAGGCGCTTGGCGGCGCGCGCCACCTGCGTGAGCGGGTTTTTAATGTACTGGGCCTCGTCGAGCACTACGCGGGCAAAGTCCTGCTCGACATATTCGTCGATGTCGCGACGCATGAGGTCATACGACGTCACGACCACGTTGTGCTCGGCGGCACCGGCAATTTGCACGCGACGCTGGGCCTTGGCGCCCACGATGGCACACACATCAAGCGAGGGAGCGAAGCGCTCCAACTCGGCAGCCCAGTTGTACACGAGCGACGCGGGGCATACCACGAGCGTGGGCTTAGCGTCCCCCGCCTCCACGCGCGCCAGGATATGTGCGATCATCTGCAGTGTTTTGCCCAGACCCATATCATCGGCCAAAATGCCGCCAAGGCCCAGATGCTCGAGCGAGCCGAGCCACTGGTAGCCGTCGACCTGATAGCCGCGCAGTGTGGCCTTGAGCGAGGCCGGCACCGTAAAGTCCATCTTGCCGAGCGTGTCCAGGCGTTCAACGGTGCGACGGAATGCAGCGTCGCGATCGGCTTCGAGCTCGGGCGTGCGCGCAAGCATGCTGTCGACGAACAGGGTGCTCGACGCGGGAAGCGACACGCCATCGAGCAGGTCGACGGCATCGACGCCCAAGTCCTCGGCAAGGCCAAACGCGGCGCGCACTCCCTCGTCCAGGCGAATGATGTCGCCCGACGTGAGGCGCGCAAACGTCTGGTGGCGCTTATACGAATCGAGATAGATGGCAAGGTCGGCCGACGAGAGCCCGCTTGCGCCCAGTTCGACGTCGAGCAGGTTACTCTTGACGGTCGCGCGCACCGAAAGCTTGGGCGCGGGGCGCACCGAGATCTGGCGCAGACGATCACTGAGCATGACCTCGCCCAGCTCGGACAAGGCAGACAGGCCCTCGGTCAGCAAGTGGAACAAGCTCTCGTCATCGCGCTCCTCAAACGCCAGGCCGCCCTCGTAGAAATCGAAGTACAGGGCCGCCGTGTCCATAACGCGAAACTCCGCCACCGTATCGCGGGGCGGAACGCCGGGGCGTTGCTCTTCGAAAGGACTACCCGGAGCACCAAGACTAAAGAGATCTGCCGACCAATCACCGTAGGCCACTGTAATCTTGCAGGTCACAAGGCCATCGTCGACGCCAATCGCCATGGCAAAGCTCGGCTCGGGCGCCACGGCATCGAGCGCGGCGGGGGCGGTCAGGTCGGTGTAGTCGCGCAAGATAGGCAGCGCCATGCGGCAGAACTCGCCCACCTGGTCGGCGGCGATATGGACCGGCGTGCGGCAGGGCAACAAGCGCGACAGGAACGGTGCCGCATGCTGGGCAAACGCCGTGTCGGTACGGCGCGCGCGGCGCGTATCGACCAGATAGGCTGCGTCACCAGCGACAAAGCAGTACATATCGGCCGGAAGGCGCAGGTCATAGCTGCCTCCCGCCGCCGGTGCAATCTTGGCGGCAAGGAGCGGCGGGCGCTTGGCCGGGACTTCGCCCTCCCCCTGCGGCGACGGCTCGACCGCCACCTCGTAGGCGCGATGCGTCGTCGTCCCCCGCGACCAAGCAGGCTCAAAGGACAGGGTCCTGCCACACAGCAGGTCCAGCACGGACACGATGGAATACTCGGATACCGGCAACTGACGCTCGGCGACAAAACCGCTGCGGGCAAAGTCATACGATGCCGAGCGCGAGCTCGTAATATCGCCTAGGTAGGCGACCGTCATTGCGATAAAGTCGAGCAGCTTTGTCGACACGTCATCGAACGCCTCGGGCACATGGACAAACGTAAGCTTCTTACCATAGGAGAACGTACCGCCGCGCACATAGGCATCGGCCATGCCGTCGATATCCTTAACCACGTAGGACACCGAACCGCAGCGAATGCGAAACTCAAGCGCCCAGTTAAAGCGATCGGCAAACAGCGGATTGTAGTACGGCACCAGCGAGGGCTCCAGCACCGCTTTGGGCGCATCGGGGTCAATGGTGCCGGCGAGCTTGCGACGCATGGCCACGAGCTCATCCATGCGCGCGTCCGAAAGATCGGAAAGCGCCGCCACAAGGCTTGGGCTCGTGGGGACGGGCGCCGGGAAGGGAAAGTTGGGATTGACCGCAGATGCGGTGGGCGCGGGACGGGCGGGCTGCTTGGACTGTGCGGGCGGTACCGTAAACGTGCGGACCGGCGTGCGCAAACCCTCGACGGGCTCGGCGCCGCTGGCATCCAGATACGCTAGCGCCGTGGCGATGGCGTGCTTGCACATGCCGGAATAGCGGAAGGCGGCCGGGCAATCGCAATCGTAGTCGATAACCTCGTGCTCGTCCATGTCGAGCGCCACGTGCGTCTTGTACAGGTCGCCGCGCGAGCCGCGCACTGTACCCTCGATGTGCACGTTTTTGGAGAAGCGCGAGCCGGAATCTTCGAACGACAGCACGGCACCGTTGAGCATGAGCGAGCGCCCCTTCATAAAGGTACTGCTGAGCGCCGCCTCCTTACGAAGCGCCTGCACAAACGTCCCCTGTGCCATCACTTCCTCCAATCTCGCGCGGACCAGCAAGGTCGCCCTTAGATCACCGTCACTCTGCCTTGGTTGCCCACGATGGCCTTCGCCTCTGCCAACAACGGAATCGAGCGTGCGTTGACCTTGGCCGGTACCTCGGCACGCAGTACGCGCCCGTCCACCTGCTCGATAAAGATCTCCACGCGGTCGCCGCCCGGGTTGGTGGTAAGCACCGTGGCAAGACGCGCCATATTGCCCTGGCTAAAGCGGTTGTTGGGCACCATGACCTCAAACACCTTGGGCTTGTTGCTCTCCTCGTTGAGCTCAAGCGGCACAATCTCCTGCGCGATGATCTGGTCGCCGCGGTCCGAGCGCTCGAGCTTGCCCTTAATGCGCACAAACGCATCGGACAGCTGTGCACCGGTCTCGGGATCGACCTCGCCGTACAGGTACCCCTCGGCCTCTTTATAGGTCTTGGGGAACACCACGACGGTGGCCTCGCCTTCCATGTCCTCGAGCTGCACGATGCCCATGGGGTCGCCGTTTTTGGTCACGCGCTTGGACACGCTCGAGACCATACCGGCCCACCACAGCGCCTTGCCCTCGGGAATCTCCTGGTTGATGGTACCGCCCGTGGGGTTTTGCACCTCGTAGCCGGTGTCGATCTGCGAGAACGAGAAGTCGCGCGCTTTGCTAAGTGCATACTCAAACGGGCGCAGCGGGTGGTCCGAGACATAGATGCCCAGAACCTCCTTCTCCTGGCTCAGCTTAAGGTGGCGGTCCCACTCCTGGCCATCCGGATCGGGCACGCTCACCTCAAAGCCCGAGCCCTCAACGTCGCCAAACATATCGAAGAACGACGTCTGGCCGCTCGCGCGATCCTTCTGGCGCTTTACCGCGGCGTCGATGATGTTCTCGGGGTTGTTCTTGTCCACAAAGTGCATCATCTGGCGGCGTGGATAGCCCGTGGAGTCGAAGGCGCCTGCCTTGATGAGCGATTCGATCACGCGACGGTTGGCCTGGCTCGAGTCCACGCGCTCGACAAAGTCGTGCAGCGTCTTAAACGGACCGCCCGCCTCGCGCTCGGCGATAATCGCCTGCGCCACGCCGGTGCCCACGCCGCGGATGCCGGCCAGACCAAAGCGCACGCCCTCCTTGGTAGCCGTGAACTCGGTACCGGACTCATTGACATCTGGCGAAAGCACGGGGATGCCGTCGTGACGGCACGCCGAGACGTAATGAACGATCTTGTCGGTCTTGCCCGTGTAGGACGTCAGAACGGCCGCCATGTACTCGTGCGGATAGTGCGCCTTGAGCCACGCCGTCTGCATAACCAGGATGGCGTAGCCGGCGGAGTGCGACTTGTTAAAGGCGTAAGATGCGAACTCGAGAACATCGTCCCAAATCTTCTGGGCGACCTCGCGCGTATAGTTGTTCTTGATAGCGCCGTTCATCCAGTGGTCGTAGGTGGTCTCGTCCGAGCCATCCTCCCAGTGCAGCACCGTCGACGTGAGCAGCTTGATCTTTTTCTTAGCCACGGGTTTACGGATACGCGAGTCCGATTCGCCCTTGGAGAAGCCGCACATCTCGACGGAGATGAGCATAACCTGCTCCTGGTAGACCATGGTGCCGTAGGTTTCGCCCAGGATGTCGTCCAGGCGGTCGTCGTAGGAAACCGCCGGTTCCTTGCCGTTCATACGGTTGATGTAGGACGAGACCATGCCGGCGCCCAGCGGGCCCGGGCGGTACAGAGCGATCAATGCCACGACGTGCTTGTACTCGGTGGGCTTCATGTTCTTGATCGTGGCCGTCATGCCGGCGGACTCGACCTGAAAGACGCCGGCGGTGTGGCCGGAACCCATGAGCTTAAAGATCTCGGGGTCGTCAAAGGGAATCTCTTCCTCTTTGATGTCGATGCCGAAGTTCTTCTTGATGTTTGCCTTTGCCTTGGAGATAACAGTCAGCGTGCGCAGGCCCAAGAAGTCCATCTTGAGCAGGCCCATGTCGGCAACGGTATGGCCCTCGTACTGGGTAATCTCGACGCCGCCCTTGGTGTCGAGCTTGGTGGGCACGTGCTCGTTGACGGGGTCGCGGCAGATCAGAACGGCGCACGCGTGCACGCCCTCGCCACGGGTGAGGCCCTCGATTGAGAGCGCCGTGTCGATGATGCGGCGGGCGTCGTCGTCCTTTTTATATGCCTCGGCAAAATCGGGGTTAAACAGGTCCTCTTTGCCGGGTTGCTTTTCGAGCACCTGCTTGAGCTTGACCTTGGGGTCGCTCGAGACCATCTTGGACAGACGCTGGCCCATGTAGACCGGGTAGTCCAGGACGCGAGCGGCGTCGTTGATGGCCTGCTTGGCCTTGATGGTCGAGTAGGTGATGACGTGGGTGACCTTCTCGGGGCCGTAGAGCTGGCGAACGTGCTCCACGACCTCGAGGCGCCGCTCATCGTCGAAGTCCATATCGATATCGGGCATCTCGGTACGCTGCGGGGACAGGAACCTCTCGAACATCAGGCCGTTCTCGAGCGGATCGAACGCGGTGATGTTCATGGCGTAGGCGACGATAGCGCCGGCAGCCGAGCCACGGCCGGGGCCGACGCCAATGCCGTTGTCCTTGGCCCATTGCACGTACTCGGCAACAATCAAAAAGTAGGCGGCAAAGCCCTTGTCGCAGATGACTTTGTATTCGTACTCAAAGCGCTCTTTGATGTTGACGCCACCGATCTCGCGCGTGGCCCAGTCGTCACCGTAGTGCTGGCGCAGGCCCTTCTCGCACTCGCGGCGGAACTGACTCTCG
Organism: Collinsella aerofaciens; assembly: GCF_009876115.1. Taxonomy (GTDB): domain Bacteria; phylum Actinomycetota; class Coriobacteriia; order Coriobacteriales; family Coriobacteriaceae; genus Collinsella; species Collinsella aerofaciens_N. The sequence goes on along the minus strand of NZ_WWSY01000011.1, from coordinate 15,547 downwards.
TGCGTCTCGCCGGGGTCGAGCAACGGGAAGCGCGGCAGGATGATGGAGTCCCAGTCCAGCTCGACGTAGCACTTGTCGGCGATCTCGAGCGTGTTGTCGCAGGCCTCGGGGCAATACGGGAACATCGCCCGCATCTCCTCCTCGGTCTTCATGTAAAACTCCGAGCCAGTCATGCGCATGCGGTTGGGGTCGTCGACCTTGGCGTTCATGCCGATGCACATGATGACGTCCTGCACGGGAGCGTCCTCGCGGCGCAGGTAGTGGAAGTCGTTGGTGGCGATGACCTTGACGCCTACCTGCTTAGCGATGTCGATGAGCGTGCGGTCCATCTGCTCATCGGTCAGGCCGTTGTCGGTGGTGATGCCGTGTTCCTGGATCTCGATATAAAAGTCGCCAGGTTCGAAGGTATCACGGAAGGTCTCGGCCCACTTGATGGCGCCTTCCATGTCGCCGCGATCGATGTATTTGGGAATGATGCCCGCGATGCAGGCGCTGGTACAGATCATGCCCTTGGCGTGGCGGCGCAGGTTGTCGAGCGTCACGCGGGGCTTGTAGTAAAAGCCCTGCACGGCTGCCTCGGAGACCGTCTGCATCAGGTTGACGTAGCCCTCCTGGTCCTTGGCCAGAAGGATCATGTGGTAGAGCTCGGGCTTATGGTCGCGGGCAAGGGTCTCGTCCGGCGTAAAGTAGACCTCGCAGCCAAAGATGGGCTTGATGACCAGGGGCGGCTTGAGCTCGTCGATGTTGCCCTTCTCGTCCCACATGGCCATGTCCTTCACATACTGGGCATGCTCGCGCGGGTTTTCCTCGGGATCGGGCTCCACCAGCTCGTCGCGGCGATCCTTTTCCAAGAAGGCCTTGTCGTGGCTCCAGGTTTTGTACTCGGGCGTGTTGTGGTTGACGGCGTCGCAGGCCAGCGCCAGGTCGGGCACGCCATACATGTAGCCGTGGTCGGTAATGGCGACGGCGGGCATGCCCAGCTCAACGGCACGATTGACCATATCCTGGATACGGGTTGCGCCGTCGAGCATGGAGAAAACAGTGTGATTGTGCAGATGGACAAATGCCATGTGATGAGCTCCGATGCGGGTTCGTGTTCTGACTGAACGATTTTACCCCACGGCACGGACAGCACCCGAACCTAGCCAAACCCACACGGCTACTCACGCAGTTGCGGTGAAATGCGGACTGTTTGGCGGCTTTTTTGGCCAGAACAGTCCGTATTCCACCGCAAGTTATCTGAGGGCTAAAGGTTGTAGGTGACTACTTGAGGTTCGGCGGGTTCGACGAAGATGGTTGGATCCAGCTGCTCCACACGGACGAACTTGACGGTCACGGCCTCAAAGCCCGCCTTGTGCAGAACATCAGCGTAAACGCGCGCCTGCAGGGCGTGCTTCTCCTGCAGCTGTTCCGGCGTCTCGTCCGGTGTGCCGCCCGTCTTGTAGTCGATGACCAGCGCGCGTGACGAATCCGCCGGGTTCGTCGCCAAAGCATCGATGGCGCCCTCGGCATATGCACCGTAGCGAGCGATGTCCTCATCCTCGCAGCCCAGCGAAAAGAACGGCACCTCGGCGCGAACGCACGGCCAGGCAAGCAGCTCGGCACGGACCGCCGACTTGAGCCAGCGATCCAGGGCAACGTCGAAGCGTTCGCGCTGTTCCGGCGTCAGGCGCCACAGGCGAGCCAGGGCGTCGGCACGCTCGGCGGGCAGCGCATCGGCACCCATCTCGATCAGCCACTGGCAGGCGGCATGGAACGCCGAGCCCAGCGCCATGGGGTTGCCGGCGGGCTCAACGGCGGCCACGCCTGCATCCGTCATCTCGGAACCATCCGACTCCGCATCATCGCCAGCCTCGTCCATGGGCACATGCGCCTCGGCGGCTCGGTCCTCGGACTCGGCATGCAGCGCCGCGGCAATTGACGAGTAGCTGTACGAATCGCGCGCCGGATACGGGCAGGTGCCCATGCGCACGCCCACCGCCTGGGGATACACGAGCTCAAACGCATCGGGCTCGGGGTCGGCTGGACCGGGAACAGCGGCGTGGGCATCCGCACCGGCACCCTCCGGCTCCGCATCGCCGCGGACAAGCCTGCCCTCGACATCCAGCGAAGCGTTGACCTCAAACGCCTGCTCGCCAAACGTAAAGTCCGCCAGCGAGATGAGCTCGTAGTCGCCCGGCTTGGAGTTGTCGAACACCAAACGGTCGCTATCGAGCTGCGGTATGTCCAGGCTGTCGGTCGGCAGGATGCGGCGCAGCACGTCGTAGGTCAGATCCGTCTCGACATCGAAGGTCGGCGCCGTCACCTTGCCGCGGCTCACGCCGACATCCATCGCCAGAATGACCAGCTCGCGCGCTCGCGTCATGGCGACATAGAGCAAGCGAGCCCGCTCCTCGAGCGAAAGCTGCAGGTCGTCGTTGCGCAGGCGAACGAATGCCTCGGCGGGAGAACCCGTCGCGCAGACATCCTCCATGAGCTCCGGCGGCAACCATAGCGACGTGCCCTTACCCTTAAACGCATGCTCAAACTGCTTTTTGACGTCATCGCCCTTTACGAACGTGCCGTCCGCGAGTTTAACGCCGTCGAAGCGTGCCGGCAGCGCCACGACCTGCGCTCCACCCTCGACACGCCCCATCTGAGCCGCACCCGAGGACTTACGCACGCCAAAGCACTCCGCAACCGCCACGACCGGATACTCCAGGCCCTTGGAGGCATGCACCGTCATGATGCGCACCGCGCCGTCGCCCTCCTCGTTGAGGGCGCCTGGGGCCTCCTTGCCCGCCAAGAAGCGTTCGAAGGCAAGCGCAATGGAACGCGGCGAGTTACCGAACTCGGCCTCCGCCTCGGCCACGGCATCGAGCGCCTTAAGCACGTTGGCGGCAATGGCCTTGCCCTCGGGACCACGCTGTGCCAGACGCACAAACCAGCCGGAAGCGTTGACAGTATCGCGCGCGATGGCGGCGAACGAATCGCGGCCCACGCGACGAAGCGCATACCGCAGCACCTCGCGGGCGCGCGTCACGAGCGGCAAGTCTTGCAAACCCGGCACATCGGAATCGCTCATGATGCCCACGTCGATGTTGCGGCGCGAGGTCTCCCCCGTCTGGTCGTCCAGCTTGGTCGCCAGCGCCAGGAACTCCTGGGCGCCGAGCGCAAACATCGGCGAGGCGAGCAGTGGCATAAGGCCCTGCGCCGTATCGACCGGATTGGCGAGCGCGCACACCAGAGCGCGCACCGTCTGCACCTCGGCAGCCTGGGCAAAGACCGAGCCGCCTGCGATCACGCAGTCGAGCCCTTGGTCGCGGAAGGCCTGCGCATAGACATCGGCGTTGGTCATGCGGCCCAGCAGCAGGACCATGCTGCCCTGGGGCTGCCCCGCTTTGACGAGCGCTTGGAACCGCTCGGCAATCGCACGAGCTTTCGCCTGCGTTCGCTCCTGCGTGCTGCCACCGGCAACGAAGACCGCCTGGCGGCGCGAAGCCTTTGCCTTGAGCTTGTCCTCGCGATCGTCACTCGGCTCAAGATCCAAGAACCCCTGCATCAAACCACCGGTATCGCCGTCAAAGACGCGCGCCACATAGCGCAGCACCTCGTCGTGGCTGCGGAAGTTGCGCACGAGTTTGACGAGCTCGCCGGCGGGGGCATCGGATGCGACAGCCGTCTCGGGCGCAGCAGAGGAGCCCACTTTGCGCTCCTGGCGGCGGAAGACCTCAACCTCGGCGCCACGGAAACGATAAATCGACTGCTGCGCATCGCCCACGGTACACAGCGCACGCTCACCCGCGCCGGTCAGGTAACGGATCAGGTCAACCTGCATCTGGTCGGTATCCTGGAACTCATCGATCATGACCATCTTAAAGCGGCCCTCATAGGCTGCTCGAATAGCCGGGTAGTCGCGCAGCGCCTCATAGGCCATGCGCAGCAGGTCGTTGTTATCGAGGGCGGACTGCTCGGCCTTGAGTGCGCGATACTCGGCCTCGACGGAGCGAGCCAGGCCCACCAGCGCATCGAGCGCCGGGCCGCCGCAGGCAAGCACGATATTGATAAACGCATCGGCCGCCTCGGCCTTGAGCAGCTCCACCTGCTCCTTAGGGAATGCCTTACTCGCCCGAGGCATGGTACACGACATCATGAGTCGCGCCGCATCGGTCATGGTCTTGCCGCTCGCCTCGAACGCGTCGATGGCATCGAGCGCCGTCTGTGCCTTCTCGGTCGCGGCCTTGCTTGCGCCCAACGCCGCGCGATAGGCATCGGCGAGTGCCGAGGTATCGGCCTGGCCGCGCGCCACGCACACGTCGTCCATACCGCCCGGCAGCTGGCTCGATAGCTCCAACAGATCGCGCACCAGGCCTTTGACGGTCGTGCCGGCGCCAAAGGGACCGCCCTCGCCCGCCATGGGATACCAGGCGTAGAGGGCCTTGAGCGATGCCGCGAGCTCGGGGGCGGCATCGGGCGCCGTCGCGCGACCCAACACATGCTCAACAGCCTGATCCATGAGCTCGTCGGTATCGGTGAGCACCGTGAACTCGGGATCGATGCCCAGCTCCAACGCGTGTGCGCGCAGGATACGCGAGCACATGCCGTGAATGGTCGAGATCCACGCGTCGTCGACGGTCAGTGCCTCCTCGTCCATGCCCTCGTCGATAAGCGCACGGCGCACGCGGTCGCGAATCTCGGCCGCGGCATCTTTGGTAAAGGTGATGGCGAGCACCTGGTCCAGATGTTCAACGAACGGACCGGATTCGGGCGAGAGCGCGTAGACGATGCGGCGCGTGAGGGTAAAGGTCTTGCCCGAACCGGCGCCCGCCGAGACAAACAGCGGACGGTCGAGCGTCTTGACGATCTGCAGCTGTTGCGGCATCAAGGTCGAAAGATCCATGGTCTACACGTCCCTCCTTACAAACGTTCCTTCATGGTTATACGAGCAGCGCGCATGCGCGGCCTGCGTCGACGCCGGGTCGACAGCGGCGACGTCGCCCGCCTCGAGCTCATGCAGGCGCTCGGCGATACCGGCCTCCACGCGGTCGAGCAGGGCATCGAAGTCCATGTTGCCGCCCTCGCCGGGAAAACCCTTCTTAAGCCCCGGAATGCGGCCGTCACCACGTTCCTCCTCGAGCAGCTCGGCACTCGCGGCGCCTCGCAGCGCCGGTTTGCCGCCCTTGGTCGAAAAATAGAGCGCCGCACGGGTATCCAGATCCAGCGCCCGGCGCATGGCCTGGGCGTAGATGAGCGTTTGGGTATGTGGCGGTAGCCACCGCGGGTCGTCGATGGCGGCCTCACCCGATTCCTCGTCGCGCACCGTAGGGTCGGCGAGTTTAAACTCCTCAACGCCCGTGCGGTGCTTATAGTCGATCACCACGGCGCGTTTCTCGGCATCCACGTCCACACGGTCGATGCGCCCGCCGAGCGGCCAGCCGGCATACTCGACCTGGAGCTCGTTGAACGCAAACTCCAGGTAGCGCGGCGCGAAGGGCGCGAGCGCCTCGGACTCGTAGGCAAGAACGCCCTCCAGCTGCGGCAAAATCTCGGCCACCTGGCGCTCCTCCACCGGGGAGAGCGGCACGAGCGGGCCCTCGGTACCGCGCTTGCCCGCATGCTCGGCCAAGGTCTCGTCAAAGACCTCGCGCAGCAGCTCCTTCGCGCGTGGCAGATTCATGGGTGTCACGCGCTCCATGCCCTCCTGGGGCAGACGGGCATGCAAGTGTTCCAGCACGTCGTGGACAAAGTTGCCCTTCTCCATATTGCCAAAGCCAGCGTCGATCGACTGGGGCTTCACGCGGTACGAGACGAACCAGCATAGCGGGCAGGTCGAATAGGCCTCGATCTGCGAGGCAGACGTCAGGCGCGGCACCAGCGGCGCATCCTCGCCCTCGCCATCGCGACGACGCAGGACCAAATACGGAATGGCTTCATCGCTCAGATGCTGAGGAGCTTCGCAGGTCACGCGCTCGCGCCTAAGACCTTCGCCTGCCGCGGGATCGAAGTCCCTTACGATATCGCCCTCACCCACACACTTCGCCTTGTCGGCGCCAACGGCCTTAGCGTCGTCAGCGGCCTTGTCGGCGTCAGCGGCCTTAGCATCGTTAGCGGCCTCGGCATGCGCCCGCAACTCGGTCCACACGGCCGCCGGATAGCACTCGCGCGCCTGACGATCGTGGGTCACACGGGCGAGCGTAACCGGACCACGCGACGCTTGTATCGCGCGGCCAAAGCGTGCGCGCAGCAAGACCGCAGGCTCAAGCGTCACACCGCTGCGATCTAACTCTGCCGTCAGCGTTGCCAGCGGGCCCTCCTCATGTGAGAGCGGATAACTGTCCAGGTCGACGTCGGCAAACAGCACGGCATCGTAGCTGCCGGGGCGCAGGGCCGCCGCATCGGCAAGCGAAGCAAAGCGAACCTGGGCGCGTGGCGCACGGTCAACCTCGTAGGTCTCGTAATCGTAGGCGGCGCTACGCTTGTCCACCTTGGTGCGAATGTCATCGAGCACGGGCACGGTCGCGGCCTGCGACACGTCGAGCGCACGGGCGCCATTCATAAGGATGTCGATGACGTGGCGCAGCAGGGCCACCTCCGCCTGGCGACGGGCCTGACCGTCGAGACCGCCAAGTGCGCGATCGGGCAGTGCCTCGGCAACGGCAAGCATGGCCTTGAGCGCCGTCACGGGTTTGTCGCGCCGCAGCGCCTGGAACACGTCCGAGATCACGCACGGCACGTTCTTAAACCAGTTCTCGTCGCTCGCCGCTTTACGCGCGCCCCTCACCTGGCCCTGCACGCTCTGCAGCAGGCTCTTGACGCCCGCAGTGGTCTTGCTGCGCGACAGTCGCATATTCTTGTCGAACGTGCGCGCGCTGGCGGCGTCGGCACCCGAAAGCGGGCTGTAAATCCAGTCGGTAAGCTCCGGAGCGGGCCACCACTCAGTCTTAGAAGCTGCCCCTTCGTCGGCGGCCTTCATACGCTCGATCAGGTTGGCGAGCGCCGTGAACTGCCTGCCCGCAATGGATTGGGAAAACGCCGTGAACTCGGCCGTCTCGGCAGCAACGTGGCGCGCCGCCAAACGAGCGGCAAGCTCGCCGAACAGCTGGGGTGCCCGGGCAGAAACAACGAGCACGCGTACGGGGTCGGCGGGTGTTGCAGCAACTTTATCGTCCTTGGACTCCTTGTGCGCTTTCACCAACTTATCGATGACGTCCGCATAAGCATGGGCACGGGCATGGGGGCCGGCGACCTCAATAAAGGCAGGCTGAGCAGCGGACTTGGAGGCAGTCTGGGGCGCGGCGGCGCCCTCCCCCAGCGGCGCGATCTCAAACAGCACACCGCGGACATCAAATGCCGCGGCAAGCTCCTCGCGCATCGCCGCTTGCTCGCGGGCAAGCAGCACGACAACCTCTCCCCCGTTGTTTGCCACGGCGGACAGCAGCTCGAGCAGGCTATACGTAAATGACGTGACGCCGCGCACGCAAACGGCGCGGGCGCACCCCGGCAGGTTGTCGGCCAAAGCGCCGGCCATAATGTCAGCCGCCTCGCAGGGCTCGACCATATCTCGACGGTCCAAACCGCGCGCATAGGCGCACAAAAGTTCAAACACGCGAGCCTCGGCGTCGCTTTTGGGCTTGGGCTTGCAAACGTTGTCGCAGCAACGCTCGGTGCCTGTCCCTGCCACACCCGGCAGCACATCGCGAGCCATACGCGCGAGCATACGCACCGTGCCCTGGCTGCGCGAAAGCGGCTGCAGGTCGGCGTCGTCGAGGCGTGCTACCATGTCCGAAAACAGCATCTGGCGCTGCAGGTTGTCGACGAAACCGCGCCCGTCGCCCAAAAGCTCCCAAAGCGAGCGAAGCCACGATGTAGGCGTCTTGTAGTCAATACCCAGCGAAACGCCGGCTTCCGCCGCATCATGACGGCACAGGTCGAGCTCGGCAAACGTTGGCGCCAGCAGCACGGCACGCCCGTGGCGGGCAATAAGGTCGGCAAGCAGCGCCGCCTCGGCATCGCTCAAATCCGCGCCGGCGTTGGTGGTATAGATTCGAACAGGCATGGTCCTCCACTCAAACCGTTCGCAATATTCAATGCTTCCATCCTACCCGCCCGCGCGGACAGATTTGCCCCACGCCAACAGATTTGACCCCTTGGAGACAGAGGAAAATGGATCACCGAGGAGGTCAGTCTAACCCAGTGATCCGTTTTCCTCCGTCCCCAAAGGATCAAAAAACCGCCCCCGAAGGGACGGTTCTGCGCAATTCGTTTGTTGCCGCTGGCCTACTCGCCATCCTCCAGCTTGATGAGGATCTTGCGATAGCCGCCGTACTCGCCGTTGAGTGCCTTGGACACGCGGCTCACCGTAGTGGACGAAGCGCCGGTGCGGGCCTGAACCTCAACATAAGGCTCGCCCTCATCCAGATAACGCGCAACCTGCAGACGTTGCGAAAGATCGCAGATCTCGCGCGGCGTGCAGATATCGGTCAAAAACGCCTGGATATCCTTCTCGTCATCCAAAAGACTAAATGCGTGGACCAGCTGCTTGACATCAGGCTTGTCAAACATGTTCTCGATATTCATCGATCACCGCCAAACCCGCCATAAGGCATCGAAGTTGATACTGACATCGGGCATCGTTCGCCCGTTCTATGCAATAGGGCAACGCCTGTGGCTTTTGCCCGTAGCAGTGTAGCACACCACCAAACTAAAGCGACAAGACTCTCTGCCAGCGGCGCGTTTTTCAGGACGAACGCCGTTTTGAAACCGAATGCGCACGTAAGCTCCACGAATATCTGAGACAATGGGCGGCCGAACAAGGCGGCACACCCGAGCGGCCGTCCAAGCCGCCGCAGCAAACCGCTTCACGCGACACCGACGCACCCTGCGCAAGAAAGGATTCACACCATGCGCTTTATGCTTAACTGGCTCTTTACCTCGATCGCCATCGCGATTGCCACGTTCCTCGTCCCCGGCATCCAGCCCTTCGGTTTTGCCGAGGCCTGGGTCTGTTTCGCCTTCGTGGGACTGTTCCTGAACATCGTCGATTCGCTCGTCAAGCCGTTTCTGACGGTTATCTCGCTGCCGCTCACGATCATTACGCTGGGTATTTTTCAGCTCGTAGTCAACAGCTTTATGCTCGAGCTGGCCAGCTATCTGTCGGTCAATCTGCTGGGCGCGGGTATCTCCATCGCCAGCTTTGGATCGGCCTTTATGGGCAGCATCCTGGTGTCCATCATGCGCAGCATCCTCGACAGCATCGCCGAGGGCTAAAACGGCCATTCCGGCCGCGCCCGTCTCAACAGCCCAAAACGAAGGCCGCCCATCACAAAAATGGGCGGCCTTCTTATTTGCCAAGTCTCAAAGGGCGAGAGAATCTGCCATTTCCACCCCGTCCCCAAATGGCAGGTGTGGGTTAGATGACGTAATCGTAGCCTTCGTTGGGAGCGACAAGTTGATCGAGCGTCACACCGTCGAGGTAGTCGTTGATAAGCTTGTCCAGGTTCTTCCACACGTCGAGCGTGGGGCACTCGTCAGAGCGCGAACAACCCTTGCAGTCGCCATCCAGGCAGGCGACCGGCGCCAGGCTGCCCTCGGTCAGGCGCAAGATCTCGCCCACCGTGTACTGCTCGGGCGGGCGCGTGAGCACATAGCCGCCGCCCTTGCCGCGCATGCCCGAGAGCATGTTGGCGCGCACGAGCGTAGCCAGAATATTCTCGAGGTACTTCTCCGAAATACCCTGACGCGCCGCAATCTCTTTAAGCGGGATACGGCCTGTCGCCTGGTGCTCGGCCAGGTCGACCATAACGCGCAGGGCATATCTGCCCTTTGTGGAAACCAACATATATATAGCTGCCTTTCGGTCTTTTAATTCGTAGAAATTCTAGCCGAAAAATTGGTTTTGAAAATACCTATTCCCGTCAAGATGGTTAATCGACTCGTAATAATCTTCTATTTCCTATTGCGTTACTAGGCTTTACTGTCTACTATGCTTGCCAACAGCAAAACGAACAACCTATAAGGTTTGTGGGTTTCGCTGCCACACACACCGTAAAACCACACGGTATCCAGTCATTTGAACACTTTGGAGGTTCACCATGAGCAATGTTTACACGTCCATCGATCAGCTTATCGGCCACACCCCGCTTCTGGAGCTCACCCACTTCGAGGCCGACGAGGACCTCAAGGCCCGTGTGCTCGTCAAATTGGAATACTTCAACCCCGCCGGGTCCGTCAAAGACCGCGTCGCCAAGAACATGATTGACGAGGCCGAGAAGGCCGGCAAGCTCGTGCGCGGTGGCGACTACACCATCATCGAGCCCACGAGCGGCAACACCGGCGTCGGCATCGCCTCGGTGGCGGCGGCCCGCGGCTACAAGGTGATCATCACTATGCCCGAGACCATGTCCGTCGAGCGCCGCAAGCTCATGCAGGCATACGGCGCACAGCTCGTGCTCACCGACGGCTCCAAGGGCATGAAGGGCGCTATCGCCAAGGCGGAGGAGCTGCAGAAGGAAACTCCCAACAGCATCATCGCCGGCCAGTTTGTGAACCCCGCGAACCCGGCCATTCACAAGGCCACGACCGGCCCCGAGATCTGGGACGACACCGACGGCAAGGTCGACATCTTCGTCGCCGGCGTCGGCACCGGCGGCACCGTGACCGGCGTGGGCGAGTTCCTCAAGGAGCAAAACCCCGAGATTCAGGTCGTCGCCGTCGAGCCCGCCACCTCCCCGGTGCTCTCTAAGGGCCAGGCCGGCCCGCACAAGATCCAGGGTATCGGTGCCGGCTTTGTGCCCGACGTCCTCGACACCCAGGTCTATGACGAGATCATCCCCGTCGAGAACGACGATGCCTTTGCCACCGGCCGCGCCGTGGGCCACAAGGAAGGCGTGCTCGTGGGCATTTCGTCCGGCGCCGCCGTCTGGGCCGCTCTGCAGCTGGCCAAGCGCCCCGAGAACGAAGGCAAGACCATCGTGGCGCTGCTCGCCGACACCGGCGAGCGCTACCTGTCCACGGCGCTCTTCCAGGACTAGAGCTTCTCGTTCTTAGAACGAGTCCAAGGCACGCCGGTCTCCCCTCTCTTCTGGCAGCCTGAGCTCATCCCAACAGGATGCCCCACGAGACGTCCGAACTTGCTACAATGTCTGCGGCGCGGAACCAGCCTCCCGCGCCGCTTTTCTTTTTTGGCCACATGCCACCAAGGAGAACCTCCTCATGCACAACAAGCGCGTGCTCGTCGCCATGAGCGGCGGCGTCGATTCCAGCGTGACCGCGTATCTGCTCAAAAGTCAGGGTTACGAATGTGTCGGTGCCACCATGCGCCTCACCTGCCCCGCGCCCGATCCCGCCACGGGCATGAGTAAGGTCGACCACGACATCGCCGATGCAAAGGCCGTCGCCGAGCGCCTGGGGATACCCCATCACGTGCTCGACTTGCAGCAAACCTTCGACCGCAACGTTGTCGAGCGTTTTATGAACGCCTACCAGGAGGGGCTGACGCCCAATCCGTGCATTATCTGCAACCGCCACATTAAGTTTGGCGCGCTGCTCGATGCAGCGCTGGACATGGGCTGCGACTACATCGCCACGGGCCATTACGCCAAAACAAGCCAGGCGGCAGACGGCACCTGGCAGCTGCATCGCGGCGAGGACCCTAAAAAGGACCAAAGCTACTTTTTGTATTCGCTCACGCAGGAGCGCCTGGCGCACACGATCTTTCCGCTGGCAGGCCTAGACAAAGAGCGCGACGTGCGCCGCATAGCCGCCGAGCAGGGCTTTACCAACGCCCAGAAGGCCGAAAGCGAGGACATCTGCTTTATTCCAGACGGTAACTACGCGGGCTATATCGAGCGCCGCTGCGGACATCCCGCTGCACCGGGCGACATTGTGTGGCGCGACGGCAGCGTGGTCGGGCGCCACAACGGCGCGCTGCGCTACACCATCGGCCAGCGCAAAGGCCTGGGCGTCGCGATGGCGCATCCTGTGTATGTGACGGGCGTCGACGCCGCTAACAACACCGTGCATCTGGGCGAGGCCGAGGACCTGACGGCCACGGCGCTCACGGCCAACGACTGGATCTGGAGCGCCCCTGCCGACCGCATGGAGGCCGAGCTGGATGCCGGCGGCATCCGCGTGGGCGCCAAGTACCGCTACCGACAGAAAGACCAGGCAGCGATCCTTACGTGCGGCGAAGACGGGCAAATGTTGCTGACCTTTGACGAGCCGCAGCGCGCCATCGCCCCCGGCCAAGCCGTTGTAGTCTATCGCGGCGACATCGTCCTGGGCGGCGGCACCGTGACCGGCGCCATCAAATAGCCCCATCCCCTTCATAAGTTGCGGTGAAATAGGGACTGTTTAAGCGTTTAAAACCGCCAAACAGTCCCTATTTCACCGCAAGTTAGAGAGGACAGCCTCGGTCGGTACTGCCGTGTCAGCCGAGGCCGCTGCATCGTTAGCGCTGGACGTAGGCGCGAACGAGCTCGTAGGTGTTGCGCACACCGTCGATGTGGCTGCGCTCGTAGTTGTGGCTCGCATACACGCCTGGGCCGATCAGGCCATGGCGAATGTCATAGCCGGCCGAAAGCGTGGCCTCGACGTCGGAACCGTAATGCGGGTACACGTCGATGGCGTAATCGAGCTCCAGCTCGCGCGCAATATTGGACAGTGTGGTCACCAGATCGTAGTTGTAGGGGCCGCCCGAATCCTTGGCGCAAATCGACACCATGCGCTCGGTGCAGCCCAAGTCGTCGCCCACGCAGCCCATGTCAACGCTGATCATCTCGCGCGTGTCGGCCGGCACAAAGGCACCGCCGTGGCCAACCTCCTCGTACACGGTAAAGAGCAGCGACACCTTGCGCGAAAGCGTCACCTCGCCGCCAGCAACGGCGCGGGCCAAACCCAGCAGAATCGACGCGGACAGCTTGTCGTCCAAGAAGCGGCTCTTGATGTAGCCGCTCTCCGTCACCGTGGTGCGCGGATCCATGGCGATGATATCGCCCGTCTGAATACCCAGCTCGAGCGCATCGTCCTTGCTGTCAACGTTCTCGTCGAGCAGGATTTCCATGTTCTTCTCGATGGTCTTGACCGGCTCATCGGCCACATGCGCCGAAGGCTCGGTATTGAGGACCACGCCCGTGTAGACATTGCCATCGCGCGTGTAAACGGTGCAGTTCTCGCCATCGGCCGTAGACCACTGATGCCCGCCGAGCGTCGTGGGACGCAGGCGACCATTGTCCTTGATGGAGCGCACCATGGCGCCCAGGGTATCGACATGGCTCGCCAGTACGAGCGGCTCACCCTCGCCACCAAGCTCAACCAACACGTTACCCTTATTGGAGCGCTCGGGGCCAAAGCCCATATCGCGCAACGTTTCCATTAGATAGTCAGTAGCCGCACGGGTATAGCCCGTAGGTGAAGCAATCGAGGTAAGCGCCTTCAACTGGTCAGTAATATAGGAGAGCGTAGAATCCATCTTGGACACCAAAGTCACCCTTTCATATCGAATTAAACCCACAGCAACAATACCACCACGCACAATTATTTACCTAGCGAGACAACCCATCGAGCTTCCCAGAGCAGCGCCCGCCACGATAACGAGCCGGCGGGCCCCTGCCCGTTAGCCCCAGAATCTTTCCGCAGGACAGAAGGAGGCCCCGCCGCACGTAGTGCGCAGCGGGGCCTCCGACATGTCCGAGGACGATTCTGGGGCTAACGGGCAGGGGCCCGCCGAACCATGTTAGGCAGCCGGGCAGATCTTCTTGAAGAGCTCGATGACGTCGTCGAGCGTCGCCTCGCGCGGGTTGCCCGGGAAGCAGGCGTCGGCCATGGCGTCCTTGGCCAAGACCTCGATCTCGTCGGCCTTCATGGCCTCGCAGACATGCGGGATGTTCACGTCGGCGGAAAGCTGCTTGACGGCGGCGATAGCGGCGTCAGCAGCCTCGTCGGTGCTCATGCCCGTGGTGTCAACGCCCATGGCGACGGCGACCTTGGCCAGGCGCTCGGCGCAAACCGGCTTGTTGAACTCCATGGCGATCGGCAGCAGCATGGCGCAGGCGACACCGTGCGGGGTGTCGTAGTGAGCGGACAGGGTGTGAGCCATGGCGTGGTCGATGCCCAGGCCAACGTTGGAGAAGCCCATGCCGGCGACATACTGGCCAAGAGCCATGCCCTCGCGGCCGGAGCCGGGCTGACCGGACTTGGCCTCGGCAACGGAGTCGCGCAGGTTCTCGCTGATCAGCTTAATGGCCTCAAAGTGGAACATGTCGGAGAGCTCCCAAGCGCCCTTGGTGGTGTAGCCCTCGATGGCGTGGGTCAGAGCGTCCATGCCAGTGGAAGCGGTAAGGCCGGCGGGCATGGAAGCCATCATGTCGGGGTCGACGACGGCGACCTCGGGGGCGTCGTTGGTGTCGACGCACACGAACTTGCGGACCTTTTCGGGGTCGGTGATGACGTAGTTGATGGTCACCTCGGCAGCGGTACCGGCGGTCGTCGGCACGGCGATGGTGAACACGGCGTGGTTCTTAGTCGGAGCAACGCCCTCGAGGCTGCGGACATCGGCGAACTCGGGGTTGTTGATGATGATGCCGATAGCCTTGGCGGTGTCCATGGAGGAGCCGCCACCGATGGTCACGATAGCGTCAGCCTCGGCGGCCTTAAAGGCCTCGACGCCGTCCTTGACGTTCTGGATGGTGGGGTTGGGCTTAATCTCGGAGTAGAGGCTCCAAGCGATACCGGCGGCATCGAGCTCGTCGGTCACCTTGGCGGTAACGCCAAACTTGACCAGATCGGGGTCGGAGCAGACGAAGATCTTCTTGTAGCCGCGACGCTGGAGCTCGCCGGGGATCTCCTTGATGGCGCCAGAACCATGATAAGAAATGGTGTTGAGAACGAAACGATTAGCCATTGATAGCCTCCCATCGTGTGCGGGGCACCCATTACGCCCCACGCTATGAGTCTCATCCTAACGCTTTTGAAACAAAAAACTCGTGAGAACGTCAAAAGTGTTAAAGCGTTTCAACATAATAACGGAGCCCCAGCCCTCCCCTCCCGACTGCAGCGAAGGCTATATTATAGGAGCAATTGCCCAAAGAATACGACCAACTCAGTCTATAAATTGTTTCGGTTGATTTCCGATCTCAGCCGAACACATTGAGCAAATAGGCCATTCCCGCACCTAGCCGAACGCCCCCGCGGCCCCTCCCGGGGTCCGGGGGCGGCATTTTCCCAGTTGAAGGAACGGTGGAGATGTGTTTCGATGGGTCCGGTGGCCATGCTCCGCCCGCCGCCCGGCGCCTCTTCCCAGACTCAGCCGGACGGTCGGTCCGTCTATTCCGTTTTTCCTTCTAGGCTAGGACAGCGGGGCATCGCCCCTTTCCGCGCGCGCCCGCTCGATGAGCCCCGGCGTCAGGTCGAGCTCCTCGACGGGCACGTCCTCCACGCCGTACGCCTCGAGCAGCGCCGCCGCGTCGCCGCCGAGCATCGCCCGGAAGGCGCGGGCGGGCGTCGCGAAGCCGAGCGCGCCGCGGGGCTCGGAGTTCACGTGCGACATGGCCAGCGCCAGGTCGGCCGGGGC
>NZ_WWSY01000010.1 GCF_009876115.1 Collinsella aerofaciens | reverse complement strand
CCTTGATTATCAACTTTATCCGAACACCTCCCACATTCATCCGCACATGTGCGGATGAATGTGGGAACCCGATACCCTGAGGGCCGGATCGGCCGGCCCCGGGAGATCGGAGGACGGCATGTCCGGAAAGAAGAAGAGCGGCTCCGCAAGGGCGGTCCCGAGGGCCTACGGAAGGCTCACGAGGCACGAGCGGGACACGGTCCAGAGGATGCTGGAGCGCAGGGCGTCGTGCAGGGAGATCGCGAGGGAGCTGGGCAGGTCGCCCTCGACGGTGAGCGCCGAGGTGGCGTCGCACAGGTTCGTGACGGCGCCGAAGGCCAGGCGCGGCGAGCGCGTGGACGCCTCCGCCGACCTGTCGGCGGCCTGCCCGCGCCTGGCGGCGTGGCCGCGCTGCTGCAACGGGTGCGGCCGGTACCGCGCGATCGGCTGCAAGCGCCGCCCCCACGTCTTCTACGAGGCCCGGGCCGCGCAGCTGTGCGCCGACTCGGTCCTCGTCTCGTCCAGGCGCGGGATAGACGCCGACGAGCCCGCCGCGGCGGCCAGGCTGGAGGCGATAAGGGACTGCCTGCGCCGGGGGCTGTCGCCCGAGCAGATGGCGGCGCGCAACGGCGGCCCGGTGGACCTGTCGCCGTCGACCATCTACCGCTGGGTCTCGGCGGGCTACGACGGCATGACCAACATGGAGCTCAGGCGCAAGGTCGGCTACAGGCCGAGGAAGCGCGCCGCGGGCCGGGCGGCGACCCGCCACTCCGCCCGCAGGTCGCATGCCGCGTTCCTCGCCCTCGGGGAGGACGCGTGCGCCGCGGCCTGGGAGATGGACACCGTCGAGGGGGCCCGGGAGGACTCCGCCTGCCTGCTCACGCTGCTGCACCGCCCCAGCAGGCTCCAGCTCGCGCTGCCGCTGGAGGAGAAGACCGCCGGGTGCGTCGCGGGCGCCCTGGAGGGCGTCCG
The DNA here is from genome assembly GCF_009876115.1 of Collinsella aerofaciens. Taxonomy (GTDB): domain Bacteria; phylum Actinomycetota; class Coriobacteriia; order Coriobacteriales; family Coriobacteriaceae; genus Collinsella; species Collinsella aerofaciens_N. The sequence goes on along the minus strand of NZ_WWSY01000010.1, from coordinate 88,050 downwards.
GGCCATCCTCGGCGCCGACGGGACGCGCCGCGTGTTCCGCGCCGTCCTCACCGACAACGGCGCCGAGTTCTCCGACGAGGCGGCGATCGCGGCGCTGCTCGGCGAGGGGCCGGGCGAGACGAGGCTGTTCTACTGCGACCCCAGGCGCAGCGACCAGAAGGGCGCCTGCGAGCGCAACCACGTCGAGATCAGGAAGCTGCTGCCCAAGGGCGCCGGAATCAGGTTCGACCGGCTCGCCCCGGCCGACCTGGCGCTGGCCATGTCGCACGTGAACTCCGAGCCCCGCGGCGCGCTCGGCTTCGCGACGCCCGCGCGCGCCTTCAGGGCGATGCTCGGGGAGGACGCGGCGGCGCTGCTGGACGCCTACGGCGTGGAGGACGTGCCGCTCGGCGATCTCGACCTGACGCCGGGGCTCATCGAGAGGGCGCGCGCAGAGAGGGGCGATGCCCCGCTGGCCTAGCCTAGGAGAAAAACGGAATAGACGGACCGACCGTCCGGCTGAGTCTGGGAAGAGGTGCCGGGCGGCGGGCGGAGCATGGCCACCGGACCCATCGAAACACATCTCCACCATTCCTTCAACTGGGAAAATGCCGCCCCCGGGGCCCGGATAGGACCTCGGGGGCGTTCGGTTAACTGCGGGAGCGTGCCGTCAGCTCAATGTGTTCGGTTGGGATCGGAAATCAACCCAAAAAGGGACAGGTTTATTTTGGTCGGTTTTATCTGGGGAAATGTCGGCACTCGCCGGAAGGGGAGGGCCGGCGTATGGCACGCTGGAGCAAGTTGGATCTTCTGCGGCATACCCCGTGGACAAAAATGGCAAATATGAGTACTGTTGCTAGCGTAGTATCATATCAACCTTACAGGATGATAGACACAACAGTAAATATGTTCATTAACGTTGGCACACAGAAGCCTGCTAACGGGCGTTTTGATTAATTTGAAGGCGTATAGAGGCCGCAAAGAGGTCGTTTGGGGCTGTTTTGGCTGTTACTGAAAAAGTAACAGTACTCATATTTGCCCTTTTTTGACCATGGGATCTGGAAGGCGCCGTCAATCAGGTCCCAGGGAAGGCGTTTCGAGGCTCGAAGGACATAAAACGGGGGCGCAGGTTGTCCTGTGCCCCCGTTCTCGGGCGTCATCCGTTCCCTGCGGTCGAATCTACGCCGCTTCGTCGAACTGCGAGTTGTACAGGTCGGCGTAGAAGCCGCCTTGGGCGAGCAGCTCGTCGTGCGTGCCCTTCTCGACGATGTCGCCGTCGCGAATCACCAAGATTACGTCGGCGTTGCGGATCGTGGACAGGCGATGCGCGATGACAAAGCTCGTGCGGCCCTGCATCAGCGCATCCATGGCACGCTGAATGAGCTCCTCGGTGCGGGTGTCCACGTTGGAAGTCGCCTCGTCTAGAATCAGCGCCGGGCGGTCGGCCAAAATGGCACGGGCGATGGTCACGAGCTGGCGCTGACCCTGCGACAGGTTAGTGCCCTCCTCGTTAATCATAAAGTCGTAGCCACCGGCGAGCGTATGGATAAAGTGGTCGCAGCGTGCGGCGCGTGCAGCGGCTTCGACCTCGGCATCGCTCGCGTCGGGGCGTCCGTAGCGGATGTTCTCGCGGATGGTGCCGTTAAACAGCCAGGTATCCTGCAACACCATGGCAAACTCGCCGCGAAGTGCCGCGCGGTCCCAGTCGCGCACGTCGACGCCCTCGACACGCAGCGAACCGCCGTCCACGTCGTAGAAGCGCTGCAGCAGCTTGATGAGCGTGGTCTTGCCGGCGCCGGTGGGGCCGACGATGGCGATGGTCTGGCCGGGCTGCGCCTCGCAGCTAAAGTCGTGGATGATGGTCTTGTCGGGCGTGTAGCCAAACTTGACATGGTCAAACTCCACGTGGCCGGGGCGCTTCTCGGGAATCTGCGCGTCGGCTTTCTGCTCCTCCTCGGGCGCGGCCAGGAACTCAAAGACGCGCTCGGTGGCGGCGGCCATCGACTGCATCGTGTTGCTCACGTTGCCCAGCTGCTGCACGGGCTGCGTAAAGTTGCGAACGTACTGGATAAAGCTCTGAATGTCGCCGGGCGTGGCATTGCCGGTCAGCGCGAGCTGCGCGCCCACCACGACGACGCCCACGTAGCCCATGTTGCCCACCAAGCTCATAAGCGGCATCATCAGGCCCGACAGAAACTGCGAGCGCCAGCCGCTAATAAAGAGTCGGTCGTTTTGACGGTCGAACTCCTCGATCGAGGCCTCGGCGCGGTCGAACACCTGAATGACGTTCTGACCGGCAAAATCCTCCTCGATAATGCCGTTGACGGTGCCCAGGACCTGCTGCTGCTCGCGGAAGTACGGCTGCGAGAAGTGAATCATTACGGTCAGGATAATCGCGGCGGCCGGCAGCGTGAGCACGGTGACGCCGGTAAGCGGCAGACTGATTGAAAGCATCATGACGAGCACGCCGATAATCTGCGTCACCGACGTGATGAGCTGCGTCACGCTCTGGTTGAGCGACTGACCGAGCGTATCGACGTCGTTGGTGATGCGGCTGAGCACGTCGCCCTTGCTGTGGCCGTTGAAGTAACTCATCGGAACGACAGCGATCTTGGCGGCGATCTCCTTGCGCATGCGGTAGCAAATCTTTTGCGTGACGCCGGTCATGAGCCAGCCTTGGATGAGGCTGCAAACAGAGCTTGCCAGATACAGGCAGAGCAAAAAGCCGAGCGTCTTGGCGATCCAGACAAAGTCAACGTCGCCGGTACCGTTGACCTTGGCAACCAGGCCCTCGAACAACTTGGTCGTAACCTGGCCAAGTACTTTGGGCCCCACAATGTTAAAGATGACCGAGCATACGGCAAAGGCGACGGCGGCAAACACGGCAATCTTGTGCTGGCCGATATAGCCGAGCAACTGCCTCATGGTGCCCTTAAAGTCCTTGGCCTTTTCGCCGCGGCCCATGCCACCCATGCGACCCATGGGGCCACGCTGGCGGGTGGGCTTGGGAATCTGAGTCTTGGTCTCGTCTGCCATTAGTGCTCGCCTCCTTCCATGACGGCTGCAATCTCTTCTTGGGTAAGCCCCAGCTCCTCGGCTGAAAGCTGCGACTGTGCGATCTCCAGGTACGCCGGGCAGCTGTGCAGTAGCTCCTCGTGCGTGCCGGTGCCCACTACGTGGCCGTCGTCGAGCACGATAATCTGGTCGGCGTGCATGATGGTCGCGATGCGCTGGGCCACGACCACGAGCGCGGCGTCGGTGACGTTTTTGGCCAGCTCCTCGCGCAGACGCGCGTCGGTCTTGTAGTCGAGGGCGCTAAACGAGTCATCAAACACCACGACTTCGGGCTTTTTGGCCAACGCGCGGGCGATGGCCAGGCGCTGACGCTGACCGCCCGAGACATTGGAGCCGCCCTGGCTGATGGGGGAGTCGTAGCCGCCCTCGCGCTCGGCGATAAAGTCCTCGGCCTGTGAGATGCGCGCGGCCTGGCGCATGTCATCATCGCTTACCATGTCGCCGGCAAACTTAAGGTTGCTCTCAACGGTGCCCGAGAACAGGCGACCCTGCTGCGGGATATAACCAATGCGTCGGCGCAGCTCGGAAAGGGTCATGTCGCGCACGTCGATGCCGTCGAGCGAAATGCTGCCACCCGTGACGTCGTACAGGCGCGGAATCAGCTGCACGAGCGTGGACTTGCCCGAGCCCGTGGAGCCAATGATGCCGAGCATCTGGCCGGCGTGCGTGGTGAAGTTCACGCCGCTGATGACGTCGGCGCGGGCATCGGGATACTGGAAGCTCACGTCACGGAAGGTGAGCTCGCCGCGCGGCGCGCTGGCCGCGGGCAGTTTGGGCGAGGCGGGGTCGTTGATGCTCGTGGGGCAGGTGATGACCTCTTCCACGCGCTCGGCTGCGACCTCGGCGCGGGGCAGGATGACCGAAACCATGGTGAGGATCATAAACGCCATGACGATCTGCATGGTGTAGGAGATAAACGCCATCATGTTGCCGACCTGCATCACGCCGTCGGACACGCCCTGCGCGCCAAACCACACGATGAGCACGGTGATGCAGTTCATGACGAGCATCATGAGCGGCATCATAAAGCTCATGGCTCGGTTGGTGTAGAGCTGCGTGGTCATCAGGTCGAGCGAAGCCTTGTCGAAACGCTCGAGCTCATGCTCCTCGCGGTTGAACGAGCGGATAGGCATAAGGCCGTCGAGCAGCTCGCGGGCGGTAAGGTTTACGCGGTCCACAAAGCTCTGCATCTTTTTGAACTTGGGCATGGTGAGGCCCATAAGCACGCCGACGACGGCCGAGACCGCGATGATGGCCACGGCGATGGTCCACTCCAGGCCGGTGTGGTTGGCCAGGACGCGCATGACGGCGACGATGCCCATGACGGGCGCCAGTAGGCACATGCGGATAAACAGGGTTGCGGCCATCTGAATCTGCTGAATGTCGTTGGTGCAGCGGGTGATGAGCGAGGCCTGGCTAAACTTGCCAACCTCGGCCGGCGAGAAGTGCATAACCTTGTTGAAGGTCTCGCGGCGCAGGTCGCGGGCGATGGAGCAGGCGGTGCGCGAAGCCACGGCGCCGGTCAGGATGGTGGCGACCAGCGACACCAGGCACAGCCCAAACATCGTGGTCGCCATGCGGCCCAGGTAGGCGTTCTGCACGTCGGCGGGGTCGATGCCCTGCGCCTTGTACTCTTCTTGCACGTAGGTCACGGCGCGCTGGGTGACGATGGACCCCGACATGGTGCCCATTTTGTCCGCCATTTGGTTGGCACCCTCGACGAGCTTGCTTTGGTCGATTAGACCGCCTTCAACGCCTAGACGCAGGCTCTTCATGGTGATCTTACCGCCGTCGGCATCAATCTGCTTTTGCATGTTCTGCGCCGCTGCGGCTTTTTGCTGCATCTCGGCGAGCTGCTCGGGCGTCATCGCTGACATTTGCTCGGGCTTGGGCATGGCCTGGGTGCCGCTGTTGTCTTTCTCGCTGGACGTGCCGGTCATGTCGCCCATGGAGTCGGCGTCGATGCCCTGGTTGAAGGCGAGCACGACGGTCTCGGGCAGGCTCATGATGTCGGCAATCTTGCTACCGTCGGCGCGCTCATCCTCGGTTCCCTTGTACGTGCGAATGCCGTTATTGTCCGCCTTGCTAAACACGGCCTCCACAGCCTTGGCGTCCTTGGCGCTCATAAAGAGTTCGAGGTCGTCGAGCGATTCGGCGCGAATGGTGTCGGGCACGGGCGAGGCGATGCCGCCTTGCTGCACGCCCACGTCGACGATGTCGCTCATATAGGTAGGCAGCGCCAAGTCGGCGTTGCAGCTGATTACGATGAGTACGATAGCTGCGAACAGTGCCGGGACATGCTTTTTAAAGAGCTTGAGAATCCTCACTTGGCATCTCTCCTTTCTTGGTTGCGGTCGATAATTTCGTTGGCACGTCTTAGAAGGCGCACCATCTCTTGGGTATCTGTTTCGCCGAACTGCTCGAGGAAGGCCGCGGTGCGGTCCTCGAATTCCCGACGCTTGATTTCGAGATCATGGAATCCCTTGTCGGTCACCGTGACGTGTACGCGACGACGGTCGGTCTTTGAGTGCTCGCGCTCGACCCAGCCCTTGGCTTCGAGAGCGCGTAGGATATTGGCGATGCGGGCGTTCGAGACCCAGGCACGATCAGCGAGTTCACTCGGCGTGAGCGAGCCGCCAGCGAGCATGAGGGCGCGCATGACAGCCATCTCGCCGCCGAGAGCTTTGTCCGCAAAGCGCGAAATGCGCTGATGCATGCTGCCAAACTCAGTTAAGAGCTGGCGCCCAAGCTCATGGAAATCGGTATCTTCCACCGAAAACCCCTAACACTAGAAACTATTTTCGGTGAAAGATGATACCCCCGCCCAGCTGTCCCATTCGGTAGATTTTTGGACATGCCTAGAAAACTACCTTTAGGCGAACCTCCGTATGTCGTCGGTACCAGCGAAGTTAGGGGTAGATTTCTAGGCATGTCCCAAAAAAACTACTTGGCCGCTAGGCAATATAAAGAGCGCATAAAGAGTTAAAATAATTCAATAATTGTAGCGTTTCAAAGCATTATCATGCACGCGGTTAGGCGAGGGGTTGTCATCACCATGACGACTGGGACTCATTTATCGCCACGTGCGATGCTCCAACTTCCCGCAAGGAGACACCTGAATCAAGGGGGTTGGAGTCATGGCATTTGACTTCACGGGCAAAACCGCGATTGTTACCGGTGGCACTCAGGGCATTGGCCTCGAGATTGCCAAGGGTATCGTTGCGGGCGGCGGACACGTCGCGCTCATCGCAAGGAACGCTGCCAAGGGTGAGGCCGCTGTGGCCGAGCTTGGCGAGGGCAATAAGTTCTATCAGCTCGATGTTGCCGATGCGCCCAAGGCGCGCGAGACTGTCGAGCAGATTTTCACCGATCTGCCGCAAACCAACATCCTGATCAACTGCGCTGGCGTCATCAGCACCAAGAAGTTTGACGAGATCGATGACACCGAGTGGCGTCGCACCATCGACATCAACCTCAACGGTACCTTCACTATGATGAACGCCGTGTACCCGCACTTTAAGGCGGCCCATGCCGGCACTATCGTCAACGTGAGCTCTGTTGCTGGCAAGATCGGTGGTGGCCTGCTCGGCACCGCTGCCTACGCCAGCTCCAAGGCCGGTGTTAACGGTCTAACCAAGGCAGTCGCCAAGGAGGGCGGCAAGTTCGGCGTCCGCTGCAACGCTGTATGCCCGTCGCTCACCCTTACCGATATGACCTCGATTCTCTCTGACGAGAACTCTCAGCGCATCATCAACGGTATCCCCCTGGGCCGCGCCGCACAGGCAAGCGAGCCTGCGCAGATGGTGCTGTTCTTCGCTTCCGACCTCGCCAGCTTCGTGAACGGCGAGATCGGTGACTGCGATGGTGGCATCGTCCTGGACGGGTAATACCCCGCGGTGATCGTTCGGCGACGGCTCCTGCGGCTCGGGACCGTCGCCTTCTTTCTGGCACAGGAGCGTGCGGCCACGTGTCGCACGCATCAAAAGGAGATATAAATGAGTGAATCGACTGCGGTGGAGGCGCCGGCGGCAAAAGAGCCGTTCTTTAAGATGTCCTCCATCCCGGGTGCCAATATCTTGGTGCCGCTTTTGTTGGGCTGCCTGCTCAACACGCTGTTCCCCGACCTGTTTAAAACGCTCGGCAGCTTTACGCTCGGCATGACCCAGCAGGGCGCAGGCCCACTTGTCGGCGCCTTTTTGCTCATCGTTGGCACGACGATTTCGTTTAAGAGCGCTCCTGCCGCCGCTGCCCGCGGCGCCATTATCATCGCCGTCAAGCAGATCGTGGTTGTTGCCGTGTCGCTGCTCATCCTTTATGTGTTCAACGACAACCTGTTTGGTATCTCGGCCATGGTGATGCTGGCCGCTTGCACGGGCGCCAACAACGCTATGTACGCTGGACTGATGGGCACCATGGGCAACGAGGCCGAGCGTGGTGCCGTCGCCATCACCACGCTGGTTGTCGGCCCTCCGGTCACGATGATTGTCCTTGGCGCCGCCGGTCAGGCTCCGATCGGCTGGTCGCTCGTGGGCGCCATCCTGCCGATCGTCGTCGGCATTATCCTGGGCAACCTCTTCCCCAGCTTTAAGAAGATGATGGCACCGGCACTCTCCGCCATCATTGTGCTCGTCTTCTTTGCCATGGGCTCGACCATGACTTTTGGTCAGCTTATCAACGGTGGTCTTCCCGGCATCCTGCTCGGCGTGATCTGCTCGGTGATCTTTGCAATTCCCGTCATCGCGGTCGATAAGCTCACGGGCGGTACGGGTGTCGCAGGTGCGGCCATTTCGAGCTGTGCCGGAGCCAATGTGGCCACGCCTGCTGCCATGGCAAGCGTCAACGAGGCCATGTACGGCGGTGCGGTGCTCGCGACGGCTACGGCACAGGTTGCTGCCTGCGCAATCGTGACGGCCATTTTGACCCCGCTGGTCACCAGCTGGTGCTACAAGCATTTTGAGGGCCAGCAGAGCAACGGCAAGGCAACGACCGACAAGGCCTCTGCAGCCGCCTAATGCCAAGCGGCAATCAAAGCTAAAAAACTCGCCATGCCACGGGGCGGCCACGGGGGAAATCCCGTGGTCGCCCTTCAGTCTCTGTAGGGTCTCTGGGGCACTTTACCCTGCTAAAACTGGCATAACAGCTAGAGTGAACGTCGTACAAAGGCAAGGAAAAATACCAAACAAATCGGTGAACGGTAGTTGTTCGCGCTCGCATTTCCTGCGGATTTGTTAAAAACGCACTAATGGTATAAAAAAAGAAACATATAACAGCCCTGATGAAGGGGGTGGCTATGTTATCCTTCTCAAATGGGTGAAATCTTGGGTTTTGGGTTGCAGTTCCAAGGTGGACAAACGTTTTTCCCTGTACCAACGTGTGGTGAAGAACGGAAGAAGCCGGTAGTGCAAGCCGATAATTCAAGAATTCAATAAGCAGCGGTGTGAGAGAGCGCCGCATTACACGTAACTAGGAGCGTGGTTACACAATGCAGGAGGCATGGGAAGGCTTCAAGGAAGGCATCTGGACGGGAGAGGTTGACGTCCGAGACTTCATCCAGAAGAACTACACCCCCTACGAGGGCGACGAGTCGTTCCTCGCCGGTCCGACCGAGCGTACCAAGGAGCTGTGGGGCGAAGTTCTCGATCTGCTGCTCAAGGAGCGCGAGCAGGGCGGCGTCCTCGATATGGACACCAAGACTGTCACGGGCATCGTGAGCCACCCCGCTGGCTACATCGATAACGCCCACCGCGAGAAGGAGACCATCGTCGGCCTCCAGACCGACAAGCCGCTCAAGCGCGCGCTGCACGTCAACGGTGGTATCCGCATCGCTTGCCAGGCTGCCAGCCAGCATGGCTACAAGGTCGACGAGAACGTTGTCGAGCGCTACACCTTTGAGCGCAAGACCCACAACGCCGGCGTCTTCGATGTTTACACCCCCGAGATGCGTGCTTGCCGCTCGGCTCACATCATCACCGGTCTGCCCGATGGCTATGGCCGCGGCCGCATCATCGGCGACTACCGTCGTGTCGCCCTGTACGGTGTTGACTACCTGATCAAGGACAAGGAGGCCCAGAAGGCTTCCACCCCGACGGTCATGACCGCCGACAACATCCGCGATCGTGAGGAGCTGCAGGAGCAGATTCGCGCCCTCGGCGAGCTCAAGATGATGGCCGAGACCTATGGTTTCGATATTTCCAACCCTGCTACCAACACGCAGGAGGCCATCCAGTGGATGTACTTCGCCTACCTCGCTGCCGTCAAGGAGCAGAACGGCGCCGCTATGTCTATCGGCCGTACCTCCACGTTCATCGACATCTACGCTGAGCGCGACCTTGCCAACGGTACCTTCACCGAGGAGCAGATCCAGGAGTTCGTGGATCACTTCATCATGAAGCTCCGCATGGTCAAGTTTGCCCGTACCCCCGAGTACCAGGCCCTGTTCACCGGCGATCCGCAGTGGGTCACCGAGTCCATCGGCGGCATGGGCGTTGACGGGCGTACGCTCGTTACCAAGATGAGCTACCGCTACCTGCACACGCTCGAGAACATGGGCACCAGCCCCGAGCCCAACATGACCGTTCTGTGGTCGACCCGTCTGCCCGAGAACTTCAAGAAGTTCTGCGCCAAGACTTCTGTCGCCAGCTCCTCGATCCAGTACGAGAACGACGACCTCATGCGCGTTTACCACGGCGATGACTACGGCATCGCCTGCTGCGTGTCCTCCATGCGCATCGGCAAGGAGATGCAGTTCTTCGGCGCCCGTGCCAACCTGGCCAAGTGCCTGCTGTATGCACTCAACGGCGGTGTTGACGAGGTCTCCAAGAAGCAGGTCGGCCCCAAGTACCGCGCCGTCGAGGGCGACACGCTCGATTACGACGACGTCGTGGCCAAGTACAACGACATGATGAAGTGGCTTGCTGGTGTGTACGTCAACTCGCTGAACATCATTCACTACATGCACGACAAGTATTGCTACGAGCGCATCCAGATGGCTCTGCACGACAAGCACGTGCACCGCTGGTTCGCTACGGGCATCGCTGGCCTTTCCGTCGTGGCCGACTCCCTGTCCGCCATCAAGTACGCCAAGGTCCACCCCGTCCGTGATGAGAACGGCATCATTGTCGACTTCGAGACCGAGGGCGAGTTCCCCAAGTACGGTAACGACGACGACCGCGTCGACCAGATTGCTCACGACGTTGTGCACCAGTTCATGGAGTACATCCGCATGAACGACACCTACCGCAACTCCGTGCCCACGACCTCGGTTCTGACCATCACCTCCAACGTCGTGTACGGTAAGAAGACCGGCTCCACGCCCGACGGCCGCAAGGCTGGCCAGCCGTTCGCCCCGGGTGCTAACCCCATGCACAAGCGCGATAGCCACGGCGCCATCGCTTCGCTGTCTTCGGTTTCCAAGCTCCCGTTCCGCGATGCTCAGGACGGCATCTCCAACACCTTCTCCATCATCCCGAGTGCGCTCGGCAAGGAGGACCAGGTGTTCTTTGGCGATATCGACCTTGATCAGCTGGGCGAGTAACTATTGTTAGTGCTATACTAACAATAACGATTACTGATTAGCGCGCCGGTTTCGGCCGGCGCCTATCAATCGAAGGAGACACATTATGAAGGTTTCTGAAGTTTCCGAGACTCAGGCCGATAACCTGGTCCACATGCTCGACGCTTACGCCGAGAAGGGTGGCCACCACCTGAACATCAACGTCTTCAACCGTGAGACGCTGCTCGATGCTCAGGCTCACCCCGAGAAGTACCCGCAGCTGACCATCCGCGTTTCCGGCTATGCCGTGAACTTCCACACGCTCACCAAGGAGCAGCAGGACGAGGTCATTTCGCGTACCTTCCACGACAAGTTCTAAAGGGACTCAACTCCCACCGGAGACCCGGTAAGGCCTACGCACTTTGCCTCTCAAACGTCCTCGCCGCTTCGCGGCTGCGGAATGTTTGTGAGGCAGAGTGCTCCCGGCCTTGCCGGGTCTCCTGCGTTGTCGCCCTTTAGGCGGAACTCTCCTAATGGGTTGAGCGTTCTGGATTCTTGCTTGCTACCGTTTATCGCGTATAGCTACCGTTTGCGGAATAAGTAACACTCCTTAATAAACCGTGTAGAATCTCAGATAAGCACGGAGCTTTCCAGGGAGACGCTGTCCTTTGTTATGTGCAAAGGGCGGCGTCTCTTTGGCGCTTGGACGCCGTTGTGCAACAGTGCGGCGGCGCGTGCCATGTATTGAAAAGCCAATGTCGAGATGGGTCGTGATGATAATGGGCAAGTACGTAATCGTGGTTGAATCTGGTTCGGATGTAACGCCAGAGCTTTGCGAGCGCTACGGCATCGTGCGTGTGCCCATGCATGTCACGATTGGTGACGAGACTGTCGAGGACGGCTCGATCGATCCGCTCGAGATTTATTCGCGCTGCAACGAGTTTGGCGTGATGCCCAAGACCAGCGGCTGTGCGCCGGCAGATTTCTCCCGCGTGTACGACCGCATCCATGCCGAACAGCCCGACGCGACCATTTTGCATCTTGCATATTCCGAGGCCACGACCTGTTCGCATCAGTCCTCGAAGATTGCGGCCCAGGGGCGCGACTACGTGTTCTCCATGGACACGCGCTTTGTCTCGGTGGGCCAGTCGCTCGTTGTCGTCGAGACCGCCAAATACATCGAGGCTCACCCAGATGCCACCGTTGACGAAATTTTCGCCTTCACCAATTCGGTGATGGACCGCGTGCTGCTGGGTTTTGTTCCTACCGACCTTGCCTTCCTTAAGGCAGGCGGTCGCTTGTCCAACGTCGCGTTCCTAGGCGCCCATCTGCTCAAGATTAAGCCCTGTATCGAGGTGACGGGCGGCAAGTTCGTGGCGACTAAGAAGTTCCGCGGCTCTATGCTCAAGTGCGCCCGCGCCTTTATTGACCACATGGTTGCGAAGGGCGAGATTGACTACTCGCACATTGGCCTGGCGTATTCGGTGGGCCTTTCCGAGGAGCTGCGCGACGACATGGAAGTCTATGCACACGACATGGGCTTTAAGGACGTTACTTGGACTCAGGTCGGCGGTGTGATCTCGAGCCATTGTGGTCCGACTGCCTTTGGCGCGGTGCTTACGCTTAAAGCGTAGGGCCTGGCGTCTATCGATATCTATTGCCTCGGCGGCGGGCGGGTTGCGACAACCTTCCCGCCGCTCTTGCGTAGGGCCAAGTGGGACAACCCAATTGACCGCTAAACCGTTTCGCCATCATGCGTATGGGCTAGAATGGCTCTGGCATTTTAATTGGCAAAACCAAAGGAGAGGCAAGGTAGCGCGAATGGCTGAGATGACGCTTGAGGGTGTGGATGCTCGTCCCGAGGACTCTGCGTTTACCCTGGGCCGCGTACATTCGATTGAAACGATGGGAACGGTCGACGGACCCGGCATCCGCTTTGTGGTGTTTGTTCAGGGCTGCCCCATGCGTTGTGCGTATTGCCACAACCCCGATACCTGGTCGGTTAACGGCGGCACCATGGTGACCGTCGAGCACCTGATGGACGAGTTCCAGAGTAACCATGAGTTTTACCGCAGCGGTGGTATTACGGTGTCCGGCGGCGAGCCGCTCCTGCAGCCCGCGTTTTTAGCCGACCTGTTTCGCGCCATGCACAATAACCCCGATGGTCGCGTGCATACCTGCTTGGATAGCTGCGGCTATGCGTTTGACCCCAACCACCCCGAGAAGTTCGATGCGGTGCTCAACGAGACCGATATGGTGCTGCTCGACATTAAGCATGCCGATCCCGTCGAGCATAAAAAGCTGACCGGTTGCGATCCTGCACGCATCCTGGCGTTTGGCGATGAGCTTGCTCGTCGCAAGATTAAGGTTGTTATTCGCCACGTGGTAGTGCCGGGTATCACCGATACGGTGGAGGAATGCGAGAAGCTCGGTCGCCTGATCGCTCCATGGCACAACGTGGTGGGTTTGGAGATGCTGCCGTATCACACGATGGGTGTCGTCAAGTACGAGCAACTGGGCATTCCCTATAAGCTCGAGGGCGTGCCCCAGATGGATACCGCGCGCATGCCCGAGCTGCGCAACGCCGTCATGACGGGTATGAAAAAGCGCCGCACGGAACTCAAAAACGCCATCGGATAGCGTGCCATATTCGCTCCCCAAAGGCACTCATTGGGGACAGACTTAAATGAGTGCCCCTGGGCACCAAGTTGATTGCCAAAGAGCCCCGTCAAGTTGCGGTGGAATAGTTCTTGTTTTTCGGCTTATGCCGCCCAAATAGGAACTATTCCACCGCAAGTGCGATTTGGGTAGAGATGCGCAACAGAATCGCGCCATTTGGATAAAAACGCTTGTGGTTTCTTTAAAGACGTCTTAACCGCCGCTGAATATCCTTGGAAAGAAATGCCTGCTCGGTATTATGCTGCTCGTATATAAACGGTAGCAACCAGGAGACCACGTGCGAAACGACGCATCGCGGGACGAGTATGTGCCGCAACATGGCAGCAGATATGAGACGAAGGGCACGCCTTCGCGTGGCCTTGCTGACGCTCGCATCCGCGTGACGAAGATTGCCGCCATTGGGATGCTAACGTTGGCGGTTATTATCCTCGGAATTACCGCCAAAACCTACGCGTCGGAGCGAATGGCACACTCAGATGCGTCAACGGTTCAGACGCAAAACGAAAAGGTCTCTGAATCTAAAGCCACCGCAAGCCGAACCCTGTCGACAGCGAGCCTCAAGACGAGGCTTTCGAAGGCGGACTTTAACGATATTCCCTCAGGCGATACCGTGCAGACCTTCTCACTGGTTGATGACCAGATTCCCGCCCTGGAGGATGAGAGCCTCGCCGCGCTCCAGGACGCCCTGAGTCGGGGCCAGGAGCTGGGCGATGTGGGTGTGGTGTTCTACGACCTATCGAGCGGCAAGGGTGTGACGTATAACGCCGATGTCGAGGTTTACGGTGCGAGTAGCTACAAGGCGCTCTATGCGTTGTACATCTGCGAATCTCTGGTCGAGACGGGTCAGGTTTCACTCGATGATTCCCTTGGCACCTATGGTGGCTACAACATGGGTTGGCAGACGGTGCGCGACCTGATCGATGCCGCGGTCGTTAATTCGGACAACGATTCGTTTATTGCGTTACGCGTGACGTTTGACCGTGTCGGTTACGAGGATTGGATTGCAAGTCTTGGCATCGATTACGATACCGCACTCGATCCGATGAGTGATTTTCCCACCTATTGCCCGCGCACCTCGGCCAAGTTGTGGCGCGAGATGAGCGAGTATTTGAGCCGTGATAGCGAGACGTCGCAATGGCTGTCGGGCCTTTTGGCCTCTACGACCCGGTCCTTTATCCGCGACGGCATTGCGGACGACCAAGCCTTGGTGCGCAACAAGGCAGGCTGGATTAGCGAGGATGGTTGCTATTCGACATGCGATGCGGGCCTTATCGACATCGATGACCGTACCTATGTCATGAGCATCATGACATCGATGCCATGGAGCGATCGCTCGAGTGAGCTGGTGGCTGCGATTGCTAAGGCGTTCTTTGATACCCGAGCTGCGCTGGCCTAGCGTGTTCGTTTGACGAGGTCAAACAAAATGCTGTTACCATACCGTGGTTGAGAATTTCGTATAGGTTTGGGGAATGGCATGGCTACCATCGCGATTATCGGTGCGCTCGAAAAAGAGATCATGCAGATTAAGGAAGAGTTGAGTAACGTTTGCATGGTACAGGAGGCGGGCTTGAACGTTGTGACCGGCGGGCTCGACGGCCTGTCGATTGTCGCCACGACGGCGGGTATGGGCACGGTAAACGCTGCCGCCGCAACACAGCACCTCATTAGCAAGTATGCTCCACAGGCAGTTGTGTTTTCTGGTATCGCAGGTGGCCTGAATCCCAAGCTCCACATCGACGATGTTGTCATTGGCAAATGCTTGCGCTATCTAGATACCGATACCGCGCTTATCGCCGAGTCTGCACCGGGGCTCGAGGAGTTTGGCTCGACGCCTGCTCTGGTCGATATTGCTGCCGATGTGCTTGCTGAACGTGGCTTTGTCAACGCTTCGACAGATGCAGCCGCCTCGAACGAGGGCGCAAAGCAGTTCCTGGTCGGCACGATTGCCACGGGTAACCGCTTTGTGACGGGCGCCGCCATGCGCAATGATGCCATTGAGGCGACGCATGCCGATTGTGTCGGCATGGAGGGCGCGGCAATTGCCCATGTCGCAACTAAAAATGGTGTCGATTGCCTGGTGCTGCGCGCTATCAGCGATAATTGTGACGAGGCGTACGATGCGATTTGCGACCGCGAGTTCGACCTGTTCGAGTATGCCCGTACCGCGAGTGGCATTACGCTCGATATCGTTCGCCGTATCGCTGCTATCTACTAGCGCGCTCTTTTGTAAGAACCTACGACCAAGGAGTGTCCATGGCCGATTCCATTAACTACCAGCTTGCTAAGTTCGTCGCCAGCTACGGCAAGGTTTCGCAGATCCCCGAGTCCACCTGTCCCGAGGTGAGCTTCGTTGGCCGCTCAAATGTGGGCAAGTCGTCCATCATGAACAAGCTTTTTGGCCGCAAGAACCTGGTCAAGGTTTCGAGTACGCCGGGTAAGACGAGCAATATCAATTTCTTCGAGGCCGACGACGTGCACTTTGTGGACCTGCCGGGTTACGGTTTCGCCCGTCGCTCCAAAGCTGAGCGCGATCGCTGGGCCGAGCTCATTGGCGATTTCTTCGACTCCGAGCGCAGCTTTAACCTGGTTGTGTCGCTGGTGGACATTCGCCATGATCCCAGTAAGCTCGACCATGACATGATCGACTACCTGCAGGGCAACGAGTTCAACTTTATCGTCTGCCTCACCAAGGCCGACAAGCTCAGCCGCACCCAGCAGGCCCGCCAGGCAGCAGCCATCAAAAAGCAGCTCAACGTCCCGGCCGAAAACGTAATCATTACGAGCTCCCAGACCGGCACCGGCATCGACGAACTCAAGCGCCGCATTGCCGAGGCCTGCCTCTAATCGGGCTGCAGCCCCTCAAAAGCTCTCATCTATATCACCCCAGTGATAGTTATTGGTAAACTATCACTTGGGTGATATTTTTTAGGAGGTCGATATGGAGCTTTGGCACGGGTCGGAGGTTGTTGTCGAGCATCCATCGTTGGATAAATGCAGGCAATTCAATGACTATGGGCGCGGGTTTTATTGCACGCCACATGAGGAAATGGCAATGGAATGGGCATGCCGGACCGAGTCTGATGGCATTGCCAATCGATATGAGCTTGATTTAGATGGCCTTTCGGTCTTGGATTTAGAGTCTGGGGAGTTTTCAATCCTCAATTGGCTTGCGATTTTGGCCGACAACCGGGAGTTTAATGTCTCGACGCCGCTGGCACGCGAAGGACTTCGGTATTTGCTGGACAACTGCCTGATTGATATTTCTCCCTATGACGTCATTCGAGGCTATCGCGCTGACGACTCCTACTTTTCGTTTGCAAGACAGTTCGTTAACGGCATGATTTCGCTCAGGCAATTGCAGCGCATTATGTTTTTGGGGGATTTGGGCATTCAATATGCGCTTATGAGTGAGCGCGCGTTCTCGGCGATCAAGTTTCGCGATTGGAAGCAGGCCTCGGGAGCTGAGTTTTATCCCAAACGATTTAAGCGAGAACAGAACGCTCGACGTAAGTACCTGGATACGGTAAACGGATTTGATACCGAGGGTGTCGACATTAGGGATTTGATGTCAGGGAGGGTTGATTTAAATGATCCAAGAGTTAACGGATTGTGGGCCGAGTAGGACATATCCTGTCTATTACCTCGAGGACGCAATGAACAACCTCGGGGATTGCTTCGACTATGCCGTAAACGATTACGGAGCAGAAGGATCGGAAGTTGCTGAACTCTTTTGCCTGAGCGGCGTAGCTCGCGAGTTCGAACGCGGCAACGCATGGGTAGTGTCGGGAAAATCGGGCGTTGAGCTGTTCGCGCTTATCGCCGAAAGGTCGGGCTATCAATCAAGGCCGATGCCAAATCGAACCTACCGATTCGAAAAGACACCGGAATATTGGACAGGCTGGATATTGGCATACCTTCAGTGGCGCCTAGGAGAGTCTTTCGAAGATTTGCTGCATGTCGTTCCATTTGATGTGCTGCGCAGTCTGTATTACCCCTGGCACGAAGCCTCGGAGGAACGTGTGGCTCGCCTCGTCTGCGATATGGCGAAAAAAGCGTCCAGGCAAACCAAACTTGCGTTAGCAAGAAAGAAGCTTAAGAAAACCCAACAAGACCTAGCATACGAATCGGGTGTGTCACTCCGCTCAATCCAAATGTACGAGCAGCGCCAGAGAAACATCAATGAAGCTTCGGTAACAAGCGTAAGAGCCATAGCAAAAGCCCTCCACTGCAGCATCGAAGACCTCCTAGAACCAGTCTTCGAATACAAAGAAACCAGCGCAGCCTAAACCAAACAAATCACCAAAGCCCATCTATAGCAGGTGCTCCACCCCAGCAAGAGCCCCTACCAATAAAAGGCCATAATTTCAGCCCGGCGCCCCTTCAAAGCGTGGGTCCCTGTAGACATCGCTAGCCACGTTGCCATAGGGCCACCCAGGGGCATCCCCTTAAAAACATTCCGCAGCACGAGGCCCGCTTATCCGCAGCTCCGAAGGAGCAGGATAAGCGGGCCTCAAATGCGAGGACGTTTTTAAGGGGATGCCCCTGGGTGGCCCGGACAGACCGATCGGCGATGTCTACAGGTACTCGATTTGAGCGCCCTCCGTGTCGCACGTCAGAATATGCGTGTCGCACTTGGGGAACTGCTCGCGCAGCTTGACCTGCAGGAACTTTGCCACGATGGTGTCGTCGGTCACGGCCATAAGGGTCGAGCCCGAACCGCTGATCCAGATGGTCTTGGCGCCGCCGTTAAGGCAGGTGTCGCGCACGGCGTTGTAGTCGGGGATGAGGCGGCGGCGATAGGGTTCCTGGATGCGGTCGTCATTGGCAGCGGCAATCAGATCCAGGTCGCCGGTCTCCAGGCCGCGCGTCATGCCGGCGATGCGGCCCATTTGCCATACGGCGGTGGAGAGTGGAATCTCCTGCGGCACAACCTTGCGCGCCTCGCTCGTATGCACCTCGTAGGGCGGAATCACGGTAATAAAACGCAAGCGATCGCTTACCTCGTAGCGCAGGCACTGGGGCAGCGAGTCGGTCGGCGTAAAGGAGCAGACGGCGCCGCCCAGGATAGCGGGGGCGACGTTATCGGGATGGCCCTCGACCTCGGTGGCGATGCGGACGAGCTCGGCGCGGTCGACGGTGTGGCCTGTCAGCGCGGCGGCAGCCATGATGCCGGCGACGACGCAGGTTGAGCTGGAGCCCAGGCCGCGGGCGACGGGCACGTCGGTCTGAATGTCGATAGCGACGGGGAAGGCCGGCTCGCCCCAGGCGGCCAGAGCATCGACAAAGCTCACATAGACTAGGTTGTTCTCGTTTTGGAACTCCTCGGGGCAACCCGTGATGGTGAGCTTGTCGGCTCGCTCGAAGGTGAAGTGCGAGTAGAGGCTGACGGCCATGCCGAGGGTGTCGTAGCCGATGCCTAGGTTGGCGCTGGTTGCTGGGACGGTGATTTTGATCATGTGGGTCCTCCTGGGCGGGTCTGGCCGTTTAGTTCGCTGCTCGGGCAGTCCTGGCTCGCTCGGAAAGCACATTAAGTGCTTTCCGGCTCGTGCGGAACTCGCGACGAACTAAACGGCCAGACCCGCTCGCATGCTCGTCATCATCCCGAAAGCTTAATAAAAAGAAGGTGCGCCGGCTTTCGCCGGCGCTTAATAAGGGGTTTAGTTGGTGCTCATTCGTTTTGCTGCAGACTCGACGTAGCTTGCCATCTCATCGACGTCGCAGACGTCTTCGAAGCGGACGGGTTTGGACTCGAGCTCGGCGAGCTGGGTCGGGGCGACCGTGTTGGTGGCCTGCTCGAGTACACGCATAGCCTCAAAATCATCCTCGGGAACGTCGAGGCCCAGGGCGTCGCAGCAGGCGCGCGGGAACTTGTAGGGGCTTGCGGTCGAAAGCAGCACGCGGGCTTTGGCGCCCTCGGCGGGAGCGACCTGCTCGAAGACGTGATAGCCGCAAGCGGTGTGCGGGTCGATTACGTAGCCGTTCGCGCCCCAGCAGCTCTTGATGGCAGCGCGGACCTCGTCCTCGCTGGACCAACCGCAACCAAAGACGCTCTGAATCTTTGCCAGCAGGTCGGCGGGAACCTCATAGCGACCAGTCTGTGCCAGCTGCTCCATAAGACCGGCAACGAGCTCACAGTCGCCATCGGACAGGAAGTACAGCATGCGCTCCAGGTTAGAGCTGATGAGGATGTCCATCGACGGCGAGATGGTCGTGAAGAACGGACGGTTGCGGTCGTAGACGCCGGTGGTCAGGAAGTCGGCAAGCACGTTGTTCTTGTCGCTCGCCACGACGAGCTTGGCGACGGGCAGACCCATGCGCTTGGCGTAGTAGCCGGCCAGGATATCGCCAAAGTTACCGGTCGGTACGCAGAACTCCACGGCGTCGCCGGCCTCGATGGCGCCGGCGCGCAGCAGCTGCGCATAGGCGGCAAAGTAGTAGACGACCTGCGGCACCAGGCGGCCGACATTGATGGAGTTGGCGCTCGAAAGCACCGTGCCAGCGGCCTCCAGGCGCTCGGCAAGTTCCTTATCGGCAAAGATGCGCTTGACGGCACTCTGGGCATCGTCGAAGTTGCCGCGGATGCCGCAGACGGCGACGTTATCGCCCTCCTGAGTGGACATCTGCAGATTCTGCACGCGGCTGACTTTGCCCTCGGGATAAAAGACGGTGATGCCCGTGCCCGGGGCGTCGGCAAAGCCGGCGAGTGCGGCCTTGCCCGTGTCGCCCGACGTGGCAGTGACGATCATGATGCGCTCGGCGCCGCCGTCCTTGGCGGAAGTGCGGGCCATGAGGCGGGGGAGCATCTGCAGAGCGACGTCCTTAAAGGCACTCGTGGGGCCGCCAAAGAGCTCCATCACATAGGTTTGAGGAGCGTCGGTGCCCGGCGCTGCGTCGAGTTTGACGAGTGGCGTGACCTCATCGCTTGCAAACGTACCGCGGTAAGCCTCATTCACGCAGGCCGAAATTTCTTCGTCCGTGTAATCGTTCAGTAACATTCCCAACACATTTTGAGCGATTTCAAAGTACGATTTATGGGCAAGCGAGCTGATATCGACCTGCTGGGTGCCAAGCTCGTCCGAGACAAACAAACCCCCGTCGGGAGCGATGCCGGTGCGGATTGCCACCTTACTTGAGCATGATAAAGTGCGTCCTCGTGTACTATGATAAGTTCCCATATAACAGTGCTCCTCGGATACCTTGGTCCCAATCGGTGAACCCATGGTATCAGAGCGCGCAAAACAGGTTTGCAGAGGCTTTTAGAAAGGTAACCTCCACGCCATGATAAAAATTGCCAAGTTTGGCGGCTCGTCGGTCGCCGACGCCGAACACTTCAAGAAGATCAAGGCCATCGTCGATGCCGACCCTGCCCGCCGTTTCGTGGTGGTTTCCGCCTGCGGTCGCCGCTTTAAGGGCGACACCAAGGTGACCGACCTGCTTTACTTGGTTAACGCGCACGTTAAATATCACGTGTCGTGTGAGGAGCTGCTCGAGGACATTGGCCAGCGCTATTTTGATATCGCTGACGAGCTGGAGCTCACCTATCCCATCCGCGAAGAGTTCGCGGCCTTTGCCGAGCGCGCCCGCTCGGGCGGCTACTCCACCGAGGAGCTCGTGAGTCGTGGCGAGTACTTCACCGCTCGCCTGATGTCCGAGTACCTGGGCCTGCCGTTCCTGGATGCCGCGACGGTCGTGGCGTTCCATCATGACGGTACGCTCAGCATGAACCGCACCGCCGAGCTGGTGCAGGAGTACGGCCAGCAGGGCGGCTTTGTTATGCCCGGTTTCTACGGCGCGACGCGTGAGGGGCAGATCAAGCTGCTCGACCGTGGCGGCGGCGATATTTCCGGCTCGATTTTGGCCAAGTGCCTTGGTGCCGACCTGTACGAGAACTGGACCGACGTTTCGGGCTTCTATTCCGCCGATCCGCGTATTGTTCCCGAGGCTCAGCCCATTGCCCGCGTTACCTACGAGGAGCTGCGCGAGCTTTCGTACATGGGTGCAAGCGTCCTGCACGAGGAGGCTGTGTTCCCCGTGCGCGAGGCTGGTATTCCGCTGGTCATCAAGAACACCAACGCGCCGCAGGATCCCGGTACCATCATTAGCGAGACGGCCGACGAGGGCGAGGCGGAGCCCATCATTACCGGCGTGACCGGCAAGCGCGGCTTTGTCGCCATCAACGTTGCCCGCGACCGTACCAAGCCGCGCGTCGGCTTTATGCGCCGTGCGCTTTCGGTCTTCGAACGCTATGATGTCTCCGTCGAGCACATGCCCACCGGTGTCGACCGCTTTGGCGCCGTGGTGCAGGAGCAGGACGTGCGCGATTCGCTGTACTCGCTCGTAGGCGACATTCAGCAGGAGGTCGAGCCGCTCGAGATCGAGGTTGTCGAGGGCTTGGCACTTATCGCGACCGTCGGTCGTAACCTGCGCGGCCGTGCAGGTATCTCGGGCCACCTGTTTGGCATGCTTGGCCAGGCGGGCGTGAGCGTGCGTATGATTTCGCAGAGCTGCGACGAGATTAACATTATCATCGGCGTGGAGGAGAAGGACTTCGATCTGGCGATCCAGACCATCTACAGCGCCTTCTCCGATGAGAACGGCATTGTGAAGGTCTCCGACCTGGAGGCTCCCGCGCCGGCCGATCCCGCCCTGGCAGTCCTCCACAAGTAGTTACCATCCCGGTAGATTTTTAGGATGTCCCAAAAATCTACTGTCGGGCGTTTCGTTTCGGTTTCGTTTCGACGGGGCGGGTTTCGTGTCCGCCCCGTTCTTGTATACACTGGCAACAACAATCGGCCTGCTCGGCGTGCGGGCAAAAGCCAAAACCTTTAAAGGGGGAAGCATGAAACAGTACACGGTTGCTATTTTGGGCGCGACGGGAGCCGTGGGCACCCAGATGCTCGAGTGCCTCAACGAGCAGGAGTTTCCGGTTGGCAAGCTCAAGCTGCTGGCGAGCGCGCGCTCTGCGGGCAAGACCGTTGAGTTCCGCGGCGAGCAGGTTGCGATTGAGGAAGCTTGCCCCGAGGCCTTTGAGGGCTGCGACATCGTGCTCGGCGCTGCCGGCGACGATATCGCCAAGGAGCTGCTGCCCGAGGCCGTCAAGCGCGGCGCCGTCGTGGTCGACAACAGTCACGCCTTCCGCATGGATCCCGAAGTGCCGCTGGTTGTGCCTGAGATCAATGCCGACGACATCAAGTGGCATCACGGCCTGATCGCCAATCCCAACTGCGCGACCATCATCGGCCTGGTTCCTACGTGGCCGCTGCATCAGCTTGCCGGCGTGAAGCGCATGATCGTCTCGACGTATCAGGCTGCTTCGGGTGCCGGCGCTCCCGGCATGGCCGAGCTCGAGGCTCAGCTGGCCGCCCTGGGCCGTGGCGAGGAGATTCCCGAGCCGCGCGCGTTTGCCGCCCAGCTCGCGAGCAACCTGATTCCGCAGATTGGCGGCGTCAAGGAGGAGGGCTTTACCTCCGAGGAGATGAAGTTGCAAAACGAGGGCCGCAAGATCATGCATCTGCCCGAGCTGCGCGTGAACTGCACCTGTGTGCGCGTGCCCGTGCTGCGTTCGCACTCCGAGAGCATTACGCTCGAGTTCGAGCGCGACATCACGGTTGAGGAGGCTCGTGCTGCGCTGGCTGCCGCTCCGGGTGTGAAGCTGGTTGACGACATGAACGCCGAGGATGCGCACGATCGCTTCCCCATGCCGATGGACACCTCCGACCAGGACCTGATTTGGGTCGGCCGCGTGCGTCGCGACATCTCGAACCCCGAGGCCGCGCGTGGCATCACCTTCTGGTGCTGCGGCGACCAAATCCGTAAGGGCGCGGCAACCAACGCCGTCCAGATCGCTAAGCTGCTCTGCGAGTAGCGGTGGACCTGTCCGGCGGGGGCCGGGCTTAGTTTTCAGAACGTCCTCGACCATGTGTGGCGCCTTGTCCTGCTCCTTCGGAGCCACGGACAAGGCGCCACACTGGTCTGCGGAGTGTTCTGAAAACTAAGCCCGGCCCCCGCCTGCGGTGACGCTGCTGTAAGCGGCCTGCGATGGGGCCGTTGTTGGTTGGGGCCGCTGGGCTGATGTGGGGGCGCGTGGCTGTTGCGGGCCCTGGTCCCGGCGGCGGCCTCGGCGCTGCGCGCCTGTCGCCTTGGGGGACTGCGGGGCGCGGCCGGCAGCTGCGGCGCGTTGCGCCCGCTGCCTTGGGTGACTTTGGGGTCGATTGAGGTTGTCTGCACAATTCGCGGTATTATGTTGCGGAGTTTTGAAAGGAGCCGCTGGTGGTCACGACGACGTTTGCTTCGCCTTTGGGCGAAATCCTGCTTGCCGCTGATGGCCGCGGTCTGACGGGACTTTGGTTTGAGGGACAGGAGCATTTTGGCTCTACGCTGCTCAAAGAAGATGCGGAACATGTTGAAGGCGCCGATGCGGTTTCCGGTATTGGTGGCATGTCGCCGGTGAGTCCGGCAAATGGTGCGGCCTCTTCGGTGCTTGAGCGTTCCTGGGCTTGGCTGAATGCTTATTTTGCAGGGCAGGAACCTCGGTTTACGCCGCCGTTGCATATGATCGGTACGGCGTTTCAGCGTGAAGTCTGGTACGAACTGCTTTCTATTCCGCGTGGCGAGGTCGCTACGTATGGCGAGATCGCCCAGCGTGTTGCCGCCCGACATCGGGTGCCGGGGAACGAGGATCCCGTTGTGTCTCCTCGTGCGGTGGGGGCTGCGGTCGCACGCAATCCCATTTCGATTATTGTGCCGTGCCATCGCGTAGTTGCTGCCGATGGTTCGCTCAACGGATATGCCGGCGGGCTTGACCGCAAGGAGTGGCTGCTTCGGCTTGAGGGCGCGTACGAGGAGTAACGCCCGGGCACTTTGCATAGCCAAGACGCCATGAAAGACTGGGACGCGCTTTCCGAATGGAGGCTCAGGCGGAAAGCGCGTCCCGGAATACAGCCTCAGAGTGGCATGCCGTTTCCGGTTGAGACCACCTGCTTGGACATCTTTCTACGCGCGCTCTTGCAAGGCATAGATCGATTTGTCCATGTTGAACAGGTAAGCAACGACGCAGACAATAAAGAATATCGGCAGATTGCCAAAGCCAAAGACCTCACAGCCAATAAGGATGGGTGCGAGCAGCGTATTGGTGGCGCTGCCAAAGACGGCGGCGTATCCCAGCGCGGCGCAGAGCTCAACGGGCATTCCGAGAATCCTGGCGAGCACGACACCCAGGCTGGCTCCGATAGAAAACAACGGCGCCACCTCGCCACCCTGATATCCTGCGGCAAGCGTGGTAATGGTGAGTGTGAATTTGAGCGCCCAGTCCCAAGGCATGATGGCGATCTTGCCGTCACCGTCGAGCGCCGCCGATATCAGGTTGGTGCCAAGACCGCAGTATCGACCCTGCCATAGTGCGAACAGAATCGCCGATAGTGCAATGCCCATAACGGCGATGCGCACATAGGGATTGGGGAGTAGCCGCGCCGCAAGGGTCTTGGCGTGGGCAAGGCACCAGGCAAAGGCGCCGCCTACCATACCAAACGCGATGCCCAACAGCGCCAGCCGTACAAGACCGGGGAGGTCGAGCGCATACGAGGCGGCAACGGTGACCTCGAACTTCTCGAGCCCCAGGGCGCCGGAGGTCATACTTGCAGCGAGCGAGGCCGTAAGCGCGGGGAACAGCGCGCGGTACTCCATGCGTCCTGCGACTAGTACTTCGATAGCAAAGACCGTGGCGGCGAGCGGCGTTTGAAAGAGTCCGGCAAAGCCGGCAGCCATGCCGATAAGCAAAAACGTGTTGCCGGGGTCTCGGAAAGGTAGACGCCGGCCGATCCAGTGCGAGACGGTTGCGCCAATCTGCACGGCCACGCCCTCGCGTCCCGCACTGCCGCCAAAGAGGTGCGTTCCCCACGTGCTCAGTATAATGAGCGGCACCAAACGCGGGGAGATGGCGCCCTCGCGCCCGTGACCTACGTCGAATACTAAGCTCATGCCCCGATCGGTGCCTTTGCCCCAGGTATGGTAGGCAAATACGATGGCCAAGCCCATGAGGGCGAGGAAGGGAAGGAGCAGGGTGATGTGATTGTCGCGGAAAGTGCCGATCGCCAGGAGCACGCGACCAAAGAGGGCGCAAATGGCGCCGACGATGATGCCAATAGGGATTCCGACAGCACCCATAAGCACGAGACCACTATAGGTGTTGACCAGGCATTTGATTCTGCTCGATGCGCTGCTTTCCGACATTTTGCTTTCCGACACTTGCTCTCTTGATAGAAAAAGAGCTGGAGTTGCGCATCGTTGAGAGGCTTTCCAGCTTTAGCAAAACAAACTTATAAGATGCGACGGGCCGCGCCAAGATTATTACCGGACGGCCTAGGAGGCGGCTGGTTGGCTGGCTTAAAACCTGGCGCGTGAAATGACGCCTCACGCTATTCAGCGCGCTTGATAGGATGACGAACCACGGTCTTAAGTTTCTCCGGTGCACATTTGCGTGGATCGGAGAGATAGATTTCGTGATGTAAACGGGTGTCTGAGAAGTCGGGGACATAGCCCTGCTCGGTCGTGTATTCATGCATGGCGTCTACGGTCGCCGGCTCGCTGTCATAGGGTCCGGTATGCATTCATTGAACGCAGAGACCCTCGTCAACTTTAAGCAGCTCGACGGTGGAAAAGTCCAGTTTCTTTTTGGTCGTGGCTTCCGCGACTGCCCAGTCAAAGTCATCTCGGGTGACGAAATCGGGCAGGCGGATGCACGAGATGAAGTTGAAATCGTCTTTGCGTACATAACCGATGTCGTCGCTCGGGGAGTTTTGCCACCAGAAACCCTCGAGCGGCGGTACCACAAAGTCGAAATAGCCCTCGATACTCCTTGAGCCTTTCTTCGACATCTTGACGGTATAGGCGATGCCGTAAAGCAGCGGCAGGGCGTTTTGATACTCGCCACCTTCGGTATTTGGGTCGCCCTTTCCGCGAACGGCTACGTAGCTCATAGGCGGGACAGTTACGATACTCGGCTTGCTTGCAGGTTTGTAGAGCTCCTTGCATTCCTTCTTAAAGTCGAACGCCATGTTGGCTGCCTTTCTGCGTATTGGCCTGCTCAGATAGTGGAATCATATCATAGAAACGAACAGCTGTTCGAATGATTTGGCTGACAGATTGAGATGCGTGCGTTGTGTTTGGCGGTCGGTCTGACCCCGTCGATGATGTCTCTGCCTCCCCGGCGCCTCATCTATAGCTACCGTTTCCCCATATAAAACCTGCCAAAATTAACCTGTCCCTTTTTGGTAGGTGCGAAATGGGTAATACTAAAGAGTTATCCGACCAGATGGGAATTAATCGATGGCCTATATCGAATTCAAAGACGTCATCAAAGCATACGGCGAGGGTGACGCCCGCATTCATGCGCTCGACGGCGCGAGCTTTACGGTCGAGCGCGGCGAGCTCGCCATCATTCTGGGTGCTTCGGGTGCCGGCAAGACCACGGCGCTCAACATCCTGGGCGGTATGGATACGGCGACCTCCGGCACCGTGACGGTGGACGGGCGCGACGTGAGCTCCGCCAATGAGGCGCAGCTCGTGGAATACCGCCGCGCCGACGTCGGCTTTGTCTTCCAGTTCTACAATCTGGTCCCCAACTTGACGGCGCTCGAAAACGTCGAGCTCGCAGCTCAGATTTGCCCCGATTCGCTCGATGCCGAACAGACGCTTCGCCAGGTTGGCCTGGGCGAGCGCCTCGCCAACTTCCCCGCGCAGCTTTCGGGCGGCGAGCAACAGCGCGTGTCCATCGCCCGCGCACTGGCCAAGAACCCCAAGCTGCTTTTATGCGACGAGCCCACGGGTGCACTCGACTACAAAACCGGCAAGCAGATTTTGCAGCTGCTGCAGGACACCTGTCGCAAGCAAGGCATCACGGTCATTATCATCACCCACAACTCCGCGCTGGCGCCCATGGCCGATCGCCTGATTCGCTTTAAGAGCGGCCGCGTGGAGAGCGAGACGGTCCAGCAAAATCCCGTGCCGATTGAGACGATCGAGTGGTAGCGCCCATGAATCAGGACCGCCAAAACAGCCAAAACCACGATACGGAGCACGCGGGTCGCGACCGGGAGTTCGCGACCTACCGTACCGCTCAAAGCTCAAACGATATGGTGCCGACGGTTTTTCGCCGCGGCATCTACCGCACAATCCGAGGCAGTCTTAAGCGCTTCTTGTCTATTGTGGTCATCACTGCGCTCGGCGTGAGCGTGATGTGCGGTCTTAAGGCGGGCTGCGAGGATTTGTGCGATTCGGTCGACGCTTATTTTGACCAGCAGAATGTCTATGACATTAACGTGCAGTCGACCTATGGCCTTACGCGCGACGATCTTGCGGCCATTCAAGAGGTTGACGGCGTCGAGACGGTCGAGGGCATCTACACCGAGACCGCCTACACCGCCGTGGGCACAACGCGCGAGCGCGTGGTCGTGCAAAGTCTCTCCAAGGAGAATATCGATCAACCGGTGCTGGTGAGCGGCGATTTGCCCGAGAGCGCCGATGAGGTCGCGGTGACATCGAAGTTCCTGAAGGCTTCGGGCAAAAAGCTCGGCGATACCGTGAGTTTTGCCGCCAATGATGCGAGCTCGTCCAACCAAAGCGCCAAGGATCAGTTTGCCGCGGGCGATTACACCATTACGGCCGAGGTCCTCGATCCTACTGATGTGAGCTCCGACTCGACAGTCAACGCCTTTCGCGCTGCTTCGGCGGCGGACTATAAGTTCTATGTGAGCGAGGATGCCGCAACATCTTCTTCCTACTCCGCGGTCCACGTGATCGTCGAGGGAGCCAAGAGCCTCAACTCCTATTCAGATGCCTACGCGGCAAAGATCAATGAGGTCAAGGGCAATATCGAGAAGATTCGCGAGGAGCGTGAGAAGGCGCGCGCTCAGGAGCTGACGGTCGACACGCCGGCAAGCTTGGATACGGCCGAGCGCGAGGCGAATATGCTCTTTGGGATTGAACAGGGCAACATCAATCGCATGGCCGAGGGTAGCGAGGAGCGCGTCCAGGCTCAGGCCGAGTTGGACCAGCGCCGCGCCGCCGCTGACCAGCATTTTGCCGATGCCCGCGCCGAGCTTTCCGATCTGGGCGAATGCACTTGGTACATCCAGGACCGCGGTAACATCGCAAGCTACTCGAGCGTCGAGAGCGACAGTTCTTCGATCGAGGCCATCGCCACAGTTTTCCCATTTATCTTCTTTGTCGTCGCCGTGCTCATCAGCCTTACCACCGCCACGCGCATGGTGGAGGAGGAGCGCACGCTCATTGGCCTGTACAAGGCGCTTGGCTATTCACGCGAGCGCATCCTGTCCAAATACGTGGACTATGCGCTGTGGGCATGTCTGATCGGCGGCGTGCTCGGCAACATCATCGGATTTGTGGGCCTGCCGCTGTTCCTGTTTACGGTGTTCGACGACATGTACTCGCTGCCCCAGATGTTGCTTTCGTACGACATCGTGTCCTCGATCGTCTCGGTGGCGCTGTTTGCCGTGGGCGTGGTGGGCGCTACGATTATCGCCTGCCGCCACGAGATGGCCGAGACCCCAGCCTCACTCATGCGCCCCAAGGCCCCGCGCGCCGGCTCGCGCATCTTGCTTGAGCGCATCGGCTTTATCTGGCGCCGCATGGGCTTCTTAAACAAGGTGGCGGCGCGTAACCTGTTCCGCTACAAAAAGCGTGCCTTTATGACCATCTTCGGTATCGCCGGCTGCACGGCGCTCGTGATCTGCGGTATGGGCATCCGCGACACGTCGGTGGCGCTATCGCCCAAACAGTACGGGCATATCACGCGCTACGACCTGCTGGCGGTCGCCAATCCCGACGATTTTTCGCAGACGTGCGCGGCTTTGGATGAGCGCAGCGCGGCCAATGATTCCAACGTGACCGTGGCTTCGACGCTGCCGATTATGACCGACAACGTCACCTTTACATTTGGCGGAAAGAGCGAGACCGTGCAGCTCATCGTGATTCCCGACGACCGTACGGGTGACTTGGGCGATTACGTGCGCCTGGAGGATGAGTCCAAAGAGCCGCTGTCTTTGCGTGACGGAGACGTGTATCTGAGCAAAAGTTCACAGCTGGTGCTTGGGATTCAGCCGGGCGATACGGCACACGTCCAGGATTCGTCGCTCAATGTTGCCAAGGTCAAAGTCAGCGACATTTCGCTCAACTATCTGGGCAACACGCTTTATATGACGCAGGGCACCTATGAGCGTGTGTTCGGTCGAAGCGCGCGTCTTAACGGCATCTTTGTGCTGCTTAAGGGCTCGTCGGCCGACCAGATTGCGTTTAGCAAGAATCTTAAGAGTGACGGTTGGCTTACGATTTCGAGTACGGCCGAGCATTGGGAAAACTATGAGGCGAACTTTACGATTATCAATTCTGTCGTGGTGCTCGTGACCTTTATGGCAGCGTGCCTATCGTTTGTGGTGGTGTTTACGCTATCCAACACCAACATCTCCGAGCGCGAACGCGAGCTGGCGACCATCAAGGTGCTGGGCTTCCGTCGCGGTGAGGTGCACCATTACGTCAACAAGGAGACGTTGATCCTCACGGCGATCGGCGCTGCGCTGGGCGTGCCGCTGGGCGGCTTGCTGGCCGAGAGCTTTACCTACATTTTGCAGATGCCGTCGCTGTACTTTGACGTTGAGGTCGAGCCACTGAGCTACGTGCTCGCCGTGGTGCTTTCCTTTGGCTTTACGTTTATCGTCAACCTCGCCACCAATCGTACCCTCAACAAGATCGACATGGTCGGTGCCCTCAAGAGTGCCGAGTAACCTGCCAAAAAGGGACAGGTTTATTTTGGCAGGTTTTATCTGGGCAAACGCCGGGCACCTACGGGCGACCCGGCGTTTGTTGCTTTGCTATGCTTTGCTCGCAAGCGTGGATGAGAGGCTCTCTTTAGCCTTCGAGATTGGGCTTGAATGGGTCGTATGCCACAAAATGGGCCTATTTACTACGTTTGCTACCACACCCTCGACCATGACAAAGATTATGAAATTAAAACCGCAGGTAGAGAGCTTGCCAATTTTCGGAAAAGGCGGGTATGGTCGGCCCTCTCGAGTTAAGCGTAGTAAATAGGCCCTTTTTGGCGCGCGGTCAGCTCAATGCTAATCTCCGTGCCGGAACTGACCCAGTTGTTTGTAAGTTGCGGTGATATACGGACTGTTTGGCGCTTTGGAGCCTCAAAACAGTCCCTATATCACCGCAACTTGGAAAGGGCGGGCGGTGTCGGATGAGTGGCGCTGGCTGGTTGGGACGGTTTAGGCCTGTTTGCGGCACTTCCATTGTTTGCGGCACCAACGCATGAGTGCTTTTACGATGGGAATCGTGATGAGGATGATCCATGCAGGATGGGGCTGTCCCAAACAGAGCCACATGTAGAGGAACCAAGCGATGGCGGCTGCCGGATAGACACATTCAGTGAGCTTTGACAAATGGCGTCGATCGATAAAGTCACCAATCGCGTAGTAGATGGGAACCAAAAAGACGAGGAAAAGCCCCATGCCCCATGTGCCGTAGACAATGCCGAGCACCAGATAGGCGAGAGTGACAAGTGCGGGGAAGGGGAATTTGTTCCATGCACGTCCGACCTTGGTGTGGAAATGCTTGCCATGATGGTCGAGCTTGTCGTGTGCTTCCTTCCAGCTGGAAAATGTCTCGCCGTCGATGGTGACGGTGCCGTCGTCATTGGTACGCACGCTATATCCATCGTCCTCAAGCGTATCGATATGCACGCCGCCCGGCCCCACATGCACCTCTTCGCCCTTGCGCTCGTTGGTCACATGGATGCCGCTCCAACCAACATGGACTTCCTCGCCTTTATTGGGATCAATGACGTGGATACCACGCGCGAGGGAAATATCGACAAGAGGTTTGTCGCCGCAATCGGCGTGCTCGGCAGAATCCTCAGCCTCGTCAGCCACATCCGCCGTCTCGGTGTCGGCGCTACCGTCCTCCAGGTCGTCGGCATCGTTGGCCGCCTCCCCATATAGCAGCTCGTCCAACGACACGCCATACAGCGCGGCGAGCGCAATGAGGTTATCGGTATCGGGTGAGGACTCGCTGCGCTCCCATTTACTAACAGCCTGGCGGCTTACGCCCAGCTGGGCAGCAAGCGCCTCCTGAGAAAGCCCGGCAGCTTTACGGCGATCGACGAGGCGCTGTGCCATCGCAAGATCCATGGTGGTTCCTTTCGTTTGATGGTCGAATCGAATGAGCCGAGTATGCCGAGAACAACCGGTAGCGACCACCATTTCTAGTTAGAATCTGTCCCAACCCTACCGCAACTACCGGTAGCAACCCCTAACGACCAGCCATTTTAGGGTAAATGTCAATGCAAGTAGCAGCCAAGAGCCCCCACTCAGTAAGTTGCGGTGGAATAATTCCTAGATTCAGTCATTTGCGGGCTAAGCAGGAACTATTTCACCGCAACTGAATTTCAGACCAGGCACCCGCAGCAAGAAGACGAATAGTCTCGGCCTCCCTAGTTGTCGCAGGAGCCCCAGGGCTTACCTCCCAAATCTTTCCGCAGGACGGAAGGACCCCGCCGCGCGAAGCGCACGGTGGGGTCCTGACATGTCCGAGGACGATTTGGGAGGTAAGCCCTGGGGCTCCGATGGGGCGGTTCCGACCGAGGCTATTCGTCGCCGAAGCTGATGCCCAACGCCTTGGCCTCGCGCACCAGATCGCTCTGGGGATCGACAAACTTGAGCTTGCCGGCGACATCCTCGAGCGGCATGTGGCACATTTTGCCGTCGCGCAGGGCAATCATGTAGCCAAACTCGCCGCGTAGGCAGCCGAGCGCTGCCTCGACGCCGCACTGGGTCGCAAAGATGCGGTCCTGGGCGTCGGGCTGGCCGCCGCGCTGCGTGTGACCGGGGATGGCGACGCGGGTCTCGCGACCAGTCTTGGCTTCGATCTCCTTTGCGATGTCGTACACGATTGACGGGCTCGTGCGCTCGGCGAGCTTCTTCTTGTACTCCTTCTTGGACAGTGCCGCGTCCTCCTTGGAGATGGCGCCCTCGGCGACGACTACAATCGTAAAGCGGCTGCCGGTCTCCATGCGATACTCGATGGTCTTGATGACGTTATCCATGTCGTAGGGGATTTCGGGAATCAGGATGACGTCCGCACCGCCCGCGACGCCGGCGTACAGCGGGATCCAGCCAACTTTGTGGCCCATGATTTCGATGACGAACACGCGCCCATGGCTCGAAGCGGTGGTGTGGATGTCGTCGATGCACTTGGTGGCGACGTCGATGGCGCTCGTAAAGCCAAACGTCAACTCGGTGCCCCAGGTGTCGTTATCGATGGTCTTGGGCAGGGCGATAACGTTGAGGCCCTCTTCGCGCAGGCGGTTGGCGGTCTTGGTGGATCCGTTGCCGCCCAGCATAAACAGGCAGTTGAGCTGCAGCTTATGATAGGTGTGGACCATCGCCGGCACCTTCTCGATGCCATCGGCCTCGGGAACATCCAGGCGCTTGAACGGCGTACGGCTCGTGCCCAGGATGGTGCCGCCGCGGGTGAGGATGCCGCTAAAATCAGCGGGCGTCATGACGCGGAATCTGCTGTAGATAAGGCCCTGGTAGCCGTCCTCAAAACCATAGATCTCGATAGGCTCTTCGCTATTGGTCATAAGCGTTTTGACGATGCCGCGCATGGTGGCGTTGAGTGCCTGGCAGTCGCCGCCACTGGTAAGAAGACCGATCCTAAGCATGATGAATCCTTCCGGGCAAGTTATAACATGCGCATAAGTTTACCCCCGCACACTGTTGATACGGGGGTAAAACGTGTTAGCTCAAGCGTATGGAAATGTAAACAAGGTCAGGCGAGCGTAAGACCGACGGGCCTGGCTCCTTACAACACGAAGGCGTCGACGTCGCCCCAGTGGCGGCGCAGCGTAATATCGGCGGCGGGTTCGGTATTGTCAAAGACGACCGACCATTGCGTATTGCTGGTGATGTCTTCCGGATTGGGCTCTTGCGCTGCGGCGCGCAGGGCATCCCAGACAATCGATTCGTCCTGGGCACCGACATGGGCGTCAAGGACATCGGCGATTGCGACGGCGCGCTCTTTACCATGGCCCAGCTCGCCATTCTTTTGGTTGGGCAGCACTTCGTCGCCATAGCAGGCGTAGAAGTTCGTAACCTGGCGTACAGGAGTCGCTTTGAAAGCGCGGTCCGGATCGCGCGGATCCCACTCTACTACGTGCGCGTCACCGGCGGCGTCGTTGATAAAGAAGTGGTAATCGCGTCCTGCCATGGCGTGCATGTCGTAGGCGGAAAGCAGGTCTACGGCCTCCTGCGTGGTAGCGGCACGGTCGAGCACCAGACGGATGGCGAGCGAGGTATTGATGACGGGACGCTGCGTGTCCTGGTCACAGGGTTTGGAATCCAGGGTGAGTACGGCAATGGACACGCCGCATTCGTTAACACCGTCGAGCTGGGCAAACGGGCCCATGAGTGCGGCGGCGCGTCCGGCGACGGAGTCAAGCGGAGTGTTATCGCCCAGGTTGTTAAGGGCGGCAAACCCGATGGAGGCATAGCCGCCTCGTGGGTGATTGCGCACCAGCAGCGCCGAGGTGTCGTCCTTAAAGTCGTAATTGCGACCGGTGCGCACGCGGCCTTCGGCATCTACGGCGACAAAAGCGCTGCAGGCAAACTGGGGTGCCTGGACATGTGCCGGCACACCGGGCAGCACCTGCGCCACCACGGCATCGATGTAGGCCTGGTCGTCGCGCACGCCAGCGGCGATGATGCGATCAAGATCGTAGTCGTAGGCGATGTCGATTGCGTACAGGTCATAGCCATCTGCATGATCGGTCAAGCGTTTGAGCGACGCGGCGGACTTGATTTGCTTGCGGTAAACGATACCGGCGGCAGCGGCAAGGCCGACCGCGACCCCCGCGACACCGCAGGCGATGGCAATGTTACGTGGCTTCATGACGGCTCCTCTCGTCCTGTTAGCGCAATTGTCGCAAAAGGAGCGCGGGCATGATGGCTCAACTTGGTGAGCGGCGCGGAATTAAGCACGGAATGAAGAGTGCGGCGCTGGCGTGGCGGGGTATGCTGGAGGGGACCATCAGCCCAGCGAAAGGGGAGAGCATGACGGATCAGGAAACGCCCGAGCGCGCGCATGTGACGGCCGACGATATCGAGGCCGCCAACGACCTTATCGACTTTATCGAGGCATGCCCCAGCATGTTCCATACGGCGGCGACCATTATGGCCGAGCTCGACGAGGCGGGCTTTACCTACCTGCCCGAGAATGCGGCGTGGGACATCGAGCCGGGCGGGCGTTATTACACGCAGCGCAATACCTCGAGCGTTGTTGCCTTTAAGGTGGGCGAGGACCTGGCCGCGACGTGGGGCGAGGACGGCGTTGCCGGTGACTATCATTTTCAGCTCACGGCGTCGCACAGCGATTCGCCGACGTTTAAGGTCAAGGCCGTGCCCGAGCTCGACGGCGCGGGCGAGACGCTGCGCCTGAACACCGAGGCCTACGGCGGCATGATCGACTACACCTGGTTCGATCGTCCGCTGGCACTCGCGGGCCGCGTGCTGGTGCGCGAGGGCGACCGTATTGAGAGCCGCCTGCTTGCCACCGAGCGCGAGGTCGCTATCATTCCGAGCCTTGCTATCCATATGAACCGCGGCGTTAACGAGGGCTTTGCTCCCAACCGAGCCGTCGACCTGTGCCCGCTCATCAGCGCCGGTGACCTTAAGCAGGGCGACTTTGATGCTCTGATCGCCGACGAGCTGGACGTCGAGCCCGAACAGATTTTGGGCCGCGATTTGTTCCTGGTCAATCGTCAGGATGCGCGTATTTGGGGCTGGTCCGACGAGTTTATCTCGACGCCCAAGCTCGACGACCTGGCCTGCGCCTACACCTCGCTGCAGGCATTTTTGGGTGCCGAGAACGCGCACGACGTTTCAGTCTTCTGCTGCTTCGATAACGAGGAGGTTGGCTCCGAGACCAAGCAGGGCGCCATGTCGACGTTCTTGGCCGATGCGCTGCGCCGCATTAACGGCTCGCTGGGCTTTGACGACGAGTCGTATCATCGCGCCCTTGCCGCATCGATGCTCGTGAGCTGCGACAACGCGCATGC
This sequence comes from Collinsella aerofaciens, assembly GCF_009876115.1. GTDB lineage: Bacteria > Actinomycetota > Coriobacteriia > Coriobacteriales > Coriobacteriaceae > Collinsella > Collinsella aerofaciens_N. The sequence goes on along the minus strand of NZ_WWSY01000010.1, from coordinate 52,696 downwards.
CGTGCACCCCAACCACGCCGAGAAGTGCGATGCCCGCAATCAGGTTGTGCTCAACGGCGGCATCGTCATCAAGGAAGCCGCCAACCAGCACTACTGCACCGATGCCTTTAGCCGCGCGGTGTTCCAGGCCATCTGCGATGACGCCGACGTGCCCACGCAGGCCTTCGCCAATAAGAGCGACATGGCCGGCGGCTCCACGCTCGGCAATCTGTCCAATATGCAGGCGAGCATGCATGCCGTGGACGTGGGCCTGCCGCAGCTTGCCATGCACTCGAGCTACGAGACCGGCGGCGTGCGCGACGTCATGTACGCTATCCGTGCCCTCACCGCCTTCTACGAGCGCGACCTAACCATCAACGGCGCCGAAAGTGTGGAGCTCTAAAACCTGCCAAAAAGGGACAGGTTTATTTTGGCAGGTTTTATCTGGGCAAATGCAAAGGGTGAAACCGAACTAGATCTGTGATACGTAGCCGCCGAGGTGCAGTGTGCCTCGGCGGCTTTTTGTGTACAGAGTACGGCTAATGCTTATAAATGCTATACATGCTTTACGTATCTACCATAGAGTTTTATGATAGTTTTGAAGTATTAAGGAGGGGTCATGACCACAACAGCCGCTCAGATCAACGTGCGCCTCGATGCCGATCTTAAAAGGAGTGGGGACGCCGCTCTCTCCAGGGCCGGTATGACGCCGAGCCAAGCGGTGCGAGCGCTCTGGCAGCTTGCAGCGTCGCTGGCCGATCGCCCCGGTGCGCTCGAGGATATCCTGCTGCCCAGTCGTGCCCGGGCGGAACAGCGCGAGCGCGAAAGGGCCGCCAAACGTAAGCTCGAGCTCATGGATCAGGGGTCGAAGCTGTTCGCTGCTGCTTGCCGTGAGTCGGGAATCGATATGGTCAAGGCTCAGCCATCGGACGACGAAGAGCTCAAACGGAATGCCTATGCGGATCGCTATGGCGAGGAGATGAGCTGGCTCTATGAGTGAGACTCCAAAGCGCATCTTGGTTGACACCAACGTGTGGTTCGATTACTTCATTCCCTCACGACGTGGTCGTTCGGTGGCGATTGAGTTTTTACGCGATGCATGCACGGCACAGGTGGATTTGCTGTATGCGGCGACATCGTCCAAAGACCTGTTCTATTTGATTTCAAGCGAACATAAGGCATGGTATCGGCGGGAGCACGGTTCGCTTTCCCAGTATGCCGCTACGGCAGCGACTTCGCTTGCATGGGATTGTCTTAGCGTGCTTTCGCAGCTTGCCACGCCAGTGCCCTGTGACCTGAGCGATATATGGATGGCGAGCAGGCAGCGTGAGCTCCATAGCGATTACGAAGACGATTTAATCATTGCGGCAGCGATACGTGCCCAAGCAGATTTACTGGTCACCAACGATGTCAAGCTTTGTTCGCATGCGCCCGTCGCAGCAATGAACGTCGAAAACGCAAGAAACTATCTAACAACGCTTAAATAGCACTAGACCCCTCTGGTCGAATAATGGTCAGCGAGAGCCCACAGGTAGGGCCGCGCCAGCAAAGCGCCGCAGGTTGAACAAAAGTCAGCGAGAGCCCGCCGTTTGAGCCAAGGTGCCGTGAAATGAAAAGGCGCTGACCTTCTGGTCGCGCCTTTGAAATTGAACGGCAGATTGGCCAAACGGCGGGCTCGCAGCGTCGAGGGGTTCCGGCGTTTGGTAAAACGCCGGAACAAATTAATGCTCGATCCAGCAGCGCAGGGTCTCGCCCGCCTGCAGGTGACGCAGGTTTTCCGCGGCGATGTCGACGACGTTGTTGAGCGTGGCGGTCAGGTGGAACCAGCCGGAGACATGCGGCGTGATGAGCATGTTGGGCGCATCCCACAGGGGGCTTGTCGCGGGCAGCGGTTCGGGGTCGGTGACGTCGACCGCGGCGCCGGCGAGATGTCCCGATTCCAGAGCGCCAACCAAGTCGTCGGCAACCACAAGATCGCCGCGGCCGCCGTTTGCAAAGAAGGCGCCCGGCTTCATCGCGGCGAAGAACTCGGCGTTCGCCAGACCGCGGGTCTCGGGTGTGCTGGGCATAAAGGATGCGACGATGTCTGCCTCGGCCAGGCGCTCGGGCAGGGCATCCATGCCGTCCATGTCCTCAAACACAATGGGGTAGACGAGCGGATGGCGCTTGATGCCGCGGACGTGTGCGCCCATGCTGCGGCAGAGCGTGGCAAAGTGGCCGCCGATATCGCCCGCGCCCAGCACCAGCACGTTGGCATTTTTGAGCGAGGTGACCGGGCCCAAGTCCTCCCAGCGATGCTCGCGCTGCAGGTCCTGGTAGCCGGGCAGGCGCTTCATCATTGACAGCACCATGGCAAATATGTGCTCGCTTACGGCCTGACCGTAGGCGCCGATCGAGCAAGACAGCTTGGCGTCAGCCGGCACGGTGCCAGCAGCAAGGTAGTCGTCATAGCCGGCGGTCTGCAACTGCAACAGCCGGAGATGCTCGCATGCCGTGAGCATGTCAGGGTCGATGTTGCCCAGGATCACGTCGGCATCGGCGACCTGCTCGCGCGTGGCGGCGTCGGCGCTCGTGTAGATAAAGTCCTCGCCCGGAGCGCTCGACTCAAGAATTGCGCGATGACGGTCGTTGACGGGCAGCAAAACCAGGATGTTCACAAGCAGTCCTCTCCGCTCGACCTACCAAAAGGGGCAGGTTAATTTTGGTAGGTTTTATCAGGCAAAACGCTATAAAAACGCCGGGCTTCGCGATGGTTAACATATCCATCGCGAAGCCCGGCGCATCTACAGCTACCAGCTCAGCAGCTCGTAGCCGCCCTCGGTCACCACGAGCTGTACCTCGCATTGGGCCGAATCGCTACCGTCCTTGGTACGCACGCACCAGCCGTCGCCCTTGCTGATCTTGATGCCGGGCGCTCCGGCGTTGACCATGGGCTCGATGGTAAAGACCATGCCCGGGGCCATGATGGTGTCCACATCGGGCGCCTCGGTGGTAAAGCCCACAAACGGGTCCTCGTGGAACTCCTTACCGATGCCGTGTCCGCCGTACTCGCGCACCACGCTAAAGCCGGCGTCCTCGACGGTCTTTTGCACTGCCTCGGCCATAACGGACAACGGCAGCCATGGCTTGACGGCCGCCAGACCCGCCTCCACGCTGGCACGGGTGACGTCGACCAGGCGCTGGCGCTCGGCAGAGACCTCGCCGATGCAGAACATGCGGCTCGAGTCGCTAAAGTAGCCGTCTAGGATCGTGGAGCAGTCCACGTTGATGATGTCGCCCTCGTGCAGCACATCCGCATCGCAGGGGATACCGTGGCAGACGACGTCGTTGATCGAGGTGCACACGCTCTTGGGATAGCCCTCGTAGTTGAGATCGGCCGGCGTGCCACCGTGCTCGACGGTGTAGTCGTAGATCATCTGGTCGATCTGGTTGGTGGTCATGCCTGCGGCGATATGCTCGCCCACATAATCGAGCACGCCCACGTTGATGGCAGCCGAGCGCTTGATGCCCTCGATATCGGCGGGAGTCTTGTAGAGCGTGCGGGGCAGAACCTCCCAGCCCTCTTCCCACAAGCGCTCGAGGCGCTCATCAAAGGCGCTATGGCATTTCTTGTATTTCTTGCCGCTGCCGCACCAGCAAGCGTCGTTGCGGCCGGGCACGGGTCCTTTGTCATACATGGCTAACTTCCTTTCGTTCGCAGCTAGTATAGCCCACCTTCAGAGCAGCTGCGCGCTAGTAGCTCACCTGGCAGGGAATGCCGAGGGCTTGGACGCGCGCGGCAATGGCGTCGAGGACGTCGGGTGCTGCCTTGACAAGGCCGGCGATCGGTGTCTCGCGCGCCACCGTGTAGATGGTCGCCTCCTGCGGGCGAATGCGTTCGAGCGCCGCGAGCCAAGGGCCAACGTACTCCTCGCCGGTGTTATCGAGAGACTTGCCCCGGTACTCACCGCTCAAAAACATCGTCTGGATAATGACGTGACCGTTAAAGCTCGCGAACGTTTCGATCTGGTGCTCTACATCGTAGGGGCCAACGGGCTGGTCGAGCAGCTGGATAAACGCCGGGTCGACGGTATCGAGCTTAAGAATGTTGTCGTCGACCATCATGAGCGCGTCGTGCACCTCGGGGCGGTCGGCGCGTGTGCCGTTGGAGAGCACGGCGATCTTGGAGTTTGGGGCAAGCTTGTCGCGCAGCGCGACGGCGCCGGCGATGGCCTGCGGAAATTCCGGCGCGGCGGTGGGCTCGCCATTGCCTGCGAAGGTGATCACATCGGGGAGCTCGCCCTCGGCTGCCATCTCACGCAGCTTTGCCTCGAGCGCGTCGAGCACCACGGCGGCCGTGTTGTACGGCTCATGGCAGGGGCGTTCGGCGTTGAGGCCGTTTTCGCAGTAAATGCAGTCGAACGTGCAGATTTTGCCGCTGGCCGGCATCATGTTGACGCCGAGCGAGAGACCAAGGCGACGGCTGCGAACGGGCCCAAAGATGGGGCTGGCATTCAAAAACGTAGACATAGGCATATGCTCCTCAAGACAATTGTGCCTAAGCATAGCATCGGCTCCAAAGCAAGGTGCGGGCTCTTGCTTTACTAGTTTCGTTTTTTCACGTCGCTCATGATGCCGTGCCATGAAAAGCCTCGGGTCGGGTACAGTTAATCTGTTAACAAGGCGTAAGGCAATGCGGGTCCATCCAACCGTACTGACGTGCAACTGGATGGGCATTGATGATGGGGGCACAACATGGATTTTACGGTCGAGAATGCGGGCACCACGATTGCCTGTCGCGAATATGCCGGCCCGGATGTGTCGCCTGATACTCCTGCTTTGGTGTGCGTGCACGGCGCTTGTGTCGACGGCACATTTTTCGACGGCATCGCTTGTGAGCTCAGCCGCAACTACCGCGTAATTGCCTACGACCGCCGCGGTTGCGGCGAGAGCGGCGACGCTGCGGACGGACGCTACGATCTCGCCGCCCAGGCCGCCGACCTGCAGGCCGTTATCGAGCATATTGGCGCTCCGACAAACGTGCTCGCGCACAGTGCCGGTACGTTGGTGACCCTGGAGCTTCTCCGTGCAAACCCCGTCATAATTTCGCGTGCGATCCTGCATGAACCCGCCGTGACAAACGAGGGCGCCGGTTTGGGCGCGGCCCCGGTTTTGCTCGAGATGATCGCTGCGGGAAAGGTCTCCAGGGCATTACGGGCCTTCCTGGGCGCTATCGGCGATTCGGACCCTGAGGCCCCCAAGACAACCGAGGCAGAAGCCAAACATGCCCTGCGCAACGGCCGCAGCTTCATGGCAAACGAATACGGGATTACTATGACCTGCGTTCCCGATTGGGATAGCGTCCGTGCGTCGAAAACGGTGGCCGCCGTGCTCCTGGGCGAGCTCTCGATTGGCACGCCTCGCGAGGCGGGCACGAGGGTGGCGGCTGAGCTTTTGGACTGTCCGCTCGTAACGGTTCCCGGCGCGCACAACGGCCTACGCGATCGCCCGGCAGCGGCTGCCCGGGCTGTTCGTGACATTCTGGGGTTCTAGCACCCGCAAATAGCCAAAGCAGGCTTCATCCGCAAACGTTTCGGCCGTGTTAACAAATGTGCTCAAAACCTCACGTCTGCGGCTTCAATCGTGCCGTCTGCCAACTCATAAAAATGTAGCAGCATTCACGTGCTTACCTTCATCGGCAAGGTGCTACCCTTGTAACATTTGGAACCCACCGCTACCATGCGAAACTATCGAAAGGGCCCCATATGCTCAATAATCACGAGGTCAATCTAACCGACGAGGAGGCTGCCGCCGAGGTTGCCCGTGTCGCGAAGACCTACCCCGTGGTGCGTTTGCTGTCGGCCGATCAGATTAAGAGCGAGCCTAACTGTCTGCTCGCCGGCGATCGCTGCCCTTGTCTGCGTCAGTCGAGTCTTGAGGCCTTGGCAGACTCCGATGAGGTGTCGGAGCAACTGCTCAACGATGGTACTGAGTACCGCGCTCGCCTGCGCCCTCTGAAGGTCGAGGGCGAGCCTCACGTCCTGCTGATGGTGCGTCCAATCGATGAGCAAGAGGCTGCAGAAGAGGACCTTGTCTACACCGACGTGCTGACAAGTGTGCGCAATCGCCGATATTACGAGGAAAAGCTCCGTAGCGCCCGCATGAAGGCCGGCGTGGCGGTGATCGACCTTGATGATTTTAGGGTCTTCAACGATACGTGTGGCCGTCATGCCGGCGACCTTGCGCTCGGTGCTGTGGCGACAGCCATACGCAGCAGCATTCGTTCGACTGACGAGCTTGTGCGCTATGGCTGCGACAAGTTTGTGGTCGTCATGCCCAATATTCCCTCCGATGACTTTACCCGTCGTCTGCATCAGGTATCCGATGCCGTTCATTCCACGATTATTCCGGGCCATGAGTACGTGAGCTTGACGGCATGTGTTGGTGGCGTTCGCATTCATGGCGAGACAGTCGATGAGGGCGTTGGCCGCGCTGTCCAGTTACTGAGCCGTGCTAAGGCAAAAGCCGGTACGGTCGTGACCGATGCCGATTCCATCGAGGCCTTCCAAAACGAAAAGCCTTCGGTGCTTATTGTTGATGACTCCGAGATGAACCGAGCCATTCTCAACGAGATGCTCAAGGACGAGTATTGCATCCTCGAGGCCGATAACGGTCGTACGGCGCTCGACATGGTCGACCGCCATGGCGATGAGTTGTCACTCGTGCTGCTGGACATTGTGATGCCGGGCATAAGCGGCTTTGAGGTGCTGGCCGATTTGTCGCGCCGATCGGGTATCGACAATCTGCCTGTCATCATGATCTCGAGCGAAGATTCCGACGATATGGTTCTGCGCGCGTACGAGCTGGGTGCCTCGGACTATATCAACCGCCCGTTTGACTCCCGTGTCGTGCGCCGCCGCGTAAACAACACCATCCGCCTGTACGCCAAACAGCGCCGCCTGACGAGCCTGCTGTCCCAGCAGTACAACGAGCGCGTCAAGAACAGTCGCATGCTCATCGACATCATGGCCGGCGTCATGGAGCTTCGCAATGGCGAGAGCGGCAGGCACGTTACGAACATCGAGAAGCTGACCGAGCTGCTGCTTGGCTGTCTGGTCCAGCGTAGCGACACCATCTCCCTCGACAATGAGGAGCGCTCCACGATTGCCCTGGCTTCGGCGCTGCACGATATCGGCAAGATGTCGATTGATGATGCGATTCTCAACAAACCCGGGCGCCTTACGCCCGAGGAGTTCGAGATTATGAAGACGCATACTACGATCGGCGCCGACATGTTGCTTGAGCTGGGCCGCCATCACGTCGGTAATGCGCTTATGGAATATGCGTACCAGATTGCGCGTTGGCATCACGAGCGCTGGGACGGCAGGGGTTATCCCGATGGCCTTAAGGGCGACGAGATTCCCATTGCCGCTCAGGTGGTTTCGGTGGCTGACGTGTACGATGCGCTGACGAGCGTGCGCGTATACAAAGACGCTATCCCGCACGAGGAGGCGATCCAGATGATTCTGGACGGTAAGTGCGGTACCTTTAACCCGCTGCTGCTCGATTGCCTGCTCGAGGTGCAAGACCAAATTGCCGAGACGTTGGCACGCCCCGCTGACGTCGTTGCGTTTCCCACGATTTAGTTTGACCAAAGGAGTTTTTAACCCATGATTTCCATGCGTGAGGCGTATGAGAAGATTGGCGCCAATTATGATGACGCGTGCGCTCGGCTGATGGGCGAGGAAATGCTTGCCCGCTTTGCCCTCAAGTTTTTGGATGACGAGAGCATGGACAAGCTGGAGGCTGCCATGGCGGCGGGAGATGCCGAGAGCGCGTTTATGGCAGTGCATACGCTCAAAGGCGTGAGCCAGAACCTGGGATTCGATAATCTGTACGAGCCGGCGGTCTTGGTGACCGAGGCGCTGCGCGGCGCCGATGCCGTTGACGGCGCTCGTGAGGGAATGCATGCGCTGCAGCAGCAATATGCGGCCACGATGTCGGCCCTGCGCGAGGCGGCTGAATAAGGGCTCGCGAGCCTTGGGCTGTGTGCCGGCAGCATATAGGTAATAGGGCGCCCCGTCGGACCATGTGGCCGGCGGGGCGCCCTTATCTGTTGTGCGGTTCGCGAGCTAGCGGGCCTGCTTTACCTTGGTCGCTGCCTCGACAAACGACTTCCACAGGTTAAAGTCGGTCTCGAGCGTCTTCCACGTATACTCAGGGTGCCATTGCACGCCCAGGCAGAAAGGCTGGCCTTCGACTTCGATGCACTCGGGAACGCCGTCGGTTGCCTTGGCGACCAAGCGCGTGCTCTTACCCAGACGGTCGACGCAGCAGTGATGTGCCGAGTTAGTCTGGATCAGCCTGTGTCCGCCAACCGCGCGGTCGAGCAGCGAGCCCGGCACGACCTCGACGGGATGCACGGGGTCGTTGAGCACGTGGGTATGGCGCCACTGCGTGCGGCCCTCGCGAGCGCCCAGGCTCGGCACGTCCATGCACAGGGTGCCGCCAGTGGCGACGTTGAGCAACTGCGTGCCACGGCAGGTGGTAAAGAGCGGCTTTTTGGCGCGGAGCACTTCGCCGACCAGCTTAAACTCAAAGCTATCGCGGATCTCGCAGCAGAGGGTGGGGTCGTAGGGTCGATCATCGCCCCAGCGTTTGGGGTTGACATCCGGGCCGCCGGGAATAGCGATACCGTCGGCGATATCGACGTAATGGCGGATGACCTCAATGTCCTCGGTGATGGACATCTGCAGCGGCAGGCCGCCGGCGGCAAGGATGGCATCGACAAAGACACTTGCGATTTCCTCGTTGGGGGAGAGCGTCTCGCTTAAAAACGGCTTCGCCTCTTCCCAACGCGGCGCGACGAGGATGAGCGGGCGGTCGGCGGGATCGACGTCGACGTGCGGGGTGTATGACGATGAAGTGCGAGTTCCGATCATAGGTGTTGCTTTCGAATCTAAAGGTGACAGGGCGCATGAGAGACGTCGTAGGACAACACTTTCAATGGATTTGTCCCACGGGGTGGCTGGCTAGTGGCCCTTGATGGAGTTGAGGAAGTCCTGGGCGCGCTTGGTCTGGGGGTGGTCGAAGAACCCGTCGGGCGTGCCGGTTTCCACGATCTGGCCATCGGCCATAAACACGACACGGTCGGCCACGCGGCGGGCAAAGTTCATCTCGTGCGTAATGACGATCATCGTCATGCCCTGCTGCGCCAAGCGCACCATGACCTCGAGCACCTCATTGATCATCTCGGGGTCAAGGGCACTCGTGGGCTCATCGAAGAGCATGGCCTTGGGCTGCATGGCAAGAGAACGGGCGATGGCCACGCGCTGCTGCTGGCCGCCCGAAAGCTGTGCGGGTACCTTGTCGGCCTGCTCGGCCACGCCCACGCGGCTCAGCAGGTCCATGGCGCGCTCACGAGCCTCCTCCTTGGACACGCCCAGCACATCGACCGGTCCCAGCATGACGTTCTGCAGTACCGTCATATGTGCAAACAGGTTGAACTGTTGGAACACCATGCCCAGCTCGGCACGCATGCGGGCAAGGTCTTTGCCTTCCTGCGGCAAGGGCTCGCCCTCGATGAGGATCTCGCCCGAGTCGATGGTTTCCAGGCGATTGATGGTGCGGCACATGGTCGACTTGCCCGAGCCCGAGGGGCCGATCACCACGACGACTTCGCCGCGGTCGACCGAGAGATTGATGTCGTTGAGAACGTGCAGGTCGCCGTAGTGCTTATCGACGTGCCTGAGCTCGATCAGCGGCTGATTGCCGGTGGAAGAGGTGCTCTGTGCCATGGTGCTCGGCTCCTTATGACTCGAAATGGTAAAAGCGTTAGCGGATGATCGTCGCGCCGGTCTTGTGCGAAACGTAGACAGCGGCCTTGTTGATCGCGACGTTGATGAGGATGTAGATGACCGCGATAACCAGGTAAACCGACACGAGGGCGTCGTAGTTGGTAATGAGCACGCGGGCATTTTGCATGAGGTCGGGGTAGCTCACCACGTAGGCGACGGTGGTGTCTTTGACTACGACCACGAGCTGCGAAATCAACGACGGAATGATAAACCGAATCGCCTGGGGCAATACGATTTTAAAGGTGATTTTGGCCTTGGAGAGACCGAGCGCCTGGGCTGCCTCGACCTGACCACGCGGCACGGCGTTGACGCCTGCGCGGAAGATCTCGGCAAGTACGCCGGCTGCGGCGAGCGCGACGGGAAGCGTGAGCATCCAAAACGACGGCAGTGAAATCTTGTACTGAGGCAGCACCAAAAAGAAGAAGTAGATGAACAGCAGGCTCGGCACGCCACGGAAGAAATCGGTGAGCACGCGGCAGACCAGCTGCAGCGGCTTGATGTTGCTGGTACGGCCGAGCATGAGGGCTAAGCCCAGTACCAGCGCGATGGCGCCGGCGGTGAGCGCGACCTTTACCGTGCCCTCAAAACCGGCAAGCAGGAACTTCCAGGTGGTGAGGTGCGTAAAGAAGTACCAGTAATGGACCGAAAGCTGGCCGGTCACATAAAAGCGCTGCAGTACCAGAGCGATGAGCGCGGCCACGGCAACAAGTGAGATGGCGGTGCCGACGCGAATCTTGGCGCGCATCTTGGGGCCGGGAGCCTCGTAGAGCGCATCGCGCATGGTGAGCGCGGAGGTGGAGTGCTTGCTCATCGGAGGATCCTCACCTTCTTATCGATATAGTTGCCAATGTGGCTCACCACAAAGGCCGTGCCCAGGTAGCCGAGCGCCGAGATAAAGAACGCGGCGACGCCGCCGAGCGAGCGCGTGTTGATGTAGCTCACCACGCCGGTGAGCTCCTGCGGTTTAAGCGGCACCTGACTGCCGAGCGCGGTGGTGAGCATGACGGCGATAAAGAGGTTGGTCATGGGCAGCACGCTCGAGCGCAGCGCCTGCGGAATCACGATCTTGGCGAGGATACGGCTGAAGCTCATGCCCAGCGAGCGGGCGGCTTCCACCTGGCCGACACCGACGGTGTTGATGCCGCTCATAAAGTTCTCGGAGCCAAAGGCAGAACCCAAGAGCACTGTGGCGACGATGACGCAGGTGCGGTAGGGCAGGACGACCTTGAGCGGCGGCAGCGCGTAGACGACGATAATGAGCAGCGCGATGCCGGGGATGTTACGGAAGACCTGGACATACAGGTCGCCAAAGACGCGCAGCGGCTTGAGCGGCGACACGCGCATCACGGTGACGGCGACGGCCAGCACCATGGCGATGGCAAACGACTCAAGCGTCATGCCCCAGGTTGCTAGCAGCGCGTCGATATAGTTCTGGCCATAGAGCGACCAGAGCTCGGAGAGACTCATGCGGACCTCCCGCCGGTAAGGAAAGGGGCTCCCGTGTGTACGGAAGCCCCGACAACTCAGTGAGGAAACAGTTTAGCGCAATAAAGCGCATCGTGCGTTTCCGTATGGTTTCGTAGCGGCCGTTACTAGGCTCGCTGCCTAGGCGCCGATCTCGGGCAGCTCGGGAACATTGGTGTCGCCCGTACGGTCGCCAATGCAGATCTGCCACAGCTCGGTCCAGGTGCCGTCATCCTCGATCTTCTTAAGGAAGTCGTTGACAAAGGCGACACCGTCGGAATCGAGCGGCAGGCCGATGCCGTAGGGCTCCTTGCTGCCGAAGGGCTTGCCGGCAATCTTGTACTTGCCGGGCTCGCGGACCAGGGCGCTCTGCTGCATGTTGTTGTCGATGACGTAGGCGTCAACGCGTCCCTGCTGAAGTGCCTGGCGGGCCTCCTCGTCGGTCTTGAACTCCTGCTGGCTGGCCTTGGGAGCGAACTCCTCCAGGATGGCGGGGCCGTTGGAGCCGGACTGGACGGCGACGTTCTTGTCGGCCAGGTCGTCGACGCTCTTGATGTCGTCGTTATCGGCAAGCACCAGGATGGCCTGCTGCGTGTAGTAGTAGGGACCGGCAAAGGAGACAAGCTTCTTGCGCTCGTCGGTGATGGTGTAGGTGGCAAAGACAGCGTCGACCTGGCCGTTCTGCAGGACGGACTCGCGCGTGTCCGAGGTCACCTGGGTGATCTCGACCTTGTTCTCGCCTAGGATGTAGTTGGACAGAAGCTGCGCGATGCCGGCATCGAAGCCACGGGTCTGACCGTCTTTCTCGTTGAGGAGGGAGAAGAGCGTGGAGGTCTGAACGCCACCGATCTTAAAGACGCCGGCGTCCTTGACGGCCGTGGCCCAGGTGCTGGCGGCGATGACATCGTCATCGGCCTTGGGGCCGTTGTCGACGAGCTTGTCGAATGCCTTGGCGTCGAGCGTGGTGGAAGCCTCGGTATCTTCGGAGCTCTTGGAGGAGCCAGCGGCGGAACCCTTGTCAGCCTCGGCGCTGGTGTCAGAGCAGCCGGCAAGACCAAGGCCGGCGACGGTTGCGAAGGTGGCGGCAACGAAGCCGCGGCGGTCGAGAACGACCTGCTGGGAGAGGTTCTTGCTCATAGGAGAACACCTTTCTCAATAAAATCCCTAGCGGTTGAGTAGAGTTATACCCCATCCCGCTCAAATGGGTCAACACGAAATAACTCAGAAACATACTTACCTTATGGGTAATTCTTCCTACCAAAAAGGGACAGGCACCTTTGTGGTGGTTCTTGCAGATGTGGTGGCCTGTCTCGCTGCTTTGTCTCAATCTGTAACAGTTAGACGAGGAAATGGGTTCTACCTGTTACAGATCGAGATTTTCTCTTTAGGGGAATTCGAATGTCTCAATCTGTAACATCTGGACGGCCAGAAGGTCTCTATCTGTTACAGATTGAGACAAAGGTCAGGGACTAAGACGTCTTTTCTAGATCTGTAACAGTTAGACGGGAATTCGGGCCATAGATGTTACAGATTGAGATAATCGCGTCGCGAAAATAAAAACCTCCGCATGGGTGCTTCCCTTGCGGAGGTTTTTTACTCGTTGAGTAGCCTTACGGCCTCGGCGGCCATGTTCTCGACCGTCATGCCGTTCTGAGCGAGCAGCTCGTTGGGGTCGTAGCGGTCGGGGAAGCCCTTGGCGATGCCGAAGGTGCGCGTGCGCACGGGCGTGCAGGCCAAGTAGCACGCGACGCGTTCGCCCCAACCGCCGTCCAAGATGCCGTCCTCGAGGGTGACGACAACGCGATGCTTGGCGGCAAGGCTGTCGAGGAACTCGCGGTCAAGCTCGGTTGCAAAGCGAGGGTTGACGAGCGTGGCCTCGATACCGTATTCGGCTGCCAAGCGGTTTGCCACACGCTCGCCCAGCTCAAAGAAATCGCCGAGCGCGAGCACGGCCACGTCGCGGCCTTGGCGCACCACGTTGTAGCGCGCGACACCGTAATCGGCGTCCTCGGCAGGCGCCAAGTCGGGGCGGCTTACCAGGCCAATGCCGGGCACGCGAATCGCCACAGGATGCTCGCGGTGATCGAGCGACCAGCTCAGCATGGACAGATATTCCTCCATGCAGGCCGGCGCCAAGTAGTGCATGTTGGGAAGACCGCCCAGCATGGAAATATCAAAGAACGAGAGATGCGTCTCGGATGTGGTGCCAAAGATCGACGCGCCAAATACCAGGATGGTTGCGGGGGCGTCGTTGAGGCACAGGTCGTGCCACAGCTCGTCGTAGGCGCGCTGCAAAAACGTGCCGTACACACCAAAGACTGGCTTGGCGCCCGAGCGCGCAAGCGCGGTGGCAAAGGTCACGGCGTGCTCCTCGGCAATGCCCACGTCAACAAACTGCTTGCCTGCCGCGGCGCGAAGCTCGGGTGTAAAGCCCATGATGTAGGGCGTGGCGGCCGTGATGCCCACGACCTGCGGATCGTGCTCGATGGCGGCGCTGAGCGCCTCGCCCGTAATGTCGGCATAGGTGCGCGGCGCAGGCTCGCTCGGATGGCCCGGGCAGAGCTTGCGCCCGGTCGCCATGTCAAACGGACCCACGTGGTGCCAGCGCTCGGGGTCGCTCTGGGCCGGCTCAAAGCCCTTGCCCTTTGCGGTGGAGACGTGCAGCACGATGGGATGATCGATATCGCGCAGCTCCTGCAGCGCGTCGACCAGGGCCAACACATCGTTGCCGGCGTCCAGATAGCGGTAGTCGAGTCCCATCGCGCGGAAAACGTTGCGCTCGCAGGTGCCGTTGCTGGCGCGCAGCTCGGCCAGATTGCGATACAGGCCACCGTGGTTTTCGGCGATGGACTGGTCGTTGTCATTGACGATGATGATCAGGTTGCTGTCGAGATCGGCGGCGTTGTTGAAGCCCTCAAACGCCAGACCGCCCGAAAGCGAACCGTCGCCAATGATGGTAATGACGTTGTAGCTGTCGCCCGCCAGATCACGGGCGTGTGCCAAGCCGCAGCCCAAGCTCACCGATGTGGAGGTGTGGCCCATGGCGAACAGGTCGTGCTCGGACTCGTCGGGATTGGCAAAGCCAGAAGCCTCACCATAACGCTCCGGATCGATATAGGTGTACGCGCGCCCAGTCAGCGCCTTGTGGGCATAGGTCTGGTGTGACACGTCAAAGACAATTTTGTCGGTGGGGGAGTTAAACACGCGATGGAGCGCGACCGTAAGCTCAACGACGCCCAGGTTGGGGGCAACGTGCCCGCCGACGGCGGCGGAGCTTTCGAGGATGGCGTGGCGGATCTCGCCGCAGAGCAGCGGAAGCTCGGCGCGATCGAGAGCCTTGACGTCCTCGGGCGTTGTCGTTTGCGTAAGCAGCATCGTTGTGGGTTACTCCATGCGAATCGTGCGCCGGCACTCCCTCGGCCGGCACAATTGCACAAGACAGTCTCGCACATTTTGGCGTTTGATATGTGACGGCGGCGCGGTAATTCGCCAACTGGTGGGGCAAAACGTTTTGTCCGATGCCATACTGGTAGATTCGATGATGATTTTATTCATTGCGTGCAGGCCGCGGCTTGCCGCCGAGCGCCGCCGGAAGGAGGCCGCATGTCCGATACCATTCGTGCCGAGAAAATCGCGCGCGAGGTCGACGATGCCGCCCGTCAGCTTGCCCAGGCGGGCCGCTTGGACCTGATGCATGAGTTTATCCAACATGGCGATGTGACGGTTTATGCACATGTGACCTCGGTGGCGCGGGCAAGTCTGTCCTTTGCCGAGCGCCTGGGCCGCGTCGGTATCTCCGTCGACCGCTTGTCGCTGCTGCGCGGGGCCCTGCTGCACGATTACTTTCTCTATGACTGGCACGATCCCGACCCAAGCCATCGACTGCATGGCTTTCGTCACCCGTTTTTTGCCCTGGCGCGTGCGGAGGAAGATTTTGAGCTGACGTCGCGCGAGCGGAATATTATCGTGCGGCATATGTTTCCGCTGGTACCGGTGCCGCCGACGTGTCGCGAGGCATGGATTGTGTGCTTGGCCGATAAATGGTGCGCATTGCGCGAGACGGTTGCCGGTCGTCTGCCACGCAAAGGCGGCGCGAACGATTTGAACGAGGGCTCGAGTGACGGCTCGAGCAAAGAATCGAACGAAAAGAGGAGTGGGTAGACGGTGGGAACCGCGATCGACATGGCATTTGACGGCGCGACGCTTGCTGCCTGTCCGCTCTCGGCGCTGGTACTCTCGTTTGCCTTCTACGGTTTTTGCGGCTGGGTATGGGAGTCGACGGTTTGCGCCATGCTCAACCACGGACGCTTTGCCAACAGCGGCTTTTTGCTAGGGCCGTGTTGTCCCATCTACGGTGCGGGCGGCATCGCGTGCTGGTTGCTGCTGCGTGGAATCCCAGACGCCTCGAGCCAGTTTGTCGCTGCCGCGCTCGTATGCAGCGTGATCGAATATAGCGTGGGCGTGCTGTTGGAAAAAACGACGGGTGCCCGGTTTTGGGATTACTCGCATCTGCCGTTTAACCTGCACGGACGCATCTGCCTGTACTGGGCCTGCGCGTTTGGCTTGGGTGCGTTGTGTATTTGCCGTTTAGTGGAGCCGGCATTGCTGGGGCTGCTTGGCCATCTGCCGGTGCTGATTGTGCGGCTGTCCGCCTTTATCGTCGCGGTCGCGATGATGGTCGATGCGGTGTGCTCGTTGGCCAGCTGGCGCCGCCTGTCCGATCAGCTTGAGCGTGTGCGTGCCGACCTTGCCGACCGCATCAATGAGTCGCTTGCCGACGCCTCCGACTCTATGCTCGAACGTATTCCCGATTCGGCGATCGACTCGGTGGCGCAGACGCATATCCGCGGTCGCGCCGTTAACGCTTGGCTGGCCGAGCTGGGCGACGCGGCGCTCGATGCCCTGCGCGAGAAGGCTTCGATGCCGACGTTTATCTCGGATGGTGCTCGCGGCCTGGCGCTCGCTGCCCGCCGCGTTGCCGATGTCGCGCCGAGCATGCCGCGTCCGTCGCTCAGTCGTCGCCTTGCCGGCAAGCGCATGAGCCGTCCGGTGCCGAGTGTGTCGCTCAGCCGTCGTGACCTGCGCTTCTTTAACGCCTTCCCGCGTCTGCGCATCAATCGCTACGAGGGCGTCATCCGAGCTACCGACCTCCGCGACCGAGCCCGCGAGCTGTTCCGGCGCTAGCCAGAGCGGAGCCAAGCGCGCCCTTCTCGTTCGCACGTTTCCCGTTCGTTTCGCGCCCGTTGCCGTGCCGTTTCCAAGATTGCGGCACCGTTTCCATTCGACAACGCAGCGTTTAACAACGCCGTATCTGGTCTACACCAGTTGGCCCTCGGCCGCATCATGAGCGCCGACAACGTTCATGCGACCAAGGGGGAGCGAATGTACGATACGGGATCGACAACGTTTATGCTCATCTGCACCATGCTCGTGTTTTTAATGACACCGGGTCTGGCGTTTTTCTATGGCGGCCTGTCCAGGCGCAAAAATGTCATCAACACCATGCTTATGTGCTTTGGCGCCATTGGCCTGGTTGGTGTGCTGTGGATTGTTGCCGGCTGGTCGCTGGCCTACGGTGGCGACGGTTCTAACCCGTTTATTGGCGGCTTTGACCAGCTGCTGTGCCTGCCGGTGCTCAACCAGGTGCTGCAGGCGGCCGAGGGCAATGCTGCGGATGGTGCCGTCTACCCTCAGATCATCAACATCGCCTTCCAGATGGCGTTTGCCATGATCACCGCCGCTATCGTTACGGGCAGTCTGGCAGGCCGCGTTAAGTTTGGTGCCATGACGGCCTTCCTGGGCATTTGGCTGCTCGTGGTCTATGCGCCGCTCGCCCACATGGTTTGGGGCGGCGATGGTTCCTTTATCGGCGACATCATCGGCGCGCTCGACTTTGCCGGCGGCGACGTGGTACACATTTCGTCCGGTCTCACGGGCCTGATTCTCTGCTTAATGCTCGGCCGTCGTCGCGGCTTTGGCATGATGAGCTACCGTCCGCATAACGTGCCGTTTGTGGCGCTGGGCGCCGGCCTGCTTTGGTTTGGCTGGTTTGGCTTTAACGGCGGCAGCGAGTTTAAGGCCGACGCCGCGGCGGCGCTCGCCATCCTCAACACCGTGACGGCCAGCGCGGCGGGCATGGTCTCGTGGCTTGCCGTCGAGCGCGTGCACACCGGTCGCCCCACGCTGGTGGGTGCCAGCACCGGTCTGGTTGCGGGCCTTGTGGTGGTCACGCCGGGTGCGGGCTTTGTCGAGCCGTGGGCAGCGCTGGTCATGGGCCTGATCGTCTCGCCCGTCTGTTACCTGGCCATCAGCCATCTTAAGACCAAGTTTGGCTACGACGATGCGCTCGACGCGTTCGGTTGCCACGGTATCGGCGGCATCTTGGGCGGTGTGCTCACGGGCCTGTTCTGCGTGCCGGAGCTCTCGTGGACCGGTAAGGGCGGCCTGTTCTACACGGGTGACATGTCGCTGCTCATCTCGCAAATCCTGGGCATTGTGGTGACGGTCGCTATTGTGCTGGTGCTCGACTTGGTGATTGCCGCGGTGGTCAAGGCGCTGTTCCGCGGCAGCCTGCGCGTGGACGAGGCCGATGAGGCGCTGGGCTTGGATGCGAGTCAGCACGGCGAGAGCGCTTATCCCTCGTTCTCCGGACTCGATTAGCAGCACGGCTTTCCCAGGCACCCGACCTTGCCCCTCAAACCGTCGCTTGCGTACCGAAGTACGCTTCGCTCCTCTTTCACGGCAATCTGCGGCACTTGGGAAACCTGCTAAGACCAGTCAGTTGAACTTATTGATCTCTGAGGTTGGTTTGCGGCACCTGGAAAACCCGTGCCATGTGAAGGGCAATTCATTTCTTTTATTGAAGAGAGGAATTCACTATGAAGAAAATTACGGCTATCGTGCGCCAGGAGAAGCTTGAGGTTCTCAAAGACGCGCTGTTTGCTGCCGATGTTCGCGGTATGACGATTAACCAGGTGCAGGGCTGCGGCGCACAGCATGGCTGGAAGGAATACGTGCGCGGCAACGAACTGCTCGTCAATACCATCCCCAAGGTGCAGTTCACCCTCATCTGCGCTGATGAGCACGTTGACGGAATTGTCGACATCATCTGCAATGCCGCCCGCACCGGTGCCGTTGGAGACGGCAAGATTTGGGTCGAGCCGGTCGAAGAAGTCATCCGCATTCGCACCGGCGAACACGGCCCGGCCGCGGTGTAGAATCGACCGTCTGCCATCCGCAACGTTAAAATGCTGCAATGAGGCACAAGACTTGCGTTGCGGATGGGCGGATTATGGGTCGCAATAAATATCCCGAGGAGACGGTCGCGAAGATTCTCGACGCGGCACTGGAACTATTCTGCGCACAGGGTTATGAGGGGACGAGTATTCAAGATATCGTTGACCGTCTCGACGGCATGACCAAGGGCGCTGTCTATCATCACTTCAAGAGCAAAGAAGAGATTTTCAACGCCGCGTTTGATCGGGCGATGACTCCGATTGTTGAGCACCGCCGCTCGATGCTTGGCGTCGGTAATATGACCGGAGCCCAAAAGCTCAAGCGACTGTACGCTCCCGAGTCCGTTGTTCCACAAATTGAGCTATGGGCACGTATGCGTCCTGCAGCAGATCCGGTAAAAAGCTCGCGCCTACTGGCGATGCAGTACCAGGGCTCGTTTGACGAGTCAGCCGATGGCTGTCTCTTGCCAGTGATCGAGGAGGGCATCGCCGACGGCTCCATTGCGTGCGAATGCCCGCGCGAAGCGGCGGAGGCCGTATCGTTGCTAGCGAATCTCTGGCTGCTGCCGCTGTTCCGTCCGCTCGAGCCCAAGGAGCGAATGCTCGCTCGCGCACAATGTTTGGCGCAGATGGCTGCCGCGGTGGGACTCGATTTGGGGGAAGAAGTGCTTCAGACAACGGCGCAGATTTGGGACGTATGGGACCGCGCCGGGTGGTAATATAGATACCAACGGTATGTAATAGATTTGAGAGGGCAGCTCCGGCTGCCCTTTTCAAGTCGATAAATACATATTAGCGGTATGTATAGGGAGCGGACTTATGGCTGGACTGAGAGACGTCAGAGTCTTGTTGGAACCAAAAACAGTGCGGTCAATCAGGCTTGCGGAACTTCTGGTTGCGCAGCTGTGCACGTATTCGATGCTGTCAGCGCTGTGCTTTGCGTATCCGCTTTACTTGTTCGATTGCAGCGGATCGTCAACGTTATATGGCGCCGTCGTGGCGACGGCGTTCATACCCGGCGTACTCGCAACTCCGGCTGGCGGAATCTTGGCGGATAGGGGAAGACATCGCGAGGCCCTCGTGGCCCTCGGCATTGCTCTGATGACTGCATCACTGCTGTCTATCCCCATGAAGCACTCATTGCCTCTTGCGGTCGTCGTAGTAGCGATACTTTGTGTTCAATATGGCGCTCAATCGCTGCTAAAGCCAATACTCCAAATTGAGACGGTGCGCATGGCGGGTGAAAAGAAGGTTGAGCGGGCCACTGCATTGGTTTCGCAGGTGACCATGGTGAGCAATATCTTGGGTCCTGTGGTCGGGACGGCAGTCTATGGGTGCTTTGGCATCGATGCTCTTTGCACAATCGCGTCGGTAACGTTTGCGATTTCAGCTCTGTTGTTTGGTGGCGTACTCAAGCAAAATGCCTCATCTGAAACGATGGGAGACGGCGCGACTCGTACGACATGCCGAAACGATTTTCGGGAGTCGATTCGGTATCTGTTGCAAAATGCATCATTGGTCGCTGTGATTTTGCTTGCGGCAGTTTTGAACCTTGCGTTGGTTGGGCTAACGATTGGCGCTCCCATTATTGTTACAAAGCATCTCGGCATGCAATCGTCCTGCGTTGGGATAGTTGAGGTTGCTCTGGGCCTGGGTGGTCTTACCGGCAGTGGCTTGGTCGGCATTTGGCCGCATCGTTTTTCTTTCAATGGCATATGTCGATATGTTGCGATGATCTGTTTTGGAGTCGCGCCGATTATTGTTACGCTGCTGTTCGGCGTAGATGTATGCGTGTTCACCGTGTTTGCGGTCGCTTCGGCATGGGCCATGGTGTGGGCAAGCATTGCGTCGGTTGAAATCACCGCGTTTGTTCAGCGGGCAGCGCCGACTGAGCTCTGCGGAAAAGTGCTTTCGGTCGTTTACATGGTCCTTTCCTGCGCAACACCTATCGGCCAATTGACGTACGGGGTTGCATATGATCGATGGACACCGGCGATTGTATTCGCAGCCATGTTGGCGGTGCTGACGTTGACGACGGCGCTGTTTTATCGTCTGAAAAATCGCTTGCGGCGATTGTCTTGACGCGCTGGGGCACCGTGAATTTGCGGAGGCAGTGGCCCGCCGCGCCGGGACGGCATTGTTCGGGCATGCCTCTCTTTCGTCTACAATATCGTGCAGACGAAGGAGAGGCACGCCCATGATCAAGATGTTTGCGAGTGACTTAGACGGAACGCTGCTGAACGCCCTGCACGAGGCAGATAGGACCATCCGCCGTGCCATTCGCGAGCTGACCGAGGCTGGCCTGCATGTGGTTCCCGCGACCGGGCGCTCGACGTTGCCAATCGGCGAGCATGGCTTTACGGGCCTGGCGCTTGACGCCTGCTGCTCCAACGGGTCCATCGTGCGCGACAGCCACGGCGAGGTGCTCAAGACCTGGACCATCGACCCGCAGATTACCGAGGAACTGCTCAAGGAGTTTCCGGATATCTGTTTTGACTGCTCAACGCCCGATGGCATGTTCTCGAGCGGATCGTTCGAGATGCATCAGGCGGGCTTTAAAAAGGACAGCCCTATCAAGCGCATCGTGATGCGCGGCATGCGTGCGCGTGGCGGCTATCACGAGGAACAGTACTTCGACCAGTCGATCGGTGACATCCTGCGCCACGATGTGTGCAAGATCAACTGTCGCGTGACCTCGCCCGAGCTGGAGCGCGACCTTAAGGCGTATCTGGCCGAGCGCTCGGACCGCGTGGTCAACGCGCCGTTCGATCCGGTGATGTTCGAGATCACGGACGCGGCATGCAACAAGGGCGAGAGCGTGGCATGGCTGGCGGGCTACTACGGTATTGCCGAGGACGAGGTCGCGGTCTACGGCGACGGCGGCAACGATATCGCCATGCTCAAACGCTTCCGCCACAGCTACGCGACCAAAAACGCTAGCGATGCAGCTAAGGCCGCCGCGAGCGTGACCATCGGCAGCTGCATGGTCCATGCCGTCCCCAAACACATGCTCGCCACCATGCGCAAGCAAAACTCCCGCACCGTCATCGAATAATGTGACAAAGGGACAGTCCCTTTGCCACAATCTAAATATTGCCTTTACGTGTTGGTACACACGGTGTGCAATAATACTCGCACTGTGCAATAGTGCACAGGCTGAGTAACAAGGAGGACGCTTGTCCCAGCTCGAGAAATGCGATCGCCGGTCCCTTCGCTCGCAGCGTGCCCTTCGCCAGGCACTTGCCAGCGAGCTTGCCGAAAGCGGCGACCTTTCGCGCATTAATGTCGCGTCGCTCACCGAGCGCGCCGGCCTTACGCGTCGCACGTTCTATTCACACTACCGCGATATCCCCGACTTTATCAATCAAATCGAGGACGGCTTGCTGGCCGAGATCCGTGAGCGCATTGAGCTCATCACCGCAGCTCAGCTGCCTGATCTCTATCACAACATCGATGAGCTCGAGCCGGCGCCCGGTTCGGTTGAGCTGCTGCGTTATCTTGCGGCCAACCGCGACTTAATCGGTGCGCTGCTGGGTCCGGGCGGCGACCAGGCCTTCATTAAAAGGATCATCGACACTGCGCGTGAGGCTGTGGTGCCGCGTGCGCAGACGGGCATTTTGGGCCTGGCGCTGGGCACGTTCTTTGACTACTACGTCACCTACGTTGTGAGTGCCGAGGTCGGCATGATTCAGCGCTGGTTTGAGCGTGGGCTCACCGAATCGCCCGAGGCCATGGCGCGCATTATGACGGTGCTCGCTTTTGTTCGTCCTGGTGACCTGTATGGCCAGCCCATCGATATCAACGTGCCGGAATACGGCATGAAGCTATTGAACTTGCAGCTCGAGGATGCGGCCGACACCGCCGCAACCGTCGAGTCCAACAACTAAGAGGAGAGACAGATGAGCAAACTCGTCGAGGGCATCAAGGACCGTATGGTCGCTGCCGCACGCGAGGCCGCGCCCGCCGTGGTGGACGCCGCGCAGAAGGCCGCGACCGCGGCTGCCGAGAAAGTTGCCGAGGCCGTTGCCGATGCCAAGAACGTGGCAGGGGAGACGTCCATCGCTAGCGAGCCCGCCACCGCCGCTGAGCCCGTAGCCGCCGCCCACGCCCCCGAAGGCGCGATCTTCAACCCCGAGGCCGCCCGCGGCAACCTGCACCTGGGCATCGACGTGGGCTCCACCACCGTCAAGCTTGCCGTGCTCAACGATGACAACCAGATCGTCTACGCCAAGTACCAGCGCCACCACACCGACGTCCGTGCCTGCGCCCGCGATCTGTTCGAGGGCGCCGCGACTGTGCTGCCGACGGCCCAGATGACCTGCGCCATCACCGGCTCGGGCGGTCTGCTGCTGTCCCAGTGGCTCGACTTGGAGTTTGTCCAGGAGGTCATCGCCAGCAAACGCGCCGTCGAGACCCTTATCCCGGCCACCGATGTCGCCATCGAGCTGGGCGGTGAGGACGCCAAGATCATCTACTTTGACAACGGCATCGAGCAGCGCATGAACGGCACCTGCGCCGGCGGCACGGGCGCGTTCATCGATCAGATGGCCACTCTGCTGCACACCGACGCGAGCGGCCTCAACGAGCTCGCGGCCAACGCCACCACCATCTATCCCATCGCCAGCCGTTGCGGCGTCTTTGCCAAGACCGACGTGCAGCCGCTCCTCAACGAGGGCGCCCGCCCCGAGGACGTCGCCGCTTCCATCTTCCAGGCCGTCGTGACCCAGACCATCTCGGGCCTGGCGTGCGGCCGTCCCATTCGCGGTAACGTCGCCTTCCTGGGCGGCCCGCTGCAGTATCTCTCCGAGTTGCGCCACCGCTTCTACCTCACGCTCAACCTGGACGAGGAGCACCGCATTGTGCCCCAAAACGCCCACCTGTTTGTGGCGAGCGGCGCTGCCATGGCGCACGAGTCCAACAAGCTCAGCACGTTCCCGCAGCTTATCGAGGCCATCGACAGCCTGGGTGACACACAGGGTGCCGAGGTCGAGCGCCTGGATCCGCTCTTTGCCACCGACGATGACTTTGTCGAGTTCAAGAACCGCCACGACCAGGAAGTCGTCCCCAAGGGTAAGCTCGACGGCTACACCGGCCGCGTGTTCATCGGCATCGACGCCGGCTCCACCACCATGAAGGCCGCGCTCGTGGGCGAGGACGGCCAGCTGTTGCACACCTGGTACGGCAACAACAACGGCGACATCCTGGGCACGGCCAAGGTCATCATGGCCGATTTCTACAATCACATCCCTGCCGGCTGCACCATCGGCCACGTGACCACCACGGGCTACGGCGAGGCGCTGCTCATCGAGGCCCTCAAGGCCGACTCCGGCGAGATCGAGACCGTTGCGCACCTGCGCGGCGCCAAGGCATTCCTGCCCGGTGTCGAGTTTATCCTGGACATCGGCGGCCAGGACATGAAGTGCCTGCGCGTGAAGGACGGCGTCATCGAGCACATTATGCTCAACGAGGCCTGCTCATCGGGCTGCGGCAGCTTTATCGAGAGCTTCGCCGTGTCCATGAACATGGACGTGCGCGCGTTCGCCGATGCCGCCATCCATGCCAAGGCCCCGGTCGATTTGGGCAGCCGCTGCACGGTCTTTATGAACTCGCGCGTCAAGCAGGCGCAAAAGGAAGGTGCCACGGTGGGCGACATCGCGGCCGGCCTGTCCTATTCCGTCATCAAGAATGCCCTGTTCAAGGTTATTAAGCTGCGCGATCCCAAGGAGATCGGCAGTCAGGTGATCGTCCAGGGTGGTACCTTTATGTCCGACGCCACGCTGCGTGCGTTTGAGCAGCTCACCGGTGTTCACGCCGTGCGCCCCGATATCGCCGGCTGCATGGGCGCCTACGGTGCGGCCCTGCTCGCCCGCGATCGCGCCGGCGCCGACGGCACCTCGATCATCCTTTCGGCCGAGGACATCGCGCACCTCACCGTGACGCAAAAGCACGTCCGCTGCGGCCGTTGCTCCAACAACTGCCAGCTCACCGTCAACGATTTTGGCGGCGGTAGGCGCTTCATTACCGGCAACCGCTGCGAGAAGGGCGCCGGCCACAAAAAGCAGAAGACCGAGGCCCCCAACCTCTTCAAAAAGAAAAACGAGCTGCTCTTTAACCGCGAGGTGCTGAGCCCCGACGAGGCCCCGCGCGGCACCGTCGGTATCCCCCGCGCGCTCAACATGTACGAGAACTACCCCTTCTGGCACGCGTTCTTTACGCGCCTGGGCTTTAGCGTGCAGCTGTCCGACCAGTCGAGCAAGAAGACCTACCAGGCGGGCATCGAGTCCATGCCGTCCGAGAGCGTGTGCTATCCGGCAAAGATGAGCCACGGCCATGTGATGAACCTTATCGACCGCGATGTCGACTTCATCTGGATGCCGTGCGTGCGCTGGGAGCGCAAGGAGGATCCGACCGCCGGCAACTGTTACAACTGCCCCATCGTCATGAGCTACCCCACGGCGTTGGCACTCAACATCGACGAGATCCGCGAGCAGAACATCGAGTTCCTGTATCCGTTTGTGCCCTATCACGACAAGACCGAGCTCAAGCGCCGTCTGTACCAGGTGCTCGCCGTCGACCGTGTGGCCGATGCTGAGGCCGGTCGCGGTCGCGTGCGTGGACCCAAGATCACGCGCTCCGAGGTCGATGCCGCCGTCAACGCTGCCTTTGAGGCCGACGCGCGCTTCCACGAGGACATCCAGACCATGGGCGAGGAGGCCCTTAAGTGGGTCGAGGACCACGGCGGTCACGGCATCGTGCTCGCCGGTCGTCCCTACCATAACGACCCCGAGATCAACCACGCCCTGCCCGAGCTTATCTCAAGCTTTGGTTTTGCGGTCTTTACCGAGGATTCGCTCGCGCACCTGGTAAAGCCTGAGCGTCCGATTCGCGTCGTCGACCAGTGGATGTACCACAGCCGCCTGTATGCCGTCGCCCGCTTTGTGACGATGCGCAACGACCTGGACCTGATCCAGCTCAATTCCTTCGGCTGCGGCCTTGATGCCCTGACCACCGACCAAGTGCAGGAGATTCTGGAAGCCAGCGGCAAGATCTACACCGTGCTCAAGATCGACGAGGTGTCCAACCTGGGCGCTGCGCGCATCCGCATCCGCTCGCTCATGGCGGCGCTCAAGGACCAGGAGGCCGAGCGCTTGGCCGAGGCTACGGCAGCGGGCGAGGCCTACGAGCAGGGTGATGCCGCGCCGGTGGCGCCCTCCACGGATGCCCCCGCGTTCGCGAGCCGCAAGTACACGTTCGAGGCGCAGCGCGAGAGTGCTTCGACCGCGTGGCCCAAGGTACCCTTTACCGAGCAGATGCGCGACGAGGGCTACACCATCCTGTGCCCGCAGATGGCGCCGATTCACTTTGACCTGGTCAAAGAGGTGTTCCGCGGTGCCGGCTACAACTTGGAGCTGCTGCCCTCGACCGATCACGATGCCGTCGAGGCCGGCCTGCGCTACGTGAACAACGACATCTGCTATCCGTCGATTCTGGTGACGGGCCAGATCATGGAGGCCATCGAGAGCGGTCGGTACGACCTGTCCAAGACAGCCGTGGTCATCAGCCAGACCGGCGGTGGCTGCCGTGCTACCAACTACATCGCGCTTATCCGCAAGGCCCTGCGCGAGAGCGGCCACCCCGAGATTCCGGTGATCTCGCTTTCGGCCGTGGCGCTGGGCGAGGACAACCCCGGCTTTAAGATTACGCCGGCGCTGCTTAAGCAGGCAGTCTACGCGGTGCTCTTTGGCGACGTGATGATGCAGATGCTCTATCGTTGCCGCCCGTACGAGGCAACGCCCGGTGCCGCCAACGCGCTCTACGAGGAGTACATGGCGCGTGCCCGCAAGCTGGCACCCAAGTTTAACCGTCACAACTACACCAAGTTGTGCCGCGAGGCCATCCGCGCGTTCGACACTATGCCGCTCGTGGGCGAGGGTACTAAGCCGCGCGTGGGCGTGGTCGGTGAGATCTTGGTCAAGTTCCATCCCACGGCCAACAACCACGTGGTCGACGTTATCGAGCGCGAGGGCTGCGAGGCCGTGGTGCCGGGTCTGCTCGACTTCTTCCTGTACTCCATGAGCAACGCCGAGCTGCAGAAGGACGAGCTGGGAAGCTCTGCTACGACGCGCGCGGGCATGCAGGCGCTCATCAAGCTTGTGGACTGGATGCGCACGCCGGTGGAGGAGATGCTCGAAAAGTCCCGCCGCTTTGAGGCGCCCGAGCGCATCGGCACCATGGCCGACAAGGCCCGCACGGTGCTTTCGGTGTGCAACAACATGGGCGAGGGGTGGCTCCTCACGGCCGAGATGCTCGACCTGATCGACCACGGCGCGCCCAACATCATCTGTACGCAGCCCTTCGCGTGCCTGCCCAACCACGTGGTGGGCAAGGCCGTGATCAAGGAGCTGCGCCGCCAGCATCCCGAGAGCAACATCGTCGCGGTGGACTACGACCCCGGTGCATCCGAGGTCAACCAGCTCAACCGTATCAAGCTCATGATCAGCGTGGCCAAGGAAAACATGCGCGCCGGTAAGGGCTTTAGGCTCGAGAAGGTAGCGCCGCTCGCGATGGACGAGGTCACCGGCCAGATGCGTGCCCACGACGGCTGCGTGAGCTGCGGACCGGGCAGCGAGGAGGCCGTGGCGTCGGTCGCCGAGCGTCTGGGGCGTGGCATTAAGAAGTAACTGGCCTGCTATGGGCTGGATATGAGACAAACGGGTGGTAGCCGGTACGGCTACCACCCGTTTTTGCTGGACATATGTTGCGCAAATGACCTTGCTACAGCCTTCCGTGGGCTTGCCCGATTTTTGGGCCGGTCCGGGCTTTGAGGACAAGTTGCTGCGGGCCCAAGGCGATTTTTCGCTCAACGCAGGCCAGCACGGTTTGACCTATCTGCCAAATGACGAGACGACCACGATTGGTCGCTACCAGGTGCTGCTATACGACAACAACTTTGGTGCGGCAGAAAGCTATCCCAAGTTCGACTGGGGCCAGCTGGGCGCCGCGGTAGTGACTGATTACAGCAAGGGCACGCATTCGTTTGGGCGCGTGTTCGCGGTGGACGAGACCGCACGCACCTATGAGCTCGAGGACCAGATCGCGGTGCCGTTCTCGGGCTACGTCAGCAGTGCGCAGCGCGTCGGCAATTCGAACAGCATGCTCGTGGCATCGGGCCAGGCCAAGACCTTTACCGAGTACGATCGCTGCGGACTGCCCATCGCCACCTACGAGATGGAAGCCGAGAAGTACATCTATCGCGTGTACAAGTACAAGTTGTAGCGCTGCGCTTAGGTTTGACCAATAGAGTATGAAAACACGCCGTTCGCCGATGCCCCCTCCGTGAGTGGCAGCCATATGGTTTGATGTTGGAAACATATGATTGCCGGCAGGCCATAGGTGACGTTCCCCCTGATATCGGAGGTTCCAGGTATGTTTCGCGCTCCGTTAAATAACTATCGGTTGGGCTAACATGGGTCGCCGTGCTATTTCGATAACCCTTGCAGTGGTCTGCCTGGCTGTGCTCTTAGGCGCTACGGGGCTGTTTGCTATAAGTCGAGAAACATCCTATATGCAGGAATGTGCTTCCGAAGGCTTTGTCATTGATGGTTACTATCGGGATGACAAAACGAGTCGGGAAACCCTGGCTTTTCTTGAGGAGGACAACTGTCGATGGCAGCTGGTCGACCAAGACGGAATCTGCACAGACGGGCAGTTTAAGCGTACGGATGACCCCAACATCCTGATATTAAAGAAGGAAAACGGTGAAGAATTCGGTACGGTCCACGTGGCGTACTTGTCACGCCGACGCGATCAGGGCTTGCTCTACCTATTTAGAGATACCAGGGTGACCCGTTTTTATCTGGTGAGTACCGGTCCGGCGTTTACGGTGGAGTCTGGCGATGTCGATGCGGACAGTTGATTCACGGCAATAAAACAGCGAGCGGGGCACGGACATGAATCGCGCCCCGCTTTTTTGCTCGCGGCCTGCGTCGCGTCTGCGCCTCGTTCCGACTCGCGCCCGTGCGCGCATCCATCTCACATCCCGCATCACTTCACATCGAACTCCACGCGATCGAGTTCGGGTACGTTGAGGTCGATGAGCTTGCGGGCAACGCGGCGGTCGTGTGCCCCAAGCGCCTCGCCTGTCGTCACATGGGCGACAATCTCGCGCTCGACGATGCCCTCCTCGTCCCCTTCGGTGGCCGAGGTCTCGACGGCGACGGTGTAATCCTTAAAGCCCGGCAGCACCGCGGCAAGCTCGCGTGTGGTCTCGGTGACGCCGTAGCCGTCCTGCACGCCGACCTGCGCCGAGCCAATAGACCCCGCGGTCATAACGATGCAGGGGATGGCAAAGATCACCGTGCCCACAATAATGCGGCGGCGCACCTTGCGTGACAGCTCGTCGACCTCGGCATTTTCCTCAGCAGTCACAATACCGTCGCCGTTGAGGTCGCGCTTGAGCGGCACACGCAATAGAAGTAGTACGGCTTCGGCAGCCAGTGCGATAAAGACCACGTTGATGCCAAACTCGTAAAGCGCCGAGAGAAACAGCGACCCGCTTGCGATGGCGATGCCGTAGCCCGCCGCGCACAGGGGTGGCATGAGCGCGGTCGCCACGGCCACACCGGCGATGAGCGTGGCGGGTTCCTGGTCGCGCGAGTTGCCCAGGCCGCCTGCAAAGCCGCCGGCGAGCGCGACAGCGAGGTCCCAGACAGTTGGTGTCGAATTGTCGATAATGGCGGCCGTGGTGGTGCCAAGGGGCGAGAGCTTAAAGTACAACGTGGATGTGACCAGGCAAAAGGCCATTTGCAGCGCAAGGCTGGCGACGGCTTCGACGGTAATCTCGCGGTCGAGCGTGGCAATGCCGTATGCCATGGCAAGAACCGAGCCCATGAGCGGGCAGATGAGCATGGCGCCCACGATGGCGATGTCCGAATCGATATCGAGGCCGATGCTTGCGATCAACATGGCGATGATGAGGATGCATAGGTGGGAGCCGGTCAGACGCGCCCCGTTTACAAAACGCTTGCGGATCACGTGATAGGGCGCGCGTCCCTCGCGAATGTTGAATGCGCGCTTTAGGAAGCGGGTGGCGTTCTCCATGGCCTCACTATGGGCAGGGCGGATGCCGTGGCGCCGGTGATGGCGTTCGCGCAGCCGCTTGATCTGTTGTTTATCGAGTTCCATGTCCACCTCGTTCCAGCGCGGTCCGCGTATCCCGCTCGTCGCCCTTACTCTACACCGTGGCGGGCGGGGTGTCTGTTGGATGCGGAATCCGATAGGGCGGATGACGCGGGAGCAAATGCAAATCATAGGCTCAATTCGATCCTGCAAGAATATGATGCACCAGTTCCTACATATGTGACGAAATTGTGAAGCACGAGAGCGCGAATTTCAAAAAATCCGCTGGTGACCAATGTTGCGCAACAGAATTCAAAAATCAGCTCCTACATTTTGAAGCGTATGGATACATCCGTGTCAAAGGGAGAAAGCCATGGCAAACTACAGTCCACAACACTTTGAGCCTCGGACTAAGGCCGTCAACGTCAAGGGCGTTGCCAACCGCGCCGTCGCAACCGTTTTGACGGCGGGCCTCATTGCTCAGCCGCTTATGTCGCCGCTGGCGGCAATTGCTGCACCGTCAACCGATAACGGCGATTCTGTTCAGGGGGGGGGTAGTTCTGTAGAGAACACCGTTGCCGCCGGTAACCAAGCGGTCGTAAAGACGGCTGCCCAGCTGGCCGAGGAGTCGGCAAAGCAGCTCAAGGACGCTCAGGCCGTCTACGATGCCGCCCAGAAGAAGGCCGACGCGGCGGGCCAGTCTCAAAAGCAGGCGCAGCAGCAAAAGAATCAGGCCTCGCAGGCTGTGAGCGACAACGAAATCGAGCAGAACGCAGCAGAAGTCGCCGCGCTCCAGGAGAAGATTGACGAGCTCAAAGCCGCCGTCGAAAAGACCGAGCAGCAGCAGAAGAAGCTGGGCGACCTGAACGATCAGCTCGATCAAGCCAACAAGAGTGTCGAGGATAAGACCCAGGCGCTCAAGGACGCCAAGGCAAAGCAGGATGAGGCCAAGAAGGCCCTCGATGATGCCCAGGCCAAGCTCGAGGCCATGGGTATGGACGAGTACGAGGCCGCCAAGAAGGCCGTCGAGGACGCACAGGCAAAGCTCGATGACGCCAATAAGGCCGTTGCTACTGCACAGGCCAATCTGGACCAGGCCAAGGCTGCCGAGGCTAGCGCCCAGCAGGAAAAGAAGGACACTGAGGCCGCTCTGACGACTGCCCAGGCCAAGAAGCAGGAGACTGCCGCTGCGCTCGCAGCCGCAACCACCGCGCGCGATAACGCCCAGCAGAAGTTCAACCAGGCGCAGGCCGCGCTCGATGCTGCCGTCTCGGGTACGGGTGTCGACCTGAGTGCGCTTGAGGCCGCCAAGATCGCTGCTGCTGGTGAGCTCAAGACCGCGCAGGCGGAGCTCAATGCCGCGACGGATGCCGACGCTACCGCCCAGGCGAACCTGCAGGCGGCCCAGAATACCGCCACCGCCGCGCAGGAGAAGGCCAACGCCGCCAACGCTGCCGTGGCATCTGCCCAGTCTGCATACGATGCGGCAAACAAGGAGTACAAGGACGCGGCCAGTAAGCGTGACGCCGCGAAGACGGCATACGAGCAGGCCCAGCAGACCGAGGCCGACAAGAAGGCGGAGTACGACCGTCTCGTCGAGATCCGTCAGCAGAAGCACAACGAGTTCAATCAGGCTCGTGCTGAAGTAACCGATGCGAAAAATGCATACGATGCCGCAACCGCCGAGGTCGAGAAGCTTAACCAGCAGATCGCCGACCTCAAGTCGAACATGACCGTAGACCAGAATGTCATCAGCCAGGGTATGTTCGGCTTCATGAACTACATCATCGGCGGCAGCCAGTTCACGGCCACGCAGAAGAAGAACGCCCAGGACGCCGTATCGATGCTGACCGGTGCCGATGACAAGGCCGAATGGTATGACCAGTACGTCGATCAGGACATGTCTCGCGACACCAACCCGCTTTCCCTGGAGCAGATGCGCAACGCCCTGACATATCTCGACACCCAGAACAACCTTCGCAAGGCGAACGGTCAGTCGGCGCTCAGCGTCAGCCTCCGCATGACTGTGGCAGCCGCCCTTAATGCATCATATTCATCGAACATCTGGGGGCACTCGGGCTGCTACTGGGATAACGGTGAAAATCTTGCTGGTGGAGGCGGTGCATATACCGGCGGCGAGACTGAGGACACCCTAGGCTGGCCCTACACCGGTCTCTATACCCAGGAGAAGGAGGCATTCGATAAGTACGTCGCGCAGTACGGCGACGACCTCGGTAGCCACCGATATGATGCCTATTACATCTATCAGAACTACAACAGCATCTACCATGAGTGCGGGCACTATCTCAACATCATCGATTCCGCTACGGAAGCCATCGGTATTGCAACCGGTAGCGGTAAGAACACCGATTCCGAGGTAACCATCTTCGATTACAGCGCTGATGACACTCAGGCTGATTTCACTGTCTCCGAGTTCAAGAAGCTTCTGAACGACTACATCGATTCCGCCTACAATGCAGGCGGCACGCAGGAGCAGAAGGAGCAGCTGAAGCAGCTTCAGAATAAGCTGGCGGAGGCGCAGAAGACGCTGGGTACGGCCGATACGGCATATCTCGCCGCTCTCAATAATCAGAAAGACGCACAAGACGCCTATGCTGCGGCCGATACGAGTGTGAATACCGCCAAGGGCGAGTACGAGAAGGCCAAGTCCGGCACCGCCGCCGCGAAGACGGCCCACGACGCCGCCGAAGCCAAACTCAAGGGTATCGACGTCAAGACGCCCAAGACCAAGCTCGACGCCGCCAAGAGCGAGGCCGCTACTGCCCAGGCAGCTCTCGATAAGGCAAACGCCACGCTTGCTGACAGCAAGACGAAGGCAGCCGATGCCGCTGCTCACAAGGCGAAGGCTCGCAGCGCCCGCGACGCCGCCAAGGTAAAGTCCGATCAGGCCAACGAGGCGTATGACAACGCTACCGCTTCGGTCAAGGACCTTGCCGCCAAGTGCGATGCCGCCAAGACGGATCTTGCGAACAAGCAGGGCACGCTTAACGATGCCAAGAAGGCCGACGACACTGCCCAGGCTGGCGTTGACAAGGCTCAGGCCGCAGATGTGCACGCCGCGACCGCTCTTTCGGGCGCCAAGCAGGCAGTTGCCGCCAAGACGCAGACCCTGTCCGACGCACAGGCGAAGGCCAAGGCCGCCGAGGACGAGCTTGCCACCGCAAACAAGGCCTTCGAGCGCTTCGCCGGTGCCCAGAAGGCGGTCGACGACGCCAAGGCCGCCTATGACGCTGCCGTCGCCGGTGTCGCCGATGCCCAGAAGCAGCTCGAGGCCACCAACGAAGCCGTCGTCGATGCGAACTTCGAGATCGTCAAGGCCAAGGCCGAGCTTGCCAGCGATGAGGCACTCAAGGCCGATCTTGAGGCTGTCGACCATAAGGCATCCCTTGCCGCGGGCACGACGGGCAACGAGAAGCTGGTCAAGCTGAACGCTGCCTACGCTCGCTATAAGGCTGCCGTCGATGCCGCCGCTGGTCTCAAGGCTGCTCTGAGCGATGCCGATGCCAAGCTGTCCGATGCCAACGACGCCTATGCCGCCGCGCTTGCCGAGCTTGGCGATGCCAAGGATGCCCTGGCTGCCGCGCAGGCCGAGTACGACAAGTATCATCCCAAGGCTGAGCCGCAGGCCAAGCCTCAGGTTGCGCAGACTGCCGCAAAGGCTCCTGTCGCCAAGAAGAAGGCCACGGACGGTGCACTTGCTCAGACGGGCGATACCTCCGCGCTTGCAGGTGAGGTCTTCGTCATCGGCGGCATTACGCTCGTTGCCGCGGGCGTGACGCTGGGCGATCGTCGTCGCAAGCAGATGTAGCGTTTCGAGCGTAGTTTCTGCAACGAACTTCAATTCATAACGGGACCGTCTCGTTAGCCAAACGATAAGGCCGGCGCGCTGTTAAATGCAGCGCGCCGGCCTTTCTTTGCGTTGGTATAAAAAGCCCGGTCGGCAGCCGCAAAAGCTACCGACCGGGCAAGTCGTAGGCAATATGGTTGCCGTCGAGCAGCTGCTCAGCTTAGCCCAGCAGGCTTAAGCCCACGGAGACAAACGCCAGGATAACGCCGACGATGGACTCGCCGCCGAGCAGGCCGCTGGCGACAACCAAGCCCTGTTCCTGGAAGGCGGCGTCCTTGGCGGCCTTTTCCTCGTCAGAAAGACCAGCGGTGGCGTCGCGGTGGGCGGACCACTTGTCGTAGGCGAGCTTGACGCAGGAGCCCAGGAATGCCGTGAGTGACATGTAGAACGGCAGGTACACGCCCAGGCCGATCATCATGGCCGGAATGCCGAGCCAGTACATGACGATGCCGGCGATAAAGCCGCCAACGAACCACGGCACGCTCGGGATGCCCGAGACCATGGTGGCGACAACGCTTGCCTGCGCGGCAACAAAGCTCTTGTCGGGGCCAAAGGCGTCCGGGCCATAGGCGGTGACGAGCGCGACCATGACGGCTGCGGCGACCAGGGCGCCCACGATGCCGCCGATGGCCTGGCCGATCCACTGTGCACGCGGGTTGGTGCCCAGCACGGCGCCGGCTTTAAAGTCGTTCATGACGTCGCCCGCAAGGCCGCACGCCACGGCCACGATGCCGGCGATAAAGAACAGTTTGACCTGAGCGATCTGTGCGAAGGCTGCCACGATGAGCATGACGATGAGGCCGAAGATCTCCATGGGGTCGATGCCCGTCTGGCCGCAGCTCTGCGCGCTCATGATGGTGGTGACAAAGGTGAACAGCGTCACGATGACGGCCGGAACGGGGCCAAGGTCAAGCACGATGGCGATGATCACGGCGATGGCGGCAGCGCCCAGGCCGATGATACCGGCGTCGAGCTTGAGGGAGCCCGAGATGAGCGACTGCTCGTCGGTGTCGGTGGAGCTGTCGGCGGCGAGGCCGCGGACGATACCGGCGACCTGCGGCAGGATGTCCTTGAGGACGACGGCGACGCCAAAGCCCATCATGAGGCCCATACCCAAGGACTTGACGATGCCCTGCGCGGTCACAACGTCGAACAGACCGGCAGCGGTGCCGCCCACAATGATGCCAAAGTTGCCTAGCAGGGCACCGGCAAACCAGAAGGCGACCGGGGCGAAGCCCACGAGGAAGCCGACGGAGAGCAGCATGGGCGAGTTGTAGATGCCAAAGGTCACGCCGGGAATATTGAGCGTGCAGAGCATGCCGGGCACCACGCCCAGGGCGTCGCGCAGCACGCTATAGATGCCGGCGATGGCCATGGAACCAAAGAGCTGCTTGCCGGTTTTGCCGCCAGCCTCGGTTGCGCGCAAGGTCTGAGCTGCGGCGTTGCCGGTGGGGAACTCAAGCGCGGCGTCCACGATAAAGTGACGGTGGATGAGCGCGGTGGCCAGCAGACCCAGGATAGTGCCGGCGAGTGCCACGATAAACATGTCGAGCCAGCTAATCTGGTCGGCATAGCCCAGCATCCAGGCGCCCGGGATGGTAAACGCCAGACCGCCGGCGACCATGGCGCCTGCGGACATGATGGTGTGGGTGACGTTTGCCTCGTTGAGGCTGGCGTTGCCCATGAGTTTGAGGAAGAACAGCGAGATGACGGCAGCAAAGACGATCGGCCAGGGGAGTGCGCCCATCTTGAGGGCGGTGTAGGCCGAGCTTGCCGTGATGATCACGCAGCCAAGGACGCCGATGACGACGCCGCGCAGCGTGAGTTGCCCGCGCATCGAGGCGCGGTTCGAGGGATTGCTCATATAAAACTCCTTTGCGTATATCCGCTTCCCCCGGGAGCGCCGTTACGGATACGGCGCGGGAAGTCGGGTTACCAAGGGCCGCCGCGTGAGCTCGCAAACGACCGCGCACCAGTATAGCCGTAAGGCAGCTCATTTAGGACGGGGCTTTTTAGCTGACCCAGGCTCGGCCAAAGGATGATTGTTCTGGGACGGGGATTTAAAAATCATTGCGTACCTGATGATTTTTAAATCCCCGTCCCAGAACAATCATCGGGATATACTGCTGGGCAGACGAAAGGAGCGCCGACGATGCTTAATGGGTGCGCATATATATTGACGGTCGACGTGGGCAACACGTTCATTCGCTTTGGCCTGTTTGCCGAGGATTCGGCCGCGGCGCAGGAATGTCCGCTTGCGACGTGCGAGATCACTACGCCGTCGAGCATCACGGCAGACGAGGCGCGCATGCGTCTCGTGCAGGTCATGGCCGCACTGGCGGCCGATGCGGGCATGCCGGGTGCGCTTGTGCCCGCAGCCGCAGTGCTGAGTTGCGTGGTGCCGGCGCTCGAGCGCCCGTGGAAGACGGCGCTTTCCCGCACTTGTACGGGGCGCGTGCTCACCGTGGGGCCGGGCCTCAAGACCGGCATGCCCGTGCACTACGACGATCCGGCCGAGATCGGCCCCGACCGCATCGCCGATGCCGTGGCGGCGCGCGCCGTCTACGGCTCGCCGTGCATTGTGATCGATCTAGGCACCACGACCAATATCGAGGTCATCGATACGCACGGAACCTTTGTCGGCGGCGTTATCGCGCCGGGTCTGGCGCTCGGCGCCCGCTCGCTCTCGGCCGCTGCGGCGCGCCTACCCCAGGTTGAGCCCTCGGCGCCGACACACGTCATCGGCCGCAACACGCGCGAGGCCATGCGCTCGGGCGTGGTCTTGGGCGAGGTAGCCCGCATCGACGGCATGCTCGACATGGTGCTTGCCGAGATGCGCGCGACCAAGGCCGCGGGGGAGGGCGACGTGCCCATCGTCATTACCGGCGACGATGCCGAGGCACTCGCGTCGCTGGTCGGTCACAGTCTGACGGTCGACGACGCGCTGACGTTGCGGGGTCTCGCCGAGCTCTACCGCATCAATCAAAAGCCCCGCCGCGTGTAAAGGTGAGGGCGCCGGTGGGACAAACGCCCCCACCTTTCACCTGCTACAATGGGTCAAACTATTGCGATTACGGAGGTGTCTGCCATGTCGGACGATCTTCATCAAACTTCGTCAGGCAAGCGCCTGGACGTCATTAGCTGGGACGAGTTCTTTATGAGCGTGGCCATCGCCGCGCAGCGCCGCAGTAAGGACCCCAACACGCAGGTGGGCGCGTGCATCGCCAGCACCAACCACCGCATCCTTTCGGTGGGCTACAACGGTACGCCCTCGGCGCTCAACGACGACTTTTTCCCGTGGGGCACGAGCGACGACCCGTTGCAGGACAAGCACAACTACGTGGTGCATGCCGAGGCAAACGCCGTGCTCAACTACCGTGGCTCGCTCAAAGATCTTGAGGGTTCCACGGTCTACGTCACGCTGTTCCCGTGCCACGACTGCGCCAAGATTTTGGCGCAGGTGGGCGTGGGCGAGGTTGTCTACCTGGACAACAAGTACGCCGACACCGATGACGGACGCATCAGCCGCCGCATCCTCGACTCCTGCGGCATCAG
Organism: Collinsella aerofaciens; assembly: GCF_009876115.1. Taxonomy (GTDB): domain Bacteria; phylum Actinomycetota; class Coriobacteriia; order Coriobacteriales; family Coriobacteriaceae; genus Collinsella; species Collinsella aerofaciens_N. The sequence continues at coordinate 15,641 of NZ_WWSY01000010.1, read as the reverse complement.
CTACCGCCAGGTTATCGTCGATGTTCACATCGGCACCGAGGGGCAGGCTCAGCAGTAGCGCGTGGCAACGCCAGCTGGCAACAAAAGGCAGCCAAAAGAGCCCCGTCCCAAATTGACTACTCGTGAAAGTCGCGTCTGCGCGCATGGACGGCTCGTGAGCGGGTACACGGCTGTAGTAACATAGCTTCTGTCCGCGGGCGCGCCCGCGTAATTGTGAGAAAGGAGCCCCTGTGGCTGTTAACGAAGAGCTGCTTAAGAAGGTTCTTGAAGAGATTCGCCCCAACCTGCAGGCCGACGGCGGCGATATGGAGTATGTGGGCGTTGACGACGAGGGCGTCGTCAAACTGGAGCTGCAGGGCGCTTGCGCCGGCTGCCCCATGAGCTCGCTGACCCTGTCCATGGGTATCGAGCGCATCCTGAAGGAGCATGTGCCCGGCGTTACCCGTGTCGAGCAGGTCAATGCCTCCGGCGAGACCGACGACCTGTACGACGAGTACGCGCCGTTCTAAGATGCGAAAGCTGCGGACGGCATACTCCGCATAGACGTTACGCCCAAATATGCGGCTGCGAGCGTAAGGCCCGCGGCCGCATTTGTATGTAGGGAGTAGGAGGGTCGACATGCTCAACGACTTCTACCATATGCTTGATCCCGTCGCGATTTCGGCGGGGCCCATCACGATTTACTGGTATGGTCTGGCCTATGTGGTCGGAGCTCTGCTCACGGCGGTCGTTATGTATCGCACGCAGCGTCGCTGGGGCTTTAACATCACGATTGACGACCTGACGAGCGTCGTGGTCGGTGTGGTCTTTGGCCTTATCATCGGCGCCCGCCTGTTCTACGTCATCTTTTACGGCGACGGCTACTACTGGGCACATCCGCTCGAGATCTTTGCCACCAACGAAGGCGGCATGAGCTTCCACGGTGGCCTGGTCGGCGGCATTATCGGCGGCAACATCGTGTGCCGCATGTATAAGCTCGACGCATGGACTTTGGCAGACCTTGCCGTCATAGGCGCGCCGCTGGCCCTGTGCCTGGGCCGTTGTGCCAACTTTGTCAACGGTGAGCTGTGGGGCAAGCCGACCGATCTGCCCTGGGGTGTGGTCTTTGGCGGGACTGCGGGCGATATGCCGCGTCACCCCTCCCAGCTCTACGAGGCATTTCTTGAGGGCATCGTGCTTTTTTGCATTCTGCAGGTGCTCAGCCGCAAAAAGCCGCTGCTGCCCCAGGGCACGTTTATGGGCGTGTTTGTGATGGGTTACGGCATCGTCCGCTTCCTCGTCGAGTTCGTGCGCGTGCCCGACGCCCAGCTTGGCTATCTGCTGGGCGGCGTCATCACGATGGGTCAGCTGCTGAGCCTTCCGCTCGTTATTGCGGGCCTGGCGCTCATCATCTTCGCCCGACACCGCAATCGCCCCCAGCGCATCTACCTCGACGCTTAACCACCACATACGACCACAAAGGGGGCAGGCACCTTTGTGGTGGTTTGCTGGGCAATGATGACAGAACCGTAACGTTTCCCCAGATAAAACCTGCCAAAATAAACCTGTCCCTTTTTGGCAGGTTTCTAGAAAGGCTTTCGGACTGTGAAGGATTCCGATCTCTCCACAACGGCTGCGCGCGACGCGGCCCGCATCGTCTGGTTTAAGCGCTACCCCGCCAAGCAGACGCTCATCGCATTTCTGCTCGCGCTGTTGGCGACCACGGCGTTTTCCATCGATCCCGCCCCGGTGTCGAGCAACGCAGTCTTGGCGATTGACCCCAAAGCCTCGGGCATGCTGTACGTGTGCTACGAGGTGCTCCTCTCGTTTGCCGGCCATACCGACGCGGTCATGCTGCTTGCGCTTGCCTGCCTGCTCACGCTGCCGTTTCGCTACGTGTTCTTTGGCCGTGGCGACACCTGGCGTCCATCGATCATTCTGCCGTCGCTGTTTTTCGCCATCTGCATGGTGTTCGGCCGCAGCTACGACCTCACCGACTCGGCCGAGATTGTTCTTGGCGACAAGGCCCGCATCATCTGCGCCTGGATTGGCGGCGCGGGCTGGATGCTCCTAGCGATCGTGGCCTTCTATCTGGCTTTTGAGTGTCTGGATTGGCTGAGCTCCCGACGCATCCCGTTTTCCGAGGCGCACTTTGGCCGCATATGGCGTGTGGCTCACGCCGTGCTCTCGGTCCATCCCTTTGCCGGGCCCTTCCTGGTGCTTATGATCGCCTGGGCGCCCACGCTCATCGCTTCGCTGCCCGGCCTTTTTATGGGAGATACGGGTGCGCAGATTCGCCAGTGGTTCAACTATCCCAACGGCACGAGCGACTACCTGCGCCTACTCAACCCCAACGTGCTGCTCAACGGGCATCATCCCGTAGTGCACACGGCCATTATCGGCTCGTGCGTTCAACTGGGGCTTTCGCTGTTCAACAGCGCTAACGCGGGCCTCATCATCTATACCTGCGCTCAATTTGTCATCACGGCTGCCTGCATGGCCTATTCCATTTCGTCGCTGCGCAAACTGGGCGTGAGCCTGCCGGTTCGCGGTGCGATCCTGCTGTTCTTTGCGTTTATGCCGATGTTCTCTAACTACGCGGCGTTGCTCACCAAAGACGTGCTCTTTGCCGACGCGTTTTTGGTGCTGCTGGTACAGACCGTCAAGCTCGTGGCATGTGGCTTGCCCCGTCGTGATGCCAATGCCGAGCGTGCGGGCGAACAGAGGCCCGTGCTCTTTGCGCGCCACGACTGGCTGTTGCTTGCGCTGGCTGCCATGGGTTCCACGTTTTTGCGCAATGGCGGTCTGGTCTTTCCGTTGGCGGCCTGCGTGATTGCGGCGGCGTTTTGCGCATGGGATGTACATGTCGCCCGTCGTGCGGCTAAGCAGACGGGCACCGCGGTCTCATGCGCCACGCCGCGCTTCCGCTGGGTTGGCGTCCTCGCGGTGCTCGCACTCTGCCTTGCCTCTAATATGTACTTCACCAAGGTCTTTATGCCGGCGCACGACATCACGCCTGGTTCCAAGCGCGAAATCCTCTCGATTCCGTTTCAACAGACGGCTCGTTTCGTCCAAAAGCACGACGGCCTCAACTCGGGCGTCAACCCCACGGTTAAGGAGGACGGCACCATCGTGGAGGCTCCTTGCGACGGCTTGGTGACCGATGAGGAGCGTGCCGTGATCGATCGCGTGCTCAAGTATGAGAACCTGGGCCGCCGCTACAACCCTGACAAGTCCGATGCCGTCAAGAACTGCTTTAACGAGTACGCCTCGCAGGAGGACATCGATGCCTATTTTGAGGTATGGGCCCAGATGTTTAAGAAGGATCCCGAGTGCTATATTTCGGCGCTTATCAATAACTACTATGGTTATTTTTATCCGAGCGCGCGTGATGCCTGGGTCTACAGCACGGCGCGTAGTGCCGAGATCATGGCGCGCCCCGACAACCTCAAGTATTTCGACTTCCATCCGGTTGACAGCAACGTGGTGCGCTGGTGTGACCACCTGATCAATCTGTACCGTGTGGCGGTGCAGCGCATCCCGTTTATTTCGCTCACTATGAGCTCGGCCACCTATGTGTGGATCATGATCGCTGTGGTGGTCTACCTGCTGCGTCGTCATTCATGGCGTGCGCTGGCGATCTGGGTACCGCTGTTGGGCGTGCTCGCCGTGTGCCTGATTGGTCCGTGCAACGGCTCGACCTACATGCGCTACCTGTATCCTGTCATCGCCTGCATGCCCTTCGCCATCGGCGCCGCCGTCACCCGCAGCGACTTCCTCTGGTCCTAACTTGGTGCATTGTGGCCAGGTTTCTTTGCACCAAAGGGGGCATCATCACGACGCCTTCATTTTGGGGTTTATCTCGCAGGCTAGTAGGTATATCATAACGACGTTTGTTTATATTGCCCGAGCATCTGCGCTGGGCTTTAGGTCGAAACCGATAGGAGACACGTATGTCCGGACACTCTAAGTGGGCCACAACCAAGCATCGTAAGGGCGCGCAGGACGCCAAGCGTTCCGCCCTCTTCTCCAAGCTCAGCCGCAACATCACCGTTGCTGCCCGTCTCGGCGGTGACCCGCTGCCCGAGAACAACGCCAGCCTCGCCGCTGCCGTTGCCAAGGCCAAGGCTCAGTCCATGCCTAAGGACAAGATCAAGTCCGCTATCGACAAGGCTTTTGGTTCGGGTGCTGACGCCGCCGTCTACGAGAACATCGTGTACGAGGGCTACGGTCCTGCCGGTGTCGCCGTCTACGTCGACTGCCTGACCGACAACCGCAACCGCACCGCCGCTGATGTCCGTTCCGCCTTCTCCCACGCTGGTGGCAACCTGGGCACCTCCGGCTCCGTCGCCTTCCAGTTTGAGCGTAAGGGCCAGATCGTCGTCGCCAAGGAGATCCTGGACGAGAACGCCAAGAAGGAGACCATGATCGCCAACGGTGCTGCCGGTGACGAGGATGAGTTCATGATGGCCATCGCCGAGGCCGGTGGCGAGGACTACGAGGATGCCGGCGAGGAGTGGATCGTCTGGACTACTGCCAACGAGGTCATGGCTGTCTCCAAGGCGCTCGAGGAGCAGGGCGTCCAGGTCAAGGGCTCCGAGACCACCATGGTCCCGACCACCCCGACCGAGGTCTCCGGCGCCGACGCCAAGAAGGTTCAGCGCCTCATCGACCGTCTTGAGGAGCTTGACGACGTCCAGGATGTTTACAGCACCATGGACATGACCGACGAGGTCATCGCTGCCCTCGAGGAGGAGTAGCGCTCGCACGGGTTAAGCCGTGCATATCTGGGCATAATGAAGCGAGCATGCAAGCCTCGTGGAATAGATGAGCCGGATCCGCGTGCGTAGAGCACCGGACCCGGCTCTTTTATAATGATGCGAACCGTTCTGCATTTCGAGAGCCGAGATTTGAAGGGAGCGCCGCGTGCGCGTACTCAAACGAGCCCTAGCGATCGTGTATCTTGCCGCCACCATCGTGGCGCTGGGTACGCTTGTCTGCCAGTTTTGGGGGCCGTATACGTATCGCTTTATGCTGCTGATGCGCGACTCCATGCCGCGCATCGTCGTGACGGTGTGCGCCGGCGTCGTGGCGATCGGCGTACTGATAAGCTTCTTCCGCCTGATGTTCGCCCGTCGCGAACCGTCCTGCGTGCATCCGGCGGGGGAGCGCAATATCGAGGTTACCCTTGCGGCGCTTTCTTCGTGCGCCAGGGCTGCTGCCGAGCGTGACGACCGCGTGATGGTCGAGCATGTCGAGGCCCGCGTCCAAGGCTCCGACGATTCGCACGTCCGTTTTAAGGTCGAGGCCATCGCGCTCGATGATAAGGACGTTGCCGCTCTTGCCACCTCGATGCAGCAGCGCATCGAGAAGGCCTGCGACACCATGCTCGGCACGCCGGGTACGACCGCGCGTGTCCGTTTTTTGCCGTCCAAGACTACCGTCCAGACCGTGGAGGTTTCCGGTGAGTGATACCAATCAAGATAAGACCGCTCGTACGCCGCGCCTGACGATTGACCAGAGCGCCACGTCGGCGAGCGAACCTGTTGATTCCAAAGTAGAGGCAACCGAGTTACAAGACGCGGCAGCCGCGGATTTTGACGAGGCTATGGGTCTCATCAAGGGTACGGGCGCTGCCATCTGGAGCTATGCTGTGCGTCATCCCAACACCACGCTCGGTGCCGTCGCTGGCTTTATCCTCGCCGTTTTGGTGCTCACGCTCGGCCTGTGGGATACGCTCGTCATTGCATTCTTCGTGCTGATCGGCGCTGTGATCGGCCAAATTCGCGACGGCGAGAACGGGATCGTCAACTTCTTCGGCCGTCTGTTTAGCGGCCGCTAATATGTATTCGACTGTCGCATCCGCGGCAGGCATAAGGAGGAACCATGGCTTTTAATACGAAGGTCGATGTAGCCGATACCGAGCTCGAGGAGAACGAGGCGGTCGTCGCCGAAGCTGAGGATGTGACGCTCGAGGACGAGGCTCTCGTCGAGGCCGAGTCCGATACGGATGAGGACGACGAGGAAGCAGACGAGTCCGAGGACTCGCTGACCTATTCCAACGGCGTGATCGAGAAGATCGTTGCCATGGCCACTCGCGAGGTTCCGCACGTTCTGGGCATGAAGGGCAACCTCATGCACTTTGTGCAGGAGCAGTTTGGTGCCGAGAATCTGACCAAGGGCGTGACGGTCGAGGTCACCGATGACAATCGCGTGGTCGTCAACATCTCCGTCATCATCGAGTACGGCGCCTATGCGCCCGCGATCTTCGACGATGTTAAGGCACGTGTCACCGAGCGCCTTGCCGCGATGACCGGCCTTGAGGTGGCGGGCGTCAACCTGCGCATCGAGGATGTCATCACCCCCGAGGAGTATGAGCACCGCACCAGCCAGCACGAATAACCTTCCAAAAAGGGACAGGTTTGTTTTGGCAGGTTTTATCTGCGAAAACATTAAACGGCCGACCGCGCAAGCAAAAGCGTGGCCGGCCGTTTTTGTACGCTCCCGATATAGTCATACCGCTCGTCTAACTAAGGGTTGCAATCCCCACGTTCCGCGTTACTCTAATGGGCGCATTGTTTCCAAATTGTTAACGAGGGGTTGCCGTAATGGCCGACGAGCACGAAACAGAAAGCAAGGCATGGGCAATTGAGGCCGCTGCGGCAGAGGCGGCGTCGCGTGCTGCCGAGGAGGTGCATCGTCCTCCCGTAGTGCCGATGGAGCGCGTGGTCGATCGCGATGTTATCGAGCGGGGCGAGCGCGCTGGTCGCAAGCGCAGCCAGGAGCCGGGCTTTCCGCGCTTTTTTGCCGAGCTCAATTTGGGCCTGATCCTCACGGCCTTTGCCATCGTCGCGTTTAAAACCCCTAATCACTTTGCTTTTGGCGGCACCTCGGGCGTGTCGGTCATTCTGTCCACGCTGTTCCCGACCCTGCCCGTCGGCGTCTTTATGTGGATTATCAATGCGGTCCTGGTCGTTCTGGGCTTTATCTTTTTGGAGCGCAAGGCAATCCTGTGGAGTGTCTTTGCCTCGTTTGCGCTGTCCGCCTATGTTTCGCTGTTTGAGCTCTTTATCCCGACCGATGTCTCGATGACGGGCGATATGTGGCTCGACTTGTGCTTTGCCGTGATTCTGCCGGCGCTCGGCAGCGCCATCGTCTTTGATATTGGTGCCTCGACGGGCGGCACGGACATCCTCGCCATGATTCTCAAACGCCGCACGACGCTTGAGATCGGCCGTGCGCTGCTGCTGGTCGATATCGGCATCGTGACCATCGCGGCCTTCTTGTACGGCCCGCGCGTCGGTCTGTATTGCGTGCTCGGCCTGTTTGCCAAGACGCTTGTGGTCGACAAAGCCATCGAGAGCATCCACCTGCGCAAAGTCTGCACGGTCATTTGCTCCGAGCCCCTTAAGGTCGAGGAGTTTATCGTCAAGCATCTCAACCGTACGGCGACTATCAGCCGCGGCTACGGTGCTTTCTCGGGCAAGTGCGTGACGGTGATCATGAGCGTGCTGAGTCGTCGCGAGGCCGTGCAGCTGCGTCGCTACGCTCGCGAGATCGATCCGGGTGCCTTTATCACGATCGTCGACAGCTCCGAGATCGTCGGCAAGGGTTTCCGCGGAACGAACTAACGCGGTCGAGCTTATCAAACAATCGAATAGCGCCCTGCGCATTGCAAATGCGTCATGTTGGAGTATTTGTCCCCACATTGGGTGATAATGATGCCAAAGACATCGTTTGCGATCCAGATGATTCGCTCAAGATACGAAGGGATGATCTCGATGTTCTGTTCGCAGTGTGGTGCCCCCATGGGCGACAACGATAAGTTCTGCGGTGCGTGTGGTGCCCCCAATGCCGGTGCCGCAGCCTCTGCCCCTCAGGGTCAGCCCCAGCAGTTTGTTCCGCAACCGCCCGTGGCGAATGCGTCCAAGGGCTGTGTGGCTCAGGCGTTTGAGGACATGACCAAGACGCCGGGCGTGCTGCAGCGCGTGTGCCAGATCGCCTTTTTGCCGGCGCTCATCTGTGTCGTGTCAGTGCTCGTGCTGTTCATTCCCGTTATCGGCGGTATCGCGGCTGCCATCGGCTTTTTGGCAGCTTGCATTGCGAGCGTGTGTGGTTCCGGCTTTGGTATTGAGTGGGGTCGCGATCTGTCGCTCAAGGTTGATGACGGTATGGATCGTCCACTCATGCGTTCCACGTCGTTTGGCCTCGGAGTCTTTTCGAGCGTTATCTCGGTCGTGCTCGAGGTTATCGCTGCCATTCCCGTTATCGGTGTAGTGCTTTCGCTGGTGGAGAGCGTGGTAATTGGCGCCGCGGGCTCGTATTCGTATTACGGCTCTTATGCACTCGAGGCAGCGCTGTTCGGCTCGCTTGGCCTGCTTGTCCTGGCTATGATTGCCACGGCGGTCTTGGGGGTCTTCTTTAAGATGTTCGCCGACATTGCCGTGATGCACTTTGCGGTGACCGGTCGTGTCGAGAGCGCGTTTTCGCTCGATAAGGTCTGGGCGGCCTTTAAGCACAACAAGACCAAACTGTTCTGCGCTTCGTTCCTTCCCGAGTTTTTGACGGGCCTGGTCGCCAACGTTGTCACCTGGATCCTGACGTTCGTCTTTGGCACCATTGCCTCTGTCGGTATGTATAGCTACTACTACCGTCCTACGGCTATTGAGGCGCTTGTTACCGGCGGTGGCATCACGCTCGTATTGTTCTTGGTGCTGACGGCGTTTGTCACGGTATTCCTCACGGTCTTTGGCAAGATGCTCAAGCACCGTGCCGTTGGCTATTGGGTTGCACGCTACGCAAGCGAGTGGGCCGACGAGGACAAGGACGACGTCCTGACTTTTGTGCTGCCGTTTGAGAAGAAGTCTGCTCCGGCTGGTTTTAGCGCCGACGCAGCGCCCGTATCCGATTCCGCTGCGGCGCCGGCGCCTGCGCCCGAGCCCGAGCCCGCGCCCGTGCCTGAGCCTGAGCCTGAGCCTGAGCCTGAGCCTGAGCCCACGCCCGTGCCTGAGCCCGAGCCCGCGCCCATGCCGGAACCGGAGCCCGAGCCTGCGCCTGAGCCCGAGCCTGCGCCAAGCTCCGACGAGGACCCGCAGGACGAGTAACCCTGCCACCTGCCATTTGGGGATGGGGTAGAAACGGTAGAAATAGCGCTTGACAAATAAGCGGGGGCGGACGTGCCGAAGCGTCCGCCCCCGCTTTGATATCGCGATGCGGCTATGACTGCGAGATGGTCGTGGATCGACTACTCGTCGTGCTTCTCCTCGCGGCGAGCGGCGGCACGTGCATCGTGGATGCCCTTGATTGCGGCGTGTCGGGCGGTGCGGGCATCGTGCATGGCGTCGCGGGCCTCGGCGGCCGTGGCCTTGGCAGAGCGCAGTTTGGCTGCCAGGTCGGGATTGGTCTCGGCGACCGCGGCAATCGTGGGGCCGTCGAGCTCCTCTTGCGTGGGCTCGGCCAAAAAGTCGATGGCATATTGGGCGGCCACCATGGAGCCCTTTGCCAGCACAGTCTCGTCGATCTTGTAGAAGCAGGAATGTTGGGCGTACGTGGCGCCAATCTTGGGGTTGCGCGTACCTACAAAGGCGAGCACGCCCGGTACGCGGCGCAGGTACTCCGAAAAATCCTCGCCCGAAAGCGTGCCGCGGTAATGACCTTGACCGGTGGGGCCCAGGCATTTGATTACTGCCTGGCGGCAGCGCTCGCTCGAGGCGGCATCGTTTTCGACCTTGTAATTGGCGATGGTGTAGTCGGTGAGCTTTGCCTCGGCGCCCAAGGCGGCCGCGGTATGCTCCACGATGCGACGCATAAGCTCCGGCATTTCCTCGTGGGTCGAATCGCCGTAGGTGCGCACCGTGCCGGCGAGGTAGGCCGTGCCGGCGATAACGTTGCGCGCGGTTCCGCCGTGCAGCTCGCCGACGGTAATGACGGCCGGCTCGTAGGGGCTGATCTCGCGCGAAACGATGGTCTGCAGAGCGTTGACGATCTCGGCGGCAACCATAACGGCGTCGTGACCGCGCTGGGGCATGGCGCCGTGGCACGAGGTGCCGCGGACGTCGATGCGGAACCAGTCGGTATTGGCCATGCGCGGTCCGGGCTCGCAGCTCACGGTGCCGGCGTCGACCTCACTCCAGATGTGCGCGGCGTAGGCGCCATCGACGCCGTCGAGCACGCCCGTGCCGATCATGAGCTTGGCGCCCTGGCCGTTTTCCTCGCTGGGCTGGAAGACGATGCGGACTTCGCCGTGGATGTCGTCGGTCATATGGCGCAGGATTTGCAGCGTGCCGAGCATCATGGCGATGTGGCAGTCGTGGCCGCAGGCGTGCATGCAGCCCTCGTTGACGCTGGCGAAATCCTCGCCGGTCTGCTCGGTGACGGGCAGGGCGTCGATGTCGGCGCGCAGCAGGATGCGGCGGCGCGGCGTGCCGTCCTCGCGATAGGCGTCGGGCGCGGTGCCGCGAAGGGTCGCCACAAGACCCGTCTTAAGGGGACGCTCGTAGGGGATATTCATGGCGTCGAGCTGGTTGGCGATGTCAGAAGTCGTGCGCTCCTCGGCGAGACTTAGCTCCGGGTGCTTATGGAAGTGGCGGCGCTGCTTGATGATGTAGGGTTCAAACTCGGTAGCGATATCTTGGATGGCTGCGGTGACGTCGTCAGCCGCGCGAGCCTCGGTCGCCGCCATAATCTGCTGTGCCTTGGTCTTCGTCATGGTCGATTTGCTCCTTGCTGGGTTGATCGCAAAATCGTACAGGCTCTCTCCAGTATGCCACCTGCCGCTAGGGCTGGTAAAGTTGCCGTTTGCCGCTTGGGGTTTTGTTACAAGGGCGGGGGAGTACACTCGGGGGTGTTGAATTTCCTGCCAGAGATGGGGATGCCCATGCAACATATCGATCGGATTATCCGCTCCAAGAACGTCTTTACCGCGCAAGACGGCATCGATACCGCCCGCGAGCTGGCGATTGCCATCGCAGGCGACCGTATCGTCGCAGTCGGTGCGCCCGATGACGTGATTGCCGCCGCGCCTGCCGCCACGCCGGTTATCGACTACGGCGAGCAGTTTGTCTGCCCAGGTTTCCATGACGCTCATCTGCACTTCTTCCATACCTCGGTCGGCTCCTCGCCGTACATGCTCATGGATATGGGCACGTCCGAGGCGGCGCTGGTGCAACATGCGCTCGAGTTTTCCAAGGACCTGCCCGATGACGCTTGGGTTGTGACGCAGGGCTGGCGCGACTACCGTTGGGACCCGCCCGAGCATCCTACCAAGGCGTCGCTCGATGCGGCATTCCCCGATCGTCCCTGCGTTATGTATTCGGGCGACGGGCATACGCTTTGGCTCAACAGCCGCGCGCTCGAGGCACTCGGCGTGACGCGTGACAGCGAGCCGCCGGCGGGTGGCAGCTACGACAAAGATGCAAATGGCGAGCTCACGGGTATTGCTCATGAGGCTGCGGCCATGCAGCTGCTGCCGCGCTGTCTTGAGTGGCTGGGGGAGGACCGTATCGCGAGCGCGTATGCCGACCAAATGAAACGCATGGCCGAGCAAGGCATTACCTCGATTTGCGACATGTCGCTCATGCCCATGCCGGGCTGCGATTTTATCCGCGACGACGTCTACGACAAACTGCAGGCAGCCGGCAAGTTGGGCATCCGCGCCCATCTCTTTCCCACGCTGCTGGATGACCAATCGCGCTTAGAAGAACTGCAGACCCGCTACGCGAACAACGCGCTGCTCTCGGCGCCTGGTTTTAAGCAGTTCTTCGACGGCGTGTCGAGCGAGCATACGGCCTATCTTACTGAGCCCTATACCAACCCGCGCTTCCCGGGCGATCAAGGTCGCCTGACGGTTCCTGCCGAGCGTATGCGCAAGCTGGTCCTCGCTGCCGCGGAGCGCGGTCACACCGTGCGCATCCACGTCATCGGCGACGGTGCGATTCATGCCGCGCTGGATATCTTCGAGGAGGCCGCCGACCTGTACGGCCTGCCCCAGCACGGCCATAACACACTCGAGCATCTGGAGAACCTCCTGCCCGAGGACATCGACCGCCTGCGCAAGCTCAACGTGGTCGCCTCGAGCCAGCCCTGCCACATCACGCTCGATCCGGGTGGCCCAGAGCGCGACCTTGGCCTGGAGCGAAGCCGAATCATGTGGCCGTTCGCAACCTATAAGCAGCGCGGTATCCGTCAAGCTTTCGGTACCGACAGCCCCATCACGGCCGTTACCAGCATGAACGTGCTCTACACGGCTATCACGCGCCAAGATCCCCGCAGCCACTGGCCCGAGGGCGGCTGGCTGCCGAGCGAGCGTATCGACGCGGCAACGGCCCTGCGCAGCTACACGCTTGGCAGCGCGTACGCAGCGGGCGACGAGCAAAACCTCGGCAGCCTAGAGCCCGGCAAATACGCCGACCTGGTAGTCCTGGACCAAAACCCGCTCACCATCGACCCCCAAGAGCTGCAAGCCACCAAGGTTCAGGCCACCTACCTGGCGGGCAACTTAATCTACGAGCGCTAATATTCATGCCGTACCGTTAAACGCGGCTCGGGCAGCATATTTTGGGATGGCGCTCGAGCCGCGTTTGTTTGCCGATGGGGGTTCGTTAGGAGCGTCCCCTCTCTGCTGGATTTGGGCGCAGGGTGGAAGCGCTGCTGCTCCGCGCGCTCAATTGGGACATCAGCGATGCTTTCTCTTAGCGTTTTGCATACTTCCAGTTGCAGATTGCAAAAAAAGTTGAGATGTTCTTTCCGGTCCTGATGTACCCCCGCCTGGGCCGTGCAAAAAATGGAGTATTCAGCACCGTGAGCTCTGCCGGTGCCGCTGCAGTCGGGTGGCATTGCGGAGATCGACGTCATTTTGGGGTCCGGTGCGGCGCGAGGCACGCTTTTTTGTCCTGACGGGGTTTGCCCGTCGACCAAATCGCCGGTCAAAGGCGTTCTTGGGACCAATATGGTGTGTCCGGCGCGTATGCAGCCGTCCTGGCTTGCTGAAAACTCCCAAAAATGCACGCTGCTCCCCAGGGGACCCGTGCGCGCAGCGAAAACCATGCCCACATTCCTATCCGCATCGCCATTTTGCTGCACTGACTTTTCTGAATGCCGGGACCGAATTAGTTAACCTGGCTCCCGTGTGGCTCCGGAGGGGCGGGGCATAAGGTTTATCGTGAGTTCCGCACGAGCCGAAGGCCACTTAATGTGGCCTTCGTGCGAGCAGGACTGCCCGAGCAGGAAACCTTATGCCCCGCCCCTCCGGAGCCACACGGAAGCCACCGCTAAGTTATCCCCCGGTATTCAGAAAATCTAAGTGCCAAAAAATAAGATTTTTTGACTCCGTGTTGTATAACCCGCCATTCGTGGGTACCATTCAACGCGTACGCAAACAAAAAAGGGTTAATTCGCGCGGCATAACCGCGCGGCCCAAAAAGGAGGAGACAAGCATGTCGTCTTTGAAGCCGCTTGCAGATCGTGTTCTGGTCAAGCCCGACGAGGCCGAGCAGAAGACCGCTTCTGGTCTGTATATCGCCAGCAACGCTCAGGAGAAGCCGCAGCGTGGCACCATCGTTGCCGTTGGCGCCGGCAAGGTCAACGACAAGGGTGAGCGCATCCCCATGGACGTCAAGGTCGGCGACGTTGTCATCTACGGTAAGTTCGGTGGCAACGAGGTCAAGGTCGACGGCGAGAAGTATCTGCTGATGCGCGCCGACGACATCTACGCCGTCGTCGAGGCCTAGTCTCGTCAGAATCTCTGATTCGTCTTTGAACGCGATCGTCGCATAGGACTCGGAAGCGGCGACGCGAGTCACATTTCTTTTGGAGGATTACCTACCATGGCAAAGAACATTACGTTCAACACCGATGCCCGCGCTAAGCTTGCCAAGGGCGTCAACACTCTGGCCGACGCCGTTACCGTCACCATGGGCCCCAAGGGTCGCTACGTTGCGCTGCAGCGCACGTTCGGTGCTCCGACCATCACCAACGACGGCGTTTCTGTCGCCAAGGAGATCGAGCTCGAGGACAACATCGAGAACATGGGCGCTCAGCTGGTGAAGGAGGTCGCCACCAAGACCAACGACACCGTGGGTGACGGCACCACCACCGCAACCCTGCTCGCTCAAGCCATCGTCAACGACGGTCTGCGCAACGTCGCCGCTGGCGCCAACCCGCTGGCCATCCGTCGCGGCATCGACAAGGCCGTCAACGCCGCCGTCGCCGAGATGAAGAAGCAGGCCAAGCCGGTCGAGACCAAGGAGCAGATTGCTTCCGTCGGTACCATCTCCGCCGGTGACCCCGAGGTCGGCGAGAAGATCGCCGAGGCCATGGAGGTCGTGGGCAAGGACGGCGTCATCACCGTCGAGGATTCCCAGACGTTCGACATCACCATCGACACCGTCGAGGGCATGCAGTTCGACAAGGGCTATGTCTCCGCTTACTTCGTCACGGATAACGACCGCATGGAGGCCGTGATGAAGGATCCGTACATCCTCATCACCGACCAGAAGATCTCCAGCGTCCAGGACATCATGCCTGTTCTCGAGGCTGTCCAGCGCGCTGGCCGTGGCCTGCTCATCATCGCTGAGGACATCGATGGCGAGGCTCTGCCGACCCTCGTCCTCAACAAGATCCGTGGCGCCCTCAACGTCTGCGCCGTCAAGGCCCCGGGCTACGGCGATCGCCGCAAGCGCATCCTGGAGGACATCGCCGTCCTCACCGGTGGCCAGGCTGCTCTGGACGAGCTGGGCGTGAAGGTCGCTGACATCACCGCTGATATGCTCGGTACCGCTAAGTCCGTCACCATCTCCAAGGACAACACCGTCGTCGTCGGCGGCGCTGGCTCCAAGGAGGCCATCGACGCCCGCATCGCTCAGATCAAGGGCGAGATGGAGAACACCACCTCTGACTTCGACCGTGAGAAGCTCCAGGAGCGCCTGGCCAAGCTCTCCGGTGGCGTTGCCGTCATCAAGGTCGGCGCTGCTACCGAGTCCGAGCTCAAGGAGATCAAGCACCGCGTTGAGGATGCCCTGCAGGCTACCCGCGCTGCTGTCGAGGAGGGCATCGTCGCCGGCGGTGGCGTCGCCTTCATGGACGCTGCTCCTGCGCTCGATGCTGTCGAGATCGACGACCCCGAGGAGAAGATCGGCGTCGATATCGTCAAGAAGGCTCTGACCGCTCCGGTTGCTACCATCGCCAAGAACGCTGGCTTTGAGGGCGCCGTCGTGGTCGACAAGGTTGCCGAGCTGCCCGCCGGCCAGGGTCTCAACTCCGCCAACGGCGAGTGGGGCGACATGATCGAGATGGGCGTCCTCGACCCCGTCAAGGTCAGCCGCGTCACCCTGCAGAACGCTGCTTCCGTTGCCAGCCTGATTCTCATTACCGAGGCTACCGTCTCCGATGTGCCCAAGAACACTCAGCTTGAGGACGCTATCGCTGCTGCCACCGCTGGTCAGCAGGGCGGCGGTATGTACTAAGGCCGACAAGGTCTAGAACTCCCACCGGGAATCCGGGGGCGTGACGGGGGCTTCTCTCCGGAACGTCCTCGGACATGCAAAGAGGCTCCGCTGCGCGCTTCGCGCTGCGGAGCCTCTCTGCGTCCTGACGCTCCTATTTGGCAAGGTGTTTTTTAGAATCCATTTTGCGCTCGGCCTCGAAGGCCCGCCTGTCCCAATCGA